>NZ_CP012099.1:1942500-3142500 GCF_001182785.1 Bacillus thuringiensis | reverse complement strand
ATGAAAATTTCGAAACTCTCAATGGTTTATCCCATACTTAACTTTTCTTTTACTTTCGATTCAACATGTCTTCATTTGCAAAAAAGCGAATATATCTTCTAATGCTTAGCCAGCAAGGGATACAGGTTTAACTTTATGAAATTCGTGTAAATTTAAATCTATTCATGTCATTATCTCTGTTATTTTTAAGTTCATATGGGAAACTTATTAAAAAAAGGATGGTGACAAAAATGACAATCGATCGAATTTGTACAATTGGACCCGCAAGTAATAATAAAGAAACGTTAGCACAGTTAATAAAGAATGGTATGAAAATTGTTCGACTGAATTTATCGCATGGCACGCATGAAAGTCATAAAGACATCATTCGTTTAGTGAAATCATTAGATGACTCTATTAAATTTTTGGGTGATGTACAAGGTCCTAAAATAAGATTGGGTGAAGTGAAGGGAGAGCAAATTACACTTCAGGCAGGAGATTCTTTTATTTTACATACAAAACCAGTTACAGGGAGTAATACAGAAGCAAGTGTTGATTATGAAGGAATTGCGAATGATGTGAAAGTAGACAGTAGAATTTTGATTAATGATGGAGAAGTTGAATTAATTGTTGAAAAGATAAGTACGGACAAAATAGAAACAAAGGTTAAAACAGGTGGCAATATCTCATCTCATAAAGGAGTTAATTTACCAGGTGCGGTTGTTCGTTTACCAGCTATTACAGAGAAAGATAAAAAAGATATTCAGTTTCTTTTAGAAGAGAATGTTGATTTTATCGCATGTTCTTTCGTAAGAAAACCTAGTCATATAAAAGAAATACGAGATTTTATACAACAGTATAAAGAAACGTCACCTAATTTAATTGCAAAAATAGAAACGATGGAAGCAATCGAGAATTTTCAAGATATATGTAAAGCAGCAGATGGAATTATGATTGCAAGGGGCGATTTAGGAGTAGAGTTACCATATCAATGCATTCCGCTTTTACAGAAAATGATGATTCAGGAATGTAATCGAACAAATACATATGTCATTACAGCAACACAAATGCTTCAATCTATGGTAGATCATTCTATTCCAACAAGAGCAGAGGTGACTGATGTGTTTCAAGCTGTACTGGACGGGACGAATGCAGTTATGCTTTCAGCTGAAAGTGCATCAGGAGAACATCCAATCGAAAGTGTGAGAACATTACGTCTCGTTTCAGAATTTGCGGAGCATGTTAAAAAAGATGGACCTTTTGCGATGAAAGATGTACTGGAGTTACTGCATAAATCACTGAATGAGTGATGAATAAAAAAAGAGGGTGGATATGCATCCCCCTCGTGTTTACTCTTGTTCTTGTTCATCTAAAATCTTATCAAAAGCAGCAGATACTTTATCAAACTCTTCATCATTTTCAATGTATGAAAACTCATTATCTTCTTCTACTTTTAAAAAGAAAATATCAATGTCTTCCTCAGTTTCTGTTTGGATATCTTCAACAAAGGCAACTGCAATATACTCTGCGCCTTCGACATCCATCGCTCCAAGTACTTCTACTTCTTGCTCTTCGTTATTCTCATCACTAAGAGTAAACACTTCGCCAACTTCAATATCAGACATATTCATTCTCCTCCTGTTCGACTCTAAAAATAGAGCACTCAAACTGTATACATACTAACATATCTTTCCATGAAAAACCAAATTCATACGTAAGAAAACAACTGATTCTTCTTTAGTATGAGTATACAGCTATTAGGAGCATTATTTGTCTGTGCTATATTACTTAATCCATTCAACAATTGTATCCATAGTCTGTCTTGTTTTATCACGCTTTGGCTCTTCTTTACGGTAACCAAAGGCAACCATAACTGATACTTCAAGATTATCACCTTGTATAATGCCTTCTTGACGAAGTAAAGAATCTACTTCCTCTTTATCAAACCCTTCTATTGGACAAGAATCAATACCGATTTGAGCTGCGCTCGTCATCATATTACCTAAAGCAATATAAGTTTGTTTAGATGCCCAATCAAATACAGCACGATCGGATTGTAATAAGTTAAAATCTGATTCCTGGAACTTTTTGAAGAATTCATATCTAATTTTTTGAGTGTCTTCAGGCAATCCAATAATATCGTTCATCATATATTTAATATACTCTGCATCATAGTGCATATCTTTAATGTTTCTTGAAAGAACAATGACGAAGTGGCTTGCTGTTGCAAGTTGCCCACCAGCGCCCCATGAATACGGTTGTAGTTTTTCTCTTAATTCTTTATTTTGTACGACAATAAATTTCCAAGGCTCATATCCAAAAGAAGAAGGGGATAGTCTTCCTGTTTCTAAAATGAATTTGAAGTCCTCTTCTGAAATTTTGTGCATAGGATCGAACTCTTTACATGCATGTCTGAAATGAAAAGCCTCCATAATTTTTTCTTTTGTAATTTGGTTTGTATTTGTCATAAAAGTTCCTCTTTTCATGGATTTATTTTTGTAAGTAAATTATATTTTTAAAGTAACGTAGATACAAGTACGCACATTTATGTGGTATAGTATCAAAAAAGATACTAATGTTAAGGGAAGGGATTTATTATGGATTGTTCGAATGAAAATAATATAAATTACCCATTTTTAAATAAATATTCTTGTCCAGTTGAAGCTATGGTTGAGGTGATTGGAGGGAAATGGAAAGGGGTAATTTTGTATCATTTATTAGATGGTACAAAGCGGTTTAATGAATTAAAAAGATTAAAACCTAATATCACACAAAGAATGTTAACACTTCAGCTTAGAGAACTTGAAGCAGATGGCATCATACATCGTGAAGTATACCGTGAAGTGCCGCCAAAAGTAGAATATTCGTTAACTGAGCTTGGTGAATCACTTCGTCCAGTGATTCTATTAATGATGGAATGGGCAACTCATAATATGGAGAAGGTTTTGGAGAGTCGGAATACACAAAATAAAAGTTAATAGGTAAAGTGCTATAGTAGAGACGGCTGTGGATTTTTCTTGAATTGGTAGTGGGATTGGAAAACCGTATATTATCAAAATAGGTAATGGGATGTTAAAGATTTGTAGGATTAGATTGATTATAATTATTTTATGTAAACTGATTGCTTGATTATCTATAAAATGAAAATATCTACTTATCGTTGATATAGTGTAAGTTATGATAGATATATTCGAAAAATCGTTAATATAATTTCACTTACGAAGGTGTTGTTCGTTTAGGAAAAAGGGCTGTTATGTGCGGACAGCCCTTTTTTAATTTACCTGATTTACATTTTGAGCACATTTCACAATCATAACGTGCTAGGCATATTACAATAATTATTAAATGGATTATCTTTCAAAGAAGAAAGGGGAACCTTCACCTCACTACCTTCCTTCATATTCCGCAGCACAACAGTGTTTGTACTAAGTTCTTCTTCACCAATAATAAGCACGTAAGGGATATTCTCTTTGTTGGCATAATTAAGGGCACGTTTTAATTTGCGTCCAGCTAGCTCAAGTTCAACTTTTAAGGAAGTGGTAGAACGTAATTGCTGGGCGATTTGTAAGCATTGTAACTCTGTCCCGAGTGGGATGATAAATAGATCCGCTGTAGATGATATTGTTTCTTTCTGCGAAAGTGCTGTATAAATAACGTCTAAACCGAATGAGATACCGACTGTTGGATAGTTCATATTATCACCACGGAATGCTCCAATAATGTTATCGTAACGGCCGCCACTACCTATGCTAGATGTAATTGAGCCATCTTTTAGGAAGATTTCATATACAGTCCCTGTATACATTGTGAGTCCTCTTGCTAAAAACGGATTGAATATTGTATTTTCACTTATTCCGAGAGCGATTAAATATTGCTGTAATTGTTGTAATTCGTTTACGCCATCGGCAACGAGTTGGTTATTGAAAGCTTCTTTAAAGTCAACAATTGTAAGCTTTAGACAAGATAATACAGTATTACATATTGTATCAGCCATTTCTTCAGAAATGCCGCGCTCTAATACATCTTTTCGTACACCATCAATCCCAATCTTTTCGATTTTGTCTAATGATAAAATGACGTCACTTGTTAATTCAGTAGGGATGTTAATGGCCTGAAGAATACCATTTAACAATTTTCGGTTATTATATTGGATCGTTATCTCTAAGTTTAATGTTTGGAACAGCTCAAACGCCATGCTCATGAGTTCCGCTTCTGCCATGACTGATTCTACACCGACTATATCAACGTCGCATTGTATAAATTCGCGAAATCTTCCTTGTTTAATTGGCCCATCTCGAAATACTTTCCCGATTTCATAACGTTTAAAAGGGAGGCGGAGGTTCGGATTCTTTGCCACAACTTTTGCGAATGGAATAGTTAAATCGTATCGTAAGGCAAGATCACGTTTTCCTTGATCCTTTAGTGTATATATTTCTTTTAATATTTCATCGCCACCGCCGTACTTGTAAGACATAAGCTCATACATATTTAACATTGGTGTCTCTAACGGTTTGCATCCGTATCGTTCAAACGTATCTTCACAAGCCCTTTTAATTTTATTTCGCAGCACTTGCTCCTCTGGTAAATAGTCTTTTGTGCCTTTTACATTTTTCATTTCCATTGTAATCACTCCTATTTTAAAATTAAAAAAAGCTATGCGGGTATAAAAATACCCACATAGCTTTATGAACGCTTCGTGGGTCAACAGGAAAAGCCCTGTACCCACGAAGAAAAATTTTTCTTCGGATACACGGCGTTACGTATGATGATGAAGTTGGAAAGAAGTATTAAAATTTCGCATTACAAATCTCTCCTTAACATAAGTTTTTCCAAATTATATCAGATGATTTTTGAATTATCAATATTTTTAGTTTTGAAATATACGTGAAGTTATGTAGGAGAAATGGAAAAGGGTGTATAATAAAACTTAATAATATGAAATAACCTTTTAAGGAGAACGTTATGAAAAAAGATAAAACAAATGCGATGCGAATATTAGATAAAGAAAAAATTGAATATTCGATGATGTCATATGATCCAGACGATGGGAAAATTGATGGCGTATCAGTAGCCGAGAAAATTGGAAGAGAAGTGAGAGAAGTATATAAAACGTTAATCGCTCAAGGGAATAGTAAAAATTATCATGTGTTTATTATTCCGGTAGATGAGGAACTAAATTTAAAAGCTGCCGCAAAAGCAGTAAGTGAAAAGAAGATTGAAATGATTGCTGTGAAAGATATTACGAAAGTGTCAGGATATATTCGTGGTGGTTGTTCACCAGTCGGAATGAAGAAGTTATTTTCTACATGTATTGATGAAAGTGCCCAATCACTTGAAACGATGATAGTAAGTGGCGGGAAAATTGGTATACAAATTGAGCTTAAAGTAGATGACTTGGCGAAAGTGACGAGAGCGCAGTTTGGAGAGGTAACGAAGTAAATATACATAGGGAAAAGAAGTTCTAATTTAGATAATGATTTATCCCGCTATTTGTGGGAGTTTGACTACCGCTTAAATAGCGGGATAAAGAAATATTCTGCAAGTTAGATTTTTTATCCATCATAATTTTAATTCAACATAACAAATGTTAGTTTAAAACTTTGATGGATAAAATAAGCCCTTTTATTCTTGAAAAAATTGATCAAAATGAGCTTTTAATTGAATTATTGTTTTATATAAGATCGTATTTGCATTAGCGGTTTATAAAATAGTCTTGAACAATCTTGGAAAATTCTGTTGCGGCTGGAGTTAGTTCTTTTGCTGATTTCTTAACCAATCCAATCTCTCTGAAGATTTTGGGATTCAGCGGTAGACTACGTATATCTTTTAGTTCTTTGGATAAGGCTAGGTCAGGCATAATTGTAATTCCTAGCTTTCCAGCAACCATTGAAAGCACTGTTTGGTTATCTTTAATATCGTATGAAATGTTTGGTTTTATCTTTGCTTCACGAAATTTTTCTTCTATCAGTGTTTCACAGCCGGATCGCAACATAATAAAGTTTTCTCCAATAAAGTCTTCTAAATTGATAATAGAATTATTTTCGAAATGATGACCTTCATATATCACAGCGGATAAGGGATCATTTAACAGAGGAATAAATTTAACACTTTTGACTGGTAATGCTGCAAAACCAAAATCTACGGTTCCTTCTTCTACCCATTTTATGATTTCATCGTAACCTCCTTCATAAAGCCTTATCTCTATGTTAGGGAATTTTTCTTTATAGATAGAAAATAAAGATGGTATAAATCTAGCAGTAAAGCTGGGAAAACTCCCAATTGAAAGTTTTCCCATTTCCATCCCATTCACAGCTGCAACCTTTTGCTCAATATGTGCCATATTTTCAACAATTGCACGTATATGGGGGATAATATACTCACCTGCAGTGGTTAAAGATACTCCATTTCGTCCACGTTTTAATAAGTTCACACCAAGTTCTGTCTCTAGCGCTGTTATATTATGACTGACTCCTGATTGAGTAAGTCCTATTTGGTCTCCTGCTCTTGTAAAACTTCCATTCTCTACAACTTTTAAAAAGACTTCTAACTGAAAAAAATTCAATATTTTTCATCTCCTTCTTCTTTTTATTATACATGAGAAAGTCGAATGCAATAAATGAAAAACATTCATTTTACTTATGTGATAATCAAGAATACAATGAATTCAGCTTCAGAAAAATAGAATGATGGGGGAATCGATACAATGATGAAACAAAAATATAACAAGATACTATCGCCATATAATCTTGCCAATGGAACTACTCTTAAAAACAGAGTTGTAGTTGCACCTATGACAACTTACTCCGGTCAAGAAGACGGGCGTGTTTCCGACGAAGAGCTTGCCTACTATAGAAGAAGAGCAGAAGGTCCAGGGATGTTTATTACAGCTGCAGCTACGATTTCACCTGTAGCTACAAGCTTTCCTAGACAAATGAAAGTGTATGAAGAGAAGAGTATCAGTGGTCTTACAAATCTAGCAACTTCAATTAAAGAAAAAGGGGCAAGAGCGATTTTACAGCTTCATCATGGCGGTAGTGAATCTCTTCCAGGGTATACAGGCGGAGAACAAATGGTTAGTCCAAGCGGTATTGTAGCAAGCATTTATAAAGAAGCTGGAGAAGAATATACCCCCCGTGAGTTAAGTGAAGATGAAATTGTATCTACGATTCAAGACTTTGGAAGAGCAACCTATTTAGCTATCAAAGCGGGATTTGATGGTGTAGAAATTCATGGTGCGAATGGATATTTAATTCAACAATTTTTCTCTGCTTATTCTAATCACCGTAGCGACCATTGGGGAGGTTCATTAGAGAAAAGAATGAATTTCCCACTTGCTGTTATAGAAGAAGTAAAACGTGTACGTGATCACTATGCTAGCAAGCAATTTATTATAGGCTATCGATTTTCACCTGAAGAGCAGGAGGAATCGGGTATAAAGATGGATGATACAGTAGCATTTGTAAATAGGTTGGCTGACCAAGAGCTTTCCTATCTACATCTTTCTGTAAAGAATGTGTGGTCTCTTCCGCGGAGCGGTTCAAATCGAACATTAACACGGACAGAAATCTTTCGAGATGTCATTGCTGGCAGAACTAGTTTTATTTCACTAGGATCCATTTATACACCTGATGAAGCGCTAGATGTATTGGAGAAAGATGTACCTCTATTTGCATTAGGTAGAGAGATATTAATGGAACCAGATTGGGTGAAAAAAGTAGAGGAAGGCAGAGAAGAGAATATTGTGATCATCCTGCCTCGAGATAGCAGAAGTAAATTAGAAATCCCTAATCAAATGTGGGCTAACATAATCACTCGAGATGGTATGCCAGAAAAACGATAATCATATCTTACAAATATGTGCAGATATAAGGAGATTCATCATGAACAAAAAAGCATTAACACAACTAGCTCTAGCTATGTCCATATTTGGTTCTGTTGGCTTCTTTTCTCGTCTCACAGGACTTTTCTCAATTGAACTCGTTTTTGTTCGTTTAGTATGTGCTGCTATATTTTTGTTTACGGTTTGGCTTATAAAAGGGGATTTTAAGAACGAGATGTGGAACCACAAAGAATTGCTGTTCATCATCCCTTGAATGAGATGGAATTACATATAGTGTGGTTGCTACATTTTTTTATGTGGCAACCACGTTTTTTTTGAAAAGCATTACAAAGACGAGTGTATATGCGACAACTTTTCTGTAAATGCCCATAGGTGTCTTGTTACTAGTCTCATATGTTAATTTTTCATCATGATATTTATAAAGATTTACAACAAGTAACATGTCCAGTACTAGCAATCGCCAGGAAAGCCACTTCATCCAGAGTTGGAAGAAATAATTGTGAATTGGATGGAAGCACATTTTATCCCGGGCAGTAAGGTTTTTACATCAAAATTAGGTGAGGAAGTTGGGAAAGAAAGAAACTGCTTGTAAAAGATTGGCTGTTGAGTGGGAATCTAGTTTAGTATATAAAAGTTTTTAATGAAAAAATCTGTTAAGAGATAGGTTTTTTGTCTGATTTTCATTTAAAAACGAACATTTTAAGTTATTGTATCGAAAATGTTCACTTTTTTTCTTGCGCATATACTAGTAGTTTGTTATATTATCCATATAATAATTTTGAATAACATCACTCGTATATACTCGGTAATATGGTCCGAGCGTTTCTACCTAGTTCCCAATGAAAGAACTGGACTACGGGTTAAAGTATTCGGTCGCCCTGTGTAATGTGCGCTACCGTTCTATAATGTAGCATTGGTCTCATCTTTTGCTTCATTAACTTTGACTACCGTAGTTCTAGAAAGTAGAGAATCTTCTACAATTTCTAGAACTTTTTTTGTTTGGACCAAAAGCATCGAGTATAGAAAACAACAAGAGAAAGAGGAGAGATTATTTATGAAGAAGAATACGTTGAAAAAATGTGCTGCGCTAGTAACTACTGTTACATTGTTATTCTCGATACTTGCAGGATGTGATGCGAGTCCGAAACAAGTTGAGGCAAAAAGCAATCAAAAACCAATCTTAATTCAAGGGCCAATGCCGATAGAAGCAGAAAAGTTTGCGAAAAGGCTAAAAAATGTGAAAGAAGAAAAGTCTGGAACTTTTGTATTTTATAAAGGAACTGTCGACAATTATCCTGTAATCGTTGCGAAAACAGGTAAAGGAATGGAGAATACAGCAGCTGCTACAGCGGTGGCTATTGAAAAATATAAACCTACAGCAATTATTAACCAAGGAACATCAGGTGGACATGATCCAAATTTAAATGTATTTGATATTGTGTTAGGAAAACAAGTTGCAAATATAGGTTCATTAAAAACAACCAATAAGGATGAGAACCAAGGAATTGAGCCGACAAAATGGATATCTATGGACTTAATGGCTTCTGAAGGAAGTGCAGGAGAAGATCCAAATGCTGAGAAAATCCGATACTACGAAGGAGATAAGGAATTACTTGCAGCGGCTCATGCAGTGAAAGATAAGTATACAAAAGGTAAAGTAGTTGAAGGTACGATTGGTTCAGCAGACGTTTGGAATAATGAAGTTGATAGAATTAAGTGGTTCCATACAAAATACGGTACATCTGTAGAAGAAATGGAAGGAGCTGCAGCAGCTCAAATCGCGAAAGCTTATGATGTCCCATTTTTAGGAATTCGAGTGTTATCTAATAATAAAACAAACGGCGGGAAATACAACCCAAATACAGCAGCGGCAAATCAAGAATATGTATATGAAGTAGTTAAAAAATATATAGATTCAATGCAAAGTAAATAGTAGTAGTTCTGTCCCAGCATAAACGTCAAGTAACTGTAAATGCTTTCGAGACGGATAAACTTGTCTTAGGAATGGTAGTTGAGAAAGAAAAGCTTGTTTCTTATAAAAAATATAAGAAACAAGCTTTTTTATTTAAAATAAATTGGATAATTAAACTATAACATCAATGTGCATCATTGAATATCATAATAATATAATGGAGGTGATGTTATATGGCTCTTACTACAGGACCAATTGAAAACGTAGGAAATCAACCTGCTAATGCAAATAGAGTTAGGGTGAAGATCCTTAACCGTACTGCGGGCCCGCTTACTGGAGTAGCTAGAGTTTTTAGACTTGACGGTTCATTAGTATTAATTGAACAGGTAAACTTCAATGTGAATTCTAATGCTTCAACTTTTGAAACTCTAAGTTTAGTTCATCCTGCTTTTGGACAAGCATTTGAATATGAAGTTCAAATTGTTCCTAATCAACCTGGTGGACTATATAGTGTTTATGGACTAACAGCTGACAGTGTTATCATTACTGCACAACGTGTTGTGAACTCAGAATTGACACAGTTTCTTTAATTAAAATAGATTGGTGCCTATATGGTATCCAATCTATTTTTGTACGTATTATTCAGAGAAAGAAAGGTTTTACACAAAAATAAAGACAGTTATGGAAAAAGGAAAAGTAGAGCTATCATCTTGATTTTTATTATTTCTGTCCTAAACGCTACCTTTTTTGTTGCATGGTTTTCTTTGAATGCTTTTTATTCAAACTGTTTTTTTAGTATTTATCAAATATGCATTATTGCATAAAAAAATTTAAATTTATAAGTTAATATTAAACTACTTTTTAATTGTAAAGAATATTTTAATAATCTTTACGGGAGAAGGATATTTCTTGTGAAAAGTAAAATTGTTTGGAAAGTAGATAAACAAAAAGTTTGGAAATGATATAAACTCAATAGAGTTTTGTATTAAATAAAAAGAAAAGGGTGGGTATGGGTTTCTAAAAGTTTTGGGGGGGAGAAAGCATTTTTTAGTTAGTAGCTTCAAATTATATTTTAAAGGGGAATGGGTATATGAAGTTTCGAAAGACAAAGATTGCTATGATTACACTATCTTCATTTTTTATTTTAGGTTCTGCATCTCTATCATTCACAGATACTATACACGGTGAAGTAGCTCCTGCATCAGCACAAGAGATTATTGTAAAAAGTTATGACGATACATATTATAATAACGCAATAGGAAAAACGGGCTTAGAATTAAAGAAGGAACTGCATAATATTATTGATAATCATACAAAGTTATCATACAGTGCGGTTTGGGAAGCACTAAGAGATACTGATGAAGATCCAAATAATAAAAATAATGTGATACTCTTATATACTGGTCGTTCGCAAGGGAAGCTTACGAATGGATCAGGAGTAAATAACTGGAACCGTGAGCATGTTTGGGCAAAATCTCACGGTGACTTTGGAACGACTGCAGGACCTGGAACAGATCTACATCATTTAAGAGCGACGGATGTATCTGTAAATAGTTCACGTGGAAATCTAGATTTTGATAATGGTGGTGTAAATCATTCTGAAGCGACAGAATGTAAATATGATAGTGATTCTTGGGAACCTCGTGATAGTGTAAAAGGAGATATTGCTAGAATGCTGTTTTATATGGCTGTTCGTTACGAGGGAGACAACGGCGAAATAGATTTAGAACTAAATGAAAAAGTGAATAACAATAAAGATCCATACATGGGGAAACTATCTGTTTTATTAAAATGGAATGAACAAGACCCGGTGGATGATTTAGAGCGAAAGCGTAATGAAGTGATTTTTACAAAATATCAACATAACCGCAATCCTTTTATTGATCATCCTGAATGGGTAAATGAAATTTGGAACTAAGATTTTTAAAGGTATTATATTTTGATAAGAAGGGATTGATTATTATGATCAATCCCTTCTTATATCTATACTAGAATAAATGATTTTTATAGGATTGGAGAGGAAAATAGAATAGATATTTTTATGAAACGATAGTACTTATTTATCAAGTTAAGTATATTATGAGTCTTTTAGTACGGTCCCCACTCAATATTCACCCCAACAATAAGAAAAACAAGTCCAATGATAAACCAAATGAATGCAAGTGGAGCCATGAAACGAATCCATTTTCCGTAAGAAATACCGCTTGCTGCGAGAACGCCCATTAAAACACCGGAAGTTGGATTTAAGCAGTTTACTACACCTTCTCCAAGCATAACAGCTTGTACTGTAACTTGGCGTGTAATGTGCATGAAATCAGCTAATGGAGCTAATATCGGAATGAAAATAACCGATTCTCCTGTCCCGGATGAAATGAGGAAATGTAATGCGGCACTACTCACATACATGCCGATAACACCAAATACAGGGCTTTGTCCTTCGAGAGCTTGTGCGAGTTGGTTAACAATCGTATCAAGCAATTTTCCTTGTTCTAAAATGACTGAAATACAACGAGCCATTCCGACGATTAAAGCACCGTATATGAGATTTTGGCAACCTGCTAGAAAAGTAGAAGCGATATCGTTTGCTTTCATACCACCTATTATTCCCGCTGTAATTGCTATGAAAATAAAAGTAGCAGTCATTTCTGCGTCCGTCCAATGTAGACGAAAAGCGCCTATTAAAAATGCAATTAATGATAAAGCTGAAACGAGTAAAATTAATTTATGACGTATCGTCCAAGGAACTTCTTTTTTCTCTGTTTCTTTTTCGCTTGAAAGAGCGTTACTTGGAAACCAGTTGTCGCCAAGAATGCTTCCTTTATTTGATTTTTTCAAGCGTTTTACATACCAATTTATATAAAGGATAGTGGCAAGTAAAAAAGATATATAGATTGCGGTGCGTAAACCAATCCCGGAAAACATCGGAAGTTCTGCGATCTTTTGTGAAATGCCTAAAGGTGAGGGAGATAAAATAGTAGCATTAAAACCAGCATAAGTACCTAAATAAATAATTGCTACACCGACGATAGCGTCCCATTTTAACGTGCGTGCAACGATGATACCGATGGGGATAAAACCGATAACTGAGTTAACGATAATACCAGTCGTTCCAAGAATAGAAAAGAGCGCAGCAACTATACAAATGAAAAGTAATTGCTGATTCCGAAATTTGTTAATAACATGATAGATTAAACCGTCAAGAGCACCTGTTTTTTCAAGAATTGCAATAGCTCCACCTGTAAATAAAATTAGAAAGATAATAGGAGCAGCAAGTGTCATTCCTTTTTCAATAGCGGTAAAAAAAGAAACAAAGCCTACGGGTGATTGCGGAACAGAATGATAGCTACCTGGTATTGTTGTTGTAACGGTCCCGTTTGTAACCCTTTTAAATTCTCCGGCAGGAACGAAATAAGTAGCGATGGCGCAAAGTAAGGCAATAAAAAATAGTAGTACGTACGCATCAGGCATTTTAAACTTTGATTTACTAGGTTGTTTTTTTGCCTCAGTTTGTATTTGCATAAAATTCCTCCTTCTTCACTTGGTTAATTTTTAATATTCTGAATTTAATCTGTGAAATAGATTATAATAAAGGTGGCTTCTTAAGGCAATAGTTTTTGTATCCTTTCCCGTACATACAAATTATTGCAATATTAGACAGGGAAACGAAAATAAGCCAAGAATATGTTAAATAGAAAGAAAAAGGAAAAGAGGGAACAAAATGTGGAAAACTACGGATCTATGTGATGAATTTGAAAAGGAATTACAAATATGTCGCCAGTCTTTTCGGTCTTTTGGGAAGAAAGAACAATTCCACGGGAAAATTGCAACTGTAAAAGTGAAAGATGATAATGTACTAGTGAAGGAAGGATTGCAAACACTCCCAGAAGGAACAGTATTAGTTGTTGATGGCGGAGCGTCTACGAATTGTGCGTTACTTGGTGATAATTTGGCAGCTATTGCGGAAGAAAGAAAGCTAGCAGGAATTATTGTGAATGGATATGTTCGTGATTCTAGTGAACTAAAGAATATTAATATTGGTATTTTAGCGTTAGGGACGATGCCAAATAGAAGTGTGAAAGAAGGAAAGGGAGAACGAAATATTTCACTGCACTTTGGACAAGTGGAATGGAATCCAAATGAATATGTCTATGCGGATGAAGATGGCGTCATTATTAGTGAAAAGAGTTTACATAGTTAAGAGTTAATAAGTTATTATTCTTAGAAAATAAATCCGATAAAGCATGGACAAAATTCTTTGTCAATAGTAAAATAATACAGAAATTTAAAATTTACAGAATGTATAGGTTTATCGTTTTACGATAACTTAAATGGAAGTAAGTTGTGCCAAGAAAAGTGAATGTTATCACAATGATACGTTCATAAACAAAATTATTTTTCCTATACAAATATAGCCGCGAATAATGCGGGTAGGAGGTGTTGTACATTTTTGTTCGACACTTACAAAAAGAGAGTGTCAATCGCACGCCCTTGAAGGGCCTTTTTTTGTGTAAATGGTAGTAAGGGAGGAAATTTTGGGATGGCAATGTTGAAAAAATGGCTGCTTACATCATTAATGGCAGTGACACTTGTATTTGTTTCTTTTGCGAATACAGTACATATTACGTTTGCTGAAGGAAATACAGCAAAACTTGCAATTATTGGGGAATCACAAAAAGGCATTATGTTATGTCCGAAAGAAGAGCAAATTAAAGATGGGGAAACAGCTTTAAGTTTGCTGCAAAAGGTCATGGGGGACAAAGTAGAATCTGAAACGATGTCGTTTGGAACATATGTAAAAGGCATCGATGGTTTAATGGCCGGAGCTACAAGTGGTTGGACATACGATGTAAATGATACATCTGCACAAGTTGGGGCAGATAGTTATAAATTAGAGTCTGGAGATGTTGTTGTCTTTCGCTTTGTTTCAGACTGGAGCAATATGAGCCAGGAAACATTGAAAGAAACGTTAGATAAGTTCGGAACGTGTAAAACAGAAGAACCTAACGGTGGCAAAACAGAAGAACCAAAACCAGAAGGTCAAGACGGTAAAACACCAGATGGGAAAAATCAAGGTGACCAAGACGGTAAAACACCAGATGGGAAAAATCAAGGTGACCAAGACGGTAAAACGCCAGATGGGAAAAACCAAGGTGATCAAGACGGTGAAAAACCAGATGGGAAAAACCAAGGTGATCAAGACGGTAAAACGCCAGATGGGAAAAAACCAGAACAACCACAGCAAGAGAACATTCAAGTTCCAAGTGCACAATTAAATGAAGCCATTTCTAAAACATCAGACAAGATGTTACAAGATGGAATTGAAAGTGATTGGGTAGCTGTAGCGCTTTCTCGTTCTGGAAAGAATGTGCCAATTGAGGCAAAATTAAATTATGTTAAGTCAGTAACTGAAAAAGTAGAAAAGCGCATTAATCGTTTTTCAGCGACAGATTTAGCTAGAACAATTATTATGATGAATGCAATGAGTGCAGACCCTAAAAATGTAGGTGGACATAATTTAGTTCAAAAATTGTATGAGTCAGATAAAGTGAATTCTGTTACAGGTTATGCATTTGCTTTACTTGCATTTGATACGAAGAAGTATGAGATTCCAGTTGAATCAAAATGGAACAGAGTTGCTCTAGTGGAAGCACTGTTAAATAATCAGCATACAGACGGTGGATGGACTTATAATAGTTCAGGTAGTAAAGATAGTGCTAGTAGCGTTGATGTAACAGGTATGGTTTTATCAGCATTAGCTCCTTATCAAGAGCGATCAGATGTGAAACCAGCTATACAAAAAGCTGTTGCGTATTTATATAACGAACAGCTGCAAAATGGCGGTTTTTCAGCTGATGGACAAGAAAATTCAAATAGTACTGCGCAAGCAATTATTGGATTATCTCTTGTTAAAGATGTAGATCAAAATCGTCTTCATAAGGCAATGCAAAACCTATTATCATATCAACTTTCAAATGGTGAATTTAAATGGTTACCAAGTGATCAAAATGGTAACGGAATGGCTACAGAACAGGCTCTTTTAGCATTACTTCAATTTAAGGAAATGGGAAAATCTATTTATGATTGGTCTAATGTAGACGCTGGTGATGTAATTAAGCCAAAACCGATTGAAGAGCCAGAAAAGGTCGTTGAACCAGAAAATAATGTAGTAGAAAAAGAAGTTACTGAAGAACCGAAAGAACAAAACCAAGTACAACAAGAAACAAAAGATGAAAATCTAAAAGTAGTTGTAGATAACGAACCGGTTAAGAATAAAAAAATCGGAAACGGTAACAGTCTACCAAAAACAGGAGCATCTTCTCATAGTGCAGCAACAGAAGTAGGTATGGGTGTATTATGTATTGCTTCTGCATATGTATTATGGAGACGTAAAGCAGCTTAACAAAAAATTAGGAGCAATTATTTGCTCCTAATTTTCGTATGAAAGGTGAGAGATAGGATGAGTAAGGTGAAATGGTTCATTTCTTTACTGCTTTCGCTCGGGCTACTTGCCGGATGTGAAGAGGCAGCTGTAAAGCCTGAGAAGAAGGTAGAACCGAAGCAAGAAGAGGTAGCGAAACAAGAAGAACAAAAAGATGAAGCGAAGCCGGAAGAAAAAAAAGAAGAAAAGCAAGCTGAATCAGAGCAAAAGCAGCAAGAAGAACAGAAAGAGAAACAAGAACAAAAAGTAGAAGAGAAGCCGAAAGAGGAAAAGCCGCAGGCACAACCAGAGGTAAAGAAAGAAGAGAAACAACAGGAACAACCGAAAGAACAGCCGGCTGTAAATAAGCAACCAGAACAGCAACAAGCACAAGAAGAGAAACAACAACCGAAAGCACCAGAAGTAAAAGAAGAAGCAAAGGTTGTGAATCAGCCGAAAGAAATACCGAAGCAGGAGCAAAAAGTTGATCCGAATAAAGCGGAGAAAACGATACCGACTCCGGCAGTACCAAAACCTGAACCACCAAAACCAGATCCAGTACCAGTACCGAAACCACAAGCAAAACAAGTAACAATCTCGGTAAAAGGAAATAACGGATATATAATGGGTGCGAAAAAGATGGATGTACAAGATGGCGATACTGTGTATAAAGTATTACAACGTACAGGATTAGATGTTGATGCAAGCGGATCTAGAGATAGTATTTATGTAAAAGGTATTAATGATTTATATGAAAAAGATATTGCGGATACTAGTGGATGGAAATATCGTGTGAACGGTGCTTTTCCAAACCATAGTGCTGGTGTAGCTACGGTAAAACCAGGAGATACAATTGAGTGGGTATACGTATTACAATAAGAAAGGCATTCGGTAAAGGGCTATGAAAATAAGTTTTTCTTCTTTACATCCTTTTGTGAATTTTTTCTATTATATCGGGGTGATGATACTATGTATGATGTGTCTTCATCCTCTTTTTTTAATTGGAGCAATAGTATTAATTATTATGTTAAATGTGATGCAAGGAAATAGCGAAAAGATAAGAAAGATGCTACCGAGCACAATTGTTTTCTTTTTTATGGTAATTTTATTTAATTCGTTATTAACGCATAGAGGTCGAACTACGTTATTTTGGTTAGGTGATAGCCGTATTAAGCTTGAGGCGATTATGTTTGGAATAGTAATGGGGTTATTACTAGTTGCAGTTATGTTTACGTTTGCGTCATACAATGATATTATTTCCAGTCATAAATTTTTATATCTGTTTTCAAGAATTTCACCGAAAGTTGCATTGTTAACGATGATTACAGTGAGATTTGTTCCTTTGTTTATAAGGCGATTAAAGAAAATCACACTCGTCCAAAAAACGAAAGGTGTGCAGGTAGATTCAGGTTCAATGATGGAACGCGTGAAAAATGGTATGCAATTGCTGCAAGTATTATTAATTTGTTCATTAGAAGATGCACTGCAAACGGCAGATTCTATGCAAGCTCGTGGATTTGGTGTAACGAAACGTACGACATATATTCGCTATAGAATGGAAAAACGAGATTGGTATACGCTCAGTTATTTAAGTATTCTATTTATAATTGCTATCATATGTAGTACGTATGGCAGAGGAAAGTTAATCATTTATCCGAAAGTCGAATCTATTTTATTTCAGCAATACGATGGGATGATGTTTATCGTATTTACGATGTTTATTAGTTTACCAATTATAATGGAAGGAAGGGAATGGTTATGGTGGCGCATGCAGAAATAAACAATTTATCATTTGTATATGCTGATGAAAACGAAAAAGCGTTACAGCATATTTCTCTTTCTATTCAAAAAGGAGAGTTTATTGCACTTGCCGGCGGATCAGGATCCGGGAAGACGACTTTATTAAAACATTTTAAAAAAGAATTACTTCCAATTGGTAAGCGTACTGGGGATACATATTATGATGGTACTTTATTAGAAAATGTACCTGATTTGTTATCTGCTCAAGAAATTGGTATGGTATTTCAAAATCCAGAAAATCAACTCGTAATGGATACAGTGATTCAAGAATTAGCATTTTCTTTAGAAAATATCGGATTACCATCACATATTATTCAAAAAAGAATAGCGGAGCTTATTAGTTTTTTAGGATTTCAAGATTTATTGCATCAATCTGTTCACACGTTATCTGGCGGGCAAAAGCAACTTGTCAATTTAGCTGCGGTATTAGTTATGCAGCCGAAGTTACTATTATTAGATGAACCGACAGCCCAGTTAGATCCAATTGCTGCGAAAGAGTTTTTAGGATTATTAAAACGGATTAATGAAGAACTTGGAATTACGATTATTTTAAGTGAACATCGTTTAGATGAAGTTATCCCGCTTGCAACACGCGTTGTTTGTATGGATAATGGCTGTATTATGTATGATGGTAGTCCTAAAACTGTTATTACGAATATGTGGGGAGTAGAAACATTCCGTCCATTTATTCCGCAAATTCCAAGGCTATTTTTAGAGTGGAATGTGAGAGATATTCCGTTTACGGTGCGAGAGGCGCAAATGAAAATGAATAATTTTTCAGCGATATCATATGTAAATGAGCCAATAGCACAAAGTGAAAAGCAAGAGGTAATTTTAAGCGCAGAGCATATTTCGTTCCAGTACGAAAAAAGTAGTCCGCTTATTTTACGTGATTTATCAGTTTCGATTGAAAAAGGAAAATGGGTAGCGCTCGTTGGGAAGAACGGTACAGGTAAGTCTACACTGTTAACGATTTTAGCAGGATTACAAAAAGCGAGAAGAGGGAAAGTAAAGTGGAACGGGAAAGTGATACATAAAATTGATTCGAAAGAACGATTTAAAAGGATCGGGTATGTATCGCAACATCCGTATTATCATTTTACATTTGATACAGTGTGGGATGAAGTGTATGAACGTGCACGTGAATTATACGGAGAACAAGGAAAAGAAATAGCAGAAGATATGTTGAAGAAGTTTTGGTTGTACTCGCTTAAAGAACGCCATCCGCATGATTGTAGCGGGGGAGAGCAACAACTACTTGCGTTATGTACAACGTTATTATCAAAGCCAACTTTATTATTACTTGATGAACCGACAAAGGGGCTAGATCCGTGGAAGAAAGAAAGAGTAGGAGAACTATTTAGGAAGCTACAAAAAGAAGGAACAACAATTATAATGGCAACGCATGACATTGAATTTGCAGCGAAATACGTTGATCAATGTATGATGTTATTTGACGGAACAGTCATTATGAATGATGCACCGAAAGAATTTTTTAGCGGCAATTTCTTTTATACAACATCTATTAATCGATTCATTCGAAAAGAATTGCCATATGCATTAACGTGGGAGGATGTGTACGAAGCGTGTCCAAACGATATGTTGCATTCATAATATGTATTTTTGCAGTAATAATAGGCACATTACTTCTTACGACACTTGTCATGGACGGTTATTACATGTTAAGTAGTTTGTTTATATTAGCGGTTATTATGTTACCTTTCTATATCCGTTTTGAAAGGAAGGCGTTTGTTTCACGTGAAATTGTTCTCGTTGCTGTATTAGCGGCAATTGCAGCAGTAAGCAGAGTGCCATTTTCTATTTTACCAAGTGTACAACCAACTTCTTTTGTCATTATTGTTTCTGCAATTGTATTTGGAAGTGAAACTGGTTTTATGATTGGTGCCACAGCAGCGATCGTATCTAATATTTTTTTAGGACAAGGTCCGTGGACACCGTGGCAAATGTTTTCGTGGGGCATGATTGGTTTTATAGCAGGTTTACTTCGTAATACATTTTTAATGAAAAAACTATGGGGGAGACTTCTTTACGGAGTAATCGTTGGATTTTTATTTGGCTGGATTATGAATTTCTGGGGTCTTCTCGGTTTTATACGAGAAGCAACGTGGGAGACTGTCATTTCGTATTATATCGCAAGTTTTTATTTTGATTTGAGTCATGCGATTTCGAATGTTATTTTCTTACTACTATTTAGTACGTCTTGGATTACGATTCTTACAAGATTTAAAAAGAAATACGGTATATTAGATGAGCATAACGTGACATAGAAAAGCATACTCATATAAGGTAGGGTCGCGACTTACATATTCGTTTGCCTCTTTCATGCTTCTTACATATTGTAAGGAGCATTTTTTTGTCAAAAAATAGATTCAATATGCACCCGCTATTATATAAAATTATTTGTATAATAGTACGTGAGAACTCTTTTCAAGAGGGAGGTGTATAGTTAATGAAGTTAGTTATTCCGAAGCAACATGGTGCATGGGCCATGCTTGTTATACCTTTTCTATTAAGTGTCATACTTGGGAAACCTACTATTTATCATATTCCATTGTTTATAGCATGGTTTTTTATCTATTTAGCTACATATCCATTTCTTACGTACATAAAGCAAAGACGAAAAAAAGAGCTTTTACACGCCGCAATTGTTTATTTTAGTATTGCGTTCCTATTTGGGATGATTTCTTTATTATATGAGTGGCGAATTCTTTTATTCGTAATAGTAATGATTCCATTATTTATAGTAAATATGTATTATGCTCGTCAAAAAAATGAAAGAGCACTATTAAATGATATTTGTGCAATTATTGTATTTTGTATCGGTGGGTTAATTAGTTATTATTTTTCAATGAAGCAAATCGATCATATAGCATTATTCATTGCGCTTATTTCATTCTTATACTTTTTAGGTAGTACGTTTTATGTGAAAACGATGATTCGTGAAAAAAATAATCCGAAGTATCGTCTTATATCTTGGGGATATCATATCGTATTAACTATAATTGTATTTATGATTAATCCGTGGTGTTCTCTTATTTTTATACCAAGTGTCATTCGAGCAATTGTGTTGTATGGCAAAAAAATCTCTATTATAAAAGTAGGGATTTTAGAAATTGCTAATTCTGTATATTTTTTAATCATAACGGCAATAATTATGAAGTATGCCATTTGAAAAAACTTCCCATCGATAGATGGGAAGTTTTTAATCTTTTTCTAAAATGTGAACGGTGTACTCGCAACGTTGAATAGCTTGTTCAACAGCATAAAGTGATTGTTCAATACGAGCACGATTAAAATCTTTTTCAACTGTTTCAAGTGCTTCTTCTAAACAGTGTTTTGCTTCTTGTAATGATTGAAAAGAATCTTGTACATATCCGCGAGCATTTTGATGCATTTTATAATCCTCCTTGGCTGTTCATATACGAGTAGTATGAACAGTAAGAAAGAAAATATAATTTGTTATATTTATTATATTTGTTTGACAATTAAAGTGAAATTACGTATAGTAAGATTTAAGTGAATATTTTCTTATCCAGAGAGGTGGAGGGACTGGCCCGATGAAACCCAGCAACCGCGATGCAGGTGCTAATTCCAGCAGAACATATTTGTTCTGGGAGATAAGACGAAGATATATACGTAACTTCTTCTTATCGGAGAGGTTTTTTTGTTGTAAAAAAACCGATTACGAAAATTTATATTAAGAAGAAAGGGGTTGCGAATTACTGTGACACTCGAAAAATACGTAAAACTGCGTAGTACAGTTTATGAATATATGATAGAGCAAGATAAGCCGATATCATTGTTAGATATTCAAGAACATATCGTTTCGCATCATGAAGGAAAATTCACGAAAAAAATGTTACATCAATTTTATTTATCAAGGCTATTAGACGAACTGAAACTGGATGGGAAAATTACATTAGCTGATGAATATCTCTATACTGAAAAAGGGGTATTTTATAAGGCGAGAAAAGGGAGCTAAGCTCTCTTTTTTTAAAAATAACGGAGTATGTAGAGTAAAAGACTGCTAAAGCAGCCTGATACAGGGAATGGTGTTGAGTGTGTAGTGTCAAAAATTGAATGTGCCTGAAAGAGGCAATTCGTATCGGCTGCAAATGAAAAGAGACACCTTCGCCGAATAGGTGTCAGTCGTTTTGTAAAATAGACTTGCTATTTAACAGTTCTTAGAATAACATGCAGGGTTTTGGAAGTCAAAAGGGAATTAAAGGAAGGGGTACAATTATGTACGCTTACTTATTAAAAGATATAACGAAATGGATCCCAAAGTACGTTGTAGATAAGGGATATGAATATTATGAAGATGGACATATAGAAGATGTTGAAATACAAGATAACAAAGTGTTTGCATTCGTTACTGGAAATGCAGGGAATTATGAAGTAGTTATCGATCTCGAAGATTTTTCAAAAAGTAGTTGCGAATGTCCGTATGAAAATTATTGTAAACATATGGCGGCAGTTGTTTATGATATTCAAGGTGCTGGTGAGAGTGCAGTTAAAGAGAAACTAAAAGATTTAGAAAAAGAAGAGTTACTTACTGTATTAAATCGACTGTTGCAAAGTTCGAAAAACGTACAAATTGTAGAGAAGTTATTAAAGAAGGGGTAACTTTAAAGATAGAGGGAGTTGTTTTGTAGTGAACGTACTGATTATATACGCTCATCCTAATCCTTCAAGTTTTAACGGGGCAATTTTAGAGCATGTGCAAAAAGGGCTACAGGAAACAAATCATTCGGTTACGTTGCTTGATTTATACAAGGAACAATTTGATCCGGTACTTGTATTCAATGAAGAGAAGAAAAGACGTGATTTAGTAAATGAAGAAGAGACAGCGCGGTATAGAAAATTAGTGGAAGAAGCAGATACACTTCTCTTTATATATCCGATATGGTGGTGGGGGATGCCAGCTATTTTAAAAGGTTTTATTGACCGTATTTTCGTAGCTGGATTTGCTTATAAATATGAAGGTGCTCTTCCGAAAGGGTTATTGAAAGGTAAGAAAGCTTGGGTTATTAATACGTTAGACTCGCCTCTATGGTACGTCGCATTGTTATATCGATCAGCAGATTGGATTATGATGAAGAGAGGTGTTTTACGTTTTTGTGGCATTCGTGATATAAAACGGTCAGTTTTTCAATCTGTGAAAACGAGTAAAGTATCAAAGCGCGAAAAATGGTTATTACAAATAGAAGAAAAGGCTCGTACATTATGAATGAAGTCGATCGTATTATAAACTGTTGTCAGTATGATAACGAACTTTTTCGGAAGTATATTACGTGTTTACTTCAATTGAAAAAATGCAGCGATACATTTCAACAAATTCAAATAGAGTTAAGAAATGATTATTTAATAAGGGGAATTTGTGAAAGAGAAGTTGATGAGGTAGTACGGGGAAGTAAAGAATATGAAATGCATTTTCTTCCTAAAGTATTACAGTGGAATTTTTTGAGGGAACATCCACACCTGATTGGAAAAATTTGCGAAGATTTTTTTGCATTTGAGTCATTACATCTTAAGGACATAGAGTGGGATACAGTTATAAATTGCATGGGAAATAAATGATTTATTATGTAAAAAAGCTAGTATAAAACTAGCTTTTCGTTTAAATAACTAAGAAGCATAGACTAATGATGAAACCTGCATATAGTAAGTTAACAACGCAAAATCCCATAATGTCACGAGCACCTAAACCAGCTATCGCTAATGCTGGTAATGCCCAGAAAGGTTGAATTAAATTCGTCCAAGCATCGCCCCATGCAATTGCCATTGCTGTTTTTGCAGCAGGTACACCAAGTTCAGCGCCAGCTGGAATCATAATGGGTGCTTGCACGGCCCATTGACCGCCTCCTGATGGAACAAAGATATTAACGATGCCAGCACTTAAAAATGTAAAGAGAGGAAAAGTCGTTTCATTTGAAATGCTAATAAAGAAATTAGAAATAGCTCCTCCAAGTGAAAGTCCTTCACTATTTGCTCCAATCATCATCCCCATAATTCCTGCGTAAAACGGAAATTGAAGTAAAATGCCAGAAGCACTTTTCGTAGAGTCTGAAAAAGCGCGAATATACTGAATCGGAGTGCGGTGGAAAATAAGTCCAGCAATTAATAACATAAAAATTACGATATCGAGAGTAAGATTAAATCCTTTCGTATAAAAGTAATTGAAAATATAAATGAGACCTAACAATCCAACGCAAAGTGTAATAATGATGCTATTTTCCATTTTTTCAGCGAATGTATTTTTTTCTACTTCTTGAGCAGCAGCTTCTTCATGGAACACGCTAGGATCTACAGTTATCGTATGTTTTTCATCTGGATGCATCGCTTTATTAATGAGAGGCATCGTAACGAGAAAAATAATAACTGGAACGAGAGCGTATGGTGAGAATAGCGTTTCTGAGATTGGAATCGCTTCTTTAATACTGCCAGCTGTCGTTTTAATTAACGTTTCCCCGCCTGTTGCTAATGTCAGAGGAATAGAAGCAGAAAGCCCCGCATGCCAAATGAGAAATCCAGAATAAGAAGAGGCGATTGCTAGTCTATAATCTAATCCTTCTAATTGTCTTGCCACTTCTTTTGCGTATAAAACAGATACAACAATTCCAAAGCCCCAGTTTATGTATGCACCAAGTAAACTTACAATGGAAATGGCAATAATGCCTTGTCCAGTCGTTTTTGGTAGTCTGGCAGCTTTCGTTAATCCTTTTTTAATAAGAGGAGCATTTGCTAAAGCAGATCCAGTCACGAGTACAAGTGCCATTTGCATAGAAAAGGCGAGAAGCCCCCAAATTCCATTACCCCAGTGATTGATCATTTCTACAGGTGTTTGATGAGTCGCAAACATACCGAAGAAGATAACGAAAACAGTTAATAAACATGATAAAATAAACGGTTCTGGCAAGAAGCGTTGCACTAAGGCGACGCAACCATTTGTAAAAGAACGAAACAAAATAGATCAACCTCCTTATGTATATGTATTACAATTATTCGAGGTTATTTGAGAGATAACCTTTAATGTAAAGAAAATTCAGATATTTATAGGGTGGTAATTTATTGATAGATTGATATAGAGCCTCGTATCAGATACTGCTTTTAATATACTAGAAGAAAAACGGTTGTAAATGTGGCTAGCACTTATTGGGAGAGTATAGAGAAAGGTTACTAGCTGGTTTCAAAACAACTGTTGCAAAGGGAGAGGATACTCAATACAATAGTGTTGTATTACATGAGAAATATGTTTAAGCACAAATCTAGTTAAAATGTTTATACAAATAAATTTAATATTTAGGGGGGGTTATGATTAAAAGTTTTTATCTTTTAAAGCCTAAAATGTTTACGGCAGATATGTATTATAAAGTTTTTATTACAGGTGACTGTATATATTTTATAAAGATTGGCGGACAGTTTCATAGTCGACATGCTTATAAAAAACAGTTACCTGGTATTTCTGAGTTACTATTTTTGTTTTGCTTCAAAAAAATCGAGAAAAAACAATTAAACTTAGAAACTGAAATAGATACAAAAATACATACTGGAGATGTACATGAACTTTTGCAATTAAAGAATAACTTTTCCATTAAAACAAATACAATTGAAGAGGTACTATTAAATAAACGAGGAACGTTTCATACAGGTTTTAATGATAATGGGAAAATTTCATTTATATTACAAAATGGTCAAAAAGTAAAGTTCATCATCCCGGAAGAAACTTTATTTTCATCAATAGAAGAAATTTTCGACGAATATGAACAGACAATATTTGTAAGGGAAGTGTTTTAACGCATTCTCCAAAAGATGTGGATGTATTAGTTAAACACTTAATTAAACATGTAAACTGCTTATAGAAATTTTGATAGGCGTGTTTTAAGCAGTTATTCTTTCAGTATCTTCTAATATGTAGGAGTATAAATGAAATATCCCAACAAGAAAAAGCTTCCACTACTGTGGAAGCTTTTCTAAATGATGTGCAATATCAATATACATATTTGAGTAAACTGAATGTATTTCATTACTTGGCGTAGCGTTAGAAGAGAAGTGGACAATTACCATATTTGCTTTTGGATCGATGTAAAGTGTTTGTCCGTAACTACCTAACACTTCAAAAGCACCTTGTTCATTGTGCGGAATCCACCATTGATTATGATAAGAAATGGAAGCTCCAGGGCCAATTGCAAGTTCACCTTCTTGGACATTTTTTATATCTTCAGTAATAGAAGAAGGGAGAATTTGTTTTCCGTTATATTCCCCGTTGTTTAATAGTAATTGCCCGAATCTCGCCATATCTCTAGCAGTTGCATTTAAGCCAGCGCTTGCTTGTTCTATTTTCGTTTCATCTGTAACGTAATACGCGTTTTCTTCCATACCAATTTGAGACCAAATTCGTTCGCTAACATTTTCAGCTAATGATTTACCAGTGATAGTTCGAATAACCCAAGCGAGTGTTTCCGCTGATCCGTTATCGTAAGAAAAATCGGAACCAGGAGGTGCAGTTTCTTCTGCTTCTTGTAACATATCGTAAATTTTCATCGGACCGTCGTAGTTTTTACCTCGAGGTAAAATATTGCTCGCTAAATATAGTTGTGTATCTTGATTTTCTAATGCTGGATGTTCATATCCGTGAGTAGGGTACTGTGCAGAAACTTGCATGTCCAATAATTGCTGAAGTGTGGCATTACCGAACGGTGTATTTTTTAATTCTTTTATATATGTGTCAGTTGTTTTTTCTAAGTCAATACGTTTTTCTTCAGCGAGAGATTGTATAATTGCCCCGGTAAAGACCTTTGCTAATGACGCCATACCATGAGGTTCACTCTCGTTATATTTATTGAAATATCGTTCATAAACAAGTTGTTCATTATGTATAACGACAAAAGCATCCGTTTTGTTATCGTCTAAAAGTTTTTTTAGAGGAGTTGTATTTCCGAATCTACGCTCCACAGCAAAATCGTCTAAATTTTGTAGTGCGGAAGGGAAGTGAGCAATTTGATCAGGATTGTTTTTTACGTTATTAACTAAAGTGAATTCTTTCATATGTGTGTACGACCAGCGTAAGTAAGGGTCATCTAACCAGTTTTCTTTCGTCACATTATGTTTTGATGGGGTCGTTTTATTTTGTTTGAAGTAAGTAAACCCAAGCCCTGTAATTACAAATATGGATGTTAGTATGAGTAAGAGTAGGGGAGATTTTTTTAGTTTCATATAGGTCCCTCCTTTTTATTTCTATTATAAGTATACGCTTCTATTGAAAGAAATACAAAATAAGGAAAGTAAACGGGGAAGTTTACTTTCCTTATTAACGTTAAGCAGAAATTTTTCCGTCTGTAGATTGTTTCTTGAATTTTTGTTTTCGTCCGTGTAATCCGTAATATAAAAGTAAAGTGAAAGCAACGATAATAGCTGCGATAAAATACATATTATGATAACTGGATTTGGCTGCGACAATACCTAGAATGAAAGAACCAAAGCCAATACCACTATCAAAGAATGAGAAATACGTAGCTGTCGCAGAACCACGTCTATGGTTTGGAGCTGCAGAAATCGCAATCGTTTGGAAACTCGGAATTAATGTTCCGTAACCTAAACCGATTAGCATACCTGCGCCAAGGAACCAAAATGACGTTTGTGCTTGGCTTAATATGAACATTCCGATTGTGAAAATAATGATAGCAGGGTAAACAAGTACATTTTCACCGAAGCGATCAAAAATCTTTCCTGTAAATGGACGAGAAATTACAACGACAAGTGCATATACAATGAAGAAATAACTTGCAATTTCACTTAAACCGATTTCTTTCGCATAAATAGGAATGAAGGATAAAATACCACTATAAGAAAAGGCTAAAACAAATCCTGTAAGTGCAATCGGAATAGAAGATGGTTCAATTAAGTCTTTCCATTTCATTTTTTCGCGTTTTTGTTTGCTTACAGGTGCTTCATGCGGAATATTTACAAGTAGTCCTAATAAAAATGCAAGTAATGAAAATACGGAACAAACGATAAATAACACAGTGAACGAAAAATGAGAAATAATTGTTAAACCTAAAAAAGGACCAATTACCATCGGCAGACTCATAAATACGCCGAAATATGCAAGTGCTTCGCCTCGTCTATGAGCTGGCGCAACATCAGTTACAATCGTACCAGTAGCTGTCGTTGCCATCCCGAACCCAATACCGTGTAAGAAGCGAAGGGCAAGTAATAAAAATAAACTTTGCGCACCGAAATACATAACAGTAGCGGCTAAAAATAATGAAAGTGAAATAAATAATATTTTCTTTCTTCCTAAATCATCGAGCCATTTTCCTGTGAATGGTCTACATAAAACAGAAGAAATAAGAAACACAGTTGCAACTAAACCAATTTCCTCAGGTTTTCCTTTTAGGCCGTCTATTACATAGACAGGCAGAGTAGTCATAAGCATGTAAAATGTTAAGAAGAGAAATAGACTACTAAAACAAGTTCCGAGGAAATCCTTCGTCCAAAGTTTCTCACTTTGCATCGTCATCCCTCCAATTTAATCTAAATTTTTAATAATTTGTTGTAACACTTGAAATGCTTGATGTAAATCATCTTCGTTAATACCTTCTAGCGTTTTTTCTTCGAAAGTATCAACTTCTTCTTGCCATACTGGAACCATCTTTATCGCTGTTTCGGATAAAGAAATGAGCTTCTCGCGGCGATCTTTACCTTCTGTACGAATAATCCATCCCATCGTTTCCATACGTGTTAACGTACGAGTCATCGTTGGTGATTCAACATTTAAATATTGGCATAATTCTGTTTGGGTACAAGAACCAGTTTGATTAATGCGGAAAATAACAGCCCACTGCGCACTAAATAACCCAGTTGGAGATACACGCTCATTAAATTTCTTCGTAAACTTTCGAGAAGTCTGGCTGACGATATGAAAAAAATGTTGTTTTTCGTCCATGTATTTTGATCCTTTCAAATTAGTTACCTAGCTAACTATATACTTTTTTATAATAATTGTCTAGTAATAGACATGTTGATTTATGTAAAAAATTCTTATAGGTTTTATGTTGCGAACGTATATTCTACGTGCTATTCTTTAATTAAGTAAAGAATTTTCTTTCTATTAAATAGAATGGGGGAACTTGTGATGATTAAGCCTGCAACAATGGAGTTTGTTTCACTATCGAACGGAGAAACGATTGCATATCAGGAAGTTGGAAGGCGAAATACAGATATTCTTGTACTCATTCACGGGAACATGACATCGTCACAACACTGGGATTTAGTCATTGAAAAGTTGCAAAATCAATACCATATTTACGCTCTTGATTTAAGAGGATTTGGACAATCAACATATAATCAGTCGATAGATTCATTACAAGACTTTGCAGAAGATGTAAAATTATTTATCGACGAGTTAAAGCTAGAGAAATTCTCATTAATGGGCTGGTCAATGGGCGGTGGTGTTGCGATGCAATTTACAGCGAATCACCCAACTTTTGTAGAAAAGTTAATTTTAGTAGAATCAGTAGGAATGAAAGGATACCCAATCTTTAAAAAAGATACGAATGGGCAGCCAATCGTATCAAGTTTAGTAAAGACGAAAGAAGAAATTGCGCAAGATCCAGTACAAATCGCTCCAGTATTAGACGCGATAAAAAATATGAACAAACTATATTACCGTACAGTATGGAATCTATTAATATATACACATAATCAACCTGAACCGGACCGTTATGAAAAGTATTTGGATGATATGTTAACGCAGCGTAATTTCGTAGATGTGAATTATGCGCTCATCACATTTAATATTTCGGATGAACATAATGGGGTTGTAGAGGGAAGTAAGCAAATTCATCGTATTAAAGCGCCGACACTCGTCATACAAGGTGATAGGGATTATGTCGTACCGCAAGTAGTCGGTGAGGAATTAGCGAAACATTTGCCAAATGCAGAGTTGAAGGTATTAGAAGATTGCGGACACTCACCGTTTATTGATTGTTTAGATGTATTTATAAAACATGTAGAAGATTGGTTAAAATAGAAAGAATCCCCAAAATGAAAAGTGTTGCATATACTATAACATTTGTATGTAAAAGGGGAGATTATCAATGCATAAACCATCCTTAATCGCTTATTCGCCATATGATCATCAAATATACAAAAAAATAATGATAGACCCGATGTATATGCAAGTTTTACCAGCTGTAGTTCCTTTACAAATGCAGCAGCCACTAGCAGCTCACATGCAACATTACTTATATGGACCATCATTTTATGAAAATCCATATTTCAAGCACTTTCATAACAATGTGAAAGCACAAGTTTGGGAAGGATAGGAAGCTAAAAGGTTCATTCTTTTAGCTTCTTTTTTATTGCGAATATTCGTACACGCATTTGAAGAAACAGTTTATAATGAAAAGTGGAAGCGTGAGAAGGAGAGGGACAAAGGATGTCAATGCGTTTTACATTTTGGATTATGGTTGGGATTGTAGCAATTTCTGGTTTATCACAAGGAATGCTCTTACCTGCCATTGCAATGATTTTTGAACAAGAAGGGGTTAGTTCAAGTATTAACGGTATTCATGCAACGGCATTATACATTGGGATATTAGTTATTTCGCCGTTTCTTGAAAAACCGATGCAAAGGTTTGGAATGAAGCCAATTATCGTTATAGGTGGGTTTCTCGTTATTATTTCATTATTCTTTTTTACACAAACATTTTCGTTTTGGGTATGGTTTATCCTTAGATTTCTAGTTGGAGTCGGAGATCATATGCTGCATGTCGGAACGCAAACGTGGATCACGACAACATCAGACCCAAGTAAAATAGGGAGACAAGTATCGATATACGGTGTATTCTTCGGAATTGGTTTTGCTGTTGGTCCGTATTTAGCAAGCACTGTGCAGTACGGTCTTGCAACACCATTTATTATATCTACTATACTTTGTTTAATAGGTTGGCTTTTACTACTTCCAACAAAAAATGCATTCCCAGCGCAAGATGAAAGAGAAGTGAAGAGTGAATCATCATTTTCTCGTTATAAACAAGTTGTTGGATTAGGGTGGATTGCGTTACTAGGACCACTTGCATACGGTGTACTTGAGGCCATGTTAAATAGTAACTTACCAGTATACGTACTTCGTAAAGGGTGGTCTGTTTCAGATGTATCCTTCTTATTACCAGCATTTGCAGTTGGGGGTATTATTACACAAATTCCGCTCGGTATATTGAGTGATAAATACGGAAGGGATCGTATATTAACGTGGACGTTTAGCATAAGTACGGGCATTTTTCTACTTGCCGCCGTATTTGATCAATATTACTGGATCGTCTTTGCCTGCATGCTTTTAGCGGGTATGGTTATTGGATCGTGTTTCTCTTTAGGGCTTGGATTTATGACTGATTTATTACCGAGACACTTACTACCGGCAGGTAATATATTATCCGGAATCGCTTTTAGTTTAGGAAGTATTATGGGGCCTGTATTAGGCGGCGTATTTATAGAAAAAATACAGTATACAAGCTTTTTTATTGCGGTTATGATTATAATGGGAATTCTAGCAATGTTATACATGGTCTACATGAAGAATCAATTCGCATCAAGAAAAATAGAAAGTAGGTTAGGGCATGACAAAACAACCTAATAAAAAGAAATTTGAAGTACTTGAAAATGAAACAATTACAGACTGCTTAGCACGTATGGAACAAGAAGGCTACGCTCCGTCTCGTCGTATGGAAGAGCCGATCTTTCATGAAGTAAAGAAAGACGGCAAAACAGTAGTTGAGCCGTGCGGTAGGAAGATTGTTTTTGAAGGGAAATTGAAGTAATCCAATAACAAATTCTCTTTATCGTATAGAGCCATCCAATAGCTGGGTGGCTTGTTTTTTTATTAATCAATGAAGGAAGGAATTAATTAAAATGAATCTCCCTTTCATTTCTCCTAATTGGCTTCTTTATATGGGTCAAAAGATTGCTACTTTTTTCGTATATTGGTAAAATAAGTTCTTGGGTCTTACTTATTGTTATCGGTATAATGTTTGTCGCTTAACGTAAAGAAATTAGTTACAAAGATTCCATAATATTTAAAGGGGGTACAGCAACGATCCCCTCTTTTTGGAGCCACTCACAAACGTAAAGCAAGAGAAGAGGCTATATGAACTATTCTTCTATCTTGTTTAGATTAAACGAGTTACTGCAATTGGAACAGGTATATGAAACTAGTCGACATCCTGATGGATCATGTTTTTCTAGCAATCTATCAATTCTGATGGAATTGATAGATTGCTAGAGAATGGAAAATGATTATCTGTATATTCCGAAGCAGATGTAACAGAGTGTCCGTCCATAATTAAGGGTAAAACCAAAATACGTTGTTTTAAAGAATGATTTGTTAGAACTGGTTATAAGTAATAAAACAGAAAAGAGGATCACATGTTAGATACTTTACAGAGAAGTAAAAAGTTTTTTTTATTATGTCTTATTTTTTTAGTGCTTTTAACTGCTTGTGGTAATACAGATGTTAAGACATCTAAAGCTTCATTACCACCGGCTGAATCTAATATAGATACATCATTAAAAGCACCAAATTGGGTAGAGAAGAGTCCTATCCAACAGTCTCCTAATTTTACGGAAGATAAAAAAGTAAAATCGGTTGTGAATTTAATAGCAACGGGTGATAATTTATATCATGACGCAGTAATTAAAGATGGCAAACAAAAAGACGGTTCATATGATTATAACTATATTTATGAAAATATCAAAAAAGCTGTTAAATCAAGTGATCTTGCTATCGTGAACCAGGAGACTCCAATTGCAGGAAATAATCTAAAAGTACAGGGATATCCGACTTTCAATACACCTGAAGAAGTAGGACAATCTTTAGTGGACACTGGATTCAATATAGTGACTCAAGCGACAAATCATGCTATGGATATGGGTATTAAAGGTGTTGCGAATACAAGAGAATACTGGAAGAAATATCCGGATGTTATCCCAGTAGGCATTAATGAGAATCAAAACGAGCGTAATGAAATAAAAACGATTACAAAAAATGGTATTCGCTTTGCATTACTAAATTATACATATGGTACGAATGGAATTAAAATCCCGGCTGATAAGTCTTGGGCTTTAAATTTAATTGATAAAAAAGCGATACAAAATGATGTGGAAAAGGCAAAGAGTAGCTCTGATATGGTGATTGTTATGGTGCATTGGGGAGTAGAATATACATCTACACCTTCAAAGCAACAAAAAGAAGTTGCTCAATATTTAACAGATTTAGGTGTAGATGTAGTAATTGGAAATCACCCACATGTAATTCAACCAATTGAGTGGAAAAAAAATAAAGATGGACATGAAACGCTAATCTATTATTCTCTTGGAAATCTTATTTCTGCGCAAGAAAAATTAGAAACATTAGTTGGAGGATTATCTTATGTACAATTTGTTAAGTATGAAGATAAAACTTTTGGTATACGACAAGCGGCAATCGTACCGACAGTAACCGACTATGCTGATGGTAAGAAACAATTTAAAATTCAATTCTTAAAAGATTACTCGGATGAAAATTCTAAAAAACATGGAATTAAAAAGTTTGTCGGCCCCGTTTCTTTGAAGGATTTCAAGGAGATTCCTAGAGACGTGTTGGGAAATTGGTATAAAGACTAATAAACAAAAAGGGAATGAGATACAATTAAAAAATTTATAATTTTAGCATTGGTATTGGCAATGGGATGGAGTCTTGCTGCTTGTAGTGGAAAGCAAACATCTCAGGAAACTACTAATAATAACGATAAAAATAAAAATAAAAATGAAATACATGCGAAGAAAAAAGATGTTTTACCTATTTCTGATGTTAATGATTGGAGAATTATCCTTGTAAATAGAGAGCATATGTTATCAAAGGAACTAGGAATTGAATTAACAAGTATCACCCAAAATGCGAAGCCAAATATGAAAATAGATAGTAGAATTGCAACTTCCTATCAGGATATGGTAGCAGCTGCAAAAAAAGAGGGAATCAATCTTTATTTAAGATCAGGTTATCGAGCTATAAAATTACAACAAACTTATTATGATGCTTCAGTTAAAAGCTATAAATCTCAAGGTTTGTCGGATAAAGAGGCTAGTGCTAAGGCATTGGAATATCTTCAGTATCCTGGTGCAAGTGAACATCATACTGGATTAGCGTTAGACATTATTTCAGTTGAATGGCAGAATACTGTAGAAGATTTAAATGCAAAATTTGAAACTACCGATGCATTCAAATGGTTAGATAAGAACGCTGCAGAATATGGATTTACTCTCCGCTATCCAAAAGATAAAGAGAATATTACTGGCATTAAGTATGAGCCATGGCACTATCGTTATGTAGGGAAAGAAGTTGCTGTTTATCTAAAAGAAAAAGGGTTAACTTTAGAAGAATATAACGAAAAAATTAAGTCTGGTAAGTAAAAATACACTTTGATTCTATTAAAAAGTCAGATTTGGAGGGTGTGTTAATCTTCCTCCTAGAATTGCGAAAACTGTGTATGATAATGTAAGCACGTATGAATCAGTTATCGTGTGAAACGATGTATGAATAAAGAAGTTACATTTATAAAAGAAGCAATGAAAAAGGATCTGATATTCATATCAGATCCTTTTTCATTCGCAACATAGAATACTTACTTAACTAATCCTTAAAGACTACCTGCTTTTCAGGTACTACAATAGTAACTTTGCTTTTTTATTTTGGATGTTCGTTTTTCTTAGCTTGATAGACATGTGGAGATAGCTCAAACAATGCGATTAGCAGTGTTTTTTGTTAGCATGATTTGTGCACTGGCTGTTTACTATTGCTTTCAGATCAACAATAAAGAATTCTGCAATAGATGACAGAACGTATATTTGGTATAATGGAAATATACTACGTAAAATAATGCACATGAGTTATAAAATTTATGTAAAGAGGTAAGGACTACATAATAATAATTAAATGTAAAAGTTCTAGTACATATAGGGTTCAGTTCATGTTAAGCAAATTCGTTATGAGAAAGGAAAAGATGTAATGAATCAAATTTCATTTGAAGATTTATTTGAAGACGAAAAAGAAAATAAACAAGAAAAGGTAGAGGTAGCCGAAATACCTGCACCTTTATCAACATTGCAAAAAAATATATTAGAATTAATGGATTCTGAAGAAATAAGTGCACTGGAGCTATGCGAACAGTTAATACGATCTGGTAAAATATCAGATGAAAGATTTACAACGAATAAGCCAAAAGCATATGGACAAGTATGCTTAGCATTGGAAGGCTTTGTTACAGAAGGAAAGCTTACTTTTGTTAAAAATGATGAGAAAAGAGATAGGGTGTATAAAGTGAAAGAAGAATTTTCTAACATATAAGATGTACAGAGGAACATGAATGATTTTCAGGAAGGTAGTTCATTTTCTACTTCTACATTAAAAAAAGGTGCCAATCTTTCTTGATTGACACCTTTTTTAATAATCTAACATCTAACGTATTTACGTTTGAAACCAACTCTTCCTCTATCGACTTCTTTCTGAATACTTTCGGAAGCATTTAACAAACTGCTTTTTTTATTATCACGTTTTACTTCAACTATACCAACTTCTTTTGCAGTCTCGACTGCTTTTTCGTGTAGTGGCACATATGAAATTGCTACAGTATTTATAAAATTATTCATAGCAGATTTTGTTCGTTCTGGCGCAGTATGAATTGTATTTTTTACAATTTCAAGCATATCGGAAATTTTGCTTTCGACAAATTCATTGTCTTTGCGATTTCCTAAAAGCCAGCAGTAGCAACTCCAGCCAGCTGACATTCGTAGTTCGTCCCCACTTGCAATCCATTTATCAGCAACGTCTTGTGCAATAGTTGACTCCGATAAAGTCACTGCCACTACATAATCAGATAGCATATAAAAATATGCCCCGTCGATCCAGCGATCAAAATCAGATTCATTCATGGCTTTTGGATCTGCAATAATACCTGCAAAGTACATAGCATCGTAGTTACCTGTAGCATAAAGTTCCTCAGCTAACTCTTGATTTACTTTTATTTTCTTAGCGATTGGTTTCATAGCACCTGTAGTTACGCCAAAAACCGGCTCGTGTGCACCGTTAGAGATGTATGTTTTTTTCGTTCTTTCCTTACCAAGGGTTTCAAGCTCTTGTATGACTGTTTTAAAATCCATAGCTGTGCACTTCCTTCCTCAATATAAGTAATCATCTAGTTTATATATTTTCAATTCTAATACTAATCGTATGTGAGTAGGATGTCTACTTTCTATAATATTCCCGTATTAATTTTGAAAGCCTAGCTATTCATACTTATGAGGATACTATATTAATGTAAAGGGAGGGACAATACGGATGTAAATAATATTTTATCTTTGGCTCTTTCTCTGTATTATCATGTTATTTTATAATAAGGAAATAAATAGCATTTTAAATTAAGTATGTGAGGTTAGTTATAAATGATAAAGAAATTTACTAGAGTAGTATTAACTATGGTTATGTCAATTGGTCTTATTACGGGTTGTGGGGTTACTGAAAAAACTGAAGCACAAAAGCACAAAAGCCGAAAGTGGTACAAACGGAGAAAAAGGACTATATGGATTATTCATATGGTAGCAAAGGTATATTAGTAAGTGGCAAAGCGAAAGAACGGCAACAATACGAGATTGGATATATGGATGATAATAAGTTAATTGGAATTGACGAAAATATTGAAGACTGCATTATTTTAGATAATAAAGATAAAGCAGGTCTCATTTGGAAACAAATAGAGCGTGGATCTATTATTGAAGTGCAATACGGTAAGGATCGCAATGATATCGTGGGCGTGCAATTCGTAGGAGATCGTGAGTCATATGAAATTAGTGATAAGTTTGATCGGAATACGATAAATGAGCTTGTTGAAAACGTTAAAGGGAATTTGGAATAGATGTATGTCGATAGTATAGGATCTCTTATTATGAAATTGTATGCCAGTTATTTGTCTAAGTTTAAATTGATTATTTTGACGGTATTTGTAATTAGTTGTAAAATAATTTTTGTTGACGGATTTTGTAAAAAGTATGTTAGATGAAATTCATTTGTAGGGATGACATATAAATATTTTCTTAACGGGCATAAAATAATATAATTTAAATATATAAATAAAAAGAAAATATATTAGAAGTACATAGTAGATTCATATTTTTAAAATTAATGTGACAACAAAGGGAGGTTGAGATATATACACGGCGGGAATGTGTGTATATCTATTTATAATAATGAATAAGACAATCAAACAACAAGTAATCGCACTATCAACAAGCCTAGTGATTTTAGGGAGTGTACCTTTATCAGCATCAGCAGAAGAGATAAACAAATCTCAAACTGATCAACTAAATATTGCTGAAGGAGAACATGGAACGAGCGGATTAAATTATTCTAATTTCAAGTTGGAAGTTCCTGATCATGTACAAGTTAACGAAGCAGAAGTATCTGAAAATGAAAAAATGCTTTTAGAAGAATATAAGCATAAACATGATGAAACAGAAGAATTAAACAAAATGAAAGATGCAAAGAAGGGGCAAGTAGCAGAAAAGGAAGCTATTTCAAATATTGAAAAGGCATTTGAATCTGTAGATGGTCGAAATGATGGATCTGATCGTCAAATGAAACCTGTTGCAAAGCCAAGAGGTATTCAATATAGTGCACCGAGTACGAAGAAATATGGAACACTTGCAGGAGTTCCATTTGTAGAGTGGATTGTTCCAGCAGGAAACTCTGATATTCGTCCTGCAAATCCGATGAAAGCACGTTACATTACAATCCATGAGACGGCAAATACGGCCGCTGGTGCTAATGCTGAAAATCATGCGAAATATTTATATAAGCAAGCAACGGAAGGCACTTTCCGAACAGCTTCATGGCATTTTACTGTAGACGATAAACAAATTTATCAACACTTACCAACAAACGAAAATGGTTGGCATGCAGGAGATGGAGATGGATCTGGAAACAGGGAGTCTATCGGTATTGAGATCGCGGTTAACCAAGACGGTGATTACAATAAAGCGTTAGAAAATGCAAAACGACTTGCAGGTTATTTAATGAACAAAGAAGGAATTGGTGCAGATCATATTTACAAGCATCAACAATGGAGCGGGAAAAAATGTCCTGATATTTTAATTTCACGTGGTAATTGGGCTGGTTTCGTACAAGGAATTCAATGGTATGCAAATATAAATGCGCAGATTGATACGCCTTTACAAGATAAAAATGAATCATTTGATCCAAATGAAAATAATCCAGCTGAACCTAGCATGGAACTAGTGGTAAATGGTAGCGGCATCAATGTGCGTAGTGATGCGGGTATTGAACATCGTGTTGTACGTAAAGCTTCAAACGGAGATCGTTACAAAGTATTAGCGGTTAAAAATGGTTGGTATAAAGTAGGTAATGGAGAATGGATTTTCTATGACCCAAGTTGGATTAAAATTAACTACAATGTACCAAAGGAAGAAGTACAAAAGCCTAAGGAAGAAGTACAAAAACCAAAAGATGATATTACAGGTGGCTGGTTTGAAGGGCATATTCGTAAATTAAACAGTCTAGGTATTATGCAAGGTGAAGGTAATGGTGTGTTTGCACCATATCGAAATGTAACGAGAGCGGAGTTTGCGAAATTAATCTCGAATGCTCTTAAACTACCAGAGGGAAATAAGTCATTTGTAGATATTAATGAGACACATCCATCACTTCATGACGGTATTAAACGTTGTGCAAGTGCAGGAATTATTAATGGTCGTGGTGAAGGGGTTTTTGATCCTAACTCACCAATTACTCGTGAAGAAGTATCTATTATGATTGACAAAGCACTACGATACAAAGGAATTACAGGTGAGTTAGTAGCATTACCATTTACAGATAAGCATTTAATAACATACAAAGAATCGGTTCAACGATTATACAGCTTAAAGGTAGTTAATGGTGTTGGAAATAATGAGTTTGATCCCCGAGGTACAGCAACTCGTGGTCAGGCAGCTGCCTTTATTGTGAAGATGTTAGATTCAATGCAAAAATAAAATAAAACTTGAATCAGTGGGGCCACTCGCGTTGCAATCGAGCAGTTTATTCACCGAATTTTGAAATGAGAGTTTTACTGCCTGCAAATAGTAGAATAAATTGTATGTAGAAGCTGACATTGGTAGAAGTAAAAAATAAGAAGAATTTGAAAGGAGCTATCCAAAATAATAATTTGGAATAGCTCCTATTTAGTAGGAAGAACAAATTGTATTTCATAGATTGTAATGTAGAATGCCCTTCCAAGCCCCTCATAAGCCCCTACCAAGTAATAAATCACTAAGAAAAAACAAAAACAAAAACAACTACAAGAACAAAACAAGCACGAAAAAATGAAACCGGCGTTGTAGTAGTAAAAAAAATTGTAATTCGAATGCCAAAACCATTCCAGCATTCCTATTTTTATAATAAAGGATTAAAATCTTCCTATTTACTAGCAAAGAGTGGAGGGAAACATATGGCGGTATACCGTAATGTGCAGGTGAAATTTTGGCAAGATGAATTCATATTAGATTTAACGCCAGAGGAGCGTTATTTTTACATATATTTGTTAACTGGTACGAAAACGAAGCAATGTGGTATTTACATATTACCGAAGCGTGTGGCAGAGCTTGAAACAGGTTATAGTATGGAGACTGTTGAGAAGTTGCTAAACAGGTTTGTTGAGTATGGAAAGATTTTATATGATACGGAAACGAAAGAGGTATTCATAATAAACTGGTTACACTATAACCCTATTTCAAATACGAATGTAGAAAAGTGCGTATTACGTGAGTTAAAGACTGTAAAAAGTAATGAGTTCATACATATGTTTTTACGTAAATGCCTTGAAGAAGAATACACGATTCCATTATTATTGCAGCATTTTGGTATGCCAAAAGAAGAGGATAATAGTGGTTCACAAGTAGTTATTGAAGAGAAAGAAGAAGCGGAAGAGGTAGAAAGTATAGAAGAGGACGTTCCAAATAGTGAAGTTTATAAGTTTTATGAACAAAATATTAGTAGTTTATCCCCATATATTGTGAAAGAATTGAAGAATTGGATACAAAGATTTTCTGGAGAGAAAGTGTTAGAGGCACTTAAAATTGCGTTTGAAAATAATAAGAAAACGTTAGCTTATGTGAAGGGGATTTTGAGGAATTGGTGTAAGAAAGAACGAGTAAATTTTAGTGAAGGAATGCATAGGAGAGAAGTATTCGATTTGTATGATCCATAGTTTGGATAAGGATCTTTTCTTTTCTAAAAGGTTCTTTCACAATAGAAGCGAATAGTGTGAGAAAGGGGTGGTTATATGGAAGTCGTTATAAAGAAGAAACGAAAAAGGGGAAGAAGAATTTTTATTTGGGCTAGTAGTATCGTTCTCTTGTTAGTTATTTCCGCTGCGATTTTTTTGAACATATATACGTTGAAATCTATGCCAAAGATAGATGGAACGATAAAGCTAGAGGATTTACAACACGCTGTGACGGTGAAGCGGGATAGTAAAGGTGTACCGCATATTAAATCGGAAAATGCACATGATTTATATTTTTCACAAGGATATGTACAAGCGCAAGATCGGTTGTTTCAAATGGATTTAAGTAGAAGACAAGCTTCTGGTATGTTAAGTGAAGTTGTTGGGGAAGCAGCCGTTGACCGAGATAAATTGTTTCGAACACTCGGTTTACGGCGAGCGGCAGAAGCTTCAGTTAGTCAATATGATGGAGAAGCAAAATATGCCCTGCAGTCATTTGCTGATGGGGTGAACGCTTTTATACGTGAGGCGAAAGCGGAAAAGAAATTACCAGTTGAGTTTACTATATTAGGTTATGAGCCTTCTGAATGGTCAATTGTTGATTCTTTAACAATTGGGAAGTATATGGCGTTTGACTTAGGGGGACATTGGCATGGACAGGCGTTTCGATATTGGGCGCTGAAAAACCTTCCGAAAGAGCAAGCAAATGAGCTATTTCCTACATATCCGAAAGATGCACCTAGATTGCTAGCTGAACTAAAAACTACAAATGTGGACGTAGCACAAAGTTTTTCAAAAACGATAATTCCCCCGGAGTTTAACGGTAGTAATAACTGGGTTGTGAGCGGTGAGAAGAGTGCGTCAGGTAAGCCGATTTTAGCAGATGACCCTCATTTATCCCTTGCGACACCTTCTATATGGTATCAAACGAGACTTGAAATGAAAGATTTAAATGTGAGTGGCGTTATTTTCGCTGGAGTACCAGGTGTTATATTAGGCCACAATGACAAAATAGCGTGGGGCGTTACGAATACGGGGCCTGATGTGCAAGATTTATATATTGAGAAGAGAAATCCTAATAATGAAAATGAATTTCTGTATAACGATAAATGGGAGAAAGCTACGGTAGTTGATGAATCGATTAAAGTAAAAGGCGGGAAGACAATTCCTTATAACGTTACGATTACGAGGCATGGGCCAGTAATTTCAGAGTTTGCGGATAAGGGGAAGGAGAAAACGAAAACCGTATTCTCTTTAAAGTGGACTGCTTTAGAACCGTCAGCTGAGTTAAAAGCTGTATTAAATATGAACAAAGCAAAAGACTGGACTGAGTTTGAAACCGCTCTTCAAGATTTTCATACACCAACGCAAAACTTTGTGTTTGCATCAAACGATGGCACGATTGCTTATAAAGCGAATGGAAATATACCAGTGCGTAAAAAAGGCGATGGTAGCTTGCCTGTTCCAGGATGGACAGATGAATATGAATCGGAAGGATATATTCCATTTGATCAGCTGCCGAAAGTTATAAATCCGAAAGAAGGGTTTATTTCAACTGCGAATAATAAAATTGTTGATGATGATTATCCGTATCATATTAGCAATACGTGGGCACAGCCATATAGGCAACTGCGTATTCAAGAATTTTTGCAAGAGAAGGAAAAGTATACGGTAAAAGATTTAGAAGAGTTACAGATGGATCAAAAGAATTTATACGGGAAAGAGTTTACTCCTATATTTTTAAAAGAGTTAAATAAAGCATCTTTAAATGAGGTAGAGAAAGAAGGTGTAAACCAATTAACAAAGTGGAATTTTTACGATAGTAAAGATGAAGCGGCACCACTAATTTTTCATTTATTAATGAAAGAGATTTCGAATACGTTATTTTCAAAAGAAATACCGAAAGATGTAATGGAGTTATTTGAAGGGAAGTCACAAGTTGTGGATGAATTAATCCGGAAACAAGTAGCAGGAGAAAATAGTGCATGGTTTTCTAAGCACGGAGGTTTCACAAAAGTTGTGCATACATCGTACGAGAATGTAATGAAGAAATTGCAGAAGGAATATGGACCCGATGTTGGGGGCTGGAAGTGGGGCGATTATCATCAACTCGCTTTTACACATCCAATTTCGAAATCATCGAGTATGTTAGCATTACTAGCTTTTAATCGTGAGAAACCAGTTCCAATTGGCGGAAGTCAAGTTACCGTCCAAGCAGCAAGTTACGGCGAGAACGGCATTGTAAATCACGGAGCTTCTTGGCGATTCGTTATTGATACAAAAGATATGTCAAACGGTTATCATATCGTAGGACCAGGACAGTCGGGACATTTTAGAAGCGATTGGTATCATGATCAAATAGATGATTGGGTAAGTGGCACGTATCATACGACTACATTGAATACGGAGGGAATAGAGGGGAAGGTGCTAAATTTAGAACCGAAGTGATAGGGTGTTTTTGTTTGTGGAGGGACTAGTAATAATCTTTTTGATAATGAAAGCTTATCATTTAGAACATAACCCAGTTCTTAAATAATTTTAACAGCCAGCCTACTATCATTTAATTTGATAGTAGGCTGTTTCCATCTTCGAAATACGCTGTAGCAACTTCTTCAGGATTACGATTATTTCCACATGCTGCAAGTGCTGTAACAAATAAAGCCATTACAACTATTAACATGATTATTCCAGTTTTGAGGGGAATTAGTTAACAAAGACCAGGTATTATTTGCAACAGAACGGTCCCTCTGTACCCCTTGTTTCGTCATTTTTCTACGCCATCCAACTTGACAAATGTTTTTTTATCAAACTACAATGAAAATCATTATCAATAATATAGGGAGGATACTTTTGTCAATAAATGAAAAACAATATATTTATAGGTTAATAACCAGATCTTGTTAAGCCGTATGTACTATTTTTAGTTTAGCGTTACCCAGAATGTACACCAATTAATCTCGCGAATTACAAGAAAACTATTATTGAAATGAGGCGTGCATTGTGAAGTTGGACGTGAATGAGTTAGCAGAGTATCTTGCCAATAATCCTTTCCGAGTAGAAGGAGTATATCGTTATGCTAAAAATCCAGGTGTGCCTTGTGCTGAGTCTACAGATTCTTTCCCAGGATTTGTATTTCCACTTACAGGGAAGACGCAATTTCAATTTAATGGTACGCCGTATATCCTTTCCCCAGGAAAAGTTATACATGGGGGTGCAAAAATGACATTAGCCCATAAAATGCTTGGTGAAATAAACTGGGAATATATTCTTGTTTTATATCGGATAAGCAATTCAGAACGAGAAGACTCTGGCTTTACTCATCAGCATTTTGAATTATTAACAGGACAATCTCCTCGTCTTGTCGAATTACTTATGCGTCTTTGGGATGTATATAATCAGCGTGGAGGCATTTCGATGTTTCAGACCGAAATGCTGTTTCGCGAAGCGTTGAATGAAGCTTTATTAAGTGTTTTCAATAGAGAAAGCAATTATGAGTCGCATACTTTATTCGAACGAATATCTAGTTACGTTCGTAAATACTATTATAAAGATATTACAATTCATACACTTACAGAACAAAATAATGTTAATCGAAATCGTCTTTCTTACGTGTTTAGAAAGCATGCAGGTATGGGGGCAGCAGAATATTTATTGAACTATCGTATAAAGATGGCTCAAAAAATGTTATGTACAAGTGATGTGCCTGTACAACAAATTGCGCAGGCTGTTGGAATCGCAGACCCTTTTTATTTTAGTAGAGTTTTCAAGAAGCGAGTTGGCATTTCGCCTACTAAATATCGCGAGAAGTTCATCAATAATCCATACTAATGTCAACAGGGGTCCATTCTTATTTGAAAATCACTGTTCTATACTTATGGAGAGTTAAAGGAAACATTGGATTGAAAGTACTTTCATTGAAATCACTCCTTTGTACTATCTGAATGAAAAGTTCTGGCCGGAGCATTTTCTTTTTAAGCGTAATAACGACTTTTTTACTTATATTACTGTAATATAGTGGAATTTGAAAGTGAGGAGGGATTATTATCCATTACCAACCTATTAAACTAAATGACGAGTTATCTAAAATTAACGATTATTGGTATCCACAAGTGATTGGTGAAATGAATGACGATCAAATTCAGCTTTTTAAAGCTAATGGAGATTTTATATGGCATGAGCATCCTAATACGGATAAGCTATTTATTGTGCTTGAAGGGGAGATGTTCATCGATTTCCGTGATGGACAGGTGAAAATTTCTAAGGGCGAGATGTTTATTGTCCCGAGAGGCGTTGAGCATAAACCTTTCACTGAAAAGGAATCCCACATCATGTTGGTAGAGCCTAAAAGGGAAATGGATTGATAATCGTAAAAAGATAAAAAAGGAGCGGAAATCCGTTCCTTTTTTATTTATCTTACTATTTTTAGGAGTTTAGTATGAGTAAGATGTGAATAAAGGATGAATAGCATTTTTATCAATAAAAATTTATTGGATTTTTTGTGGAATATATATGAAACGTTGTATAAAATAATCAAGAAAGCCAAAAAATATAGGGGGAAAGTTGTGAAGAAAAATAAGAGTTTAATAAGTTTTTTAGGAGTGTTTATTATGTTGTTTTCTTTTTGTTTTCAAGGAAATGTACAGGCAGATGTAAATACCGTTCAATCTGGAAAAATCAAATCAGGAAACGTAACAGTATGGGAAGTTGGAAATGTAGCGAAAGTATTAGCGGATGTGGAGCGCTTAAATTTAAATACAGTAAATGTACCGATTCAAGTGGATATCCCGAATGTGACTTCTACTAACATGGTAATTAATCAAGCGCAAAAGCAACAAGCTATTATTTTAATTCAAGAATTATTAAAGCGTAATATTCAAGTTATAGTGGAACCGTTCCCGTATATTCAGCAGGGGAATGTTGGAGAGACAGAATGGAACCCAAGTAACATTAATGATTTCTTCTGGAATTGGAAGACGGTTATTCTGCAAGATATTTTTAATTCCATTACAAGTAAATACGATGTGTATGGACTAAAGATTGCTTCTAATTTCGTGAATATGGAGTATGCAGAAGGATACTGGAGCGATACAATTGATTTTGTTCGTAAGCAGTATAAAGGAAATGTTTTGTATCAAATGAACTGGTGGTTAACAGCGAGCTGGGACTCTTCTTATGAAGCTAAGTTTAAAGAAAAAATCAATCGCCCGTATTTAAAAAAGGTGGATATTGTTAGCATAGACAGTTGGTTTGAAGTTTCAGGAAAAAGAAATCCAACATATGAAGAAGTGAAGCAAAGTTTGTTTGCGACAACAGTATATAATCGTGGGCAAAATGTTGTTCAGCAATTGGAACAATTACATAATGCAACAGGAAAGCCAGTTTACTTCGGTGGATTTAACGTTCCAGCATGTGAACTTGGATTACAAAATCCATGGAATCCAGATGTTTCAAATGTGTTTTCGAAAGATGTACAATTAAATGGATGGCGTGCTTACCGCGATGTATTAGAACCGAAACCATATTTTAAAGGTTTTTCAATTTGGTTTATTGGCTCTAATGATAGTACACATGCGTATCAAATACATAGTAAAGAAGCAGAGGCAGTTATTAACGGGTGGTACCGAAAATAAATTTTATAAAATAGGTAAGTTTTAAAGTTTACTACATATATTTCTAGTGAAAGGCCTTTCACCATCTTATCACCTAGGGGGCAATCATAATGAAATTTTTGTCTTACCTTACAGTAATTTTGGTGATTCTTGGCGGTTTGAATTGGTTATTTGTAGCGTTAGATTACAATGTAGTTGAGAAATGGTTTGGTTCTATGCCGGCGCTTGTGGACACTATTTATTGGCTCTTTGGTCTTTCTGCTATTTATCAAATCTTTGATCGGTTCTTTACGAACGACTAGCTATTATTATTTTATTATTAGAGTGTTAAGTACGATTATGTACTTAACACTTTTTTATGTGTATATAAAAAGTCTGCACTTGCAAGCGATTCCATCGCGTCTTGCGCCGTAATAATAGAAAACAAATTGACCGTATATTATATTTTAGGTTATAATTCAGAAAGTTTAAAAAATAATCGAATGAGAAATAGGGAGGTTATGAGGGTGATGGAGAGAGTCTATAATTTTTCAGCAGGACCATCAATACTCCCTTTGCCAGTTTTAGAGAAAGTGCAAAAGGAGCTATTAAATTATAACGGGACAGGCATGTCTATTATGGAAATGAGTCATCGATCTTCTTATTTTCAAAGTATTATAGAGGAAGCAAGTAACTTACTTCGTGAATTAATGAGCATCCCTGATGAGTATGAAGTTTTATTTTTACAAGGCGGTGCGTCATTACAATTCTCTATGATACCACTGAACTTAATGAATACGTATAAAAAAGCTGGGTACGTACTAACTGGCTCATGGTCTAAAAAGGCACTGCAAGAAGCCGAAAAAGTTGGGGAAGTACAAGTGATTGCTTCTTCTGAAAAAGAGAAGTTTACTACGATTCCTAAACTGGACGGTTTATTAAGTGATGAAAAACTAGATTATGTACATATTACAACGAATAATACAATTGAAGGGACAAAATATGTGGAAATTCCACATGTAGAAAGAGTGCCGCTCGTTGCGGATATGTCCTCAAATATTTTATCAGAGAGATATGATGTTTCGAAGTTTGGTCTTATATATGCGGGGGCGCAAAAGAATTTAGGACCTGCGGGCTTAACGATTGCTATTATAAAAAGAGATTTAATTGGGGGAGCAGATCGCTCTTGTCCGACAATGTTAAATTATGAAACTTACAGTAAAAATAACTCCTTATATAATACACCGCCATCCTTTAGTATTTACGTAACAAAACTTGTACTAGAGTGGTTGAAAGAGCAAGGCGGAGTATCTGCGATTGAAGAACAAAATAAAATGAAATCTTCACTTCTTTATCATTTTTTAGATGAATCTAAATTGTTTACTTCACCAGTTGACCCTGCGTATCGATCACTTATGAACATTCCATTTACAACACCGTCAGAAGAACTTAACAATGAGTTTTTACAAAAGGCGAAGGAACGCGGTTTCGTTACGCTAAAAGGACATCGCTCAGTCGGCGGTATGCGTGCAAGTATTTACAATGCGATGCCAGCACACGGTGTAAAACAATTAGTAGATTATATGAAGGAATTTGAGCTTGAGAATAGATAGGGAGATGGGGATATGTTTCGTGTTCAAACGTTAAATCAAATTGCAGAAAAAGGTTTACAAGTTTTTACTGAAGAACGTTATGAAGTAGGGGATAAACTCAATCACCCAGATGGGATTTTGCTTCGTAGCTACTCTTTACATCAAGAAGAGTTTTCAAAAGACTTAAAGGCGATTGCAAGAGCTGGCGCTGGTGTAAATAATATTCCTGTCGAGCGATGTACAGAAAAAGGAATTGTAGTATTTAACACGCCGGGGGCAAATGCAAACGCCGTAAAGGAACTCATTATTGCCAGTCTTATTATGTCTTCACGTAACATTATTAATGGTGTAAGTTGGACGAAAAACTTAGAAGGTGAAGAAGTACCACAGCTTGTTGAATCAGGAAAAAAACAATTTGTTGGATCAGAAATTGCAGGGAAACGTCTAGGTGTTATCGGACTTGGCGCAATCGGTGCTTTAGTTGCGAACGATGCGTTAGCGTTAGGGATGGATGTTATCGGATATGATCCTTATATTTCAGTTGAAACAGCTTGGCGTCTTTCTACACATGTGCAAAGAGCGTTTAGCCTTGATGAAATTTTTGCAACGTGTGATTATATTACACTGCATATTCCTCTTACGAATCAAACGAAGGGGATTATTGGGGAACACGCTGTAGAGAAGATGAAAAGAGGGATGCGTCTATTTAATTTCTCTAGAGGAGAACTTGTAGATGAAAAGGTTCTTCAAAAAGCATTAGAAGAAGATATTATTACACATTACGTAACGGATTTCCCAAATGAAAATGTAATAAAGATGAAAAATGTAACAGCGACGCCTCACCTTGGTGCATCTACGTCTGAATCGGAAGAAAATTGTGCAGTAATGGCAGCACGTCAATTACGTGAATATTTGGAGACAGGAAATATTCGTAATTCAGTAAACTATCCAAACGTCGAGCTTCCATATATCGGAAAGAAACGTATTACAATTATGCATCAAAACGTTCCAAACATGGTAGGACAAATTACAGGATGTTTAGCAGAACATCATATAAATATTGCTGATATGATTAATCGTAGTAAACATTCTTGGGCATACACAATGATTGATATCGATAACGGAATTGATGATATAATAAAAGAGAATATTGTAGAAAATATAAGCAAAATTACAGGTGTTGTAGCCGTTCGAATGATTGTGTAAAGGAGAGAGGAATGTGGCAAAAATACGACCGTTTCGGGCCATTCGTCCAGTAGAGGAAAAAGCAGCACAAGTTGCAGCTTTACCGTATGACGTATTAAATAGTGAAGAGGCAAGGGAAGTTGTAAAAGGGAATCCATATTCTTTCTTGCATGTTGATAAAGCAGAAATTGATTTAGATCCTGAACTGTCACCGTATGATGATCGCGTGTATGAAAAAGCGGGCGACAATTTAAAGCAATTTGTACGAGAAGAAGTGTTCATACAAGATGAAGAGCCAGCGCTATATATTTATGAACTGACAATGCAAGGAAGAACGCAGTCAGGCCTTGTCGTTTGTACATCTATTGATGAATACGAAGATGATACAATTAAAAAACATGAAAGAACACGTCATGAAAAAGAATTAGATCGTATTCGCCACGTAGATGTGTGTGACGCAAATACAGGTCCTATCTTTTTAACGTACCGTACAAAAGAAGAAGTAAAGCATTTGATTAGAAGCTGGAAAGAAGAGCATGCGCCAATTTATACATTTACAGCAGAAGATGGTGTTAAGCATGTTGCGTGGAAGGTTGCAGATGAAGAAGTAATTGCGACTTTAGTAAACGCATTTGAAGATATTCCTAATCTTTATATTGCGGATGGGCATCACCGCTCTGCATCAGCTGCAAAAGTAGGGCTTATGCGAAGAGAACAATATCCAAATTACACAGGAGAAGAGGAATTTAATTTCTTCTTATCGGTTCTATTCCCTTATGATGAATTATCAATTTGGGACTATAACCGCGTTGTGAAAGATTTAAATGGCTTATCAGAGGAACAGTTTTTAAATCAAATTACGCAGTACTTTTATGTAGAAGGAGCAATTGTTTCTCCGTATAAACCAAATGAGCCCAAATCATTTGGTATGTATGTAAATGAGAAGTGGTATAAGCTTACTGTGAAAGAGGAAACATTTGATGCGAATGATCTTGTTAGAGGTTTAGATGTATCTATCCTGCAAGATCATTTATTAAGCCAAGTACTTGAAATACATGATCCGCGTTCTGATTCACGCATTGATTTTGTTGGTGGAATTCGGGGGCTAGAAGAGCTAGAACGCCTTGTGAACAGCGGTGTATATAAAGCAGCATTCTCATTATATCCGACATCTATGGAAGATTTATTAGCAATTGCAGATGCCGGAGAAGTCATGCCGCCGAAATCAACGTGGTTTGAACCGAAACTTCGCAGCGGGTTGTTTGTTCATTCTTTAAAATAAATAGACTTCTTTAGTTAGAAAAACCGAAATGATTTTTAGTTTCGGTTTTTCTTATTTTAAAAGTGTTTTCGAGGAGGGGTATTAATGAAATTGCAAGTAGGCGAAAAAATCACCTTTGAACGAACTTTTACGAAAGAGGATGTTGCGTTATTTACAGAAGTATCGAAAGATGAAGGTGTTCATCATGTTACACCAGATGAGCAGGGAAGATTTGTTGTACAAGGGCTGTTAACATCAACATTGCCTACAAAAATTGGCGGTGATTATAACGTACTAGCTCGCAAAATGGATTTTGAATTTTTACGTCCTGTTTTTAGTGGGGATACGATTCGTTGTGACGTAACTATTGAACAATTTGAGCCTGATGAAAAAAATCGTACAAAAATTATTGCGACGTTTATATGTAGGAATCAACTTGAAAAGGAAGTTATGAAGGGGAGTTTTTCGGGGATTATTCTTTAATTAGTAAGAAAAGAAATGAATAGGTGGGGGCATGATGTCTCTAGGGCGTAGATTTTTAATTCCCCCATGAAGAAAATTTTATGCATTGCTGAATACTGATAATATACTCTGTTCATTTTTAACTTGAATAAACTCGTCAACAAAAAGGACATTCCTAGTATTACAAGAAATGTCCTTTCCACTAAATTATAAGGTATTTTGCTGAAATTCAAACTCTAAAATTAGTTTACTAGTTTGACCTGTAAACTGATAATTATAGGATCCTCTCAGGTTTTCTAAGTTACCGGTAGCTTTAATAATTGTTCCTGGGGAATCTAAATTTCCTTTATCAAATATTCCTTGCTCTATAGCTGTAAATGTCCCTTGTTGCCCCTTATAAATCCCTTCAAAGTGTAAAAATCCAGAAATTTTAGCAGTAGCTAAGTGACCATCATTTATATTTGAGTCTAAATAATATAATAAGTATTCAACAAAAGCCTTTCCTTTTAATTCCCCATCAATATCATATTCGACATGAGCAATATTAATAGGGAAATCTTTTTTATTATCATCGATTGGTTTTTCATCCCACTTACTTACTGTAAATGTTACTTCCATACACGTAATCTCCCTCCAATTAGATACTTATTTAAAGTTTTCCTTTATTCCACGCCACTCTCTAAAATAGAGAAAGACCCATTTTCACAATTAATTTCCGCCAGCGCGCCGTAAGGTAAAATAAACTTCGGTTCAGTATGGCCAAAACTTAAATTATAAAGAATCGGCAAATCTTCTAAGTTATGTTCTTTCATAACCTGCAATATTTCCTGTTTATATTCTTCATAGTATTGTTCATCTTTCGGTTTACCAAAAATGATTCCTTTTGCTTTTTGAAGAATACCTTGCGCTGCATAATTTCGTAACCAATACTTTATATAATTTGGTTCTGGATGCTCTTCAGATGTTTCAAAGAATAGAATACTATTCTCCCAATGCTTTTTCTCAGGCCAAAGTTCCGTTCCTTTTACGAATTCCAATACTTCAATACAACCACCAATTAAACGCCCTTGTACAGTCCTAGATCCTTGAAGGACCTCATATCCGTTGTTTTGCTGCATCGTACGTCTTGTATCTTTATTTATTTCTATCCATTCTAAACGCTCACTCGTCCATTCGTTAGCTGGTTGAATTTCACCAATAATCTCATTTGAAAAGAGAGTTCGATTCACTGTTTCAATCGTATATGAATCCATCTCTATATTTTCAGCAAAATCGCTTAAGATTGCTGGACCGTAAAAAGAGGAAATTCCTGCTTTATGACAAAATAAGTGTGAAACGGTATCGTCAGAGTACCCCATAAAAATTTTCGGATTTTCACGTATCACATTAAAATCAATATAAGGTAGTAAACGGATACTATCTTCACCACCAATATTCGTAATAATTGCTTTAACACGCGTATCTTTAAATGCTGTCATTAAATCTTCCGCACGAGCTCCTGGATTGTTATAAAGGTATTCGCTACCTTTTAAACTATTTGGCATTGGGATAACTGTAAGCCCAAATACGTCTTCTAATCTCTTTACTCCTTGCTCATAACGCCATCTTAGCTTAGAATCACCCGCTCCTCCCCATGAAGCACTTACTGTTGCTACGATATCTCCTGGCTGTAATCTCTTTGGTTTTATTAACATATGAATTCCGCCCCTACATAATGTAATGAACTACGATTATACAAACCGTAGCGCTGAAAAATATGATGCATGACATTAGTTTCTTCATCATCAACAATTTCACCTGCTGTAACTCGAGAATCTAGTCTCATTGTTGTATATTTAAAAATCACAGTATGCATCATTGCATGAGGAAAACGGTTGTTATTTTCACAACCTGTAACTATAATGATTACAGGTTGGTCGATACCAATCAAAAAAATAAAATCATCATGAATGGAGATGTTACATATGGGTATGAAAAAAATAATTTTAGCAGGTGCTTTAGGGATCGCAGCATTATCAGGAACGAATGTACCAGGATTAGAACTAACAAAAGCGAGTGCAGCTTCAATTGAATCGAATTTCTCAACGTTAGAAGGACGAGTAGTAGAAGTAGATAACGGTGTGATTGTTGTAAAATCTAAGCAATATGAGGAACCTGTTAGTGTGTATATTGATTCACTTTCAAACGTGAAAGTAGGAGATGAAGTAAAAGCTACTGGATCTATGATGCGTAATTTTACAGAATATATGGTTGCAACTGCAGTTGAAAATACAACAAACAAGTTAGGTATGCACATGAAAGAAGATGGTTCGCCTGATTATGTGATTGGGAAAGTATCAAAAGTAGGAACGATGGAAGATGAAGGAGACGGTGCTACTAAATATGTCGTAGTTGAGTATCCATCGCTAAATGGTAAGAAAGTTATTATTGATGTTTTCTTAACAAAGGGACAAGTATTTAATACGGGCGAGAAAGTAAAAATTGATATGAAGTACGTGGGCTGGGGTGGAAGTTCTATTAACTGGAACACAACGGATAACATTGAAAAAGTTCATGAGGTAAAGAGCAACGTTGAAAATAATGATGATGTTTGGATTTGGTCTTAATAAGGTGAGTATAAGTCGTTATTTGCATTTTTCTCCAAACAATACATGTAAAAACTAAATGTATCATGCAGTACCCATCAAATTATTATGTGTATAACAATTTGATGGGTACTTTTTGTTTTGTGTTTTTTTGAGAATAACGGATTTCCAATAAGAATATGATGTTAACATTGGAGCGAAGGTGAAAAAATACAATATTGAAAGAGGTGTTCAAGGGTGGAGCAAGATGATGTTTATTTACGAGCTAAAAAAAGGGTGGAGAATTTAAAAGCTTTTTACATTCATTTAACGGTTTATATACTAGTGAACTTAATGCTTTTTATTATAAATATAAGTTCTGATTCAAGTAAATTATGGTTTTTATATCCACTTGCAGGCTGGGGAATTGGTATCGTTATACACGGTTTGACAACTTTTCCAGTTGGGATATTCGGGAAAGAGTGGGAAGAACGAAAGATTAAAGAATATATGGAGAAAGATAAGTGAATTTATTTCTGGAACGTATGAATATAAAATCTCATATAAATTTCTATGATCACACGCTTGATGCGAAGTCTATTTTATAGCTTCGCTTATTTGCTTTGCATTCGAAGTTTGTGCGAGTGAGAGTGTTTATATTCATTTTTTAGGATGAACTGCATGTGAAATCAAAACTTTATTTGTAGTACATAATAAATACAGTTGTTTTACTTTTTTAATTACTTGTGGATGTAGGATGAAGTTGATTTATTACCCTATATTAAAATAAAAATAAACCACTGTTCGATTTGAATATTCCACGATATAATGGTGAGAGTTTATGACAGAATAAATATTTACATAAGAAGTGAGGTACTGTATGAAAAAAAGAACGACAGACATTATTTTTATTATTATCGGTGCATTTCTTTTTGCGTTAGGTGTCAATTTGTTTGTTATCCCGAACGAATTTGGTGAGGGCGGAGTAACAGGCATCACGATTATTACGTACTATTTATTTGAATGGTCACCGGGCTTAGTTAACTTAATTTTAAATGCGATTTTGTTAATAGCCGGTTATAAGTTTTTAAATAAGATTACAACAATTTATACGATTATCGCTGTAGTTACGAACTCGCTATTTCTTCATTTGACAGAAGGCTGGACGATTACTTCGGATGAACTGCTCGTAAATGCCATTTTCGGAGGAATATTTATCGGGTGCGGGATTGGTCTTATTATTCGCGTTGGCGGAACAACTGCAGGTACAACCATCTTAGCAAGGATGACACATAAATATTTAGGATGGAGCATTAGCTACGGTCTACTGTTCTTCGATTTAATCGTTGCGTTTTCATCTTATTTCATTATTGGTGCAGAAAAACTGATGATAACAATTATTATGCTATATGTAGCAACGAAAGTGATGGAGTTTGTAATTGAAGGTTTAAATCCGAAGAAAGCCATTACGATTATTTCTGATAATCCGAATGAAATTGCCGGGAAGGTAACTACCTTAATGGGCAGAGGGGTTACTGTGTACTCAGGTCATGGCTATTACACGAAAACTCCGAAGGAAATTCTTTATGTTGTTATTAATAAGCAAGAAGTAGTGAAGCTAAAACGGATTGTTCAAACTACAGATCCGGCTGCGTTCATCGCTATACACGATGTTCGTGACGTATTTGGAGAAGGATTCGTTGATATTTCTAAAGCATAGAAATTACTTTTCATTAAAATAATCTTAATACTAAAACGTAAGAATCTATTTTGAATAATCTTTTTTCAAAATAGATTCTTTTTCTTTTTCTTGCAAAAAATCCAATTGTTTCTTAATGTAAGGATGTAGAAGGATGAACAAGAGAGGGTTTAATGAAGATGATACATATTTTATTAGCTGATGATGATAAGCATATTAGAGAATTGTTGCATTACCATTTACAAAAAGAGGGGTTTAAAGTTTTTGAAGCGGAAGATGGAAAGGTAGCGCAAGACGTATTAGAGAACAAAAATATTCATCTTGCGATAGTAGACATTATGATGCCGTTCGTTGATGGTTATACGTTATGTGAAGAAATCCGGAAATATCATGATATTCCTGTTATTTTATTAACTGCAAAGGATCAGTTAGTCGATAAAGAAAAAGGGTTTATTTCTGGTACGGATGATTATATCGTAAAACCATTTGAACCAGCTGAAGTCATTTTCCGTATGAAAGCTTTATTGCGTCGTTATCAAATGCTGAGTGCTGACATTATTACACTCCACGGAACGACAATTGATCGTAAAGGTGTTGAAGTGAAGTGTAACGGGCAGACGATTTTGCTTCCATTAAAAGAATTTGAGTTATTATCACAACTTGCTAGTTATCCTGGAAGAACATTTTCAAGAGAAGAGCTAATTGAATTAGTATGGGGAATGGATTTTGAAGGAGATGAACGAACGGTTGACGTTCATGTGAAGCGGCTGAGAGATCGTTTCTCAAAACGAACGGATGATTTTCAAATTACGACAGTGCGCGGACTCGGGTACAAGTTGGAGTTGAAATAAAATGAAATCACTATATTCTAGATTTGTTTTTATGACAGTCGGTATTATGCTTCTTAGTAGTATTATCGGCTTTTTATTGACGAACGTATATTATCAAGTGAAGCTAAAACCGTATAATAGTGAAAAGATTTTAAAGTATGCTGAAGAAGTTAAATCGTTATATGAAAAGCAAAGTGAAGAAAATCAAGAGACGTACTTACATTCTATCGCAAAGTTAGGGTATGAAATTTATATTGTCGATGATCAAAAGAATGGAAAGCGTATTGGCAATGCGTTTCGTAAGACGTCTATTAGCGATGCTACTGTTCATAAAGTATTGCAAGGAGAAACGTTTAATGGTGTTTCCACCTATCCAACTCGTCTCTTTATTACAGGGTTTTTCGATAATGAATTAATTAATAGCGTCGGTGTACCAGTGCAACACGGTGATAAACAGTACGCTTTATTTATTCGTCCTGACATTCAGAACCAATTTGGCGAAATGCGAATTTTCTTAGCGGTATTACTTGGGTTTATCGTACTATTAAGTATTATTTTTATAGCGATTGCAGCAGGTTATATCGTTCGCCCAATCCGTAAATTTACGAAGGCTACGCAAAAAATTGCGAGTGGGGAATATAAAATTGAATTAGACGTAAAACGAAAAGATGAAATAGGAACGTTATCTACGAGCTTCCAAAAGATGACGAAAAGTATTAAAGAACTAGATGAAATGAGACAAGAATTCGTTTCGAACGTTTCACATGAATTTCAGTCGCCGCTTTCTTCTATACAAGGTTTTTCGAAGACGTTGCAAACAGAAAAGATGAGCGTGGAAGAAAGAAACCATTACTTACAAATTATTGAGGGTGAAAGTAAGCGAATGTCTAGTTTATGTAAACAGTTACTCACGCTTGCATCACTAGATAAAGAAGAGAAAGTTCTACAAATAAAAGAATTCAATTTGCAGAAGCAAATTAAAGACGTTATTTTTATGCTCGAATGGAAATGGCGTGAAAAAGATATCGCTGTTGAATTTGATGTGCCAGATATCACTATAAAAGGTGATGAAAACTTACTTCATCAAGTATGGAGTAATATCTTTACGAATAGCATTAAGTTTTCAAACGATGGTGGAACGATTGAGTTTTTCGTGGAAGAGTTAGAGTCTAGCGTTATAATTTCTATATCAGACAACGGAATCGGTATGAAAAAAGAAGAAATGGATCGTATTTTTGACCGTTTTTACAAAGTAGATACAGCAAGGGCAAGAAACGTAGAAGGTAGCGGTTTAGGATTATCAATCGTGCAGAAGATTGTTGAACTGCATAAAGGGACCGTTTCGGTATATAGCACGAAAGGGGAAGGGACGACTGTTCGGGTGGAGCTTCCTAAATAGATAGAAGAGGCTGTTTGGGAACAGCCTCTTCTTTTTTTGTCGCTAGTATACGTGTAAAATGAAAAAATATGAGTCATTTTAATTGCATAATCGGATGAGTTTATGGAGTGGGATTAGGAGGAAGTTTATTTAAAAATGTAGAATCTCTACAGAGTTAGAGGGAGTGTATTAAAACTTGAACTGTGTAGGGAGGAAATTACTTTGAAACGAATTGACTTGTTATTAAACGTACTAGATTCAACATTCGATAAAGAGAGTTGGTATGCACCGTTTAAACATGCTATAGAAGGACTTACAGCTGAACAGGCTATGTGGAAACCAGCTGGAGAGACAACGAATACCATTTGGGAGAACGTTAATCATCTCACTTATTACAAAGAAAGACTTGCTGCAAACTTGGAAGGACGTGAATGGACACATAATCTTGATGGTAATGACACCTTTTATCTTACTAAGCAATCTAATGATGATACGGAATGGAAGGAAGTCGTTGAACGCTCTGAAAATGCTCAGCGTAATTTAAGACAGATATTAAGTGCAATTTCTGAAAGAGAACTTGAGCAAAATTCACTTGAAGGTAAATTACTGGACATTATGCTTCATGATGCTTATCATACAGGCCAAATTATTCAATTAAGGAAAATGCAGGGGGCATGGCCATCAAAGCGTTAACGGAGCGTTTTAGTTGGTACTATTGTTGAATAAATTTTAGATATTCAAACGATTTTATTGTTATATTTTTAGTGAAGTATTTTACATCCAAAATGAAATAATTATATTTTTAACCCCGTCCCCAATTTAGAACGGGGTTATGTTTGTTCTGTTATAAAGCCGCACCTTTCCCGGACTCTTCTTTAAACCGAAGCTCAAAAGTATCCGCTGTAATTTCATCAGCTTTCGGCAAAGCCCGTAATTTTGGATGAAGCAGCCATACGAGGGAAATGAATAAAATCCCAATACTAGCAAGCGCGAAAATGAGTTGGCTACTATATACATTCGCAGTGTATCCGCCAATTAAAGAGCCAAGCGGCATAGCAATTGTGCCCATGCTTCGTGTGACTGAATTGATACGCCCAAGATATTGGTTTGGAATTACAATTTGACCAATAGTCGCAAATAATATGTTGGTCGCACCAATTGGTATCCAAGCTAAGCCAAATAAAAAAATGGATAACCATTGAAATGGTACAATCGTAGAGAGAAACCAAAAGAAAGCGCCAGTTGCGAAGCTAATAATGGAGACACGGCCAACATTATGTTTACCAACCCATGAACTGAATAGTGCTCCAATTAAACAACCGGCTGATATAGCGGCTAAAAAGAACCCATATAATCTCACACCACCTAAAGAATCAGCGAAAGAAGGGAGTATGGCCATCGTCATACCGATTGAAAAATTAGCGACAACGGAACCGATTAAGAAGACGCCCATTAAGGAACGAAAGACGATTGAAAACCCTTCTTTTAAATCAGTGAAATATTGCTTGGTTGAAAGTACTGTGTTTGCTTCGGTTTGTTTTGGCATTTTCAATGAAACGAACAAAAGGGCAGTAATCGCAAATGTAATAGAGTCGATCACATATAAAGTAATTGCGCCAAATAGTGCTACTAATATTCCGGAAAGAGTCGTGCAAATTAAATCAATGCCTTGGTATGCAAATGAGAAAAGTGAATTTCCTTTTAATAATTGTGTTTTATGCAGTAGAAGTGGTAAAGCTTTTGATTGTGCGGGATAGGCGAATTGTTCGATAAAGGCTACGATGGGCATGATGATGAGTAGTAGTTGGACTGTTAATAGGTCGAAGTAGTGTGTAATAGGAATGATTAAAATAAGAATGCATTGCAAAACTTGTGTGATGACGAGGGTGTTTTTTATTGACCATCTATCAACGAATGGACCAGTAAGAAATTGTAATGCAGAAGGTAATAACGTTAGGGAACCAGCCAATCCAGAATAAAAAGGATTACCACTTAATTTGTATACGAGCCACATCGCTGCTACATAATACAGGCTATCTCCTATGTTTGTAAAAATTCTTCCTAAAAATAATAAGAGGAAATTCCGGTTTTTTAATATGTCCACTTTATCTACTCCTTTATAATAAATTTATTCGGTAAAATAAATTTGACCGTTTATGTAAAAAAAATCGTATTACGATTTTTCTTCTTTTTTAATAAATTGCTGCATTGTTCTCTCAGCGATTTGAAGTGCAGTAGTAGAAATATAATAAGGCTTACTATTCGGATCTTTATCTGCACCTTTTGTGATTTCGTTTAATTCAGCCATTAATTCATAAAACTTTTTCACCCACACTTGAAATTGTTCTGGCGTAGCATCAAATTCCCAGCAGGATGAAACGTAATTCCACTTAGCTGGATCTTCACTTGCATTTCGTAATGTAAAAGCTTCTTCTGGTGCAGCGAGAATTTGGCTTTTCGTTCTTTCTATCATTTGTAAAAAGATTTGACGACCTGATTCGCTTAATATTTCTAAATGAGGTAATAGATCTGCGGCAGGGGTGAAGCCTTTAGCGACAGATTGATAAAACTTTTGAATAATCCCATTCTTTTCTTCTGTATAAACGATCTCTATAAGACCATTCTTTTCTAATTCTTTTAAATGATAATGAATTTTCGCCCTTGAAATGCCGAATTTCTCAGATAGTAATTGTCCAGTATAAGGACGTTCGCATAGACGTATCATCATTTCGGCACGTAGTGGATCGCTTAATGCTTTTAGTTGGCTATAAGTAGTTAGTGTTAATACGGGCTTCAACATGATCAACTCCTTGAATTAAATTACTCGGTCAATATTATTTGACTGAATTGTATCAAGGATTTCAAATATTTTCAATACTTTCTGAAAATTAAATCTTACTCTCTGTAATCTTCTGTTCATATTCCGTTCATAATTCTTTTTTATGATTAGTGCATAGAAAGAAAGAGGAAGGAGCGAGCGAAATGTTTTTAGCTCTGCGTGAATTGAAACAATCAAAATTAAGATACGGATTAATCGGACTGATTATGGTGTTACTATCATTTTTAGTTCTTGTCATTTCGGGATTAGCAAATGGATTATCATATGATAATGCTTCATCGATTCAAAATATGGAGGCAAATAAGTTCGTTTTAGCAGATGATGCGGAAAATAAATTACTTCGTTCACAAATTAAGAAAGACGATGTAGATAACGTAGTAAATCAAGTGGGCGAGAAAGAGGCAGTTCCATTTCGGGTGAAAGTTTCAACGTATGAAAAGAAAGATAGTTCGAAAAAGGTTGATATCGCTATTTTCTCAAGTGAACGCGATTCATTTTTAGAACCGAACATTGTAAAAGGTGAGAAATTAGGTACAGCAAACAACGAGATGGTTGCTGATGAATCAATTAAAGAAAAAGGAATCGATATTGGGGATACAATTATCGATCCTGTTTCAAAGAAAGAATTTAAAATCGTCGGATTTACGAAAGATCAAATGTTTAGCCATACACCAGTCGTTTATGTAAATGAAGACGTATGGGGCGCTATTTCACAACCAAACCAAAAAGATTATAGTGCAATCGCACTTAACACAGATAAAGAAATTAAAAATGCTCACGTTATCGATAAAAAAGAAGTACTGCAAAGTATTCCAGGATTTAAAGAAGAGCAAGGAACGTTAACGATGATTATTGCGTTCTTACTTGTAATCGCTGCATTACTAATTGGTGTATTCTTCTACGTCATTACACTGCAAAAAACACAGCAACTAGGTGTATTAAAAGCAATTGGTACGAAGAACTCGTATTTAGCAAATAGCTTAGTCGTACAGGCGTTATTCTTATCAGTCGTTGCGATGGTAATTAGTATCGTTCTTGTACAAGGGTTAGAACAAATTTTACCAGCGGGTATGCCGTTCTTATTAACAACACCGATGATTGCACAATACGCAGCAATCTTTATCGTAATTAGTATTTTAGGAACACTTATTTCGTTATACCAAGTATTAAAAGTTGATGCATTAGAAGCAATTGGAGGCGGGATGTAATGACTTCATTATTAAAATTAGACAAAGTAAGTAAAGTGTACGGAGAAGGAAATACGGAAGTAACAGCCCTTCATCCGATGTCGCTTGATGTGAAAGCTGGAGAATTTATCGGAATCGTTGGTCCTTCTGGATCAGGGAAAAGTACATTATTATCAATCGCGGGTGCTTTATTATCACCGTCAAAAGGAGATATTTACATTCGTGAGCAAAATATTACACAGTTATCGGAAAAGGAAATGACAGACATTCGTTTGAAAAAAATCGGTTTCATCTTCCAGTTTGCAAACCTTGTTCCATATTTAAATGTGAAAGAACAATTGCTTTATATTGCAAAGCTAAAAAAGGAAAGTAAACAAGAATCCGAAAAGCGTGCAGATCATTTATTAGCGGCATTTGGATTAGGAGAAAGAAAAAATCATTATCCAAATCAACTATCTGGTGGGGAAAAACAAAGGGTAGCAATCGCTCGTGCGTTCATGAACAATCCGGATTTAATATTAGCGGATGAGCCAACGGCAAGCTTAGACTCAAAACGCGCACGTGAAGTTGTTGAAATGATGAAACGTGAAGTGAAAGAGAGCCAAAAAGCAGCAATTATGATTACACATGATGAAAGAATGCTTGATGTATGTGATCGTATATTGACGCTGAGAGATGGGAAATTGGTATGATGAAAAAAAGAACTCTTACAATTGTAAGAGTTCTTTTTTTTGTTTTTTCAAGCATTAACAAGAGGAAGAGGGAGGTATACTTTGTGGGAAACGGAAAAGATTTTCGGGGTCATATTTTGCTTTTACTTTCCGCAGCTTATCAAAGTTTGCTCCGTAATATTCTTGTCCGAAATTTTCGATGTTTTGATCTGGAACATTAACATAAGAACCAGTTACATACGGCTTTATTAATTGACGAACTCTTTCAACTGATGCTAGATTGGCAGCTTCTTCAGACTTGTCTTTCCAGCTAGCAGTCCATTCTGTATAAAATAACGGGCTACGCCAAAAGAATGCTGTTTTACTGCTAGGTACTTTACTAATAGCACCTCCCCAATTAATAAAAAAGAAATTAGCCTCTGTTCCAGTAGCTTCTTCTAAAAATCGTTTCATAATGGAAATAGGTTCTTCTGGCCAAAGGTTAAGTGCCCAGGCAGAAGAGAATTTAACACTTTGATCAGATCGACCAGGGATTGGCTCATCTGGATCTAAGAAATCGATAGCGGCTGGGTAAGGTAATTCTTCTATAACAATTTGTGTTGGAGTTCCAGCATTTGTTAAAGGTTCTAATAGTTTGATGAGTTCACTTTTGGAACCTAAAAAAATACCTTCTGCATGGCAAAGTCCATTTATTTTGCTGTAAATTTCAAGAAGGCAGCCCAATCGTGAGTCTACAAAAGGTGCCCATTCTTGCCAAACTTTGAAAACAGTTTCTAACTGATCCCATGGCCAAATGATATTAAAGACTGTGGCAGTATTAGGGGCACGATGAAGCTTCAATGTATATTCAGTGTTGTATCCGAAGTTTCCACCACCACCACCTCTAGAAGCCCATAATAAATCTTTATTGCAACATTGATCTGCTTGAATGATTCGGCCTGTCGCATCTACTGTTTCTAAAGCAATAAGGTTATCACTTATTAGACCGATTGTTCGTGAGACTACTCCAAAACCACCGCCCATTGTAATGCCACCGATTCCAACTGTAGGACTATCTCCAAACGGTGACATAAAACCTTCTCTAGCTAGTCCCTTTACAAGTGGCCCGACGTGAATTCCAGTTTGAACGGTTGCGATACCATTCTTTTTATCTAAACTTACTTTGTTCATATCACTTACATCGATAACGATGCCGCCATTTACTACAGAAAGGTTTTTATCTAGTGCATGTCGACCACTTCTAACACGTAACGGAACATGATTTTCGCGAGCCCATTTAATGGCGTTACTAACATCATATGAATTTTGTGCAAAAACAAAGACGAGGGGGAAGACATCAACGTAAGGATTCCAATTCTTAATAGCTTCTAAATAACCGGGATCTCCTTTGTAAATTACTCGTCCTGTAAGTTTTGTTGAACCCATGTATTTCACTCCTTATCAATATTTATAGATGTCGTTCTAATGTAGCAATGGAACATGGTCATGTAGTAATTAGAAGAATAAGAACTTTATGAGAGGGGGATGAAAATATCATGTAGGTACGAGTAGAGGTTAAATATATGGTGATTTAGATGATTTGGAAAATTTTATTGCTACACAAGTTCTATTAGTAGTGTATGAATTAAGAGTTAGTATTGTTAAAGAATTGTACACTTTCCTATTAGTATGACTTAGGGGAATGACAGTTTTTCAGTTTTGTTAAAGTATAAGGAACTAATCTAAGTTTGAAATTTGATAATTATATTTATTTTTGAGGTATTATCATAATGAAAAAGTGAAAGGTTGGGCTCTGCAACAAATGATATGTGGATAGAAATAGAATCTAACTGTAGAGGGATAACTAGTTTGTAAACGTACTTATATTTGGTCTCTTCCTTAAGAAGCCTATGCATAGGCTTCTTAGAGAAGGGACAGTAGATTATATAATCAAAATGATAGCTGTTTTATAAATACTTTTTAATTTTATTACGAGTAAGTAATAAAACACCGCCTAATACAGATAGCATTCCTAGAGCCATATTGTTTGATTGCTCGCTACCAGCGTTAGGAAGTTCTTTAGCGTTATTGTTTTTAGTACCATTATCTGCTTGCGTTTGTTTAGATTGTGATACTTCATTAATCTTGTTATCAACATTTTGCTTCGTTGTATGTAACTCAGCTAATTTGTCGTCAATTTTTTTCTCAGTATGCTTAAAGTCGTTGATTTTAATATCTAAGTCTTGTTTTTTCTTTGTTAAATCGTCTGAAACAGTTTGTTTAGATTGTTTAATTTCGTTAATTTTATTTAGTAAATCTTCTCTAGCCTTTTGTAATTCAGCTAGTTTGTTTTTTACATCTTGTTTAGCTAATTCTAAGTTAGCGGAAAGGCTATCTAAATTGCCTTTAATTTTCTTAAGTTCCTCTAACGTGTTACCAGTATTCGGCTTGTTTTCTTTTAGCTCAGCGAGTTTGTCCTCAGCAGTTTGTTTCGCTTTCTTTAACTCAGCTAATTTGTCATCTACTTGTTTTTTAACTTCCTTAAGTTCATTAACCTTTTGATCAATGTTCTCTTTATGTTGCTTCATTTCATTCACTTTTTCATCGACAGTTTGTTTATGTTCTTTAATCTCATTAACTTTGTTATCGATATTTTGCTTATGTTCTTTTACTTCAGCGACTTTATCTTCTACTTGTTTTTTATGCTCTTTAATTTCAGCGATTTTATCTTCGGCGATTTGTTTGTCTTGCTGAAGTTTTGCATCTAGTTCTTGTTTATGCTGTTTAACTTCGTTAATTTTTTCATCAGCAACTTGTTTACGTTCATGTAGTTCATTCACCTTTGTATCAACATTTTCCTTAACTTTGTTAAGTTCATTTAATGTTTGATCCACGTTTTCTTTGTGCTGCTGTAATTTCGCATCTAACTCTTGCTTATGTTGCTTAATTTCAGCTAATCGATCTCCCGTACTTTGCTGAGGAGTAGCATCATTTACTTCCGCATGAGCAGAGTTCGCGCCAGCAATCATTGCTAAAGCTAGTGTAGACGCAGCAATTGTTTGTTTTGTTTTCATATTTTTGTACCTCTTTTCTTTCATATGCATGAGCTGTTTTGTGTAAAATTGAGCATATAGAAGTAGATTCTTCCATTATTATATACCATCTGCGCCGTCTAGAGGAAGTATTTGCATAATAATCTATGATTATGTGATTTTTATAATCTCTTATTTCGGATAGGGGAGTACTCTTTAGCGATATGAATAATTTTTAATATAGTAGAGTTTACATCCTTACTGTTACGAATAACAAACAAATAATCAGCCTCGTTTTCTATAGGATCTACCACATCATCGTGAAGTGATTCAGTTTGTTGTCGATCAAGTACTTCTTTGAAACTAGAATATCCACCTCTAAAAATATTCGTACTTTGCGTGCTTCTAGCCACTCTTTCGTAAAGTACATCATCTGGGATGTCAAAGTGAACTAATATGCGTACATATTCATTCTGTGGAAATAATTCGTTTAGTAAATAGAACCTTCCGTTTTTACTGCGATTGGAGTTACAAATAATAAGGTGTAAATTTGTATGTTCTTTCGCATAATCAACAATGAATTTTGAAAGACTGTGCTTTAGTGTATTTGATCCTTCTGTCGGCTGTAATTTTTCATAATGTGTGTTAATAAATTCAGCTTGGTTGTCTTGGTCCATAATAAAAGAATTAGGTAACTCTTTTTCTAGCTCTTTTGCAAATGTAGTTTTTCCACTGTGTGTTTTTCCTACTGTAATGATGACTAATCTTTTCATGACGCCCTCCATTTGTATTGTTATGAACTGGAATATTCGGTGTAGATCGAAATCTTCCTGCTAGAGATTACACAAATTGTTGGAGCGTAGTAGGCTGAAAACTTGACAAAAAAACTTATTTATGCTATAATTTACCAATATAAAAATAAGGTGTATAATAGGGTTCTCCTGGCCAGGGGAACCCTATTTTTGTTGTGAACATGAAGGAGAGTGTATGTGCGTGAAACAAGGTGAAGCAAGTGTAACGTCGTTAGTATCAGCTTTCGGAAGGGCGTATCATAGTGAATTTGATAATCCTAAAATCTTTGATGATTATGTAGCTAAAGATTTCATTTCACAAAAAGAACGTAACAATATTGAAACGAACATGGTTCAAGGGATGCACTTTTTCAATAAAGAAATTGCAGAGCAGTTTCAAGACAATCCAAAAGAAATATTAAAATGGATTACGCAAGTTCAGTTATCACCAACACCTTTAGCACGTGCCGCATATTGTGAAAGAGTATTACTACATGAAATTACATTAGGAGCAAAACAATACGCCATACTCGGTGCAGGCTTAGATACGTTCAGTTTTAGACACCGAGAATTAGAAAATAAAATAGAAATATTTGAAGTGGATCATCCTTCTACACAGGCGTTTAAGAAGGAAAGAATAAAAGAAGTAGAACTTGAAGTTCCAAATAACCTTCATTTTGTTTCAATGGATTTTACGAAAGGATTTTCCTATGAACAGTTACGCAATGAAGGGTTTGAACATAAAAAGACTTTCTTTAGCCTTTTAGGTGTTACGTACTATTTAACGAAAGAGGAACTTGCTAGTTTATTAGAATGTTTATTCGAGATGGTTCCGGCAGGGAGTTCTATCGTTTTCGATTATCCCGATGAAAACTTGTTTACAGAAAAGGGACTGTCCAATCGAGTTGAAAATGGCTGCGGTAGGCGGAGAACCGATGAAATCATGTTATTCTTATGCTGAAATGGAAGCACTGTTAGAGAAGGCGGGCTTACTCATTTATGAGCATTTATCACCAGAAGACATAAATAAATTATATTTTGAAGGAAGAAATGATTATTTAGAAGCTTTTGAGACGGTACATTATTTGCATGCGGTGAAGAGGTAGGAAATTAACAGGCATGGAGAGGAATCTCTGTGTCTTTTTTTATAAAAAAGGAAATGAGCTGTAGTGGTGGAAAATATAATTATAAATATATAATATATATAAATTAATGTTTTGTAGATAATAAAGGAAAGGGGAAATAGAAGATGTTGAAATTACAAGGAAAATACAATGAAGCGAAAGTGTATACTACGAATGTAGAAAAAACGGCAGCAGGTCAAATTATTGATCTTTGTAACCAAGAATTCGTAAAGGGTAGCAAGATTCGTATTATGCCAGATACACATGCGGGTGCAGGTTGTACGATTGGGACAACAATGACGATTCAAGATAAAATTGTTCCTAATTTAGTCGGGGTTAACTAATCGGCTCAGACTTTAAACTACTCACTCAATTGACTGGGAACCCTAACGATAAAAGGCGAGGGCAATCAGCAGCCAGTGGTTATGGTGACATAATCGAATGGTTCAGAGACTTGTACCATGTTAGCAGACTAAGGTACAGAATTATTCTTCATCCATTTTGAGTTGAAGAGGAATAATTAATACGGTGAGCCTACAGTAGAGACTGCATATCTCGATGACTGTAGAGAAGGTATAGTCCACTCTTTCAGGAAACTGGGAGGTCAGTACGATATTGGTTGTGGCATGGAAGTTGTTATGATCGACAAAAAGAAAGAAGAAATCAACTTCGATCACTTAGACGAAACGATACGTAAATTTGTCCCAAGTGGTTTTCGTATTCGAGATAAGGAACATAGATTTTCAAAAATGATTGATTTTAATAGTGTAAGAGCCCCATTTACATTGCAACGAGCTCAAAAGAGTATTGGTACGCTTGGCGGGGGCAATCATTTTGTCGAACTGAATGAGGATGATAAAGGAAATGTATACATTGTCATTCATAGTGGTTCGCGTAATTTAGGGAAACAAGTAGCAGAGTATTATCAAAACTTTGCTTACGAGCAACTTATAAATGTTAAATCTATTAAAGAAGAAATGATTGAGCGTTTAACGAAAGAAGGTAGACAACGAGAAATACATGAAGCTTTACGTAAAATTAAGAAACCGGTGATTCGCAAAGAATTAGCTTATTTAGAAGGACAAGGATTTAAAGATTACATGAATGATATGAAAATTGCTCAAAAATATGCGGAGTTAAATCGTAAAGCAATGATTGATGAAATCGTCACTAAAATGGATTGGAAAGTAACAGATCAATTCACTACAATTCATAACTACATCGATATGGACAATATGATTCTAAGAAAAGGTGCTATTTCAGCTCAGAAAGATGAACGAGTAATCATTCCAATTAATATGAGAGACGGTTCTATCATTGCATTTGGTAAAGGAAATCCAGATTGGAACTTTTCTGGCCCTCATGGAGCAGGACGTATTATGAGCCGTAAGAAGGCGAAAGAAGTACTGAACTTAGAGGATTTTCAAAATACAATGACAGAGGTTTGGACTACATCTGTTGCAGAAAGTACTTTAGATGAAGCGCCAATGGTATATAAGCCAATGGATGAGATTGTTGAGAATACAAAGGACACAATTGATATCAAGCATGTCATTAAGCCGATTTATAATTTTAAGGCTAATTAAAAGAGGAGTAACGTTTATTAAATGAAGAGAACTTGAAAAGAGAGCGTATTTTGTGGCGGTTATATAACAAAGATTAAAAAGACAACATATCAAACGAAGAGATTCATCATATTCATTTACATTTATGTAATGTTAAAGACTAGAAATCTAGATTGGCGCGAATTACTAATTGTGGAGTGTGAAAAAAAGACAAAATCTCTTAAAAAACACTTAAATTTTTACTCCATCAATCTTTACAATCTCCCCCTATAATGTGAATTGGACAAGCACCTAAGAGAAAGCAGAACATGTCAGTTTGTACATTCTATTATTAGGGGGAGAATTTGTATGAAAAAGACAGTTGCTTCGTTAGCAGTTATGGCGGCATTATTACCGACGTTTTCAGTGCATGCGGAAGGGAAAGAGCAAGTCCGAAAATCAGCTACAACTTTTAACGTTATTAGTGATATTCAAGGGGATTTAGGGGATTTTGATCATGTGCTAAAAGATATGAACAAAGTGACGCCACTTTCTAGAGCGCTTATTATGAATGGGGATATAACGCCAACTGGACAACAGTCACAATATGATGATGTAAAGCGTGTGTTAAATAAAAATAAGCATCCAGAAAATGTATGGTCTACTGTTGGGAATCATGAGTTTTATGCTGGTAAATGGACAGCGGATGGGAAACTCTCTCAAAATACATGGCCAAATGGTGTAACGGAAGAAACACTATTTGGTCGCTACTTACAATTTAGCGGACAAGAAAAGGTATATCATAAAAAAGAATTAGATGGCTATCCACTTTTATTTTTAGGAACTGAAAAATATATGAAATACCACGATTCAAAAATGTGGGACGAAGTATATATGAGTGATGAGCAATTAGGTTGGTTAAAACAAAATTTAGAAGAGTATAGTCAAAAAGATAAAAATAAGCCAATCTTTATTTTCTCTCATCACGTTTTACCTGATACAGTATCTGGATCAAGACAATCACCTTACTTACAAGATTATTTAAACGTGGATAAATTGTACGATATATTAAAAGACTATCCGCAAGTGGTTTTCTTCACGAGTCATACACATTGGGATTTAAATTTACCTGACTGGGCTGGTAAAAAGAAAATTACAGGCGGAGATGAAAAAGGTTTCACTGTTGTAAATACGGGCGGGATTGAAACAGGCTGGATGTCAGCAGGACCAAATGGAGGAGAGAAAACTGCTCCAGATGGCTATTCATTTAAACAAGGGTTACAAGTAAAAGCATATGGTAACGATGTAATTGTGACAGCTTACGATTACAAACGTGATAAGGATATAAAGAAGTTATTAATTAGTGATTCAAAAATTGCGCAGATGGCACCAAATGTAACGGCAGATGATCGTAAAAATATAATTGTCGGTGCAAATGAATATATGGAGTATTCTATAGAAGGAACGAATGAGTGGCATACGTATAGTCAAGCAAATCCTCCGAAATTTGATGGAGATAAAGTCGTATACGTACGCCATAAAGGTGAAATGAATTTAGAGCCGGGATTAACGCAGTTACTTCGTTTTTCGGTAAATAAGTGATTGGAGGGAGTCTGCATTTGAATGTGTGGGCTCTTTTTTTGTTGAGGAGAAAGGGGTTGCCTGTCTGTCGTTTTTTGTCGATAGATCGATATATTAAGAAAATCGTTGATATACTGCAAGTTACGATCGATATATTTGAAAAATCGTTGATATAAATTTCATGTACCGTAACTAAGTTAAAATCATTAATACGGTTTTACTTATCAAAATGAAATTCTAATACATTTTTAACCGAGAAAGATGACTTCACCATTTTTACATGTAATAATAGTAACGTTACATATATTGCGAAAGAAGTACAAAAGGAGCGTTACAATGAATTTAGCTAAATTCCCGAGAAAAAAATATACAGAATCATATACACCAATTGAAAAGTTAAACAATTTTTCTGAAGCACTTGGTGGCCCGACTATTTATTTTAAACGAGATGATTTACTTGGTTTAACAGCCGGTGGTAATAAGACGAGAAAGTTAGAATTTTTAGTTGCGGATGCACAGGAAAAGGGTGCAGATACGTTAATTACAGCTGGTGGTATTCAGTCAAATCATTGCCGCCTGACACTTGCTGCTGCGGTAAAAGAAAAAATGAAATGTATTCTTGTATTAGAGGAAGGGCTTGAGCCAGAAGAGAAGAGAGACTTTAACGGAAACTATTTCTTATATCACTTATTAGGTGCTGAAAACGTCATTGTTGTACCGAACGGAGCAGACCTGATGGAAGAGATGCATAGAGTAGCACAAGAAGTAAGTGAAAAAGGTAGTACACCATATGTAATTCCAGTTGGTGGATCAAACCCTACGGGCGCAATGGGATACGTTGCTTGTGCCCAAGAAATTATGGCGCAATCATTTGAGCAAGGAATTGATTTCAGTTCAGTTGTTTGTGTAAGTGGAAGCGGCGGTATGCATGCGGGTTTAATTACTGGTTTTTCTGGAACGCAAAGCCATATTCCTGTAATCGGGATTAACGTAAGTAGAGGAAAAGCTGAGCAAGAAGAGAAAGTAGGAAAACTTGTAGATGAAACTTCAGCACACGTTGGTATTCCAAACTTTATCCCGCGCGACGCTGTTACGTGCTTTGATGAATATGTAGGGCCAGGCTATGCGTTACCAACGCCGGAAATGGTAGAGGCAGTTCAGTTACTTGCGAAAACAGAAGGTATTTTACTTGATCCAGTGTATACAGGTAAGGCAGTAGCGGGATTAATCGACTTAATTAGAAAAGGTAATTTTAATAAGGAAGACAATATTTTATTCGTACATTCAGGTGGTTCACCAGCTTTATATGCGAATACGTCTCTATTTGCGTAAGTGTAAAAAGCATTGGGTAACCAATGCTTTTTTGTTATATACTGGAATTGTTGGGAAGTAGGAGGAGGATTATATGAACTCAAATTTAAAATGGATCATATATACGGTACTCGGCATTTCTATTCTATTAATCTTATTTGTAGTTTATGGGGTGTATTCTTACTTTACATTTTAAAAGCGTAATGGAAGTGAACTATTATATACACTAAAGGCGGAGAGCGCTATGCAAATGAGAAGTATGTATTTAGTCTTCAGCGTGATTTGTTTATTTGTAGTAACCAGCTGTTCAAATAATATAGGAAATCATAATCAAACAATCGAAGTACAAAAACATGCTGGTGATAATCATTATGAGGATTTGAAGGTAGTTACAGACAAGAATAAAGTATTGCAAGTAAAGAAAATATTAAATGATACTAACTTTGAAAATAAAAAGGTGGAAATGTCTCGTTCAGCTGATTATCAGTTTGTTTTTCAGTTTAAAAATCCGAAAATAGAGGCGAAAGCTGTGTTATATCAAATGTGGATTAATTCTAATAAGGATAAAGTAGAAATAATGGCGAGGGATAATCAGTACGCTCAATTAGAAGAGAAAGACGCAGCTGCTTTTATGAAGATTGTTACTGGTGAGAAGTTAGCTGAATAAAAGTATATGGTAGATTTTGCTCTCTAATTCCCCGCTTATTTTTCGCTTTGAGGGATAATTAGTGAGAAATATCGAATGAGAAGTAATCGTGAAATAGTAAAGAATATATTTACGGCTAAAAGAAGAGTTGTTTAAAAAACTCTCCGCATCGTTATGTAATGTTAATAAGAAGAAGTAGAGGGTAGAAGTAAATCTAAATAAAATAAAAAAGGGATAAATAGGAAAATGTAGAACCTTTATATATAAGATGTTCTGAATTTTTAGATATAAGTTAGAGTGGAGGAAGAAAGATGATTCAATTTCCTATGGAAGATGCTGAACAATTTTTTAGATCCTATAGTATTGGTAGGTTTACAGTTAGTGAAGATGAAGGAAGAGTAATTTTTAGTACAAACTTAAATGGTCATTCTAATTTATGGGCGATGGATTTACCCAATTTATCCCCTTATCCATTAACATATTGTAATCAATCAAGCAATTTTATTAAAATGGATTCTTTAAATCGATTTATTTTAGCTGGATTTGATAAAGATGGGGATGAAAATTATCATATTTATGCATTAAAACCAGAGGGTGGTGGATTGCTTGAATTGATTCCAGCAGGAGATACAGAAAAGGATTACTTTGTGCATTTAACAGAGGATGGGGAACGATTATACTATGTCACAAGTAAAGATAACCCAATGTTCTTAAACTCTCGTTGTTATAATATACGCACAAAAGAAGATACGCTGTTGTTAACTGGTGTGGAGACACCTACATATGTAGAGGCAGTAAGTCCGAATGAATCAAGTTACATTGTTTTAAAGTCATATAGTAATACATATAATGTAGGATATGTAAAAAAGGGAGAAGAACTTATTTGTTTAGTACCTTCCAGTGAGAAAGAACATACTGTAGGGTCCATTTGTTATATTGATGAAAATACAGTGATTTTTGTTACAAATTATGAAGAAGAGTTTTCCTATGTAGCTTCTTTTGATTTAAATAAACAGGAATTCAAACCAATTTGTAAAATAGAGAAGGAAGATATATCTGATATAAAATGGCATGCTGAAACAAAAAATGGCTACATTGTTTCGTCGAAAGGTGTTACAGATAGGTTATATAAATTTGTATGGGATAAAAAAGAGTTAATTCTATTGAATTCTCCGGTAGATACGATAAGTCAAATTGAAATTACAAAATCGGAAAATTTATATTTACTAGGTGAAAGCGCGACGAAAACAGCAAACATCTATTACAAGAAAAATAGAGATGCAGAATGGGCAGCATTAACAAAAAACTATGTTATTGGTCTATCTGAATCTTCTTTTGTTGAACCGGATGTTATAACATATGCCTCTTTTGATGGGTTAAACATAGAAGCATTATTATTCCGGGCGAAAGGAGAAGTACAAAACGGATATACAATATTTTGGCCTCATGGTGGTCCACAAAGTGCTGAGACGAAAGATTTCAGAGCATTATTTCAATATTTATTAAGGCAGGGATATAATATTTTTGCACCAAACTTTAGAGGTAGTACAAGATATGGTTCAACGTTTACAAAAATGATTGAAGGTGATTGGGGAGAAGCACCGCGTTTAGATTGTGTAGCAGGGATCGAATGGCTATTTGAACAGGGTATATCAACTCCTGATAAATTATTTGTTATGGGTGGTAGTTATGGAGGATATATGACCTTATTGCTTCACGGGCGTCATTCAGAGTATTTCCGTGCAGCCATTGACATTTTTGGACCTAGCAATTTATTTAGTTTTATCGAATCTATGCCTGAAAATTGGAAACCGCTCGCAGTTAATTTAATAGGTGATATTAATAATGATAAAGATAAGCTTATACAAGATTCACCAATTACTTACTTAAATCAAATGAATAAACCACTTCTTATCATCCAAGGGGCAAATGATCCACGAGTTGTAAAGGAAGAATCGGATCAAATTTTTCAAGCGTTGCAAGAACAAGGAGTAGATGTAGAATACCTAGTATTAGACGATGAAGGGCATGGATTTTCAAAAAAAGAAAATGAAATATATGTATATCGTCGCATAACAGAATTTTTAGCAAAGCATAAGTGAAAGTAATGGCATTTTACGGGGCATGATAATATCGCTATCAGGCTAAAAATACAGTGAAGTGACAATTCAATTATTGAATAAATAAGAATGAAACAACTTAATCGTTACGTAACAAAAACGCTATTCTTTCCCTAGAATCATAGGAAAGGATAGCGTTTTTGTTATGAACTTATCGATTTTGGATGAACTGGAATTGTTGTCTAAAGAGTTGCAACAGATTTTTTTATAAATTGAAAGACAAGGAGACGAACTTGGATGGAGTACTGGAAGCACACAATAAATATATTGAGGAGTGCATATTTGAAAAGATTAAATCAATGGAAAATGAAATGTTTTGTTGGAATGTCTGGGCTACGGACCAATTCTATCACTTTAATTAACTAAAAGAAGAATTTCCCCATCCCGATTAGACTACTAATCATTCCTATCCCACTCATGGTGCCTTTTCCTGCTGTAAGTAAGTTTCCAAGCATTCCTAGCTGACCGTTACCTCCGTTATTTCCCCATCCTATGGGACTTACCTGTCCACCCCATCCTGGAGGGTTTCCAAAAACACCCCATTTATTGGTACTAAAATTAAAAGGATTGGCTGGCGGCGATAGTAAAGCGGCAAGATTCCCTTGTGCGAACATCCCTGTATGATTGAAAGGTTGGATCCAGGGGGAGGGAGGTTTTTGAAAATTGAAACCTGCATGGCCTGGTAATGGAGCCCAATTAGCAGAATGTCCTTGGGGCATTATCCCTGCATAATTGATTGGCTGCCCCCAAGAGAAGGGAGGGGGATGGGGACTGAACCCCGTATAATTGGCTGATGAATCCCAACTAACTGGATAGACTCGACAACTCCAATTCTCAGGAATCTTCAAATCATTCATTACCTCATATTTAGTTATTTTGGGCTGTGAATATAATGAAATTTGGTTAGAATATTGTTCCCCGTTTCCTTTTGAATTCAAATACCAATATTGGTGCATACGCTTATTCCCCTCACTTTAAAAATGTAATGTTAGACTTAGCCTATGTAATATTCCTTTTTATGGATGGTTACATAACTAGATCTACAAGCCCGTATTTAAAGGAATGGGTGCGTGGTCTGGTTGATTTTTCTCGCTGCCTGTAAAAGTCCCACTGATTTAAAGTTTCATTTTATTTTAGGAGGGGATTTTCAGTTGCTTCTTTTGTGTATTTCAGCCTAATTTAATTTCCGTTAACAAACGTTTTTATAAAGGTTTAATCAACAAAAAGATTTTAAAATGTTATGTTGGGCAAGTGGAATTGTTAAAAAGAGAATATCCATTCGAAGAGTTTGGCAAAATACTGCAAGGATAATGTTTTCTTGTGCAAATATGCAAATGATTTAAACGAATCAATGAAATTTATAATGAAGGGGCAATTAAATATATGAGTGAAACATTACATAAAAGAAAACCACCATATTTAATGCTTGTAATCCTTTTTGTTGGGGCATTTGTTTCATTTTTAAATAACTCGCTTTTAAATGTAGCCTTGCCATCAATAATGAAAGGTTTAGACATTAAAGATTATTCAACGATCCAATGGCTTTCTACAGGGTATATGCTTGTAAGTGGTATATTAATTCCGGCATCAGCATTTTTAATAACGCGTTTCTCAAATAGGAGTTTATTTATTACATCTATGGTGATTTTTATTTTTGGTACGGCCTTAGCGGCTGTAGCGCCGAACTTTGGTTTATTACTTACTGGCCGGATGGTTCAAGCGGCAGGCTCTTCAGTTATGGGGCCTTTGTTAATGAATATTATGCTAGTAAGCTTTCCAAGAGAAAAAAGGGGAACAGCAATGGGGATTTTTGGACTAGTTATGATTACAGCTCCAGCAATTGGACCGACACTATCAGGTTATATTGTAGAGTATTATGACTGGCGTTTGCTTTTTGAAATGATTTTACCGTTAGCAATCATTAGCTTACTGTTAGGAATTTGGAAATCTGAGAATGTCATGAAACAAAACAAAAATGCAAAACTTGATTATCTCTCATTACTATTATCTTCTGTCGGTTTTGGCGGTTTGTTATATGGATTCAGTTCTGCAAGCTCCGATGGTTGGACAAATAAAGTTGTCTTAACAACCTTAATCATAGGCGCTATTTCCCTAATTGCTTTCATTATCCGTCAATTAAAAATGGATGAGCCGTTATTGGATTTACGTGTTTATAAGTACCCAATGTTTGCACTTGCGTCTGTAATTGCAATCGTCAACGCGGTGGCCATGTTTTCGGGTATGATTTTAACACCAGCTTATGTACAAAACGTCCGTGGTATTTCGCCGCTAAGCTCTGGGCTGATGATGCTTCCAGGTGCGGTTATAATGGGGATTATGTCACCAATTACAGGTAAACTATTTGATAAGTATGGCCCGCGGATTCTTGGCATAGTAGGGCTTTCCATTACAGCTGTTTCAACTTATATGTTGGCAAACCTGCAAATTGACTCTAGTCACACACATATTATTCTTATTTACACACTGCGGATGTTTGGAATGGCGATGGTGATGATGCCACTTATGACAAATGGTCTTAATCAATTGCCAACTCGCTTAAATCCGCACGGTACAGCTGTTAATAATACAGCTCAACAAGTGTCCGGTTCGATTGGTACTGCTATTCTTGTTACGATTATGAATTCTGTAACAAAAACAAAAGCGGAAAGTTTATTGTCTGATATAGATCCAACAACCTTCACAGAAACTACGAAGGCAATAGTAACTCAGAAGGCTTTATTATCTGGAATTCAATATTCATTTTATGTAGCGCTTGGCATGAATGTTGTTGCGCTACTATTAGTTTTTTTCGTTAAACGTGTAGATATAAGTGTGGAAGCTGTCGAGAAGCTAAATCGGTAGAGAAAAATAAAACGCTTGATAATGATTCCTACAAGTTTTTTTAATTGCTAAGGCGCCGGTATTTAAAGCTGGAAAAGAACTAAAAGAAGCAGGGAAATAATTATATAGTGAAAGAGGACCTGATGTTCATATCAGGTCCTCTTTCATTAATAACAAGGTATACTTGCTTATCGTATTGGTTTGACTAAACTACTGATTTTTCGAATACTACAATCTTAAGCTCGTCAACTTTTCTATTTTGGGGTGTTTTAGAAGAAAATGAATCAAAATAATCGTTTTTATAAACAAATACAAGAGATGAGATCCGTTTGCAATTTCTCATAAACATTACAATTTTAGATTATCTTTTAACACCAACATTAAAAGGCTCCAATTATATTAATTCGCTGCATTTTAATTTAGTATTTTTCTACAAGTTATAAATCTAATTGCCAAGCTTATACGCAATATCATAATCATGAATAGTTAGGGAAAAGATAAAATAAGGTAATCAATTACATATCTGTATCCCAGGAGATTAGTTGCTATTTCCTCTTTATTAAATGGGATATTTTATCCCGCTATTTGCCGGGCAGTAAGACCCCCACCTCAAAATTCAGCGGAAGCAAAGAAGTTAGGTGGGGGACCAACTGCCCGTAAAAGCCCGATTGGTGAGGGCTAATAATCAGTGGGGGATGAACAAAACCCCCACTGATTAAAGTTTCACTTTATTTCATGCTTTTTTGAAAGGGTGTTTTAAATGGAAAAAAAAGTATCTGCCATTCCTCAGCCGAAAACATATGGACCGCTGGGTAATCTCCCATTAATCGATAAAGATAAACCGACTCTATCGTTTATTAAGCTGGCGGAAGAGTATGGTCCCATTTTTCGAATTCAAACTTTAAGTGATACCATAATTGTCGTTTCCGGACATGAACTGGTAGCAGAAGTCTGTGACGAAACGCGGTTCGATAAAAGTATAGAGGGTGCTTTAGCAAAAGTTCGTGCCTTTGCTGGAGACGGATTATTTACAAGTGAGACTCACGAGCCTAACTGGAAAAAAGCTCATAATATTTTGATGCCTACATTCAGCCAACGGGCAATGAAAGATTACCATGCCATGATGGTCGATATTGCCGTACAACTCGTTCAGAAATGGGCAAGACTTAATCCGAATGAAAACGTAGATGTTCCGGAGGATATGACTCGACTTACATTAGATACAATTGGTTTATGTGGTTTTAATTACCGATTCAATAGCTTTTATCGTGAGACATCTCATCCTTTTATCACTAGCATGACCCGTGCTCTAGATGAGGCTATGCACCAATTGCAGCGACTGGATATAGAAGACAAACTCATGTGGAGAACGAAACGTCAATTTCAGCATGATATTCAATCCATGTTTTCTTTAGTAGATAATATTATTGCTGAACGTAAAAGTAATGGAAATCAAGATGAAAATGATTTACTTTCCCGTATGTTAAATGTGCAGGATCCGGAAACTGGGGAAAAATTAGATGATGAAAATATTCGTTTCCAAATTATTACCTTTTTAATAGCTGGGCATGAGACAACAAGTGGGTTGTTATCTTTTGCAATCTATTTTTTATTAAAGAATCCAGATAAATTGAAAAAAGCCTATGAAGAAGTAGACCGTGTTTTGACAGATGCTACTCCAACATACCAACAAGTTATGAAACTTAAGTATATACGGATGATTTTAAATGAATCGCTACGTCTATGGCCTACTGCTCCAGCCTTCAGTCTCTATGCAAAAGAAGATACAGTAATTGGTGAGAAATACCCAATTAAGAAAGGAGAAGATCGTATTTCTGTTCTTATTCCACAGCTACATAGGGATAAAGATGCATGGGGAGACAATGTGGAAGAATTCCAACCTGAACGATTTGAAGAGCTGGATAAGGTGCCTCATCATGCTTATAAGCCATTTGGAAATGGCCAGAGAGCATGTATCGGTATGCAGTTTGCACTTCATGAAGCCACTCTTGTAATGGGAATGCTTCTTCAACATTTTGAATTAATCGATTATCAAAACTATCAGTTGGACGTAAAACAAACATTAACGCTAAAGCCCGGTGATTTTAAGATTAGGATTGTACCCCGAGAACAAACTATTAGCCATCCTACTGTTCTTGCACCTATAGAGGAAAAGCTGAAAACCCATGAAATTAAGCAGCACGTTCAGAAGACATCTTCTATTATTGGGGCCGATAATCTTTCGCTTCTTGTTCTGTATGGTTCGGATACAGGTGTAGCAGAAGGTATTGCAAGAGAACTAGCGGATACAGCTAGTTTAGAAGGGGTTCAAACGGAAGTAGTAGCTCTTAACGATCGAATTGGAAGTTTGCCGAAAGAGGGAGCGGTTCTTATTGTAACTTCTTCTTATAATGGAAAACCGCCAAGTAATGCAGGACAGTTTGTGCAGTGGTTGGAGGAACTAAAACCGGATGAGCTAAAAGGTGTTCAATACGCAGTTTTTGGTTGTGGAGATCATAATTGGGCTAGTACCTATCAACGGATTCCAAGATACATTGATGAGCAGATGGCTCAAAAAGGAGCAACAAGATTTTCTAAACGCGGAGAAGCGGATGCAAGTGGTGATTTCGAGGAACAGCTCGAGCAATGGAAACAAAGCATGTGGTTTGATGCGATGAAGGCATTTGGATTGGAACTCAACAAAAATATGGAAAAAGAACGCAGTACTTTGAGTCTACAGTTTGTCAGTCGTCTTGGAGGATCTCCTCTTGCACGAACATATGAAGCAGTTTATGCATCTATACTAGAAAATCGTGAACTCCAATCATCCAGCAGTGATAGAAGTACGCGACATATCGAGGTATCCTTGCCAGAAGGTGCTACGTATCAAGAAGGAGACCATCTTGGAGTGCTGCCAATTAATAGCGAGAAAAATATCAACCGAATTTTAAAACGCTTTGGATTAAATGGGAAGGATCAAGTCATACTGAGTGCAAGTGGACGAAGTATAAATCACATACCTTTAGACAGTCCTGTTAGTTTATTGGACCTTCTTAGTTATAGTGTCGAAGTTCAAGAAGCATCCACTCGAGCACAAATACGAGAAATGGTAACATTCACAGCATGCCCTCCTCATAAAAAAGAATTGGAATCATTATTAGAAGAAGGAGTTTATCATGAACAAATATTAAAGAAACGTATTTCAATGTTGGATCTTCTTGAAAAGTATGAGGCTTGTGAAATCCGATTTGAACGCTTTTTAGAACTTCTTCCTGCGCTCAAACCGCGTTACTATTCTATTTCAAGCTCTCCACTCGTTGCACAGAATCGTCTGAGCATTACGGTCGGTGTTGTTAATGCGCCTGCATGGAGTGGGGAAGGGACATATGAAGGAGTCGCTTCTAATTACTTAGCTCGGCGTAATAATAAAGATGAGATTATTTGTTTCATTCGAACGCCACAATCAAACTTTCAATTACCTGAAAATCCAGAAACCCCAATTATCATGGTTGGGCCAGGTACTGGCATTGCACCATTCCGTGGGTTCTTGCAAGCGCGTCGTGTTCAAAAGCAAAAAGGTATTAAATTAGGACAAGCGCATCTATATTTTGGTTGTCGTCATCCTGAAAAAGATTATCTCTATCGTACAGAACTAGAAAATGATGAAAGAGATGGATTAATCTCTTTACATACAGCTTTTTCCCGTCTAGAGGGACATCCAAAAACATATGTACAGCATTTAATAAAACAAGATAGAATCAATTTAATTTCATTATTAGATAATGGAGCTCATCTTTATATATGTGGTGATGGAAGTAAAATGGCTCCGGATGTAGAAGATACCCTTTGTCAAGCATATCAAGAAATTCATGAAGTCAGTGAACAAGAAGCAAGAAATTGGTTGGATCGTTTGCAAAGTGAAGGACGATATGGAAAAGATGTTTGGGCTGGTATCTGAGTTTGTCTTAATTATATACGTAGTAACTAATGAACTTCTTTCGAATAAGTGAATAACTCATTTATAAAAATCCTGTATTTATTATTGAATACGGGATTTTCTTATTTTTAATAAGCTGGACTGATACTGTAGAAAAAGAAAAAATCTCATATGAAACCAAAGCTATATAATCTTTGCTTGAAGGGCAAGGTGTTAACTAATTTCTTGATGGAATTTAAAATAAACCTTTGCACACTGGCTGAACAGTTTTAAGCACAGTGTCAAATCGTTGGGGGATTTATCAAATTAGGGATACCTTCTATAACGTATGGGATGAATTTTGCCTTAGAATAGATAAATAATTTGACAATTAAAATGACCTCCTTTAATATACATGTCATAGCATGTATTTAGTGAAACAAACAAATTTATCGTGAATGATTGGCTCGTATGCTATATCCATTTTATATTTTAATTTATAGAGGTGATACATGAACTTACATGATTTAATAGGCTATCTTGTCCATCGTACTGATGTGAAAATGTCCAATTATTTTACGAAGAGGTTAAAGCCTTATGGAGTTACCCCAGAGCAGTGGGGTATTATTAGTGTTCTTAGCAGCCAAAGGAGCACTACCCAAAGAGAATTAGCAGAAGCTATTGATAAAGATCAAACTACAGTCGTAAGAATGATACAGTCAATGGAGAGAAAAGAGATTGTAAAGAAGACTTTGAATGAACAAGATAGGCGTTCACATAACCTTTTTTTAACTGAAAAAGGTGACGAGTTAAAAAAAGCAATCTTGCCTGTGGTTCAAGACGCTCACAATTTTGTTACGAGTAATTTGAGTGAGGAAGAAATCGAACAATTAAAAACATTATTAAACAAATTATATGGTACACGCTATTAATACTTGTTCCTTATTGATGCTATTTATAAGGAACAAGCTTTGTTATATATGTGCTATAGCATATATTTTTTTTTTCGAAGGAGGATAGGGAGAGTTGTATTTTGTATGATATGGATTCAGAATCATTTTCATATCTAATATCACTCAATTTTTGTCTTATACATGCTATAGCATGTAGTTTTATCTGTTTCCTATTGAAAAGGGTAATGGCAACTACCTGAACGATACTGAGTTTTTATCAAATAATAAGAAAGATGTGATTACTATTTTAATTTTAATTAATGTTATAAAAGCTGTGTTATTTGTGTTCTTTTTAATGACAGGAACGAAAATTATATCCGGGAAAATGGCAGATGAGTTTAAAAGATTTGGTTTACCTTCTTTCTTTAATTTCTTAACTGGAGCTTTTGAGATTGTAGGAGCGATTGGAATGTTGATAGGTATTTGGATTCCGGTAGCAGCCTTAGTAGCAGGATTCTTGTTAGGTGGTACGATGCTTGCGGCGGCACTTACTCTTATTGTATTAGCAAGAGATCCTTTTAAGAAAGCAATACCTGCGCTTGTCTTGTTCGTCCTCAGTTTAGGGGTAAGTTTATATCATATTTTTTAAACATAACTAAAAACCGTTACACGCTATGCGTTTAAGTTGAAATCATTTTGTAATTATTTTATAAATAGGGGATGTGAAAACATATGAATGAATTATTATTATTTAAGTTCTTAGCGTTTTTTTCTATATTAACGACAAGTATTGTTGCTGGAATTGTTTTTGCATACTCTAATTCAGTCATGCCTGGTCTTCGTAATGCGGATGATCGTACCTTCGTTCTTTCCGTTAGACACTTTACTTCATCAGTGGCCAATCCGATGTTTCTTTTTATTTCAAACGGTGCTCTTATAGCACAGGTTGGTTTTGTTGTATTATCCGTTTACTTACAGCAATTTGATACAGTCGTTTTAGGCGCAATCGCATTGATCAGTTATGTCGCCACGCTACTGATCACCTTCACAGGAAACCTCCCGATGAATAGAGTAATCATCTCGGCGGAACTACCTGTAAGAGATTCTGGTTGGGCTGAACTTAGAGTCCGATTTGAATCACGTTGGACATTGCTGAATCACTTGCGTACCTTAACGTGTATGTTAAGTGTGTCGGCATTATTAGTAGCGTTGCTTATTCATTAGTATAGTGTATTTAGATAAATAGTGATTAACCGGACTATTTTAGTATCTACTAAATAAAAAACAGGACCTGATATTCATCTGTCAGGTCCTGTTTCATATAGATGATATTTTCCACACATTATCAATGTCTGTAATGTAGTTAGCCTTGTGGGTCAGCTATAAAATCAGATATTATTTTTTCGATATCGAAAGGAGTAATCCCTTTATCCAAAGAAAAAATGCTTTCTGCTTCCTTGATGTCTTGAACGAGTTCACCTCTAGCTTCAATATGTAATCGGAACAAGTCATATAAATTCGGTTTAACTAAATTAGTTAAAGCCTTTCCAACTAGTATCATACCTTTTTGATTAGCCTCGATGGTATTATCATAAGTTAGATCTCTTGTAAGAGACAAATCTGTCCAAATCAATTTTCGTTCCTTTAAGTCTAAAATAACTGGAATAGAGATTTGGGTGTCGGCAGTAATATCCACTTTATCTTGAACAGTAGAAGGTTCAAATATTTCACCTGAACCAGGATATTGACGAACCATCCAACCAGTAAAGCATTCTGGTAAATCTTTATACGGTTGGTCTGTGTAAGAAAGCAAAGTCATGACCACATAGCGTCCACCATATTTCAGCACAGACGGAATATCGAAATCAATGAATTCAGATGCCCCTTTTGGTGCAGAAGTAATATCTCCGCTATGGTAGGCCTTGAAATTTTTTGAACGTAAGTTTGTGAAGGAGACATGTTCTTTGTATTGCCAATCTTCGTCGTACATTGCAGCAGACAAATCAATGTCAACGCGTCCTGTATGTTGTCCATTCACATAGCCTTCTTTCCACCATAGGAAAAAACGAATTGTATCTCCTTCTGGTAAATCTACTTTACTTCCTCGAGATAATGTGCGAAGCGCTTTGCTGGCTGAACGTTGAGAGAAGGGAACTAAGTGATTTTTTAACTGTTCATCCAAAAATACTTTTCCGAGACTTGGAAGTTCTGCGAAGCGCTTTTTTAAAGTATCTTCACACATTTTTACAATCATTAAACAAATATCCTCTGAGATAAATGGAAGTGTATTTTCAATACCTATAGCTTTGGCTACATTTCCCTTTGGAAAAAAGGTACGAAATTCATTTTTATCATTTCGATGCTTAAAATGAGCCGTGAGTTGAAGTAATACAGGAGTAGAAACGTTTCCTATTATACTTAGAAACTCTTCGAGAATATTGAAAACATCTGTTGACTTATCACTACATAAACGGATTAAATGATCCAAGCGTCTGGCAAATTCCCCCGGGCGAGTTTTTAAAAGATTTTTCGCTGTCATGATATCACGATTCAACAAAGCTGCTTCTATTTTTCCATTAAATGTTTCAACTTTAATGTTGTTGCGAAGAATCTCAAACGCTCGGTGGGTTTTTGGGAAACGAGTATGATATTCTGCTGGATGAAGAATTTCACCTAAACGAATCCAACGTTTTTTGTATCGAAGCATATCTTCGGTACTGTTTCCGCATTGCTCTAACAAGCCTAAAAGGAAGCGTCTTTCTGTTCGGTTAAACTTCTTGAATCGAACAGAGGTTGCTAAACTCACATCGCCTTCAGATAAAGCAACTGCAAGGCGAAGAACATCAGTTGCTGTTTTAAAATACTTTGCAGCAGCATCGGCTGATATTTTTCTGTTTATTAATAAAACCCCAATTATAAAAGACATATTTTCCTTATGAGGAATTACATTAGGTAGAAAACAGGAAACATCTTCAGTATGTGTAATAGCCCATTCTACATCTGTCTTATCAGTTGAGGAAATAGAGCTGTTTGCACTAATCAATTGAGAAATCATTTGAGTGAAATCTTCTTCACCTCCTAAGTCAATAACTTTCAAATCAACTCTATCTAAAAGAGGAAGTCGTTCTTCTACTTTTGATACAGGTAGGCGTAACGTCACATAATGAATAACGGCATTGATGTATAAATCAGCGTCACTTAAATCCATCATTTGTTGCGGAAAGTTTGGATACATAGGAGTAAATTGAATATGTGCACCAACCATTTCTTTTAAATGTTTTACTAACTCTTTGTAAAACGATGTGAATGCATCAACCGAAAGTGTTTGCAACTCTTCTATTAAAGGCTCGGAGAAAGTAAATCCTAAACTTTCCAAGTTTTTTAAAACAGTGGCTAAATAAATGTTCGGTAGTTTATTTTCTTCTCTTTTTATAATTACTTTCAAACTTCTTCTTATGTAAATAGAATTTTTCATGAGAACGCCAGCTCTTCACTCCTTATAAAAGAGGGGAATAGTCTGACTGTCCTCCTTTCAGTGGTAGATTTTTATTTTTACATGCATAAACACACTAATTGTAGAGAAATGCACAGAGGGTACATAGCTATTTTTTAGTGAAAAATTAGAGGTATAACATTTAGTTGTTAAGTGGTAATTTGTTAATTAAGAAAAGAAAACCTCTACATCAATGGTTGATAAACTAGAGTTTATTCAATCCCAAAGAAGAAAGAGGTTTTATAGTCTAATTATTTTTCATAGGAAATTGACAACTCTAAAATAATTTGAAATTTCTACAAAGAAGGAAGAATTGTCATAGCCTATGTGTTTAACAGGAAAGTAACATCCCTATTTCGCCAAAGAAGTTAGAAGGAAGGAACGTCATAGCCTGTTTTACTAGTATATTCTCTTGCGAAAAGCAATTCAAGTATACTGTCTGATTTTTTATATTTTTCTTAAAGGGGAATTTTCATGTTTATCCCGCATTAACGGGTAGCCCGATTGGTGAGGGGGATTAAAGTTTCACTTTATAAATAGGGAGACCATCCCATGCCCTTTTTATAATACTATTACGAGAGGATTTTTATTTTTGATATATTATACCATTTATTTAATGGTATAATATGGTATGTATTCTGTGGAATGGAGTTGAATGAGTATTATAAATACAAAAGGTGAAATTAAAAAAACAAAAAGAAAAGTATTACTAACTATACTTACTATGTTAGTAATTATAATTGGATTTGGATATTGGAAACTTTTTAGTTTGCAAGGTGTTCCAAAAGGGGAATTAATTCGAACAGTGAAATCTCCAGATGGAAAATATCTCATCAAGACTTATTTTCATAATGCAGGATCATTAAGTGCGGATGCTGTTAGGGGTGAATTAGTTAACCTTGATACAGATTCAGAGAAAAATATATATTGGAATTATCCAGATACCGATCCATATATTGAATGGGTAAATAAGAATATTGTTAGAATTGGAGATCAAACTTTAGATGTTTCGCAGAAAGAAACCTATGATTGGCGTGATGATGATAAGCACGTTAAAGAAATGCCTAAACAGTTTATTAGATAAAACAAGAAAATTTAAATGTATTTAATCTTATTCGTTTAACTATAGATAGTATTATATGAGTGAAAAAGTCCATTTAAATCTTCTAAATGGACTTTTTTAGGTTTCTAGATACGACTACTGATAAAAATGGAACAAACTTGTTACTTAGGTTGTCTATTAAGTATACGTATAAAACAGGTGTTCATGATAGTTCAATCATTTTATGAAAAGTGAGATGCAAGAAGAGTGATATCCGATACACTCTTTAATTGTATCGGTATGTATAACACCTAGAAAAACCATATATTCTTGAAAGAGGTTGAAAATGTATGATAGTCTTAAACAAGTTTTTTAACATTTTACATTACAAAAAGATGGTACCTGTAGTATTTCTTTCATGTGCAACGCTTATAGGCTGTTCCGATGGCAATACTCAGTCTGAATCACCTAAACAAACGAAACAAACAAATCAAATCAAACAAGAAACTACTGGTAATGATTCTTTTGTTAAACTTGAAAAAGAATTTGATGCTAAACTCGGTATTTATGCATTGGACACTGATACGAATCAAACCGTTACGTATCAATCAGATAAACGGTTTGCATACGCATCTACCCACAAAGCTTTAGCTGTGGGAGTACTTTTACAAAAGAAATCAATAGAAGATCTAAATCAAAGAGTTTTGTATACTCGTGAAGATCTTGTTAATTACAATCCAATTACAGAAAAGTATGTTGATAGGGGTATGACTCTGAAAGAGCTTGCAGATGCTTCCCTTCGATATAGTGATAATACTGCACAAAATCTTATTCTTAAACAATTAGGTGGACCTAGTGAATTCAAAAAATCACTGAGAGAAATAGGAGATACCGTTACAAATCCTGAACGTTTTGAACCAGAGTTAAACGAAGTGCATCCAGGAGACGTACATGATACTAGTACCCCAAAGGCATTAGCTACTAGTCTTCAGGCTTTTGCGCTAGGAGATGTACTTTCAACTGAGAAACGGGATTTATTAATAGATTGGATGAAAAGGAATACTACGGGAGACAACTTAATTCGTGCTGGAGTTCCAGGAGGATGGGAAGTAGCTGATAAGACGGGCTCGGGATCTTATGGAACCAGAAATGATATCGCAATTATTTGGCCACCAAATAAAAAGCCAATCGTTCTTGCGATACTTTCTAATCATGATAAAGAGGATGCTAAATACGATGATAAGCTTATTGCAGAAGCAACCAAAATAGTGTTAGATGCCTTAAAAACTACAAATAAATAATAATAGTAATTAGTTATTGAAATTTTCCTGTTTTTCCGTCACAATACTGTGACGGTCTTTTTATGTATTTTACAAAGAATCGTCTTAAGTAAAGAAAAAAGATAGAAATCATCTCTATTAAGTTTATTAACTAAGTAACAACAAATATATGCTTTATTGTATACTTATTGCATTTAATGTGGAGGAATAAAATGGAGTCAAAAATTCTTATTGTTGATGATGATAAAGAGATTAGAAATCTAATCTCTGTATATTTGGAAAATGAAGGTCTAAAAACTCAAAAGGCAGAAGATGCTATACAAGCTTTACAACTGTTAGAAGAAAAGGAATTTGATTTGATTATTTTAGATATTATGATGCCGAATATGGATGGCATTGAAGCATGTATGAAAATTAGGGAAGATCGCAATATGCCTATCATTATGCTATCTGCAAAATCTGAGGATATAGACAAAATTCAGGGCCTAGCTTCTGGTGCAGACGATTATTTATCAAAACCGTTTAACCCACTAGAATTAATCGCTAGGGTAAAATCCCAATTAAGAAGGTTTAAAAAATACAATACGTCCATAGAACATAATAAAAGCATTCTAGAAATTGGTGACTTAACCGTAAATACAGATACTCGTCAAGTATGGGTAAGGGGAAAAGAAACAAGGTTAACTCCAAAAGAGTTTGCTATTCTCGAACTACTTGCCCGCAACAAAGGGATTGTCCTGAGTGTAGCAAAAATATATGAAGCAGTTTGGAAAGAAGTTTTTTATAAATCAGATAATACCGTCATGGTGCATATTACAAAAATAAGAGACAAAATTGAAGAGGATTCCAAACATCCTATTTATATTAAAACTGTTTGGGGAATTGGGTATAAAATATGAAGAATGTTAGTTTCAGAAATAAGATCATTATAAAACTTCTTGGTGCTGTTGCAGTTAGTTTTTTTATTTCATTTGGTTTAACAATCCTCATTTTGGCATACGTCATAGATCCATTATTTATAAAACACGAAGAATTTGGTATGTTTGAATTCAATTTGGTATTGTTGTTCTTATTCGCGTTCGCAATCTTTACCTTTATAATCCTTTTTTTAATATTGGTTCGAAAGAAAATAATATATTTGAAGCTCATTTCTGATAATGTGAATGATATTGCAAATGGAAAACTGGGTTTAACAATTGGGATTAAGGGGAAGGACGAATTGACCCAACTTGCTCAAAATATCAACTATATGTCCAAGGAATTGGAAAATACATTTGAACAAGAAAGACAATTAGAACGTACAAAAAATGAACTTATAACCAATGTATCTCATGACTTACGCACACCGTTAACATCTATTATTGGCTATATAGATTTATTAAAAAGAGGGCAATACAACAGTAAAATACAATTACAGGAATACCTTGAAACCACTTATTTAAAATCAAAGAGATTGAAATATTTAATTGATGAGTTGTTTGAATATACTCGTTTATCAGGCATAGATGCTAAGTTAAATCTTAATGAAGTTGATTTATCGGGTTTGTTGGAGCAAATAGTTGGAGAATACATTCCTATATTTGAAAAGGAAAGCTTAATCGTTCAAAAATCAATCACGCAAGAAACAATACCTATCTTCATAGATGTAGAAAAAATGGTACGTGTTTATGAAAATCTTTTTATGAATGCGATAAAGTACAGCATGAAACCATCCGAATTATCTATATGTCTTGAACTAATAGGTAACAAGGCAATGTTGAAAGTGTCAAATAAAGTCGAGAAACCGCCTGTTAGCGATCCAAATAAATTGTTTGAAAGGTTTTTTAGGGGGGACAAGGCAAGAAAAGATGACCAGGGAAATGGACTGGGGCTTGCTATTTCAAAAAGAATTGTTGAACTTCATCATGGTAATATACATGCAGAATATAAAGACGGCTGGATGTCCTTTATTGTTGAACATCCAATCAAATAGACTGGCTTATGGAATTACAGATTCCATAAGCTTTTTTTTATAAAACTTAAGAATTCTTAAGAATTTTACAGGGTGTTTCCTAATTTTCATAGTTTATCATGGATGTATTCAAAGTGATGAGGTGAGTGAAGAAGATAAAAGGAAAGATTTCATTGTAGCTTAAGGGTGGAGGTAACATATCTATTTTGTTAGTAGTAAACAAATTTAGTAGCTTATTGTAATGAAATAAAAAAATGTAGGAGGATATAAATGATAAATCCAGTTGTAGATGTAAAAAACATTCAAAAATTGTACGGTAAAAAAGGTGAGAATCAATCACACGCATTAAAAGGTGTATCATTCTCAATTCAAGAGGGGGAGTTTGTTGGTATTATGGGGCCATCTGGTTCTGGTAAAACAACATTATTAAATGTAATTTCAACGTTAGACACAGCAACGGGCGGCGTTGTTCAAATTGCAGGAACGGATATTACGAAAATGAAGCAAGGTGAACTTTCTGATTTCCGTTCACAAAAGTTAGGGTTCATTTTCCAAGACTTTAATTTATTAGAGAACTTATCTATTTATGAGAACATTGCCCTTCCACTTTCACTTCAAGGTGTTTCATCTCGTAATATTGGAAAGAAAGTAGAAAAGGTAGCTGATATGTTAGGCATTACAGCGATACTTCAAAAGTATCCTTCTGAAGTATCTGGTGGACAAAAGCAACGTTCCGCAGCAGCACGTGCGTTAGTTCATGAACCAGCAATTATTTTGGGAGACGAGCCGACTGGAGCTCTAGATTCTAAAAATGCAACGAGTTTACTTAATGCCATGACAAGCTTAAATAAAGAGCAAGGTGTATCCATTATGATGGTTACGCATGATCCTTACAGCGCAAGTTACTGTCAACGTATTTTATTCATTCAAGATGGTGAGTTATATAAAGAAATTCATCGCGGTAGTACCCGTGAAGAATTCTATAAAGAAATTTTAGATGTGCTTGCAAACTTAGGCACACAAAAAGCGTAAGGAAGGAAGTTCAATCATGTTATTTAAGCTCTCTATGTCAGGCCTAAAAAGTAAGTTGCAAGATTACATTGTTTTACTTGTTGGTCTTATTGTCTCTATTTCAACTTTTTATATGTTTCAAACGCTAGCATCCAATAAAACGTTCCTTGAATCTAACTCTTCTATTAGGGATATTGTGGCTGTCTTTAAAATTGGTTCCGTTTTGTTAGCGATTATCACATTTTTCTATATTTTATATGCAAACTCTTTTTTATCAGCTCTTCGTCAAAAAGAATTTGGTATGTATATGATGTTAGGAGCAAAAAAGCATAAAGTTACATTACTTATGTTTATCGAAACAATCATATTAGGTGCCACCTCTCTTTTGATTGGAATTACAATTGGTGTAGGACTTGCAGAAGGTATGGGTCAGCTATTAATGAAACAACTCGAGTTTGCTGGTGAAGGTTATAAAGCATTTTATTTGCCATCTATAGCTATTACTTGCATCTTCTTCTTTGCACTCTTTGTATTATCTGCAATTATGAATAGTATTAAATTATCTCGTATCTCTGTACTGCAACTTGTACATGCTGATGAACAAACAGAACGTGTTGCCATTAAAGGAAAAATGACAGTTGTAGTTGCATTCCTTGGTATTCTTTTATTGGGTATTGGTTATGCATCACTTATTTATATATCATATGCAAATTCGCTAATTGTTTTGGGATTAATGGCCGTTGGATTAATCTCAGCAACCGTTGGTACTTACCTTATATTCGGATCACTTCTCCCAGTTATGATTAACAAGCTAAAGAGTAATAAAAAACGTAGTGAAAAAGGCCTCAATGCTTTTACTTTTGCACAATTAAATTTCCGCATTAATGGTCTAACAAATGTGCTTGCAACAGTAGCAATCTTAGTGGCTCTTGGTGCTGGTGGAATTGCTTGTGGTATGGCATTTAAAAACAACATCCTAAAAATGACAGAGCAAAGAGAAATTTACGATTCAGTCATTCATAATCCAACAGCGGAAGAAAAGACAATTTTGGGTGGTATCTTATTTCAAGAAAAACTAGAATATCATTACAAAGTGGATGATAAGTATGTTTATTATCTTAAAGAAGATGTAGAGAAAAATCGCCCTTTCATACAAGGTATGAAAATAGAGAAAGTTTCAGAGGAATTACCCATTGGTGCATTTTCAATAAAACGGGCTGAAGGAGAGACAGACACAAAACAATGGATTCAGGCTTTCAGAACAATCCAGCCCAATTATTTATATCCTGATTATGAAATGAAAATTGTAGATTATAACATATACAATGGATTGAAGGGTAAAGAAAGTATTGTGTTTATGGGGAAAACAGATGATTTTGGATCATACATAAAAGAATGGAAAAAACTTGATGAATTACAAATAGCAAAATATAAAAATGTGAAAGCGGAAGAATTGGATAGTAAGTATCAAGCATATATTATGGGTCATGATTTTGCCAGCGGACTAATGTTTATGGGTTTCTTCGTTGGAATTGCATTTTTAGCAATGATGGCAAGCTGCTTAATGTTTAAAGTTCTGTCGGGAGCATCAAAAGATGTAACACGTTATCAAATGCTTCATAAAATTGGTGTTCGCCGAGAGTTATTAACAAAATCAATTTATAAAGAGTTATTCTTAATATTCTTATTCCCAGCAATTGTAGGGGTTACTCATATATTAGTTGGTATGAACATGTTTAGCCCTCTTGTAATCGATCCGTACTCTCGCATTTGGTTACCACTTGTTATTTTTGTAGTAATTTACTCGATGTATTACTGGATTACTGTTCAATTATTTAAAGGAATTGTACTCCCTAAAAAAGATTAATGTAATGATGTTGTTTATCCCGCATTAACGGGCAGCACGATTGGTGAGGGCTGATAATCAGTGGGGATGAACAAACCCCACTGATTAAAGTTTCACTTTATCTTTTACTGTACCTTGTAACTACATTTTACCTTGCTGTAAAGAAACAAAAAACATTTTTTTATTCAATAATTCCAATTTCTAGAGCCTTTTGCACAGCTTCTTCTTTGTTGCGGACTCCTAGCTTTGTATAAGCTGTGGAAGCATAATTTCTGACCGTACCATTCGATAAATATAACCTTGATGCTATGGTAGTGTATCGAAGTCCCTTGGCTACTAGTTGCAATATTTCTATCTCCCTAGCTGTTAGCTCATAAGCGGTTGCTTTTGATTGTGGTGTCTCTTTTTGCTCATCAAATTTCTCAAATATTTTGTGAGACATTCCTTGATCAATCAGTGTCCCACCTTTGTGAATAAGTCGGATCGTATTAGCTAGCTCCAATGTTTCAATAGATTTGAGTAAAAAACCATCCGCACCGTTGCGAAGCGATTCCAACGCCTGTTCGGTATCCTGAAAAGTGGTAAAAATCAATATGCGGATATGTGGCCATTGTTGCTTAATCTTTTTGGTTGCCTCGACTCCATCCATGTGTTGCATATCTAAATCCATAAGTATAACATGAGGCTGAAGGCGCCCACACAAATCGATGGCTTCATTGCCATCCTCGGCCAAACCGACTACATTTAAATCTTCATATCTATCGAGTAGTGTCCTCAAACTTTCCCGAACAAACGGCTGGTCGTCTACAATTAACAAACGAATAAGTCCATCTTTTATTTCAGTTTGTCGCGGTATGGTACATGTAACAAGCATTCCTTCATCTGGCTTTGTATATACAGACAATTGACCTTGCAAATTCATTGCTCGTTCTTTCATTGCATTCAGACCGAAGCCTTCTTGCCATTCTACATTTCCTTTTCCATTATCTTGAACTTCTAATCTCGTATATTGTTGTTCAAACTGCAATGAAACTATAATTTCAGTTCCTTGACCATGACGTACTGCATTCGTAAGGGACTCTTGTAAGCAACGAATGAACGCTATCTTCGCTTGCCGAGACATTTCATATTCCTCTCCGTATGCCCGAAAACTTACATTAACCTGAGCGTGCTCCTGAAATTCGGCTCCAAGATTTTGGAGAGATTGAATTAAGGAAGGCGATTGGCAAGGAGACTCCATTTGATGTAGGTAACCTCTCACGTCCTCGATGCTTTTACGTCCCATTTCAAGCAGAGAATCTAGCCTCTGTATACCCATTTCAGTAGCAAGTTCGGTGCGCAACGTTTCCATCCCCATAATAATAGATGTATAAGCGTGACCAACTGTATCATGAAGCTCACTCGACAGTCTGTTTCGTTCTTCCGCCAGTGTAATGCGTTCAATCTGAGACATATATTGCTCAAGTACCGCGTTTTGTTTACGAATTGATTCATTTTGTTTATGATTGACGATTAATAAATGAAAAGCGAAGCCCATTACATATGCGAATCCATAATAGGTGACCATAACCCAATAGCTATTACTTGGTGCAACCGTATAGAAAATTCCATTTGTTACAAAAACTGTTATTGGAGCTGTCCAATAATAGGACAAATGCTTACTATTCGCAGCAATTAGAAACACTGATATAAGAAATGTGTTGTAAGCCCCTGGAAATAATGAGGTTAAATATATACATAGTCCACCATACAGCAGTATTTCTGTGAACAAATAATATTTATAATTGAATAGTAAGGCTACCCATGGAACAGAGAAGGCAATAATTTCCCAAAGAATAATAATCCAAAGTGGTAATGTTAAACCATCCTGAAAATTTAATGTAGCTAGAATGATAGACACACTAGCAAGTAGGCGTACCCCTAACATAATCCAATCATACCAAAACCAATACTTAACCATATCTAACAAGTCCTTTACCCCCTAAATAGCCTACCATTTTACTTCCTATATTATAATTTAATCCTTCCTGCCTTATTATACTTTTTAATTTAAAACTACGATACTACTCACAGACTGCAAACTTCTATTGATTTAGTTGCCGAATCATACTACGTGTATAGCCCCCAATTTTCTTTGTCAAACCATCGACTATTCTAATACTTATGGCGGTAAATACTATACCCATAAACATTACAAAGAGTGACTTGGCAAAAGTATCTATTTGTATAAATATAATATTCATATCGATGTATCGATACAGTAGTGGTGCCAACAGGAACATAAGTGGCATTACATAAAAAATGATTGCACTAATGAGACTGAAAATGCCAATCGCAAATTTCTGCATTAACCAATAGACAGCACACCAAGTGCGACGATCTGTAAGCACTAATTTCACCTGAGACCAGTTCGATGTATCCATTGTTATACTTCTATCGTAAGAGTCTGTTGAAATATCTGTATAAATTTTCGTCTGTATGCGCTCGAATTGGATAAAGGGTGTGGTAGTCTGTAGTACGCGTATAACTAGTGGAATCCCAACAACAGTAAATGAAAGGGTTAAACTAAATAGCAGAGCTATTAGATAAAAACAAAAATAAAACAATCCTGTAACGAAAGTTAGCAATAAAAAATAACCATTCTGGATGAATCTTGATTTCATAAAGTTCATCGCTCCTATCTATGTAATAACCGCATCATACTGCTTTTTTTGTCATTCTCACTAGTGTAAAAGTGTCATATGACAGTTCTAAATGATGTTAAAAAGGGGAGAGCAGCTTACTTCTGGTTAAAAAAGATGCTTTTATTAATCCACCACAAAACAATCCCGTTCTTACATCTGCAAGAACGGGATTGTTTTGTACTTTTATTTAATATGAGATGGACTTGTTTTTCGAATATGAAAAATAATATCAAATTGCTCAAGCAATGAAGTATCAAAGTACACCGAACTGTTCGGGAGGATTTGTCCCCCTATACTTAGTAATGGTCTTTTTGCTTTAACCCATTTTTCTGCTTGTCCTTTAAGGTGACGGTTATCCAATAAAAACATTTTATATGGCACTTTTCCGAGAGTATAATTGAAACTTTTTACATCTTGTGGAATAGTGTCGGTTGTAATCTTACCTCCAGTGGAAGGATCATATTCGCTGTATAAGGTAAAATTCCCCTCCGTAGTTGTACTACCAATTGTGACATAATTATTGTCTAAACGTTCCTTCAAAAATTGCCCCGCAACATAAGGGTATAATTTCTCATCGATAATTCCTTTAGCTATATGAATATTGTGTGCCCATACCATCGTTTTACCACCAAATGTCTCTTGTGCCCACATCGCATGATCGGCCAAGTATTGCTCATGTAGCTTTATCATACTTGGATAGTCGTTAGGAAGTAGCATTGTGGTAAATTTCTCTATTGCACTTGCCGTTGCTTTCGCCCAGATGTACTCGGATGGAATTATTTCTATGTTGGCTTGCTCATTCTCATCTTTTAGTAATCGGGCTACTCTCTCAGCGTTTGCTTTAAACTTCTCTTTCCTTTCAGGAGCAAGTTTCATATATTCCTGTATACTTCCAGTAAAAGAAGACAATTCTTTATAATTTTCTTCTACTTCTGCCAGCAAATCTGGTCGATGCACTCTTACATAATCAATTACTTTATTAAAGCTATCTTGGTCTAACGTTTTTAAGTCGAGCCCAATAAATTGGATCTTTTTTTTATTGGATGGATCAGCATTATAATCTTTCATCCACTCAATCATGGCTATAATTTCATCAGTAGGATATAACAATTTTAAAAATTCCCTAGGGTTTCCTTTTCCTGTTTGGATATATTCATTTAGTTTTAAGCCGTTTCCCCAATCTTCTTCCATTGCAAAATTCGTAAAACCCATCTCAGTAACCAAATATTTCACAAGTCGAAACTTCATAGTAAAAATTTCAGAGCTTCCATGAGTATTCTCTCCTAATCCTACATATTGCGCGCTCCCAATCATTTTCTTAAGTGGTCTTAGATCTTCAAATGGTTTTGACGGCTCTATCGTTTTTAATGGGTTAGCCTGTGATTGTATGGATTTAACTATATTTTTTTGGACTGATTGACCTGAATTTTCGACTGCTACAGTTTGAGCGTTTCCTACTTCCACACATCCTGTGACTAATAAAGCTGTACTAACCATTGCAATCATTCTTTTCTTATTCATTTTTGCCCACCTCAATTGAATTATTTTCAAAAGCAAGATTGATTCATGTAGTTGCACGAATCAATTGCCTTAATTCAATTGTTATTTATTCCATATCATATTTTCTAGTTACATATTGTCATAAGATTAATTGACACAAGTCATAGGTTAATCATTACACTTTTGTACTATCGGCTATGACAGTTTATAAATAATAATTAAATTGTTGAATCGCAAGTAAGACTAGATTATGAATTTGGGAGGGATTTTAAAGCTGAATGAATCTGTATGTCAAAATATTTTTATTCTAAGTTGTAGCTGTTGAAATGACAGGAAGTAAATTTGATAAACAAATGAATAAAAGGGGAAGGGCGGATTACAATGTTATTACACGGAGAAGCATTCCACAATAAAGATAAAATCCAACGTGCTAAAATAGGACTTCAACTCTTTCTAAGTATCTTAACCATTACTTCTATTATCCTAAATGTACTAGTAATGATTACTAAAAGTATGCCACTTATTGTGGTATATATGTTTATCCCAGCATTTTCTTCTATTTTGACTCGCATAATATTGAAAGAAGGGTTTAAAGATGTATCTTTTAGTCTCGGTAACTTAAAGATATGGAAGGGGATTGGTTTTGCGCTGCTAATACCTATGATTATTTGTGGAATTACTTATTCTATCGCCTGGTTGAGCGGAATTGCGAGGTTTCAGCCCCCGCAAGGTGGTATGCTAGAACCTATTTATCATATACTTGGATTTCAGTATCTACCGATACCATTAAGTTTCATTTTTATAGTAGTATTGAGCGGAGTTTTAGGTAGCCTGCTTAACTTAATTCCAGTTATGGGAGAAGAAATGGGTTGGCGAGGTTATATGCTTACAAGACTAATCGATGCAGAGTTTTCACGCCCAATCCTTATTAGCGGATTGATTTGGGCAACGTGGCATGTTCCAATTGTTATTGCTGGTCTATATGTAGAGGGAGCATCTGCCCTACTTTCAGTACTTGGCATCTATTTTTGTATTGTGCCATTCAGTTATATTACAGCTTATTTACGACTTATCACAGGTAGCGTTTGGCCTTCGGTTATCATTCATACTACTTGGAATGCCATTATTCAAGGACCTTTCGCACGTGCAAGTACAGGGTATCAAACTGAGATTTGGATTGGAGAATCTGGTTTGATAACCGCTATTATTATCTTGGCTACTGCAATAATTATGACTCGAATCGTAAATTTTACTAAATAGCATACAGATGTGTTTTAAATTCAATTAGTGAAATATGACGAGGTGAAATAAGATGCTCCTAAAAATATTAGAAAAAATCTAGTTGAACAGACTCTTATTTCATCTTAGGCTGCTGGATATGTGGGGGACATCAAGCTAAGAAAATAAACTTGGTTGCCATAAAAAACATAATGTTTTCATTTAAAGGCTATGAGATGAAATTTCATCATCTTCATCAAGTTTGACCTTCAGGAAATAAAAAGTTAAACGATTATACAAATACTCTAACTGAAAAAATGATAGTCCTTTTATCAAAAATGTAGAAGGACTATCGTTTATTTTTTTGACAAAATTAGGGGGTGATGTTCATAAAAATGGATAATATAATTCGTATTTTACGTAAAGAAAAAAATTTCCCCCTAGAATATTAAGCTAAATCTCTTGGTGTGACGGTTGATTTAAGTTTCACTTTATGACTTGTAAAGGGCTATTCAATGCATCGTACTATTAAAAAATCTAAATTTAATTATTAAATTGCGATAAAATGTGGTCGGAAATAATGAAATTTTAGGAAAAATAAGGTACACTAGTCTATGATTTTAGTTGAAAATCGTTTGACGTTAATGCATACGGGGGAAAGATTGATGAACAACAATACAACAAATGAATCAGTTGAAGAAATTGATCAAAAACGAGTAAGATCAAAAAAACGTTATACAAATTGGAAGTTTATCGCAGTGGGTATTGGTGTAATTGCACTTCTTATTGGGGGAATGAGTTATTATCAGGCAACTCACTTCAATTCGAATGTTACAATTAATGACACAAAAGTTGGTGGTCTGAGCGCTGATCAGGCGATACAGAAATTAAAGACATCTGGACTAGCAAACAAAGTCTATGTTGATCAACAACAAATTTTAGATGAAAAAGATACAAAAACGGAACTTACGGAAAAAGATTTGCCTCAAGTTAAGAAACTATTAAAAAGTCAGTGGACATTTTTCCCTTCCTCAAAGGGAGAAAATTATTCATTACTACCAGAGAAGGCAGATCAGTATCGTAGTGAAACGATGAAAAAACTTGTAGAAGAAACGCTCATCTCTATGAATGAAAAATTAAAAGCGCCTCAAGATGCTATGGCGAAGTTAGAACAAGGGAAAATTGTTATTTCGAAAAGTGTTGAAGGAAAACAGTATGACGTTACTAGTCTACTGAAAGATTACGATAAGCAAAAATATAAAAGCGAAATTCATCTGAAGTCTGCATACATAAAACCTATTAAAGAAGACGATCCGATTGTCAAAAAAGAGGAGAAAGCACTACAGAATCTTCTTGGGCAGTCTGTTGAGTATAAAGTGCAGGATGAAGTTTATCCTTTAAAAGCGAAAGATTTAATTCAAAATGCCTCTATGTCAAAGGATATGAAAGTTACAATTGATGCTAGTGACATTAAGAAGAAAATTACTGAAATTAATAATGCCAAATCAACATTAAATAAAGATTTCTCATTTAAAACGCATTCCGGTTCAGTCATATCAGTAAAAGGGCAAGGCTACGGCTGGGCACTAGATGTTGAAAAAGAAACTAAACAAGTTCAACAAGCCTTTGAGAAAGGCGAAAAGTCGCTTTCTGCTTCTAATATTCACGGAAATGGTTGGGAGAAGGAAGGTATCGGTTATAAAACAACATCGAATAATGGCATCGGAGACACGTATGCGGAAGTTTCAATTGCAGAGCAACAAATTTGGATTTACAAAGATGGGAAATTAGTCGTTACAACAAATGTAGTAACGGGTAAACATAGCACGGGTGAAGATACATCACCAGGTGTTTGGTACGTTCTATACAAACGAACACCATATACGCTAAGAGGTAGCGCAGTAGGGAAAGCTGATTATGCGGTTAAAGTAGATTACTGGGTTCCATTCACAAATAGCGGTCAAGGATTCCACGATGCCGGCTGGCGAAAAGACTGGGCAAATAATGCATATTTAACAGGTGGATCAGGCGGGTGTGTGAACCTTCTTCCTAATGTTGCAAAAACTGTATATGATAGTTTGAACACGTATGATCCAGTAATTGTGTACTAAAAAATAGCTACGTATCTAGAAATAAACAAAGTAGGAAATCTTACTTGATGTTATATGAAAAAACACCTCTTGCATTCGCATACTAAGTGTGCAAATGTAATGGAGGTGTTTTTGTTTGAATATAAAAGTGTATTGCTTATAAGAAACAAAGTAGAAAGAGATTGAGAATAAGTATTCAAATAGTCAATAAAATTGACAATGAATATCATTTTCACTTAATATAGAATCGTCGCATTTAATTAGACATGAATTTTTTTTTAATATAATAGATTTCTATTAAGTTTTCACATTTAAGAACTATCATTAAATATGTTAAGAATTTAAACGTAGGAAAGGGTAATATAAAATGAACTGGAAAAAAGGCGGGTTATGGGTTATTATTTTTTTCGTTGTAAAAGGCACGATTTCTACACTTTTAATCGTTACAGGTGCTAAATATTTTGATTTATCATTTATGCAACTTATCTTATTAATTCTGACCTTATTAGTGATTTCTCTAATAAGTCGAAAGTTACTGTATAGACATAAACAAAACAAAAAGCAAAAAGAGCTAAATATATAATGAAGCCCCAGAGACCGTTGGATTTCTGGGGTTTTATTTTGATAGTTTTTTCGCATGTATATTAAATTAACAGAATAGGTTGTCCAAAATGATAAAATCGATGATGTTTAAAATGCGTCAGTTATTTTTACATAAGGATTGAAGAGAGCCTTCGAATCAATCTTTATTCTGAAGCGACAGACACGTATAAATTATGCTCTTTTTTCAATTGGTAGTTTAAATGTAAAAGTACTGCCTTCTCCTAATTTACTTTCAACTGTAATTTCTCCTCCATGTAGTTCGACAATCCATTTTACCATTGACAATCCTAAACCTGTGTTTCCGATGTTTGAAGATGTGCGTGCTGCGTCAACTCGATAGAAGCGGTCCCATATTTTAGTAATATGTTGCTCGCTGATGCCGATGCCATTATCGGAGACTTTACCTATTATGTTGGTTTCATCACGGAATAGTTGCATATGCACAGTTCCGCTCGCTTTACTATAAGCAATCGCATTCGTTAGTAAATTCATTAATAAGCGCATCATCAATGTTTGATCTGCTTTAATAAACAGGTCTTCCTCTATATGAGTTGTTATATCAATCGAAGCTTCTTGAACCATTAATGAAAGTTCTTCTACAACGATTTCCGTTAATTCACTCATATTGATACATTCAAATTGGAAAGTATTATGGTTTCCTTGGTCAGCTCGTGCTAATAATAAGAGTTGTGAGATTAGAGCGGACATTTTATGTGATTGCTTTAAAATTACTTCTAACGATTCTTCCATTTCTTTCGGGTTAGTCCTCTGCGATAAAGCGTATTCGCATTGTGAAATAATAACAGATGTTGGTGTTCTTAATTCATGAGATGCGTCAGATGTAAATTGTTTTTCACTTTCAAATGATGTCTCCAATCGCTCAAACATTTTGTCAAAGGTTTGTGCTAAATGATACATTTCGTCTTTCGGTGAACCTTGTAAATTAATTCTCTTCGAAAGGTCTTTACCATCACCAATTTTACTGGCTGAATCACTCATTTGTTGCACAGGTCGAAACGCCCTTTGCGTGATAAAATATCCTCCGAATGCCGCAATAAGAATAAGTAATGGGAATGAGATGATTGTTACCACGATAAGTGTATTTATCGTTGAAGATAATTGGTTCATAGTCATTATTCCACGAACCCAGACTTGCTCATCGCCGCCTGCATTATGGAGAAAATCATATACTATCCATTCTTTATTACCGTCTTTAATGGTTTGTATTTCATCGGATTTAAGCGATATCTTTTTATTAAAGCTTGTTGGACTATGTCCTACCAACAGCTCACCTTGTTTACTATAAATGCTTATATTTACTCCATCTTCTAAGGTTTCAAAATCATCGTCAATCTTTAACTGCCCATGCTTATATTCGATATCTTCCATGCTTTCTTTTACTGTGCTCTTTAATTGATCTTTCATATTAAAAAGCAAAACTTTATCTGAAGAAGTTAAAATAAAGGCTAACACGAGTGCCATAATAATTACAATTAGCCCCGTATACCACAGGGTTACTTTCATTTTTATTGATAGTCTTTTCATGATTCTACTCGCAATACGTAACCAGTTCCGCGCACTGTATGAATTAACTTCGTTTCAAACTGGCTATCAATTTTTTTGCGAAGATAGCGGACGTAAACATCAATAATATTTGAGCCACCTTCATAGTCGTAATTCCACACATGTTGCTCAATTTTATCTCGTGTCAGCACAACTTCTTTATTACGGATCATATATTCTAAAATAGCAAATTCTTTACTGGAAAGAGTGATAACTTGGTCTCCTCGTGTTACTTTATGCATATTGCAATCTACCACTAGGTCAGCGATTTCAAACACATTAGATGTATTTCCTGTTTTTCTTCGCATTAACACTCGAATTCTTGCTAACAGTTCATCAAAAGCAAACGGCTTTACTAAATAATCATCCGCACCTAAGTCGAGTCCTGTTACACGATCATCAATTGTATCTTTAGCTGTAAGAAGCAAGACAGGAGTTGCATTATTGTCCGCGCGTAATCTTTGTAATACGCGTAAACCATCTATTCCGGGAATCATAATGTCAAGGACAATCAAATCGTAGGTAGCCATGTTTATATAATCCAGGGCATCTTCTCCATTCCCACATGCATCGACACTATAATGTTCTGCATTTAATCGTTTCACCAATATATTTTGTAAGTCTTGTTCATCTTCGACAATAAGAACTCGCATTAACATTCTCCTTTTCTTCTTATTAATATGTATCACTATAATTCCAAAACATTAAAGAAAGATTAGAAACTAGTTAATTATATCATTTTATCCCGCATTAACGGGTAGTAAGACTACTCCCTCAAAATTTGGTGAATGCGAGGGAGTTAGGTAGGGATTAACTGCCTGTAAAAGCCTTCACTTTATTTTTTTGTACATTAATCTTCCTTTAATGTTTGTTCAGTAATATAAAGGCAAGGATAAGGTGCACATGTAAAGGGAGGAAAACAGAATGGGAAAATGGATGCTGATTGGAGCAATGTCCTGTTTATTCTTAACAGCTTGTTCTACTCAAGCTGATAACAATACAGAAGTACAACAACTGAAAGTGGAAAATGATAAATTACAAAAAGAAGTCGCTCAACTACAACAAGAACCAAACAAAACACAAGCTGCTACAAATGATACGAAGCAAACACAAGATTTCAAAAACGAAGTCATATCTATTGTAGAAAAGGAAAATAACACGAAACCAGTTGGAGCAAAAGAAGATAACTTAAATACGTACTTAGCAGCAAAAAAAGAAATTGACCAATTGGATGACAAGATAGATCTATCTGATAATCAGCTAGAAGCAGATTATCACGCTGGAACGATAACTGTTGAACAATATCAAACGCAAGAAAAAGAACACGATATACTGGAAGATCAATTAGAGCAAGCAGAAAATGCGCTTGAAGCAAGATTTGGAATAGAGGATTAATCATTAAGGAGTGGATGAAAATGTTAAAGCATAAAAAGAAAATAATTATAAGTGTAATTGCTATTTTAGTAAGTGGTATTGCTATTGTCGGTGGATATTATGGTATGGGTTACAATTATGCAAAAAAGAATGAAAACTACACAGAGAAACAAGTTCGTGAAATTTCTTTAGCTCATACAAATGGAGAAATTATTAATGTGAAAAAAGAATTCGAATTAGAAGATGACAACTTAGCACAATCAAAATTTGAATATGAAGTAGAAATCAAGACACCTGATAATTTGTTAAATATTTTAAAGGTTAGTGCTAGAACAGGTACAATAGAACTCAATAATGAAGATTAAATAAATATCGCGTATTTGAAAAAACTCCTAACAAAATTTGTTGGGAGTTTTTTCATGTTTATACTTTACTATTTTGAAAGGGGAGTGCTACATCGCTATTAAACTAACAAAACAAAATAACACCTAATATGAAAAAATACGCTGTTCTTTCTGAAGAATCCTAGGAAAGGGTAACTTGATATATCATCGCTATAAAAGTATCGTTCCAATCCAAGTGTATATTTGGACGAGTTGAATTCAAACTTGATACCCTTAGATTTACAGATTGTTCTTTTCCTCAAATCGTGCAGATTTGATTACGTATAATTACATAAAAACTTGTCATCGTAACTTTGATATCTTGCTGTTACATTCCAAAATGCGTACAACAGCGTGCCTTCAAGGTTATACTGATGCTGGAGGTGATTCAAAGTGACATAAAATCGGAAAATGAGCTTTTTAATAGCCAAGAGAGCTTTAAAGATCAAGTCTTCATTTTGAAACTAAAATCGCTTTTATATTAGGCTTCGAATTTTTATCCCGCTTTAACGGGCAGTAAGACCCCCACCTCAAAATTCAGCGGAAGCAAAGAAGTTAGGTGGGGGATCAACTGTCCGTAAAAGTCCGATTGGTTCAACTAATAATCAGTGGGGGATGAACAAAACCCCCACTGATTAAAGTTTCACTTTATGTGGTACAGACATTAGTTGAAATATAGGTTTTTCCTGTTCTTATTTATATCGTTAACTTGATAATTTATAAATATGAATTTAATGGGGGGATATTATGAAAGATAGCAAACGTTTTAATTTTCACAAGCTTTGGCTAGGACAGTCTATAAGTTTGTTAGGTACTCAGTTTACAATAGTAGCTTTGCCACTTTTTGCATTAGAGGTGTTACAAACAAGTGAAGCAAATGCTGCTATGCTTCGTGGGGTTATATTCGTCCCTTATTTAATTTTCGGGTTAGTAGCCGGTGCTTTAATAGACATTTTTCATAGGAAAAATGTCTTGCTAATTTGTAGTTTATGTCAAGGAGTATTGTTTTTATCAGTATTCATACTGACTGTAACAAATATTATAACGTTCCCTTTACTGGTATTTATCATGTTTTTAAATGGGATATTCACCACGTTTTACAACATTGCCATTCCTTCTTTCTTACCTGAAATAGTAACAGATAAAGACCATTTAAAAAAAGGAAATGCTCAACTAGCACTTTCGGAGTCTCTTTCTATAGTAATTGGTCCTATGCTAGCTGGAATCGTCATTACTCTAGTTGGATTAACAGGCTCGTTTACTGTTGACGCAGTAACGTATTTTGTTTGTTTTATGTTTGTATTAATTATTTCAAAGTTTAAACCGCATACAGAAGGTTCTTTAAAAGACGTAAATTTAAAATCTATATATCAAAACATATATGAAGGTTTGGTATATTTCAAAAAACACCCTGTATTGGAGCCGATTGTAACTTGTGGTGCTGTTTACGGTTTTTTTAAATACATATTAAATAGCATTTTAGTAATATTCCTTTATAAGGTAATGGGTCTATCTGAAATTGAAATAGGATTTGTTGTAGGCTCAGCAGCAGTCGGATTTTTAATAGGTAATACGATACTCATGAAAAAAAGTCAACAAATTAATAATACAAAAATGCTTATTTATAGTGCTACTGTATCAGTTACCGGTTTGGTTTTTATACCGATAATGGGATATATGGGAACAGTTTACGGTATAGTAGCCGCAAGTATCATACACGGTATGGGAGAAGGTGTATTTGGCCCTTACGCTGCAACTATACGACAACTTGCCTCACCAAATCACATGCTAGGCCGAGTAAATGCTGTACAGCGTACGCTGAATTGGGGAGCTTGGGCATTGGGGAGTTTTGCTAGTGCATTTTTAATTTCTATATTAGGGCTTCAAACTACGTTATTTATAGGGGGATTCGGAACAACATTGTGTTTAGTGGCGTTGTTAAGACGAGGTGTATCAAAAGGAAATGATATTGAATATACGAGTTCATTTTAGAGGAGATGATTGTGATGCATAAGGTATTAAAAGGAACTGACATAGAAAATAAACCCCACATTTTATTTATAGGGGGATGGACAAAGCCTATACAAGATGCATTAGACAGTGGCTATATTGTTTCGTACATAGGATCGTACGCTAAACACATATATTTTGATGGGACTATCTTAGAAAAATGTTTCTATAAAAAAGAATTAGACACGACAAATATACCCTTGTCTATATACTATGCTGAAGAATTATTCAAAGAGAAACCATTTGATGTGGTTGTATCTTTCAACGAAACAGCATTAGATACGGCTTGCATAATTGCAAAGATTTTTAATGTTAAAGGGCCTTCTTACAATGCTAATATGATAACCCGCAATAAAGACATGATGCGTGAAATGCTAGCAGGTAAAGACTTTTCGATAGATTCGACAGTTTGCAATAACATTAAAGATATTAATGAATTTTTGAACAAAAAAGATAGTATTATAATAAAGCCCCCGATTGGCGCAGGTGGTAAAGGTGTATCTAAGCTAGACAAGGGAGATGACGTAGAGGTATTTTTTGAAGAAAATGGTATTCAACTACCTGTTTTAGTGGAAGAGTACATTGAAGGTGATGTAGTTTATACGGTCGAAGCCGTTTCTTATAACAAAAAACATTCTATAATAGCGATATCAGCTGAAGTATTTAAAGAAGATACGTTTATAATAAACTATACTATTATGCCAGCACCTATAGATGAATCTCAAAAACAATTAATTATGGAAAAAGTAATGATATTTTTGGACGACATGCAAATGGAAAACGGCATTACTCATACAGAAGTAAAGATAGACAAAAAAAATAAGCCAATAATTATAGAATCTCAAGTTAGAATAGGTGGCGGTAATATCTGGAAGATGGTGGAACTAACAACCGGCATATCCCAATTCGGATACTATTATGATGCGTTAGCTACTGAGACTATAGATGAATTTAGATGTGTATCTTCAAAATGTCATGCTATGTCTTTAAGCTTGATTCCAAAACCAGGTTGCTTAAAAGAAATCAAGTATAAGGAGTTAACTAACATATCCGAGGTCGTATTAATTGATCTATTAGTAAAAGAGGGAGACATCATACCAACTATTGTAGATAGCACTCAACGCAAAGGATCTATATTATTTACGACTAGTGATATGAAACGTATGTACGAAGTTGTAGAGGGAATATGTAACAATATAACGTTTGTTTATCAGGATTTAACAGAATGGAAACCTTCTTTTAAAAAATATAAGTAAACAGAAATGTGGCAAATGAATGGTCTATATAAAAAGAGAAATTTTCGAATTCCCTGATAGTGCTAAACCTAAGTAAAATAATTAACTATCCTATGCAAGAAAGTTGAGCTAGTTAATCGCATATGTTTTATTGAAAGGGTGTGATTGAATTATGGAACGGCCGAATTGGGGAATTGGAGGATTAGTATTTGTTGGCTGCATGTTTCTTGGCGGAGGAGTGGGGTCTATGTTAGGTGATGCCCACAATGGATGGCTAATAGGGATGGGCGCTGGATTTCTTGGTATGGCTTTAACGAGACTGATCAGAAAGTAATATAATTGGAATTCTTCTTCCGGTAAATAAGGAAATATGTATGTAAGTAATTAATGGCATAAGAGCTCTATAAATTATAGTTAGAAGCTTCTCTTTTCTAAATTTCTCCATACATAGATATGATTCTCAAATCGGAGAATGGCACCTTAAGGTGTCTTTTTTATGCTCTTTAAAAATGTTTTAACATATATAGCCGAGTTAATTTAAATAATCAAGAATAATTGAGCTAATAGCTTTCGGTAGATTGTCATCATTTTTTTTAATAGATTAGATTCATTACCGTTTCAGACCTATGTATTCATTCATAACCTAACAGTAAAAGGGGGGATGATTAAAGGTATGGCGTTTAATGATGAATTAATTTGTCAACAGTTTGCAAAAATTATCGGTGGCCAAGAAGGGTTCGCCGGTGGAAAATGCGTGGCAACAATAAACAGGGATGAAATACGAGCAACAATCTTGGGAAAACGTTTTAGAGTAACAACTTCCTTTTCATTCGAATCACGAGACAATAAAACTGGACGGGCTTTATGCTTAGGCCGAGTAGCACTCTTACAAAGAGAAGTCACTGAATTTGTTGCGACAATTATTAAACAAGGAATAATCGTTTCGTCTATACACAATGAGTGGTTATGTGATGATCCAAATTTGATTTACGTTAATATTGAAGATGTTGATGATCCACTAAATTTCGCAAGAAAAGTCAGAAGAGCATTATGCACGTAATCAATTTCTTTAGTTAAACGAGTGATTATATTAAATTGAAAAGTTCAGCGTGTTGGATGGTTTTATCCCGCTTTAACGGGCAGTAAGACCCCCACCTCAAAATTCAGCGGAAGCAAAGAAGTTAGGTGGGGGATCAACTGTCCGTAAAAGTCCGATTGGTGAGGGCTGATAATCAGTGGGGGATGAACAAAACCCCCACTGATTAAAGTTTCACTTTATAAAACGAAAGAAGGTGTTTCATATTTGGAATGCCTTTTCTTTATGTTTTCGTTGCTAATGTGGGTGATTAACTGATTATATGCTGTTTATCTTGTAACAGCAACAACTGGGGTAGGTATCTTTAAAGGTGTTTGACTGTCTGTAGATACCATATTTTACCAAGTGTTATTAGAATATCATAAAACGACAGGGGAGAAATACGTCAAATTAGTCATTCCTTCTATAATCTAAGGGGGCGATTTTGTTTTTGAAAAATAATAGGTAAATCATTTGACAATTAAAATAATCTACTTTAATATATGTGCCATAGCATATATATGGTGAAACAAATACATTCATTGTGAATGATTGACTGGTATGCTATATCCTTTTATATCTTAATTTATAGAGGTGATATATGAACTTACATGATTTAATAGGCTATCTTGTTCACCGTACTGACGTGAAAATGACCAATTATTTTACGAAGAAATTAAAGCCGTATGGAGTTACGCCAGAGCAGTGGGGGATCATTAGTGTTCTTTGTAGCCAAAGGAGCACTACTCAAAAAGAGTTGGCGGAAGCTATTGATAAAGATCAAACTACTGTTGTTAGAATGATACAGTCAATGGAGAGAAAAGGGATTGTAAAGAAGGCTTTGAATGACCAAGATAGGCGTTCACATAACCTTTTTTTAACTGAAAAAGGTGACGAATTAAAGAAAACAATCTTGCCTGTAGTGAAAGACGCTCACCATTTTGTTACGAGTAATTTGAGCGAGGAAGAAATTAAAGTATTACAATCGTTATTAAACAAATTGTATGATACACACTATTAATATTTGTTCCTTATTGATGCTATGCTATTCATAAGGAACAAACTTTGTTTTAGGTATTATATATGCTGCAACATATAATTTTTGTTTGTTTGGACGAATGGGAAGATAACTTTATTTTGTATCATATCTGATTCAGGTTCATTTTTTTGCTTAGTACCAGTCAAATTTTCGAATTATATATGCTATAGCATGTAATTTCCGGCCCTTTAATATTGAGAAGGGTAATATAAATTGAAGCGACTTCCATACGGGTAATCTCAGGAAATAGGATAAAGGTAGTGACTACTACCTGAACAATACTGAGTTTTTATCAAATAATAAGAAAGGTGTGATTACTATTTTAATTTTCATCAATATTGTAAAAATAGTGTTGTTTCTGTTCTTTTTAATGACAGGAACGAAAATTATATCCGGGAAAATGGCAGATGAATTCAAACGATTTGGTTTACCTTCGTTTTTTAATTTCTTAACTGGAGCTTTTGAGATTGTAGGAGCGATTGGAATGTTGATAGGAATCTGGATTCCAGTAGTAGCTTTATGGGCAGGATTGTTATTAGGCGGTACGATGCTTGCAGCCGCATTAACTCTAATTGTATTAGCGAGAGATCCTTTTAAGAAAGCAATACCTGCGCTTGTTTTGTTTGTCCTTAGTTTAGGGGTAAGTTTGTATCATATTTTTTAAACATAACTGAAAACTATTAAACTTTCACTTTATGCGTTCAAGTTACTATCGTTTTGTGATTATGTTACAAATAGGGGGATTCTCCAATTAGTGCTTGAATAATAATAGCAATACGAATTTAGACATTACTATCATTCGAATCATGATCAGTAAAAGAATGGGAAGAATTTTTATACAAAGGAATTCCCGATGAATTTTATATTAAAAATAGGAGTGAGTGAAAATGGCATATTTATTACAAGTTGATTTTCCGTTTGAAGGTCCTTATGGTGAAGAAATGGAAAAAGGATTTTGGGATTTAGCAAATAGTATTAACGAAGAAGAAGGATTCCACTGGAAAATATGGACTGAGAATGAAGAAACAAAAGAAGCTGGAGGCATTTATGTATTTGAAGAAAAACAAGATGCTGAAAAATACGCGGAAATGCACAAGAGCAGACTTGAAGCAGCTGGTGTTAAAGATATTAGAGTAAGAATTTTTACCATCAATGAAAATTTAACTAAATTGAATCGTGGTTTTATTAAATAATTCCGACAGTCGGAGCAAGCGTAAAAAGGAGGGGGATAATCCCCTCTTTTTTAATTCTTAAATTGATGGTGAGGGGGCTCGCATAAAAAATAAACCTAGTGCTATCATGAGATATTTTTTATTTGAACGATTTACAAGACTTCTTGACCAAATATTAGTAAACAATGTTGATTAAGCCCTAATAATATATAAACCAGAGACAGCAATTGCCGATTCTGTTATGTTAAGAACGATTAGGTTTAGAGCAATAATGTAGATTTTCGTTTTACTTTTATCTCAGCAAGTATAACACCGCTTAGAATAAGTAATGCTCCGATATACCCTTTGAGTGACAATACTTCGTTCATGAACAGGTATGCAAATAGTGCAGAAAATACAGGTTCTAATGAAAAAATGAGTCCTGTATGTGTCGGTGTTGTGTATTTCTGTGCCATCGCCTGAATGATGTAGGCAAAAGCACTGCAGAATATACTTAATACCAGTACAGCGATCCAACTTTCTTTAGTGGATGGAAGTTGCGGTTCTTCGAAAATCAGGGCAGAGAGTACGCCAAACCCTCCTGCAAATCCCAACTGAAGAATTCCAAGCTGCAATGTATTGGCAACTTTAGCCGCCCTTCCGGTGACAATAATATGAAAAGCATAAAAGAAAGCAGCGAGTATACAGAGTAAATCTCCAGAATTAAGTGTTAATTGATTATTCAAAGTCAGTAAACCAATTCCAGTCATTGCAACAAGGGAACTAATGATTAGTCTGTAGCTCAGTCGATCCTTAAACAGAACGATAGATAATAAAGGGATAAAGATTACGGTCAAACTGGCTAGAAAACCAGCATTTGAAGCTGATGTCGTTTTTAAACCTAAGATGACTGAAGCAGATACAACGAAAAGTAAAAATCCTAGCATAAAGCCGTATTTTAAGGTGACAAAATGAATTGAACGAAATTGTTTAAAAAAAACAGCAGCACAAACCAAAAAAGCAATACCAAAGCGTAATGCAACAAGAGAAAATGAAGGGACAGTTTCCAATCCGATTTTCATAAAAAGGTAGGAAGTACCCCAGGTCATTGTAACAAGTAAGATCATAAGATTAGCCTTTATTGGTTTCATTTTTAGTTCTCCTTTAAAATTTTTATGTACTTAGTTTAATTGTAATTCAAGTATTAGTAAAACGAATATATGTAATGTTATACTTGAACAAAATTCATACATGAGAAAGTAGGAGAATCGATGAGTCTGACTAAGTTAGAAATCTTTCTGAAGACGGTTGAAATGGGGAACTTATCAAGAGCGGCCGAAGCACTGAATGTGACTCAGTCAGGTGTCAGCCATGCGATTAGAAGTCTTGAATTGGAGTATGGTTTTCAACTGTTATCCCGGAATAAAACAGGTGTTCGATTAACAGGAAATGGTGAGCGTGTTTTAATGCATGTTCGTGAAGTAGTAAATCATAATGAGCGATTGAAGCAAACTGTTGCAGAGATTAATGGGATAGTGGCAGGAACCTTGCGCATCGGAACCTTTACAAGCGTTTCTATTCACTGGTTGCCTGCAATCATTCATCGATTTCACTTGGAATATCCTCGAATTGAAATCAAATTAATGGAAGGTGATTATGGAATGATTGAAACGTGGATTCAACAAGGGGTGATTGACTTAGGTTTTATGTCACTACCGTCGTCGGGCCATCTAGAATCTATTCCACTAAGAAAAGATCGAATGCTATGTGTCCTTCCTAAAAATCACTCATTAAGTAAACAATCTATAATTCAGTACGATCAGCTCGAGAAAGAGCCTTTTATTATGCCTGCTTCTTCATGTGGTTACGATGTTAGGAAAGTATTAGAAGTTGCTAGGGTTCATCTCGATATCCAATTTGAAACCGGTGATGATCATGCGATTGTCGCGATGGTGGAGAACGGGCTTGGAATCAGTGTCATGTCTGAACTCGCATTACAAGGACAATGCGAAAATGTTACGGTTGTGGAATTGGAAGACAAACCTAAACGATCGCTTGGGTTGTCACTTACTTCAATTAAACACGCATTACCAGCGACAAAACGTTTTATCGAACATACCGAAAAATGGCTGGATGGCGATTGAATATATAGGCAAGCAAAAGAAAATTAACATTTTATGATATTTAGTCCATATAGTGGTACCTTTTCAAAAGAAGAAATGAACGGGGAAAGAAAAGGACCAACTCACAGAAGATATTCACAAAAGCTCTCCAATTATAAGTATGTAGTTAGTGTATTCATCTTATAACGTATAAAAAGACACTATAGAAAGTGTCTTTTTATACGTTGACATACTATGAAAGAAAATGTAGTGATTAATAATAATTTGTTGGATGCTTCTTTGTTAATCCTAGTATATTAATATAGACAAACGTAAATTAAATTTTGAATATATATAGATTTTTTATGTTTGTACACATCGTTCGTCAACTTCTTTTCGTTTTGATAATTTGTTATTCTGATTTGTAATAACGATAATTAACTAGTAAGTTAGAATAAAGATTTAATACTTGCTAAGATTGTAAGTACTCCTACAATAATAACAAATGCATTGCTTATTTTACCTCTATATTGAGCTAATACCGGTACTTTACGGATCGCATACATTGGTAATAGACATAAGATAGCAGCAACTAATGGACCGCTTAGAGCGTCAATGAGCCCAAGAATACTTGGATTTGCATAAGCAACATACCAGCATGTTAATACGACAAAAGTAAGAATTACTGTCTTAACTGTTTTTTCTTCTATATCTTTTCCGCGTGTTTTACCAAATTTGATAATCATGTCACGCATTACTTCATATGATCCTATATAATGGCCAAGGAAAGACTTTGTTATAGCCATAAAAGCAATAATAGGAGCTGCAATCGTAATTACTGGCGAATTAAGTTCATTAGCGAGATAGGATAGGATTGATAAGTTCTGCTCTTTTGCCACTTTTAAATCATTTGGAGTCAAACTTAGTGCGCTGCTCCAAACGAAGAACATAACAACAACGAACGTCATGATATAACAAACTTTTTGTATTTGAGCACATTTAGCATCAGTTGCTTCTATTCCATACGTAGATCTTTGTTTTATCACGAAAGACGAAATCATTGGAGAATGGTTAAATGAAAACACTATGATAGGTAGTATCATCCATATCGTTCCCAAATAACCTGTTCCGGTTGAAGCAGTAGAGACATCTGAAAAACTAAGCATTGATGTGTTCCACTGAGGAATTAGAGATATTGCGATAAATAGTAGAGAAGCTATGAAAGGGTATACTAGCAAGCTCATAATTTTTACAGTGATATCTTGACCGAAATTTAGTATAGCGATAAGACCCAGTACTAAAACAAGCGATAAAATGGCTCTTGAGGGCTCTTTCATATGTAATTGATTCACAATAAAACTACTTGCAGTATTTGTAAGTGCAATTGAATACATCAAGACAATTGTATAAATTGAGACGAAGTATACGATGTTAAAAATAATACTCGCCTTATTTCCGAAATACTCTCTTATTGTACCCGTAATTCCCTCATTGGCAGAATTGGAAGCATATATCATTTTAGCAAGCGCTCTATGTGAGTAATACATAACTGGATAGGCAAGTAATGTAATGAGTAATAATGATAATAAACCACCTGAACCTGCATTAATTGGTAAAAAGAGTACTCCTGCTCCAATCGCTGTCCCGAAAAGGCTCAATGCCCACGTAGTATCTTGCTTATGCCACTTTTTAGGATCCAAATATTTCTCGTTTGTAATCACAGTATTTTTAGATTGCAATTCTATTTTTTTAGCAGTATTCCCATTCATATAATAAATCCTCCTTGTATCCTATTCTTAAGTCTTAGGAATATAAGTCGTTCTGGAAAATGAATCTCCTACAAGTTCCTCAAATCGTGTGTTCTTCTCTAATTGAATCTAAAACCTAATGTTTGTGAACGCTTTCAAAATCTTTTGATTGTAGATGGGTATATTTAAGTGAATAAGGATTGAAAAATTGTAAGTATGTCCAGAATTCCCCCTAAAACTATTGCTTTTAATTCGTGAGACATCTGTTTTCCATCCCTTTATATCGCTTCAATAACCTCGTCAACATTGTAGATATTGCTAAGGCATAGCTAATGCGATGTCTTTTGCTACTAAAGAATTTTTAATGAATTTTCTTTTTGATTACACACCTTTCTGTGAGTGATTTTTTCATCTTGTCCAATTTTAGAAAGTTGATATTTTCTAAGGTGCTAATAGGTTATCCCTAGACGTCCCTATTATAGCTTGTATATTTATAAGTTGAATATTTTTGTATTTTAAGAAAAAATGAACAAACAGAATTTTGAATAGGTAATAAATTCAACATTACATGTAGTATTTGTGTCTAATGTTTGAAACTGTATTAGTTAGAGGGAAATCAGCAGTAATACAGGGGTTCTTACATTTTCACATTGTTTATATTGGTAATCTCTTGTTGAGATACCTATATTTCTCTTTTTTGAAATATCTTATTTTTAGCGTGAAAGCTGTTGTAATAAATAATACATATAGATGATAGGAACTTATGTTAGGACATGTATAGGTGAGATGTTGAATATTAAATAGTTAATTTGTATTTAAATTCATTTTTCAAAATAAATAAACTTTTATGTGAAGTCAAATTCCTATCAAATTAATACAACTAAATGTTATTAAAATAAAAAATAATCAATTATAAAAGTAATTTTGAACGTAAGGAATTTGTAAGGAAGAGGTAAGAAAAAAGAGATTTTCATTGTGTAAGATGAAAATGTAAAGAAGAGTGAGAGGAGAAAAATACTATATATTTCTATAAAAAACAAATCAATTAATAAGACTTGTTTGGAGGAAAAGAGACATTACAGATTCAATGTCGTCCTTTTGCAGTGGGTTAAGAAGAAAGCTGTGTGATTAGTTCCAAACAGCAAATAACCATTTATACAATATGAATAGGGGAGAGGATTATTTTGATGAAAAAGCATAGTCAAATTACATGTACAGGTTTAGCTCTTTTAATAACTGGAGGTTCCCTGTTTTATACACCTCTAACCTCAAGTGTAAAAGCGGAGTCCATTCAAAATGTATCTAACTCGTTACAAACAAGCAATCAAAGAGACCGTAATTCCGTCAAGGAGGCAATGCGGGATACATTGAAACTTGGATATCCAGGGATACTTGCTAAAACTTCTGAGGGTGGAAAAACATGGAGTTATGCGGCTGGTGTAGCGGATCTAAGTACCAAGAAACCAATGAAAACAGATTTTCGATTTCGAATTGGCAGCGTGACAAAGACGTTCACTGCAACAGTTGTACTTCAATTAGCAGGAGAAAACCGCCTAAATCTAGACGATTCTATTGAAAGATGGTTGCCTGGTGTCATTCAAGGAAATGGATATGATGATAAACAGATTACTATCCGGCAATTATTGAATCACACAAGTGGTATCGCTAATTACACAGGGTCAAAGGATTTTAATATGATGGATACAAAAAATCTTATACTGCTGAAGAATTAGTAAAGATGGGAATATCCATGCCTCCAGATTTTGCTCCAGGAAAGAGTTGGTCGTATTCAAATACAGGATATGTATTACTAGGAATTCTTATTGAAAAAGTAACTGGGAACAGCTATGCGGAAGAGATTGAAAATCGAATTATTGAACCACTTGAATTATCAAATACATTCTTACCTGGAAATTCAAGTGTGATTCCAGGAACTAAGCATGCCCGTGGATATATCCAATTAGACAGAGCAAGTGAGCCAAAAGATGTTACTTATTATAACCCAAGTACGGGGAGCTCGGCCGGAGAGATGATTTCTACAGCTGATGATTTAAACAAATTCTTTTCTTATTTACTTGGAGGCAAATTACTGAAAGAACAGCAACTAAAGCAAATGCTTACAACAGTCCCTACAGGAGTAGATGAGCTTGGCGATTCCGGGCTTGGAATTTTCAAAATGAAGCTTTCAAACGGTGAATCGATATGGGGGCATGGAGGAACCATTCCTGGCTTTTTAACTTTTGCTGGGGGCACACTTGGAGGCAAGCATACATTGGCCGTCAATGTGAACAGCCTTATAGCTGATAGTCCTCCTCCTTTTAAAAATATTTTACTTGCTGAATTTAGCAAGTAGTCTAAAAGTAAAAACGGGTAAAATTTATCATAGTTTCATAGTTAAACAAATTAATGATGAAAACGATCAATTATTTAAGGAGGTAATTCCGTGATGAAAAATAAGCTAACTGGTGTGTTAGCTACTGCATTAGCGATAACTATGATTCTACCAACAGGAGCGAAAGCATTTTCTGAAAGTAAGACTACTGTTGTAACTGGTGAAGAAGTAGCTAGTCAGGAACTGAAGAAGATTGCAGCAGAGAAGGCGGAGCTACTTACAAAGTCTCATGAAGCGAATAGCGTGCAGTATGCACTAATTGATAATGGAAAACTTATTTTGTCGGGTCAGGCTGGCAAGAACGATATGGCAGGGGAAAAGCCGCTAACCAAAGATACTTTATACGGGATTGGTTCAGTTAGTAAAATGTATGCAACAGCGGCTGTAATGAAATTGGTCGATGAAGGAAAAGTCGATTTAGATGCTCCTGTTGTCCGCTATGTTCCTGATTTTAAGATGAAAGACGGTCGATACAAAAGCATTACAACGCGTATGTTATTGAATCACTCCTCTGGATTGCAAGGTTCTACGTTAGGTAATGCATTTTTATTTAACGATAATGATACCTATGCCCATGATACCTTGTTACAGCAATTGTCAAATCAAAACTTGAAGGCGGACCCTGGTGCTTTCTCGGTATACTGTAACGATGGCTTTACGCTGGCCGAAATTTTGGTGGAAAGAGTTAGTGGTATGAGCTTTACTGAATTTCTACATCAAAACTTTACAGGGCCTTTAAAGATGAATCATACGAAAACGCCGCAGAACAAATGGAGGGATGAAAATCGGGCTGGACTATATTACCCGGCGTACCAAGGACAACTTCCAATTGAATCGGTGAATGTTATTGGTACGGGAGGCATATCTTCCACGTCAGAAGATATGGTGCGATTCTCACAACTATTTATGGGACAGGGAAAAGGAATCCTCTCTGATAAGGTAGTTAAGGCAATGGAGCAAGAGGAATATAAAAAAGGAATGTGGCCGGGGGCTGGCGAGAATATTTTTAACTATGGTCTTGGCTGGGATAGTGTAAAACTATACCCATTCAGTGAATATGGGATCAAAGCTTTGGCTAAGGGAGGCGATACGGCATTGCAACATGCTATATTAGTCGTGCTTCCGGAACAGAAAATAGCAGCGGCTGTATTGTCATCTGGTGGACGGAGCTCTACAAATCAACTAATGGCAACTGAATTGCTGCTCGCCACGCTTAAAGAAAAAGGTACTATTAAGGACATCAAGCCGAACAAATCCTTTGGCAAGCCGGTCAAAGTCAAAATGCCTCAAGGCGTAGCAAAGAAAGCAGGATTTTATGGCAATAGCGAAACTAGTTTCAAAATTGAAATTACGAAGAACGGTGAACTATTCTTACCATCTAATCCAGAAGAAAAATATGTATATACTGCTGATGGAAGCTTTATTAATGAGGGGGGTACTTCCAAGCTCAACTTCGTAACCGAGAAGAATGGAAGAACTTATTTGAAGGAAAGCGCATATAAGTCTCATCCAGGTTTAGGGCAAAGTGTGATGACTCACTATTTAGCTGAGAAACTAGAAGACAACGTGCTTTCGAAGAAAACGGCTGCTGCATGGGCAAAGAGGGAAGGTGTTAAGTTTTATCGTGTAAACGAGAAATTTAGTTCTATTCAATATCTTGTTCAGTCGAAACATCTTAGTACTCAAATTACTCGCAAGGAAGGCCCAGCAGGCTATTGGGATGGCAGAAAAATTACAGGTCCGAACACCGCGGTGCATCAGATCCAAGTACCCGTGATGAATGGTCGTGATACGACGGAAACGCATTTCTATACAGAAGGCGGCAATGAATATATGGAGATGGCTGGATTGTTATACGTAAGTGAATCTAATGTAAAACCAATTGATGTAGGCCAATCATCCAAAGTTACGTTGGATGCAAATGGGCATGCGAAATGGTTTACAATTCCACAAGCGGCAACAGACAAAAGGATGACCGTGACGCTGCCATCAAATGGTTCATTTGCGGTGTATGATGAGAAGGGAGTTTGCGTCAACTTCACCATTGTGAGTGGAAATAACAAGGTGGAACTTCCGAAGAACGGAACAATCGTATTCGCTGGGGCACCGAAATCGGAATTTGCAATCTCGGTGAACTAGCTACAATTTAAGATGAACTTAAACAAAACCAGTACGGTACAGAAAAGATGTATTACTGGTTTTGTTTGTATTTATGCATTCTCAATGAAAAAACTTGAATAATATCACGCTCAAGCACTATAAAAACATCAAAACTAGAAAATTAGTATCTCTAGAAGATGTACAGTTTTTTGGGAGTTGAATAATTTCAACAGCGTAGAGAGATTAAATTTCTACTCTTTTTCTTCTTAATTGGGGTACGACCTCAATTAAGAAGGTTTCTTCAATTAATAGAAATGTATGTACATACATTTCTATTTTTATTCCATAACTTTTAAAATTGTGTTCACGATAGTTTGATATTGTAAAAAAAGAAAATATGTGGCACGACATCACTTTGTTTTTTATACAGCTTTGTAATTAAACTATAGTATTGTATTTTTCTTCATTATTGAAATTAGTAATAATAAAATGTATTATTGAAAAGCACAATTTATAATTCAAGTAATCAAGCATATGCACCAATAATAATTTGAACATTCAGAAATTATAATATTGTCTAAAAACGAGGTGAGATTCATAGAAACAGTACATATTAAGTGGTATGGCATGTATAGTATAAATGACTTTTATAATAGGGAAGAAGCTTCTAAGAAGGGGATATTTGCAATCTCTAGAGTATATGCTAAGAATGTAACATTGCTCTATATAGGACAAACCAAAAGAAGCTTTATACAAAAGATAAGAGAACTTAATAAAGAGTGGACTTTTGATGAGAGCGAATTAAAGATTACATTAGGAATAATAGAATTTCCTAGTGGTGAAATTTACTCTGAAAAGAAGGTAAAAGAGATAAAATCTCTTTTGATTTTACGACATACCCCATTAGAAAACGAAACATCTTTATTATACTATAGAGGGAAATTTAATTTAAAAATTATAAATAAGGGAAGAAGAGGCTTAATTGTTAAAAAGCTTTCTACAGGAGATCTAATGTGGACGTAATTGGAATCACCTTTGAATAAAATTGAAGGTTTCTTAAATGCAGAAGCTTATCAATTTTTAATGTATTAAACTATTTTGAATAACATATGTCAGATACTTGAAAAAACACAAATTTTATTATGATATGAAATCCTGTATGGAAAGTGTAGTTTATTTCTATTGTTTAATAAAAATATTAAGAATTTTAGGGATAATACATAAAGAGTAGAGGAGAAAGTAAACACGGAGGTTTGAAGAATGGGACAAGTAAGCAGATTTCAGGAAAAACAACAGAATCGTCGTCAAAAGGCAATTTTTAATATTGCATTTACTTTGGTATTAGTGACAGTTGGTATAGTGACATACCAATTGTTTACCCCTTCTAATACATCAACGAAAGCAATTGCTCAAGAAAAGAAAGTAACAAAGATAGAAGAGAAGAAAACTGAAGATAAAGAAACAGCAAAGATAGAAGAGAAGAAAACTGAAGATAAAGAAGCAATAAAGTTAGAAGAGAAGAAAACTGAAGATAAAGAAATAGCAAAGATAGAAGAAAAGAAAAGCGAAGATAAAGAAGCAGCACAGTTAGAAGGGAAACAAAAAGTAGAAAAATCGGTAAAAACGAACGGAAATGAAAATAAAGAGGAAGAAAAAACAGTATCTCAAGAAAAGGATCCTCAAACTAATCCGTCATGGAAGCCAATTGGTACAGAGCAAGGAGCAAAACCTGAAATGAAATTTAAAGAAGGAACAGTAGATTGGAGTGAGATGAAAAAAGCAATCTCTTATGCTGTTGATGTTCCTGAGAGCCAATTGATTTTCGATTTTATTGGAAATAATGGTAATAATAAAGCCTACGGTAATGTACGAGATAAACAAAGTAATAAAAAATATAAGGTTAATATTGATTGGGTAGAGAATCAGGGGTGGAAACCAGCATCTGTACAAGTGGTAAAATAAATAATAGAAATGTAATTATGTGTTTAAAAGTTTATACTTGTAAAAACTCATAAAAGAGTTTGTTTCAATCAGGACTCTTTTTGTTATGTTGACAGCATTAATTACTCAGGCTCAATTGTGAGATCCTGATGCAGACAAAGTTTGAAGTTTATTAAAACCTACCTGATTTAGTGCTTCGAAAGGTTCAAAATTGCATTTTTAAAGCACTAAATAATTTATGGTACCTTTTGAAATATTTTTGGTCTCATTTCATTAGAAACAATTCCGTCTATATAACTAAAAAATGTATTATAATACCTATTGAACAGATGAATAGGATAACAATTACCTGCTGTTAGCAAGTTGCAGTATATCTAATGAAAAGATCACTTGTTTCTAAGACAAGTGATCTTTTTATATACATTTCCTTTACTATTTTTGAAATTGAATAGGTATTTCAATCTGTATAATTACAATAGACTTGATTAAAATTAAAACTGCAACAAGGATAATACCGTCCATAATTGTAGTAAGAAATATATATATAATATCTTAATGCAAGGTTGGCCTATATTCTATGAAGATATTAAAGGATTATAGGAAACATTGAGAAACGGGAATTATTTTTATTACAATATTTATGCATATTTAGGTCTAAATAGCTGGGTATTAGCTAAGAAACTTGAGATATTAGACTCCTATTAAGTTAAAAATGGCCTTAAGTGTACTTCCAATAAAGAAAATTATGTAAATAAGCTGTCCATATGGGCAGCTTATTGTATTTTTTAGCTAAACTTGTTTTTTTCCGAAGTGCTGGCGGTTCCTCTACAAGTATTCTTGCATTTAAATTGTTTTTAATATATTATATTTATATGGTTATATAGAGATTAACGTATGCAAAAAGACTCAAATCTATTAATAAGATTTAAGTCCTTTTCAAAGATAAAAAATTGTACCGAAATGGAATACAACTTATGCTTTGCTTTTTAATATAAATGGAAATTTTTAAATAGAAGTTTATTTACTTTCAATGATAGGGAATAGTGGGTCTAGAACATAGAGGAACAAGGAACCATAAAGAGAAACTGAAGACTATTGTATGTAGTTTGTTCATCTCAAGTACAATAAAAGAGTCTTACCTCTGTAGGCAAGACTCCACTAGTATAGTTGTATAATATTTACATATCAACTAAAAAACAGAAACCATATAACACCAAGTAGCAGAATCCTAATATTCCTCCTACAGCTAATACTTGTTTAAACCAACTTTTAAATTTTAGATTACTGTAAATATCTTGCACTTTCTCCATATTTCCTCCTATTAAGGAGAACCCTTAAAGACTCTCACTTCGTTATGGTACCATTAAAGAATGACTAATAGAGGTCAAATATTGTCAAAACGTATAAATATGCAATATTGCATACAGAAATGTATTGTTACAAATGTAAGCGTTTACTATAATAAGGGTATAAAGTTTAATCACATCCCAGTACTAACAAAAGAGGAGGAAATAATATGGAAATCGCAATGGCAGTTTTAAAATTTATAGGTGGAGCAATCCCATTAGTTCAAGAGCTTCTAAAAGCATTTATGTAAATTCACTATTTAGCAATTATTTATAAAAATTATCATTCGTATGAGTAAAGCCCCTTTAACAATATTAGGGGGCTTTTTAAATTTCTAAATATTTAAGATTACGTCACATCAACATCAAGTTAAAAGTAAATTTTAAGAATAAACCTATAGAGGATATTTTATAGTGAATCAAGATCCTTTTACAAAGTGGTAGGCATTAAACTCCTACGGCTTTTAGTATACTTTATTTAAGTAAAAAGTCTCTTCAGAAAATCTAAAAGGACCTTTTGAGATTTTTAAATACATGAACTACTGATAACTGGGGAGTGTAGAGAATATATATTTGATTTTTAAACAAATATGAAAAATTACATGTGTAAGTTAGGTCGATCTTTATCGTAGATTAAAGGGACTTGAATAAAGTTCTTTTTTATTTGTAATCAAATCCCAGAGTGGCCCCTAATACCGGGAATTGTTTCCTATCCCCTTATACGCTAAGATATTTTTGAAAGTAAAAATCCTAACTTAGACCCCGAATTTCCTTTAACGTGAGGAGAGTCTAATATCGACTGTCAGAAACATGCTATAAAAGTCTTAAAAGAATTATTAAACACCTACCGAGGACAGAAAGTAGTATTAGGCACTCATGGAGCTGTAATGACTTTGATGTTGTATGAGCTTAGCTGGACAGCGATGGGGTACCACCCACAAGATGCGAATTTTGCACGCTAAGCAAAAAAATAATAAGCTGTCTACATGGACTGCTTATTTACATAATTATCGAAGTCGGAAGTGAAAATTATCTTTTTTGATAGATACAAGAAATTAAGAACTGATCCTTATTCAAGAAAAGCACCCGTTAATTCAATAACCATCTCACATAATTTTTTTCAATACCTTTACCATAAATGGTGTCTTTAATGTCTCTTTTATTAGTGAATTTTTGTGTTTCATAAAATTATTGATCTGTTTTTTTCTATTTGGAACCATTAAAAAAGGTAATCTACTAGGATTAAACCATCCAATTTTTGCAGTTTCAGGTCCATTATTTATTGGTTCTCCTCCTAGTAATTTTCCTGAAAATATATGTTGCATATCATTGTATTCAGGCTGGTGATATTCTCCTATTTTACGTTCAATAGCAATTATATAGCCCGTTTCTTCTTCAGTTTCTCTTATAGCGCATTTATCTAACTGTTCGTTCTCTTCTAATCTTCCCCCAGGCAAATCCCAGATAGGATAATCATTTCGTTTAACTAGCAATATTTTGCCTTCATTATTATCAACAATAGTAAAGCACCCTGTGGTTTTTATAGTATTCATTATAAATATAATCTCCTTAACTTACTCAATTGCTAACAAACTTGTATTTCTCTATGTCTAATAAATTTTCCTTTTTGCTGAATTAAACTGGCCCTTTAATGGAACAACATAAGATGAATATTCTATACATGCTCGGTTAACATAACGTCTCATTATCGGTAGCAAATACTTTCATAGAATCCTTGTATGTACAGGGGTTCTTGTTTTTTTGTCTATGTATCTCTTATATAGGATTTTATACATCATTGATGTAGCGGGGATATGAGGAATCCTCGCTTTTCTTTTTTGGCATAAAATTTTGTATGAAAACAGTTGAGTTATAATGCTTTATGCTGAAAAATAAAAACTTTTCTTTGAATTTGAAAAAGAAGGTGTTACACCCCCATGAGATCAATGGGACTTATATTCCACTTCTTTATCAGGATTATATTAAGAAGTGGAAATAGTATAAGTACCCAAAAAACGATAATAAAAACTGTATTCATCAGTTTCTACTCCTTATGTTGATAATAAAGTTATTTATAACAGGAAGTATAACTCACTTATTAGTTAGTTCTGTGGTTCTCTAAAAAAGTTAGATGCAATGCAACAAACTGTTCCGGTGATTAGAATACTATACTTCACAGTGCTACCTGTGTGCTCAAATAAATTAGTTCCATTAAGCATTATAAGCCCCCAAAACAATTGACCCGCGCCAAAACCTAATAATATTTTTCCTATTCGAGAAAATTTTTTCATGCTTTTCCACCTCCCACAAACTAGCTCGATTAAATGGCTTGACCGATGTGGGTTAATAATCAGAGGGGATGGCCTCTGATGTAAAGTTTCACTCTATCTCTCCGTCTCAAAAAACTCAATCCACTCCCCATCAGGACCAGCGAAGAATATGTAACGTGTTCCATCTGGTAATGTTTCGATTGCATCTCCTAGTAAAAAAGTTACTTCGTGTTTTCTTAGTTTTTCGATTTCATCTTCTAATGAATCCACTTTAAAGCAAATGTGATGTACTTTTCCTTCTGCCGGAAGAGAAGAATTGTAGCCTTCAATGAGTTCGAGTATCGTTTCCTTCGATTCTTCTACACCTAAAAAAGCGAGTTTTAAGTCTGGATTCGGGTGTCCCATACGTTTAATGAGCTGTAAGCCAACTACTTCTTCATAAAATGAGATAGATGTTTCTAAGTTTGCAACCATAAGTCCTACGTGTTCGATTCTTCTAACTGGCATGTAGATTCCTTCTTTCTGAAAATTATATATAAAATAATATTGAAAATTGAGAAAATAAGCAAGATAAAAACCTTACAAATTTTAGCGTGTTGTATGGTATAGTGAGAAAGTATGTTTGGGGAGAAGGAAGGAGATTATACGATGAATACACCTACTCAAACTCCTTCATTATCGGAAACGATGAAAGAGTGGCATTATGCATTAGCATATGAAATTAAACATTGGAAAACGATAGGTGGTAGTAAAATTTCTATCATGAACGGTCGTTTTTTATATACAGATTATGAGAATACAGTGTATGTATTTCAGCTTATTTCGGAAGTAAGCTTACCTGAAGGTTCACCAATTCGAATTGAGTTCGATGGTGAGGAAGCGACAGGAGAAGTATTATCTGTACATGGATTAGAAATAGAATTGAAATTAAATGATTATATACAAGGTGAAATAAGAGAAGCGGTTTTATACAGTGAACCGTGGCAACTTTTAGAGCAACTGCAAGAGCGATTGAAAGAAGCACGTAAAGATAAGTTGAAACGTAATCGTATAAAGCGTCTCGTTGATGGGACGAGTAGTCCGAAGCATATTGAGAAGATGAAAAATCCGAAAAATGAACTGGCATATCGCTCGTTTTACAATCCGACAACGTACGTATGGGGACCACCTGGAACAGGGAAGTCTTACAATTTATCACGTATTATTTCGGCTCATTATCAAAAAGGAAAATCGGTACTTGTGTTAGCTCATAGTAACGCGGCAGTAGACGTATTAATGAGTGAAGTAACGAAGCAAATTGAAAAGAAAAAGAAATGGACGCCTGGCGAAATTGTTCGTTACGGTTATAGTCAACATGAACATATACGAAATCATGAAACGTTACTTGCATCTAAGTTAGTTGAAACGACGAACGGATCTTGGGGTGAGGAAAGACTCTATTTAGAAGAGACACGACAAGATCTTCGTGAAAAAATCTTATCGTATAAAGCAACATCTGCTGATAAGAAGCGTATACAAGAGATTGAAAGTGATCTTCGAAAGCAAAAAGCGAAAATTAAAGAAGTAGAAAAAGAATATATTGAAAATGCGAAAGTAATTGGTGCAACTCTATCAAAATGTGCAATTGATGCGCTAATTTATGAGCGTACATTTGATTTAGTTGTCGTAGATGAAGTGAGTATGGCGTTCGTTCCGCAAATCGCATTAGCTGCTTCACTTGGAAAACGTATCGTCGTTTGTGGTGATTTTTTACAATTACCTCCAATTGCGATGGCGAACCATGAACTCGTTCGCAAATGGCTTGGGGAAGATATGTTTTACCACGCTGGGATTGTTGATTCTGTAAATAAATCAGAAGCACATCCAAATCTATTTATGTTGCAGGAACAAAGACGTATGCATGCGGATATATCGAAGTTTACGAATTCATTTATTTATAAAAACAGAGTATATGATCATCCGTCTGTTTCAGAGCGTAAAGAACTTGCGCAATTGCAGCCGTTCGCAAATGAAGCGAGTGTTTTATTTGATACGAGCCAAATGGGAGCTTTTTCGTTAAAAGATGCTGCTTCTGGTTCACGTTTTAACATTATGTCTGGTTTAGTAGCGATGCAAATGATGTTAATCGGATTGTTAGACGGTGTTCAGTCGATTGGTGTTGTGACACCTTACAGGGCGCAGTCACGTTTTTTATCGACGTGTATTAGAGAAATGTTGCAGAGAACGAAATATCAAAACATACCAGTTTTAGTGGCGACAGTTCATAAGTTCCAAGGTTCTGAAAGAGATATGATGATCTTTGATACGGTTGACAGTTATCCGCAAGAACGACCTGGCGTGTTATTCTTTGACCATAAAAATCATCGGCTCGTCAATGTAGCAGTGACAAGGGCGAGAGGGAAGTTCATTCAATTATCAGATTGCCATTATATGCGTAAAAACCTTTCGAGAAAACAATCGTTATCACAATTAACAGCTCATATAGAACGTCATGGAGATGTGTATGACCGCACGACATCAAGACAATTGTGGGAACGGAAAATTTCGAAACGTCTACGCTGGTTTATGGAAATGAATCTTGAGGAAACGAAAGGGCTATTAAAAGATATTTTAGCCGCAAAACGAAACATTATTATTTCACTTCCAAGTACGAAACAAGTAGATAAACGAGTATGGCAAGCGTTAATGCGTACAAATGCACAAATAACAGTTTATAGTGACGGACCAGTTCCGCTGAAAAATGTAAAGTTACAAAGACAAAATAAAGCATTCCCGTTTATTGTAATTGATGATGAAATCTTCTGGGCAGGCGCACCTCTCACATCTCAAATGATGTTTGAAGGTAGTACGGAATTCCCGTACATATGTGCAAGACTGCAAGCACCAGAAACAATTGGTGTATTAAAAGGATTTTTAGATATTCGGTAAATTCGGATAGGAATTCCTTGACTTTTAATTGGAATGAACTTAGAATAAATGTAATTTAATATAATTTTATGAAAATTCTTATCGCGAGAGGTGGAGGGACTGGCCCTATGATACCTCGGCAGCGGATTCGTTATGAATACTGTGCCAATTCCAGCAAGGTAACTTGAAAGATAAGAAAGAAGCTCATTTTGACTGTATATACAGAAGCCTCTTTCTATCTTTTAGAAAGAGGCTTTTTTACGTGAAAATAAAGGAGGAAGAAAAATGGGAGCGACAGGAGTAGCGTCACAAAGAAAAGCAATTGAAGAAAGTATAGAAAGAAATAAGGAAAAGTACATAGAAACAAGTCATGACATTCATGCGAATCCGGAGATCGGAAACCAAGAGTTTTACGCATCAAGAACGTTAAGTTTATTACTAGGGAGTGCTGGTTTTCAGCTGCAACACAATATAGCTGGACATGAAACAGGTTTTATTGCGCGAAAAAGTTCAGGAAAAAAAGGACCAGTCATCGCATTTTTAGCAGAGTATGACGCTTTACCAGGACTCGGTCATGCGTGTGGTCACAATTTAATTGGCACAATTAGCGTTGCAGCAGCAATTGCATTATCAGAAACGCTTGAAGAAATTGGCGGGGAAGTTGTTGTGTTTGGTACACCAGCAGAAGAAGGCGGGCCAAATGGTAGCGCGAAATCAAGTTATGTAAAGGCAGGTTTATTTAAAGACATTGATGCGGCGCTTATGATTCATCCAAGCGGAAAGACAGCGACAACGAGTCCTTCACTAGCAGTCGATCCACTTGATTTTCATTTTTACGGAAAAACAGCTCATGCTGCAGCTTCACCAGAAGAAGGGATTAATGCATTAGATGCGGTTATTCAGCTCTATAACGGTATTAACGCACTTCGCCAACAACTTCCGTCAGACGTGAGAATTCATGGCGTTATTAAAGAGGGCGGAAAAGCACCTAATATTATTCCTGACTATGCCGCAGCTAGGTTCTTCATCCGCGCAGCAACGCGAAAAAGATGTGCAGAAATAACAGAAAAAGTAAGAAACGTTGCTGAGGGAGCAGCGTTAGCAACAGGTGCAAAAGTAAAAATCCATCAATTCCAAAATGAAATCGATGAATTACTCGTAACAAAAACATATAACGATATCGTAGCGGAAGAACTAGAACTATTAGGTGAAGATGTAAATCGTAAAGAAAGAGTAGGGATCGGTTCAACCGACGCAGGAAACGTAAGTCAAGTCGTACCGACAATCCATCCGTACATTAAAATCGGACCAGATGACTTAATTGCACATACGAATGAATTTAGAGAAGCAGCACGTTCAGAACTTGGAGATAAAGCATTAATTACATCGGCAAAAGCATTAGCAAATACGGCGTATCGATTAATTACGGAAGAAGGGTTGTTAGAGAAGGTGAAGGAGGAGTTTAAAGAGGCGCAGAGGAATCAAGGGTAAGTGAGAAGGGGGATTATACCCGGGATTTTTAGTAGGAAATTGAATGAAAAAAGAACCAGCCTATGGCTGGTTTTATTATATTATAAAAGAATTTTTTCACATACACTTGATATTTCTACCTTAGTGTCCTCTTATTAGAACGACAATTTCTCCTCAAACTCACTCTTTAAAACAATTAAAGGAGACGACAAGCCAAATTGCATTAAAGAGTCTAAAAATGCAGCGAGAGAATCCATCGAATCGCTCATGACTTTCATCATATAATTAAACTCCCCACTAATTCGATATAAATCTGTTACTTCAGGAGCGGCATTACAAAATTGGATAAAATCAGAGCATTGGCTCGTTTTAAACATGATGAATGCTTGAATGTTTTTATTAATTTTGGAAGGCTCAAATTTCGTTCGGTAAGCTGCTATAACTCCTTGATCTTCAAGCTTGTTAATTCGTTCTTTTACAGCAGGTTGCGTCATGGATATAATTCGTCCGATTTCTGAAACAGAAATCCTCGCATTTTCATACAACAAGTTCATAATTTTATGATCGATTTCATCCAATTTTACTGCGTTTTGCATTGTGTAGCCACCTTATTTTATTTTTTTAAGTAAATCACAAATTATAACTATAATATCATAAGTGAACGAACTAAATTGCCTATAAATCTATATTTAAAATTATTGGTGTTTGTATGAAAATATAAGTATAGCATTCATCAAACGGAAATTTAGGAAGGATGGAGAAAATGAAGAATCTTGATGGGAAAGTAGCGTTAGTAACAGGAGCGAGTCGCGGAATTGGCCGTGCGATTGCGATGAGATTGGCGAAAGATGGAGCATTAGTTGCAATCCACTACGGCCGAAATAAAACAGCTGCAGATGAAACGATTAGTGAGATTGAATCTAATGGAGGAAAAGCGTTCTTAATTGAAGCTGAACTCAATTCAATTGATGGTGTCAAAAAGCTAGTAGAACAGTTAAAGAATGAATTACAAATAAAAGTTGGTACATCAGAGATTGATATTTTAGTAAACAATGCAGGGATAGGTACACAAGGAACGATTGAAAATACGACAGAAGAAGTTTTTGATGAAATTATGTCCGTAAATATTAAGGCGCCGTTCTTCTTAATTCAGCAAACATTGCCGTTACTACGAGCAGAGGGGCGTATTATTAACATTTCGTCAGCTGAAGTAAGACTCGGTTTTACAGGCTCAATTGCATACGGTTTAAGTAAAGGTGCATTAAATACGATGACACTTCCTCTAGCTAAGCATCTTGGAGAAAGAGGTATAACAGTGAATACAATTATGCCTGGATATACGAAGACAGATATTAATGAAAAATTGCTAGATAATCCGGAAATACGAAATTTTGCTACGAATTCATCTGTTTTCGGACGAATAGGGCAAGTTGAAGATATCGCAGATGCAGTAGCGTTCCTTGCTTCTTCTGATAGTCGCTGGGTAACAGGGCAGATTTTAGATGTTTCTGGTGGGTTTTGTTTATAGGGGCAGCACCCTATAAACATCAGATTAATATTTTTTAGTAGCTATAGAAACTCCATTCCTTAGAAATATTTTAACTACTAAGTTGTAAAAAGAACCGTAGTTTTCATTTTTGAATAAACTAGGGTCTTTTTAATTGTAAAGATATAATGCGAGGAAGGTTTTTTAAAAATTAAAAAACTTGATGAATTAGTTGCATAAAGAACTAAACGGCGTATATACTATAAATATCAAAAAAAATTGATGAAAGGAGAGTGAACTACAATGGCACAAAATTTTCAGTTATATGAGAAAAAATTTAAAGCATTAGCTGATCAAAAACGTTTAGAGATTATGTATGAACTTTGCCAGCGAGGCCAGACTTGTGTATGTGATTTAACAGAGATTTTTGAAATGACGCAATCTAAGTTGTCCTATCACTTAAAGATTTTATTAGATGCAGGTTTAATTGTAAAAGAAACAAAAGGTACGTGGAGTTATTATGATTTAAATGATGCGGAAGTAAACAATTTATTATCAGAAGAATTATGCTGTATCTTTAGAAAAACAGGAAAAGGTAGTTGCTGTTAAAATTTTGTACTATTAATCAAAAAAAATTGATTAATGATATATAAAGAGGAGGAATAAGGTATGAGATATGTTCACGTTGGTATAAACGTTACGAATTTAGAGAAGTCTATTGAATTTTATGAAAAGGTATTTGGTGTATCACCAGTTAAGGTGAAAACGGATTATGCAAAATTTTTATTAGAGACGCCAGGACTTAATTTCACGCTGAACGTACGAGATGAAGTGAATGGAAATCAGGTAAATCATTTTGGTTTTCAAGTGGATACAGCTGAAGAAATTACAGTACATAAAGAACGATTAGAAAAAGAAGGTTTCTTTGCGCGTGATGAGATGGATACGACTTGTTGCTATGCAGTGCAAGATAAGTTTTGGATAACGGATCCTGATGGGAACGAGTGGGAGTTCTTTTATACGAAAGCACAAAGTGATGTTCATAAAATTGAAGATCCATCTTGTTGCACGACTTCAAATGAGGTAGCTAAAAATTCTTGTTGTTAATAGGAGATGGAAAATAAAATGAAACGTTTATCTTTTCTAGACCGATATTTAACACTATGGATCTTTCTAGCGATGGCTGTTGGGATTGGTTTAGGGTTTGTGTTCCCTAGTGTAGTAGACGGACTGAATACATTACAGGTTGGAACGACGTCTATTCCGCTTGCTGTTGGTTTAATTGTCATGATGTATCCACCATTAGCAAAGGTTCGTTACGAGGAAATGGGCCGAGTATTTAAAGATGTAAAAGTATTGGTTTTATCTTTAGTACAAAACTGGATTATTGGGCCTGTACTTATGTTTGTTTTAGCAATTATTTTTCTTCCTGATAAACCAGAATACATGGTTGGACTCATTATGATTGGGTTAGCACGTTGTATTGCAATGGTAATTGTTTGGAATGACCTTGCTGATGGGGATAAAGAGTATGCGGCAGGTTTAGTGGCTTTTAACTCGGTATTTCAAATGTTGTTCTTCTCGGTTTATGCATACGTGTTCGTAACAGTAATCCCAGAATGGTTAGGAATTGAAGGGGCTATCGTTAATATTACAATGGCAGAAGTAGCGAAATCAGTATTTATCTATTTGGGAATTCCTTTTATAGCAGGTATGTTAACACGTTTTGTATTAGTTAAGTTAAAAGGAAGACAGTGGTATGAAAAGGTCTTTATACCTAAAATTAGTCCACTTACATTAATTGCATTGCTATTTACGATCATCGTTATGTTCTCTTTAAAAGGGGAGATGATTGTTAGTGTACCACTTGATGTAGTAAGAATAGCGATTCCGTTATTAATCTATTTTATTGTAATGTTTTTCGTTTCTTTCTTTATGGGAAGAAAAATTGGTGCAAACTATCCGGTAACAACAACGTTAGCATTTACAGCAGGTAGTAATAACTTTGAGTTAGCGATTGCGGTAGCGGTTGGTGTGTTTGGTATTCATTCGGGCGCAGCATTCGCAGCTGTCATTGGACCGTTAGTCGAAGTACCTGTCATGATTGCACTTGTAAATATCGCTTTTTGGTTTAAACGTAAATATTTTAATAATCAATCAACTTAAAAACAAAGGTGGAAAACAACATGGCAAACAAAAAGACAATTTACTTTTTATGCACAGGAAATTCATGCCGAAGCCAAATGGCAGAAGCATGGGGCAAACAATATTTAGGGGATAAGTGGAATGTGTATTCTGCAGGTATTGAAGCACATGGAGTGAATCCAAATGCGATTAAAGCAATGAATGAAGTGAATATCGATATAACAAATCAAACATCAGATATAATTGATGCAAACATTTTAAATAGTGCTGACTTAGTCGTTACACTTTGTAGTCATGCGGATTCTGTTTGTCCTTCGACACCTTCGCACGTAAATCGTGTTCACTGGGGATTTGGTGACCCGGCAGGAAAAGAATGGTCTGAATTTCAACGTGTTCGCGATGAAATTGGTGAACGTATAAAGCGATTTTCTGAAACAGGGGAGTAAATAAAGGAAAGGGCCAATCTTCTATCATATAGGAGATTGGCTCTTTTTTATTAGTCATGACTGCATTGGTTCGCATAAATTACCGAAAAATAGAGGATTTTCTATTGGATTGATAAAGTTAGAAATGTATTTAATCATGTAGGTGTTCACAAATAATAAAGTCATTTAAAAGATCATAAAGTTGTTTAGAATTAGAGATGGTATGATGAATAATCACACTATCTTTTCCTTTTTATGTATAATTAGATAAAAGGATTTTTGGATATTAAAATAAAGGGTAGTATATTAGCGCAAGGGGGAGAATGATGGATAAGTTGTTACAAGAAATCATAAATTGGTTAAAGATGAGAGATGAACAAATTGTTATCGGTATTTCAGGACATGGTGCAGCTGGAAAAACGACGTTTACTAATAGACTCGTAAAGCTACTAAATCAAAATGAAGTAAATTATATTAATACAGATCCTTACATTGTTAGTTCGGATATCCGCAAGCATGCAGTGATTCACTATACATATCAAAATGAAAATCATCGTTATAAAATGACAGCTTGTCATCCAGCGGCGCATCATTTGGGAGCTTTAGAAAGAGATATTCATATGGTTAGAGCTGGGCTAGATTTTTATACGATAGATACGCATTATATGAAAAGTGAGTTGATTTCTTCGGAAAATAAAGTAACGATTGTGGAAGGAATGAGCGCCGCATTTATTAATCCTAATTTATTTGATTTGAAAATTTATTTTTATACAGATGGTGAAACGGAACTAATGAGAAGATCAAGCCGGGATATAGCTGAAAGGGGAGCTGATATAAATTATTTAAGGCAGTCTCATGAAGAACGCCGGATTCAATATGAAGTATTTATGCATTCGTATAGTCAGCGTTTTGATATCATTATCAAAACTTCTGATGAAACAATATGTTTAGAAAAAAATACATTTGAGTTTTATAAAGTTTAAATGAAAATCCTCAATTTGTTAATTGCATTATGACGGTTAGTTTTTCTTATTTAGTATTTGTGTTAAACAAATGTATTATTTAATCAATAATACATTCACTATGAAATAACTAGATTTTTAAAAAGATTTAGTAGCCTTCTTTCATCTATATAGATGAAAGAAGGCTACTGTAATTTTGGCGGCAAAATTACATAACGGTATTATTACTCACAGTAGGATAGGATTTTTTATTTGAATACATTAGGTGTATCTTAAAAATCCTCACCTTAAAAGCTTTATATTCGGAAGTACAAAAATGAATTTTTGTATGTAAGGAGAATAGTATGAAACACGTAATAAAAGACGTAGTAATAAATTATTTTAAAGAAATTCATACATTAGTAGTAGAAGAAGAATTACATAAGAACAGTTGGCATACAGATTTGCATTATAAAATCATCGTAAATGGAAATCGATATTCCGCGCGGTTTATAAATAGCGATCGAACAAGCAATCCAGCCTTTGGGACGTTATCAAATGAACAATTGAAAGAGCAAGTACGGTTTACGTATTATTTACGAGAGCATGGAATCCCATTTATGCAGATTAAGGAGAATAGGGCGGGAGAGTCATTTACATTTGTCACTTGGAATGATGAACAGTACCGGTTTGTATTGTCTACTTGGATTGAAGGGGAACATGTTACTCATTGTACAGAAACGATGGCAGAAGTTTTCGGAAAGGAAGCAAGAAAGATACATGACATTTCTAATACGTTTCAAAGCTCGACTTTTCAAAAGAAATCTCACTTGGATGGGTATGTTGAGTTTATAAAGCTGTTAGAAAATAAGGGTGGTACATGTAAGGAATTAAGAGGGTATATAGATCTCGCTAAGTATCATATAGAAAGCGCACATAAGAATGATCTAGAGTATATAGTACAAACTGATTTAAATCCTTTAAATGTCATATGGAATTCCAATCAATCTGTAAAAGGAATTATAGATTTTGAATCCATTGCATATGTTGATCGTATGGAAGGACTAGCCTTTTTAATAAAGTGGTATTCCCGGACAGAAGGAATACAGTCGCATAAAGTATGTTCGGAAGTTGCTAGAGCATTTTTAGAAGGGTATAAAGCTAGTAACATTTTAACTTCAAATGATTATAAAAGACTTTCTTCGTTACTATGGTTATCCGGCAGTTTGAATTGGAATTTTGTGAAGAAAACGCTAAGTGTAATGAGTGCAGAGAGGGAATTAGAAGAACATTTGGAAGTTTATAGAGTAAGAGGAGAAAGGCTATCTTCATTGTTAATTTGTAAATAACATGTATCCTCCTAATTTGGGATTCAAAAAGAAACCATATGAGGTGTTCTAAAAATGAAAATACAAATAGTATTGTTTGATGGTTTCGGAGAACTTGTCTCCTTTGCACCTTTTGAGGTACTCAAAAGAGCAATAGAAGAAGGGGCTCCATTTACGGTTGAATTCGTTTCAAGTGAACAAAAACAAGAAGTTACTACTTCATTTGGAGTTACGGTTAAACTACATGATTTTTTACGAATGGATAACCGTCCAGATTTGTTAATTGTACCTGGTGGTGGCTGGAATCATAAAGCTGAACAGGGAGCACGAAAGCAAGCAGAGCTTGGTACTTTGACCGAAATGATTAGCGAGATGCACAAAGCAGGAACGACTGTTGCTGGATTTTGTACAGGAGGTATGCTACTAGCTGTATCCGGTATATTGAATGATAAAAAGGCAACAATGCATCATTTGGCGCAGAGTGAAATGAGTAAATATGGGGCAGAACTTCTTCATTACCGAATTGTAGATCAAGGCGATATTATTACTGCAAGAGGAGTTACTTCAGGAACTGATTTAGGCCTTTGGATCACGGAAAGGTTCGCAAGCCCACAAATTGCAGCTGCTGTTGAATATAGAATGGAATATGAGAGGCGAGGTGTTGTTTGGAGGTGAGTTTTTATTAGTTTAATCATAGTTTTTACTGTAGAGCGTATTGGATATTTTCAAAGAGAAAGAGCCAACTTACATGAGTAGGCTCTTTCGTTTATATACTATAGTGCTAATTTTTTACCGTAATATCATTTTAAAAAAATCATAAAATGAATAATGTATTTTATATAGTAATGATAATGATTTTTATTATATATTCATAAATTCATAAAAAATAGTTTACAAATTTGCATCAAACTTATATAATTTGACTCATATAAAAAAGTTTCCCTAAGGAAACTTAGGTGCGAATTTACATTCGTATTATATTTTTTGTTTAAAAGTTGCCTTTGCGCAAAATAATTATACGGACGAAAAAAAGAAGGGAGAATGCATGAAAAATGACTAAGGCTATAATTGTCAAAGATTTATTTGTATCCTATCAAGGGAATCAAGTGGTTCAAAAAGTTTCCTTTGAGATTGAAAAAGGAAAGCTTGTTGGGATTATTGGTCCAAACGGAGCGGGGAAATCTACTTTAATGAAAGCTGTATTAGATTTAATCCCAAATGACAAGGGGTTTGTTCAAATTCTTGGAGAGGATATTCGAAGCGTTAGAAAGAGTGTTGCATATGTACCGCAAAGAAGTGATATAGATTGGGACTTCCCGATTACAGTTTTAGATGTGGTGCTAATTGGAACGTATCCATCTTTAGGTATGATGAAAAGACCGAAGAAAGAGCATCGGGATTGGGCGTTTGATTGCTTAAAAAAAGTCGGAATTGAAGAGTTTAAAAATCGCCAAATCGGTGAGTTGTCAGGTGGACAACAACAACGTGTCTTTTTGGCGAGAGCTTTAGCGCAAAAGTCGGAAATATTCTTCTTAGATGAGCCGTTTGTCGGAATTGATGTAACAAGTGAAGAGACAATTATTAAAATTCTTAGAGAATTACGTAAAGAAGGAAAAACGATTGTCGTTGTCCATCATGATTTAAGTAAAGCAGAATCGTATTTTGATAAATTACTATTAATGAATAAAAGCTTAATTCATTACGGAGAAGTAAGGCAAGTGTTAGAACCAACTATTATGTCAAAAGCGTATGTGAATCAAGGAATATTGTTTAATAATGCAGCGGGGGTACATTCATCATGAAGATTGTAGAATTTATAGATGCATTAACGCAGTATAGTTTTCTGCAGAAGGCGTTATTAACTTCCGTTATGGTAGGAATTATTTGCGGTGTAATTGGATGTTTTATTATTTTACGAGGTATGGCATTAATGGGTGATGCGATCTCACATGCTGTTCTTCCAGGAGTAGCGCTTTCTTATATGATTGGTATGAATTATTTTATAGGGGCCGTTTTAACTGGTGTGATTACTGCGGTTGGAATTGGGTTTGTAAGTCAGAACAGTAGAATCAAACATGATATGGCTATAGGGATTATGTTCACTTCTGTATTTGCTATAGGGATTATTTTAATTACCTTTATGAAGAGTAGTTCAGATTTGTATCATATTTTATTCGGGAACGTCCTATCAGTTCGTTCTTCAGATATGTGGATGACACTGATTATTGGGGTGGTCATTATCGGGCTTGTGATACTGTTTTACAAAGAATTACTTGTATCCACTTTTGATCCAACGATGGCGCAAAGCTATGGATTACCGAATAAATGGATTCATTATGGCTTAATGATCCTACTTACAATGGTTACAGTAGCATCACTTCAAACTGTAGGAATTATTCTAGTTGTTGCGATGCTTATCACACCGGCGGCTACAGCTTATTTATTAACAAACCGTTTATGGGTCATGATTTATTTAGCGGCAGGTATTGGTGCACTTTCATCTGTAGTAGGGCTATATTTTAGTTTCTCTTATAATCTCGCTTCAGGTGCAACAATTGTTCTTGTCGCAACATTCTTGTTCGCATTGGCATTCTTTTTCTCACCGTCACAAGGTTTGTTTTGGAGAGCTATCAAAATTAGAAAAAATAGAGCAGAGTTGTCATAATTGATTGGAGGATAAAGATGAAATTTAAAAATGTTTTATTATCAATACTTTGTATTTTCGTATTTGCATTAACAGCGTGTTCTAGTAACACAAATGGAAAAGAAGAGGGTAATGGAAATTTAAAAGTTGTAACTACATACTCTATTATATATGATATGGTGAAGCAAATTGGTGAAGATAAAGTTGAGATTCATAGTCTTGTTCCAATCGGAGCTAACCCGCATGAATATGATCCACTACCAAAAGATGTTATGAAAATGACAGATGCAGATATGGTGTTTTACAATGGGCTAAACTTAGAAGAGGGCGGAGCATGGTTTAAAAAGCTATTAAAAACGGCAAATAAATCAGCGGAAGATGCACCGGTTTATAAAGTAAGTGAAGGTGTAGAAGCTATTTACTTAGAAACAAAAGGATTAGAAAAAGAACCAGACCCACATGCTTGGATGAATATTAAAAATGGTATTTTATACGCTGAAAATGTGAAGAAGGCATTAATTAAAGAAGATCCTAAAAATAAAGAGTTCTATACTAAAAATGCCGATAAGTATGTAGCAGAACTTCAAAAATTACACGATGAGACAGTGAATAGAATTCATCAAATCCCTGAAGAAAAACGTTTCTTAATCTCTAGCGAAGGTGCTTTTAAATACTTTGGAAAAGCATATGACATTAAGACGGGATACATTTGGGAAATTAACTCAGAAAATCAAGGTACGCCAGATCAAATTAGAGATGTTGTAAGTGTAATTCAAACAAACAAAGTGCCAGCTTTATTTGTTGAAACAAGTGTAGATCGACGTAGCATGGAAACTGTTTCAAAAGAAACAAACGTACCGATTACAGGGACAATTTTTACAGACTCACTAGGTAAATCAGGTGAGGATGGAGATACTTACTTGAAAATGATGAAATGGAATATAGATACCATTATTAATGGGCTACAAAAGTAGGATCTATCTGTTTTTCAATGTAGCGTAACTATTGAATTTTTATAAAATAAGAAATGAAAGAGCTAGCTCATATGAGTTGGCTCTTTTATTTATCCCAATATTTGCGGGCGGGTAAGACTCCCTCTTTAAAAATTCGGCGAATGTGAGGGAGTGTCGGGATGGGCCCTCCCTGATTAAAGTTTCATTTTATAATTTTTTACTTTATTAAAAGTAGATTTGTTAGAAAGGATAATCATTTATTGATATAATGAATGGATGTGAAGTAGACAATAGATAGAAAGATACTTCTAGCGATTTTATACTTAAAATGTAGGGAGATTGAACAGAGTTATGGGGAATGAAAAGGAAATTAGTTCCGCTAAATTAATATGGAAGATGACGCGCCCACATACGTTAACGGCGACGTTTTCTCCTGTAATTTTAGGGACAGTGGCATCACTTTATGTTGCCAAAATTGATTGGCTTTTATTTATTGCGATGATGCTTGCATGTTTAGCGCTGCAAATAGCAACGAACTTATTTAATGAGTACTATGATTTCAAACGTGGATTAGATACCGCTGATTCTGTTGGCATTGGTGGCGGGATTGTCCGTCATGGATTGAAGCCAAAAAATGTGTTAACAGTTGCGCTTTTATTGTATGTCGTAGCAGCTTTTATTGGCATTTATATTTGTATGAATAGTAGCTGGTGGTTAGTAGTTATTGGTTTAATTGGGATGGCGGTTGGCTATTTATATACAGGCGGTCCATTACCAATTGCGTACACCCCGTTTGGAGAATTAGTTTCTGGATTGTTAATGGGGACATGTTTTGTACTCATTGCTTTCTTTATTCAAACGAATACTGTAACGATTGAAAGTGTATTGATTTCCATTCCAATTGGAATTTTAGTAGGTGCAATCAATATGTCGAATAACATCCGAGATATCGAAGAAGATATTAAAGGTGGAAGAAAGACATTAGTAATCCTCCTTGGGAGAGAGAAAGCTGTGGTAACACTAGCGGTAGCCTTTTTCATTGCGTATTTATGGATTGCCGTAATTGTATTAATGGGTTATATAAGCCCTTGGGCATTAGTTATGTTCCTAGGTTTGAGAAAGCCAATTTCTGCAATTCAAAGTTTCCAAAAAGGGGCAAAGGATCCTGGATATATGCGCATCGCAATGAAATCAACAGCGATGACAAATACGATTTTCGGCTTCTTGTTATCAGCAGGATTATTAATTAGTTATTTGTTTTAAATGAAAAATATTGTTAAGTAACTTAACCCCAGTTTCTCAATTTTAATATAGAGAGATTGGGGTTTTTATTTTGACTTTGTTTCATGTTTAAAAAAGTTTCATTTGAAATGAAAATACCAATAAATCGCAACTTCATCACTTTCAATATCCAAACCTTTATAAACAAGAAAATCAAACCCACCAATTACAAATCCACATTTTTCATAAAATTTACATGCTGCGACATTATTATTTTGCGTTTCAAGCATGATACCTGGCATATTTCCTTTTTTTGCCCACTGCTTTGCTTGATTAACTAATCTTTTACCAACTCCGATTGTACGATATTTTTTATCTACCGTTATATCTTCTATGTAAGCATAGTGATTCCAATTCTTTTTCAATACCATTAATCCAATGATTTGGTTATGTAACAGTGCTATGTAAATGACTTGATTAGGTTTATTTATATATTCATTGTAAGCCAGTTCTTCATTATCATCTTGATTTTGTAAATAACTTTTTTCATAACTCGGAACGTCTTCTACTGTATATGCTATATGTCTATTTCCTTTGGAAAGAGAAAGAATTAACCGAGCATTCACTATAAAACTGTCATCAATCTCTGGGAGATTATCTAAATCATTTGTTTCTAACTCTCTAATTACAAGGTTCATCGGAGTACCTCCACATAATAATATTTCTTCTAGTTCTTCATTTGGTTCAAATGAATTCCAATTACAAAATTATAATAGAATTTCAATAGTACGGCCATCTCTGTATTTTATCTTTATGCCGGTATGCTGTTATCTTGATGTAAAAATGTTATTTAGAAAGAGTAGTATTTTTTATTTTGGATGTATATCCAGGTTTCAAATTTAACTGTAGTAGAGAAACAAATATTTTTTTAAAGAGTGGATGCAATACGCTATTCTTTAACTAATTTCGACATTATCTGCATTTTATCTTCACCTTCCTCTATTAATCTATTTATTGTAAATATCAGCTGAAGTTAATACTTAGCTGCATAAATAATGAATATGAAAATGAGTAGGGAAAGGATCGAAATATAATGAAAGAATCACAAAATAAGAAAAAAACAAATGTAGTAACTAATGCAATACTATCTCTAGGAGTTGTTTTAGCAACGACCTTTTTCACGTTCTTTTTAATAGGGAAATGGAACGCTATCCCAGCGAAAGGGGTAGCTAATGAAAGTATTAAGCTAGCTAATATGCAACAACAAGAAAAGAAAGAGGACACATCACTGGCAAAACAGAAAAGACCTGATGGAAAACCAGTAGGAAAGGTTGTATATTTAACATTTGATGATGGTCCTAGCGAATTAACTGGGAAATTTTTAGACGTACTAAAAGAGCAAAATGTTGCTTCGACATTTTTTATGCAAGGTAGCAATTTGCAAAATACAAGTTTTCAGGAAAATGTAAAACGAGCAGTAAAAGAAGGCCATTATATTGGTGCACATAGTATGACGCATAATAGTGATAAGCTATACAAAAAAGGACAATTTGTACCGGAGATGAAAGAAACGTTAGCTCTTATTCATAATATTACGGGTACAACTCCTAAATTAGTCCGTCCTCCATATGGATCTGCACCAGGATTAAAGGGGCAGGAAATTCGTAATCAAATTGTAGAAGCAGGAATAAAAGTTTGGGATTGGACGATAGATTCAAATGATTGGAAATTAAAAGGTAACCCGCAGCAAATTATAGAGAATGTAAAGCGTACAACAACAGAAGATGTGGAAGTAGTTCTAATGCATGAAAAACCACAGACATTACAAGCGCTTCCGGAAATTATTAAATTTTATAAGGAAAAAGGATATGAATTTGGGGTATACAATGAAGCGGATCATTTTCAACTAAACTTTCAGAAAGATCAACGTCTATAGTATAAACATAATTATCTTAAAAAGGTGTTTTCCATTACTAAATCAATAACTAAGCCAAAAGTCGATTTCTTATTTTATAAAGAAATCGGCTTTTTTTATAAAATTGTACTTTGCGTATGAAGTCCTTGTTTTAGGATGAATATATTGAATTTATTTTAAAACAGAATTTGAGGACTCGTATTATTTTCTTTAAACTTATTAGTTAAGATTATTCGACAATCATATAAATAATAATTAAAGTATAGAACATACACATCTTAGGGAGGGCATATATGTGAAGAAATGGATAGAAATTACTCTGTACTCTTTACTTGGTATTTTAATTATAGGAAGTATTACGTTTTTGACTTGGTCTCAGTTTACTTATAAACCGACGAAAGAGGCTTTGTCGTTAGTAGATGATAAAAAAGATGAAAATTATATAGTTTTTGGAGAGAAAGATGCAAAAATAGGAGTCATTTTTTATCAAGGAGCTAAAGTAGAAGCGGAGGCTTATAGTTACTTAGGAGAAGCTCTTGCAAAAGATGGGCATTTTGTAGTAATGCCTAAGTTACCATTAAACTTAGCGATACTTGGAATAAATGAGGTAGACAGTGTAATTGAAAAGTATCCTGAAGTTCAAAAATGGTATGTTGCTGGGCATTCAATGGGGGGAGCCATGATTTCTAAGTATGCATTTCAACATGAAGAAAAGGTAGACGGGATCATTTTCTTAGGTTCTTATCCTGCAGATGACTTCTCTACTAAGTTGATTCCAATGTTATCAATTTACGGGGAAGTAGATGCTTTAGCAACTGTCGAAAAAATAGAGAACAATAAAAAGTTAATGTCAAAGAATACTACTATGCACATGATAAAAGGGGGAAATCATGCTAATTTTGGCATGTATGGTGAGCAAAAAGGTGATAATGCGAGCTTGATTACGCCAAAAGCACAACGTGATGAAACCGTGAAAGTAATTGAAGAATGGTTATTAAAACAATGATAACGAATTTAATAAATCTACCGAAAAAATTCTCCGAGCGGTAGGTGGGAGAGGTAATAAAGAGCCAAATCGTATGAATTGGCTCTTTTATTTATCTGCTAGCTCCAATTGTCCCCTTATTTTCTCTGGAATATCCTTTTTAGAAATAATATCGTAAGAATACACATACTTTCCTTTCACATGAATTTTTAAGTAAGTTTTTCTTATAAAATCATTAGGTGTGTTCGTTCCAACTTTATATTCTTTCTCATTGCTTAATTCATCAACACCTTTTAGTGAGTACATAGCTCTTCCTTTATGATGGTAATCCGGAACGCCATATCCTTTCGCGACGGCGTATACATTTTTTTCTTCAGCAATCGGATTAAATCTGTCTAAATCCCCGCGTAATATGAAAGGTAGTAAGTATATAGGAAGGCCTATTCCTAATATGCAAATTACAAATTTTCTCATTATCGTTTCTCCTCTTGTTCATTTACATGCTTCAGTATAGAAAAAAATTCTTATGAATATAGAGGGAAATTCCTTAAAGTTTTCTTAATAAAGTTTAACCGTGTGAAAAAAACTAACTTGAGCATTAAGCTTACGGAATGAATAACCAAATAACTTTTTTCTTTCTTTTTTGATATTTCTTAAGAACCTATCAAGAAATAAGTGTGTTTTAGGATTTAGAATAAATGTATCTTACAGTAATAAGAGAATTATCTAAATAAATTAGAGTGATAACAATTAAATAAAGTATCTTGTGGGGGGCTGCTTTCTTTTGGAATAGAGAATCCCATGGGGCAGTTACATGCAATGCAGGGCTGTGCTTCTATGGCACTGAAAAATCCAATGATAAAAAAAGAGGGGGAAGGCATTTTTTATTGAAGTTTGTTAATGATAGATTTTTAACTAGTTAGGGGGGATCGTAAAATAGATTATTAATCTCTTTGATAATTTTTATTTTCCTTATAGTTGGCATATTGTATTAGAAATTTTTAATTTTGAAGGGAGAATCAATAATTATGGGTAAGAAAAGAAGAACAAGTAATAAGTTATTACTTGTTAGTGCAATTTTTTCAATAACAATTCCCTCAGTCTCATATGCGGAGGAAGTAATTTTACCTGAAAATTTTACGAGTTCTTCAAGTTTGTATGAGGGACGGAATACGGAAGTATTGAAAACAAGCTTATATCCTGATACATATAATTATCCGTTTAACCATCAATTTATTTCGAAATTAAAGGAAGCAAACACAACTATAAAAAAAGTAGACAATAGTGATGAGGAAAATCCTATTATATCTACTACTCTTTCATTTATTCGCCATATGAATAGTGAAGATTATAAATCTGCATTTGATTTAACCTCAAGGTCATTACAGAAAATAATATCCGAAGAATGGCTGAAGAGCTATTGGGAGGGACTCCCAGTGCAATTACAAGCAGGTTCTTTTATAGAAATTGGAGAGGTTACACAAAAAGAGACAAATCCTGTTCATACAAATGTGGAGATTCAATTAGTTTTTGAAAAAATGACTGTACCTTTACTAATTAAACTAGATCCATCTGGAAAAATAGACGATTTTCAACTCAGCATGTCGTTTAGTCCTGTTGCAGAGCGTCCATCATATAGTAAGCCTGAATCATTTATTGATAAAGAAGTAGTAGTTGGAAGTGGTGCATTTCCATTACCAGGAACATTGTCGGTTCCAAAAGGAAAGGGTCCTTTTCCAGCGGTTATTCTTGTTCAAGGATCAGGAGCAACTGATCAGGATGAAACAGCGTTTGCTTTAAAACCATTTCGCGATTTAGCTGAAGGTCTTGCATCGAAGGGAATTGCTGTCCTTCGCTATAATAAAAGAACTTATGAACATGGGTTAAAAACACAATTCAGTCCCTTTTATACAGTTGATAAAGAGACAACAGATGATGCTCTTCTTGTAACTCAATTTCTTAAAAATGAGCCTTTAATAAATAAGAATCAAATATATATTCTTGGTCATAGTCAAGGTGGAATGATGCTTCCGAAAATGATTGAAAAAGACCAAAATAAAAATATTGCTGGGGCAATTGTAATGGGAGGGCCAGCTCGTACGATCCAAGACGTTGTTTTAGATCAATTTGAGTACCTTTTCTCTATTGGAGCAATGAACCTGGATCAATATAAATTCTACAAATCGCAATTTGAATTATTAAATGATCCCAATTTCTCTGGTCAGAATCCCCCAAAAGATTTTTACTTAGGATCAGCAGTATTTTGGGATTCTATCCGTAAAATTAAAGCGGCAGAAATGTCAAAAGAACAAAAGATACCGCTTCTTATTATTCAAGGAGAAAGAGACTATCAAGTTCAATCAAAAATCGAAATCCCTCTTTGGAAAGAACAATTAAAAGAACGAGATAACGTTGATTATCGACTATATCCAAAGTTAAATCATTTCTTTACAGAGGGTGATGGGGAAATAAGTAAGCCAGATGAATATTATAGTCCTGCTAATATCCCTGAGTATGTTATAAATGATATTGCTGCTTGGGTGCAAGGCAAATCGCAATTAAATTAGCAACCATATGTTTTAATAAAGACTTTCTTTCCGTAATCAAAATAGAAATATTTTTATTAGGTTATATGTTTTTTTAAAGCACTCTTTGAAAAGGAGTGCTTTTTTATTTTTCTATGATTTCTATAAAACAATGGGCTTGCCTTCCAAACAAATCGTTATTTGTAGCGCTTTTATCAAAGCAAAGTTCTTGTGACATTTCTTTGATATTAAAAACATGAATAACTTATTGTGTTAAAATTTTGAAAATTTAGATTTAACATCTTTAAAATAGGTGTATTACATATTACATAACAACTAAATAAAAAATCTAAAGGAGGAAAGATACCATGAAGATTATATAGTAACAATTGTTCTCTTCTAATTCCATATATCTTATGTTGAGAAATAAATTATAAGTGGCTTGATAAAGCTAAAATGAATGATTGACATAATATTTTGACGATAATATAATGAATCTCGAATTCAAGATAAGTTGTAAAGGATTGGTAATTATGAGCGTGATTAACGATGAGAGCTTATCTTTAAAGTTATTTGTTATATTATCAAGGGAATTACAGTTAATCACTAAACGTATTGAAAAGGATATAAAAATTTATGGACTTAATTCAACTGAATTTGCAGTGCTTGAGCTACTATACAATACAGTAAAGCTGATCAGCCTATAAAAAAATTGGAGACCAAAATATTACTTGCAAGTAGTAGTATCACGTATGCATCAATTACTTCAGAAAGTATTGAATTGGTGACACTAATTTTTCCTCAGCATAAAGAGGGGATTCGGAAAATATTTGGTAGTTTGGACTATATTGAGAAAAAATGATAATTAAACAGTTGAAAAAGTTAGGATATTATGCACAGAAATTGTAAGTTTTTAGAGGTTATTTCTGTTTAGTAATATCCTAATTAAATATAAATTAAATAAATAGGAGGGAAAATCAATAAATAGTAGTAAATGTATTGTAGTACAAAATAAAGAAATTATGTAATTGCAATTGATATAGTAGGAAAGATAGTTGTTCTGTTAACGTATACATATTGTCCTTTTCATTATAAATCTTTCATAAAGCGGAGAGTGGGTATCAAGAATGGAATTACGTCATTTAGAGTATTTTATTCAAGTTTGTAATAATAATAGTTTTACTAAAGCTGCGGAAGTTCTAGGTATTTCACAGCCGACTTTAAGCCAACAAATCCGTGTGTTAGAAGGTGAACTTGATACACCATTGTTTCATCGAGTTGGAAGAGGTATCAAAATGACAGAAGCGGGTAAGCTGCTATTTGATAAAGGAAAATTTATCATGCAACAATTTGATGACGTTTATAATGAAATTTTTGAATTAAAGGGTGTAAAAAGAGGTGTGATTACTATAGGAGGTTTATTAGAGGATCTCACTTATTTAACACCTTATATTATGAAGTTTCAACAACAGTATCCTAACATCGTTGTAAAAATTATAGAGTCCGAAGTTGCTGTAAATCAAATCGTTAACAAAAATATTGATATAGGGATTACACGTAGTGCTCAAATTCCAGACACATTAACAAGCACCCTTTTGTATAGCGAAGAGCTTGTCCTTGTCATTCCAAAAAACCATCCTTTGGATGAAAAACCATTTGTTTCTTTTCGAGAATTAGTAGGACTGAGTAGAATAATGGTTTCATGTAGTTGTCGTGAATCTATTAAAATATATTGTGAGAGTTTAGGGTTATCTTTATCTGAAGCAAATATAGAAACAAAATCTTCTATTTCTCTATTGAGTCTTGTATACAATGGTCATGGGGTTGCCATAATACCTCTTTCACTAGTTGATTTTGTTAATAATGATACTTTGAGCATAGTTCGTATTACTGATCCAACACCAAGGCAAGATATTAATCTTATTCATTTTGATGATAAATTTTTAAGTTTTGCAGCACGTATCTTTATGCAGAAGTTAAATAATCCTCAAAAGGTATTAGTATAATAATGATTTTAGTGTAACAATTGAAAAAATCTATACGTCTTGAGATGAGACCTATATTAAAGTCAAAGGGTAGTGGATTTATATGTATGGTGTAGTCGATCAAAAGGGGATACCGCTGACTTTTAATTAAGGAAAAAAGGACGGACTTTACAAGGAGAGAAGGCTATCAAAAACAAGTTAAGTTAATCAATCAATTCTTTGGTCTTATCGCATAGTAACAGATTCCATATGGGGATATACACTGCTATTTTGAATCTACATATCCTTATTGTAGAAAGAAAACCACCGGCATTATACCGGTGGTTTTGATTTAGAAAGCAAAGCAAGTACAACCAATCCCCCATTTAGTTCCATCTTTTCCTATTACGGTATGAGTGTGTTGATGGAGAGGGTTACTACAACTATGTAACTTGTTATCATGGGAATCGTGAGAAAGTATAGTGTTTGCTAGGTTAGCACCACCATAACCATAAACGCCCGTCGGTGACCAATCAGGTGATGCTGGCGGCAATTCAGGTGATAAATTTTTAAATTCATCATTTCCATAAACAACCTGCCCACCCATAATGGTGAGTAATGATTCAAGGTCTTTGATTTCTTCTTCTGGCACAGTAAAGTAGTCAGAAGACAATACAGCAATATCAGCAAACTGACCTACTGCAAGGGTTCCCTTTTTACCTTCATCACCAGAGAACCACGCACTTCCTTTTGAATATAATTCCAGGGCTACTTTTCTATCAAGTTTATTTTTTTCATCGTATATGGAAAGACCACCAATGGTTTTTCCGGCAACCATCCAGTAAAGAGCGACCCAAGGGTTATAGCTGGAAACCCTGGTTGCATCACTACCGGCGCCAACAGGTATACCAAGATCTAACATACGATAAATCGGAGGAGTATGCTTTGCAGCTTCCTTTCCGTATAAGTCAACAAAGTATTCACCTTGAAAAGCCATGCGGTCTTGGATGGCAATACCGCCATTTAAAGCCTTAACACGTTCCATACTACGATCTGAGATTGTTTCTGCATGATCAAACCACCAGCGTAGCCCATTAAAAGGAATTTCTCTGTTAACTTCCTCAAATACATTTAAGAAACGTGTGATTGACTCGTCATAAGTTGCATGTAAACGGAATGGCCAACGGTTTTCCACCAATAGAGAAATTACTTTCTTTAAGTCGGCTTCCATTACTGTAGCTAGTTCGGGCCGTGGCATTTGAAATTTTTCAAAATCGGCTGCCGAGAATACTAACATTTCTCCGGCACCATTCATTTTATACTTATCATTTCCTTGACCAGGAGAAACAATTTTTGCCCATGAAGCAAAGTCTTCATATTCATGATTAGGATTTTGCGTAAATAGATTATAAGCAATACGCAAAGTTAATTGTTCCTTCTCGGCTAAATGTTCAACAACTTTGTAGTCATCAGGGTAATTTTGGAAGCCACCACCTGCGTCGATGGCGCTTGTAATACCTAATCTATTTAATTCACGCATAAAATGACGAGTTGAGTTAATCTGGTCGTCAAGATTAAGTACTGGAGCTTTACCCAAACTTGAATAAAGAATAGAAGCGTTAGGGTTAGCAATTAAAAGGCCCGTTGGATTACCTCTTTTATCCCGCTGAATTAAACAGCCTGGAGGGTCTGGGGTATCTTTCGTGTATCCCAGTGCACGTAGCCCTGCACGATTTACAAGTGCTCTATCGTAAAGATGTAGCACAAAGACAGGCGTGTCTTCAGAAACAGCATTAATCTCTTCTAATGTTGGCATCCGTCTCTCTTTAAATTGAAATTCAGACCAACCTCCAACTACTCTTACCCACTGAGGAGCAGGTGTACGCCTTGCCTGTTCTTTGAGCATTTCTAGAGCAATAAAAAGTGATGGCACGCCTTCCCAACGTAATTCCATATTATAATGCAGACCACCACGAATAACGTGTATATGAGAGTCATTCAGGCCTGGAATAGCTCTCTTTCTTTTTAGGTCTATTTTTTTTGTTTTTTCCGTGGCACTATTAAGAATCTCATCTCCACCTACTGCAGTGACTAAACCATCAGTTATGGCGATAGCAGATACCTCAGGCTGAGAAGGGTCAAGGGTAGTAATTTTTCCGTTATATAAGATCATATCCGGTAAATTCATGTTCACACCTCGTCTACTTTCTATTATTTTGTAACCATGGATGAAATAATTTACCGAAAATCGGCATGACTACCCATGATAGCAAGGACACTATACATACAGAAACAAAAAAAGCTGACATAATAGGATTCATATGTTTTATAATAGGTCCTATCACTTTAGGAACTAACATGCTAAGAGGCCATACACCCAGAAGGGTAACGATAGACATTTTCCATTTTGGAGGTGGAACTGGCGTTTTCGGAGTAACAAACCAATAAGCCAAACTGCTTTCAGTTTTATAAGTTGGATTAGTGGCTTGAAATTGCTCGGCCGTTTTTAACAAATCCCGGCGAACATCTGATTCTTGCCAAGCACGTAGATGCTCATACGTATCAAAGCGAAAAATAACAGTATACTCTCTGGATTCGTTACTTGGGACTATTAGATTTACACCTAAATGTCCTGGGAATTTAGTAGCCGCAGCCTCAATTTCATGTCTCCATGTTTCAAACTGTTTTTCTCTACCTTCTTGAATTTCCCATGTAACAATCGTTGTTACTGGATTGCCAGCATCCATCGTGTTCCCTGTATAAGTCTCTTCGACAGCTACTCCTTCTTGTTTCATATTTTCCTGCTTGGAAGCGCGCCATGCACCATAGTATATGCGTATTCTACACCTTGACCATAAGCACCAGTGTGTTCCTTTACAATCTCCATTACAGCATCATAAGTGTCTTTGTGTGCCCAGTCACGTTGGTATTCAAGTAAAACTTGAATTGCTGTCACTGGAATTGCACCAGCTTGTTCTACACGACGCATAGCAGCGTTATGTGCTGTCAAACTAGTACCACCTGAAGCATCATCAACTGCATACACCTCATAGCCAGCTTTAATTGCTTCAAGCACAGGGAATGCAAGGCAAACTTCAGTCCAAAGTGCTGCAAATATTAATTTCTTTCTACCGGTTGCTTTAACTGCCTCAACAAATTTCGGATCTTCCCAAGAGTTCATTGAACTACGTTCTATAATTTCATGGTTTGGGAATATATCAAGAATTTGTGGCCAAAAATAACCAGAAAAGCTGCGTGTTTCAACTGTAGTAAGAATAGTAGGTACGTTAAAAGTTTTTGCTGATTTAGCAAGCAGCATAACGTTATTAATCAATGTTTGTCTATCAATACTTGCAACTCCAAAAGTCATTTGAGGTTGAAAATCAATTAAAATTAATGCACTGTTCTCCGGATTTAACAATTCTAAATTACTCATAATAAACAGCTCCTTTTTTAATTGTTTAAAATTAATATTATTGAAAAAATATATTTTCTGTTAATTAAACCTGTAATCGTAAAAATAAAATATTTGCTATACCTTTTAATTTAAAAGAGAGTGCTGATTTAATCAGCACTAAATGTATACTATCTAGTTTTTTGAAAGAAAAGCTATTATGCATTTTGTTTACTAAGATCTCGCTGAGCTCCCCTATAGCTTCCAATTATATTTTGATAGCCTGGAAGATTGCTAGCAAGCAAATTGCCAAAACCTTCGACATCGTTGCGCCAATCGCGTTGTAATTCGCAAGCTACGCTAAACCAGTTCATAAGTTGCACACCACTATGTGCCATACGAGTATTTGCAGCATCTGCAACTTGTTTACTGAAAGTTCCTGAAGCATCAGTAACAGCAAATACTTCATATCCAGCTTTTATAGCGGAAAGTGCAGGGAAAGCAACACAAACGTCCGTAACTACGCCCGCGATGATAAGTTGCTTTTTTCCAGTTTCTTCGATTGCTTTTACAAAATCATCATTATCCCATGCGTTAATTTGTCCAGGTCGAGCTATTTTTGGTGCATGAGGAAAGAGATCAACCAATTCTTGCATTAAAGGTCCATTAGGCCCGTTTTCAAAACTTGTTGTTAAAATAACTGGTAAATCAAAAAACTTAGCAGTATGAGCAAGAGCTAAAACATTGTTCTTGAATTCATCAACACCATAGTCACGTACTAGTCCGGACATAAGACCAGTTTGATGATCTACTAAAAGAACGACAGCATCATCTTTGTTAATACGAGAATAGAGATCAGTCATTATGTATTCCTCCTAAAAATTAAGTAATCGAAGAAAGTTTAAATAGTCGAATACTATCATAAGTTTCTTCGTTTATAACTAAGCTGACCAATAATATTGGTTATAGCAGCATTCACAGAACATGAAGTGCTATACAAATTTATAGTATTTTAAAACTGATTCGTTAATCAATTCTAAATTATCTATAATTCGTATAGGTCGTAACTATAGTTGTTTTCACTATAAAATAGATTGGTTTTACCTATACATCCTATAGATAGAACAATATTGATAGTCACCTATTTTTGTTATTACAATTGAATATGAGTAATGTTCAGTAATTATTTTATGATGAAAAAGGTATTAGAGGGGGGATTGTTCCAAAAGGAGAAAATGAATGCGTTGGAACAATAGAGTTTCATACTTAGATTTCACAACATAAACGTGCATGAATAGGTTATGACATTCATCCGGAGTATTGAAGAAAAGGATACATATTAGAATATTTTTTGGAGGTAGAAGCATGGCGAAAATTACTGTAGGAACCGAAAATCAAGCACCAATTGAGATATATTTTGAGGATCATGGCACAGGAAAACCAGTTGTACTAATTCATGGTTGGCCGTTAAGTGGTCGATCTTGGGAATACCAAGTTCCAGCTCTTGTTGAGGCTGGATATAGAGTTATAACGTATGATCGACGAGGATTTGGAAAATCATCTCAGCCGTGGGAAGGGTATGAATATGATACCTTTACTTCTGATTTACATCAACTATTAGAACATTTAGAGCTTCAAAATGTCACACTTGTTGGTTTTTCTATGGGGGGAGGCGAGGTAGCCCGGTACATTAGTACGTATGGAACAGATCGTATTGAAAAGGCTGTTTTTGCTGGAGCAGTTCCTCCATATTTATACAAATCAGAGGATCATCCTGAAGGGGCATTAGATGATGCTACAATTGAAGCATTCAAAAGTGGTGTGATAAATGACCGCCTTGCATTTCTTGATGAATTTACTAAGGGATTTTTCGCGGCTGGTAATCGAACAGATTTAGTTAGTGAACCATTCCGTTTATATAATTGGGATATTGCAGCCAGTGCATCACCTAAAGGAACGCTTGATTGTATTACCGCCTTTAGTAAGACAGATTTTAGAAAAGACTTGGAGAAGTTTAATATACCTACTCTTATTATTCACGGTGACTCTGATGCAACTGTACCTTTTGAATTAAGTGGAAAACGTACATATGATGCCATTCCTGGTAGTAAACTCGCTTTAATACAGGGCGGTCCACATGGGCTAAATGCAACGCATGCTAAAGAATTTAATGAAGCACTCCTATTATTTTTAAAGGACTGATTACAACTATATAATTGTTAATTGATAAATTATAAACAAGTAAAAATAAATCTAAAAAAAGATGCTCTTGGATAAATCCAGGAGCATCTTTTTAAATGGTGATATTGAGATGTTAGGCTGATAAATATCCATTAATTTTGGATTGAATATTCTTCTTAACAGCTAAAATGTATTGATTAGAGTTTTTTAGATTTCTTAGAAGTATTGTTATATTACTATCAAGATAATATTTTGAATAATCCTCAAAACAAAAAAATGTACATTTTTTTGAGGAAGAAATATCTTGTCAGAAAACAATAAAATCTTATTAATTTTTATAATTGGTAGAATTTTTATGGAAATAATTCTCTTAATATATTAAAATAACATCGTATTATGTCAGATTTTAATTAGGGGAGAGAAATTTTATGTTGAAAAAAATCATTCCAGTTGCTTTAGCATTAAGTACAGTTACTTTTACTAGTGTATTTGCTGCACCTTCAATCCAAGCGAATACAGAACAAAACCGCTACATAGATGTACAAATGCTCGGTATTAACGATTTTCATGGGCAACTAGACACTGTAAAAAAAATTAACAATAAAGATGCAGGGGGAATTGAGTACTTAGGGGCTTATTTACGTGATCGTGAAAAACAAAATCAAAATACATTAAAGGTACATGCTGGAGATGTTGTTGGAGCAAGTACTCCTGTTTCAGCATTATTACAAGACGAACCTACAATTGAATTTCTAAATGATTTGAAATTCGATGTTGGAACGATAGGAAATCATGAATTTGATGAAGGTGTTGAGGAAATGCATCGCCTTATTTATGGTGGATACCATGAGAAAACAGGTAATTTTAAAGGAGCAAAATTCCCATATGTTGCTGCGAATTTCTATAATAAATCCACCGGTCGTTTATTTTTACCACCATTCACTATAAAAAAGGTACAAGGAGTTCCTGTTGGCTTTATCGGAGTCGTAACAACGGATGTTCCTAACCTTGTTATGCCTACTATGCTAAAGAATGTAGAAATTACAGATGAAGTTGAAGCTATTAACAAATCCGTAAAGCAATTAAAAAAACTAGGCGTTAAATCTATCGTTGTTCTTGCACATAACGGAGGTACAACAGATGGGAACGGAGTAACAAATGGTGATATCGTCCGATTAGCAAATGAGACTGATCCGGAAGTCGATGTTATTTTTGGTGGGCATAGCCACACTTATGTAAATGGAACTGTTAATAATAAACTTGTCGTACAAGCAAATTCATATGGTATGGCTTTTGCTGATGTTGATGTAAAGATTGATCGTAAGACACAAGATATTGTTGAGAAAAAAGCAGAAATTGTTACAACTTACCATGAAGGCATGGAGCCTGATAAAAAAATAAAGAAGAAGATGGAGAAATATCAAGCAAAAATCGCACCTCTTGTTAATGAAGTTGTAGGTAAGTCTATTGCTCCACTAGATCGCAAACTCAATACGGCTGGTGAATCTACTCTGGGAAATTTGGTTGCTGATGCCCAGCGTGCAACAATGCAATCCCAAATTGCACTTATGAATCCTGGTGGTATTCGTAATGACTTAGATGCTGGTGATATTACATGGGGAGAGATATATGGTATTCAACCATTCGGAAATCAATTAATAAAAGTAAATTTAACAGGTCAAGACATTCGTGATATTTTAAATCAACAATGGCAAAAAGATATAACAAGAATGCTTCAAATTTCAGGGATCCAATACACTTGGGATGCGAACAAGCCTAATGGAGAAAAAGTAACAAGTATTCGCTTAACAAATGGAGAAGAAATTATTCCTTCTAAAACTTACAGCGTCGTTGCGAACGCATTTCTAGCTTCAGGTGGAGATGGATTTGTATCCTTTAGAAACGGTAAAGATGCTGAAACAGGACCAACTGATTTTGAAGCATTAGTAGATTATATAAAAAAATCAAAAGAACCAATTCAGTCTATTATTGATGGAAGAATTCAAAAAATAAATTAGTTTTTTATTAATCTCAAAAACAAATAGATTACCTGTACGCTATACTTCTTAATGTGCAGGTAATCTATTTTTTGTGGGTTTGAAATAAATCTTACCGTGGTCAATGGATATACTGTATAGATGCAGAGTGCCGAAAAAAAGTGAAGTAAACAAAAGTCGATATCCTGAACGTATAGGGGGGCTTTTTTGAAAAAACGGGACATATCGAACATCAACTAGGCTTAACGATGGATGTTAAAGATACAAATAATGAATTAGAGTTATGGTGTGCTAAGACGAAGGAAGGGAAGTGGCCGAAAGAAAATACGCATCGTGCAGGATATATCATTTGTTATCCAAAAGAATAGAGAAATATGACTGTTTATGCGTATGAGCCTTGGTATATTCGCTATGTAGGAGAAATTGCTAAAAAATATATAAGGAAAAACTAACTTTAGAGGAATATATGAGATAAGAAAGCCACAGTGAATTGAAAATCTGTATTTTTTGTTTAGGCAATAATATTTTATAAAATAGTAGGGTACTTTATTTTAATAGATTCAAAAACTGCCTATCTAAAAATTTGATAGGCAGTTTTTTTACTTTTTGGCAAAAAGTGAAATGATTTTATTATGTTTACACATATAGAAAATGTAATTATTCCAAACACCAATCATTGCCCTTCATTATTAGCAATAGGATAGCTACTTAAGGATAAAAAAGAATTCGCCAACTTTTGTGCAAAATGTAATGGGGGCTCTACCGATTGGACATGAATATACATAATTAAGGGATTCATGTACAGCCAGTGATTATGTAAAGCACTGACAATAATTCCTTGTTGTATAATTGATTGCATAAATGCAGGAATCTCTTCTTGTAGAACAGCGATTTCGCCTAAATTTAATGCATTACCATTTTGATCCAACGATTCAAAACTTACTCCGACGGGTACTACATTGGTACTCCGTTTTCCTTGAACAAGCACGCTAAAATCGCGGTGAAAAGACACCGAACAACCACCTTGACTTATTTTACTTTTTCCTTTAAGTATTGTAGCAAATTGTTCACAAATGAAATTAAGATTGTGCATAAATTCAATCCCTTTCTCGTACAAAATTATATAATTAGAGATTTGAATGTTTATTTTAAAAGAAATACAAGCTATAGTACTTGGCTATTCGGAACTTTATTGGAGGTGATTAATGTATCCGAGTTATTAAACTTACGATTTATGATAGTCTGTTCGAGATGTTATTATAAAAAATTCATAAAGTATGCACTTACATATTTTTAGTTTATGTAGATTAAATAAATATGTATTTAAATTTGAATGATAAAACTAGAAAAACAACGTTGAGAAAATAACCAATAATATTTTGTTTTCTATAAAAAAACACTACTAAAAAATGAGTTCTAAAATACCGTACCTATTCACGAAGAATTTAGTTGTTTCTCCCTGTATCTATTTATATTTTTCGGTATAGAAAACAATTCCTATGAATACAGAGGGAAATTCTTTAAGGTTTTCTTAGAATTTAGTAAAGGTTATTTTAACCAAAATTTTCATAGAAATACCTTCAAAAAGAACAAGAGTTCGTATATAATGAGAACAAACGTTCTTTATTTAGGAGTGATTACCTTGTATGATTATTTTCTTTTACCGAATCGTATTATTCTTTGTGTAGATCTTCGTAGCTTTTATGCGAGTGTATCATGTATTAAAAAAGGACTTGATCCAAGATATACAAAATTGGCTGTCGTAGGGGATGTGAATCAGAGCGGATCAATTGTATTAGCGGCAACACCGCCATTAAAAGCGTTAGGAATAAAGAAGATGGCTCGTTTGTACGAAATACCGAAGCGACCAGATATTATTATTGTGAATCCAATTATGCATACGTATATGAAGTGTTCAACTTTCATAACGGGTTTAGCTTTGCAGTATGTCGCGCCGGAAGATTTTCATCAATATAGTATCGATGAATTTTTTATGGATATGACTGCAAGCATTCATTTGTTTGCCAGTAATCCGCGCGAGTTCGCATTAAAGTTCAAGCGAGAAATATATGAACGCACACGGATTGAAAGTACGATTGGTATAGGGCCTAATTTATTATTGAGTAAAGTTGCGATGGATGTGGAAGCAAAAAAGAATAAAGATGGAATAGCGCAGTGGACGTATGACGATATACCCGAGAAGTTATGGGGCATTAGACCGCTTAGTAAATTTTGGGGTATATCGTATAAAACGGAAATGAAATTGAACCGAAAAGGTATACATACAATAGGGGAGTTAGCGCAGTACCCTTTGAAATATTTAAAGCAGTCGTTCGGTGTAATAGGAGAAGAATTACATTTACACAGTAACGGGATTGATTTTAGCAGAATAGCAGAAAAATACGTTCCTGCAACAACATCTATAGCGAAAAGCCAAATATTATTACGTGATTATTCGATAGAAGAGTTCATCGTTATTTTACTAGAGCACATAGAAGAAATTTGTTATAGGTTGAGGAGAGAAAAGAAATGCGCGCAAACAATTCATTTTTCGGTTGGATATAGCAAGGAATACGGCGGGGGAATAAAAAAGGCACATACGTTAAATAGAGCAACAAATTTAACAATGGATATATATAATGTTTGTACATATTTTTTATACGAGAGACATACAGGAGAACCAATTCGATCAATAAGTATCTCGCTAACCAATTTAATAAATGAAGGGGAAGAGCAAATTTCGCTTTTCGATAATATTGTACAAAGAGAAAAAGAAATGAGATTAACGAAAGTTATGGACGAAATTCGAACACGGTTTGGTAAGAACAGTATTTTACGAGGGATTTCCTACACAAGCGTCGCAACAGCAAGATATAGAAACACATTATTAGGAGGGCATAAATCGTGAAGAATGCTAACATGCCAAAAGGAAGAGGAATGGTGAAGTGGCAACCGTTTGCTAGTATGCCAGAGCAATTTGCAGTTATTAAAGAAATGATAAAGGAGCAAACGAAAGCCTCGCGTCCAATTGTAACGCAAGATGCAAAAGAAATGATTGAAAATAAGCTATTAACTTCATTTTTAGGTGAAGAAGAGGTTTTACTTACATATTATAAAGACGGCTATTTATATAAAAATTACATAACAGTCGTGGATATTAATCCATTAAATGAGACGATTACTTGTACAGATGCTTTTCATAATCAAAGACTGTTTAAGTTTGGTGATGTAATTGAAGTGAATTAGAGGGGGAAATAGAAGTGATGACATCTTCCTAACTTAATTATATCATGTAATTTACGTTCGAAATAGACTGTTTCTTCTCATTTACTGCTGTTACAATCAAGAACACATGAATAGTAAGGAGAGGTGCCAAATGAGTTCTTTCGTTCTCGATTTTCAGGAAATAGAAAAAACGCAGCTTTTTCTCGTTGGTGGAAAAGGATTGAATTTAGGGGAGTTATCCAATATTCAAGGGATACAAGTGCCAGAAGGATTTTGTGTTACAACGGTAGGGTATGAACAGGCCATCGGAAAAAATGAAGCGTTTCAAACTTTGTTGAATCAATTAGCAATGCTAAAAATTGAGGAACGAGATCAAATTGGTGAAATTAGTAAGAAGATTAGAGAAGTCATTATGGCGGTGGAAATTCCAGTTGATGTAGTGGAATTAGTAGCTCATTATCTTTCGCACTTTGGCGATGAACATGCGTATGCAGTGCGTTCGAGTGCTACTGCTGAAGATTTACCGTATGCCTCGTTTGCTGGTCAACAAGATACGTATTTAAATATTATTGGAAAAGAAAACATTTTGCAGCATATTAAAAAATGCTGGGCTTCTTTATTTACAGATCGAGCGGTTATATACCGAATGCAAAACGGTTTTGATCATAATCAAGTTTCTATATGTGTTGTCGTTCAAAAAATGGTTTTCCCTGAGGCTTCAGGGATTTTATTTACTGCGGATCCGATTACTTCGAATAGGAAGGTGTTATCAATCGATGCCAGCTTTGGACTTGGCGAGGCGCTAGTATCTGGATTGGTTTCTGCCGATAATTATAGGGTAAAAGAAGACGAAATCGTCGAAAAGGTCATCGCAACGAAAAAATTAGCCATCTATGGACGAAAAGAAGGCGGAACAGTGAGAAAGAAAATTGCTCCTAATCAGCAAAAAGTTCAAACACTTACTGAACAACAAATTTTACAACTAGCACGCATCGGAAGACAAATCGAAGCTTATTTTGGTTGTCCACAAGATATTGAATGGTGCTTAGTTGATGATACATTTTATATAGTCCAAAGTAGGCCGATTACGACTTTATATCCAATTCCAGAAGTAAATGATGGGGAAAATCACGTGTATGTATCGGTTGGTCACCAGCAAATGATGACGGATGCGATGAAACCATTAGGTTTATCTTTTTTCCTGTTAACGACTAGTGCACCTATGTGTAAAGCTGGAGGAAGACTATTTGTTGATGCTACGCAAAGATTAGCTTCACCTGCTAGCAGAGATTACTTAATCAACACTTTAGGCAAATCAGATCCGCTCATACGAGATGCATTAACGACTGTAATTGAGCGAGAGAATTTTATTAAATTGTTATCGGATGATGAAAAAGAAAAGAATCTTAGTAAAAGTGTGCCACCTGCAAATTCGCAGCCACAACATGAAAACGATCCAGAAATCGTTACGGATTTAATAAAGAATAGCCAATCATCAATAGAAGAGTTAAAACGAAACATGCAAACGAAATCAGGGGTGGATGTACTTGATTTTATTTTAGAAGACATTCAGCAATTAAAGAAAGTATTATTTAGTCCGCAAAGTATAGCTATTATTATGGCAGGTATGAATGCTTCGACATGGATCAATGAAAAGATGGAACAATGGTTAGGTGAAAAAAACGCAGCAGACACGCTTTCTCAATCCGTACAAAATAATATTACGTCAGAAATGGGGCTAGCGTTATTGGATGTGGCAGATGTGATTCGGCCGTATCCAGAAGTCATTGCGTATTTACAGCATGTAGAAGATGATAGCTTTTTAGATGAATTAGTTCAGTTTAAAGGCGGGGAGAAAGCTCGAGATGCAATCGATGCTTTTCTAAATAAATATGGAATGAGATGTAGCGGAGAAATCGACATTACGAAAACGCGCTGGAGTGAACAGCCAGCTACAATTATACCGATGATTTTAAATCATATAAGAGACTTTGAATATGGTGCTAGTAAACGGAAGTTTGCAGAAGGGCTGCAGGAAGCTTTGAAAAAAGAAGAAGAGTTGTTAGAGCGATTGCAGCACTTGCCGGATGGGGAACAAAAAGTAGAAGAGACGAAGAGAATGATTCGTAACATCCGCAATTTCATCGGTTATCGTGAATATCCGAAATACGGCATGATTCATCGTTATTTCATATATAAGCAGGCATTACTGAAAGAAGCAGAGAAACTTGTGCAAAATAACGTTATTAATGAAATAGAAGATATATACTATCTAACTTTTGAAGAACTTCACGAAGTCGTCCGCACGAATAAACTAGATGACGAGGTTATTCATAAACAAAAAAATGAGTACAAATTATATGAAAAACTAACACCCCCGCGTGTTATCACGTCTGATGGAGAAATCATTACAGGTAAGTACAACCGAGAAAATCTCCCAGCTGAAGCAATAGTAGGTTTGCCTGTTTCTTCTGGAGTGGTTGAGGGGAGAGCACGCGTTATTTTAAATATGGAAGACGCGAATTTGGAAGATGGAGATATATTAGTTACGGCATTTACCGATCCTGGCTGGACACCTTTGTTTGTTTCTATAAAAGGGTTAGTCACTGAAGTCGGCGGGCTTATGACGCACGGAGCAGTGATTGCACGTGAGTATGGATTACCAGCAGTCGTTGGAGTAGAGAATGCTACGAAATTAATAAAAGATGGGCAACGAATTCGGGTGCATGGAACAGAAGGGTATATTGAAGTGTTATAGTTGCACCTTAGATAATAAAGGGATCAATCACTAATTATAGTGGATGATCTCTTTATTTTTCATCCAGATATTACTAACACGGAACATTGTTGAATCAGAATGTATATCAATTTGAACTAAAGAATATTTTCAAAAATATTACAAATTCAGACAACATCTTGTGAATTGTCTGAATTTTCATTATTATATAAACGTTGTATCGTATTTTATATTGGGGAGGAATAGGGATGAAGAAAAAGCCTTTTAAAGTGCTGTCTACGCTTGCGGCGGCAGCTGTGCTTAGTTGCACATTTGGGTATGGGGGTCAATCTGTTTATGCGGCAACGCCGTCTAATGGAGGAACTTTAAGTCCGATTGATGAAAATTTAATTCAAGAGGAGCGTTTAGCAGATGCGCTCAAGAAACGCGGTGTAATTAGTGAATCTACGTCGAAAGAAGACACATTAAAAGCTGTTGAAAAATACGTAGAGAAGAAAAAAGGAGAAAATGCGGGAAAAGAACCAGCAGCAGGGGATAGTGTTACGAGAGAAGCTGCTGACTTTTTGAAAAAAGTTAAAGATGCAAAAGCAGATGAGAAAGAAAAAGCAGATCAACCTGCTAGTGGTCCAGTAGCGGGACAAGAGCCGGTTAAAGGGGGATTAAACGGCAAAGTACCAACTACTTCAGCGAAGCAAAAACAATATAACGGTGATGTTCGTAAAGATAAAGTTCTCGTATTGCTAGTAGAGTTTGCTGACTTTAAGCATAACAATATTGATCAAGTACCAGGTTATATGTATTCAAATGATTTTAATCCAGAACATTATCAAAAAATGTTATTTGGTAATGAGCCATTTACACTTTTTGATGGTTCAAAAGTACCAACATTTAAACAATATTATGAAGAGCAATCTGGTGGTAGTTATACAGTAGATGGCACAGTAACAAAGTGGTTGACAGTTCCTGGTAATGCGGCAGATTATGGCGCAGATGCAGGAGATGGCGGTCATGATAATATGGGACCGAAAGGACCTCGTGATTTTGTAAAAGAGGCATTAAATGCGGCTGTAGAAAGCGGTATTGATTTATCTGAATTTGACGAATACGATCAATATGACAATAATGGTAATGGCAATAAAAATGAACCAGATGGTCTAATCGATCACTTAATGGTCATTCACGCTGGAGTTGGGCAAGATGGAGGTGGTGGTAGACTAGGTGATGATGCAATTTGGTCACATCGTTGGCACCTTGGAACACCATATCCAATTGAAGGAACAAAAGCAAAAGTTGATAACTGGGGCGGTAAGATGGCAGCATACGACTACACAATTGAGCCAGAAGACGGAGCGGTTGGTGTATTCGCACATGAATTTGGTCATGATTTAGGTCTTCCAGATGAGTATGATACGAAGTACACAGGAGCAGGTGAGCCAATTAACTCCTGGTCTGTTATGAGTGGTGGTAGCTGGGCTGGTAAAATTGCAGGAACAACGCCACCGAGTTTTTCTCCGCAAAACAAAGAGTTCTTTCAAAAGAACATAGGTGGAAACTGGGCCAATATTGTAGAGGTTGACTATAATAAATTAAATCGTGGTATTGGCTATGCGACGTATTTAGATCAAAGTGTAACGAAATCAAATCGTCCTGGACTGATTCGCGTTAACTTACCAGATAAAGAGGTGAAAGGTATTCAGCCTGCATTCGGTAAGAAGTACTACTATAGTACAAAAGGTGATAACCTTCATACAACATTAGAAACGCCAGTGTTTGATTTAACAAATGCAACAAATGCGAAGTTTGATTACAAATCAATGTATGAAATTGAAACGGATTATGACTTCCTTGAAGTACATGCAGTGAAAGAAGATGGTACGAAAACGTTAGTGGATCGAATTGGTGAAAAGAATGTGAAAAATGGTCTAGACACAACAGATGGTAAATGGGTAGATAAGTCATATGACTTAAGCAAATTTAAAGGTCAAAAAGTAAAATTAGTATTCGAATACATTACAGATGGTGGTTTAGCGCCGACCGGTTTTACTTTTGATAATGCTACATTAACTGTAGATGGAAATGTTGTGTTCTCTGATGATGCAGAAGGCGAAACGAAATTAAAATTAAATGGTTTCGTTGTAGCAGACGGCTTTGATAAGAAGAAGCATAACTACTATTTAGAGTGGAGAAACTATGCTGGTGCTGATCAAGCGTTAAAATATAGCAATGGTGTACCGTATAATACAGGTCTTCTAGTATGGTATGCAGACTCTAGCTTTACAGATAATTGGGTTGGTTTACATCCAGGTGAAGGTTTCTTAGGAGTTGTTGACTCTCACCCAGAGGCAATTGTTGGAACGCTAAACGGAAAACCAACTGTTAAAAATAGTACACGATTCCAAATCGCAGATGCTGCGTTCTCCCTTAACCAAACGCCAGCATGGAAAGTCGTATCTCCAACACGTGGAACATATGATTACAAAGGATTACCAGGTGTAACGAAGTTTGATGATTCTAAATTGTATATAAATGATTTAATCCCAGATGCAGGACGTAAATTACCGAAATTTGGATTGAAATTTGAAGTAGTTGGACAAGCAGATGATAATTCTGCAGGTGCAGTTCGTTTATATCGTTAATAATGTAAAAGCTGTTGAAGAGGAGTCCTTTCAACAGCTTTTTTTACAGAAATATAAATTTCAAGTTATTAATAAAATAATAGAAATTACTAAGCAAGCTGGCTTATTTTTTTAAGCCAGCTGCATAAAAAGGTCCATGAACTGCAATAGTTGATAAAAAGCGAGCAATCTCCTCAGGTGTTTCTTTTTGTCCATTATTTAACCATTGCTGGATGACACCTATATGTGCAGATGCCATATAAGAAGTTAAGTATTCGCTTGGAACAAGTAAATTCTCCTTATTAATGAGAGGACCATTCGTATCTTCAAATAATGTTTTCCACATAAAGTCTTTCAGTTTTGTTTGGAAAGATAAATCTCCTTTCGGACTTAGTACAGCTTTCATAAAATCACTATTTTCATTTAGAAATTCAAGAATAGAAGTGATAAGTATAAATGGCATTGTTGGAGAAGGATTTGATCCAAGGTCAGCAATAACTTCCGGGAATTTCTGTTTAGCAATGTTAGAAAACTCGTACATAATGTCTTCTTGGCATTTTGTCATTAAATCAAATTTATCTTGATAGTGCGCATAAAAAGTACCGCGATTAATATTTGCTTTCGTTGTGATATCTTTCACTGTAATGGCGTCAAAACCCTTTTCTTCAATTAGCTCCACCAATGCATTTCGTATGGCAGTTTTCGTACGAACAACACGCAAATCTAAATTACTATCGCGCAAAGCATGTCCCTCCTTAATTTTACTCAACACATTTAGAAAATGTGTCTTATAACCGACACATTCACGATTTTTGATTATTGTATAAGGTTCAACTCGAACATATAATTCAAAATATAAATAAACAACACGTTGTTGATTATTATAAATCAAATTAAAGGAGGAGAAAAGAAGATGTTTAAAAATAAACTTTTATTGTTATCACCAGTTATTGCACTACTTGTTGTTTTTGTTTTTTCATTAACGTTATTTCCAACTGTTCAACCGCAGCCGAAAAACTTGCCAATTGCAATTGTAAATGAGGATCAAGGTATAGAAATTCCGAATCAATCGAAAATGAATATGGGGCAAACAATTGTTGATATGGTGAAAAAATCATCGAAATCAGATGAAGAACCTGCGGTAAAGTGGGTAGAAGTGAAAAATAAGGAAGCAGTTCAAAAAGGGTTAAATAATAAAGAGTATTATGCAGCGTTAGTCATTCCGAAAGAATTTAGCGCAAAGCAAGCGTCATTACGAACACCACAGCCATCTTCACCAGAGATAGAAATATATATTAATCAAGGAATGAATACGGTTGCATCAACTATGGCAGGGCAAATATTAAATGGTGTAGTTGATAATATGAACAATAATGTCCGTACGCAAATATTAGAAGGGTTGAAAGCAAAAGGAGCTACTGTAACAACAGATCAAGCTGCGAAATTAGTAACACCTATTGTAAAGAACGTGAAAAATGTGAATGAGGTTGGCAAAAATAGTGCGAACGGTAACTCACCAATATCATTGTTCCAGCCGTTATGGATTGCAAGTTTAGCTAGTGCAGCGATTATTTTTATTGCGATTAGTAAAATGCCAGTAAGCTCAAGAAAAGAAAACTTTCTGTTAAAAGTAAAACAAATCGTAACAGGAGCTATTGCGACACTTGTAATTGGATTTGGTCTTACATGGATTGCAGATGGGATGGTAGGATTAAATATTTCGAACTTCACGGATACAGCTCTATTCTTATCCATTACTTCTTTTAGTTTCTTCTTAATGATATCTGCGGTACTTTCATTAGTTGGGCTAAAAGGAATCGGTTTATTCGCTTTATTACTATTCTTCGGGGCGCCGTTATTATCGTTAGCACCTGAGATGTTGTCTCCGTTTTATCAAGACTGGGTTTACTCATGGTTACCAATGAAATTTATGATTGAAGGCCTAAGAGAAATCTTCTTCTTCGGAAAAGGGTTAAGCTGGAATACACCTGTTACTGTACTCGTTTGGATTGGTATAGTAAGTATGGTTACTATATTAGCAACTGCATTCAAACGTAGTGTAGTTGTAGTAAAAGGGCATAAAACAGAATTGAACGCTTAAAAACAAGCCGTTTCACTAATTAGTGAAACGGCTTGTTTGTGATTTTTTCTCAATGTAAATGCCTGATTGTTGAAAAGTGTAGTGTTTAGAATTAAGTCGGAATCTTTAAAAATCGCGTACGTTCCAAACAATCTCACCACGTTCATCATCCCACGTACTGTGATGACGCTTAAATCCTATCTTTTCTAGTACCCGGAGGGAAGCGATATTCCAAGCGCCTACAGTCGACCAAAGTCTATGACGCCCAGTAGCAATCGCAGCGTCCAGTACAACGGATGCCGCCTCAGTTGCATAACCTTTACCATGGGCGCTGCGAAACAACTCGTATGCAATCTCCGGCTCTTCAAGTGTGGAACGACCGATAATTAAGCCGCAGTATCCGATGAAATCGCCTTCGTCTCTCCTCCGAATAGTGAGAAGGGAAATGCCATTTTCGTCTGCCTTTTTGCGCATCTCAATAAGCCAGCTACGAACGGAATCAACGGCTGGAATGTCCACACCACGTTCGCCAATTAATTTGCTCAGCCAAACGGAATCGGATTCCTCCCACATACTAAGCTCAAGTCTTTCGGTTTTCAGCTGGAAGGCCATAGGTTTAAATAAAGATGGCATAGTGGTACCTCCTAGTTATATGACTGGATTCATAATAGCTTCGCATCTCAACACCACATCTGGTTGGAAACCTGATTCATTCGCGAATTTATAGCAACAGCGTACAAAAAATAGTGATATTTTATCCGCTATTTGCCGTGTAGTAAAATCCCCACTGATTATAGTTTCACTTTATGAATAAGCAATTCCTTTGCAAAATAGACCCTTTTCTTAAACTTTACTTTCAATCTAAAGCCGTCCCGTTATATATACAGGCTCCTACTATTTCTAAATGCATAAAATGTTAAAAGTATGGAGGGATACGATGTATAATCCGAATTATTATGATTGGTATAGACAAAATGATAAGTTGATTAGTGATATTGAAAAAGCTATAAATGGAGAGTATAGCGCTATAAGCTGCTATGCAAAATTAGCGAATATGGCTCCAAATCAAGTAGAACAAAAACAAATTCTTGAAATTCGTAATGATGAAATAAAGCATTTCCACAACTTTGTACAAATTTATACGAACTTAACTGGCAGGCAGCCGAAACCACAGATCACCGAAGACTGTCCGAATACCTACTTACAAGGATTAGAGTTCGCTATACAAGATGAACAAAAGACAGTAGATTTTTATTTGGAAATTTCAGATGAGACATCGGATGCACATTTGAAAGAGTTGTTACGGAGAATAGCTGCGGATGAACAAAATCATGCGGTATGGTTTTTATATTACTTCGTGAAGTCGAAGTGAGCATTAAGAATGAACGACTGATGTGGTGAAGATATTAAAAAATATTTTAAAACGCAGTGAAACAATTGAATGAAATATTTAAATGTAAGCAGAAGGAAACCGTTTCGCTAGTAGTGGAGCGGTTTTTTATGATGTACATATGTATCGACAAAATATAGTAATTAAATTCGATATATAATGTATGAAACGAAAATGAATAAGTTAGGAGCAGACATATGAAAAGAGGGGTTTTTGTAGATATTCCAAATGAATACAGCAATGTACTTTGGAAAGTGTTAAAGCCTATTGATATTGCTGTATTTGATTGGCGAGTGAGGAATGAAGAGTCCTATTTAATAGCACGTGGTGAATTGGATGAGGCATTATTTCCAGAAGAACCAAGTGTAGTGGAAGGGTTAGCGTTGAAAAAATTAGTTAAAGACAACGTATATTATCTTATTTTTGCAGATTTAAAAGCATATCCTAAAGGAGAAATAGCGATAGATATTGAAACATACGAAGAGTTTAAGGAAAGCAAGTGTGAGGTAGTTGTATTAGCGGTGGATGCTCAATACATACAAATTTATGCGAAAGATCAAAAAGCGATTGAATTGATGTATGAAAACGCACGGAATCAAGGTTTTTATGTTGAATACGTTACAGACGAAAACGATGGTAGAACGCGTTTGTCAGTATGGTAGCAATTTGAAAGGGGAACGGCAATATGGAGAGAAATATAAGTAAAGAATATGCAATTCGAATTGCTACTGAAAATGAAAGTGATAGTATTATCATTTTATTAAAAGAAGTAGCACAATGGCTACAATATAAAGAAGTGGATCAGTGGCAGTATCTTTTAGGAGAGGAAGCTACGGCTGAAATACTAGAATGTATAAGAGAGAAATATACATATGTTGTTCTGAAAGAAGCTGAAATAGTTGGTACGGTTACAGTTTCTCCTAAACAAAATGAATGGGATGAACATATTTTTGGTAAAGAGGAAGTTTCTAATTCATTATATATTCATAGATTTGCGGTGAAACGGAAGTATAAGGGGAACGGAATTGGAGAATGGATTTTACAGTGGATAGAAGAGAATGTACAACATGACAAAGAGTATTTGAAGTTAGATTGCGTGGGGCATAATCGTACGTTGAATGATTTTTATAAGAAAAATGAGTTTGAATATGTTGGGAGTACGGATGGGCTTAGTAAGTTTCAAAAGAAAAGGAGAATGTGAATGCATCCAATTAACGTAAGTTTAGTTGAAAAGTTAATACAGGAACAGTTTCCTGAATGGGCCCATTTAGAAGTGAAACCTGTAAAGTTTAGTGGGCATGATAATAGGACGTTTCACTTAGGGGATGAGATGAGTGTAAGATTGCCAAGTGATGTGGCATATGCACCGCAAGTAGAGAAAGAAAATAGTTGGCTCCCTATATTAAGTAAGGGGCTTTCTTTACCGATTTCTACACCGATTGCGAAAGGGAATTCGTCTGAAGCGTATCCATGGCCTTGGTCTATTAATAAGTGGATAGAAGGGGATACAGTTACGAAAGAAAATGTTCGTGACTTAAGTGAATTTGCGGCGGACTTAGGATCGTTTTTAGTAGAATTACAATCTATTGATGCGAGTAACGGCCCTTTAGCTGGAGCACATAATTTTTACAGGGGCGGACTTATATCGGTATATGATGAAGAGGCGAGAGCTGCTATTGAAAATAATAAGGATGTTTTTGACGAGGCATTATTAAAGCATCTTTGGAATTTAGCACTTAGTTCAACATGGGATCGTGAACCAGTTTGGGTGCATGGAGATGTAGCGCCGGGTAATTTACTCGTTAAAGATGGAAAACTTTGTGCTGTAATTGATTTTGGTATTTTAGGCGTAGGAGATCCTGCTTGTGATGCAGCGATGGCTTGGACGTTTTTTGATGAAAATAGTAGAAATGTATTTAAAGAAGTATTACGCATGGATGAAGAAACGTGGAATAGAGCGAGAGGATGGGCACTTTGGAAGGCGTTAATTACATATGATGCGAATAGGGGTAGTAATGAAAAAGTAGCAGAAGAATCTTATCGTATCATTCAAGTGCTTGTGGATGATTATGAGAGGTAATAGAAAAGCCTATTTTAAAATAGGCTTTTTCATATGATTAAATAGTAGAAATGGAAAGAAGGAATACAACATTATTATACAGAATATTTAGATAATAGGAGGTGTCGAATTTTGAGTGAAATTGAATTAAAGAGTAATGTAATTAAGACAGGGCGAGAGAAGGGGATTATTCTTCGGTTTATACTTGCTAGTCTTGTTGGAGTGTTTATGTTTTTCGTTCCTGTTACGATAAACGGTGCATCGTCTATTATGATTGATCATATCGTATCGTGGATCAGGGCTTCCGTTCCAGGCGTAGTACCTTATTATGCATTGTTTGTTATGGCGATTGGTGCGATTTATCCATTTTATACGAAGAAATGGAATGCATCTATCGTAGACATTTGTTTTTCTATTTTAAAAGTAGTTGGCGTTGTTTTTGGCATATTATATTGTTTAAAAGTAGGACCAGCTTGGTTCTTTGCGCCAGATGTTGGGCCGTTTTTGTATGAGAAGCTAGTCATATCAGTAAGTTTGCTCGTTCCAATTGGTTCGGCATTTTTAGCGTTATTAGTTGGATATGGATTGCTTGAATTTATCGGTACATTTTGTCGTCCGATTATGAGGCCATTATGGAATACGCCAGGGAGATCGGCGATTGATGCAGTTGCTTCCTTCGTTGGAAGTTATTCGCTTGCCCTTCTTATTACGAATCGTGTGTATAAAGAAGGAAAGTATACGACAAAAGAAGCAGCAATTATCGCTACAGGATTTTCTACAGTATCCGCTACATTTATGATCATCATCGCAAAAACATTAGATATTATGCATTTATGGAATGTTTATTTTTGGACTACGCTTGTTGTAACATTCATCGTGACTGCTATCACCGTAAGAATCCCGCCCCTTAGTAGAAAACCAGATACATATGTAACAGAAGAAGGATTTCCAGAGCCTGTTTATAAAGAAAAAATGCTAGAACGTGCTTGGGAGGATGCGTTAGAAGTATCAAAGTCTGCACCGAGCATAATGAACAATATTGCAGTGAATTTAAAAGACGGATTTATTATGACGATGGGAATTTTACCAACTATTATGTCAGTAGGATTAATTGGTATCGTCTTAGCGAAGTTCACGCCAATATTTGATTGGATCAGTTATATTTTCTATCCGTTTACATGGCTATTACAATTACCGGAAGCAGACTTAGCTGCTAAAGCTGCATCAGTTGGTATTGCAGAAATGTTTTTACCGTCATTATTAGTAGTAAGTGCACCACTTGTGACAAAGTTTGTCATTGCAGTTGTTTCCGTATCATCTATACTGTTTTTCTCCGCTTCCATTCCTTGTATATTATCGACAGATATTCCGTTAAAAGTATCGGAACTTATTATTCTCTATGTACAAAGAACGATATTAACGTTACTGATTATTACACCGATTGCTTATTTGTTGCTTTAAAGTTTTAAAAAGATAAATCTATAACAAAAGAAGCCTTCTGTAAAAGGAAGGCTTCTTTTGATTAAAAGCGGGGTATTTTTATTTATTTTTCGTATATGACGTAATGCTTCTCAAGAAGATTCCTAGTCCTGCAAAAAAGAATCCTAAGCATAATAAGCTGCCTGGCGTTCCCCAAGTAATTTGATCTAGCATTTTTATCCCCTCCCGTTTATTATTATATAGAATTTATTGGGATTTACCAGAATTTTCTTTTTTATAATTGCGATATTAATGTTTATCGATGATCTATCCCACCCTAGATATGCAGAGTATATTCGAAAAATGATTCTTTCAATTATATTCTTTTATTATTATAAAACGTTTTTATTTTATATGATATAGTAACAACAAAGGGGGCTTAAAAATGGAAATTATTCACGAAAGAGCAAAGTTGCGGTTAATGGATAATACTGATGTCGAAACTTTGTTTTCGATTGTAGAAGGAAATCGGGATATTTGGGCGTATTTAATCTCTAAAATGGATAGTGTGCAAGATATGCAACAATACGTTCAAAAAGCGATAAAGGGTTACGGAAGAGGTACTCAAATACCTTTCATAGTCGTAGATCAACAGTCGAATAAGATTGTAGGAAGTACACGTTTATATAATATTTCAGTAGAAGATAAGACAGTTGAGTTAGGGCAAACATGGTATCATCCGAGTGTGCAACGTACGAGTATAAATACAGAGTGTAAGTATATGCTTCTTCAGTATGCTTTTGAAAAATTGCATATGCTGAGAGTGCAAATTAAGACGGATGCAAGAAATGAAAAAGCACAACGAGCAATTGAAAGGTTAGGCGCAATAAAAGAGGGTGTGCTTAGAAATGAAAGAAAATTACCGAATGGTTATGTGAGAGATGCGGTGGTGTACAGTATTATCTCGAGTGAATGGCCAGGCGTAAAAGAACAATTGTTAGAAAAATTAGAGTTGTATAAAGAAAAGTTATAATTCGTGTTTTGAAAGGTATATTGTTCGTGAGGCATGAAAAATATACCTTTTTTCTTACAAAATGCTACTTTATTTTAATTCCTTTTGTTTCATCGTTCCCTTCTGAGAAAAAATTCGTTACAATGTAGTTGTATGGTAATAAACTTATGAATTTAAAAAATGTAATGAAAACCGCAAATGAAAATGAATTGATAATCCTCAATTTTAAATGAAAACCCTTTTATACATAAATAACAAGTAAAGTTCCTTCTTTTAAATAAACTCAAACAAAACGATTTGATATAAATGTTTTTTATAGAAGTATGGATGATGTACGGAGGCAATTACAAATGAAAGAAAATAAGAAGAGTAAGAAAAGACGAATCTTTCAAGTATTTTTACTAATGATTTGTTCTGCTATTTTATATGTAAGTTATGCAGCTTACGATATTTGGAGTTATCGTTTTAAAGCAAATGATGACGTGAAAACGGATGCTGGTATCGTACTAGGAGCAGCTTCATGGAACGGAAAACCATCTCCTGTATTTAAAGAAAGAATTAATCATGCGATTTCTTTATATAGGAACGGAAATATTAAAAAGATTATTTTTACAGGTGGTACAAAGTTCGAGGCAGAACTTGAGGAAGCACGTACTGCAAGAGTATATGCAATGAAACAAGGTGTAAAAGAGGAAGATATTTTAATTGAAACTAAATCCCTTTTCACTGAAGAAAATTTAAAAAATGCGAAGCAAGTTGGAATAGAGAACGGCATACAAACATACACGATTGTAAGTGATCCACTTCATATGAAACGCGCAATGAGAATCGCAAAACATATTAATATTGAAGCGTATGCTTCACCAACGCCGACATCAGCATATAAAACGTTAGATACAGAAATACCATTCTTCTTTAAAGAATTATTCTCGTATATTGGATATGTAACCTCGTTGCCGTTAAAGGCATTAAAGGGAGACTAATAAGAAAAGAACCTATCGTTAAATAGGAACTTTTCTTATTAGTCAAAAACATTGTATTTTTATCGGAATAGTGAAACAATAGAGAGGTAGCTTCATATAATCATAATGACAAAATGAACGGTTTATGAATCGAGCATAAAGTGAAACTTTAATCAGTGGGTGGGTTTCTCACTGATTATTAGTTGAACCAATCGGGCGTTTACGGGCAGTTGATCTCCCACCTAACTTCCTTTGCTTCACCTGAATTTTTAGGTGGGAGTTTTACTGCCCGTTAATGCGGGATAAAGGAGATTATAGTATGGCACTCTCATTTGTTGAAACAGAAGAACAGTCTTTAATTATTGAGAAAATAAATAAATTGATTCCGAAGTTCATGGAAAGGGAGCATCAGCTAAGTGAATTAGGATCATTTCCGTATGAAAATATAAATGATTTGAAAGATATCGGATATACGAAATTAACGTTACCGAAGGAATTTGGTGGTAGTGCGATTTCTTTATATGACTTCGTTTTATTTCAAGAGAAAATCGCGGAAGGCTGCGGAGCTACTGCATTATCGATTGGCTGGCATCTTGGCATTGTGAAAGAGCTAGCGGAAAATCGCTCTTGGAATGATGAGATGTTCAAATGGTTTTGCGAAGAAGTATGTAATGGTGTGCTCTTTAACAGGGCAGCAACAGAACCGAAAACAGGGAGTCCGACGCGTGGCGGCAAACCAGAAACAATAGCGGTTCAACAAGGCGAGAAGTGGGTTATAAATGGAAGGAAAACTTTTACAACGATGGCGCCAGTACTTAATTATTTTATTATTTCAGCGAGTATTGAAGGCCAAGAAGAAGTTGGTGAGTTTGTCATTCCAAGAAATACACTCGGTGTATCTATTGAAGAAACGTGGGATAGTGTTGCAATGAGAGGGACTGCTAGCCACGACCTTGTCTTACAAAATGTAGAGATAGAAAGCCGCTTTTTTACGGATGTGAAGGGCGGAAAAGTAAAACAAAAGGGTATTGGCTGGTTGCTACATATACCAGCATGTTATTTAGGAATTGCACAATCAGCAAGAAATTATGCAGTTCAATTTGCGGGATCATACAAACCAAATAGTTTAAATCATTCTATTAGTTTATTGCCGAATGTTAGAAGATTAGTTGGAGAATTAGAACTTGAGCTTATGCAAGCTCGTGTCTTTTTATATCAAATTGCGAAAAAGTACGATGAGGCAGAAGATAAACTATCACTGCAAGAAGAATTAGCAGCCGTGAAATATGCTGTAACAAATGCGGCGATATCCATAGTGGATAAATCGATGCGCATCGTAGGAGCAAAAAGTTTATCAGAAAAAAATCCGCTTCACCGTTATTATTTAAACGTTAGAGCAGGACTACACAATCCGCCGATGGATGATGCAACACTATCTATGTTGGCGGATGCGGCGTTTCGGTCGTAGGTTTTTTAGCTTGAATTTTATTGTCTATGTACAATATAGTTGTTTTGAAAGCACGGGTTTGATTAGTAATCAAACCCGTGCTTTTTATGTGTATGAAGTACTTGGTTGGGATGTAGGTTTTTAATATAAATGATTATCATGTTTTTTTGATTGTGTCTTGTTGAAAAATTCTTATTGTAATGCCAGTTTGGAGGCTGTATAAACATTTTTCGTATTTAATCCCAAATTAATGGTCTTTCTAAGTTTACCATTCGTAAATATTGTAAAAATTGACCTGTATGGACCGCATCATGATAGGCAATTCGTAATAGCATATCACCTAAATATCGTTGATAGCCAACATCGCTTCTATCAATAAGCCTTGAATCTAGCTCGGCTATGCTTATTGATTGAACATATTCTATGAAGTCAGTAAAGTATGATTGTGCCAATTCAATTTCTTTTTTTACACAAGTAATTGGCTCGTCATTATACGGGATACGTATGTCGTTTATTGAACCGTTGTTTTTTATAATCATATGATAGTAAAAAGTTGAGCTCCATACGTGACGAATCATTTCACCAAAGGACATAGCCTCAGGATCAGGCTTCCAATTAAGAAAATTATCGGGAAGAGAATTCCATAATTTTTCTGAGCGCCTTCTCGTTTCTTTTAAATTTAATATACTAAGATCAATTGCATTCATAATACATTCTCCTTTACTATTAAACTTAAAATAATTGTATCAATTTAATAGTTAGGGTATCATCGAAATATGAATGTATATCCGAATATCTCATATATAGCTAAACTAATTGCTGAACCTACAAGAGCAATCATCTTAGATTGTCTAATGAATAATCAGGCACTACCTGCTAGTGAATTGGCTTATATGGCAAAAGTGTCACATCCAACAATTAGTTCGCATCTTTCTAAATTAGTAGAAGGGAATTTACTTACAGTTGAACAACATGGTAGACATCGTTACTATCGACTTGCTAATCAAGAAGTTGCAGAAGTGCTTGAAAAGTTAGGGACAATTGCACCAACAGTTCAAGTTCGCTCTTTAAAACAATCAAGCCAACTAAAACAAATTCGTTATGCTCGAACTTGTTATGATCATCTTGCAGGCAAACTCGGTGTAGAGATAACTGAAAAATTACTAGATAGGCAATTTATAATTTTAGAGGATGGAGAATACATTGTAACGGAACAAGGTAAGAAATGGTTTCTGAATTTTGGAATAAATGTTGATGAGGCAGATACAAAAAGGAGGGTATTTGCAAAACCTTGCCTTGATTGGAGTGAACGGCGCTACCATATTTCGGGTTGGTTAGGGTCTGCAATTGCAAAACTACTTTTTGAACAGGGATGGATTACGAAAACGGATAAGAACCGAGCTGTCCATCTTACAAAGAAAGGTGTAAAGTTATTGGAAGATCAATTAGGCATAGATATGAAAACTGAGGAAAGAAAAGCTTGAAATTAGAAAAGTCCGTTAAAATGACGGGTTTTTTCATTATGGTAGGAGTGTACATGAATAATAGGATGTCACAAATAATTGTTGGCAATAAAAAAATCTTTCTTTTCATTCTTCTTTTTTAAGTTTTAAAGGAGAAAGCTAGGCTTCTTATTTTTACTAATGTTATAATAAGAAAAAAGCACGAAAAGAGGTCATCTCATGCTAGAGGTTATTGCAACATGTTTAGAAGATGTAAAACGAATTGAAAGTGCTGGCGGGAAGCGGATTGAATTAATTTCATCTTATACAGAAGGTGGTTTAACACCGAGTTATGCTTTTATAAAAAAAGCGGTAGAAGCGGTAAGTATACCAATTCATGTTATGATTCGTCCGCATGCGAAGTCTTTTACATATACGGAAGAAGAAATTGAAATGATGAAAGAAGATATTGTAGTTGCTCAGAAATTAGGAGTAGCTGGTGTTGTATTAGGTGTATTAAATGAACGAAATGAAGTGGATGAAGGGAAATTAGCGAACTTACTATCTGTTGTAGATGGAATAAATGTAACGTACCACCGTGCGATAGATGATATAGAAAATCCAGTAGAAGCAATGAACACTTTAAAGAAGTTTCATAAAGTGACTCACGTTTTAACTTCAGGTGGACAAGGAAATATAGTAGAGAATATTCCGGTGCTTACAGAAATGCAAAAGGTAAGCGATGGTCAAATTCAGCTTGTAGCTGGAGCTGGGGTGACGAAAGAAAATATAAAGCGATTGCTAGATGAAACTGGAATTTCGCAAGCTCATGTCGGTACAGCGGTAAGAGAAGGAAAATCATGTTTTTCTGAAATAGATCCTAATTTAGTACAAGAATTAGTTGAAATAATAAAATAAGTGCTTAAGAAAGAGGAGAAACGATGAAGGAAAATACGAAGAAAGAATTATTCTCTTGGGCTAAAACGATAGGGTTTACCCTTGTATTAATTGCTATTATTCGCGGTGTTTTATTTACACCTTCTTTAGTACAAGGTGAATCAATGATGCCCACTTTAAAAAATAACGAACGAGTTCTCGTGAATAAGATTGGTTATAGTATAAGTGGATTAGATCGCTTTGATATTATCGTCTTCCACGGAAAAGAAGGATACGATTTAGTAAAACGAGTAATTGGTTTGCCAGGCGATACAGTTGAGTATAAAAATGATGTTTTATATGTAAACGGAAAAGCGATGGAAGAACCATATTTAAAAAAGTTTAAAGAAAAAGCAGTAGGCCGTGTATTAACTCCAGACTTTACGTTAGAACAAATCACAGGGAAAACGAAAGTGCCAGAAGGCCAAGTATTTGTTTTAGGGGATAATCGTGAAGTTTCTAAGGATGGTCGCATGTTTGGCTTTATTTCAGAAGATGAAATTGTCGGAAAAGGACAAGCTGTTTTCTGGCCGTTGGAACAAGTAAGAGCGTTATAAAGAAAAAGTATGGGAGAAATATTCTTCCGGTGGATTTAAATTACATTTTTTTGTAAAACTGAATGTTCAATTAAGAAAGACAGAGGTCATTTTGATTATTACTTTTCAAAATGGCCTCTGTTTATTTGAAGATAGTATTGCAAGGAGGGAATTTAAATGATAAAGAAAGAATCAGAAATTATCTTAAACAGGAAAGGAGCCAGGAAAGTAAACGAAATTCCTAAAGAGGTCTTACAATTACTACAGCAAGGGAAAGTAGAAAGTGTTAATCTAACAGAATGGCTAGCTATAAATCATATTGAACTACTTAAAAATGTCTTACCTTCAATAGGACTCAAGAATAGTTTGGAATGTATAGTAGCTGAATTAGAAAAACAGAACGTTGAAACAGGAATGAAAGTCATACGAATAACAGGGACTTTATTGGATGAAATTATACTCAAAGAGAATGATGGAAACAAGGAAGACGTACTGTTAAAATTATCTAATCATATTTCAGATAGTGTACGATGTTGGGCAGCGTTTATGAATAAAAAATCAAATGACACATTAAAAGATACATTAACATACATTCGACCTTTTGCGGCGGATCATCATTTTGGTGTTCGAGAAATTGCTTGGATGTCTATTAGAGAAGAACTTTCACAAAATATAGAAGAAAGTGTGGAATTGTTAGTAGAATGGGCAAAAAGTGAAGATGAGAATATTCGCAGGTTCTCTGTAGAATCTATTCGTCCTCGAGGTGTATGGAGTAAACATATTGAAATATTAAAACAAGAACCTGAAAAAGCACTTCCTATTCTTAATTTACTTAAATCAGATCCATCAAAATATGTACAAGATTCGGTTGGAAACTGGTTAAATGATGCAAGTAAAACTAAACCGGATTGGGTAATGAACCTGTGTAAAGAATGGGAAAAGGATGCTGACATAAAATCAACTAGTAGAATTATTAAAAAAGCTAAAAGAACGATTTTGAAAAATAAGTAATATACAACTAATAGACTCGGTAGTTGTACGAAGGAACATTCAATCATGTTAAAAAAGAATAATTTGAATAACTATGAGAAGAGCATGTATTGATCAATACATGCTCTTTATATTTACTTTTTTATTGCAGTTTTTATTCTAATAGTTTTGTAGCAATGTGAACTTTAGAAATTGAACCGTCGTGATTTCTAGGGTTAATTTTATATTCACTGTCAGGAAGCGAATCACTCCAATATAAATTACATTCACTAATAGTTCATTCTTCACGTGTTAAAGTTTTTTCAATCATCCAAGAGCCTTTCATTTTATATAAATCACATATTATTTTTGTTTTTTAATAGCGGACAAAATATATCGGATTATGTACGTGAAAAAAATATTGATAGAATTGAAAGAATATTTTATAATTTTAAATTATATGTTTGTTTCGAAAAACGGAATTTAAGTTCCGTAATTCGGAACGAAAGGGAGATAGAATGAGTATAAATAAAACGGCAGTTAAGACAATGGATATTTTAGAGTTGTTTTATGAGCATGAAGAGCTAAGTTTAACTGAGATGGTTCAGCTTACAAATATGCCGAAAACATCTGTTTATCGTTTAATTGGCTCGTTAGAAGAGATGGAGTTTTTACAAAAAAACGAAAAGGGGAAATATCGTTTAGGGGTCGTATTTTTACGGTTCGGTCAACTTGTTTCACAACGATTATCAGTAAGGAATATAGCAATTCCTTATATGAAAGAACTTAGAGATAGTTTAGGACAGGCAGTTAATTTAATAATTCAAGATGGTAATGACGCAATTTATGTTGAAAAGATGGAAGGTGTTCAGCCAGTACGCGTGTATACGGCGGTTGGAAGAAGAGCACCGCTTTATGCTGGTGCATGTCCGAGAATTTTACTATCGTATTTTTCTGAGGAAGAGAAACGGAGATACATAGAGGAAGTGGATTTAAAACAGTTTGCAGATGGAACAATTGTGGATAAGGAACAATTGCTAGAAGTGTTGCAAATGGCAAAAAAGGAAGGCTACACAATTAGTTATTCTGAGTTAGAAAATCATACAGCCGCAATAGCAGCGCCCATTTTCGCAAGTGATGGAACGGTTGTAGCAGGTATGAGTATTTCGGGATTAGCAATTGAGTACAGCGAAAGTAACATTTCATATTTTATCGCGAAGGTGAAAGAAACAGCGCATCGCATTTCGAAAGAACTCGGCTTTTTGGCATAGAAAGAGGGAGTAGGATGAAATTTTCTGCGTTAGGGGATCAAGCAATTATTGTTACATTTGGTGAAGAAATTAAGATGGATATATATGAGAAAGTACAGCGGTTATTTCAAGCACTGCAGCAACATCCGTTTGCAGGAATGATTGAGTGCGTTCCGTCGTTTACTTCATTAGCTGTTTACTACAATGTATACGAAGTATGGAAGAGAAATGAGAGAAGTGAAAGGCCATATGATTACGTTCGCCAGTATATAAAGGAGCTGTGTGATTCTTATAAAGAAGAAGTGAAACAGGATGTGAAACATATTTCTATACCAGTGTGCTACGGGGGAGAATATGGACCTGATTTAGAAGAGGTTGCGCATTATAAAGGTTTACAAGTAGAAGATGTGATTCGAATACATAGTGAAACTACATATTTTGTATATATGCTAGGTTTTACACCAGGGTTCCCGTATTTAGGAGGACTTTCAAAAGAATTAGAAACACCTAGAAAAGAAACACCACGGTTACAAATCTCTCCTGGTTCAGTAGGTATTGGCGGAAATCAAACAGGTATATATCCGCTTGAAACACCAGGAGGATGGAATATTATCGGCCGAACTCCTATTTCATTATTTAATCCAGAAGAAGAAATACCAACATATATTCAAAGTGGTATGTATTTACGATTTATCCCAATAACGAAGGAAGAGTACGTATCATTTGAGGGGGCTAAAGAATGGATGTAGAAGTTTTGCATGCAGGAATGTTTACAACAGTCCAAGATTTAGGACGATCTCATTATCAACAATACGGTGTGCCAGTTGGCGGGGCGATGGATCAAAGTGCACTTCGGATGATCAATATGTTAGTTGGTAATGAAGAGAATGAAGCGGGACTCGAAATGACGATTATGGGACCTAAGTTGTTAATAAAGAAAACGACTTTACTTGCGATTGGCGGAGCAGATATGGAACCGTTATTGAATGGAGAACGTATCCCGTTATGGCGGCCCATTTTAGCAGAAGAAGGTAGTATGCTTTGTTTTGGAAAAGTGAAAAGTGGTTGCAGAGCGTATGTAACTTTTGCGGGTGGCATCCATATTGAGCGTACAATGGGAAGTAAAAGTACGTACATACGTGCTGCGATTGGCGGTATAGAAGGAAGAATGTTGAAAAAGGGTAACTACTTCCAAATTGGTGCACAACCAGAAATGGCGAGTCGTTTCATTCAAGACTTACAAAAAGATGCGAGAATAAAAACGAAATGGGCAATTAGCAACAGCGTACTACCAAAGTATAAGAAACATCCAAAGCTTCGTGTCATAACTGACTTTGAATATGATCAATTTACAGAAGAAAGTAGAAAGGCATTTTTTACGAAAGAGTATAAGGTATCTAATTATGCTGACCGTATGGGCTATAGGGTTGAGGGAGAAGTTTTAAATAGGATTGAAGAAAAAGAGATTTTATCGAGTCCTGTTACATTTGGAACCATTCAAGTTCCTAATGGTGGACAGCCGATTATATTAATGGCAGATAGGCAAACGACAGGTGGCTATCCGAGAATGGGAAATATCATTTCAGTAGATTTACCTCTTCTTGCCCAGCTAAAGCCGGGGGACTATGTTTCTTTTGAGAAAATTATGCTTGAAGAAGCGGAACAATTGTACATAGAACAAGAAGTAAATATAAATCTCTTAAAGAAATTCATCGCTTTACGAAGCTGAAATTAGGAGGAATACATTGTGACTACAATTGATTTAAACTGTGATTTAGGAGAAAGTTTTGGCGCTTATAAAATGGGGAATGATGATGAAATTCTTCCGTTCGTTTCCTCTATAAACGTTGCTTGCGGTTTTCATGCGGGTGATCCGTCTGTAATGAGGAAGACGGTTGAAAAGGCAATGCAGCATAACGTAGCGATAGGGGCACATCCTGGTTTTCCAGATTTAATTGGATTTGGTAGAAGAAACATGAATGTTTCAGCAAGTGAAGTATATGATTATGTTTTATATCAAATTGGGGCAGTAGACGGGTTTGTAAAAGTGGCTGGTGGGGAGATGCATCATGTGAAACCGCATGGCGCTCTATATAATATGGCGGCAACTAATCCGGAAATTGCAGATGCAATCGTAAAGGCAATTTATCATATTAACCCAAATCTATTACTTTACGGATTAGCAAATAGCGAGGCGTTTATACAGGCTGCAGAAAAATACAATGTAACTCTCGTACAAGAGGCTTTTGCGGATCGTACATATAAGCAAGATGGTACGTTAACGAGCCGTACAGAAGAAAATGCGCTTATAAAAGATGAAGACGAAGCGATAAAGCAAGTGCTTCAAATGGTGAAAGAAGGCCATGTAAATGCGGTCAATGGAGAGAAAGTAGCAGTTCAGGTGCAAACAATTTGTTTACACGGTGATGGGGAAAAAGCAGTGCAATTTGCGGGAAGAATATACAGAACATTCGAACTTAATGGGATTTCTATTTGTGCACCGAAATAAAAAATGAGAGGAAGTGCTAGAAATGATTAAATTAATCGGGATACTACTTGTTGCAGTGGGCTTTTTATTTAGATTAAATACACTTTTAGTAGTTATGGTTGCAGGTATTGTTACTGGTATGGTTTCAGGATTAAGTTTTTATGATGTGATCAGCATGTTCGGCAAATTTTTCATAGAAAATAGATATATGTCTATGCCAATTATATTAACTTTACCGGTAATCGGAATTTTAGAGCGTTACGGTTTAAAAGAAAGAGCAGAAGCACTTATAACGAAATCAAAAGGAGCAACAACTGGAAGAGTATTAATGTCATATTTTACGATAAGAGAATCATCAGCAGCACTAGGGCTTAATATTGGTGGGCATGCACAAACGGTAAGACCGCTCGTTGCACCGATGGCAGAAGGGGCCGCGCAAGGTAAATACGGTAAACTTCCTGAAAAATTAAGAGAAAAGATTAAAGCAAACGCAGCGGCTGCTGAAAATACAGCTTGGTTTTTCGGAGAAGATATTTTCATCGCAACTGGAGCTATTTTATTAATGAAAGGATTCTTCGATTCAGTAGGTATGCATGTCGGAGTATGGGATATGGCACTTTGGGGCATTCCAACTGCAATATCTGCACTTATTGTAAGCTGGATTAGATTTAGAAGGTTTGATAAATATATAGAGAAAACAATGAAGGCAGAAGGAAAAGAAGAGAAGGAGGCAATTTAATATGAACATCATCACAATGGATACAATCTATTATCTATTAGGGATAATCGTTGCTTTTATCGCTGTTCGTATCGCATTCGATCGTGAACATCCAAACAGATTCGGTTCTAGTTTATTTTGGGCATTGTTTGCAGTTACATTTTTATTCGGAAATGTAATCCCTTCGTTTTACGTTGGCTGTATAGTGCTCGCTATGGTCGTTTTAGCTTCACTAAATAAAGTAACAAAATCAGAGGAGAAAGAAGTTCCAGTACAAGAACGTGTAAAACATGCTGAGAAATTAAAAAATAAAATTTTTATGCCTGCACTTTTAATTCCTATTTTTACAATTATCGGTACGTTGACGTTAGGGAAAATTAAATGGGGTAATGTCTCTCTTGTTGATCCAGATAAAGTAACATTAGTTGCATTAGCGCTTGGTGCATTACTCGCATTCGTTGCGGCGATGCGTATTACAAAATCAAAAATAACAACGCCTGTACAAGAAGGAAGCAGACTATTACAAGCTGTCGGCTGGGCTGTAATTTTACCACAAATGTTAGCAGCACTTGGCGGTATATTCGCGAAGTCTGGCGTTGGACAAGTTGTTTCAGATTTAGTCGGACAAGTGTTACCGACAGAGTATCCGTTCGTTGCTGTTATGGCGTACTGTTTAGGCATGATGCTATTTACAGTCGTAATGGGAAATGCATTCGCAGCGTTTGCTGTTATTACTGGCGGAATTGGCTTACCTTTAATAGTTCAAATGCACGGCGGAAACCCAGCAATTATGGCAGCACTCGGTATGTTTGCTGGATATTGCGGAACGCTGCTTACACCAATGGCAGCAAACTTTAATATCGTACCTGCGATGCTTTTAGAGCTAAAGGATAAAAATGCGGTTATTAAAGCACAAGTACCAATTGCTCTTTCAATTTTTATCATAAATATGTTTATTATGTACGGCCTTGTATATCGTTTCTAATTAGGAGGATAAAACTATGAAAACAGTATTATTAACAGGGTTTGATCCGTTTGGCGGAGAAAATATCAATCCAGCTTGGGAAGTAGCAAAAGGTTTGCATGAAAAAACAATTGGAGAATACAAGATAATAAGCAAACAAGTCCCAACAGTATTTCATAAATCAATAAGCGTATTAAAAGAGTATATAGAAGAACTAGCGCCGGAAATTATTATATGCATTGGACAAGCCGGGGGCAGACCAGATATTACGATAGAACGTGTCGCAATTAATATTGATGATGCAAGAATTGCTGATAATGAAGGGAATCAGCCGGTAGATGTACCGGTTGTAGAAGAAGGACCGGCTGCCTATTGGTCCACACTCCCGATGAAAGCAATTGTAAAAAAACTTCGCGAAGAAGGCATACCGTCATCTATTTCACAAACGGCAGGTACATTCGTTTGTAATCACTTATTCTATGGACTTATGCATGAACTAGAGAAACATGATAAGAAAATAAAAGGCGGATTCATTCACATTCCGTTCTTACCAGAACAAGCGAGTAATTATCCAGGACAACCGAGTATGTCACTTTCTACTATTCGTAAGGGGATAGAATTGGCAGTTGAGGTAACGACGATAGTTGAGGTAGATATTGTAGAGGTTGGGGGCACGACGCATTAAATAAAACGAATCGTACAACACCTCCTGTAAACAACTGGTATAATAAGAATAGGAAAATACATAGAGGTGATTTTTGTGCAACAATTTGAAGAAGTACGTTCAATTTTAGAAAAAGCGAAGAAAATTACAGTATTAACAGGCGCAGGTGCAAGTACGGAAAGTGGTATCCCAGATTTTCGTTCAGCAAATGGATTGTATGCTGATGCGAATGTGGAGATGTACTTATCAAGAGGGTACTATAACCGAAGTCCGAAAGAATTTTGGAAGCATTATAAAGAAATTTTTCAAATTAATACGATCCATCAATATAAACCAAATCGTGGCCATCGCTTTTTAGCTGCGCTAGAAGAACAAGGGAAAGATATTACGATTTTAACGCAAAATATTGACGGTTTACATCAATTAGGTGGCAGTAAGCATGTCATTGATTTACATGGAACACTTCAAACAGCACATTGTCCAAAATGTAAATCTGGATATGATTTACAGTATATGATTGATCATGAAGTACCGCGTTGTGAGAAGTGTAATTTCATTTTAAATCCAGACGTTGTTTTATACGGAGATACATTGCCGCAATATCAAAATGCTATCAAACGTTTATATGAAACAGATGTGCTTATCGTTATGGGAACGTCACTAAAAGTACAGCCTGTCGCTTCATTCCCGCAAATTGCAAAGAGGGAAGTGGGAGCAACAACTATTTTAGTAAATGAAGAGTTAACAGGACAGGAATATAACTTTGATTTTGTTTTTCAAAATAAGATTGGTGAGTTTGTTGAAGGGTTATCGTCGGTTAAATAAGTTATTATTTTTATGAAAAACTGAGGTGTATAGAGAACACCTCAGTTTTTTGTTTGAATAAAATTCATGTTATGACGTATGAAGGGGAATGGTAATAAATAGGTTATAAAATTAAAAAACTGAAAATTAAATCTTTTATTTCTTTAGTAATTAATATAAAATTCTATATATATCATAGAAATAAATTTGATACATAATGATTTTGCGTAGAAATGTTAATAGAATGAAGCGAGGGAGCGAAATGAGACAGAAAAAGGAGCAGAAAAAACAATCGAAAAAGAAAAAGACTCATATTCCATTTCGGTTAAATGTACTATTTTTTATTGTCTTTCTTTTATTTTCAGCTATTATAATTCAATTAGGTAAAGTACAAATCATTGATGGAGAAACGTATAGAAATGAAGTAAACAAAAAGGAAGATGTAACGGTAAGCACTCCCGTTCCTAGAGGGAAAATGTTTGATCGGCAAGGTCACGTTATTGTAAATAATAAACCATTGCGAACCGTTACATATACGAAAATGAGAGGAGTAGACTCGAAAGAAGTTTTACAAGTAGCAAGAGATTTAGCCAAGCTAATTGAAATGTCGCAAGAGGACATGGATAAGTTAACGGAGACAGATAAGAAAGATTTTTGGATGCAGTTAAATGAAAAGCGGGCAGCAGCGAAAGTAACGAAAGAAGATGAGAGTAAATTTAGAAAGCAAGAAATAGAAGGAAAAGAATTAGATAAAAAAGTAGAAGAACTGCGCCGGGAAAGAATTACGCAAGAAGAATTAAATGAGCTTTCAAAGGAAGATATAGAAGTATTAGTAATTAAAAGCAAAATGAATGCAGGATATAAAATGACACCGCAAATCGTTAAAAAAGATGTAAGTCAAAATGAATATGCTGTCGTTAGTGAAAGGTTGGCAAGTTTACCAGGGGTAGATACGACAGTAGATTGGGAACGTGAATACCCAAATGATAAAATACTGCGCTCTATACTAGGTAGCGTTTCTAATGAAAATGAAGGGTTGCCAAGAGAGCAATTAGATTATTATTTAGTTCGTGATTATAATCGAAACGACCGTATTGGTAAAAGTTACATCGAAAAACAATACGAAGATGCACTACATGGAACGAAAGAACAGTCTAAAAATATTATGGATAAAGCAGGGAAGATTGTTCGAACAGAAAAAGTGACCGAAGGAAAAAGTGGAAATAATTTAATGTTAACAGTCGATATGGATTTGCAGAAAAGAGTAGAGGGAAGTCTTGAAAAGAATTTACGAGCCTTTCATGCTGCAGAGCCGATGATGGATCGTGCGTTCGTAGTAATGATGAATCCGAAAAACGGTCAAATTTTATCAATGGCAGGAAAGAAAATTGTAAATAAAGATGGCGGTATGCAAATAGAAGATTATGCATTAGGAACGATGACAAGTTCTTATGAGTTAGGATCAACTGTAAAAGGGGCTACTTTATTAGCTGGATATCAAACAGAAGCGATTAAGCCGTATACACATTTCTTTGATGCACCAATGTATTTTAAAGGAAGTTCTAAGCCGAAGAAATCGTGGAAAGAATTTGGGGATATTGATGATTTAAGAGCTTTACAAGTGTCATCGAACGTTTATATGTTTAATACAGCTTTAAAAATGGCAGGCATTAATTATGTCCCAAATAATCCATTAGACATTAAACAAGAAACATTTAATAAAATGCGCTACTATTTTAGACAATTTGGCCTAGGTGTGTCGACTGGTATTGACCTGCCAAATGAATCAATCGGTCAAATAGGTAGAACTGATAACATACCCGGATTTTTACTTGATTACGCGATTGGACAGTATGATACATATACGCCGCTTCAGCTTGCACAATATATTTCCACAATTGCAAATGGCGGTTACCGAATGAAACCACAAATTGTACAAGAAGTTAGAGAGCAACCGAATAGACCAGAGGATGTAGGAAAAGTCGTTCGGTCGATTGAACCAGTTGTATTAAATAGATTGGATATGGACACTTCGTACATTAATCATGTAAAAGAAGGATTTAGAAGAGTTTTTCAAGAAGCTGACGGAACAGGTACCGGAACGTTTAAAGGTCTACCATATAAACCAGCGGGAAAAACAGGAACAGCTGAGACAGTATATGGTGGAGAAAGTGATATTGGAAGAGATGAGAACAACAACCGAAAAAAATGTTATAATTTAACTCTTGCCGGTTATGCACCATATGATGCTGATCCGGAAGTAGCTTTTTCAGTTGTTGTACCATGGGTGAATGATGATAAATCAGGAATTAATTCTGCGATTGGTAAAGAGATTTTGGATGCGTATTTTGAATTAAAAACAAATAGATCAAATACAAATTCAATTCCAGTAGAACAACCGAACAAGGCACAGTAAAAATAGTATCACTGCATGGAAACATATTGTGCAGTGATATATTTTTTGAGTTAAAAAGCGCTTTATAAGGTGGGAATGGATATGAAAAAGGAGATTAAGAGAGGCTGGGGAAAGTACATACTATTTATATTTGTGATGGTAATAGGCTACCATTCTTTTACTTTATGTAAAGTGGAAGGCGAATCGATGCAGCCGACTTTATATGAAGAAGACTACGTATTTGTAAATAAAGCAGTAGTACGTCTTTCTAATTTACAGCACGGAGAAATTGTCATTATAAAGGAAGAGGATGAATCGAAATATTATGTGAAACGTGTAATAGGACTTCCTGGTGATGTAATTAACATAACGAATGGAAAGGTATATGTGAACGATAAAAAGCAAGAAGAACCATATACGAACAAAGATTTATTTAACAACACACAAGTGTTTTATAACTTTCAAAAGACAAAAATTCCGCCAAATAAGTTATTTGTAATGGGAGATAACCGCGAAGTGAGTAGAGATAGTCGCAATGGCTTAGGATATATTGAAGAAGATAACATAATTGGCAAGGTGGAATTTGTATATTATCCTTTTTCAAAAATGAAAATGATAGAATAAGTGGGGATGTGCAAAACCCCACTTATTAAAGTTTCACTTTATTTTCTTTAAAAAACCTTTTGGATTAAATGATATGAAAAATTTATGTTTAGACTCGTCGATTATGAAGTTATTGTTTTTAGTTAAAAACTCTTCCACAGCTTCCATCGGGCCAGGACCCCAATAGGGAAGAAGCGGATTTCCGTTAATGGAGGTATCTTCTACAATCATATAACTGCCAGTAGTGACGATAGATTTATATAGTAAGAGTTCTTTGGATACATGCTCTTTACTATGATCAGAATCTAAAATAACTAAAATCACATCATCAGGTTTGCGCATACTTACTATTGTTTGGATGGCCTGCACAGAAACAGAAGATGCTGTTAAATACGTAATCCGATTATGTGATGGCCGATTTGGCTGCGGAGTTATATCGATAGTAAGTACGTGACCTTTTCCAATTAAATCTAACATAGAAGCTAAATACAGTGCACTACCACCGTGAAAAGTCCCGCATTCAATAATTAAATCGGGCTTTAATTCATAAATAATTTCTTGATACAAAAAGAGATCAGAGGGAAGTTTACAGATTGGAACCCCGAACCAGTGTGTATCGTTTAACCACACGAGGCTGTTGTAATATTGGTTTAAAAATTCATTGCTTATATTATCGATTTTAAATTCTCCTTTCTAAAAAGGATTCTCTCGTTTGACGTAAAGTGTTTACGCATGAAAGTTGTACTATATATTATGTAGTAAGGAATTATAAGGCGAGTGTTTTTAATTGAAAATAAGCCAAATAACTCATGTGGAAAATGAAAGGAAATGATCGTATGTACAAATACACAATTTGCTTTATTAGAAAAAGCGATAAAATACTGCTATTAAATAGAAATAAAAAGCCGAATATGGGGATGTGGAATGGTGTCGGAGGGAAAATAGAAGAGAATGAAACGCCATACGATGGAATAATTAGAGAAACGTTTGAGGAAACGGGCATAGAACTTTCAAGTGTAACGTATAAAGGGACTGTTGTTTTTAAAGGTAAAGATGAGCCCCAGGCTAGTGAAGGAATGTATGTGTTCGTTGCTGATTTGCCAGATGGAATGCAAATGAATACACCATTACGTACGGCTGAAGGATTGTTAGAATGGAAAGAAATTGATTGGATATTAGATGGTGATAATAGAGGAGTAGTTAGCAATTTACCAAAATACTTACCGATAGTATTAACAGAAGAAAATAAGTTAAAACATATATTCACTTACGATAACCGGAATATTATTAATTACACAACTGCATGTTTGACAGAAGATGATGCGAACAAACGATATGAAAAACAACTCGTTTCTCAATAGAAGAGGATAGTGAAAAATCACGTTTTTGCTTTCATTATATATGCGAGGTGATTATATGCTTCAGAAATACAATTCATTGGTCATAATTGTAATATGTATGATATAACTTTTCTTATGGTGAAAGAGTAGAGAATATACGTAAACGGAACAAAAAGGAGGTGGCTTTGCCACCTCCTTTTTGTTCCGTTAGTCACGAATCGCCTTAATCATAAATCGATGTTGCTTCACATCAAAATATCCTTTTTGTAAGATGCTCTCATGTATGCGATATAAATCCTCATAATACCTTTCAACAGTAAAATCAGGAATTTGCCACGGAATCGCTTTTAAATAATAGACGATAGCGCCAATATCATAAAAGCGTTGAAAGGGGAACTCTTCTTTTTCTTCTAAAATAGTAAATCCATTTTCCTTTAACTCCCTGCATGCGGTTTCGAGAGACCAACTTGCAAATTCGCTATTTAGTGGTGAGCCAAACTGCGCATTAAGTTCCGCGCAATCAAGACCACCAACTTGTTGTGTAAGAAAAACGCCACTTGGAGAAAGGACTCTGTTTACCTCAGAAGCAGCATACGATTCATGTTGATTTATAATTAAATCAAATTGACGATTTTGAAATGGTAAAACAGTATCATCGTTCACCGCTACAACAGTAACTCCAAAAGGCTCTAACTTCTTTCGAGCAATTGGCACGTTTGGAGCGTAGCCCTCAGTAGCCAATATAGTTGACGGGAACGGTTGTAACATAGATAAAAACTCTCCGCCGCCAGTACCCATATCGAGCATTGATTCTGCACGTTGCATAAGCTGAAAAGCAGTACTGCCGTACGACCATGGTAATGGCTCGCTCTTCATTCGACCTGTTTCTGAAATGAAAGAAAAATCCCAGCCAATAAAATTTGTATTTGCGCTTTCTAATAAAGTTAAAAATAATGGATCACGTTTCATAATTTTGTCCTCCTATTTTTTAATAGATGATATGATGAGAAAAAAAGCGGAGGACCTCTTATTAAAGAGAAACGGTTTTACGTTTCGTGTTCGAATAGATTCATATAACGTTACTCCTTGTGAGAATTGTTATTTATATATTCGGGATTTTCGAGTGGAATTCCTTTAAAATATAAAGGAAAGGTAGATGTTTAATGGAGAATTGGATTGAGTTTACAGACAAAGAGGACGAGCGAATTTTGGAAAGGGTATATAGTGAGCTTGAGTTTTCGCCAGGTGTTTCTACATTTCCATCATTTATGGTGCCAAGTCCTTTTGTTACATATGATATTTCTCATTACTTTGGAGAGTCGATAAATGATCTGGAAAGTAAAGCGTTACAAGCCTTTCAAGAAATTACAGCATCGAATGAATATATCATGGCACTAGATTGGTAACATGAGTGTTATTGGGTGAATCCCCATTTAGAGTTTGAAAGAAATGAATTTGATGAGTGGATGATACCTGTATTTCCAAATGGAGATTACTACTTCTTCATTCAAAAAGACTTTAAGTGGGGCTATTTAGGCCAGCCTTGGGAAGAGAGTATAACGATATTTGGAAAAGAACTTATAGAAAGCTTTGAACGAAATAAGCTGAAAATGTTTCAAAATATTTTAAGGCAAGGGTAATGTTTGAAAGAGGAAAACCGCTTATACTTCATTTTTGAAGCATAAGCGGTTTTCTTTAAAATACTTAAAAAGAAAAATCTTTTGGCAAAGCATCACTTTTTATCACCGTTCTTAACCCATGTTTTATAATCCAAGCGTTAACAGGATGCTGTTTATCACGTAATTGCTGTAACCACTGAAAAACGAGTTCTTTATCTTCTTTCGTAATATCGTTAATATGATTGGCTACAGATTTTTGAACATATTTAGAAGGGTCATTCATTAATGGTTCAAGAAGCTGTAAATTGTACTTAAAATCACCTTTTAGAGCTCCTGTTTTTTTAGCCCAAGGAAGCCTTGGTCTTGTACCTTCAGAAACTAATCTCCTAATGTGGCTGTTTTCGTCATGAATCCACTGTTGTAATATGTTTAGTGTATCTTCATGGTATGTTTCAAGAAAGGGCCGAATGGCATATTCAGCAGTATTCCTTTTCGTTATTTCATACATTGCATTGAACGAGGTTTCAAAATCGTAAAGTCCATATTTTTCAACGTATTTTGCAAGAGGCATGTACATATATCCATTTGTAAATGTGCCTACTTCTGTTGTATTTTCTGGTCCTAATGTTTTCAGTAATATATGTATTGCTTCATTAAAATCTTTTTGTAAAGCATTGTGTAATTCATCTGCCATTACTTCAATACGTTGTTTTAACTCTAAATTTTCAACTTTATATGTTACAGAATCCACAAAGATTCTTTTAGAAAAATTAGGATCGTGTTTACAAATAGAATCAGCTATTTTTTCTGCTAATTCTTCATTAAATAAAAATTTTAACGGAACATAATTACCCATTTTTTCACCTCGGTGGTCAAATGAAAACAATTTTTATTTTTTTATCGACAATCCATAAACTAACGTCTCACTCGGAGTCGTAATACTAAAACCTGTCGTCTTATAATCAAGTTTCACCGTATCACCAGTGTAGTCTTTCGTGAATGAATCCATTTGTACGATAAGCTCTGCATCTTCATATACAACATCATCTGCGTTATATGTATCCCAAATTAAATCGACATCAACGAAAATACTACAAGAGTTCGTCATTGTTCCTCTAATGCGAACGATCTTTTTATCTTCAAGTTCTAATCTATGTATAGCTGCTTTTGCTTCATCAGTAATACGAATGTTCATTGTATCCCAACCTTTATTTATATTTCCTTTATTATTGCAAAAACAGGAGCAATAATAAAGGAAAGAGGTTTGTAACAAAAAACGAGCAAACAAATTTGTTTGCTCGTTTCACTTTATTTTAGTTCACATTTATCAAGTGGAATCACTTTTGTTTTTTTCGTAAATTTATAACCTAACCATAGTACTAAGAAGAGTGGTAAACCGATGTAAGAAACGAGTACACCGTTCCAATCAATTGCTTCACCCATAAATGCGCCGTAGTTTTGTCCTAAAATTACGATGATACAAAGTGTAAATGCGAAGATTGGACCGAATGGGAACCATTTTGCTCTATAGGGTAAGTCTTTTAAATCTTTTCCTTGTGCGATATATGCTTTGCGGAAACGGTAATGACTAATTGCAATTCCGACCCATGCGATAAAACCAGACATTCCAGATGCGTTTAATAACCAAATGTATACAACACCATCACCGAATAAAGAAGCAATGAAAGCAATACTACCAACAATTGACGTTACGATTAGCGCGTTAACAGGTACACCGCGGCTATCTAATTTACCAAGAAACTTTGGTGCTTTTCCTTGGCGAGCTAAATCCCAAAGCATACGAGTTGATGCATACATACCAGAGTTACCAGCAGATAGTACAGCAGTTAAAATAACAGCGTTCATAACAGAAGCAGCAAAGGCAACGCCCGCTTTTTCAAAAATAAGTGTAAACGGACTTACTGTAACATCACTTGCAGCAAGGCTTTCAGTTGTATAAGGAATTAATAAACCAATAACGAGAATCGCAAGGATATAGAATAAAAGAATACGCCAAAAGATTGAACGAATTGCTTTTGGGATATTACGTTCTGGATCAGACGTTTCACCAGCAGCTACTCCTAATAGTTCAGTACCTTGGAATGAGAAACCAGCTGCCATAAATACACCGATAATTGCCATGATACCGCCGTTAAATGGTGCATCTGCAACAGTGAAGTTTTTAAAGCCAACCGTTTCACCGCCCATAATTCCAAAAATCATCATGAAACCAACAATTAAAAAGATAATAATCGTAACTACTTTAATAAGTGCGAACCAATATTCAGATTCACCAAACCCTTTAACAGATAAATAGTTTAAAAGGAAAATAATAGCTAAACATAATCCGCTCCAAATAAGAGAAGGGGTATCTGGGAACCAAAATTTCATAATTAATGTTACGGCTGCAAGTTCAGCAGCAATCGTAATTGCCCAGTTATACCAATAGTTCCATCCAAGTGCAAAGCCAAGTGATGGATCAACAAATTTTGTTGCATACGTGCTAAAAGATCCAGTAACAGGCATGTAAGCTGCAAGTTCAGCTAAGCTTGTCATTAAAAAATAAACCATAATTCCAATTGCGGCGTATGCAATTAATGCGCCACCAGGTCCAGCTGTATGGATGACACCACCGCTGGCAAGAAATAGTCCGGTACCAATTGTACCACCGAGAGAAATCATCGTAAGGTGACGAGATTTTAATCCGCGTTTTAATTCACCTTGTCCTTGTGTAGTTTGCGTTTTAGAGGTAGATTGATTTGTTGCGCTATTCATGTTCAACACTCCTTTTCTTGTAGGTTAGGAAGGAGCGGGGGAGAAAAATACAAAAAACCGCCAAAGGAATTTGGCGGAACGTTTCACAAATAACCACCCCATCATACCCTTCCGTTAAGATAGCACCCCACGTTTACACGGTAATTTTGTAAACGTGACAGTTCTGTTCCTTTCGGAGACAGCCCCAGCTCATATTTCCAGAGAAGAAATATAAACTTCGGCAACTTTTCCTTTCAAACGGAGTCAGCTGACATTCTCTGTGTCTCGTCCGTTTTACTATTAAAAGTCGCAACCTCTACCTCATCGGATTGATGAGGATTTATATATTGCTAAGATTTTTAATATATGGCAATTGTAATGACTTTCTGAATATATTGCAAGATATTTTGTTAGGAAAAGTCAAAAAATCTCGGTTATTGTATAGGAAACGCTTGCAAAACTCCACCCGAACCTACTATTATGTAGCAATAAGCAAAGAAAAAATTGTTATACAAATGTTTCGCAAAAAATATTGAAAAACCCTCTAAATTAAAAGAAAATTCAGAAAAATATAATTCGACATAACTATCAAAAGAGGATTATTCCTTAAATTCGTTTCAAAGAATAAGTATAAATTTAACGAATAGGATGAATATTCTTTTTATTTTTAGTAAAATTGAGGTATTGTTTAATTGAAAAGGGGAAATCAATATGAAATTAGAAACAGAAAGGCTCTATATAGTGCCGTGTACAGAAGAGAGAATTCAAATTGCTAACGAGCAAGGATACAATAGCGGTCCGCATATTGTATGGCATGTAAAGAATGTAAAACAAGATGTGGCTTTATTACCATGGGGGGCGTGGTATGTTCTTCGGAAAGAAGATGATAGCGTTTTAGGTGATATTGGATTTAAAGGTGGACCAAACGAGAATCAAACAGTGGAAATTGGCTATGGATTTATTGAGAAATATTGGAATATGGGCTATGCAACAGAAGCTGTAAGAGAACTAATCGATTGGGCTTTCAAAACAGGAGAGGTAGAAACAATAATTGCAGAGACACTTCTAGATAATTATAGTTCGATTCGTGTTTTAGAAAAGTTACATATGAAGAGAGTAAATGCTACAGAAACGATGATTAATTGGAAAATAGAAAAATAAAAAATACCGCTCTAAATTGGGCGGTATTTTTTATAGTTATGGTAGCATTTGCTTCTGATCATTTGGATACTCAGCTGTTGATGCGTTAGGACGATTGGAATGATTTCGAACAGCAATGAAAATAGAAATAATAACGACAAGACCAACTGCAACGTAAGAAAGTGAAATAATAGTTGGATCCACTTTAAATGTAGTAAGCAGTGTACGTATATTCGTAAAGATAATAAGACCGCCAACTAATACCCCAAGTAAATGTGCTGGAACGATACGAACTAACCATGCAGCAATTGGAGCTGCGACAATACCGCCAAGCATTAACGCAAATACCCAAACCCAGCTTACTTGTTCCCAGCCAAGTGAGATGAAGAAGCCAATTGTTGCAGCGAGTGAAACAGGAAATTCACTCGTATCTACAGATCCAATAACTTTTCTAGCTTCATTTCCTCTTGCTAGAAGAACGGGTGTCGTAATCGGCCCCCAACCACCGCCACCAGTTGAATCAACGAATCCAGCGAATAAACCAAGCGGCACAAGTTGTTTTGCAGACATACGCTTATTTGAAGTGACAATTTGTTTTTGAATGATGAATCGTAATAAAATGTAAACCCCTAAAGTGAATAAAAATATGGAAATGTACGGTTTGATCACATCTCCAGGCAAATTACTTAAAAAACATGCCCCAACAAATGCGCCGATTGCCCCAGGTAATGTAAGCCTGGAAACTGTATATTTATCAACGTTTCCAAATTTGATATGAGATGCGCCAGAAGCTGCAGTTGTAACGACTTCAGCTAAATGAACCGATGCGGAAGCTACAGCCGGTGCAATACCAAACATTAATAATAGTGAAGTAGACGTTACCCCATACGCCATTCCAAGTGCTCCGTCGATCAATTGAGCGAAAAATCCAATAATAGCAAAGACAATTAATTTCTGCATAAATAATCCCCCTGTAATAATAAATGAAAAAGACACTTTTCCCGTATGAGAAAAGTGCCTTTGGTTTTTCCAATCAGCAATAATTAAATTTGTTTCATTATAATACATATTAATCGTATAAATCAACTAGGTTTTAAAGTTTTTGAATTGAATGAAAGAAAAATAAAATATACAATAAAAGGATGGAGAGAAAGGGGAGAAAGACATGTTACGATTTGATCATCTCGTTCACGCAGTTCATGATACACCGAAGGAAGCGGCAAAACAAATGCAGGAACTTGGATTTCATACTGTATTAGGCGGAGAGCATACGAACTGGGGTACTTGGAATAGTTTAAGTTATTTTGACTTATCATACATAGAATTTCTGACAGTTCAACATGAAGAAAAAGCGAAAGAAGCAGAAAATCCATTAGTACAAGAAACAGTGGTGAAACTACAAAATGGAGAAGGAATGCTACAAATCGCAATCCGAACAGATGTAATTGAGGAGCTAGCAGTTAACTTTAATAAGTACGGCTTACATACGATAGGGCCATTTGAAGGGAAACGCATGAGAAAAGATGGCCGGCTTCTAGAATGGAAAATGTTATTTGTTAAGCAAGAAGAGAACGGACCGAAATTACCTTTCTTTATACAGTGGAATGAAACGGACGAAGAAAGAAGAAACGATTTACGTAACATAGGAACGATCACTGAACATAAAAACAAAGTACAACAAATTGAAACGATCCATTATGCAGTGAAAAACGTTCGAGAAACGGTGCGGAAATGGAAAGAAGTAATGAGACTATCTACAAGCTCAGTTGTGAAAAATGAAAAATGGAATGCTGAGTGTCAAAGTGTAGTGTTTGGAAATATTCATGTACAGTTTTGTGAACCGATTGGAGAAGGGCTAGTGCTAGAACATTTGAATAAGAATGGCGAAAATCCATTTGCAGTAGAGTTTAAAGGTGGAAATAAAAGAGAGCATGAAGTGCTAGGTAGTTTGTACATATATTAATAGAGGTGAACGTTGTGGAAGAAATGCTTAGAGAGATAGAGAGAAAACTAGAATGGCCTCGTATTGCAAAGTGTACAGCTATTTCAAAAGGTTTTTCACATGAAGAGAAGTATAAAATTGAATTAAAGAATCAAGAAACTTATTTTGCAAAAGTATGTGATGCTGTTCATTTTGAACGTAAACAAGAAGAATATACGTATATGAAACAATTAGAGTCATTACATATTCCAACGCCCAAGTTAATTCATTTCATAATACTTGAGAAATTAAATAAATGTGTTCAAGTATTTGAATGGACCCGAGGTATAAATGGTGAAGAAGGTTTAACGAAGCTATCGGTGGAAGAACAGTATAATGCAGGAAGAAAAGCGGGGGAAGTATTAAAGAGGATTCACTCAATTGAAAGAGAAAGTGCAAGTAATAAATGGGAAACATCTAGATGGAATAAATACGAAAGATACATAGAGGCACTAGCAGATTACGAGGTGAATTTTCTGGATTTGAAGCCAGTATTAACCTTTGTAGAGAATCATAAAGATTTATTGAAAAATCGTCCAATAAGATTTTTACATGATGACTTCCATCCAGCAAATAGTATGATTCATAATAAGGAGTTTATCGTTATTGATTTTGGTGGATATGATTTTGGCGATCCAATACACGATTTTTATAATGTAGCGATTTTTACTACAAGAATAAGTAAACCATTTGCGGTTGGACAAGTTCACGGTTATTGCGGAGGCGAACCATCGCTTCATTTTTGGAAACTGTATTCGTTATATGCAGCAATGACATTCCCAGCTGATATCGTATGGACGAACCGAAGTACGCCGCATTTAGTAGATGATATGAAGGAAAGATTAAACGGAATTTTAGAAGAGCATAATCATTTTTCATCTTATATTCCAAAATGGTATCAATCACAACATGTAGATATAATAAATAATAAATAACGGAGGGATTCATATGGATAAAATAGCGATAATTTCAGATATACATGGTAATATTCCAGCTTTAGAATCTGTGCTACAAGACATTAAATTAAGAGGAATCGAGCGCATTATTTGTCTTGGAGATTTAGTAGGAAAAGGACCTCATTCCAGTGAAGCAATTGAAATCATTCGTAAAGAATGTGAAGTAGTCGTAATGGGAAACTGGGATGATTTTATTACAAAGCCGACTGAATTTGAAGCATTAAAATGGCATCAAAAACAATTATCAGAAGAACAAAATGACTATTTAAGAAGCTTACCATTTTCAATCGAGTTTTATATGAGTGGAAAACTCATTCGTATGTTCCACGCTTCACCGAGAAGTTTGTATGAAAGAATTCAACCACACGCTTCAAGAGAAGAGCGTATTAGTATGTTCGAAAATAGTGATTTGACTGAAAATATAGAAGGGGAAAGAAAACCAGATGTCGTTTGTTACGGTGACGTTCACCAAGCGTTCGTTCAAAATTTCAGAGGGAAAACGTTATGTAATGCCGGTAGCGTAGGAAACCCACTTGAAATAACACAAGCTTCCTATTTAATATTTGAAGGAACTTACAATGAAAAAGAAGCAGCGAGCTTTTCTATTCAACTTGTACGAGTACCGTATGATATTGAATTAGCTATCAGACTAGCAGAAGAACTCGAAATGCCAGAAATTGCAGAATACAAACAAGAGTTACGGACTGCATTGTATCGAGGATTTAAGGGGAAATAAGGAGAAATATAAATCAATATTTGTTGTTTGTAATTATGTTATGTAGACTAATTACAGGGGAGAATATCATAAGGGGAGATATTAGATGGATAAAAAAGAGAATCCGAACGATTGGCCTGTATGGGCGAATGAGTCAGTAGAGATAGTTAGTGCAAATCCTGATTGGCAAGATAAAGGCCGATGTGAAGAACAGCAACTATATGAACTGCTTGCTCCTCTCGGTATAAGCAAAGTAATACATATAGGAAGTACATCCATACCTGATTTACCTGCAAAACCTATCATTGATCTAATGGCTGAAATAGACTCATTTGAAAGAGTACTAGATATTTCAGCTACATTGGCCATATATAATTGGCATTATGTAAGCCCAGAATTAGATGAAAGACCTTGGAGAAGGTTCTTTGTGAAAGTTAAGAATAATAGGCGTGTAGCTCACCTGCATTTGATGGTTAAAGGAACTGAGAGATGGGAGCAACAACTTTTATTTCGCAACCGCTTACGAGAAAATCCACAATTAGTTTATGAGTATTCAAATCTTAAACAAGATTTAGCTAAAAAATTTAAACAAGATAGAGAAGCATACACAAAAGCTAAAACAGAATTTATTAAACAAGTTCTAAAATGATATAACCTTGGATTGTAACTACGTTTGAATACAAAAGAAAAAACAAACTTTATTTTATAACTTAAACTTACATGAAAGGCATGTAAACAAAGTGATAGACTGCGATGTTTTAATGTATTTCCTTTTATTTATTAGGATAAATTATATATAATTGAATCAAGTTCATATAAGGATAGGCAATTACAGGGGATAAGGCGAAAATATGTTAAAAAACGAAAAAAGGGGACAAGAAATATAATGAATGAAGTACTAGAACTAAAAGAAGAACTACTACAAATTAAAAATAACAATTATGCTGTACCAGAAGACGTAGATGCATATCCATATGCGCAGTGGATGTTAGATTATATCGGATCACCTGATGCTGAACTGCGTGATGATTTGATATATAGTACGCTTCACAAATGGATTACAAATGATGTATTTAGACAAAAAGAATTACGAGGATTAATGCTGCAAGCAATTAGCCCTGATTATTTATTTTATAAAATTGGTGAAAAGGGAACAGACTCTGTTTTTAAACGTGCATTCTCCGTATTAATTCCACCACTTATTTTATCTGTTCATGAAAGAGAACCACTGTTATCTGAAGAACAACTGTACAGTGTGGCAGAACAAGTGCTGGAATATGTATATTTAGAAGAAGATGTAAGAGGCTACGTAGAAGGAAAAGGCTGGGCACACTCTACTGCACATGCAGCAGATGCGCTCGATGCTTTAGCACGTACAATCCAAAATCGTGAGTTCTCATATGCAATACTAGCTGCCGTTCGTCAGAAGGTACGCTTACATGACTACGTATACATTCACTTTGAGGATGAGAGATTAGTAGCACCAATTATGTCGTTACGTAACCAAAATCTTTTAACTGAAGAAGAGTGGAGCAACTGGTTACATAGTATAGCAACTGTTGAAGACATCCGACATCCGCAGCATGCTATTTTAGTACAAAATATTAGAGCTTTCTTAAGAAGTTTATATTTTAGAGTTTTAGAGACAGAGGGTAGTACAGCCTTTACAGATGATGTATTGGAGACTTTGAAAGGGTTGCGTAGGTATTAAAAATACGTTTTTCTAAGAGAAAAGTACATAAAACCACTACATCCCAACCATACTAATAAAATGTGTTGGAGGTGAGTTTGATGGACAAAAAAGACTTTGAAAAAGTTTACAATGAATACTTACATCAAGGAGAAGAGCAAGCGCAATTTGAAGTAGACCATGAAGTCAATTCAGGAGTAGAACAAATTGTTGCCGTTCGTAAAAATGATGATGGAGATTTAATAGCCTTTAAAACAAGTAGCGGGAGAGAGTTAGATTATATGACTGCTCTTAATGAAGCAAAATCAGGGAAGTTAGCTCATGTGGACGTATTTCATAAGTATGGTAGAGATATTATACGTAGTGAACCGGATGGTATAAAGGAAAATAACTTAGATAATTTACCTTCATTTTAAACGGGTAAACCTCAAGAAGAGAATGTTCATTTGGATATTCTCTTCTTTTCTTTCTCTATAAATAGAAGGTTTATTTCTGAAGTGTAATCATACTTTTAAAGAGCTCTCTAAATTTCTCTTTGTCTTCTGCTGTAAATGGTTTCGGTCCCTTTGTACGTTTACCACTTTTTCGAACCATTGCACTTAAATATCGTGTTTGTAGCAATTGTTCAATGTTATCATTCGTATACTTGTAACCTTTATGATGAAGAACGATACAGCCTTTTGCTAAAGCGAGCGAAGCAAGACCGTAATCTTGTGTTACGATTAAATCTTCTTTTTTTGCTAACTGCATAATTCGGTAATCTGCAGCATCTGCTCCAGAATCAACATAAATTGTTTCGACACCTTTTGGCTGCTCTGCATTAGAATAATGTGAAAAACTAGTAACGAGGGTAACAGGAATTTCCACATTCGTAGCCTCAAAAATAATCACATCTTTTACAGGACAAGCATCTGCATCAACGTAAATCTTCATTTTATCACTCCTATAAATAGGTTCGAGTTGATAATAATGGTAGATTTAGGTTTTGTCAAACGAGAAAGCTTTATTTAAAGTTATTTTCACATACCAAAATAGCCTGGCGTAAACGAGAAATACCTTCCGCAATTTGATCAATATCCACTTTTCCATAAGATAAACGTATATAACCATCTTTCGCACCGAAAATACTACCTGGCATAAAAGCAATTTCTTGTTTTAAACTTTGCATAATGAGTTGTTTTTCGTTTATAGGTTCTTTTAATTTCCCCCAAATGTATATACCACCAGTAGGGTTTGAAAAAGAGATTTTATCATGAAGTTGCTCGTTTAGGGCACGAACGATAACGTCTCTTTTTTCTGCTAATTGTTTTCGTAACGGTACGATATGAGACTGAAATGGTACGGTTTCGAAAAATTGCTGCATAAGCCACTGCGGGAAAATACTCATTCCTAATTCCATTTGGTGCCGTGCGTCTGACAATCGCTCTACGACAGACTGCGGGGCGACAAGCCAACCGACTCGTAATCCTGGCGCAATCATTTTTGATAAAGAATGTACATAAATGACAGTTCCGTTTTCATCTATTGATTTCAAAGTAGGACAAGGTTGTTTCTTTTCTAGCGTCAGCAAACTAGATGGATCATCTTCAACGATTGCAATTCGTAAATCTGCGCAAAGTGATAATAGTTTTTTTCTACGGTTTGGATGAAGCATCGTCCCCGTAGGGTTTTGGAAATTTGGATTTAAAAAAATCATTTTAATGCGGTGCTTTCTGTATAGCTCTTGTACATCGTCTGGATTAATGCCGTGTTCATCGACAGGTAATGGGAAAATACGAATACCTGCTGATTGGAATAACGGCAAGGAATAACAGTGTGAAGGACTTTCGAAAGCAACAGCATCACCTGGATTTAATAAACATTGCACGATAAGGTGAAGTGCTTGCTGTGCGCCAGATGTAATCATAATGGATTGTTCAGTCGCCTCAACTTTTAAATATTCCTTCATATATTTTACGACCGCTTGTCTTAGCGGGAGATAGCCTTGCGGATGATCGTAACTTAATGAATGCGTTAACGGTTGTTCACGTAAAATCGCTTGTAGTTGATCATGAGGATAAAGATTACAACCGAGTTCTCCATTAGCGAAATCTATAATATTTTCATTTTGTTGTACTTCTGCCCGAATATGGCGAAGTAGTGGTAAGTTTGGTAAAAAAGTACCACCTTCTACGAAATTTCTCCAGTTCGGCGTTAATGTTGGAGAAACGCCCCACATATGTGTACTCACACGTGTACCTTTACCAGTCGTACTTTCTACAATTCCCATAGCACGTAGTTCATTATAAGCAGTCGTTACTGTACTTCTGTTTACATTTAACTGCGTAGCTAATTTCCGTTCTGAAGGGAGGAAGCTTCCTGGAGGAAGTTCTCCATATGTAATACGTTTTTCAATAAAGTCAACAACTTGCTGATAAATAGGGATTTTACTGTCACTATCTAGCTTCCATTCCATAAAAAACGCCTCCGTATCTCTTATATACATCCAGTATAGCAAATTGGCTGGGTAAAAAAACAGCCAATTGGACGGTGTTATATCCAGCCAATTTTACTATGCTAAATATGGAAGGGGAGATTCGGATGAAACGATGGCAAATGGAATGGCTCCTAGTATCAGTTGCATTAGTATGGGGAGCAAATTATACAATAGGAAAGTATGGCGTGGCATTTATGTCATCCATTCAATTTAATAGTTTACGATTTTTAGTAGCATCACCGGTATTATTACTTATTACTTTTATAATGGAACGCTCATTACGTATTGAAAGAAAAGATTGGTTACGATTAGTAGCAGTCGGTATCGTTGGTACGACAATGTATCAAACGATGTTTATGCTATCTGTGAAATATACTTCAGCAACGAACGCCTCATTATTAATTGCGATGTCACCTATTTTTACAGGGATATTAGCAGTATTGCACAAACAAGAACGTTTTTCGATGAAGGTACAAATTGGTTCAATAGTAGCGTTTATTGGTGCAGCATTCGTTTTATTAACAGGACATACAGGAGGAACTACTTACGAATATGCGTGGCTCGGAAACATAATTGGATTAGTCGCAGCGATTGCGTGGGGATGGTATCCAATATTAGCGCAACCTCTTATAACAAAATATTCCGCAATGAGAGTCACATCTTGGTCAACTTTAATTGGAATTGTACCTCTCGTTGTATATTGTTTATTCAACGTAAATACATTAACGTGGCCAGTAGACATGCCAAGCTGGGGGTCTCTAGCATATTCAATCGTCTTCGCGACAATCTTCGGACTTGCAATGTGGTATGTCGGTATTAGTAAAATAGGCTCAACGAAAGTAATGGTTTATATGTATCTTGTACCATTGTTCGCAGTTATCTTCGCGGCAGTAACTATCGGAGAGCAAATCAACACGATGCAACTCGTTGGCGGACTTATAATCTTTATTGGCTTATATGTTGTAAAAAAGGGTGGAATTCAAAAGCCAGCTCTCAATTTGAAAAAAGTAAGTTAACAATAAAAAGGATCTCTTTCATATAGAAGGAGATCCTTTTGGTTTTTGTAATAAAAGCGCTTGTTCAACAGCCCATTTTTGATGATCATGAATGAGAAGCTCTACAGCAAGTAAAGGAGACATCCACCGCAAAACATGATCTTCCTCACAGTTTTTAGTTTGTGTCTGCACCATGTTCGCAATATAAAAGAACCCATCGTTTAAATAATAAGTATCTTCTTTTTCCGCATAAAAATATCGCATTGCATTACCGATATACTGATCAATTTCAATTGCCCATCCTAATTCCTCTAGTAGTTCATGATGTAAGCATTCATCTTTTGTTTCGGTACCTTCCATACCACCACCAGGTAAAAAATAACGGTCTCCTTTTTGGATAATAACAATCTTTGAAGAAGATGATTGAAAAATAATCGCATAACAACTAGGTCTTAATTCATAATGAACAGTAGGTTTTTTCAAGCCAAACGTGAGTTTTGAAATCATAAAACACGACCTTTCTCTATAAAATACATAAAAGGGATATTAAGGTAAATATAGAATTATATAAGTATAATCTTAATAGATTGGAGTGGTAACAACATGATAAATCGAAAATGTTCAAGGTGTAAAGAAATTACAGGTACATTGCACGGTGGTAAAAAAATTAAGGAAGAATTTCTATGTGAGGACTGTTTGCAAAAAGGAATTGCGAGCGGTGAAATCGAATTATCACAAGTGGAGCAAGAACAAACTTCGTATCTTTCTATAAAAATATTAAAAATAATGAGTGTGATTTATTTAATAGGATCTATTTTAATGGCTTTTTCAACTGGTCCATTTATACATAACCTGGGGTTTGATGAAATGTCCATTTCAGGATCAGAATTAGGTTTAATAAGTATTGTTATGCTAGGTTCTTTATTCCAGTCTGTTCTTGTATTTTGCGGGATATGGGTATTCATCCTTTTAGTAGAAACGGTCATTAAAATTTATGAAAAAATGAAGTGAGTGAGAGGGAGAAACATATGCGAGTAAGAAACATCAAAGGGGAAGATTATGTAAAAATTCATTCTGTTTTAAATGATTGGTGGGGCGGGAGAGATATGACTGGTATGTTGCCAAAATTGTTTTTCGTTCACTTTCAAGAAACGAGTTTTATTATTGAAGAAGAGGGAGAAACGTTAGGTTTCTTATGCGGTTTTTTTTCACAAACATATAAAGATGAAGCATACGTTCATTTTATCGGTGTGAATCCGAAGTATAGAAGAAGAGGAATTGCATCGACATTGTATTCTTATTTCTTTGATATTGCTCGTGCAAATAACCGTAAAGTTGTAAAAGCAATCACGTCACCAGTAAATAAAAAATCAATACAGTTTCATAGGGAGATTGGCTTTCGAATTGAGGCTGGGGATGATGAAATAGAGGGTGTATCGGTACATACAAATTATGATGGGAATGGTGGTAGTAGAGTATTATTTTTGAAAAATGTGTAAAATTAGGCTAGCACAAAGTTAGCCTTTTTGTTGTGAGGAGCTAGAAATATGGAGAGTAAACAAAGTAGAAATGAGTATTTAAGACGCATACATAAGGTTCAAGATTATATAGAATCAAACATAGACAGTTCACTATCCATTGAAAAGCTAGCGGATATAGCAGGATTTTCGAAGTTTCATTTTCATAGAATTTTTAAAGGAATAGTAGACGAGCCGTTATCACGATATGTAAATCGATTGAAGTTAGAAAGGGCAACAAACCTTCTTACATATCGATTGGATATGACGATTACGGATATCGCTTACCATTTTGGTTTCACAGATTCAGCAGTTTTCTCCCGAACATTTAAAAATTATTACGGTGTAAGTCCGTCTCAATATCGAAATGACAATAGCAAGAATTGCAAAGACGTAAGGGGAATTCCTCAATACAATGAATGTAAGAAGGTTCGAGGAAATGTTGAAATTGTAACAGCGGACGATATAAACGTCGCATACATAAGACATATCGGTACATATGAAGAGTTAACGCTAGCTTTTCCAAACATGATAGAGAAATTATTTCATTACGCAGCAGAGGAAAACTATCATGTATTTGAGGATACGAAAGTATTAACCATTTACCACGATCATCATGAATTTACTGAGGACAATCATTTAAGAACTAGTTTATGTATAACAATTCCCGATGAATCCACAGTAGAAACGAACGACATAGGAATAATGGTAATACCTTCAGGGAAATATGCGGTAGGTCCTTTTGAAATACGCCAAGATGAATATAAAGGGGCGTGGGATTACTTATACGGTGAATGGTTGCCAAATAGCGGATATAAACCGAGAGACTCATATCCTTTTGAAGTGTATAAAAATAATCCAGAGCAGCACCCAGAAAAGAAACATATAGTTGATATATATGTACCTATCGAACCTTTTTAATTACAGGTTAAAGGGGAATGAATGATGAAAAATGCTGAAAAGTTAAATCAGATTATAAAAGAAGAATATGAAAATATGAATGGTATGTTAGTAGTGCAGAAAGGTAATGTTATTTTTGAAAAATATTATAACGGTTACGGTCCAGATGATGCATTTCACATAGCGTCAGTCACAAAAACGATAATCTCTGCGCTAATTGGGATATGTATAGATAAGGGCTATATAAAAAGCGTTGATCAAAGAGTAATAGAATTTTTCCCGGAATATAACGTTAATTCATCTGAAGTAACAGTAAGCCATCTTCTAACGATGACAGCTCCACATCCATTCGTAGACTGGCAGGAACCGTTAGAAGAACTATGTACACAACAAGATTGGATACAATATACGTTAAATAGGATAGGAAGCGGCGGAGAAATTGGATCTTTTAAATATTCATCTGCAGGAGCTCATATACTATCAGCGATCATAACGAACGCAACAGGAAAAAATGCGCGTGAATTTGCGAATGAATACTTATTTCAGCCACTGGGCATGAGAGAAATTCCAAACTATAATATGAAAGCATTTGGATTTGATGACTTATTCGGAAAAGATGTGAAAGGATGGGTTCACGATCCAAATGGTATTTCGACGGGCGGCTGGGGACTAACGTTAACGGTTAGAGATATGGCGAAGTTTGCACAGATTTATTTGAATGAAGGTATTCATAATGGAAAACAAATACTATCAAAATCATGGATAAAAGAATCGACAGAAATGAACCAAAATCAATATGGTTATTTATGGCGGTTACGAGAAGAAGAGGGAATCTTTTCATACTGTGCTATGGGTGACGGTGGGAATATGATTTGTTGTATTCCGGAGAAGGATTTGGTTATAGTAATTGCTTCTGAAATTATGCCGAATGCACGGGATAGATGGGAATTGATTGTGAAATATATTCTTCCTTGTATACAGTCAAATCAATAATGATAGCAAAAAGATGGTGTGAATTGGAGTTTCATACCATCTTTTTGTTTTATGACGGAAAGTTCAGGGGAATGTAAGAATCGTGTTAATAAATGTAAATATTAAGTTTTATCGATATATGATTATTTTTTTATGTATAATGAGGACAAGGCCTAAAAATACTTAAATATTTAAGTGAATATTTTAAAAAGGGAGATTAAGGATATATGAAAAGCTTACTTCAAAAAACTTTAGCTGTTACAGGATTAACTGCTTCTTTATTAGGTATGGTTTCTTCCGTTTCATTTGCTTCGATTAGTTGGGATAATAATGCAACGTGGACAGGAAGCGGAGCAAAAGCTAAGGCAACTGCCTATACTGCGAAAAAGAACGAACCTCATTTTTACAAGATGACTGTAAGAGCTAGCTTTGATGATGGGACTTCTAAAGAGTTAGCATTGTATGATGCTAAAATTTCAGATCGTATAAACGTTAGCGTTGCATCCAAAGGACCGGTGACCAGAGGTTATTCGGGTCATGAATGGATAATGGTAGGGGATAGTGCGTACACTTCTAAGGAAATGGTAATTAAATAAAAATCAACAAAAACCGTGAAAAAGGATAAATACCATTTTCACGGTTTTTAAAATGAGGAGGATATATGAATCTAGTAATAAAAGAAATAGTGGTGAACAAAGCGATATTCATTATGTTATTTATTACGTTTGTATTGACAATATGGCCGATACTTATCGCAATGTCGACGAAAGATTATTATGATGAAAGATTTTATGATAGTAAAAATGGTTATTTTAATTATTACTATTCCGTTCAACTTACTAATATGGGGGAATTCAATTTCAAACAATTTCAGACGTTAGTAGAATCTGATTTTAAAAACGCTAGCGTTATTACAAATGATATTCGTACTACTATTCCAGGTATCGGCCGAGTAACAATGAATGGTCTCCTTAATAAAAATTGGTCTCCACCATTGCTAAAAGGTTCTCAGATAGAACAACATGAGGAAAATAGTGTAATAGTCGGGAAGAAAATTTATAAAAATACGGAAACAATAAAACTATTTAATAAGGAATATACAGTTAAAGGCGTAGCTGGAGTAAGTACCGAATATGAGTATAATATGAAAATTTATGTCTCTCTAAATGACATGCCAGATGAAGTGAAACAAGTGATACAAAATGAAAAGACATTCCAAATGATCGTTCGTTCTAACGAAAACCCTAAAGAAGAGATAGAAACTTTCATACAGCATTTAAAGCAGAACAATACAGATATAAATGCCAAAGTGATTAGTGAAAAAGAGAACTATGAGAAGGAAAAAAACTCTAGTGAAGCCGTAGAAGAGTTACTCAGTTTTCCAAATAGGCTTTTATGTATAGCTTTAATTACCAGTATAATAGTCAGTTATTATTGGATTTATACGAAGAAAAAGAGTTTGTCGTTAAGGAAAGCTTTGGGAGCAAGTAATGTAAATCTTTTTATTTTTATATTTAGTCAATTGTTTTTATGTGCAATCGCTGCATCAGCCTGTGCAATATGCATACAATGGATTTTTAGCATTTTGAGTGAAAATATTATAGAGTTTACAAGTTATAGTATTAGTTTACAGTCTACTCATATTGTAATGTGTGTATTTCTTTCACTTACTATAGCTTTTATCCTCTCTGTAATACCATTTGTATATGTGATTAAAAGTGAACCTGCTAAAGCATTAAAGGAGTAAACATGATGAGAATAAAAAGTGCGTTCCTAGCATTAAAAAAGAGATTTCTATTTTCGGTACTTCTTCTAATACAGATTACATTTGGATTAGCAACTATAACGAGTTCAATTAATGTATTTTATAATTTACACCATCTGAATGATAAATCCAGCTCGGTATTAAATGCGGATAAAACATATTTAGTTACTTTTGAAATGACGACAGATAAGTTACAAAGCAATAAATTTAATAAAGAGCAAATTCAAGAAGTTTATAAAACGATTCAACAAAATAAAGATGTGATTTCGTATGGTACATACGAGGCGAGAGTTATTGAAATAGAGTCAAGTAATAGACCATTTCAAAATAGTATGATTACTGATTTGAAACATAAAACGTTTCGCGATGACAGACCTACTATTACAACAATTTTTGTAGATGAAAATTACTATAAAATGTTACAGTTACCTTTAAAATCTGAAGAAGGTTTCTTGCATGAAGATTTTCAAAAAAATAGTGAAGAGAAAACAAAGGTTTTAATGGGTTCATACTTTAAGAAATATTTTCAAGTTGGAGATACAATTAATAATCAATATACAATTACAGGCTTTTTGCCGGAGAATAAATTTATCGTAAATAATAATACGACGAACGCATATTCGAAGTTGGATTACGTAATGATAATACCTATGTCATCTAATAGAGTTGAAAAATATGAAGCAATGTTTTTAAGACTACATCAAAGTACAGTTTTATATTTACGAAAAGATGCAGATGTAAAGAAACTAGAAGAATCAATTCAACTTAAAGGAAACGGCGGTACGTTTTATTTAAAAAATTTGGGTGATGAAATAAATGAAGATGTTACTTTTAACAGCTATTCTGAAATACCTCAACTGATAGTCGGAATCTTATTTATTTTATTCTCAATCGTCGGAATTGTAGTAACGACTATTATTTCTATCTTGATGAGAAAGCGGGAATTTGGTATAAAAATAGCTTTTGGCGAAAGTAAATTTGGAATGTTTATTCAAATTGTTCTAGAGAACATTATTGTAGCAATAGTTGGCTTAGGGATGTCACTAGTTTACTTTTCATGGAGATATGGGGTTCTATTACAAATGTCGAAGGATTTAAAGGAATCAACGGTATTAGACTTTAAATTGAATATGCCTATATTATTTTTAGTATTTCTATTCTTATTATTGATCATCGTTGTCTCAAATGTAATTGTCTTCTTATTTATTAGAAAGCTTGAACCAAAAACATTAATAGGTGGGATGGAATAATGAGTTTAATTGTATTGAAAGACATTAAGAAGGTGTATAGTAACAAGAACCATAATACGTTCGCGTTAAATGGTATAAACTTAACGATAAATAAGGGCGAAATTATAGCGATAATGGGTCGATCAGGGTCGGGGAAAAGTACGCTATTAAATGTTATCGGGTTAATTGATTTGCCAAATGAGGGTGAATATACGTTAAATGAAAAAACATTAACTGAAATTAGAGCAAATAAAGTTCATAAAACAAGAAATGAAATGATCGGATTTATTTTTCAATATTTTGCATTGTTAAAAGAACATACTGTACTGGATAATGTAGCGCTACCACTCACATATAGAAAGCTAAAGCAACGGGAAAGAAAAAATAAGGCGAAGTTCTATTTAGAAAAAGTAGGTTTAAAAGAACATATGTATAAAACACCGGACGAGCTATCAGGTGGACAACAGCAGCGCGTCGCAATTGCTAGAGCGTTAGTAGGTGAACCAGAATTAATATTGGCTGATGAACCGACCGGAAATTTAGATAGAAAAACAGGAGAAGAAATTATGAATTTGCTATTACAACTGAATGAAGAAGGCCGAACGATTATTATTGTAACGCATGATATTGAAGTAGCGAATAAGTGTAATAGAATTATTGAGTTAGTTGATGGGGAAGTTGTGCGGAGTTAGTAATTCAATAATTATATCTAATTTAAGAATCCGTATTGATTAATTTTTCAAAATGGATTCTTTTTATTTGTAGGATTAAAGTAAAATAACAAATCCTCCCGTAACTTTTTATAACAGAAATTCGTTTAACAAAAGAAAGGATTTTTAATGATGAATGGGGGAGAACCATGAAAATTTTAATACTAGGTGGTACACGATTTTTGGGAAGAGCTGTTGTAGAAGAGGCTTTGAACAGAGGGCATGAAGTTACATTATTTAACCGCGGAACAAACAAAGAAATTTTTCCTGAAGTGGAGCAGCTTATCGGTGACAGAAATGGTGATGTATCAAGTTTAGAAAATCGAAAATGGGACGCGGTAGTCGACACGTGTGGATTTTCTCCGCATCACATTAGAAATGTCGGAGAAGTCTTACAAAATAATATAAAGCATTATATATTCATCTCAAGTCTCTCCGTATATAAAGATTGGATTCCGCATGATATTAAAGAAGATTATATATTACAACCCGAACTTACGGGTGATCAAATAAAGGCTGTAGAGAATGGTGAAGTTTCACCTTATGAGTATTATGGTGCACTGAAAGTATTATGTGAAAAAGAAGCAGAGAAGTATTGGCCGGGGCGTGTATTACACGTAAGAGCAGGACTTCTTTCAGGAATGTTCGATTATACAGATCGACTTCCATACTGGATCGGGCGTGTAGCAAAGGGAGGAAAAGTATTAGTACCAGGAAGAAAAGATCGTCCAATGCAAATAGTTGATATAAAAGATGTCGCGAGCTTTGGACTCAACATGGCAGAAAATAATAAAACAGGTACATTCAATATAACAGGTCCGAATGATGAATTGACGATGGAAGAACTATTAAATACGTGTAAAAAGGTTACGAATAGCGATGCTGAATTTGTTTGGATAGACGAATCGTTTATGAGTGAACATAATGTGCAGCCTTGGACAGAAATGCCTTTATGGATTCCAGAAACTTTTCCATTAGAAGGGGAAACGAAGCCGTGGAAAGGTGGGTTTTCTATTAGTATTGCAAGTGCTGTTAAAGAAGGACTTACTTTTAGAAGTTTAGAACATACAGTTACAGATGTGTATGATTGGATGAAGAGTATGGAGAATTGGGAATTAAAAGCAGGGATTTCAAGGGAAAGAGGAAAGATGTTATTGGATAAGTGGTATGGAATAAAGAGAGTTTAAATAAGAATCTTGTGAAAAAAGGACTCTGTTTATTGGTTAAACAGAGTCCTAATATGAATCTACCACTCAATCGGTTCTTCCCCGTACATCTCCCATAGATTAGGAAACATCTTTTTTAAACCTTCCTCATCGTCTTCATCCCAATCTAACTCGATATCAACTTCCTCAAACTCTTCATTTGTTAAGACATGGTATAGTGTAAAGTAAGTATCATCTTCATCCCCAGTCTTCTCCATGTAAACTTCTTGCCCGAAATATAGAGTAAGTTCTTCAATCTCTGGGACGTCATACTTACTCAAGTTTTCTAATACAGGAATTAATCGTTCTGGATTTTCAATACAAGCTTCGTATGTCTCTTTTCCTTGATATAATAACCATCCGCGGAAGTAATCGAAAGTATCATCTGAACAGCCACCCATAATAATATAGGCTGCTGCCCATAAACGGGTGGTATAGGAATCTTTCAAAATACGATGCATATGCGTATCAAAAGCTACAATTTCATGTACTGTACGTTTAGCAAGGTGAGAAGTAAGCCATTCTATTTGTTCTTCTTGGTCCTCACCTTTCGTTTTTGCACGATGAAGTAGTTCCCAAAATTCTTCTTCGGTTATCGTTTTTTCTTTTATGTAATCTTCCCCAGGCAACGGGTCTGTATATCCTTTTTTACGTTTGGAAGCAACTAGTTTATTAGCTTCTTTCATACATTCTTCTTCTGTTTCAAACTCTTTCGCTTTCACACTGCCAGCTGTGCCAATTTTTCCGTAAAACACAACATAATCCTTTTCTTTCACAACGATTTTCCAAAACTTATTTGATTTCTCAGTTTGCTGGATTAATAACGTTTCCATCCGTACCCCCATAATGTTTTCTAGTGTGCAATGTGATTGTAACATATGTATATACACTTGTAATGATGAAAAATAAGAGTTCGGAAAATTCGAAAACGATTGAATGAAGTGGATAAATTTAGTAACCTTATTTGTACAGTAATTACATAATTGTTTTGTAATAATTCGATATTTATATAAGGGGGCGTTACGGATGGATCTTACGTTTAAAGTAGAGGAAACATGTTTTAATTACCGCGTTGGAGCAATTTGTAAACAGAATAATAAAATACTTATTCTTCAAAACAAAGGGGAAGATTATTGGTATGTACCAGGCGGAAGAGTGAAAATGCTAGAAAATAGTGAAGACGCGTTAAAACGAGAGCTTGCAGAAGAATTAGGTGTTCCTATGAAAGGAAAGAGATTAATATGGTCAGTAGAAAATTTCTTTACACTTTCTGAGCGAAAGTTTCATGAAATTAGTTTCTATTATGAAGTAGAGCTACATGAGTTACCTGCAAATGGAGCAGATCAATATATTTTGGAAGAAGAGGGTAGAACATATTTATTTAAGTGGGTGCCGGTAGAAGAGTTAGAGGCATATAACTTACAGCCTGCGTTTATAAAAGAAAAAGTAAAGGATATAGCAGTTCATACAGAACATATCGTCTTACAAGATTAAATGTATACGGAGGGGAAAAGGGTGAAGGGGATTAAAAAAGAGGCTCATATAGATGGAAAAGTAATTCCGTATACACACATTGAAAAAGGTTCTAATTCCATTTGCTTTATGTTCTCAGGTTCAGGATACAATTACGATAAACCGTTATTTTATTATGCAACGATGTTAATGCTTGAACATAAAATTGATGTCGTACATATTCATTATTCTTATGATGGACAATTAATGAATAAACCAATGGAAGAAGTAATGAAAGTAATGATGGATGATATTCATCCTATAATGAAGGAAGTATTAAAAAATGAGCAATACAATCATACAATGTTTTTAGGGAAGTCACTTGGAACCATTCCGATTGCAAATGATGTAATGAAGAGAGAAGAGTTTTTACAGTCAAAAATGATACTACTTACACCTTTACTAACGTTTGGTTCCATTTTTGATTCAATCCTACATAGTCATCATGAAGGGCTATTAGTAATTGGAGATAAAGATCACCAATATAATGCAAATCAAATCGATCAGTTACATAAAACGAATTTACAGATTGAAGTTGTCAAAAACGCAAATCATTCTGTAAATGTTGGAGAATATGAAACCGAGAATTCAATCGAAGCAATAGCAAAAATAATAGAAAAGCTTAAAGAGGTTGTTAGGACAAACTAACCTATCAATACATGCAAAAAGAGGTGCAATTTGCACCTCTTTTTTATTTAATAAGCCCTAAGCACATGAAGTAAATAATCCTTACGATTCAGCGGATTATAATCAACACGTTTTCGAGTAGGGAAGGGAGCCTTCAGTTCTTTGTAACCAGATGGCTTTGTTGTAAAAATGCCTTCTCCTTCAGTGAATGAATGAAGCATTTGCTTAAAATTCTCTGTTTTCGCAACAGGTAATGATCCTGTTAACTGATAAGAATTGTAATGGAATATAGGCTCTGCAAAAGTTGCTGGAACGGCAGCGAGCTTATACATCGCGGTACTAATTGCGTGCTCCGGTACAGTTAATTCAAACTCGTTTATTGGTTCATATACATGTGTTTCAGCTTGCTTTAAAGCATCCATTAATACGATCGGTGTTAAGTTTCTAAAGTCACTCGCTGTTGTAACAGGACTAGCATAACCGGTATGTGTTAATGTGACGATAATATCTGTAACTTCCCAACCATATAAACCTTGTTTTAACGTTTGAAATACCGTATCTTCAATCGCTTTATGGAATGCTAAAGGTAGTGATCCGAGTTCAACCCCTAAGTGATATGTTACGCCAGAGTTAAGTTCACCACCTTCAACTTTGAATCCGACTGTTGCGTAAAATGGATTCTCTTTTTCATCCATTACTTCAACAGAATTGCCTAAGCCAATTGGTTTCTCGATACATACAACTCGCGTATTTGAAAAAGTAACTTGCAAATTATACTTCTCAAAAAGTGTGGTTTCAATCACTTCTTTTTGCACTTCACCGAAAAGGCGAATGTATAGTTCCTTATGAACATCATCTTTCCACACTTTAATGAGTGGATCTTCTTCGCAGAGTTCCATAAGTGCAGCGTATAAATCATGAATTCGCTCTTTAGGTACCGCATCAATCGCTGCTTCCATTTGTGGCTCGGCAAAGTGAATATCTTTTATATAATCCGTACGTTCACCAATAATATCACCAATTTTAATGTCATTCAGTCCCCACACTTTACAAAATTCACCGTTAGGAACAGTAGTAGTTTGAACGGCATTTCCATTATGAAATAGGCACATTTTTTTAATCTTTTCTTTATGTTGTAGAGACTCATCGCGCTGTATATCAACATATTTTCTAACATGTAAGCTACCTGAAAAAACTCTTATATAAGCAACCTTTTCTCCAGAAGGTTCACGTTCAATTTTAAAAACAACACCGGATAATGGTTCCTCTTGTGCCGATGTAAGAGCTGGCATTAGGGCCGGAAGTTTTTCAAGTAGTTCTGTTACTCCTATACCTGTCATTGCTGAACCGAAAAAGATTGGATACACACTTGCTTGCTGTATTTGCTGTTCTAGTTTTTCTCTTAATAGTGCGTCCGGTATTATTTCGTTATTTACATATGATTCAAGTAATGATTCATTAAATGGTGCTAACAGTTCCATACAATCGTCATATGATTTATATTCAATGATCCGGGCTTCTTTCGTTCCTTCGTTTAGAACAGAGTAGAAGGGGAATGCTTCATTTGAAAGAACCTCTTTTATTTGTTTCATAACTTTTTCAGTGTTTGCTCCACTACGATCAATTTTATTAACGAATAAAATTGTCGGTATGTTTAGTTTCTGTAATGTTCGCATTAAAATTTTTGTTTGTGCTTGCACACCTTCAACGGCAGAGATAACTAAAATTGCACCGTCTAGAACGCGGAATGATCGCTCCACTTCAGCGATAAAATCAGCGTGTCCAGGTGTATCAATGACATTTACTTTTACATCATCAATAAAGAAAGAAACGACAGATGCTTTAATCGTAATTCCGCGTTGTCTTTCTAATTCCATTGAGTCAGTTTGTGTATTACCACTATCTACTCGGCCAATTTCTTTAATTACATTTGTTTCATAAAGAATACGCTCAGTCAAACTCGTCTTGCCAGCGTCTACGTGCGCGACAATCCCTATGTTTATTGTTGTCATATTTAAATATCCTCATTTCATTTTCCATTTTCATTTCCTCATTTCTATTTGTGTATTGCCGCATTACAATCACTCTCCAGTCATTTAAATTATTACTATTATAATGTAATTTACATTTTTTGTAACGCTACAAAGCGCCTTAATTTGGAAAAAATAAAGTGAAAACAAAATGCTTGCATTCTAAATCGATATAGATTATATTAATTGACATATCAACTATTGATACATCAAATGTTTTTGTTTTGATTGTAAAGGAGGGGTAATTTGACAAGTTCATGCTCAAAAGAAGCGATTATTTTATATAAATTACACTTTCTAAATAAAGAAGTAAGTTCGAAATTTGAAGGGTGTACGGGTATGAGCCAGTCTCGATTAGAGCTTATACTTCAGTTATATGAAGTAGGTGAAATTAGTCAAAAAGCACTTCAGCAAGAAGTGAATATTGATAATGCTGCGATAACGAGGCATTTAAAACAGCTAGAAGCAAATGGAATGATTACAAGACGTAAAAATCCAGATGATAACAGAATTACGTTAGTTTCTCTTACTGAAGAGGGACGAAATAAAATTCAGGCGTTTCAAGAGGAAAAAGAACGTTTTGCAGCATCTGCATTTAAAGGATTAAGTGAAGAAGAACGCGACAATCTTTTAAATATGTTAAATCACATTCAAGAAAATATAAAAGAATTATAAAAAAGGGAGAATACAACTATGACTAACTCAGTAAAAACAAATAATTTTAACGAAATTTTAACAGGACGTCGTTCAATTCGTAAGTACGACCCTTCAGTGAAAATTAGCAAAGAAGAAATGACAGAAATTCTTACAGAAGCAACACTTGCACCATCATCAGTAAACATGCAACCATGGAGATTCCTTGTGATTGAAAGTGACGAAGCAAAAGCAACACTTGCGCCACTTGCGAAATTCAATCAATCTCAAGTAGAAACATCTTCAGCAATGATCGCTGTGTTTGGTGACTTAAACAACTTTGATAACGCAGAAGAAATTTACGGTACAGCAGTAGAACGCGGTTTAATGCCAGCAGAAGTAAAAGAAGATCAAATGAAAAAACTTTCAGGTTACTTTTCAATGGTTACACCAGAAGTAATGAAAGACACTGTATTAATTGACGGTGGTCTTGTAGCGATGCAATTTATGTTAGCAGCACGTGCTCACGGCTATGACACTTGTCCAATTGGTGGATTTGAAAAAGACCAAATCGCAGAAGCATTTGGATTAGATAAAGAACGCTATGTACCAGTAATGTTAATTTCAATCGGAAAAGCTGCTGACGGTGGTTACCAATCAGTACGTCTTCCAATTGAAAAAGTTGCAGAGTGGAAATAATTTTATAAAAGAACTTCAATAAGTGAAAGATGAAAGGGGAAACACCATGATTATTATTCACGCAATATTTCAAGTAGACCCAGCAAAACAACAATCATTTTTAGAAGAAATTCAGCCACTACTTCATGGTTCAAGAGAAGAAAGTGGAAATGTATCTTATGACTTATATAAAGATACAGAAAAAGAAAATGTTTATACGATGGTAGAAGTATGGAAAGATGAAGCAGCAGTTGCGAGTCATAATACGAGTGAACACTTCACATCTTTCGTTAGTAAAGCAGCACAATTTTTAACTGCTCCGCTTAATATAAAAGCTTATAATGGAGAGTTAGTAAAATAAGAAGGTGGAAAAAGATGACTTTAGCGTGTGGCTGAAGTCATCTTTTTTATTTTAATTTAAGGTTGAAATGGTTATATTAGTTAATTCTGTTGGGATTTTTTAATCAACATTATTATTCTTCTTCATGTATGTAATCACCTTTAAATAAGTAAAATAAATTAAATTTAAATTAATTTATTTTACTTATACTTAATTTTGTGTTAATGTATATTTAATTTTTTAATGTATTTATCCTTGTTTTATTAAAATAGAAAGAAAAAGAAATATATTAGAGTTAAAAGGTACACGGCCAGTATGTAAATAATAACTTATAATTTATTTTTAAATTTTTTAAGGGTGTGAACTATATTGAAATCGGTATTAAAAAGCATACTTATTTCCTTTGTTTTTTCAGCAGTAGGTATGTGTTGGTTGCTGTTCTTATTATTTCAAGGGGACGGTGATTGGTTATTATCTTGGATAGGCGTATTAATGGCATATTTATCTTTATATACTTTAATAGATTTATATCGTAAAAATACATACGATAAAAAAATAAATAAATGGCTTATAAAAACATCGGTGACTAGTTTTAGTTTTGCTGTATTAGGAATCTCATTTTGTATCATACATGAGTTATTAACACCATGGAGTCTTAGTTTAATGGTGTGGTATTGGTTGCTAATGTTAGTATTATTTTTAACGACTATAATATCATTAATCAGTTTAGTAGTTGTTAATCGTAAGAATCACAATTTCACCGTTGGATATAGAATGCTCATACTTCTAAATGTATTTCTTACATTGGGACCAGTATTATGGCCGCTATTACTCTCTATTATTGGAAATGGTATGAATGCTAGTGCGGGCTGGTAAAAGGAATTTAGATTAGTTGTTTAAAGAATAGGATGAAAAATTAATATAGAATTTTAAACGTTTATGAGAACATGTTTACATCAAAAATGAAAATATGTTCTCTTTTTATTTGCATGCATAACTTTTGCTCAATTTACCCTATTTAAATTTAAACGTAAGTATTTCGTAAGGAATGGATAAGAAAAAAGAGAGGTTTATCATATAGGATGAAAGTATAGCTTGAATCAATACGATATTAATAGAGGAGAGAAATCCTTATGAAAACACGTAATCAAATTAAGTTGGCAAGTTTAGCAGTTTTATTAGCGGGTACTACTCTATTCACGCCAGGTTTTACTGTGACTGCAGAGTCAAATCAAAATATTTCTAGTTCGTCACAAGTACATGATCAAAAGAATCGTAATGGCTGGAAACAAGTAATGCAGGAAACAGTACAGCTTGGTGCTGTAGGAATATTAGCTAAGGCGTCTAACAACGGAAAAACTAATAGTTTTACTGCTGGCGTGGCGGACTTAAGTACAAAGAAACCGGTGAAATCGGATTATCGCTTTCGGATTGGTAGTGTGACGAAGACTTTTACTGCCACGACTGTTCTTCAATTAGTAGGAGAAAATCGCGTACAACTTGACGATCCAATTGAAAAGTGGCTACCAGGTCTCGTGCAAGGAAATGGGTATGATGGCAATCAAATTACGATACGACAACTTTTGAATCATACGAGTGGTATCGCTGAATACTTAAAGTCAAAAGACGCGGATATAATGAATTCGAAAAAAACGTATTCCGCAGAAGAAATAGTGAAAATAGGCCTTTCTCTGCCTCCAGATTTCTCGCCGGGTAAAGATTGGTTGTATTCAAACACAGGATACGTAATCTTGGGGATGCTTATTGAAAAAATAACTGGTAATAGTTATGCGGAAGAAATCGAAAAGCGAATTATTGAACCTTTGGACCTATCCAATACGTTTTTACCAGGAAATTCACCTGTCATCCCAGGAAAGCACCATGCTCGTGGATATGTGAAAATGGAAGGAACAGGCGAGTTGAAAGATATTACGTATTATAATCCGAGTTTAGCTAATGCAGCTGGAGATATGATTTCTAATGCGGATGATTTAAATAAGTTCTTTTCATCTTTACTCGGTGGTAAGTTACTGAAGGAACGCGAGCTAAAAGAAATGCTTACTACAGTTCCTGTAGAAGGAAAAGGGGTTGGTGACGCATACGGTCTTGGAATCTATGAGACTAAACTTCCAAACGGTATTTCAGTTTGGGGGCATGGAGGAGGAATTCCTGGATTTACAACTTTTGCTGGGGGAGTAATTGGAGGCAAACATACATTGGCTATCAGTCTTAACTCTATAGGTGGGGTCGATATTGTTCCGCAGTTAAATAAAATGATGCAAATTGAATTTAATAAATAGATGAAAAAAATCTGCTATAAGTTGTATCACGCACGAGCTATTAACACGATGGAGTATGGGCATAATGGTTTGGTATTGGTTGCTAATGTTAGTATTCTTTTAAACGACCATAATATCATTAGTTGGTCTCGTATTTGTTAATCGTAAAAATCAGAATTTCACTGGTGGATATAGAATACCTATACTTCTAAATGTACTGCTTACGTTAGTTAATGCTAGTATTACTTGAAATGGTATGAATGCTAGTGCTGGATGGTAAAAGGGAACAAAGGGTTTGAAACGTTTAAAAGAACATGTTTATAACTAAATATAAACACGTTCTTTTTTAGTGATAAATATAAATATGAACTCACTTTCAATCGTTAGATATGACCTTCACAACTGTTGCAGGTACTCCTGCAACGACAGTATTTTCAGGTACATCTTTCGTAACAACTGCACCTGCAGCAACAACTGAATTGTTTCCTATAGTCACACCGGGAAGTATAGTTGCACTAGATCCGATCCATACATTTTCACCAATTGTAACAGGGGAGGCGTATGTTGTATTTCTAGTTTTTAAAGTTAGCCCGTGATTAAGTGTGGCAATTGTAACATTCATACCGATCATACAATTATCTCCTATATGAATTCCGCCCCTATCTTGAAAAGAACACCCAGTGTTAAAAAATACGTTTTTTCCAATCGTTATATTTTTACCGAAGTCTGTATGAAACGGCGGAAAGCACATAAAAGATGAATCAATATTGTTTCCTGTCAATTCGCTAAAAAGCGTCACAATTTCTTCTCTGGAATGATAGGATGTATTCAATGACATTGTAATCTTTTGCGCTTCATAGCTACATTGAACTAATAGCTCATGTAATTCTTTATCCTCACCTGAAATAGGATTACCTTCCTTGCAAAAGTTTATAAAGTCTTTTATATCCATTGTTATACTCCTCCTTTAAGGTGTTAATCTTTTCAATGCAATCATAAAATGATACGATTCCAATATCAAATACCTATATTAAATACATTCGTATGCCTGTTAGGTATATATAAGGAGACTATCGTGGAAATTCGAGTGTTACGCTATTTTATTTCTGTAGCAAATGAAGAAAGTATTTCAGCAGCCGCAAAACAGTTACATTTGTCGCAACCTACATTATCAAGGCAACTGAAAGATCTAGAAACGGAATTAGATACAGCTTTATTTATAAGAGGAAATAGAAAAATTTCTTTAACAGAACAGGGAAAGTATTTACTAAAACAGGCGAAGGAAATTGTTGCGTTAGCAGATAAAACCGAAGCAAACTTAAAAGATTCAAAAGAAATAATAAGCGGAGAAGTTTACATTGGTGGCGGTGAGACTGAAGCGATGCACCTTATCGCTAAAACATTAAAAGAATTACGTACAGATTATCCGGGTATTCGGTTTCATTTATATAGCGGAAATGCTGATGATATTAAGAGTAAATTAGATAGTGGATTATTAGATTTTGGTATCGTTATAGAGCCAACAGATAAACAAAAATATGAATATGTACAATTGCCAGCTAAAGATACATGGGGTGTTTTAATGTGTAAAGATAGTCCTTTAGCGGACAAGCAGTTTATTAGCCCAGTGGATTTAATAGATACGCCATTATTCATTTCACGGCAAACAACTGTTAGTAATGAATTAGCAGGGTGGTTTGGGCAAAATATTGAAAATTTAAATGTCGTTGCAACTTATAATTTGCTTTATAATGCAGCACTTATGGTTGAAGAAGGTATTGGGTATGCATTATGTTTAGATAAACTTATTAATACATCGGGAAACAGTAAACTTTGCTTCAGACCTTTACACCCTAATCTAGAAGCGAATTTAAATATTATTTGGAAGAAAAATCAAGTGTTTTCTAATGCGGCCAATGCATTTTTAAATCAGCTTCGAAATAGTATGAACGAATCATAATTCCACATGCAAAATAAAAAAGACGTTTCATCTTATTAAGGTGGACGTTTATTTTATTTTTATGAAATAGTCATCAGTTTTTTTAAGTATAAGTAAAACACATTCATAGAAATGTTCATGTTTCAATATGGGAAGAAATGTACTCGTGATATAATTCTGAAAATTGTTGTTTTTATAATTATTCAATATAATAGACGTAATAGGGGGAAATACAAGGGGATATGAAATGAATAATTGTTTATTTGATTAATTATTTTTAAGCTTAACTAATATAATAGTGGAGTTGAATACAATGGAAAAAAATCAGTATAAATGGCGTAATCAACAATTACGAGAACATGTTGAAGTAGTAGATGGCAAGAGAAGTCCGCACATTTTATTAAAGAATGCAACATATTTAAATTCCTATATGCACGAGTGGATGACAGCAAACATTTGGATATATAATGATCGGATTGTATACGTAGGGGAGCAGCTGCCAGAGCAATTAACGGATTGTGAAGTTGTTGATTGCGAAGGAAAGTATGTCGTACCCGGTTACATAGAACCCCATGCACATCCATATCAGTTGTATAACCCAGAGACGCTAGCAAATCATGCGATGCAATTTGGGACAACGACTTTTATTAATGATAATTTAACTCTATTTTTCACATTAAAACGTGAAGAATCATTTCGTTTATTAGATGAATTCAATAAGATTCCAGCAAGTATGTATTGGTGGTGCCGTTTTGATGGACAGACTGAATTGCAAAACGGGGAATCTTTATTTAATAGTGAAGAAATAATAGAGTGGCTGCAGCATGAAGCGGTTCTTCAAGGCGGAGAGTTAACAGCGTGGCCAAAACTATTACATGGTGATGATGAAATGTTAACTTGGGTGCAGGAAACGAAGCGATTACAGAAAAAAGTAGAAGGACATTTCCCAGGTGCATCTGAAGCAACGTTAGCAAAGTTAAAGTTGTTAGGTACAGATTGTGATCATGAAGCGATGACAGGGCAGGAAGCTTTTACTCGTCTTATGCAAGGCTACACCGTTTCACTTAGAAATTCTTCCATTAGACCGGATTTAGAAGTTTTATTAAAAGAATTGTTGGAATTAGGCGTGAAGCAGTTTGATAGATTCTTTTTTACAACAGACGGTTCGCATCCGTCATTTTATGAAAACGGCATGACGAATCGCTTGATAGAAATAGCGATAGAGCAAGGGGTACCGGTAATAGATGCGTACCAAATGGCTAGTTATAATATTGCCCGTTATTATAATATGGAGCATGTGCATGGTTCAATTGCGACAGGTAGAGTGGCCAATATGAATATTTTAGAAAGTAAAGAAAACCCAGTACCAATCAGTGTCATTACAAAGGGACAATGGGTAAAGCGTGCCGGAATAAACAAAAATGAATCGTTACTTATAGAATGGAGTAACTTCAAAGTAACTCCACTAACATTAGACTGGTCCATAGAGAAAGGGGATATGATTTTCCCTAATAAAACGGGTATGCATTTATTAAATAACGTTATAACAAAACCATATGTAAGTGAAATTGACTTGAACCACGATGAACTTTCTATTGATCATGATGAATGCTTCCTCATGATGATTGCTCGTGATGGTACTTGGCGAGTAAATACAGTTGTAAAAGGTTTTGCGAAAGAATTAGGTGGTCTTGCTAGTTCTTATTCCGGCACAGGTGATATGATTCTCATTGGAAAAAGTAAAGAAGATATGCTTACAGCTTTTCATAGAGTAAAAGAGCTCGGCGGAGGAATGGTGATAGCTGAAAATAATGAAGTGTTACATGAAATTGCATTACCGCTACTTGGGATTATGTCAGATGAAAAGATGAGTAATGTAATACAGAAAGAGAAAAAGATGGTGAACCTACTGCAAGAAAGAGGATATGCTTATGACGATCCAGCATTTACAATTTTATTCTTTTCTGCGACGCACTTGCCTTTTATAAGAGTAACGCCTATAGGCTTATATGATGTGAAGAGTAGTAAGGTACTGGCTTCGCCGGTGAATTTGATAAAGCAATATTAATATGAAAGGCCCTATAATAGTCTGAATTATAGGGCCTTTTACATTATTAGCATAAGAATATTGTAAGCCTCAAATAATATAGTATCTAAATCATTTGAGGTGATATGTAATTATGAAAAAAATATTGTACATCTTAAGCGTATTTATTTTGTGTGTATCGATACAACACGTTGTACATTCTCAAACAGATGCACCAGAGTTAACTTCAGATTGTCTCGAAGAAAGTAAAATTCGGGATGAAAAGTATGTGGAAAATATTATGAAGGACATTAAATCCGTATTTCATTTGAATTTTGATGAAGGTGGCTTTTTGGAAGTTAATAAAAGAGATTTAGAAGCTGCACATTTAATGTATGGTGGTCGGATTGATGATACGTATTATAATTCGTTAACTAAAGCTTTTGAAAGTGGTGGATATAGAGGAGAGCCAAGATTGTTTGTAAAGCCGCTTGAAGCATTTTTACTCTATAAAGAAATAGACGATACAAATGTGATAAAACATCTTGAACTTGAAAAAGGGGAATGGGTTGTTACTGAAACGAAAAAGAAGCAAGGGAAAATAGTGGAATACAAACCGTTGCAATGTGAAAAAGATTATTTGAAAAAGAGAAATGAGTATCATAATCCAAAATGAAATAACGGAAATTTTGAAGGAGAAAAATTTCGTTAATACTTGTAAATGAGGCGATAGAAATTCCTAGTAATTTCACCATAAAAAAACGTCATTTTAAAGATTAAAAATGACGTTTTTTTATATTCTCAAAGCTTTTGTATTGCACTCTCAATTTTATTCACCAAATCAGCTGAAACTTTATGAAAATACCCCAAAACTACCTTTCGAATATCATCGGATATAACTTTCAAATCACTAGCTAAGTTCTCAGCGAGATGTTCTTTTTCTATTGGTTTTAACTTCGTATAAAATTCCCCAGCCTGCGTAAAGTCATTCTGTTTTGTTATAGAAGTTCTTTCAAGTTTACCTTCAACGTATCTTCCGTCACCGCTTGTAATTTGATTAGCGGGTGTCCAATCTTGTTGTTGGTTAATCGTTAATTTGCGAAATTCGGGACCAATTCTTCTTCTTTGTGAATCACTGTAAATGTTAGCGCGCCCTTGAAGCATTTTATCATCTGATAGTTCTGCGCCATCCAGTAAATTAGAAGGGGAGAATGCGACTTTTTCTACTTGTTCCATAAAATTTTCAGGGTTTTTATTTAATACCATTTTCCCGACTGGTATGAGAGGATACGTCTGTTCATCCCATACTTTTGTGTCATCTAAAGGATCATAAGAAAGGTGCGCTTCATTTTTCGGATCCATGAGCTGGACGTATAAACCATACTCCACTGGTTTACCATTTTCAATTGCATCATATAAATCTTTCCCGCTATAATCAGGATTTTCGGCAGCTAGTTTAATTGCTTCTTTACTAGTAATGTACTGTACACCTTCAAATGGGTACCAATGATACTTTACATACTTTCGATTACCTTCCGCATTTCTCCAAACGTATGTATTTACACTATGTCCTGGTATGTGGCGAAGACTTTTGGCTGTACCATTATTAGAGTATAAATGGACAACAAAATGAATAGATTCAGGTGCTTTAGCGACAAAACTCCAAAATCTATCAGGGTCTATTAAGTTATTTTTAGGTGAAGGCAATAATGCTTGAATCGTTTCAGGGAAACGCATCGGATCACGAACAGAAAAAACAGGGATGTGATTGCATAAAAGGTCAAAAATGCCTTCTTTTGTATAAAATTTTGTGGAAAAACCGCGTACATTCCTAGAAGTATCCGGTGTTCCTTTCGTACTAACAGCTAACGAAAATCGCACCATAACAGGAACTTTCTCATTAGAATTTTGTAAAAAACTTAATTTAGTATGTTCAGACATCGAATATATCGTTTGAAAATAACCGAACGCACCAAATCCTTTTACATGAACGGGTCTTTCTAAAATTTTTTCATGAATAAATTGTTGTAATGACTCATGCAGTACACTATCTTGCTCTAGTACGGGTCCACGTGAACCAACTGTTTGAGAGTGAAGTTTAGCTTGTTCATTACGTTCGTCATTTTCATTAAAGTCTTTCCCTAGTATAGGTTGCCCTTGTTTATCATAGTTTTCATCCATCGATATAGCCTCCAAATCTTTTTTGTCCATTGTTACTAAATATGATTCTATAGCCCTAATTATGTACGACATGCAAAGTTCAAAGTAGTAACATACCGCTAGATGAAAAAAACACATATGTAGTGGACCTGTTGAAATAGAAGAAATTATGGAAAAATGAATATCGGGAAGAGAAAGCACACGTTTTACTAAAAAAGTGGAAAAAAACAACTATTAAAATTTCAATCTTAAAACTTAATTTATAAACGATTATATAGAGAATGAACGTTAAAAAAGGGAAAATAACTAGGAGGAATTTAACATGTCGGATTGGTTTCAATTAGATAAAGAATATATGATGTCTACATATTGTCGTACAGAGGTTGCAATGGAAAGAGGAGAAGGGTGTAAACTGTATGATGTAGATGGTAAAGAGTATTTAGATTTATTTTCTGGCGTAGGAGTAAATGTATTAGGATACAATCATCCTAAAATTGTCCAAACGACAATGGAGCAAGTTGCGAAATCGTTACATTTACCGTTTCATTTCTTAAACCCAGTTGCAATTGAATATGCAAAGAAATTAGTTGATTGCTCTTTAAAAAACGGAAAAGTCTTTTTTACAAACTCTGGTACGGAAGCGACAGAAACAACGTTGAAATTAATTGATAAATATAGAGCTAATAAGGGTGAAGAACGTGAAGGAATTGTAGTACTGAAGAATAGTTTCCACGGGCGTACGTTAGGAGCACTTCATTTTACGAGACAGGAAAGTGTATATCAAAATTTCCCTAAAACATCGATTCCAGTATATGAAGTAGAGCGCGAGAATATAGAGCAATTAGAAGAAACAATTGTTAGAGAAAATCCAATTGCGATTATGCTAGAGCCTGTATTAGGAAGCGGGGGGATATACCCTTTATCAAGTGAATATTTACATGGTGTTCAAAACTTATGTGAGAAATATAATGTACTACTGATCGTCGATGAAGTACAAAGTGGTATGGGGAGAACTGGCAAACTATTTGCTTATCAAAATTTCAATATTACACCGGATATTATTCAAATTGGTAAAGGTGCAGGAGGCGGGATACCGCTTGGCGGAATTATTGTAGGTGAAAAGTTATGTGATGTATTCGCACCAGGAGATCACGGCACAACATTTGCTCATTCATCAATGGGAACGGCTTTAGGGTTAACGGTATTAAACGCATTGATTGACGATGGTTTAATGCAAGAAGCGTATGAAACGTCACTTTATTTGAATGATAAATTGCAAGAAATTCAGAAAGAAAATTCTTATTATATTGGGGAAGTACGTCATGCTGGCATGATGTTTGGAATTAGTTTGAATGATACGAATGAAAATGTGAAGAAATTACAGGTAGAGCTAATGGAGAAGGGGATATTAGTTGATGTTACACAAGGGAACATCATTCGTTTACTTCCTCCATATATAATTACAAAAGAAGAAATTGATGCATTTGTTAAGGAGTTTATCTCTTGTATGTATAGTTTAGCAGCTACAAGTGTTTAAAAACTTTAATGAAAAAGTACCTTGATTTCTATTCAAATAGGAAGAAAATAAGGGTGAAAAAAATAAATTTACAAATTAAATTAAAAAGCTGAAAAAGGTACTCATATAGCGCCTTCTTCAGCTTTTTAATTTTAATAAATTACTTAACCTATGGAGCATCTCATTGGACAAATATTTAATTATGTGAAACAATAATAACAGATAAGGAGACGTTAATTTTCCTTAAGTGCTTCGAATTAATTTTATTCAATAAGAGAAGGTGTGCTTAAAGAAGTTAAATTAAAAAGGAGCTGTTTTATTATATGCAACAAAATAATGATTTAAATTTTGAACCTCAAGACGTTAATATTGTCAATCCTAAACAAGCCAGGAAAGCAGTAATTGCTACTGGCATAGGGAACGCAATGGAGTGGTTTGACTTCGGATTATACGCGTATTTAGCGGTTATCTTAAGTCAATTATTCTTCTCAGGTGTTGATAATAGTGGATTGCAACTTGTACTTACATTCGGTACATTTGCAGCAGCCTTTCTCGTTCGACCAATCGGAGGTGTATTCTTTGGTAGAATAGGAGATAAGTACGGCCGAAAAATCGTGTTAAGTACTACTATTATTTTAATGGCACTTTCTACATTATTCATCGCATTACTACCAACCTATGAACAAATTGGTGTATGGGCACCAATACTACTTTTAGTTGCCCGAATGATTCAAGGCTTCTCTACAGGCGGCGAATATTCAGGAGCAATGGTTTATATCGCAGAATCTTCTCCAGATAAAAAGCGTGGTATACTCGGTAGTGGTCTTGAAATTGGAACACTCTCAGGTTACATTGCTGCATCGGTAATTGTTACCATTTTGACGTTATTGTTAACAGATGAACAAATGCTCAGCTGGGGCTGGCGTATTCCTTTCTTAATAGCTGCACCAATTGGTTTGGTCGGTTTATATTTACGCCGTCATTTAGATGAATCTCCCATCTTTGAAGAGATGGAAAAAGCACAAGAGGAATCTGAAGACAACGAACAATTTTCATTTATGGATATATTAAAATATCACAAAAAAGACTTCTTATTAAGCACAGTAATTGTCGCCTTCTTTAATATTACGAATTATATGATTCTTTCGTATATTCCTTCTTATCTAACTCAAGTACTTAAAGTCAAAGAAACAACTGGCTTATTAATTATTTCAATTACGATGGCACTTATGATTCCGCTAGCACTTTATTTCGGTAAATTAAGTGATAAAATTGGTAATAAACGCGTCGTGCAAATTGGTTTACTTGGTTTAACTGTATTTGCAATTCCAGCATTTTTACTAATAGGTAACGGACATATTGCAGCTATATTTGCAGGTATTTTCATTTTAGGATTCTTCCTAAGTGTATATGAAGGAACGCTACCTTCATTATTACCATCACTATTTTTCACCGATGTACGTTATCGAGCACTTTCGATCTCATTTAATATTTCTGTATCGATATTCGGTGGTACAACACCGCTCGTATGTTCATACTTAGTTCATGCAACTGGTAACCCGCTTGCGCCAGCATTTTATTTGACGGGTGTAAGTATTATTGGATTAGTTGTATTTAGTGTATTATTTGTTACGACTTCAGGGCGTGCGCTAAAAGGTTCATATCCTACAGTAGAAACGAAAAAAGAAGCACACCTAATCGCTAAAGAAGACCCTGAAGAAACACTTTGGTGGCATGAAGAGTCATTAGAAATTGAAGCAGGGAAGAATGCTTCAATTTAAAAAGCAACGTAGAAGTATAAAAAGACTCCTATGAATATAGGAGTCTTTTTGTTACGTTATTTCTTTCGTTTCTTCAAACTTTTCTGATAGGCATAAAGCTTATGAATCTCTTCCTTAAATTCATGCAGAAGTACAATGCTTTTACCATTTGAATAACGCACCGTATTATAAGCATCTATAATAATATCACTTTGAATATTTACATCTTCTTCATCATTTATTCTTTCTAGCCAAGCTTCAACAGTTTCTCCCCGTTTTCTATTTAAAGGAGGGGTTAACTTACTCTCTAGCTTGAAAATTTCCTTCCGAATTTCGTTATGCGGCGGTTTATTTCGTTTAAAACGATTTTGGTTTGTTCCTTCTTTATTAGTAATAATAGTAGATTCGAAGGCGGGCATATTTGGTAAACTGAATTGTTTTCGTTTTTTTACTATTTTCCAAACGACGTAAATAGCGATAGCTGTACATGCTATTATGGTAATGCTATTTATGAGTGTGGGGTCAAAATCAGGAAGTTTTTCCCCATTGTCTTCAATTTTAGGTTTTAAGAGATGCCCTTTACTTGCCCAAACCCCTTCAGTATCTTTCAATTCAGCTGCTATGAGAAATGGATTTATAACATAACCGACTCCTAACGCGACTACTTCTGTGATAAAGCTAAAAATAAGACGAATAAAAGGAAAAACTAAAACAAGTACTATACTCATTACACCAATCGTAATGATAGAAATGAAACGTAATAACTGTTGATTCCGATTTGCCCCAGTTAACCAAAATGTAATCATAATGTGTATAACTAATAGTAATAGCTTCCACAAAGGTGGAAAGGGCGTATAAAATATGGCTGAAATACTAAACCAAACAATACCGCCTAACGATTTTTGAACTGGATATCCTGGTCCGACTACATGTACGATAAAGAAGAAAAGCGGTAACATAATTGTGCCGAATAGAGAGAATGGGAGAAGGAAAGAACAACCGATTATTTGAGTAATGAACAGTATGACAAATCCTGTTGTTTTTTTCTTCATAAATTTATGAATAAGAAATACGCCTACATAGCCTGTTGCTAAAAATATGGCAATAGCAACAAGGTCATCCCTTTCTGTTAATAATGAAAGGAGGAGAAGCAAAATAAAGTCATTAACGTGATAGAGCCAAGTTTTCAACCGATTCCACCATCCCTTCGCTATTAATGAGGAACGTTGGCTGCGAGAGAAGAGGTAGTTCATTTTTCTGTAAACCAATGTATATCATTGTAGACGAACGTTCTCTCTTTCTCGTTACATAATGAAGGAATCCTTGTTTCGGAAGTAACGTACTATCATCTGAAATACGTGCTAATTCTTCTAAAGCTTTTGCATATTGTGTTTGCCCTTCATGTAACGATAAATGTAATGCACCACCTTCTGCTAATACACTAATAAATAATTCAAACGGTATGTGATGCTTCGTTGCATATTGGCAAATGTATGTTGCGAATGAAATTAAATCTTCAACATTATCTTTCCAACCAAATCCACGATCGGCAGCTAAAGAAAGACAAATCGTCCAACTATAATTTTTTACAGGTTCATATTGCTTCGCTTGTAATTCCTGCATTTTAGCAGATGCCTTCCAATGAATAGAGCGGAAAGACTCACGCTCATATCGCTTTACACCGATAATAGATGTTTCATCATTGTAAAAAGAAAAATTAGTTCGATAAGAACCAGTTAGAAGTTGCTGAAGTTCTTGCAAACCTGCTACTTCTTTAGGAGAAGGATACACAATAATTTCAGTTTTTAACTTATCGAAAACAGGTAAGTGTACATTTAATAAATGAAAAGGATCTTTTAAAACGCATTCGAACTGTTCAATTTGAAACACACCACGTTTCGTTGCGGTTAATGTTAAATCCCATTTTTGCGCCGAATGTGCAGGTTGTGAAAATGGAAAAGAGAATAACGTTTTTGATATTCGTTCAATTCCTTGATCTTTATGCTGTATAAGAGACGAATCTAAATGAAAATAACAAACACCATTAACGAGAGGGATATTTGCACCGTTTTTCAAATGAATAAAAAACTTTCCAGATTCATCAGGGAAAAGCCGAGTTGTTTGTCTCTCGTTTATAACTTCAAATTTTTTCTCTATGTAAGCGACATATTTATAAATGAAAATCGCAAATAAATAATAGGAGAAAAAGAGAAACATTATAATTCGTTGCGGCATAAAAAACGTAAATAGTATAGCGCCTGGCACAGTTAGTTGAATAATATGGAGTTGAAAAAATAAAGGTACAGTTACAACACGCTGTCCATTCATGCTTGCTCAATCTCCACAGGTACGTCAATTTCTTTTAAAATACTTTGCATTATATCATTTTTTGTCGTGCGCAGGGCACCTTCCATTGATAAGACAATACGGTGATTCCAAATAGAAGGAATTAAAAATTGTATATCTTCAGGGGTGCAATATTCTCTCCCGCGTAAGAAGGCGTATGCTTGAACTGCGCGCACTAAAGAAAGTGTGGCACGTGGGCTTACACCGTTAGCGATATAATCATGATTTCTTGTAGCATGAGCAAGTTTAATAATGTAATGTTCTAACGGTTCCGAAACAAATATTTCTTTTACTCGTTTTTGAGCTTCTAAAATATCTTCTAATGAGATGACAGATGTGACACTTTCTAATGGTAAATCGTTACGAAAACGTCGCATCATTTGTAACTCATCTTCAGGAGTTGGATAACCGATTGAAATCGTCATTAAAAAGCGATCAAGCTGTGCATCTGGAAGAGGGAAAGTCCCTTGTGATTCAATTGGGTTTTGCGTTGCAATAACAAAGAACGGTTTCGGGAGAGGAGTAGACTGTTTTTCAAGCGTCACTTGTCGCTCTTCCATCGCTTCTAACAAACTAGACTGTGTTCTCGGCATTGCACGGTTAATTTCATCTGCTAGCAAAATGTTTGTCATAACGGGTCCAATTCTTAACTCAAATTCACTTGTTTTTGGGTTAAAGTATTCAATACCTGTTACATCACTTGGAAGTACATCAGGGGTAAATTGAACACGAGAAAAACTACCGCCAATACTTTTTGAAATGGTTTTCGCCAGTAACGTTTTCCCAGTACCAGGCACGTCTTCGAGTAGTACATGTCCATCAGCAAGCAATGAAACGAGTAATAGATCAATAACATTTTCTTTACCGACAAAAACTGATCCTATGTTTTCTTTCAATTTATGTATCATATGTATCATTCCTTTCAAAATAAAAACGGATATTTCTATATTTTAACAAATTATTCAGAAAATTTGTATCATTTTTAAATTCAAAGAAATAGATATTTAATTATTAAATTACTCTTGCATATTTTGGAATATGATTATACAATATCGGTATACGATGTATCGCGAGTCGATATATCAGAAAGCGATGTATCGGAGGTAGTTATAATGAATGTGAAAGCGAAAAAATATATTCCGTTAACAGAGGCGACATATTACATACTGTTATCACTAGTGAAACCAATGCATGGTTACGGAATTATGCAAATGGTAGAAGAGATGACAAATGGGGAAGTAAAGCTCGGTCCAGGTACTTTATACGGGAATACGACAAAGTTACTAAAAGAGAAGTTAATAGTTGAAGTAGCCTCTACAGATAGAAAGAAGTGCTATGAGTTAACAACGTTTGGGAGAGAAGTGTTAGAGCTCGAGTATAACAGGTTACAGAGATCTGTAAGGAATGGGAATAGTATATTAGGGGAGTGAATGGAATATGGAGACAAAGAAGGTATTCAAACCTTTCGCGATATGGAGCTTGGAAAAAGAAGAAGCTTTTTTAAGAAAAATGCATCAAAAAGGATGGGCTTTACAAAAGTATAATGTAATGTATACGTTTAAGAAAACTGAACCGAAAGATGTAATATATAAAGCGGATTTTAGACTGGATTATAAAGATTCGAAAGAAAAACAACTAGAATATATTGATATATATGAAATGTGTGGCTGGAAACATGTAACGAGTTTTGCGAAATGGAATTATTTCTGTAAAGAAGTAGACGAGGAAAATGAGTTACCTGATATTTATTCAGACAAAGAAACGAAGATACAAAAACTTGTTGAATTGATACAGTTCGTTGCAATTATGTTTGTAACGTTAATTCCAGTGCTTTACTTATGTTTTCTTGGAGTATCAGAATCAGGATTATATAGAGGTATGGTAGGGTTTTTAGTTTGTATATATTCATATGCGTTTATTAATTTATTTAGAAAGCTTAAAAAAATGAAAAAGGAAATATTTTAACAAAGGGTGATATTCTTAGAGGAGATATATAATTGGGAAATCATCTTCTCTAATCTTTATATATATTTATTTTGTTAACTATTTTTTATATAATAAAAATATATATTTAATTCATAGAACTAACAGTTACAAAGATAATACCAGTAACAATACCTAAAAAAATCACAAATGAAGAAGAAATAATTAATAATAAAGAATTAGCAATAAATATCACTTTATTAGATTTTTGATTTTTAAAATGGTAATAAAGTAAAAGACCACAAATAGTAGAAACAATCCATATTGTTAGACCGTAAGGAGTCGTTATTTTTTCCAAATCGAAGATCAAAAAGTAAAAGATGACTATGTGGCAAGTTACTAGTAGAAATGTTGATGGAAGCATTATCTTTTTATTTAAAATCATTTGTTTTACCTCACTTATGTAAATATTACCAAAAGGGTGTGGGTTTTAATATATAATAAGGAAGAAATACATCTTTAATTAACTTATTAAATGGAAAAATCCCTTATAGAAAAATCTATTTCTACAAGGGATAATAATGTTTTTATTAGAAAGACTGATTTTGCGCAGGTTTAATAAATTGTTCTGGGTTTTCAACGAGTCCGCATACAGCGCATTGGACGCGGTAAGTAGGTCCTTGATAGGCCATATGAAAAGCATTCATCGTTTCATTTGTGTATTCTTCTTCTACTTGACCAGTTTGTGGATTTAATTTGACTGGTTTTATTTGTTGTTCAAGAATATTAAAGCGAGTACGGTTCGTTTTACAGCTTGGACATAGCATTGGTTCCATATGTATACACCTCCATTTGTATCATTTCTTAAAATCTTTAATTTTATGCAAGCAAAAAACTTTCTCAATATAAATAGGTGTTTAATGTATTCAAAATTCAGAAAAAATAAAATATAATAAAAGTACGAACTGGTTATGTCCAAACCAAATCTCCTGTTTTATGCCAATAAGCTGGGGGGCCGAGAAATCGGCCTCATTTTTTTTGCTCATTACAACAAAGAACAAGGTTTTTATGAGACTTTTGTCGAAATTTTAGGGATAGATATAAAGGGGGATGTAAAATGGATTTGAAAATGAAGTACATCATTTTATATGTAGAAAAGTTTGAGGAATGTTTAAAATTCTATAAAGATATTTTACAGTTACCTATAAAAGCAGAGCACGGTACATATATTGAATTTAATACTGGAACTACTATTTTAGCGATGAATACGCGGCAAGATGTGAAAGAATTAACAGGACTACCGCTTACAGAAGGTGAATTAAAGTCTTCTCATTTCGAATTAGGATTCGTTGTTGAGAATGTACAAGAAACGATTGAGCAATTTAGAGAACAAGGAATCAAGATTTTAGTTGAACCTATTGTAAAACCGTGGGGACAAACAATTGCCTACATTGCTGATCCAGATGGAAATTATATTGAAATTTGCAGTTCATTAGAATAGAGGGAGAAAGAGAGATGGGATTTCCAAAACTAGAAACAAAACGTTTACTCTTAAGAGAACTTACACTATTAGATGCAGAAACGATGTTCCAATATTTTTCGAAAGAATCAGTTATACGTTATTTCGGAATGGATTCTTTTGAAAATATTGAGCAAGCGAAAACAACGATTCAAACGTTTAAAAATCGTTATGAAGAGGGCAGTGTATTTCGCTGGGGAATCGAGAAAAAAGGGACGGGCCAATTAATCGGAACGTGCGGATTTCATTTAATTAATAATAATCATAAACGAGCTGAAATTGGTTATGAATTAGATGATACATATTGGGGACAAGGATATGCATCGGAAGCATTACAAGCGATTTTAGCTTACGGATTTGAAATGCTGCAACTGATAAGAATCGCAGCGGTTGTATATGTAGAAAATAAAGCTTCTCAAAAGTTGTTAATAAAAGCAGGATTTCAAGAAGAAGGATTACTTCGAAAACATATGATTCAAAATGGAGTTGCTCATGATACCATTTTATATTCTTTATTAAAAGAAGAGTGGAAGAAGTAATGAGTACAAACGAACTTATAACGATTATGAAGAATCATAGGGAAAATAGATTCATTTTAGGTATAGATGGTTTAAGTCGTTCAGGAAAAACAACATTCGTAGCAAATTTAAAAGAAAATATGAAACAAGAAGGCATTCCGTTTCATATTTTCCATATTGATGATCATATAGTGGAGCGTAATCGACGCTATTATACAAACCATGAAGAATGGTATGAGTATTATTGTTTACAGTGGGATATTACATACTTAAGGCAGAAGTTTTTTCAGAAGTTACAACATGAGACAAAATTGACTTTGCCTTTTTATCAAGAGGAAACAGACTCATGTGAAATGAAAAAAGTACAGATTCCTATTGTAGGCGTAATTGTTATTGAAGGAGTTTTTCTGCAGAGAAAAGAATGGAGAGATTTCTTCCATTATATGGTCTATTTGGACTGTCCAAGAGAAACAAGGTTTCTACGTGAGAGTGAAAAAACGCAGGAAAATCTTTCAAAGTTTGAAAATAGGTATTGGAAAGCAGAGGATTATTACTTAGAAACGGAATTGCCGAGGGATAGGGCGGATTTAGTCATTGAATGATTTGAAAATAGAAGGTGAATAGAATGAATATTTTATGGGATTTTGATGGGACGTTATTTGATACGTATCCTGCATATACAATGATGCTTTCTGAAATATTAGGTGATTCAGTAGAAAAACAAGAAATATACAAAAACTTAAAAATATCATACTCTCATGCAATTCAGTATTATAATATTTCATGCGAGCAGGAAGAAAAGATTAAAGTTTTGAAGGGAAAATTCACGCCAAAAGATATGAAACCTTTTGCAGGTGTCGAAGAGGTTTTGAAATTTGCAGATAAAAATGTGATTATGACCCATAAACATAGGGCTGGAGTTATGGATGTTTTAAAATATTATGGCTGGGAAAAATACTTTGTAGATATGGTTACAATTGACGATGGCTTTCCCCGAAAGCCGAACTCTTTAGCTTACGATCATCTGCATAAAAAATACAATATTGATTTAGCTATTGGAGATAGAGAATTAGATTTATTACCTGCAAAAGAATTAGGTATTTCAACATGTATGTTTCAAGGTAATTGTGATGTAGCGGATTATTCTTTATCACATTACTCGGAGTTTTTTAAGGTAGTGAGTGATAGAGAGTTTTCTTTATAAAAAAAGTTATTAATAAAGACTGTATCTTTCATTTTAAAGGTACAGTCTTTATTTTTTAGAGCTATTATATACCAATTGCCGTGGATTAAAGAATGATTGTCTATCTTTAGTAAAGAAATAGTCAGGTTAGTTGTTAGATAGAAATAAACTGACAGATAAAGTGATAGTGTCCATTTTATCTGCTTTTTATTATAACCAAATTATGGTTATTCATACTAATATAAACTCATAGCTATATAGAAGGGGGGGGATTAGTATGAAAACAGAAATAGTTCCTAAAAAGAAGTACAGTATAATAAGCTATATATCTTTACTCATCGGCATTTTGTGTTTTCTATTCGTTTTTATAACGCCAACAAGGATAGCGAATGCAGGTAATATAGTTGGAGATTATATTACAATTGCCCTGACAGGTGTAGGTATCATGCTTTCAATAATCACAATGACGAAAAAAACAGAAAAGAAGGGGGTTGCTATTCTTTCATTAATACTGTCCTCATCATTTTTTATATTTTGGATTATAGCAATTATCCTATTGTTTACTGGTCAAATTAGTTTTGCACCGTAATGTGAAATAAAAAGAGTCCTTTTCGTATGATAACGGGTTCAGTTACGGGAGAGAAAATATAAAATAACACACAAATTAGGGATGTAAATCACATATGATTTAGCATCCCTTTTTTATTGTTATTTCAGTGTTTAAGCGCTTTTATATAGTTAAATAGTGTTCTAAATAATAAGATAAATGGAAAATTTATGTTAAAATAATTATAGAGATTGTGAAAAAATGTTCTTAAACTAGCGTTCAGATTACTTTAAGAAGGTTTTTTTAAAGGAAATGGTAAATATCATATTTTGAAGGGGTGATTGTAGTGGATTAAGTGATTTTTTTAATCTTGGTTAAATACTTTGAAGATAGGGGTTTATAACTATGAATACAAAACTAATAATAGTAGAAGGGTTACCTGGATTTGGAAAATCAACCACTGCAAAGCTAATAAATGAAATTCTAAGCCAAAATAAAATTGAAGTTGAACTATTTTTAGAGGGAAATTTGAACCACCCAGCCGACTATGATGGTGTATCTTGTTTTAATAAATTTGAGTTCAATAGATTATTATCTAACAGTGGAGATTTTAAAGAAGTGCTCCTTAAGAAAGTTCTAAAAAAAGGAAGCAATTATTTATTACCATACAGAAAGATGAAAAATGAGTTTGGTGACCAGTTTTCGGACGAATTATTTAACGTTATTTTAAAAAATGATATATACGAATTACCATTCGATAAAAATGTTGAATTAATTGCTGACAAATGGAATGACTTTGCTGAAATCGCTCTAGAAGACAATAAGGTTTATATCTTTGAATGTTGTTTCATACAAAATCCATTAACTATTGGGATGATTAAATATGGTGAACAAAAAGAAAAAATAATAAATTATGTAATGAAAGTTGCAAAAATCATAGAGAATTTAAACCCAATGTTATTGTATGTAGAACAAGATAATCTTGAATTTTCATTTAGGAAGGCGTTAAAAGAAAGAACTCCAGAATGGTCCACAGGAATTATCGACTATTACACTAACCAAGGCTATGGGAAAGAACATCACCATTCAGGTGTAGAAGGAGCGATAAAAGTTCTTGAAGCTAGAAGGAATTTAGAATTAGAAATATTCGATATGTTAAAAATGAAAAAAGAAACAATCAATAATACAAAATATGAAATTGACTCATATAGGTCAATGTTAAAAGATAAGTTAGCCATACAAATGGTGAAATAGCTTTTTACACTAACTGGTGCTTTAGTTGAAGAAGGAAATAAAAAACGCTCAGAATATTTTCTGAGCGTTTTAGTTTGTTATTTCTAATGTTTATTAGCATTTTTCTCTTCCTAAACTGAACCCATTACTCATATGAAGGACTCTTTTTATTCGGTATCTTCAGGTTGATATTCTAAAATATCCCCCGGTTGGCATTCTAATGCCTTGCAAATGGCTTCTAAAGTTGAAAAACGGACTGCTTTTGCTTTTCCATTTTTCAAGATAGAAAGGTTAGCCATTGTAATTCCAACCTTCTCCGAAAGTTCTGTTACACTCATTTTTCTTTTTGCTAACATTACATCAATATTAATAATAATTGCCATATTATTCACCTCAGACCGTTAAATCATTTTCTGATTTTATATCTATAGCATCTTTTAATAGTCTTTGGAGAACGGCAGCAAAGACCGCGATTACCATTGAAGCAAAAATCATAATCATTCCGATAATAATAATGCCAGGGGCGTCATCTCTCTCTGCCACGAGATAGAAAAGTGGCATACCTAATACATATAATACACTAATTGCCAATGCGCTGTACTTAATATTTTTTAAAGCTTTTACAGATAACTCTGAGAATGCGTTGTTTTTATCAATATAGTTTAAAAGCTTAAATGTTTGGTACAGTGCGAAGTAATAAGGTATTGCTGTTGCGTATAAATTGATAAATACAAGATATTTAATATATGCAATATCCGGATATAATTCTGCGGCGAAATTTCCTATTTTAGGGACTAAAAAAATGCACATAGCAAGAACAGGGATACCGATCAGAATCACAACGGTCTTTAAAAAGAGTGTTGATCCTTGTTTCATAAAAAGCACCTCATTTATTTATTATCTTATTAATTTAACACGAAATTTATTGTTTAACAATAAATTTTTATTTCTTTTAATCGAGGATTTATTGTTAAACAAGTAATTGATGAAAAGGATGCTAAATCTTTTTTATAAGATAGATGACACATACAGGTATTTAATTAAGGAAAGAAAGAGAAAGTAACTATTGTTAGCTTTATGAGAATTGGGAACTAATAAAACATATGTAGGTTGTGGAATGAAAAAGGAAATAAGGTGTATTGAAATGAATGCAAAGTTTATGGAGGAACAATCATGGTTAATTATGGTGTGAAGATGAAAAAATTACTATTAGTGGGAGCTATAATAGTAAGCGTATTAAGTACGGAAAGTATGATGAATTATCATGCGGCCAAAGCTAAGGTGAAAAAAGTAGAACACCAGCCTAAAAATATAATTATGATGGTTATGGACGGAACGAGTTCAACGGCGACAACATTGGCTCGCTGGTATAAAGGGGCACCGCTTACGTTAGATCAAATTGTAACAGGAGGTGTTCGTACATATTCTGCAGAATCAGCTATTACAGACTCAGCGCCAGCAGCAACAGCATTAGCAACTGGAAATAAATCGAATTCAGGATATGTAGGCGTACTACCTTCTATTGTAAATTCACCTAACTTAAAGCCAATAAAAGAAGAGGACAAGTTACGGCCGGTCGCAAACGTATTGGAAGGTGCAAAACGTACTGGCCGTGCAACTGGAATTGTTGCTACATCTGAAATTCAGCATGCTACTCCGGCGGGATTCTCGGCTCACCATGTCAATCGCAAGCAATTTGACGTAATTGCGAAGCAGCAAGTATATCAAAATATAGATGTCGTATTAGGCGGGGGAAAAGCGGCGCTGCTACCTATGAAAAGTAATGGAATCCGAAAAGATGGTGAAAATTTAGTAAAGGTGATTCAAGACAAAGGATACGATTTTGTTGAAACGAAAGATGCGTTATTGAACTCCAAATCTAATAAAATTTGGGGCTCTTTCTCAAATCATGCTCTTGCGTTTGATATAGATCGTATAGCAACAAATCCAGAACAACCAACACTTTCTCAAATGACAGAAAAAGCAATTCAAACATTATCAAAAGACAAAGATGGTTTCTTTTTATTCGTAGAAGGTAGTAAGCCTGATTGGGCAGCTCATGCTAATGATCCAATTGGGATGATTAGTGATGTATTGGCATTTGATGAAGCGGTAGCAAAGGCGTTACAATTTGCGAAGAAAGATGGGGATACGATGCTCATAGCTTTAACTGATCATGGTAACAGCGGTATCTCTATAGGGAATAGATATACGACAAAAGGATACAATACTACACCGGTTTCTGCATACATTGATTCATTGAAAAAGGCGAAAATGACACTTGAAGGAACTATAAATAAACTGAAATCTGATTTATCAAATGTAGAAGATGTAGCTAAACTATACGGTTTGGATAATCTAACTCATGATGAAAAAGAAAAATTAAAAGCGGCAAAAAAGAAAATGGATGTAGGACGAATTCTTACTACATTATTGGCTAATCGTGCAAATATCGGCTTTACGACAGGAGGACATACAGGTGAGGATGTATTTTTACATTCTTATGGACCTCAAAAACCAGAAGGCTTAATCCAAAATACAGACATTGCGAAGACGATGGCGAAAGCGATGGGCTTTAACTTAGAAGAAGTAACGAATAAAATATTTTTAGAGAGTGAACAAGCCTTTAAGAAAGTCAGTGCAACTGTAACAGCTGACAAAACCGAAGGAGCAAACCCGTTACTCGTGGTAAAACATAATAAAGTAGAAGCACAACTATTCAGTAACAAAAATATAATTCGTATCAATGGTAAAGGGTATGAATTAGGAAGTATTATTGTAGAGAGTAATGGAAAGTGCTATGTACCAGAAGAAGCAATTCAACTATTTGTACAGCATTCTCGTTAAAAAATTGCCAACCAGTTAAGCTAACTGGTGGCGATTTTTTGCGTTTATTCTAAATATAAGGGTTCGGATTGTTTTGGGGATTTTTCCAGATGAGACTTGTATAAACGTTAAAGGGGGATTATATTTTTTTCTTACATTAAAAAATTTCGTTTTGTAGAATAGAGAATTTATACATATAGTAAAGTCTAATGTATTATCAATTAATATTTACGAAAAATATATTAATACTTTAGAATTTCTTTAATTTTCATTATTTTTTATTTAATATTATTCGTTATATTTATAATGTGTTTATTTCAATTTATCGTATTGCAGCGCAGTTTCATATAATTATAAAGCAATCCTCAAAATAAAATCTCCACTAGAGTAAATTTATTATTTTTTTGCGTCTTTTTTATCCCGCTATTTGCCGGGTAGTAAGACCCCCACCTCAAAAATCAGCGGAAGCAAAGAAGTTAGGTGGGGGTCGGGTTGCCTGTAAAAGCCCGATTGGTGAGGGCTGATTAAAGTTTCACTTTATTTACGAAAATTATTATGCAGCTAAGAAAACTGTAGTTCATTGAATTAGAGGTATATTAGAATTTAGTTGAAGAAAGAGAGAGGGAATAAAATGAATATAGTGCACTTACGTCCTAAACAGCGGTCTAAGTATCGCATTATGCTAGGGACGTGGTATTACTCTACAAAGAGATACATTCAGTGGTTAGTAGACGGAAAAACATATGCAAAAAGGCTCCAACAAGAAAAGCTACCTTGTACAGCAATTCAGCACCGAACGATATTACTTCGTAAGCTCAAAGATGTAGATATGTGGTATCAACAGAATAAGGTTGTTAATTTGAAAATTGCTGTTAAAAAACTAAATGGTATCGTCATTAGACCAGGAGAAACATTTTCTTACTGGCGTTTAATAGGTAAGCCTACGAGGAAAAAAGGGTATGTAGAAGGTATGGTATTACACTACGGATCTTTTCAAACAGGTATTGGAGGAGGTCTTTGTCAGCTTTCGAATTTAATATATTGGATGACTTTACATACACCACTGACAGTAACAGAACGATATCGTCATAGCTTTGATGTCTTTCCTGATTCTAGGCGAACTCAACCGTTTGGGAGTGGAGCGACTTGTTCCTATAACTATTTGGATTTACAAATTAAAAATGAAACGGACCAACCGTATCAACTTCACCTTTATATGACAGATGAATATTTAGTTGGTGAATGGAGAACAGTCTATCCGCAACTTTATCAATATGAAGTGTATGAGAAAGAACACTCAATTCAACCTGCATACTGGGGCGGTTATATACGACATAATGTGATTCAACGTAAAGTATATAATCAACAGAAACAGTTAATAGAAGATCAATATGTAACGGAGAATCACGCTATAATGATGTATGAACCACTATTAGCTTGTAATAATGAGAATAGTGAGTAATATGGTAATCCATAGATTAAATAGTATAGAAAATATTTAATTCTTATTTTTATTAAAAAAATATAAATCTCAGATTTACTGGATTTTGATTGTAACTAAGAACATATAAAAGTTCACTGTTATTTATAGGAGAGCCTGTTTGTTTTTCTATCTTTTGTATTTCACTCTGCATAAAAAAATATTTCTCAACATTTTATTTGTTGAAAAAGATTGAATATTCGTATTATAACGAATATTATGTTGTTATCGGCAAAAAACGATAATTTGCAGACACTGGGGAGGAAATGCATTGAAAAAGAAAAAGAAATTAAAACCATTAGCGGTATTAACAACAGCAGCGGTACTAAGTAGTACGTTTGCTTTTGGAGGTCACGCAGCGTATGCTGAGACACCAACATCATCTCTACCAATAGATGAGCACTTAATACCGGAGGAGCGTTTGGCAGAAGCACTAAAACAACGGGGGGTAATTGATCAATCTGCATCACAAGCTGAGACGTCAAAGGCTGTCGAAAAATATGTTGAGAAAAAGAAAGGGGAAAACCCTGGGAAAGAAATCTTAACAGGAGATAGTCTTACACAAGAAGCTTCTGATTTTATGAAAAAAGTAAAAGATGCAAAAATGAAGGAAAATGAGCAGGCGCAGCAGCCTGAAGTAGGCCCAGTAGCTGGACAAGGTGCAGCATTAAATCCAGGGAAATTAAATGGAAAAGTACCTACTACATCAGCGAAGCAAGAAGAATACAATGGAGCTGTTCGAAAAGATAAAGTACTTGTTTTACTTGTAGAATTTAGCGATTTTAAGCATAACAATATTGATCAAGAGCCAGGATACATGTATTCTAAGGACTTTAATCGTGAACATTATCAAAAAATGTTATTTGGTGATGAACCATTCACTTTATTTGATGGATCGAAGATTAACACATTTAAGCAATATTATGAAGAACAATCTGGTGGTAGCTATACAGTTGATGGGACTGTAACAGAATGGCTTACTGTTCCAGGAAAAGCATCAGATTATGGTGCTGATGCGGGTACTGGGCATGATAACAAGGGGCCTTTAGGACCAAAAGATTTTGTGAAAGAAGCATTAAAAGCAGCAGTAGCAAAAGGAATCAATTTAGCAGACTATGACCAATTTGATCAATACGATCAAGATGGTGATGGAAATAAAAATGAGCCAGATGGCATTATTGATCATTTAATGGTTGTACATGCTGGCGTTGGTCAAGAAGCTGGCGGCGGTAAATTGAAAGATGATGCGATTTGGTCACATCGTTCAAAACTAGGTTCAAAACCATATGCAATTGATGGCACGAAATCTTCTGTTTCGAACTGGGGTGGAAAGATGGCTGCATATGATTATACAATCGAGCCTGAAGACGGAGCAGTTGGTGTGTTTGCGCATGAGTATGGTCATGATTTAGGTTTACCAGATGAATATGATACAAAGTACTCAGGACAAGGTGAACCTGTTGAGTCATGGTCTATTATGAGTGGTGGTAGCTGGGCTGGAAAAATTGCAGGAACAGAGCCAACGAGTTTCTCACCACAAAATAAAGAGTTTTTCCAAAAGAATATGAAGGGGAACTGGGCGAATATCCTTGAAGTAGATTATGACAAACTTAGCAAAGGCATCGGTGTTGCAACATATGTAGATCAAAGTACTACAAAATCTAAACGACCTGGAATCGTTCGTGTTAACTTGCCGGACAAAGATATAAAAAATATCGAATCGGCGTTTGGTAAGAAGTTCTATTATAGTACAAAAGGAAATGACATTCATACAACACTTGAGACACCAGTATTTGACTTAACAAATGCAAAGGATGCTAAGTTCGATTATAAGGCATTTTACGAACTTGAAGCGAAGTATGATTTCCTTGACGTATATGCGATTGCAGAAGATGGAACGAAGACACGCATTGATAGAATGGGCGAAAAAGATGTAAAAGGCGGCGCGGATACAACTGATGGTAAATGGGTTGATAAATCATACGATTTAAGCCAATTCAAAGGAAAAAAAGTAAAACTGCAATTTGAGTACTTAACAGATATTGCAGTAGCTTATAAAGGATTTGCGTTAGATAATGCAGCCTTAACTGTAGATGGAAAAGTTGTTTTCTCTGATGATGCAGAAGGTCAGCCAGCAATGACGTTAAAAGGCTTTACTGTGTCTAACGGATTTGAACAGAAAAAACATAATTACTATGTAGAGTGGAGAAATTACGCTGGTTCTGACACTGCGTTACAACATGCACGTGGCCCAGTATTTAATACAGGAATGGTTGTATGGTATGCGGATCAAAGCTTTACAGATAACTGGGTAGGCGTTCATCCAGGTGAAGGGTTCTTAGGAGTTGTAGATTCTCATCCAGAGGCAATTGTAGGGACATTAAACGGACAACCTACTGTGAAGAGCAGTACGCGTTATCAAATTGCCGATGCGGCATTCTCATTTGATCAAACGCCAGCATGGAAAGTAAATTCACCAACTCGCGGTATCTTTGATTATAAAGGATTACCAGGAGTGGCGAAATTTGATGATTCTAAGCAATACATCAACAGCATTATTCCTGATGCAGGACGTAAGTTACCAAAATTAGGACTGAAGTTTGAAGTGGTAGGCCAAGCTGAAGACAAGTCTGCAGGTGCAGTTTGGCTTCATCGATAAAATAAGGTAAAAAGAAGAGGAGCTGCCATAAGTCGGTGAAATTGACTTATGGTAGCTCTTTTCTTCTTGTGAAAAAACTCTCTGTTTTTTTATGTACTTATTGGAAAAATTCGAAGTTTCTTTGATATATATAATGCTCCGTTTGTCCAATTATAGAAGCTATTTTGGACGTAAGAAATTTGTAAGTAATGAGTAAGAAAAAAGAGATTTTTATAGTATAAAATATTTATTATAGCTACTTTTAACACCTGATACTAATAGTGTGCTATAATATGAATTAGCAACAAAAAGGAAAGGAATTAGAACAATGACCTTAGAAAATACTAAAAATTTAAAAAAACAAGTTGCTCCTTTTGAAAAATCAACGATTAAAAAAAGTGTTTGGCAACTGATCAACACAATCGTGCCATTTATTATTTTATGGTACCTTGCTTATAAAAGTTTGTCAGTTTCTTATTGGTTAACATTAGTTCCAGCACTGTTAGCCGCTGGATTTATGACAAGGATTTTCATTATTTTTCATGATTGCACCCATTATTCGTTTTTTAAAAGTCGACGTGCGAATAGAATAGTTGGAACGTGTATGGGTGTTTTAACATTATTCCCATTTGATCAGTGGGGGCATGAGCATTCTATTCACCACGCTACGAGTGGTAATTTGGATAAAAGGGGTACAGGAGATATTTGGACGCTTACAGTAGATGAATATGTAGCAGCACCATTTAGACTCCGTTTAGCATATCGTTTATATCGCAATCCATTCGTTATGTTTGGGTTAGGCCCGATTTATGTTTTCCTGCTTAAAAATAGATTTAACCGAAAAGGTGCTAGAAAAAAAGAACGTATGAACACTTATTTAACGAATATTTTAATCGTTGCTATTATAGGAATGCTTTGCTGGGCAATTGGATGGCAATCGTTTCTTTTAGTACATGGTTCTATATTTTTAATAGCAGGTTCAATAGGTATTTGGTTGTTTTACGTACAGCACACATTCGAGGATTCCTATTTTGAAGAAGATAAAGAGTGGGAATATGTGAAAGCGGCAGTGGAGGGAAGTTCTTTTTATAAACTTCCAAAAATTTTGCAATTTCTAACGGGTAATATTGGATTCCATCATGTTCACCATTTAAGTCCAAGAGTACCTAACTATAAATTAGAAGAGGCACACAACAATACGCTTCCTTTAAAAAATGTACCAACGATTACGCTTGCTACAAGCTTGCGTTCACTCCGTTTCCGTCTTTGGGATGAGAAAAGTAACAATTTTGTTAGCTTTAAAGATGTCAAAAATATAATTAAAAATAATGTTTCTGTTCGGGTGAAATCTGAACTATAATTGCATCGTATATAAAACTCCCCTTAATCATTTTCGATTTAAGGGGAGTTTTTGTTTAAAGAGTAGATGCCAGATAAGAAGAAAAATTAAATGATTTAAATTATAATTGAAGCAGATTAGAAAATTGCTTGTACGTAAGTACAAATATAAGTTGACAGTAAATACATTATGTTAACAAATGGAGTTGTCATTAATTTTCCGTTATGATAACTGTTCATAACGGAAAATTAATAGCAAAAGGGGGGAGTACACATGCCCATCAACTTAAAAATGAAAACAAAGTGTACTTTCTGTGTACACTTGTTTTTTCATACGCTCACGAAGTTGTTTTTCTGTTAATCGATACATAATCACCCGAGTGAATAGTTTTTTATCCTTTCCAAAATAAGCTTCTTTTATTTCATAGGACTTTCCTGGTTTTAAGGTATCCATGATGTGCTCTAAATCAACTTTGATGTACTGATATTGTTTTTTTATTGTTCCGTTTCGAAAGTATTCAGGAAATTCATTTTTGACATATATCCTATTGTTTAATTTGAGTCGCGATATATAGTACACACCACGTTGATCCATTTGAACAAATTATCCTTTTCCATACCGATCACACATCTTTTGTAGAGTGATAGTATCAGCATATCCCAGTTTAAGAGTTTACTTACAAAATATTTAGAATTTTTTTGCGATAATCCTCCGAAATGTAATACGGACTTTAAATACTTTCATTTATAATTCTCTATTTGTCTATACTTTTCATATCGCTGTTGTATAAGCTCTTCCGAGGATAATAGTATCAATTTTTTTAGAGATGATTCGATTACAGATTCAATCATTTTTGCCTGTAATTGTATATCATTTTGTGCTCCACCTTTAATTTCAGGAATGATTTCATCAATAATTCCTAAATGTTTTAAATCTTTTGCTGAAATTTTCATATGTTCAGCAGCTTCTGGAGCATACTTAGCGTCCTTCCATAGGATAGATGCTGCTCCTTCGGGCGAAATTACCGAGTACCATGAATACTCTAACATATGGATATGGTTACCGACACTAATGCCAAGAGCTCCACCACTTGATGCCTCTCCAATTACAATACAAACAATTGGCACTTTAAGTGTAGTCATTTCAAATAGATTTCGAGCTATCGCTTCAGAAATTCCACGTTCTTCAGACCCTATCCCTGGATAGGCGCCTATTGTATCAATAAATGTAATAATAGGGCGATTAAATTTATCAGCTTGTTTCATAAGTCTTAGCGCTTTTCTATAACCTTCTGGATGTGCCATTCCAAAATTTCTTTCTATACTTTCCTTTGTATTTCTACCTCTTTGATGACCAATAACCGTAACGGGCATTCCTTTAAATTTTGCAATACCACCTATCATTGCTTTATCATCACCATATAATCGATCACCATGAAGTTCGAGAAAGTTTGTAAACAATAAAGGTATATAGTCCAATGTCGTGGGTCGATTACGTAGCCTTGCAATTTGAACTCGTTGAAAAGGTGTAATATTAGAATAAATTTTATCTTGCATTTTATTTAAACGTTTTTCTAATTCATGAATTTCTGACGATAAATCTACATTATTTTCTTTCATAATTTTCTTTAATTCATCAAATTTCTCTTTTAATTCAATAATAGGACGTTCAAAATGCAAACTCATTTTATCCTCCAAATGTTATGACTTACCTCACTCTAATCAAAAGGCTTAGAAATAGAATCAATAAATAATTCAAAACCATCCACAACTATTTTTTGTTCTGATTCTGATAAATTATTGAGAATACTTTGATAAAATGTAATGGATTGCTCTCTTAAGCAATTAACAGTTATGTGACCTTTTTCTGTGAGGTGCAGAAAAAGTTCTCTTCTATTTTTTTCATTTACTTCACGATAAATAAGCCCCTTTTTTACTAACTTATCTACCAATCTACTTACAGTTGAAGTCTCTAATCTAAGTTTATTGGATAGTTGCCAAACAGTTAATTTTTCCACCTCTAGTTCTTCTAACGCCATCATTTGAGAAGTTGGTAAAGGTTTTTCAAATGGTCCATTGGGCAAATTTTGAGATTCAAAAACCCCGGTTATTATAATCATTTTCTTGATATCTTTTCTTAGTTTTAAGGCATCTTCTCTTTTCAAAAAGGTCACCCTCCTACAACTATTGTATCATACATCAATTGTATTATACATGAATATGATTTTTTCACAAGCTTAACGTAAGCCAATATTACAACATGGACGAGATATTTCTTCTTGTTAAAATGGTATAAGTGGATTGTTTTCTACAAATAGCAGAACATCAATTATGTATCAGGGGCCTTTATGGGGTACCGCTCATCGAAATCAAGCTAAGAAAATAAAACTACCTAAAAAACGAAATTTTGTGACAACTTGTGACGAAATTTCGTTTTTGGGGGGGAATTCTAAATTCTTAAGTTGATGGGCATGGGGATAGTACAACATTATATCTAAAAATAAGAAAAGACTTGAACGGAGATTTCATTCATTTTTCTTGGTGTTCCGTATTCCATACACTTAAATAGGATGCATATTCTAATTCATCTGGATTCTCATGTAACATAGAAATGAATTCTAATTTATTTCCATCACAATCTAGAAAGTATACACTTGCAGCGGGCATCCACCTTTGGACAATTGGCTCTTGATTTCCTTTTCCTTGACTTCCTATCACTTCTATTCCACGTTCCTCTAACCACGCTTTAGAAGTCATTAAAGACTCTAAATTTACACCAAAAGCAAAATGTCTCGGCTCAAAGTCTTCGATATTATTTACTTCCCATAGTCCAAGCATTTGTTGTTTATTTTCTCCGACCCAAAAGAAAGCCACTCTTCTTTTGGAGAGTTTTCTTGCTAATGTTAATCCTAGCTTGTTTTGATAGAAATTTATTGCCTTTTCTAAATTTCTTACATGTAAATGAGTTTCGTATATGTTCTGTATTATTATGATCATTCCTTTCTTTATTGGTAACTACCAATTAAATAGTGAATGTAATTCTAAAGTTGAAATATGTATAAGCCTAGTAATGTACATCTATATCCGATATACCTATTTACTATTATATTGAAATTGGAATGTGATAAATCCCACTGAGGTAGTAAGTGTTTAAATGAACACTCTACTACTTTTGTAGGAGAGGGGATATATCTATTAAATTCAGATGAAATCATATTTAAATAATGAAAAACGCTATTCTTTTCGTAAGAATAGCGTTTTTTATGTTTTTAAGTTGGTGGCCATAGGGTAGAATTTGAAAAATGAGGATTTACAAAGCTAAGAAGTTTAACTCCACAAAAAAATCGATTTCCTGTGGAGTTAAAGGAATCGACTTTTTTATTTACCTTGATGTATTAACGCAGCTGTTAACTTAATAGTAAATAAGTATAATCCACTATTTCTCCCAAAGTTCGATCAATCGACCTTCAGGATCCTTAATCCAAATAAACTTTCCAAATTCACTGATTTCTTCTTTCTTCTCAAGAGGTACACCAATATTCTCAAGATTCTTTATAGTCTCGTTTAGATTATGTACTTCGAAATTTAACATCACTTGTTGTTCTTTTGGAAAATAATTGTCATTCTCTGTAAAGAAAGAAAAGATGGTCTCATTTCCTAACTGGGGTTTAATCACAGTTCCATTCCAATCTTCTATATCAAGTTTCAACACTTCACTGTACCATTTTTTTATAACATCAAGATTCTTAGTTCTCCAAAATATTCCTCCAAAACCTTTTATCATCGTATCTAACTCCTGTCTGTCTTTAAATATATATTAAATATATCAAAACAAAACAGTAATAGTAAGCAGAATCATCAACTTATGAATAGTAAAAATAGTAATTGTTAGTATTATAGTATTTACTACATTAACACTTTCTACAACATCATTAGCAGAACTTGAAATTTTGGGAAAGGTATAGAAATGCTCATTTTTCAACCCAAAGTTTACCTGAGCAATCCAGAACTTAAAGTGTTATAAATAATTCTTTCAATAGTAGGGGGAAATGAGAGAAGGAACGATAAAAGACCACACATGAAGTGAAACGCCATGTGTGGTCTTTTATGTATCGTCAAATATTACGAAGTCTCGCTAATTTTACTTTCACTATGAGTGTTAGTAGATATTCTTTTCTTAACTTTAAAGTGATAGTAGGTATAGCAAAAGATGATAAATGGTACAGTGCAATAGATTCCAAGTCGTTGTTCTGGGATAAAAATAAGACTGATTAATATAATGCCATACAATCCAAAACCAAGAATTGGTACGAGTGGATAAAGTGGTGTTTTAAATTTTAAGTCTTCTAATTTTCCACCGTCTGCTAAATAATGTTTGCGGAAAAAGAATTGAGAAACACAAATTGACATCCAAACAATAATGGTAATGACTCCGGAAATTGAAATGAGCCATAAGTAAACCGTTTCAGCAGCTACTACGCTTGTCAAAAGAGAAAAAGCAGAAATAGCTATCGTCATGATTAAAGCGTTGAGAGGAATCCCACGTGATGATAATTTCTTTAAAAAGGCTGGAGCCATTTCGTTTTTTGATAAAGACCAAAGCATTCGAGTAGCAGCGTATAGTCCTGAGTTTGCAACAGAAAGAACAGCAGTAAGAATAACAAAGTTCATAATATCAGCTGCATATGGAATACCGATATTATCAAAAACAGCAACGAATGGGCTCTTTGTTAATCCAGCTTCTTCCCAAGGAATTAAAGCAACAAGAACAAAGATTGCTAAGACGAAGAAAAACATTGTGCGCCATATAATATTTCTAATAGAACGAGGTAAAGTTTTTGCTGGATCTTCACTTTCACCTGCTGCGATTCCAACAAGTTCTGTACCTTGGAAGGAATAGTTGACTGTAACCATTGTTAAAAGAATAGCGGCAAGTCCATTTGGGAATAAACCACCATGATTTACGAAATTTGATAATAGCGGAGCGGGTTCGTCACCTTTTAAATCAATAAAACCGAACATAGCGGCGCCGCCAAGAATAATGAAAGCGATAATGGCAGATACTTTTATACTTGAAAACCAAAATTCTGTTTCTGCATAACTACGAGCAGATAATGCGTTAATAGTGAAGATTGTAACGCCAAATATTAAACACCAAACCCAAACAGGAATATCAGGAAACCAGCGCTGCATTGTAATGCCGGCAGTTGTAAATTCAAGACCGGTCGTATTCGCCCAGCTTAACCAATACAACCATCCGATTGTAAAGCCAGTTGCAGGATTGATGAACTTAGTGGCATATTCCTGGAAAGAACCTGAAACAGGCATGGCTACAGCAAGTTCACCAAGACATAGCATAACGAAATACATTAATAATCCACCGGCCATAAAGGCAAGTACGGATCCGCCAGGTCCAGCTTGACTTATAATAAAGCCAGATCCGTTAAATAACCCCGTTCCAATCACACCACCGAGTGCAATCATGAATAAGTGTCTACTTTTCATCGTCCGTTTTAATTCATTGTTTGTATTGCTTACTTGCGCCATTGTTTTCCTCACTTTCATAGTTGATAGAATAAAGTTTGGTGTTTTTCCGTATTATGGAATGTATTCCGTGATGTGAAATCTTGTTATAATTTTCAGATAATTAAAAAGAAAAGTCAATATTTTTTTGTTTGCGTTTTCAATTCTTTGTTAGTGATATGTTTTTATTGTTAGAAAATTAAATAAATAGATTGATTTCATTTCGAATGTTTGCTAAATTGATAGTTAATTAAGCATACTAACATATTACGAGTAAAGTTGAGGCGAGTTATGGTACAGTCCATTGATCGAGCGATAAGTATTATTAAATTATTGAATTCTACAAATGAAAAAGAGTATTGGGCTATTTCTGATATAGCTGATGGAACACATCTCCCGGTTAGTACAGTACATAGATTACTTAACTCTTTAATGGAGCATGGGTTAGTTACACAAATTTCAGAGACAAAACAGTACAAAATTGGACCAATGTGGATGGAAATAGGGTTACGTCAATTGGAGAAGGTAGACTACAGATCTGTTGCAAGAGAAGTGATGAAACGTTTGGCTGCTGAAGTGGAGGAAAGTGTCTATTTAAATATTCCAAACGGAACACATTCTATTATCATTGAAAGAATTGATAGTCCTTTAAAAATTCGAGTTATCGATAATCTAGGGGAACAAATTCCACTTTCAATTGGTGCCGCAAATAAAACGATGCTTGCCAATATGAAAACGAATGAAATGGAACATATTGTAGAAAATTTACTTTCTTCATTACCAGAACAAAAGCAAATTCTTCTTAATCAAATAAAGCAAATAAAAAATGAAGGATATGCTGTCAGTTATGGTGAAAAAACAGAAGGGACAGCTTCAGTAGCTGCACCTATTATCGGATTTAATCATAAAGTAGTAGGAGCATTAAGTGTTGGATTAATTAGTCATCGTATTAATGATGATCGACTATCTTTTCTTATTAGCAAGGTAAAACAAGCAGCTCATGAAATATCAATAAAAATCGGCAGTACATCAGAAATATAATTTTGATAGCTGTCGTCATTTTTTATTCGTATACTGGAATTTGTTTTCATAATGCGGAAAAATAGGGGGATTTATATGTCAAAGTGGCAATCAAAAGAACAATTGATTCAATTATTAAGCAGTCTTGTTGAAATTCCTAGTATTACCGGTTCAGAAGCTGAAGTAATATTGCCAGACTTTGTTGTGGAACAATTATCTGAATTACAGTATTTCAAAGAAAACCCGCAGCATTTACAAAAAAAAACGACAGGGGACGGACGATATTTTGTTACAGCACTAGTAAAGAAAAGCGATAGTACAAAAAATACTGTAATTCTAGTAAGTCACTTTGATGTTGTAGATGTACAAGATTACGGAGTGTGGAAAGAAGATGCATTTAATCCTAAAAAGTTAACATCTATGTTTTATTCTCATAAAGATGAACTTCCAGACCATGTACGTGAAGATATAGAACATGGAGAATGGCTGTTTGGTAGGGGAACAATGGATATGAAATGCGGCCTTGCATTACAAATGGCAATGATTGAACAAGCATGTGAAGGAAGATTCGATGGGAATGTTCTTTTATTGGCTGTACCAGATGAAGAAGTGAATTCTGTAGGGATGAGGGCCGCTGTTCCGAGACTGTTAGATTTAGCAAGAGAGCATAACTTAGATTATAAAACGGTCTTAAACTCAGAGCCTATGTTTTCAAGACATCCTGGTGACCAAAATAAGTATATTTACACTGGCTCTATTGGTAAAGTGTTACCTGGTTTTCTTTGCTACGGAAAAGAGACACATGTAGGTGAACCTTTTGCAGGCTTAAATGGGAGTTATATGGCCTCATTAATAACAGCAGAATTAGAGTTAAACACAGACCTTTGTGATATTGTAGAAGGGGAAGCGAGTCCTCCGCCAACTAACTTACTTCAAAGGGACTTAAAAGAGGATTATTCTGTACAAATTCCACATCGTGCAGTTACATTATTTAATTTGTTTTTATTAGAAAAATCAATGACAGATGTAGTTTCATTGTTACGTCAAAAAGTAACGAAAGTGGCAGAGAAAATAGAAGATTCGTATGAAAAACATGCATATCGTTTTTCTAAATATAATCCGTTCATACCACCTAATCTCAAAGTAAATGTATTAACGTATGAAGAGCTTATCACATATGCAATTGAGCAACATGGACAAGAAAAAATAAATCATATTCAATCTAATATTATAAAAAATAGAGAAGATAAAGATGATCGTGCGGTAACGATTGATTTAGTAGATAAATTAGCGATTTTATGTAAAGAAAAGGCACCGATGATTGTACTTTTCTTCGCTCCGCCGTACTATCCAGCTGTGAGTTCACGCAACAATCCTTTAATAAAAGAGGTAGTTGTAGAGATGGAAAAATATGCACACTACAATCATAAAATTACATTTGAAAACCAAAATTATTTTGGGGGGATTTCAGATTTAAGCTATGTAGGCTTGCAGTATCCACTGGATTCAATGAGTTCGCTTGTAGACAATATGCCATTATGGGATAAAGGTTATTCAATTCCGCTTCAGGAATTAGAAGAATTTGATGTTCCAGTATTAAATATGGGGCCGGTAGGAAAAGATGCACATCAATGGACAGAACGTCTAGATGTAAACTACGCATTTGAAACACTATTAGATATGTTACCGAAATGCATTGAAAAATTATTAGTTTCTAATAAAATTACACAATCATAGTAGGGAATAGGTAAGGGATAAAACAGAGCCTTTAAAGAAGATTCGAATTAAATTATTTTAATATAATTAAAAAACGAAACAGCCAAGCTCAATTATATATGAGTTTGGCCGTTTATCATGTAGTGAATTTTTAATTAAATTCATGTGAATTCATAGCTGACGTAATCTCTTTTATAGTTTTACTTTTTAGTTTGACCAGATAGTTCAACAGACTTTTGCGTACAACGTTGCATAGCTGAAATAATCGCTGTTCGTAATCCTTTTTCCTCTAATGTCGCTACAGCTTCTATTGTCGTTCCACCAGGAGAACAAACCATATCTTTCAATTCACCTGGATGTATTCCTGTTTCTAGTACCATTTTTGCAGAGCCTAACACAGCTTGAGCAGCGAATTTATATGCTTGATTTCTTGGCATACCATCTAGTACAGCAGCATCTGCCATCGCTTCTATAATCATATATACATAAGCTGGTGAAGAACCACTTACGGATGTGACAACATCCATTAATTTTTCATTTACGATCTCTGTTTGACCAAAACTATTGAAAATGTTTAGTACATCTTCTAAATCTTTTTCTGTCACCATTTCATTAGGGCATAATGCAGACATTCCTTCTCCAACAAGAGCAGGAGTATTAGGCATTACTCTTACAACCTTTAATTTTTGATTAAAGGCATTTTCAGTACTTTCAATACTTTTCCCAGCAGCGATCGTAATGATGATAGCATCGTTTTTGATTACTTCTTTTATTTCATTAATTATTGATGCGTATAGGTCTGGTTTGATTGATAAAATTAAAATATCAGCATTTTTAGCTACTTTATTGTTGTCGGTAGTTGTAGTTAGCCCATATTTTTCACTAGCATTTTTTAAATTAGCAGTGTTTAAATCTGAACAAATAATATGATTTGAAGACACTATATTTTTGTTTATCATTCCGCCAATCATAGCCATTCCCATATTTCCGCAACCGATGAATCCAATTTGTTTATCCATAATAACTCAATCTTGCTCCTTTTATAATCAATTATATCGGTTTGATATTATTATCTTAGAATAAGAATAACATCCCTGTGCAATATAAAGAAACATTCTAAGAGAATATATTCCTTTTTGCAACAATAAAAGATAAAAATTAATTATATTCGACATTATGTAAATATATACACTATAATTTAAGGTTTTATGTTTATGAATATGAGTTAAACTTATATCAATTTGTATTTTCATTCAGTAGGGCAATAATTTCATACAAGTAACTTGTGGCTCTATTTATTTTTTAAAATACCTCTTGACACCGAATCGAACTATATCGCATAATATAAAAAAATTAGATCGAAAATCGTTGAAGGGAATTAGTACATATGTCTTCTTGCGAAAGAGAGTGGAATTCACCGGCTGAAAGATTCCTCGTATAGAATGTATCGAACCTATCCCTGAGTCTTAAATGAAAGTTTAGGCGTTCGCCTGCGTTATAGGCACCAAGTGGATATCTATGTATATCAATTAAGGTGGTACCGCGGAACAATGACCGTTTCGTCCTTTTTATTTTATTAAGGGCGAAGCGGTCATTTTTATTTTGCTCTTAAATACTTCAGTGCTGCATTGATGAGAATAGATATAGTTGCAAAGTGGATGAAGTGTAAATTATAAAAACTTTGATTTTAGACTTGGGGGATAAAAAAGTGAAAAAACAACGAATTGTTGTAAAGATTGGAAGTAGTTCCTTGGCAGATAGTCATGGAGGCATCTCAACAGAACAGCTTTCAGATCACGTTGCTGCATTGGCTCGGTTGAAAGAAGATGGGCACGAGGTTGTGTTAATTACATCTGGAGCCGTCGCTGCAGGTTTTTCAGCGCTAGGATATCCTAGCAGACCTGTAACGATTAAAGGGAAGCAGGCTGCAGCAGCTGTCGGACAAAGTTTGTTAATGCAGGCGTACACGGAGGAATTCCGTAAATATGGCATCGTTACTGCGCAACTTTTGCTGACGAGAAGTGATTTTTCTAGAAAAGAACAATATAGTAATGCTTATGCTACTTTAGGAGAATTACTAAACCGTTCCGCTCTTCCAATTATTAATGAAAATGATTCCATCTCTTTAGAGGAGCTGACGTTCGGTGATAATGATATGCTGTCAGCTTTAGTAAGCGGGCTTGTTTCGGCGGATATGCTTATGATCTTTACGGATGTGAACGGGTTATATGATAAAAATCCTCAGAAAAATGCGGATGCAAAAAAATATTATTTTCTTCCTGAAGTTACGGAAGAAATTTCTTCTCTTGCAGGAGATGCCGGCTCAAAACTTGGGACTGGCGGTATGAAATCAAAAATCGATGCTGCAAAGACAGCACTCTCTCTTGGTGTGAGTGTATTTATCGGAACAGGACGTGGCCAGGAAAAGTTTGTAGATGTTTTGAAGGGTAAGGGGGATGGAACGTATGTCGGTAATGCTCCTCAAAAAGAAATGAAGATGAACAAGCAATGGATTGCCTTGCATTCGCTTGTTAACGGACAAATTGAAGTAGATGCTGGGGCAGCTACTGCCATCATTCAGCATGGAAAGAGTTTACTTCCAGCTGGTGTTACGAATGTATCAGGATTTTTCCAAGTGGGTGAAGTTGTAGAGGTTGTAACGCAACAAGGGCGCGTAATAGGAAAAGGACAATGCACATATAGTGCAGAGGAACTAAGAGATGTAAAAGGTATGCAAAGCCAAGATATTCAGTCAAGAGGCGAGAGACATAGTTATGAAGTCATCCATAGGGATCATTGGGTTTCACTTTAAAAAGGAGGAAATAAAAATGAATGAAGTGTTGGCAAAGGGGATAAAAGCAAAAGAGGTTGCTAGAGAACTTGTGCTTAAAACTACAGATCAAAAAAATGAAGCACTTGCTGCAATTGCTAATCAGTTAATAGTAGAAACAGCTTATATTTTAGAAGAAAACAAACGGGATATTGAAGAAGGTAAGGAGAAAGGATTTTCCGATTCTCTCCTTGATCGTCTTATGCTAAATGAACAGCGCATTCTTGATATGGCTGAAGGTATTAAGCAGTTAATTGATTTACGTGATCCTGTTGGAGAATGTGTAAGTGCATGGGAACGACCAAATGGACTATCTATTCAGGAGATGCGCGTACCACTTGGTGTTGTCGGAATGATATACGAGGCGAGGCCGAATGTGACAGTAGATGCTGCTACAATTTGTTTAAAAACAGGAAACGCAGTAATACTGCGTGGTAGTTCTTCTGCTATCCATTCTAACAAAGCCATCGTTAGCGTGATTCACCGTGCGCTTAAGCAAACTAGCTTGTCTTCAGAAAGTGTACAGCTCATAGAAGATACAACGAGAGATAGTGCAAAACAGTTGTTTACATTGAACGAGTACTTGGATGTTCTTATACCAAGAGGCGGTAAACAATTAATTGATACAGTAGTGAGAGAAGCGTCTGTTCCAGTACTTGAAACAGGTGCGGGAAATTGTCATATATTCATTGATGAAACAGCAGATAAACAAATGGCGTTTAATATTATTATTAATGCAAAAACACAGCGTCCATCTGTATGTAATGCAATTGAGACGATTGTACTTCATGAGAATTGGGCAGAGCAATATGGTAGCGAGTTGTTTTCTTCATTGAAGGAAAGAGGAGTGGAGCTACGTGGTGATAATAAAGCAGTGGCGATTGATCCTTCTATCTTAATTGCGACAGAAGAAGACTGGGAAACAGAGTTTTTATCTCTCACACTAGCAGTGAAAGTGGTTTCCACTGTTGAAGAAGCGATTCATCATATAAATACGTATGGATCTATGCATTCTGAAGCGATTATTACTGAAAACGAGGAAAATGTCAGCAAATTTTTCACCTCTGTAGATGCCGCGGCACTTTATCATAATGCATCGACTCGTTTTACAGATGGATCCGAATTTGGATTCGGAGCGGAAATTGGTATCAGTACACAAAAGTTACACGTAAGAGGACCAATGGGGCTTCCAGCATTAACTTCTACAAAATATGTGATTCGTGGAAATGGACAAATTCGAAAATAATAATAAAAGACACTCAATTGGCTTGGGTGTCTTTTATTATAAAAATTATTTACCATACAAATAGCCCAACGAGCATAGCACTTAATAAAGAAACAGCCATCCCGCTAACAAGAAGCTTCCAAACATTTTTACCGATGACTGATGATTTTTCTCCGCCAAATAATGAATTGTAAGTTCCGTAAATCATACCTACTGTACTAAAGTTAGCAAAAGAAGCTAGAAATGTTGTTGCAACCGCAACCGTATGCGGTTGTAGCGACTTTAAGTTTGATTTTAAATCCATCATTGCAACAAATTCATTCGTCGTTATTTTGATCCCCATTAATTCAGCTACATACATAGCATCACTGCCTGATAAACCAAGTAAAAATGCAAAAGGACTAAAGATAATGGAGAAGATTTTTTGAATTGTTAACCCCGTTACAAAAAAGCCTAAAATCCCATTTAAACATGCTGTTAAAGCTACATATCCAATTACCATGGCTAAAATAACGATAACCATATTCATTCCAACTAACATACTGTTTGAAATAGTAGAAAAGAAATCTTTTTTTTCATGTTTGGAAGGTGTGTAAACAACGTCTTCTTCTTTCGAAACTTCCACAGGATTTAATACATTGGCTAAAATTAATGCGTTAATACAGTTTAATGGGATTGCGCTGAAAATATATGTTGCTGGAACCATTGATAAATAAGCACCAAGAATGGATCCGCTAACGCTACTCATACTCATAATTCCAAAAGTCAACAAACGATTTTCTTTTAAAACAGATAATTGATCACGAACAACTGCAAGTGCTTCGGTGTTCCCTAAAAACATCATTTGAATGGAAAAGAAACTTTCCAACTTTGGCAAACGAGAAATCTTTGAAATAACTGCACCTACTTTATCAATAATCCAAGTTAAGATTCCAAAATAAGAAAGAATATCAAAGAACGTGATAACAAAAATGATAGGAAGTAACGCGCTAAAGAAGAAATCAATGTGTGGACTGTCCATAGCGGAAGGAAATGCAAAGCGAATACCTTCATTCGCACATGCCAGTAGCCAACTGAAAAATGACGCAATTTTATTAATGATAATACTGCCTAGCTTTGTGCCCAACATAAACCACGTAATAAAAAGCTCCAATATGATGAGGATTACAATTGGTCTCCATTTTATATGTTTTTTATTAGGCGAACATAAGAAAACGATTAATATGACAACGAAAATCCCTAACATATTTAATATGAAATGCATGTCAACCACTCCTTGAGCTTTATTATTTGTATATAAAAAAGCTCTTATTCTTCTTAATTTAGAATGAATGTGGTTTAATTTATATTTTTGTAAATCCCAAAAATATAGAAGGATAAATTCGATAAAAATAGAATTTAATACATAGCAAACAAGGAGGAGATAAAAATGGAGGTCTATCACATAAAGAGTAAAAAGAGGGAAACATACAACGTTCAGGTGAAATATTCGATACTTTTCGAATGTGCACTTGGCATTGCAGCAATTACTCATAAAAGGTTAATTGATACTCTTGAAAAGACTGAAAGTGAATGGAAAGGAATTAGACAATCATTAACAGATGAGATGGAAGAACACTTGCAGTTTGTAGAAGAACATAATACGTGGAAAGCATTGCTTCAGTTATTGTATGAAGAGGATTTTCAAGATTTATCGCAGTTTAATTTTAAAATTGATTTACTTTCAGAAGAAGATTTGAAATTTATATGTTTACCGTTTTTAGGGGAGAAGTATGAAGAGAAAAGACGTTTAGCCGCAAGTAGAGATGTAACTGCAATACATGAACTAAAGGAATTAACGCAGGATCATCCGTTTTTTTCTACTTATATTAGCTTTATATGTGATGTAGATGTACAAGTGCTGAAATCTCATTTAATCACTGTAATGACAGGTTGGTATGAGAGCATAATTAAGAAAGAGGAAGAAGAAATACTTTCTATATTAAAACGAGATTATGAAGCAAAAAATGAAATGAATAAAAAGATGAAACCGGAAGAGTTTGTCGAGTGGGCGACTGGCGGAGTGAACTATATGCCAGAGCCAAGTGTTCATCACGTACTTCTTATTCCGCAAATGACGTACAGACCGTGGAATATTGAAGCAGATATTGAAGATACGAAAGTATTTCATTATCCAGTTGCGAATGAAAGCATTCATCCCGAAGATCCGTATGAGCCGAATTATTTTTTAGTTCAAAAACATAAGGCTCTTGGGGATGAGGCGAGATTGCGAATTATAAAAATGTTGTTTGAAAAAGAACGTACATTACAGGAAATAACGGAAAGATTGCAGCTTGGTAAATCGACAGTACACCATCATTTGAAATTGTTACGTGCAGCGAAGTTAGTTGATATACATGACGGAAAGTATGTATTAAGGAAGAAAGCAGTGCAGTCGTTAGCGAAAGAATTAGATGTATTTTTAAATAGATAATTTACAACGAGAATGTACATAAAGGGAGGAATTTAAGAGAAAAGTTGGTGAGCTATAGTGAAGAGTGTATTGAAAAATCGTTCTTTCTTTTTTATGTGGATTGGTAGTGCAATCTCAGAATTAGGAGGGGCTTTCGGAACGTTATGTAATTCAATTCTAGTATATGAGTTAACAGGATCGGAAATGGCTTTAAGTAGTATGTGGCTATTATATTTCATCCCATCACTCATACTGCAATTAATAAGTGGCCCATTTATTGATAAATGGAGCCGAAAGTGGATTATGATTTTTTCACAATGGATACGATCATCCGTATTCTTATTACCTTTGATGATGCTAGTTACAGGTAGTATAGAAGTTTGGCATATTTATGTTGTTCAAATTGTAGTGGGACTTATTACACCTCTTTATACACCTGCGAGTCAGGCAATTACACCGAGCATTGTAAGTAAAGAACAACTTCAAGACGCAAATGCGTATATTGATGGAATGACTCGTCTCATGATGTTTCTTGCGCCAGTATTAGGTGGAGTAGTAATTCATTTCATTGGAACAGAACTTACATTATCTTTCGTATGTATTTGTCTATTTGTTAGTGGTGCTTTCTTACTTTATATAGAAGAAAGGAGAACTACAACAGATATACGAAAAACGTGGCTAGAACAATTCCTTCAAGGTTTTACATATTTTTTTACAAAACCAATCATCGTTTGGCTCGGTATATTTCTTACTTTCGTACAGTTTGGAGTAGGGGTAACGATGGTTACAAATCTTCCATATATAAAAGATGAGCTGTCAGCGGGATATGCAGAGTTCGGCTATTTCATGGCAGGTTTTCCACTTGGCTACGTAATTGGCTCAGTATTAGTCGGAAAAGTAACATATAAAAGCCGGCGTATACTTATGCTTGGAGGATTGTTTATAGGGGGACTCACATACATTTCGCTAGGGTTCAATCATAGTATTATCATTGCAATAATAATTGAAGTAATAGCAGGGATTTGTATTGCATTTTTCAATGTTCATAACACGACAATATGCCAACAAACCGTCCCAAATAATATGATAGGACAAGTATTTTCAGTGCGTTTATTTTTTATACGATCCGCTATGCCATTAGGTGTGTTAGTAGGGGGAATATTGAGTGAAATGTGGGGAGTAAGAGCGCTATATGTAATCATCGGTGCAATTATATGTGTTACATCTTTAATAGGGATGTTACTTCCGTATTTCAAATTTTTAGATGAGGCGATAGAAAAGAAATCAGCATAATTCAAAAAATTAAAACTTTACAATTGAAAATAATTATCATAATCAATTATAATAGAAGAATACTAGTATTCGTATAACAAAGAGGGAGTGGGATATATGTTTATCGAAACGAAAACATTTACAGTAAAAGAAGGTACATCAAATATAGTTGTAGAACGTTTCACTGGAGAAGGTATTATTGAAAAATTTGAAGGCTTCATCGATTTAAGTGTTCTCGTGAAAAAAGTAAGACGCGGCGACGAAGAAGTTGTCGTAATGATTCGCTGGGAATCTGAAGAAGCATGGAAAAACTGGGAAACAAGTGAAGAACACTTAGCTGGACATAGAGCAGGCCGTGGTAAACCAAAACCAGATCATATTATTAATGTGGATCACGCAGTTTATTATGTGAAATCATCGAAATCGGCTTATCAGCAGTCTTAATATACAAGCAGAGGATACATGTTGTAGAAGCAAACATGTATCCTCTTTTTTATTACTGGGGGGATGGGAATGATAGGAAATCTTTCATTCATTACATATGAACAATATAAAAAATTAGTGCAAACAATAGTAGCGGAAGTCTTATCTATGGAAAAGGTAAATGGATTCATGCTAATTGGATCTGTCGCAAGAGGCGATGCATATCCTGAATCTGATTTAGACTTCTATATTCTTTTAGAAGACGGACAAAAGAAGAAATTTCATTCTGAAATGAGAGAAGATATTTTAGTTGAATATAAGAGTGCAGATTTTAATCAAATTCAAGTAAACTTTAAAAACAATCCGATGGAACTATACTCATTTCTAGAAGGGAAAATTTTGTTTGATAAAAGCGGTGAGTTAAAAAAGTTAAAGGAAATAGCTACATATGAATTTGAAAACTATCGTGTTTCAAGTGACAAAATGAAGGGCATTTCTCATTGGTTGCATAGTTCGCTTATTAAAATTCAATCTGCTTTAAAAGCAAATGATGAGTTAAAAGCTTCATACTTAGTTCATACATCAACTTGGACATTGTTAGAAGGGATATGGGCTATTAATAATAAGCCAGTACCGCCAGCGGGATCTGCTTTAAGGTATATTCAAACGTTGCCGAATAAGCCAATTCATTTAGATGAGTTACTTAATAAACTATTTTTAGGTGATACAACAGAGCGCATCCCTTCAGCAATTTTCTTGGTTGAGTGGGTTCTACACAATTTGGAAAATAAATAATGGAGCTATTTTATATAGGTACATTAATATTTCACGTCGAACGGTTTATATAATTGCAGTCATAAAAAACGTTCTAGGCTATGGAGAAAAGTATTAGACTTATAAAGCATAGTCTTAGACGGAACGCTTGAATATCTTACCTTGCATATTTAAGTGTTATGAAAATGAGTCTACATACCCTCTGCTGAAAAGGAGATGAGTGAATGAAGTTAAATCATTTGAATTTATGTGTTGATGATTTATCAGAAGCGAGATATTTCTTTGAAACATTTTTTGATTTTCAATTTTTGGAGCAAAAGGGAAAGGCACTAGTAGTGATGAGTGATGAAAGTGGATTTATACTTGTGCTAAGTGATCCAAAAGCATTTAAAGGGAATAAGGAAGTTACGTATCCGGAAGCTTTTCATATTGGTTTTTTAGTGGAAACTACAAATGAAGTGGATCAAGCGTATAATCTTTTAGTAGCAGGCGGCATTGAAATAGATAAGGAACCTTATTCGATGCGAGGTAGTAGTTATGGTTTTTATTTTACAGTATTTAATGGCTTATTAATTGAAGTGTCTTGTCTTAATTATAGAGAAGGTAAGAAAATTTCAAAGCTTAATAGTAATCACCAAGAGTAATCATTTGAAGGTGTATAAAATTTAAGTATGTATCATATTAGAAGACGAATTAAGAAAGTTTCACTGTAAAGTAAAAAAGACAGACTAATAAATAGTCTGTCTTTTTACATTAATTCTTCACATCATCATAAAGTTCAAGCGCCTCTTTCACATTCAATCTATTCTTCACAATACCATGTATTGCTTGAATCATCGCAGCTGGGTGCTCAGATTGCCATATGTTTCGGCCCATGTCTACTCCGATCGCGCCTTCTTGCAGTGCATTGTACGTAATGTTTAATGCGTCTTCGATTGAATCTAGTTTTGGGCCACCCGCGATGACAACTGGGGCAGGGCATGTGCTCGTTATTTTTTCGAATCCTTCGCAGTAATACGTTTTAATAATATCAGCACCCATTTCAACACATACGCGGGAAGCAAGTGCTAGAAAGCGAGCTTCACGTTTTTGTAATTCCTTTGCGACTGCGGTAATACCGAGTACTGGTAGGCCGTAATCGTGAGCTTCAGAAACTACATTTGCGAGATTCGAAACAGTTTGTGTTTCATAGTCTGATCCGACAAAAACAGAAACGCCAACGCCAATTGCGTTTTGCTTCACTGCTTCTTTTACAGGTGTAACAATTGTTTCATTCGCTAAATCTTTACCGACGACAGTAGCGCCGCCAGATACACGCATAACCATCGGTGTACTGCAGTTTTCAGGAATACAGGAGCTAAGTACACCGCGCGTTAAAAAGAGGGAGTCTGTATAAGGAAGTAAGTTTTTTACTGTTTCAAGTGGTTGTTCTAGTCCGTGAATTGGTCCTAAGAAATATCCGTGATCTATTGCTAACATAACCGCTCTACCATCAGGTAAAATTGTATTTAATCGATTTTTAAATCCCCAAGTCATTCGAAATCACTCCTTCGTTAATGTTGGATTTTCCGTTTGTACCGTATCTTTATTTGGTAAATGTGGTGACTTTATAAAAACAGCTTTAAAAGGTTTATCAGAATGGTTAATCAGATAGTGAGATTCATGAGGGCGAACTTGCAGGACATCACCTTGTTTAATCAGAACTCTTTCGTTATTTACATAGAAGTCTATTTCACCTTCTAACGCATAAAAAACTTCTTCACACGTTGTATGATAGTGATTTTGAAACTCTTGCCCAGGCTGAATGACAACAAGACCAAGATCAATATTCGGGCCTTGTATTAAATATTTCGGCCCGTTATCACCGAAGCGATAGGAGAAATCATTTTCATTCGCTTTTAACATACAGTTCACTCCTTTATGTAAATGAGTTACAGTGCACCAGGTGCAATCCACATATGTGTTGTAAGTCCTTTGTCAGCTAAAGCGAGCTGACTGCTATACACGGTTTTCCATGTTTCATAGAATTCCTTGTATAGCTCGTGATTTTCAGTGATTGGTTCAAATGTATTTTCCCACTGTACAAATTGTTCGGCAGTCTCTTCCATAGATGAATATATGCCAGCGCCAACTCCAGCAGCAATCGCAGTTCCTAAAGCAGCTGCTTCTTTCACAACTGGTACTTTTACAGGTATGCCGAGTACGTCTGATAGAATTTGTGGCCATAGTTTCCCTTTAGCCGCACCGCCAGCAAAAACAACTTCAGAAGGGAATGTACCAGTAAGATTTTCAATTAGTTTTAAGTTTCCAAGTGTAACGAAGGCCGCATTTTCTTCAATAGCACGGAACATTTCCTTTTTTCCGCATTTGTCAGCGTCTAAACTTAAATTTAAGAATGAAGGTGCGGCATGACGCCAAGAAATGTAGTTCATAACGTTTGAAAAAGTAGGGATAATACCATATGAACCTACAGGTACGTCTTTCGCTTGTTCTTCTAATAATTCATAAGCGTCTACACCGAGTTTTTCAGCGAACTTTTTTTCTTCTTGGCAAAAAGCGTCTCGAAACCAACGCATAACGAGGCCAGGGAAAAAGGCAATCGTTTCATATTGCCAAAGGTTCGGAACGACGTGACAATTTACTCGAATTGCAGCATTTGGATCCGTTGTTGACTCTGTAATATTCACTTCCTGTTGCCAAAAGCTGCCGCCGCATATTAAAGTTTGATTTGGCTTTACGACTCCAGTCCCGAGTGCTGCCATTTGAGCATCACCGCCGCCAGCGACGACAGGAATCCCTTCAAGTAAACCAGTTAGTGCTGCACACTCTTTTGTAACATTACCAATCACAGTGCCAGCTTCATTTACTTTTGGTGAAAATGGCAACGTTATACCACATTCTTTAGCGACATCGTTATCCCAATTTCTATTTTGTAAATCAAAGATTCCGGACGTACAACCGTTGGAAGGGTCGATTTGCAGTACGCCGCTTAATTTATACAAAATCCAATCATTTAACATCGTAAAGGAGTGAATATTGTTGTAGACGTCTGGTTCATGTTTTTTAATCCAAAGTAGACGTGGTAAAGCACTCAATGAAAAAGTTTGCCCAGATTTTCTGTATAAATCTTCTTCAAGATGTGAGCGGATTTCTTTTAGCTCACTAACTTCAGCGGATGCACGGCCATCAACATTTGCACATGCCCATATTTCTTGCCCATTTTTATCATATAAAACAAAACCTTCTCGCATACTTGTAGCGCTAATAGCTTGAATAGAAGAGGGAAGTATATTACTTTTTTGCAGAACTTCTTTCGTACACTGTTGTACAAGTTGCCAGTTTTCTTTTACATCAAAATTCATAGAACCGGGGTAACGAGGATCAGTTTTATGAACCCATTCTTTTTGGCTTACTGCAATTTGATTGCCATGTAAATCAAAGAGAACAGCTCGTATGCTTCCTGTACCAGCATCGAAAGCTAATAAAGTAGACATTAAGAATCACCTTCCTTTCTTAATAAGGAGAGCGCAGTTTCTTCATCAGTAATTAATGTATGAATAAATCTCCCTTTTAAAGCCCCATAAATGGCATCTATCTTTTGAGTACCTCCAGCCACACCAATGACATGCTTCATACTGCGAAGAATCGTAAGTGGTGTGCCAATTAGACGATTATGATGCGAGAGCTCTAATAACTCACCATTCGTATTATAAAACTGTCCTAAAATATCGCCCGCCCCATTTTGACTTCGAATATATGTCATTTCACGTAGCGTTAATTTTTCTTCTTTTACAATCGTAGCGTCTTGAGATAACCCGCCAATACCGACAACTGCTGTATGTGCAAGTGAAGCGACATGAAGCATATCTTTCACACTTGGTTCTGATAAAATACTTTGTGCCATTTCAGTAGAAGATGCTAGAAAAGGAGTAGGAATAATATGAAGATCACCTTGCATGTAGTGTAAATAGTTTTGTTTTCTTGGAAGATAGTGGTTTACTCCGCCTGTTAGCGTTACGAATGAAAGATTAATAGAACTTTCAAAATGAATGTTTTCTAGCATTTTACTTATTGTTTCACCCCAGCCGATGCCGAGTAAATCACCTTGTTGGAGATGAGTCTCTAAATATTGTGCAGCGGCTTTTCCGAGAGAAGTAGCATAATTGTCTATTGGAGTAGGGATAATAAAGGCATCTTTCAAGTGGAACTTTTTCATTAAGTCACGTTCAATGCTCAAGCAATGCAAACCGGTTCCTTTTACGTGAAATGTAACGATACCTTCACTGCGTGCCTTATCTAATAACCGGACGACTTTATTTCTTGAAATATGAAGAAGTGAAGCAATCTCTTGTTGTGTTAATTGATCTTTATAATAGTACCAGGCTACTTTAGTTAATAAATTTTCTTCAAAGTTCAGCTGTGACATACTCTTCATCCCTTTCAACAATTGACCAATGCTTAAACATATGTGTCACATATTTTGTTTATTCCAGTTGAAACGATTAATAGTACATTGAAAAAAGTGTTCTAGATATGAAAAAAGGAATATACAATGCTACAAAACAAGTAGAACAAATAATCATTTTCTCAAAAAATGTTCTGGATAAAGGCAGGTGACATCATGTGGAGAATGTGCCCTTATTACAATTGAAGAAAATGAGTAAGGCGTTTTCGAATCAACTTGTGCTAAAGGAAGTGAACTTACAAGTAGAGCATGGTGATATATACGCTTTAGTTGGTGGCAATGGCGCCGGGAAATCGACATTAATGAAAATATTAACGGGGTTATATTCGTATGATGATGGAGAGATGTATGTAAAAGGAATGAAGCAACAGTTTTCAAATCCGTCAGAAGCACATAGAAAAGGTATTTATTTAATACCGCAAGAACCACTCATTTTTCCGCATATGACTATTGAAGAAAATATATGTATCGGGTTAAAAGAAAAGAAAAAGAAACTAAGAGTACAGATTCAGCAATTGATTAACAGTCTAGGGTGGGATATTGACCTTTATGAGTTAGGAGCATCATTATCCATTGCGCAGCAACAGTTAGTAGAAATCGTTAGAGGATTAATAAGAGAAGCTGAGATTCTTATTCTAGATGAGCCAACATCGACATTAACAACACACGAAATTAAGAGTCTTTTTGTGTTGATGAAAAGTTTACAAGAAAAAGGAATTGGGATGATTTATATTACGCATCGTTTTCCAGAAATCTTTGAAATTGCTAACAAAGTAGCAATACTACGTGATGGAATGATTGTAAGCCAAGGTGATGTATGTGACTATACATATGACATGCTAATGGAGGGACTATTGCCAAAAGGATATAAACAGAAGGAGAAAATAGAAGTAGTTCAAGAGACAGCAAGGACGAAAAAAATATTAGAAGTGGTTGATATAAATGGTCACGCATTCAAAAATATATCATTCACTGTACATGCGGGAGAGGTTGTAGGTGTTGCTGGCATTATAGGATCTGGCAGAACGGAATTAGCAGAAGCGATATTTGGATTGAAAACTATAAAATCAGGGTCTATCTTATTAGATGGAAAATCAATTGATACGTGTTCTTTGCATAAAAGGCTAGACGAAGGACTAGTTTATGTGCCAGAGGATAGGGCGAGGAATGGAATTTTCTCAATTGCTTCTGTTAAAGAAAATATTGCAGCAGCAAGTTTATATCAAAATAATCGCTTTTTTATAAATCAAGAAAAAGAAAGCGCTTTAGTTAATTTGTTTATAGAACAATTCCGAATTGTTGTACAGAATATGAATGAAGAACTCGCATCTTTATCGGGAGGTAATCAGCAAAAAGTCGTACTTGCGAAATATCTCGCGTGTAATCCAAAAATCATTATTCTTGATGAACCGACTCGCGGAATTGATGCGAAAGCAAGGCTTGAAGTGTATGAGACGATAGAAAAAATGAAAAGGGAAGGACTCGCCATATTATTCATTTCTTCAGACGTTGAGGAAATTGTCCAATTAGCTAACCGTGTATACGTCATGCGAAATGGTCAATTTGTTTCTCATTTGGAGAAAGAACAAATAAGTTTAGAAGAAGTTACACGTCTTGCATACGGAGGTGTAGCGAAATGAAACGTATGTATAAAATGCACGAAATGTCTATCATACTGTTACTACTAATCTATATAGCTATTGTCGGGATAATAAATCCTAATTTTGTTCAGTTTAACTCATTATCATTAATGATGAAATCAAGCGTTATTTTAGTCGTTCTAGCAATTGGCCAATCGTTCGTTTTATTTACGAAAAATATAGACGTATCAGTTGGCTCAATTATGGGATTAAGCGCGGCAGTTTGCGGGATGTTGTTAACGAACGGGTATAATGCATTCATGTCAATTCTTGCTGCGATAATGCTTGGTGCTATTATCGGTTTCATAAACGGGATTGGCGTTGCAAAGTTTCGGGTACCAGCCATTATTATGACATTAGGCATGTTAGGAATTGTTAGAGGTGCAATGTTAATTTTCACAGGCGGGAAGTGGATTGAAGATATTCCAAACGATTTTAAGCAGCTGTCATCTATCATCATTCTTGGTTTACCTATAACTGTATGGTTCGTTTTTATTATTTTACTACTACTATACTTTTTTTTAAGAAAAGTGCCATTGGGAAGATACTTTTATGCAGTAGGTGATAATGAAGATGGCGCGAGGCTTATTGGTATACCTGTTAATAAAGTGAAGATATATGCGTTTATGATTTCAGGCATAAGCGCTGCGCTCGCTGGTTGCATATTTGTTATGAATATCGGGTTCGTCCCAAATCAAACAGGTACAGGATTAGAATTACAAGTAATCGCAGCCGCTGTACTAGGAGGAATTCATTTAAAAGGAGGAACAGGTTCTATATTTGGAGCTGCATTAGGAGCGTTATTTTTAGAAACAATAAGCAGCTCACTCGTCTTTTTAAAAATACCAGCATTTTGGAATAATGCCATTTCAGGTTTTTTATTATTACTCATCATCATATTAGATAGTGTTATGAAAAAGTGGAAGGCAAAAAGGAGGATGAATCTATGAAGTATTTATATAGATGGGAAGGGGTTCTAATTGTATTACTTCTTATAGAATTCATCCTTTTTAGTTTTATAAATAGTGATTTCTTAAATATTAGTAATCTCCTTTTTAGTACAAATGATTTCCTATTTATCGCAATTGCGGCGATACCAATGACTTTCGTTATTGTAACAGGAGGAATTGATGTATCGGTCGGATCAATAATGGGGCTCACTTCGATCTTGATTGGTGTACTTTGGATGAACGGAATACCTATTTTGTTTGCTGTCATAATCGCCCTAATAATTAGTTGTTTAGCAGGCGCTTTAAACGGACTCATTATAAAAATGACGGATGTAGAACCACTCGTCGTTACACTCGGAACGATGTTTTTATACGGAGGAATTGCACTCGTCATTTCAGGAGGAGCAGGTGCTTCTGGGTATGAAGGAATAAGCGGTTTACCTGACACATTTGTACAACTGGCAAACGGTAGTTTTATAGGAATACCGAATTTATTATGGCTACTGATCGTATTAACAGTTTTATATACTGTATTATTTCACCGAACTATATACGGGCGCCATGTAAAATTAACAGGAGCGAACGAAAATACAGCAAAATACACCGGGATTAAAACGAAAAAAGTAGTCATTATCGCTTACATACTTTCTGGGTTAGGAGGTGGATTAGGAGGTGCTTTCTTAACCGCATATTTTGGTTCCGCACGTGCTGATATGGGAAATGAAACAATTTTACCAATCATTACAGCAGTCGTATTAGGCGGGACACTTATTACGGGAGGAAAAGGAAGTATTATTGGTACTGTACTAGCGAGTATTTTTATTGGGCTCATGCAGTATGGTTTGCAAATGACGGGTTTAACAAATGAACAATCCAACGTAGTAATTGGTATGATTCTTATTCTTTCAGTTATTATGAGACATTTCAAATTACATCAATTCTTAGCAGGGAAAAGACGAAATTTGCATAAGGGGGAAATGTCATGAAGAGAAAACTAGGGATTGTATTGATTGTATGTATTTGTTTAATTGGTTTAATCGCTTGTTCCAGTCAAACGGCAGATAAGAAAAAAGCTGATGATGTGAAATTTGCATTTATCCCGAAGTTAACTGGAGTTGGCTTCTTTACATCGGGAGGTGAAGGAGCAAAGGAGATGGGAGAGAAGCTAGGCGTACAAGTGAAATATGATGGGCCGTCTGAAGCGAGTGTATCAGGGCAAGTAAAGTATATAAATAATTTTATTAACCAAAACTATGATGCACTTATGGTTTCCTCTACATCAGTTGATGGTTTATCGCAATCATTGCAACGTGCTAAGAAAAAAGGAATGACCGTCTTAACGTGGGATTCTGATGTGAATCCGAAAGACCGTTCCTTTTATATCAGCCAAGGAACACCAGACCAACTTGCTAACTTATTAATTGAAATGACTTCTAAGCAAATTGGAGATAAAGGAAAAGTAGCCTTCTTTTACTCTAGCCCAACAGTAACAGATCAAAACCAATGGGTAACGAAAGCGAAAGAAATTATTAAAAAGAAATATCCGAACTGGGAAATTATAACGACGCAGTACGGTGAAAATAATGCACAAAAATCTTTATCTGTAGGGGAGAACATATTAAAAACGTATCCAGATATTAACGCAGTTATTTGTCCAGATGCAACAGCACTCCCAGCCATGGCGCAAGCAGCTGAAAACTTAAAAATGGATAAAAAAGTAGTGGTAACTGGATTTTCTACACCGAACGTTATGCGTGATTATGTAAAACGAGGAACAGTACAACAATTCGGATTATGGGATGTCAAACAGCAAGGTGCGTTGGCAACTTATGTAGCAAATGAAATTGTTGTAAAAGGAAAGAAGTTAAAAGTAGGGGATAGCTTTGAAGTAAAAGGAATCGGAAAAGTGAAAGTAGAGCCAAACTCCATTCAAGGATATGATTATGAGGCAGAAGGAAACGGAATTATCGTATTGCCAGAACGAGTTGTATTTATGAAAGATAATATTGATAAGTATAATTTTTAATAGACAAAAAAAACGTCCGAATATATTGGACGTTTTTTTTATTTCTTCATTAATTATGAACAGTTTCTTTTTCGTTTAATCCAAGTGTACGACCAGTCGAAGTGTGAAGATCTTGGAACAATCTTGGATTTTCAGTTAGTGAAATGCCATATGAAGGAATCATTTCTTTTATTTTTTCTTCCCATTCTACCATGCGGCTTGGGAAACATTTTTCTAATACTTCAAGCATGACGTGAACAGCAGTAGAAGCACCTGGTGATGCGCCTAGTAATGCGGCGATTGAGCCGTCAGCTGCACTTACTACTTCTGTACCAAATTGAAGTGTTCCTTTACCGCCAGCATCAGTATCTTTAATTACTTGTACACGTTGTCCAGCAACTACAATATCCCAATCTTCACTTTGCGCGTTCGGAATGAATTCGCGTAATTCTTCCATACGTTTTTCGTGTGATAACATAACTTGCTGAATTAAGTATTTTGTAAGTCCCATTTCTTTTACACCAGCAGCTAACATCGTTAAGACGTTATTCGGTTTTACAGAACCGATTAAGTCAAGGTTTGAGCCAGTTTTTAAGAATTTAGGTGAAAAGCCTGCGAATGGTCCAAACAGTAAAGCTTTTTTATTGTCTATATATCTCGTATCTAGATGAGGTACAGACATTGGCGGAGCGCCAACTTTAGCTTTACCGTACACTTTCGCATGATGCTGCTCTACAACTTTTTGGTTTTTACATACCATAAATAGTCCACTTACCGGGAATCCACCGATATGCTTTGATTCAGGGATACCAGTCTTTTGAAGTAGAGGTAGGCTACCGCCACCGCCGCCAATAAAGACGAATTTAGCAGTATGATGTTCAATTTTACCACTATTCATATCGTGTACTTTTACTTCCCACAAACCATTTTTCGTGCGCTTAATATTTTCGACACTATGCTTGTAGTTTAGCTCGACATTTTTTGTTTTTAAGTAATCAAACAACATACGTGTTAATGCACCGAAGTTAACATCTGTTCCAGAGTCAATCTTCGTTGCCGCCATCGCTTCATTAGATGTGCGGCCTTCCATAATGAGTGGAAGCCATTTTTTTAATGTTTCAGGAGCATCAGAAAATTCCATTCCTTGAAACAGCGGATTTTTTGAAAGCGCTTCAAAACGGTTTTTTAGAAACTCAACATTTTTTTCCCCTTGTACTAAACTCATATGAGGTAGTGGCATAATAAAATCTTGTGGATTACGAATTAATTTGCTCTTTACAAGATATGCCCAAAATTGTCTTGAAAGCTGGAATTGCTCATTCACTTTTACAGCCTTACTAATATCTATAGATCCGTCAGATTTTTCGGAAGTATAGTTCAGTTCGCATAGCGCAGAATGCCCTGTACCTGCATTATTCCATTCGTTAGAGCTTTCTTCCCCGGCACTTGCGAGTTTTTCAAAAACTTTAATTTCCCATTCTGGTGCCAATTCTTTTAGTAATGAGCCTAACGTTGCACTCATAATTCCTGCACCAATTAAGATAACGTCTGTTTTTTGCTGCATGTTGCTCATGATAATCTCTCCATCCCCTATATTGGCAAAAAAGTGTAGGTGTTTTCTATGTCTAAGCCGTAAAAGAGAAACACCGCCTAGGCCCCACCTAGGTGTATACCTTTTTTGTCTCAATTATATAACCATCTCATACTCTATTATAATAATTAATAGACTAAAATATCTAGTGTTATCTGATAATTTTAAACTATTTAACGTTTTATTCGCTAAAAATCTTATTTAACAAGCTCTTTTAAGGTGATAAATAGAAAAAAATTACAGTTTGAAATTATCTCGAAAAAGCTTACGTATCCTTAAGTGACTAAATCGAGTACCTTTTTATGGGGTTTTTCTTTCTGTAATGGTAAGATTATTCTGAAAAATAAAAAGGAGGTATTCTAATGCGTACAAAAGAACAAATTTCAAACTTATTTCGAAACTTCTCAATAAAGGAATGTACAGGGTCAAGTGATTTATATGAATATTTATCAATGAAAATTGCTGAAGATGAGGAAGTACTTACACTATCGTTCTATGCTCAAGCAGGTCAACCAGTCCCAAACTTATTATTAGGTGCAGTACATTATTTATTATTAGCAGGGAAAGAACATCATTTAAAAACGTATTATAGTAGTTTAGTTGAAAATGCTGATACAAATTTAGATAAAGCTTTTGATCATTTTAAAGATTTCTGTAAAGAGTACCGAGAAGACATCATTACATTGTTACAAACAAAACTCGTTCAAACGAATGAAGTAAGACGGTGTGCATACTTATACCCAAGTTTCTGCTACATATTTAACAAAGTGAAGAAGCCGTTAGCGTTAATTGAAATTGGGACAAGTTCTGGGTTACAACTGTTCTGGGACCAATATCGTTATTCGTACGGAACGGATGAAATGTACGGAAATATAAATTCAAATGTGCATGTAACTTCTGAAATAAGAGGAGAGAATGTGCCGCGTTTTCTAAAAGAAAGCCCATCTGTCGTAGAAAGAATCGGACTGGACTTACATGTGAATGATTTACATAATGAGGAAGATTATTTATGGTTACGTGCTTTAATTTGGCCAGAACATAAAGAAAGGCTTGAGATGTTTGATCAAGCTGCATCTTTAGTGAAAAATGAATCTGTCCAATTCATAGAAGGAGACGGTGTAGAGCTATTATCATCTATTATTGAACAAATAAGTGAAGAAGCTGTTATTTGTATTTTCCATACACACGTCGCAAATCAAATACCAGAACAAGTAAAACATAAGTTAGAAAAACAAATACAAGAAATTGGCGCAAAACGTGATGTATTCCACCTTTATAACAACATGTGGGATCGTGACCTTCATATTGATTATTATATTAACGGAAACGAATATCGTGAAACGGTTGGAGAAACAGAAGGGCATGGGAAATGGTTTAGATGGAAGATTGGAAATGAGACGCTTATTTAGATTAATAGGGGCGCCCTCACTTGTAAAAGATGGGGCCATAGGCTCAATCATGGACTAAATGGTTAAGGAATAAATTTATTAGTAACATACAAAAAATGCTTGGGAGAAATCCTAAGCGTTTTTTGTATTACATTTAAAGCCCATAATGGATCATGTACTTTTGTTCTGCTGTAGCTTGTTCAATTTTTGAAGCTAACTCATTCAGCTCATCAGAATTTATGAAGAACTTTGAAGATGTAACTGTTTCATAGAAAATTGCTAATGATTCAGGCGGGATAATTGTAATACCGTAATGAGCTAAACCGTGTTCTTGATTTTTGACTGTATGAAAGTAGGTTTTCATAATTGATAAATTTCGATTTAAGCTACTGATAATATCATCATCAACAGAAATACAATGATATTTCTCTGGTGTATAATCTTCGTAATTTTTTTGAGAAGTAAAATGGTCAATTATTCCAAAATCATGGACACATGCCATCATTATCATCCTTTCAGCTTTAATAAAGTGAGTTCTATTAAAGTAAAATGGTCATTCGTTTAAGTGTAATAGAAATAGTTATGTAGTTCATAAAATATCTTCGGTTCTTCTTCGTGAAGACAGTTTATTTATCGATAAACTCATCGGGAGCCCAAGTGGCGATTTCATTCCCAGGTGCAGCGACTACAAGCCATTGCTCACATAGAACACCAGATTGCCAACATTCATAATAATCATGAAAACCATTTACAAAAATAATTTGTCCACTATCTAATGTAATAATTAAATGAGGGCTTTCTAAGCCAAGTTGTATATCGGTAACTTTTTGTCTTCTTACCTTAAATATTCTTTCATATTCTTCTTCCTCAGAATAAACTTCAAATTCATCTTCATTTAATGGGTATCTTTTTTGAGGTTTATTAAATAAACACCATTTGGATTCGATATTGATATATAATTGTCCGTCATAATCAACTGAGTCGTGAAAGTTTGTGAAATGAATCTTTATAGCGGCTGGAGAAATACCAAATTGTAATCCATCAACTTGTGATCCGATGAATAGATTTTTTAACACTTTTTCAGCGTAAATTTTATCCTCTTGATTCATTCTTGAAATCCTCCTTTTCTTAAAAATATACCTTATATTTTTATTGTAATAAATAAATTTTCATGTAAAATGAACCTTTTGTAAAAAACGAGCGAATATAGTGTGAAAGATTACGAGAGGGGAACGAAACTTTGGATGAAGTACAATTAAAAGAATGGCTATATAAAATGGAGTCTGGGGACCAAGAAGCCTTTCAGATTATTTATGAATATACATGTAAAGATATTTATAGAACAGTAGTATTTTTAGTAGGAAGTCAAAACCAAGATGTAGACGATATAGTTAATGAAGTGTACATCAACATGTGGAAGTCCATAACAAACTATGATAGGAATCGTTCATTTCGTTTTTGGTTACATGGACTAGTTGTCAAGGAAGTACAGGATTGGCGTCGTAAATCGTGGCGACGATTTCGAATCTTTGAAAAGAAGAAAATGTATGAACAAGATCGGTCTTACATAATGGATGAAGCTATTTTACATAAAGAAACACGAAGTGAATTAGTAGAAGTTGTACAAAATTTATCTTATAAACATCGTGAAGTAGTTATTATGCGTTACTTCCATGAATATAGATTGGATGAAATTGCTGCACTTCTTCAAACCCCTATTGGTACAGTGAAATCTCGACTACACACAGCACTAAAACGATTAAGAATGGAAATGGAGCAAATGCCAAACGAAAGGGAGGAAGAAGTAAATGGATTTTGAAAGATATGTAACAAATGAACTAAAAAGAAAAGCAGAGAATATAGAGCCGTCTCCAAATTTAGATAATAAAGTGCAAACCTCTTTTTATAAATACCAACAGTCGAAAATGAAAAGGAAGGTTTCTATGAAGAAAAAGTTATTACTTGGCTTTGTAGCTGCGGCAATTTTAATACCGACCGGTACTTTTGCAGGTACAACATTAATGGATAAAATTGTAGGGACACCAGAAAAAGCAAGACAAGATATGGGAATGACTGAGGATGGTTATAATGGCGTAATGGAACGTATAGAAATTGCTAAAAGTATATTTACAGAAAAGGACTTTGATAAGTATGTAACTTTATTACAGGAATCGTACTATTTTTATAAAAAAGTAAGTGTCGTAGAGAATGGAAAAAGACAATATACAGCAACCGATCGTCTAAATGCTGATGAAGAAACGAGAGATAGAGAAGTAATGGAACAATTACATACATATGAAGAAAGAATAGATCAACATTTTACCTATACATTTGAACAAGCTGAACAAATAACTGGTTTTCCGGTTAAGCATCCAACGTATATTCCAGTTGGACATCAATTAGTATTGGAAGAGGTAAAAGCCGAAGCAACACTTGGAAAACCTATGCCGCTTATTACGATGAGATATGAAAATCAAAATGTAAAAAAACAGCCACATACTTCAGATGCAGAATTAGGTTTTACAATTCATCAATTAGAAATTGTTGAAGGAGAATATAAAGATTACTTTATTGATAGACCATTTGATAAACCATCTGAAAGAGGACCTAATTTTACTGGAGATATAAAGAAATATAAATTAAATGGCTATAACGTTACATTCGGTGAGTATAAAGAATCGCATGTACGGGCTATGAAAATAGTTGTGCCAGCAAGGGAAGGAAGAAATGCATATCAAGTGTATATAAATGATAGTATGTTGTCTAAAAATGAGCTTGAGAAAGTTTTACTTTCGGTGGTGGAATAGAGAATGAGATTTCAGAAAAATGAAAGTAACTAGTTACTTTCATTTTTCTTTTATGATAATATGTTAGTAAGTACTTACTAACATATTGATTGGAGGAATAAAGATGGGGAAATTAACAGCACGAGAAAAAGTTATGGAAGCTGCTACGTTATTGTTTGGTGAAAAAGGATATACAGCGACAACAATTCGTGAAGTAGCAGAAAAAGCAGGGGTAAACGAGTTAACGATATTTCGTAATTTTAAAAATAAGGAAAATCTTTTTAGGGAGAGCATTATATTACGTACGACACCAGTGGCTTTGTTAGATGAAATAGAAGAGCAGTTTACTGGTGATTTACATAAGGATTTGACGAAAGTGGCGGAAACATACATTCAAATCAATTTGCCAAAGCTAAATTATATTTGGGCTGCGCTAATAGAATCAAGACAAAATAGTGAAATGAAAGCATTACTACATGAGTTGAATTCACATCTAGTGAACCACTTAGAAAAATATTTAAAGCAACTTGGTGAGAAGGGACACATTTCTACCTGTAATTACCGTTTGATAGCGAATATGTTTTATGGACAATTGTTTTTATACATTATGAATGTAAGTATATCGGAAGAAGAAATTCAATTAGAAGAGTATATAGAGACATGTGTAAATTTATTTGTGAGTGGCATTTTAAATCAATAAAACGAATAAGGGTGGCAGAAATGAGGAATAAATTTGCATTAATAGCTTTAATTGCAGGCTTTTTTATGGCGATTTTAGATTCAAATATTGTGAATATCACATTACCAGAAATGACAAAGACATTTCATACTTCAATTGATACAATTTCTTGGGTTGCTAATAGTTATAATGTCGCCTTTGTATCGTGTTTATTAATTGCAGCACGTCTGGCGGATCAGTTTGGTCGCAAGAAGCTATATATTATTGGTTTATTGGGATTTTCTATTAGTTCGTTTATGTGTGGTATAGCCACTTCTTTTCATACATTAGTAGCTTTTAGGATAATACAAGGAATTTCCGCAGCAGTTATCGTACCAGTTGCTATGCCGCTAGGTCTTAATTTAGTACCGAGAGAGAAACAAGGTATGATAGGAGGCATCATGGGAGCTTTTGGGGGATTAGCAGCGGCAATTGGCCCTTCACTTGGAGGCATTTTAACTGACAAATTGAATTGGAGCTGGGTGTTTTTTATTAATGTTCCAGTTGGTATATTATCTTTCATCTTCGTGATTCTTTGTATTAAGGAATCCTATGATCATGCTGCAAGCTCTAAAATAGATTGGGCAGGTATGATTACTTCTGCATCTGCACTATGCTTACTTGTATATGCACTCATACAAGTAAATACAAACCATTTAAGCACGATAAGCTTAATACTTCTTTTTATGCTCTCACTCATAGGTTTTATATTATTTTTTATCATTGAAAAGAAAAGTGAAAATCCAATGTTGCCATTAAAGTTATTCACAAATAAAGAGTTTTCAATCTCGAATTTTTCTTTATTCTTTGTTGGAATGGGATTAATGAACTTTTTGTTTATACTTGCTTTTTATTTCGTTCAAGTAGAAGGTATGTCTGAATTACAGTCAGGTTTAATAATTAGCACACTAGCGATTGTTTCAATGCTTGTTACAGTAATCGTAACACCAATTGCAGCAAAGCGGGGAAGCTCATTAGTAGGTAGTATAGGGCTATTAACATTTATCGTAGCATCATATTTATTTAGTCAAATAGATTCAAATTTTACTACATGGGATTATATTTGGCGATTAATAATCGTTGGGATTGGAACTGGGTGCACATTAGCACCGTATACAACAACAGCAGTTTTAAGTGTACCGATTGAAAAGTCAGGTGTTGCTGCAAGTATATGTAATATTTCTAGAACAGTTGGAAGTATTGTTGGGGTAGCAATACTGGTGATGTTTCTGAATCATCAGTTGTTAGTTGAAAAAGAGAAGATAAATAGGGAAGTAGTGACGGTGATTAAAAAAAGTGATTTGTCAAATTTAGAAAGGGAACAAGTATTGCAAGCAATAAATAAAAAACAACAGATAGTATTAAAAACTGATGAGGAGAACAAGATTTACAAGCAACTAAAGGAAAAATATAAGCAAGGAATTATTCGTAGTTATAATTTAGTATTTCTAATGGGTAGTACTATATTTTTTATTGCTTTTGCTTTTAGTATAGGAAGAGTCATTATAAGTAAAAAGAGAAATGAAAGAGCAATACATTGCACTACATAATATTATTATGTAAACAAAAGAGCCTTTATACTAAACTGCTAAATAAACAATATAACATGCATGTTTACTTAGCAGTTTGAAAAATATTTAAACAGTTAAAAAAGCGGAATACTTTGCGGAAAGTTAAAGACATTTTTCGGATCATATTTTGCTTTTACTTCCATTAATCGGTCAAAGTTGCAACTGAAGTATGCATCTGGCCAATTTTTAATGGATAGGTCAGGAGTATTAACATAGACACCTTTTGTAAATGGAAGCATTGCCAAACGGAAGTCTTCAACCCATCGAATACTTCCGCCAGCACCTTCTGGTTGCTCCCAAGTAGCGAATATTGACATGTTTGATAGTGCTTTTCGGTAAAAATAAGCAGTCGCCTCATTTGGCACCTCAGCAACAGCACCGCCTAATCCGTGGAAAAATACGGAGGTGGTGGAAAAGGGAGGTGCATTATTAATAAAGTGATCGATAATGGATAGTCCTTCTTCTGGTAGTAGTTCATACACATATGGACCTACACTTTTAAATGGTAAAGGTGTTGCAGGTTGCTTCTCAGCTATTTTCGCTGCTGCTTCTGCCCATGGTATTTCTTCGATAGTTACTTGCAGTGGTGAACCGGCTTCTAATAATGGCTGTAGTAGCGTCTGCAATTCTTGAACAGAACCGAGAAATACACCTTGCATTAATAATGATGGTTCTAATCCTGCAGACATAAAAAGAGTAGTTGTAAGTCGTTTATTAGCGCAAGGTAGCGTATATTCTTGCCAAGAGGTTAATACAGGTTTTAAATCTGATATCCCCCAGCTTATTTCTGCAAATCCTACCGTATTAATTTTATGTGTTCTAAACTTAAACGAAGTACATATTCCAAAGTTACCACCACCAGCACCGCGCGAAGCCCAATAGAGATCGGAGTTACACTTGGCGTTAGCGCGTATTATACAACCATTCGCGTCTACCATTTCTAATTCAAGTAAATGATCGAGAGTCAATCCAAACGGACGAGAGAGAATACTATGTCCGCCACCTAAAGTAACACCTGCAATCCCGGGAGTAGGACAAACACCACTCGGCACAACTAACCCTTCAGCAGCAAGTGTTTCAATTAAAGAAATATTTCTCCATCCAGTCCCAATAGTTACAGTTCCATTATTGTGATCTATTTCTAATTGTTTCATTTCACTTACATCAATTACAAGACCAGCATTACTGACGGATAATGCCTCATAATTATGACGTCCAGAGCGCATGCGTATAGGAACGTTATGTAGCCTTGACCAGCGAACCGCGTTTACTACATCCTGTGTATTTTGAGCAAAAACAATGATTAACGGAAATTTGTTGAAGAATGTATTGAATTCTTCACGCGCTGAATTATAATCAGGATCATTAGGTGTAACGATACGACCAGTAAGTTCAATTTTTTGATTATTCATTTCAGTCATCTCTCCTTGACGTGAAATATTTATAATGTGGAAATACAGAACATAAAGAAGAACTGACAATACTTTATAAGTAAATGAATAAAGGAAAAGGATTATTCCAATAAAGAAAAAGGCAGTGCTACATAAGTAGCACTGCCTTTTTGTAATTATATGTATGTGCTCAAAATTTCCCCAGATAATCCATCAATCTCACAAACTTTCTCCGATGTAAAACCTACGCTTAGTAAAATTTTACGAGAAGGGATATTATTTGGATCGATCATTGCTTTTAGTACGTTTACATCTGTTTGCTTCGCTATTAAAGCTAGTTGTTAATTTTTGATTATGTACGTACATACAATGTGTAATTAAGTGAATGATCAACATAGTAATTACAGAAAGGGTGAATGAAGCGTATGAATCAATTTGAGCAAATGATGTACGTTGGTGTCATCATGTCTACTGTACTATCCGTAATGATTTTAGGGTCCTTATATTATAATCCTCGACTATCGTTAACTGATTATCCGAAAGATATTCAAAAAGTAGTTTTTCCAAAATCGATTCATGAAAAAAAGCAAACCATTTACTTTAATATTGTATATAATGCTATTCTTTTCGGTTGTCCTTTCGTTTCTACATATATATTACATAAGCATGAAAAATTATTGTATATTGATGCTTATTTACACACTTTTGGTATTTTAATGATTTTCAATTTAGTAGATTTACTTATAATTGATTGGCTAATTTTTTGCTGGATTACTCCAAGGTTTGTTGTGATTCCTAGTACGGCAGGTATGAAAGGATATAAAGATTATAAGTTTCATTTAAGAGGGGCTATAGTCGCTACTCAAATTTTAGCAATCGTAAGTTTATTTTTGGCGGGAATTGCAACAACTATTTAGTGTGAAGAAGGGCATGGGGCTTTTATAAAAGATAAGGAGATTTATAATATATAGAATTAGAAATAAGAATTTGTTAGTATTGAAGTGAGGAGTTTTAATAACAGTATATTAAGCCGTATTAATATACTGTTGCAAATGTTTTGATATTATGTAAAATTATACAATTTTACAGAGACATTTGATAAAATTCAAAAAAATATAATGGAGGCTAATATGAAAAAAGTAATTGGCGCAGCAACAGCAACTATTTTTGGATTGGGGGCGTTTACCACAACTGCTACCGCAGAAACAATCGTAACAGCAGATGTACTTAACGTACGTGAAAAACCGACTACAGAATCAAAAGTGGTCGAAAAAGTAAAGAATGGGCAAGAGTTAAAAGTCATCAATACCGAAGATGGCTGGTCAAAAATTGAATTGAACGGTAAAGAAGTGTTTGTAAGTTCGGAGTTTACAAAAGATGTGTATCATGTAACGGCGAATTTGTTAAATGTACGTACCGAAGCAAACACAGATTCAGAAATTCTTGGCAGACTAAAAAAAGATGATGTAATTGAATCAACGCATCAAGTAAAAGACGGATGGCTGCAATTTGAGTATAAAGGAAAAACTGCTTATGCAAACGTTTCTTTCCTATCAAGTACAGCACCAACTGAAAAGAAAACTGAAGAGAAAACGAAGCAAGTAACGAAAGTACAAAAATCAGTTAAAGAAAAGAAAGAAGTAAAGACGCAGAAAGTAGCAAAAGCGAAAGAAACAACGAAAGCACAAGAAATAGTAAAGCCTAAAGAAGAAGTAAAAGTCAAAGAAGAAGTAAAAGTTAAAGAAGAACCGAAAGCACAAGAAATAGTAAAGCCTAAAGAAGAGGCAAAGGTTAAAGAAGAAGTAAAAGTTAAAGAAGAACCGAAAGCACAAGAAATAGTAAAGCCTAAAGAAGAGGCAAAAGTCAAAGAAGAAGTAAAAGTTAAAGAAGAACCGAAAGCGCAAGAAATAGTAAAGCCTAAAGAAGAGGCAAAAGTCAAAGAAGAAGTAAAAGTTAAAGAAGAACCGAAAGCGCAAGAAATAGTAAAGCCTAAAGAAGAGGCAAAAGTTAAAGAAGAAGAAAAAGTGCAAGAAATAGCAAAAGCTAAAGAAGAAGAGAGAGCGCAAGAAATAGCAAAAGCAAAAGAAGAAGAGAGAGCAAGAGAAATAGCAAAAGCAAAAGCTAAAGAAGAAGAGAAAGCAAGAGAAATAGCAAAAGCTAAAGAAGAAGAGAGAGCGCAAGAAATAGCAAAAGCTAAAGAAGAAGAGAGAGCAAGAGAAATAGCAAAAGCTAAAGAAGAAGAGAAAGCAAGAGAAATAGCAAAAGCTAAAGAAGAAGAAGAGAAAGCGCAAGAAATAGCAAAAGCTAAGGAAGAAGAAAGAGCAAGAGAAATAGCAAAAGCTAAAGAAGAAGAAAGAGCGAAAGAAGTATCAAAAAACAACATACAGTCTGCTAAACGTGAATTAACGGTAGTAGCGACAGCGTATACTGCTGATCCAAGTGAAAATGGTACATATGGTGGACGCGTTTTAACTGCGATGGGGCATGATTTAACGGCAAATCCGAATATGAGAATTATCGCAGTCGACCCGAAAGTAATCCCATTAGGATCTAAAGTATGGGTAGAAGGTTATGGAGAAGCTATCGCTGGTGATACTGGAAGCGCAATTAAAGGTAATCGTATTGATGTATTAATGGGGTCAAAAAGTAAAGCTATGAATTGGGGAAGAAAAACTGTTAAAGTAAAAATTTTATAGTAACTATAATGATCCAAATAGAAGTCAGTTCTCTTTATTGAGGCTGGCTTTTATTTTTTTAGTGGAAGTATAATAGGATTTTTAAATGACTTATTAATAAACCTGTAATAAAACATAAAAATTGTCTCATGTTTAGAAAAACTATTAAGAATGAGGTAAGGAAGTAGAACAGAAGTTTATTGAGAAGTAGAGAAGAATAGTATGTTGAAAACGAAGGGTTAACGTATAATGAAATATATAAATCGGATCAAATCGTTTACTAAACACGTTCACTCATAATAGTGTAATTAAGTTCAAAGGATAGGTGTATTTCATGAAAGAAGTAAGAGAATATATTGAAACAAAGAAACAAGGTGTATTGGAGTTGCAAATAAAAGAAACGGAAGAAAAGTTAGGTGTTGCTTTCCCAAATCAATATAGGGATCTTATTAAATTAGTTAATAATGCTGAAATAGGGGTATGGATGCTATATCCGATTAAAGATAATAGAAATGTAACGAAAACTTGGGATGATATAGTTAGACAAAACATTGACATGAGAGATGAGTCTATGCCAGAAAATCTTATCATAATTGGTGACGATGGTTCAGGGGATAAATTGTGCTTTAAAATAAATAATGGAAAAATGGATGATAAAATATATATTTGGTATCACGCGGATGACGAAATGGAAGAAATATCTCCGAGTTTAAAAGAATTTATTATGGAAACTATTCAGGAAGACGATGTTTTTTAGTCTTAATTATTATCATTTTGTGAATCATTCTTATAAAAGGCGAGGATAGAATATGACAATAGAATTATATGGCGCACATTGTAATGAGCGGAAAGGGTATAGAGTAATTGAAGGAAGAGGTTCATATAATCATTACTTTGGCGGTCAAGATTGTAATTTGCCAGTATGTAAGTTATGCGGTGAGAAGATGCATCAAATTCTCTGTTTTGATTTAAAAGATGGGAGACTTGCTGAACTTAAAAGTAATGAACTAAATATTTTACCATTCGTTTCATGCTTGAACTGCGCGATGGTGTGGGAACCGCAATATTTTCAGTTAAGTGATGGAGGTAAAACAGTTCAAATCTTACAGCAGCAAAATACAGAAGAATGGATAATGGAAGAGGAAGATAAGTTACCAGTTTCATTACCAAAAACAACGGTAAAGCTTATAAATATGAAAAATGAAGATATACCTACAGATGAAGATAGTTACTGGGAAGCTTTTGACTTGTTCGGTTCTGAATATGTATGTAGATTATTAGGGGCACCATTATATGCGGATCTTCCAGAGGATTTGGCGTGTCCAACTTGTTCTAAAGAGATGAAGTATGTTGCTACAATTACACAAGATATCGAGGAACGCGGACTTATTTCAGTAGTTGATTTCCAGTTTGGGGAAATGGATATTTATTTTTATTTATGTCAAGATTGTTCAATTATAAAAACGGAAACACAAAGTACATAACAAGACTAACATATTATGTTAGTCTTGTTTTTGTATCGCAACATCATTAAGAATCACATCAAATATATCTTTTTGCGTAAAGTTATCTGTAAAAATAGTTTCTCTGGCAACCTCAATTGTATCGTGCGGATTATACCATCTTTGTAGGAAATCTTCACCAAATTCATGTCGTTTGTCCCTTGTGTTATGTCGTCTAATAGTTTCCTCTAATGATAAATCAAAGTAATATGTAAATGCATTTTCATCAAAATAACGAATTAATTCTTTTAACATCTCACCATACCTACGACTGTTCAATATACCTTCTAAAATAACAAATTCACATTTTCTTTTTCCGTACTTCGTAATTTCAAATAGTAGATCATGAGATAAGTTCCCCATCGTGTCGTGTACTCTTAACATATCTCTACGCACGACGTCTTGAGAGACTAAAAGTGTACCTTGTCCGAAATGTTCTTGTAGTTGCTTTGCGATCGTTGTTTTACCATTTGCGGAGTTTCCTCTAAGAATGATTAAAGTGGATGTAAGTATAGGTTTAGACATAATGTATTCCCCCAACGGTATTAACTATATAGAAAATTTTAACAAATAAAGTGAGGAAAGTGTATAATTAATATGATGGATATTTAAGGAGGGGATTAGATGGGGGACATATTAAAAAATGCACAACCTATATGGAAACGGACTTGGTTTCGTTATCTAGGGGCATTTTTTATTGTTCAGTTACTGTTTATCCCGCATTAACGGGCAGTAAGACCCCCACCTCAAAATTCAGCGAAAGCGAAGAAGTTAGGTGGGGAATCAACTGCCCGTAAAACCCCCACTGATTAAAGTTTCACTTTATTTTGTGTGAAATAACTGCGTGGGCACCAAACCTTAGACCAGGCGGAGAGTTTTTTAATAGAATATTAAATTCTCAATTTTTCACAGAATGGTTCACACTCTATACAATCCCGCAATTTAACGTATTTACAGCATTTTTTACGATAACATTACTACCATATGCATTAGTAGGTGCAATGAAAGATATAATATCAAGAAAAAATATAAAAGAATAATAGAGGTATAATATGCTATTTCAAAAAGAAGGGTTATTGATTAGATACGTAATGGAAGATGATGTATCTATCATTTCTAAATGGTTAACGGACCCAGAAGTCCTGCAGTATTACGAAGGACGAGATAATCCGCAATCTGTAGAAAAGGTGCTTGATCATTTTATACATAATCCAAACAATAATGAAAAAAGATGTTTAATAGAATTTGATACCGTTCCGATTGGTTACATACAAATGTACCCAGTTGATTCAGAGTGGAAAGCGATATATGGCTATAAAGAATCACAAAATGTATGGGGAATGGATCAATTTATCGGTGAACCAGCCTATTGGGGAAAAGGAATTGGACAAAAACTCGTTCAGGCAGCAATTACATACATTATGGGTGAAATGGGAGCAGAAGCAATCGCAATGGATCCGAAAGTAAATAATGAACGAGCGATAAAGTGTTATGAAAAATGCGGATTTAAAAAAGTAAAGATTTTAAAGGAACATGAGCTGCATGAGGGGAAACTAGAAGATTGTTGGATGATGGAATATAAACAATTATAATGAATATGAAATGGCTTATATAAACGAAGGGAGCTGTGGGAAATGAAAAAAGCATTAATCGTAATTGATGTACAAGCGGGTATGTATACAGCTGGAATGCCAGTACATAATGGGGAAAAATTTTTACAAACATTGCAAGAGCTTATTGGGGAATGTCGTTCAAATGATATTCCAGTTATTTATGTCCAACATAACGGTCCTAAAGACCATCCGTTAGAAAAAGGTACGGATGGATGGCGAATCCATGCAACAATCGCTCCGCAAGAAGGGGATGATATTGTTGAAAAGACGACGCCAGATTCATTCCATAAGACAAACTTAAGCGAAGTGTTACAAGAGAAAGGAATTGAACACGTTATTCTTTCGGGAATGCAAACAGAGTATTGTGTAGATACGACAACGCGCAGAGCATGTAGTGAAGGATATAAAGTAACGTTAGTTAGTGATGCGCATAGTACATTTGATGCAGAAGTGTTACGTGCTGAAGATATTGTGAAACATCATAACGCAGTATTGGGAGCGTTTGCGGATGTTGTTGCATTAAAAGACTTGAAAGTGGCTGCCTCTAAATAAGAGGCAGTTTTTTTATTAGAAAAATAGCGTCAAATATTGTTGGTAAGTCGATATTTTGAAATAATCGTTTATATAATTTCACGTACCATAATGAAAATATATAAAAAAGGAGCACCACATAATTAAAAAGGGTGCTCCTGCATTAAAATGTTACTTTTTCTTGTCTTTATCCAATATATTTTGTTCTTCAGCAAACTCCGTACCATATGCAAAGCGGCGATTAATACGAATGTTATCATTGTTGTGCCTTGTATGAGAGTTAGAGAAGCGATGAACGATTACATCAGATAAAGTGAAGACGATGGCAGAAAGGATACTGCCCCATGCAATTTGCATATAGTTGTCTAATAAAATATTACCGAAAATCCATACGCTTAAATATGTTAATAAGAAATCCGACATAATGGCACCAGTATTGCCAATTCGATTTAAAATAATTTTATCAACGAACATGTAGGATACGATTGTAACAAAGAGACTGAATGAAATAATTTGAACAAACGTTGCAGGGAAAAATAAAGCAAGCCCAATGCTAAATGCGATAATGCACGATATAAACTTGATAAGTACTACTGTGAAATCATTCAAAATTTACACCTCCGATTTATACATAGTTTTGCAATAAATTCTGGAGTTCATACATTGTAACGGATTTATTTACATAAAACTTTTTCATGTTCGGAATTTAGTCTAAATATTATAAAAATAACGAAAAAATGTTATAGTAAAATGAGAGTGTATGACATTTTTAGGTAAGGGGGAATCCAGGATGTGGATTACTTCAGAAGTAGAAATTCCAGATGAGTTAATTGATCACATTGAGCAAGGAAAGTTAGTGTTATTTGTTGGAGCGGGAGTTTCTATGAAAGGGAAATCAAACTTACCGAATTTTGATGATTTAGTTGATGAAATTGCAAAAACGTTATATGTCGAAAAACGTGAAATAACAGAACCACATGATTATTATCTTGGTAAAATTGCGAAAACAAAAGATGTACATCAAGTCGCAAGAGATCTTGTTCATATAGAGAAATCAAAACCGAATCCATTACATTATGCAATTCCAAGGTTATTTCCGTTAGATACAGATATCCGCATTGTAACAACAAATTTTGATCAACATTTTACAACTGCAATTAAAGAAATAAATAGAGATATCAATGTTTATTACGCTCCAGCTTTACCGACGGGGAGAGCTTTTAAAGGTCTTGCTTATATACATGGTAATGTAGAACAGGAGAAAGAGGCTTTAATTTTAACAGACGGTGATTTTGGAAGGGCTTACTTAACGGAAGGGTGGGCGAGAAGATTTTTAGTCGATCTATTCTCAAATTACACCGTTTTATTCGTTGGATATAGTCATAATGACCCAGTAATGAAATATTTAGCAACTGGTTTACCACCAAGTACAAGGCGATTTGCTTTTGTCGCACAAGGAGAAAATACGTACCACTGGGAACATTTGGGGATAAGACCAATTGTGTATCCGAATAAAGTGAATAATCATCAATCCCTCGTAAAAGCGGTAAAACGCTGGGCGGAATTAATGGGTGATAATTATATTACGAAAAGAATGCGTATTCGGGATATTGTAACGGTTCCCCCGTCAGTAGAACAGGAACAATTATCATACATAAAGCAATCAATTAAAAAAATTGAAACAGTTCGTTACTTTGTGGAATTTGCTCATGATTATGAATGGGTCGAATGGTTAGAAGCAGAAGGTAAATTACAAAATTTGTTTATGCTTACGCCAAACTATAATGAAGTAGATGAATTACTTGCAGAATGGTTAGTGGAACAATTTCTTTTTAGTCATCAGAAAGAATTATTTCAATTAATTTATAAAAACTATTCTAAAATATCACCGTTATTATGGAGAACAATTTGTAACTACTTAAACGAAACGAAGAGTAAGATGGACCCATTGTTGTTTGCCAGGTGGACACTCCTTTTATTAGAAACTGCTGAAAAAGATAGTAGCTCTATAGAAAAGATTTCTAAGTTACTGCAAAAATGTTCTTTTCCTGAGCATAAGGAAATTGCGTTATTGTTACTAACGTTTATTTTAGACGGAAAATTGAAGTTGAAACGTGTAAGAAAATGGGGAAATGATACGCAAGAAGCAATAGAACTCGAGGAATCGAGTCGCTTACCAGTATCAACATTTTCTCATGTGGAGCAAATTTGGAACGAAAAGATGAGGCCATATATCGCCTATTATGCTGTTCCAATTATGATGATCGGATTAGAAAAATTGAGAATGTTGTCGTTAAGACAAACGGCACTGAAAAAAAGAAATACGGAAGATGTAGAAAAAGAGTTTCATCAAAATGATCTTGCATTTTTAATACAAATTGTAAAAGAGTGTCTAACTTATTTATGTGAAAACAATGAGAAAAAAGCGGATTATTATATTACAGAAATGATAGAAGCGAATAGTGTACTTCAAAAGCGAATTGCAATTGATGCGATGAATAAAAATATTTTTGTTCGTGTAGATGACAAAATGAAATGGTTGTTACATGAAGGACTTCTTTTAGATTTCACTTATAAACACGAAGTTTTCCAACTTTTAAAAAGTCATTATGCAAATTGTTTGGAAAAAACAAAAGAAGAAGTCACTCGAACTGTAATAAAGCGTCTTACAGAAGAGAGAGTATTTGATGCATGTCTCGTATTAGACTTATTATTCAAGTGTGATTCAAATAGTCCATCTACGGCAAATGGGTATGAGTTAATGAAGCAAAAGCATCCTCATTTTCATTCTGAACAATACAGTGTACAAAAGAAAGAGGATACAGCGCAAAGCATTACTTGTAATGTAACAGCTGACGGATTATTGCAGCTGAAAGATTTTGAAATTATGAAGCAAGTTCGGCAATTTTCGCAAGATGGTGTTTTTGAACAACGCCATTTTTTAGAGATGTTATCAAAAGCATGTAAATTGAATACAGAGTGGAGTATTTCATTCGCATATCAATTAGTAGGAGTGCAAGAAATAAGTAATGAAGTATGGTTTGTTTGTATTAGAGAATGGCGAAATAACCGAGGATTGACAAATGATCAAATCCAAAAAATTATTCCGCTATTGCAGAAATTTGTTAGAAATACTGCTTTTCATTGGTTAATTAGTAGTTTTCTATATGAAATTAGTAATCGACTAGAAGAGTTAGAAGAGAATAGTATACGTGTTGTAAAACGCTTTGCTTTTTCAGTGTTTCCTCAAGTTATGAAGAGTGATACGGATTTTAAGCTTGGAAAACAAGATTTTTACAATGAATCAATTCAGCATCCTGTTGGAAAAATGACGGCTGTATTATTAAAGTTGTTATCATATGATCATTTATACGATCGTAATGTATATGAATATTTATTTTTATTTGAAGAACAAGTAAGAGTTAATTCGGAACGAACAAACTTTATGTTTGCTCGTTTAATAGCAGATATTACATTTCTATACCATATTGAAAAACAATGGTGCCGGAAATATTTGTTACCATACTTAGATTTAAAAAAACAAAATGAAATTACGGAATATGCATGGGCGGGCTTGTGTTACACTCAAATAAATTTACCTTTATTTACAGAAATGAAGCGTTTTATTAAGTATGCGATAGAACATTTGGAAGTATTACATCCGCATACGAGGGAAGCTTTCTTGAAGTGGCTTAGCTTTGTATTTATTAAATGTGTACTATATTGGGAGCAAAAAACAGATTGGTTATACCCTTTACTCGTATTAGAAAATGAAGAAAATAAAATTAAATTTATGCAGTTTTTATGCTATTACGTCAAAACATTAAGTGTAAAAGAACAACAAAAATTTTGGACAGCTTGGCTCAGTGTATTTTTGCGAGAACGACCAAAAATGGGTGAGATAACAGCGAGAGAATATGTAATGCTTTTACGTATTATTTTATACATGGATGAAATATTAGAAAAAGGATTATGTATTATGTCTCGTGCATTTTTAAGTGTAAATGGTAAATGTACAGGTGAGGAAATGAAGCAGTTATTGATTGAAATGCTTCATAAGAAAGAAAGTATGAAAGCGCATAAAGAAATGTTTGCAAATGTGTTTTTTATTTTACTACAAACATGTCAAGAAGCCGTTTTATTTGAAAAAGAAATCATAAAAATAAAAGAATTATTAGTTCAGTATGGAGTAGAGGAATATGTTTTACATTTACTAGAAAATGAAATAATTCGCATAGGAATTGTAATGGGTGATTTACAAGAAGAATTATAGGACGAAAGTGGAATTTTAAAAAATATATAAAAAGTTGTTGACAGTGTTTTGAAAAGCGTTCTATAATACGAATCATACTTATTCAATTTCAAAAACATTTGAATAAACAAAGTGCAATGAAGAGATCACAGTAGTGGTTAGTCTTACTGTAACAGAGAGCTGGTGGTTGGTGTGAACCAGTACAGGGATAATCATGAATTACAGTCTTGGAGCATCTTTTTCGTAATAAAGATAGTTTGTCTTTATGAGGAAAAAGCGGTCAATTGATCGTTAACAGTGAAGAGAGGTAGACAGAAAGTTAGTCTACAACTAGGGTGGTACCGCGATAAATATCGTCCCTACTGATTTATTCAGTAGGGACTTTTTGTATTTTAGTGGTCCAACTTGAAAATAAAATAGTCATGCATTGAAAGGAAAAGCAGTAGTTGTTGTTTCCCTGTAACAGAGAGCTGGTGGTTGGTGCGAACCAGTACAAAAACAAGAGCGAATTACAGTCCTGGAGCATCTTTTTCGTAGTAAAGATAGTATTGTCTTTATGAAGGGAAAGACGGTCAGATGATCGTTAACAATGAAGAGAGGTAGACGAAAGAAGTCTACAACTAGGGTGGTACCGCGATAAATATCGTCCCTACTGATTGGATCAGTAGGGCTTTTTTGTACAAAAAAGTGGCTTTTTAACTAGTAGTTCATGTCTTTGTACGAATTATTAGTTTAAAATAAGAAGAGGTATCGATTCCACTATAAATTTGTATAATTAACCAGTTCAGAAAATAGAGAATCTTTTATTCTCTTACTATACTTTTAAAACATTAGAGGAGGATTTCCAAATGGCAAATCATGAATTAGATCAATTACGTAAACAGGTAGATGAAATTAACTTACAACTATTACACCTTTTAAACAAACGTGGTGAAATCGTTCAAAAAATTGGAGAACAAAAGCAAGTACAAGGTACGAAACGCTTTGATCCAGTACGTGAGCGTGAAGTACTTGATATGATCGCAGAGCATAACGAAGGACCATTCGAAACATCAACAGTTCAACATATTTTCAAAACGATTTTCAAAGCAAGCTTAGAGTTACAAGAAGATGATAACCGTAAAGCGTTACTAGTATCACGTAAAAAGAAACAAGAAAATACAATCGTTGATGTAAAAGGTGAATTGATTGGAAACGGAACACAAACGTTCATCATGGGACCTTGTGCAGTAGAAAGCTTAGAGCAAGTTCGTCAAGTAGGGCAAGCGATGAAAGACCAAGGCTTAAAATTAATGCGCGGTGGTGCATTCAAACCGAGAACATCTCCATACGATTTCCAAGGTTTAGGAGTAGAAGGACTACAAATTTTACGCCAAGTAGCAGACGAGTTCGACTTAGCAATTATTAGTGAAATTTTAAATCCGAACGATGTTGAAATGGCATTAGACTACGTTGATGTAATTCAAGTTGGCGCACGTAACATGCAAAACTTCGATTTATTACGAGCTGTAGGTAAAGTTAACAAACCAGTATTATTAAAACGTGGATTAGCAGCAACAATTGATGAGTTCATTAATGCAGCGGAATACATCATTGCGCAAGGTAACGATCAAATTATTCTTTGTGAGCGTGGTATCCGCACATACGAAAGAGCAACACGTAACACATTAGACATTTCTGCAGTACCAATTTTAAAGAAAGAAACACATTTACCAGTTATCGTTGATGTAACACATTCAACTGGACGCAGAGATTTATTATTACCAACAGCGAAAGCGGCACTTGCAATTGGCGCAGATGCAGTAATGGCTGAAGTTCATCCAGATCCAGCGGTTGCATTGTCAGATTCTGCACAACAAATGGACATTCCAGAATTCCATAGATTCATGGATGAGTTAAAAGGTTTCAAAAATAAATTATCTTAATTCCATATCATATATGCGTTGAAGAGGAAACAGTAGTGCTTATCTCACTGTTAAAGAGAGCTGATGGCTGGTGTAAATCAGTACAAAGGTAAGCATGAATTACAGCCTTGGAGCATCTTTCCCGACAACTTATGGAGGGGAAGACGGTCAAACGATCGTTAAAGAAGAAGAGAGGTAGACGACAGTTGTCTACAACTAGGGTGGTACCGCGATAAACATCGTCCCTACTGAGCGCTCAGTAGGGACTTTTTTGTACAAAAAAATAGTAAAGGGGCAAGAGAAATGAGATACATTACAGCTGGAGAATCACATGGACCGCAGTTAACAGTTATTTTAGAAGGTGTACCAGCAGGTTTGACACTTACGGCGGAACATATTAATAAAGAATTATTAAGAAGACAAAAAGGTCATGGACGCGGAAGACGCATGCAAATTGAAACAGATACAGTTGAAATTGTAAGTGGTGTTCGTCACGGGATGACACTCGGATCACCGATTACGTTAATTGTAAAAAACGATGATTTCAAACATTGGACGAAAGTAATGGGTGCAGAGCCAATTTCGGAAAAAGAAAGTAAAGACATGAAACGTACAATTACAAAACCACGTCCAGGACATGCGGATTTAAATGGAGCAATTAAATATGGCCATCGTGATATAAGAAACGTATTAGAGCGCTCATCTGCAAGAGAAACGACAGTTCGTGTAGCTGCTGGTGCAGTTGCAAAACAAATTTTAAGCGAATTAGGCGTAAAAATTGCAGGACATGTTCTTGAAATTGGTGGAGTAAAAGCAAAACATATTTCAAACTTACTGATTGAAGAAATTCAAACGATAACTGAAAACTCACCAGTTCGATGTTTAGATAAAGAAGTAGAGCAAGAAATGATGGATGCGATTGACAACGCAAAAAGTAGCGGAGATTCAATCGGTGGTATTGTGGAAGTCATTGCAGAAGGTATGCCAATTGGCGTTGGTAGTTACGTTCATTACGATCGTAAATTAGATGCAAAACTTGCTGGTGCAATTATGAGTATAAATGCATTTAAAGGTGCTGAAATTGGCGTAGGTTTTGAAGCGGCAAGACAACCAGGAAGTAAAGTGCATGATGAAATTCTGTGGGATGAAGAAAAAGGATACACGAGAAAAACGAATAATGCCGGCGGTTTAGAAGGCGGTATGACAACAGGTATGCCAATTGTCGTAAGAGGCGTTATGAAGCCAATTCCTACATTATACAAACCGTTAGCAAGCGTTGATATTGATACGAAGGAAGCATTCCAAGCGAGTATTGAAAGATCTGATAGTTGCGCAGTGCCAGCAGCGGGTGTAGTAGCTGAATCTGTTGTAGCATGGGAACTTGCAGATGCACTAGTCGAACAATTCGGAAAAGATCGTATGGATTTATTAAAACAAAACATTATGCAACATAATAACTACGCAAAAGAATTTTAATAAAAAGGTGGGTTTAACGTGCAAGTAAAAGAGCAACTATCATCATTACAACCATATAAACCAGGCAAATCACCAGAACAAATGAAAGAAGTATACGGAGATCATTCGTTTGTGAAATTAGCATCGAATGAAAATCCATTCGGTTGTTCACCGAGAGTTTTAGATGAGTTGCAAAAATCTTGGTTGGAACATGCTTTATATCCTGACGGAGGTGCTACAACGCTCCGTCAAACAATCGCGGATAAGTTGCATGTGCAATTAGAACAAGTACTTTGTGGTAGTGGTTTAGATGAAGTCATTCAAATGATAAGCCGTGCAGTACTTAAAGCAGGAGATAATATCGTAACGGCTGGTGCAACATTCCCGCAGTACCGTCATCATGCAATTATTGAAGGCTGTGAAGTGAAAGAAATTCCTTTAAATAACGGTGTATACGATTTAGACGAAATTTCGTCAGTGGTAAATAATAATACGAAAATCGTATGGATTTGTAATCCGAACAACCCGACGGGCACATATGTGAATGAGCAAAAATTGACTCAATTTATTGAAGGCATTAGTGAAAATACGTTAATTGTCATTGATGAAGCGTACTATGAATACGTAACAGCAAAAGATTTCCCTGAGACATTACCGCTTTTAGAAAAACATAAAAACATTCTTGTACTTAGAACGTTTTCTAAAGCATACGGATTAGCTTCTTTCCGCGTTGGATATGCGATCGGACAGGAAGAGCTAATTGAGAAATTAAATGTCGTACGTTTACCATTTAACGTATCTTCATTAGCGCAAAAAGCAGCTACGATTGCTTTTGGTGATGACGAGTTTATTGAAGAAATAGTTCGCGTGAATACAGAAGGATTACAGCAATACGAGAGTTTCTGTAAGGAAAACGAAATACCATTTTATTCGTCACAAACTAATTTCATCTTCTTACCGGTAGATAATGCTGGAGAGATTTATGAAGCTTGTGCACATGCAGGGTTTATTATTCGTCCATTCCCAAATGGTGTCCGTATTACAGTTGGAACAAGGGAGCAAAATGAAGGAGTGATTTCAGTGTTAAAACAGCACTTTGAAAATAAAAAAAGTAAGTCTCGAGATGAGGAAAATGCGTAAAAAGGTAGTATTAATTGGAACAGGTTTAATAGGAGGTTCTCTCGCCTTAGCAATTAAGAAAGAGCACGATGTAACGATAACAGGTTACGATATATTTCAAGAGCAAGTAGAGCGTGCAAAAGAATTACACGTAGTAGATGAAGTAGCAGTTGATTTACAACATGCATGTGAAGAGGCACATTTAATTATTTTTGCTTCTCCAGTTGAAGAAACGAAGAAGCTATTACACAAACTTGCGTCATTCCGTTTACGAGAAGATGTTATAGTGACTGATGTTGGTAGTACAAAAGGGTCTATTATGAGTGAAGCGGAAGCTTTATTTTCAAAGGAAGTTTCTTTCATTGGGGGACATCCGATGGCGGGTTCTCATAAAACGGGAGTTGAAAGCGCAAAGGCGCATTTATTTGAAAATGCATTTTACATTTTAACACCGATGAATCATGTACTAAATGAACAAGTGGAAGACCTTAAAGTATGGTTAAAAGGAACAGGATCTCATTTTCTTGTTTTAAATACAGAAGAACATGATTATGTAACAGGGATTGTTAGTCATTTCCCGCATCTTATCGCAGCAGGTTTAGTAAAGCAAGTTGAGAAACATGCAGGAGATAATCCGCTCATTCATCAACTAGCTGCTGGAGGTTTCAAAGACATTACACGTATCGCATCTAGTAGTCCGAAAATGTGGAGTGATATTGTAAAGCAAAATCGAGAGCATTTAATGGTATTATTAAAAGAGTGGATCTCTGAAATGGAAGGTTTATATAAGACAGTTTCTACCGGAGATGCAGGCGAGATTCAAAACTATTTTGCAGATGCGAAAGAATACCGTGATTCTTTACCAGTAAGAAAGAGTGGTGCAATTCCTGCCTATCACGACTTATACGTTGATGTATTAGATAAGGTGGGGGCATTGGCTCATATTACGAGTATTTTAGCGCGCGAGGAAATTAGTATTACGAACTTGCAAATATTAGAAGCGCGTGAAGGACTGCTTGGGGTATTACGTATTAGTTTCCAAAGGGAAGAAGATCGTATGAAAGCAAAGCTAGCGCTTGGAGAAGAAGAATACCAAACTTATGAAACAATTTAAATGAGAAGGTGAAAAACGTGAAAGAAAGAACAATACAACCTGTTAATAACGGATTGAATGGCAATATTACAATCCCAGGTGATAAATCCATTTCACACCGTGCTGTTATGTTCGGTTCGATTGCAGAAGGGAAAACAACAATTAAAGGTTTCTTGCCCGGTGCAGACTGTTTAAGTACGATTTCATGTTTTAAAGAAATGGGAGTAGAAATTACGCAAAACGGTGATGAAGTTACTGTAGTTGGTAAAGGATTAGAAGGTTTACAAGAACCGAAAGCTGTATTAGATGTTGGTAATTCTGGTACAACAATTCGATTAATGTCAGGTATATTAGCTAACACACCATTTTTCTCTTGCGTACAAGGTGATGAGTCTATCGCAAAAAGACCGATGAAGCGTGTAACAACCCCATTAAAACAAATGGGTGCAAAAATTGACGGCAGAGAAGAAGGAACATTTACACCGCTAACAATACGTGGCGGAGATTTAAAAGCAATTGAATATATTTCTCCTGTTGCAAGTGCACAAGTAAAGTCAGCTATTTTACTTGCAGGTCTTCGTGCAGAAGGTGTAACAGCTGTTACAGAACCACATATTTCACGCGACCATACGGAAAGAATGCTTGAAGCATTTGGTGTTAAAGTAACTCGCGAAGGGAAAACAGTGAAGCTATCAGGTGGACAAAAATTAACAGCAACAGACATTCAAGTGCCAGGTGACGTATCATCAGCAGCATTTTTCTTAGTAGCAGGTGCAATCATCCCAAATAGTAAACTAGTATTACAAAATGTAGGAATGAATCCAACTCGTACAGGTATTATTGATGTTTTAGAGAAAATGGGTGCTACGTTCACTGTAGATCTAATTAACGAAGGGGCATCAGAACCAGCTGCAAATATTACAATTGAAACATCTTCATTAAAAGGAATTGAAATTGGCGGAGATATTATCCCTAGATTAATCGATGAGATTCCTGTAATCGCATTAGCGGCAACGCAAGCGGAAGGAATTACAGTAATTAAAGATGCACACGAATTAAAAGTAAAAGAAACAAATCGTATTGATACAGTCGTTGCTGAGTTAACGAAACTAGGAGCTCGAATAGAAGCAACTGATGACGGCATGATCATTTACGGAAAATCAGCTCTAAAAGGCAATACAGTAAATAGTTATGGTGATCATCGCATCGGAATGATGCTTGCGATTGCTGGCTGCCTGGCAGAAGGAAAAACAATTATTGAAGATGCAGAAGCCGTAGGTGTATCATATCCTACATTCTTTGATGAACTTCAAAAGTTAGCTAAATAATAAGGATGGAAAGCAGATACGTGATGTATCTGCTTTTTTTGTTAAAACGTCTTTGTAATTTCACTTACCGAACTACAAAAGTAAGAATTATGATACAATTCAAACAGGGAATGGAGGAGAATTATATGAATGTCATACAATTAAAAGAAGATAAGTTCAGAGAAGCATTACGTTTATCAGAATACGCTTTTCAATATAAAGTAGATGAGGAACGATTACAGCAGCAACTTACAAAGATGAAGGAAAGTCATGAAATATACGGCATTATGGAAGGGGAAGACTTAGCAGCAAAACTACATCTTATTCCGTTTCATATTTACATAGGTAAAGAAAAATTTAAAATGGGTGGCGTTGCAGGAGTAGCGACGTATCCAGAGTACAGAAGAAGTGGGTATGTAAAAGAGCTACTTCAATATTCACTTCAAACGATGAAAAAAGATGGCTATACAGTCTCTATGTTACATCCATTTGCGGTTTCATTTTACCGTAAATACGGTTGGGAACTTTGTGCGAATCTACTCATATGTCATATGAATAAGAGTGATTTAGTGATGAAAAAACAAGTAAATGGAACTGTGAAACGTTTCAATAAAGAAAATCATCCAGAAGAGGTCGAAAAGCTCTATGAAGTATTTGCAGAACGTTTTTCAGGTATGTTAGTTCGAGAGAAGAACTGGTGGTTACAAGCAGTTTATGATGATTTAACATTAGCGATTTACTATGATGAAGATAAAACGGCAGCAGGTTACATGTTATACAAAATAGAAAACTATAAAATGACAGTAGAAGAATTTGTACCACTGCATAATGAAGCACGAAATGGTCTGTGGAACTTTATTTGCCAGCATGATTCTATGATTAAAGAACTTGAAATGACAGTAAGTGAAACCGAACCGTTGCTATATTCATTGCAAGAGCCACGCGTGAAGACAGAAATAAAACCATATTTTATGGGAAGAATTGTAGATGTAGAGCAGTTCTTAAAACAATATGAGTTGAGCTGGAACAATGTACAGCAAGAAGTGATTCTACACATTACAGACGCATTTGCTCCGTGGAATAACGTAGCAGTGAGACTTGCAAATCATGAAATAACAATTGTAGAAGAAACAACGGAAAAAGGAATTAAACTGGATATAACTGCACTATCAGCAATAATGCTTGGATATAAACGTCCATTAGAACTAAATGAACTTGAATTAATTAGTGGAAGTGACGAGGCAATACGGTCATTTGAGAATTTAGTACCAGTGCGTAAGCCATTTATTTATGATTTCTTTTAATTTGCATGTATGAAGGTGGGCTATCCCAAGTGAAATTTCGGGATAGCTTCCTCTTATATTGTGAATTTTTGTCGGTAAGTCGATATATCATGAGAATCGCTGATATAATTAGAGTAGCGCCAATATATCCAGAAAGTCGCTCATATAATTTCATTCACAAATAGAGGATAAAACAGCACAGTTATACTTTGTCACGCACTTGACTTTTAACTCATGTAATTTATAATTAAAAACGGAATGAATTTTCATTCCTGGAAATTGAGGTGGAAAAATGGCTAAAAACAAACGAGAGGATATTTTTGACGCTGCAATACAACTTTTTGCAGAACGAGGTTATGATGGTACAACAATTCCGATGATTGCCGAAAAAGCAAAAGTAGGCGCAGGTACGATCTATCGTTATTTTGAAAATAAAGAAGCGCTTGTTAATTCTTTATTTACGAAAAGTGTTTTACAACTATCGGAATTAATAAAAAATGATTTCCCGGTCGATGCAAATATTCGTGAACAGTTTAGCCATACATACAACCGTTTATTTGAATTTGCGAGACAAAATGCAGATGCTTTTCTTTTTACAAATTCTCACTGTGATAGTTATTTTCTAGATGAACATAGCAATGAAATATTCGAGGACTTCATGGGTTTCTTCATGAACTTGATTGAAGATGGAATCGAAAAAGGTTTGCTTCGTCCATTACCACCAATTGCTTTAATTATTATTGTATATCAACCAATTGAAAAATTAATTAAAGTAATGGAAACAGGGCAGTTAGAATATACAGATGAATTAGTAAAGGAATTGGAAGAAAGTTGTTGGAATGCTATTAGAATCATTTGATTCTATAGCCTTATAAGGACAGGAATGAACATTCATTCCGAGAAAGGTATGAAAAAGAATAACAGGAGATGATAAATCTTTACAACTAAAGGAATGAATATTCATTCCGTATTACCTAGTTTAATAAAGTTAATGAATAATTTAATAGAATGATAGGAATGAACGTTCATTCCGAAAGGATTTTCAAAAGAATAGGAATGAATATTCATTCCGCGTGTAAATTTCATAATGGGAGATGATTTAAATGAGCAAGTTAAAAAGTTGGAGAAGTTTATCTTTTCTATTATGGATAGTTATTACTATTATAATGGTTGTAACGATGCCTAATATGGATAAATTAGTGAAGGAAAAAGGGAAAATTACAATCCCTAATACAGAACAAAGCAGCATTGCTGACAAGATAATTAAAGAGATGGATAAAGAAGGGGTTGAAAAGTATGAAATTATAGCCGTTTTTAATAGTGGCAATAAGGCAGCTTTAACAGATGAACAAAAGAAGGAAATAACAAAAACGATCAACGCCCTGCAAAATGAAAAAGAGCAATTAGGAATTAAGGAAGTTGTTTCGCATTTAGATAATAAAGACTTGGAGAAACAATTAGTTTCTAAAGATAATACGACTATTTTAACGCAAATATCGATAGATAAAAAACATGGTGAAATATCAAAGGTTTCAAATAATCTTCATGAAAAGGTGCAAACGAAAGGGGTAAAAACGTATTTAACAGGAAGTGACTTAATAGCGGGTGATTTTCTTAAATCCTCTCAAGAGGGAGTGAAAAAGACAGAAGTTATTTCAATCATCTTCATTCTTGTAGTATTAATCCTCGTATTCCGTTCACCAGTTGTTCCGATTGTTTCTCTTCTTACAGTCGGTGTGTCGTATTTAGTTTCAATGGGGATTATTGCTCAGCTTGTAGATCAATTTAATTTCCCATTTTCAAACTTTACACAAGTGTTCGTAGTCGTCGTCCTCTTTGGAGTAGGAACAGATTATAACATTTTATTATATATGAGGTTTAAAGAAGAATTAAGTAAACAAGAAAATGCATTTTTGGCCACGAAAGAAACATTTAAATCGGCAGGTAAAACCGTATTATATAGCGGTATAGCGGTGCTAATTGGTTTTGCATCACTTGCGTTAGCGAGTTTTAAATTATATCAATCTACTTCAGCGGTAGCAATTGGTGTTTTAGTATTACTACTCGTATTAACGACTTTAAATCCATTTTTTATGGTGCTTTTAGGAAAAGGAATGTTTTATCCAGTTAAAACATTTAAAGGTCATGAGGATAGTCGCTTATGGGGATTCTTTGCGAAAAACTCAGTAGCAAGGCCATTTATCGCTTTAATCATCGTATTTTTAATATCGATTCCTTTCATATTAAAATACTCTAATACACTAAATTACAATGATTTATTTGAAGTAGATAATAAGTATGAATCAAAGATGGGTATTAACGTAATAGAGGATCATTTTCCGCCTGGTTTCTCTTCACCGAGTACATTAGTCATTCAATCTGATAAAAAGCTGGATGAAGGAACTTCTCTACAAATTTTAGACGAATTAACTGATAAAATTTCGAAAGTTAAAGGTGTATCAGAAGTATATGCACCGACACGTCCAACTGGTGAGAAGATAAAAGAATTATATTTAAATAAGCAAGCGGGAGAATTGAATACAGGATTAGGAGATGCCGATGGTGGCATAAAGGAAATTAATGATGGATTAACGGATGCGAAAAATAAAATGGGAAGTAATGATTCAAATAGTCTTGCGAATGTTCAAAAATTAATTGATGGAACGAACGAGGCGAAAAACGGGGTATCAGCATTAGGAACAGCTTTACATCAATTATCAAATGGCATAAACGACGGTGCACAAGGAGCACAGCAAATTGAGAGTGGCTTAGCTTCAGTAAACGAAAATATAAATGTTCTATCTAATGCAACGTCGCAGCTGCATGCTGGTTATGCACAGTTAGAAAAAGGTTTAAGCTCTTACGATCAATACTTCGGAAGTATTTCTCAAGCAATTGATGGTGCGAAAAAGGGATATGAACAAATTGAAATGTTAATGACCAATTTCGTTCAAACGAAACCAGAACTAGCGAATGATTCAAACATACAACAAACGATAGGAATTGCTAAAGAAGCTCAAAAACAATTAAATATACTTTCAAAAGAATTAAATCAATTAGCAACGCAGCATAAAGCAGCGATGAGTTCATTTAAAGAAGCGAATCAATCGTTACTGAAAGTGGATAACGGCTTAAAAGAAATGAACAATGGAATTAATAAGTTACAAAAGGGGGCAGCGGATCTTAAAAATGGATTAAATGAAGGTTCTGCAGGTTCAAAACAAATTGCGAATAAATCAGCTGAGTTACAATCTGGATTAACGAAAATAAACGATGGGCAAGGGCAATTTTTAACGGGCCTTAAAGACCTGCAGGAAAAGATGGGGCAATTACAATCTGGTTTATCTAAAAGTACAGAAGGGCTTGGAAAAGTAAGCAATGGCCTGCATGACGCGCAGAAATATTTAGGGGAGCTCAATGAATCGAAAAGCTCTGAGAAGTTTTATATTCCAAAAGAAGTGTTAGAGGGAGACGATTTCCAAAAAGCATTGAACACGTACATGTCACAAGATAGAAAGATTGCTAAAATGACCATCATTTTAGATGTAAATCCGTATTCAAAAGAAGCAATGCCGATTATTCAAGAAATCAATAAAACAATCGAGGGCACTGTAAAGGGAACGGAATTACATGATGCGAAAACAGCAATTGGCGGAACAACAGCTAGAAACGTTGATTTAAAAGAAGTAACAGGGCAAGATTTCTTACGTACAGCTACGATTATGTTAATTGGAATTGCGATTGTATTAATTGTAATTACACGTTCATTATTAAATACAATATTTATTATTGGCTCATTACTATTAGCGTACTTTGCATCGCTTGGTATAAGCGAACAAATTAGTGCACATGTATTACATGTAGAGTCATTAAGCTGGAATGTTCCATTCTTTAGCTTCATTATGATTGTCGCTTTAGGAGTGGATTATAGTATTTTCGTAATGATGCGCTATAACGAGATAGAAGGGGATTCGGTAACGAAAATTGTAACTGCATCTCGTCATATAGGAGGAGTTGTATTATCAGCGGCGCTAATTTTAGTAGGGACATTTGCAGCATTAATCCCTTCAGGTGTATTAACACTTATACAAGTAGCATCAGTTGTTGGCGTTGCACTATTACTATTAGCTTTAATCGTGATGCCGATATTGTTACCTGCTTTAATGGGATTAACGAGTAGATTGAAGAGTTATAAAGAAAAGATAATAAATACGAAATAAGTGAAGACTGTAGGGGATGATTTCTCTACAGTTTTTCTATATATAAAATTTCGAATGAAAAATGAATCTAATGTATTACAGAATGAGAAGTGAATGGTTATATGAGAAAGAGGTCGATGATATACATACAATAGCTAGGGGAATGGATAAAAACTATCCGATTTCATTATAGAAAGGTAATCAACCGTTGCTATTCATCCAGCTTCTACTATATAATAGCTATAGTCTACAATAATTGAGTCGTAATATGCGATTTTTTAAGACAATCGGTGAGAAAACGCTGAAATAAGCGGTATTAGTAGGAGGACACAAATGATTACAGTAAGTAACGTTAGTTTGCGTTTCGCGGATCGCAAATTATTTGAAGATGTTAACATAAAATTCACGCCAGGTAACTGCTACGGTTTAATCGGAGCAAACGGTGCTGGTAAATCAACATTTCTAAAGATTTTATCTGGAGAAATTGAACCATCAACAGGTGACATACATATTACGCCAGGTGAGCGTCTAGCAGTATTAAAACAGAACCACTTCGAATATGAAGAGTTCCCAGTATTAGAAACAGTAATTATGGGTCACACGCAACTTTACAAAGTAATGCAAGAGAAAAATGCTATTTACATGAAAGAAGACTTTAGTGATGAAGATGGAATGCGTGCTGCAGAACTTGAAGGTGAGTTCGCTGAGCTTAACGGTTGGGAAGCTGAGTCAGAAGCTGCAATCCTTCTAAAAGGTCTTGGTATTGGTGAAGATCTTCATGACAAAAAATTATCAGAATTGACTGGTGCAGAGAAAGTAAAAGTATTACTTGCTCAAGCATTATTCGGTAAACCTGATATTCTATTACTAGATGAGCCTACCAACCACTTGGACTTAAAAGCGATTCAATGGTTAGAAAACTTCTTAATGAACTTTGAAAATACAGTAATCGTTGTATCCCATGACCGTCACTTCTTAAATAAAGTATGTACGCACATGGCTGATCTTGATTTCGGTAAAATTCAACTTTATGTTGGTAACTATGACTTCTGGTATGAGTCAAGCCAATTAGCTTTAAAATTAACACAAGATGCTAATAAGAAAAAAGAAGAGAAAGTAAAAGAGTTACAAAACTTCATTGCACGCTTTAGCTCAAACGCATCTAAAGCGAAACAAGCAACTTCTCGTAAAAAATTATTAGATAAAATTACATTAGATGATATTAGACCATCATCACGTCGTTACCCATTCGTTGGCTTCACACCTGAGCGTGAAATAGGAAATGACTTATTAACTGTTGAAGGCCTTTCTAAAACAATTGATGGCGAAAAAGTGTTAGATAATGTGTACTTCACTTTAAATAAAGGTGATAAAGTTGCATTTATCGGTCGTAACGATATCGCGATGACAACATTATTTAAAATCCTTATGGGTGAAATGGAGCCAGATAGCGGTTCATTCAAATGGGGTGTTACAACATCTCAATCTTACTTCCCAAGAGATAACTCTAAATACTTTGAGAACAGTGACTATAACTTAGTTGATTGGTTACGCCAATTCTCTCCACAAGATGAGTCAGAAAGCTTCTTACGTGGTTTCTTAGGCCGTATGTTATTCTCAGGTGAAGAAGTTAAGAAGAACGTTTCTGTATTATCTGGAGGCGAAAAAGTTCGTTGTATGTTATCTAAAATGATGTTAAGTGGTGCGAACGTAATCACACTTGACGATCCAACGAACCACTTAGACCTTGAGTCTATCACTGCATTAAACAACGGTTTAATTGCTTTCAAAGGTACAATGTTATTCACATCTCATGACCATCAGTTCGTACAAACAATTGCAAACCGCATTATCGAAGTAACACCAAACGGTGTAATCGATAAAGAGGCAACTTACGATGAGTACTTAGAAAATGAAGAACTTCAAAAACAAGTAGATGCAATGTACAAAGGTCAATAATATATCATGAAAAAACTCGCTCTTTTTAGAGCGAGTTTTTTTGTCGAGAAAACATAACACCACTGGTGGGGTAAATGAATAATTATTCAAATATAATATTAGTGAACATGAGGATTTTTCATGTATGGAAGAGATGTAATGACTTTAAGATTTAGTTGAAGCAGGGGAATGTAAGGTGAGCAATATAATTAAATAACATTATTTTGTCATGTGAAATATGTACCAAAATTGGAGATAGAATAGTTTGCGAATGAGTTTATAAAGGTATATAGTATGGGATGTCATAATTAGTGGATGAATCTTGGGAGAAAACAGGAAATGTTACAAATTTATTTTGTTAAATAGAAACCAAGGTCAAAATGTTTAAAAAGAAATAGTTGAATAAATACTAGCTTCAAATTATAATTACTAATATTCTTCATATAGTTAAATAAAGATAATCTATTTGAAGAAGAAAATTTGAATAGAGAGACAGACTTATAAAAAATAAGCCTTGGATGATTAAAAGAGGTGGAGAAATGAAACAGTTCTTATTAAAGAGCAAAAGTGTGTTAAGCAATCATTTTGGATTCTTTCTGTTTGCCGTTATTTTATTGTGGCTCAAAACGTATGCAGCCTATGTAACGGAATTTAATTTAGGAATTTCAAACACAATCCAAAAATTCTTGCTGTTTTTCAACCCGCTTAGTTCAGCAGTTCTATTTTTAGGACTTGCATTATTTGCAAAAGGGAAACGATCTTATATTTGGTTAATCGTTATCAACTTGTTATTGTCGATTCTTTTATACGCAAACGTAGTATACTATCGCTTTTTCAGTGACTTTATTACGTTCCCGACATTAACACAAACGAATAACTTTGGAGATTTAGGTGGTAGTATTCTTGCGTTGCTACATCTTTATGATCCACTATACTTCTTAGACACGATTATATTAATTGTGTTAGTCGCAACAAAATTCGCAAATCCAAAACCAATTCGTGTTGCGAAGCATAAATTATCTCTAGTATTTGTAGCAGGTATTTTATTATTCAGTGTTAACTTAGGTCTTGCAGAATCCGACCGTCCTGAATTATTAACAAGAACATTCGATAGAAATTATATTGTGAAATATTTAGGGGCATACAACTACACAATTTACGATGGTATTCAAAGTGCGAAAGCATCAACAGAACGAGCATTAGCTGATGGGGATAATATGACAGAAGTAAGAAATTATTTAACATCAACTTATGCAAGTCCAAATCCTGAGTATTTTGGTAAAGGAAAGGGAATGAACGTAATTTATATTCATTTAGAGTCATTCCAAAACTTCTTAATCGATTACAAATTAAATGGTCAAGAAGTTACACCGTTCTTAAACTCATTTACAAAAGATGCGAATACACTATACTTTGATAACTTCTTCCATCAAACAGGACAAGGGAAAACATCTGATGCGGAGTTTATGTTAGAGAATTCAATGTTTGGTTTACCGCAAGGTTCTGTCTTTACAACGAAATCTCATAATACGTATCAATCAGCACCAGCTATTTTAGGACAACAAGGATACACATCAGCAGTATTCCACGGTAACTACAAAACATTCTGGAACCGTGACGATATTTATAAATCATTTGGTTTTAATAAATTCTTTGATGCGTCATACTATGATATGAATGAAAAAGATGTAGTAAACTACGGATTAAAAGATAAACCGTTCTTTAATGAATCTATTCCGTTATTACAAACGTTGAAACAACCGTTCTATACGAAGTTTATTACGTTATCGAACCATTTCCCTTATCCAATCGATAAGGCAGAAGCAACAATTGAACCAGCGACAACAGGCGATTCATCAGTAGATACGTACTTCCAAACAGCACGCTATTTAGATGAATCTGTAAAAGGTTTCATCGATTACTTGAAACAATCTGGTTTATATGATAACTCAATTATCGTTATGTACGGAGACCATTACGGTATTTCAGATAATCATAACGCAGCAATGTCAAAAGTAATGGGTAAAGAAATGAACTCATTTGAAAATGCACAGTTACAACGTGTGCCTTTAATCGTTCGTGTACCAGGAGTGAAAGGTGGCGTACAACATCAATATGGCGGTGAAATTGACGTTCTTCCTACGTTATTACACTTACTAGGTACAGATACGAAAAACTATGTTCAATTCGGTTCAGATTTATTATCACCAGAGCATAAACAAGTCGTTGCGTTCCGTAACGGTAACTACGTAAGCCCAACTGTTACTGCACTGAACGGCAAATACTATGATACAACAACTGGAAAACCTGTAGAATTTACAGATGAAATAAAGAAAAATGAACAAATGGTTCAAAACTCACTAAAATACTCTGACCAAGTCGTAAATGGTGACTTATTACGATTCTACACACCGGAAGGATTCACTCCAGTAGATCGTTCGAAGTATAACTATAACAATCGTGATAAAAACAAAACGAAGGTAAAAACGACTCCGGAAGGGGAAGCTAAATAAATAATAAAAAGCGCTATTCATATGAATAGCGCTTTTTATTTGTAAATATACCATCATTATTAGACAGAACTAGCTGTTGCTTTTTGTTTTGCCTTTCCGAAGAAAACTACACCGACGATGATAATAATGATAAATGCCCATTTAATGAAAGGGTTATTTTCGAAAAATCCAGCAAACCATTTCTCATCTACAATCATTTTTGCAGCAGTATAAGCTAAAACGGCTGCTCCAATCGTAATGATGACAGGAAAACGATCCACCCATTTTAGAATCAATGTGCTGCCCCATACGACTACAGGAATAGACACTAATAATCCAATGATTACTAAAGAAAAGTTACCATGGGCAGCTCCTGCAACAGCGAGTACATTATCAATGCCCATTAACGCATCAGCGATAATAATGGTTTTAATAGCAGACCAAAATCCTTCTTCGGCTTTAATATCATGATTTTTGCCCTCAGCAATCAACTTGTAAGCGATCCATATAAGAAGTACACCGCCAATTAGGAGTAAACCAGGTATTTTTAATAACCAAACGACAACTAAGGTAGCGAGGGCTCTAATAGCAATCGCCCCGACAGTTCCCCATATAATAACTTTTTTTTGTTGGTCTTTCGGTAATCTTCTTGCTGCTAATCCAATTACGATGGCATTATCTCCGGCTAACACTAAATCGATTACAATGATGGCAAGCAAGGCAGACAAATATTCGGATGAGAGAAACTCCATATACATATCACTCCTTATGATTAATATGTACTAAGCTAAATTAAAAATTCTAAAGATCTTTTTGTCATTGGTGTAAATGAATAATGAGGGGAACTTTAGAATTAAAGGTAAATAATGTCTTCCATCGGGGGAAGGTATGCTGAAGTAATTTTTAAAGCACAATCATTGCACTACATAGAAAACAAAATTTGGACTTATATTTGGAGGTAATAAAAGATATTATATTAATAGAAAACGATTACAAAATCTAATTTTGCAAAGTTAGTATCTATACTTGCAAGTCAATTAGTGAACAAGTATAGAAAGGGTGTACACCATATATGATATTAGATAATCGAAGTGTAAATATTTTGCAACAAATTATTCAAGCAGAAGGTTATGTGTCTATAAATCAATTAATTGATGTAATTCAAGTTTCTAAGCGAACAATTTATTATGATATTAAGAAGATTGAAGATTGGTTAGAAGAGGAAGGGCTACATTCAATTGAATATATCCGGCCTCTAGGTTATTGCTTAAATAATGAAACGAAACAGATAATAGTAAAAAAATTAAATGAATTTACGAGTGATCAATATGAATATTCTCCACAAGAAAGAAAAATATGGTTAATTTTATGCTTACTCATAAAGGAAAACAGAATTTTATTAGAAGACTTAATGGACCTTTTACAAGTAAGTCGTAATACTGTTCTTACAGATTTAAAAAAGCTAAAAGTAGAACTAAATAAGTATGATTTATTATTACAATTTGGGCGTAAACAAGGCTATCAAATTGCTGGAGATGAACAGGATAAACGAAATTTGTTAATTTCCAGTCTCTCTCACATTATTTCCAAAAACGGCTGGGAGTATTTAATATCACAAGTAAAATGCATTATAACTGACATGAGGAATGAAAAAGATACTCTGGAAAGAGAAACACTTTACAACATAAAAAATATTCTTTCAAACTGTGAAGAATTTTTAGGTATCCAATATACAGATGAGGTGCTTGAAAATTTAAGCGTTTACATGTATTTGTTCCATAGACGTATTTTAAAAGGACAGTACATTGAAATGGAAGAAGCAGAAAAAAATGTTCTTCGAGATTCAAAGCAATTTGAAGCAGCAAAGTATATCGCGAAGCAGTTTGAGCGAAAGTTTGCTGTTAAATTCCCAAGTGATGAAATTTATTATATTACGACGCATTTGTTAGGTGCAAAAGTAAATTACCAGGAAAATATGTATGAAAAAAATAATAAGGATGAAATACATTTGGTTGTTGACAGGATGATTAAAGAATTTCAGGACTATGCTTGCGTTATATTTGAAGATTTTAACGGGCTGTCTTCAGACCTATATTTGCATATGAAACCCGCGTTTTATCGGGTGAAGTATGGAATAGATATTGAAAATCCATTACTAAATACGATTCAGCAAAATTATAAAGAGGTATATTGTCTTACGAAAAAAGTGATTCATCATTTTGAAGAATATGTGAGAAAATCTGTTTCAGATGATGAGATTGCATATATTACTATGCATTTTGGAGCGTGGATGAGGAAAGAAGGAATCGTTCCCAATCCGCGGAAAACTGCGCTACTTGTATGTCCGAATGGTATTGGAACATCACGTATGTTGCAATACCAATTAGAAAAATTATTTTCAAATGTGGATATATTAAATGCAATTTCAAAGCGAGAATATGAATCAAATACATTTGATGTAGATTGTATTATTACAACTACTGAAATTGAGAAGAGAGGGGTACCTGTTTTTAAGGTGAATCCAATTCTAACTGATTCTGAAAAAGCGTCTCTTTTAAGAAACGTAAATGGAGTATTGTATGGTGAGAATCAAAAGGATTCTGTTGATGTAGTCATGGGAATTATTCGAAAATATTCGGATGTAGTAGATGAACAATCTTTAAAAAGAGAATTGACTGAATCTATGAGTGGTCCGGTGTATTTTGAGAAGGAGGAGAAATATAAACCAATGTTAAACGAACTTTTAACTAAAGAGTTTATTCAACTTCAAAATCGAGTTGATAATTGGAAAGATGCGATAAAGGTAGCAGCTGAACCGTTATTACAAAATCAATATATCATTGAAGAATATATTGATGAAATGATTGTAAATGTAGAAAAATTAGGTCCCTATATTGTTATTGCACCTAAAATTGCAATACCACATGCTCGTCCAGAAGCAGGAGTTAAGCAGCTAGGAATGAGTTTACTACAGTTAAAAGAAAGTGTTTCATTTTCAGAAAAACAAGAGCATGCTGCTAATTTGATTATTGTGCTAGCGGCTATAGATAATGAAACACATTTAAAAGCATTAGCACAATTAAGTGAAATGCTATCTGAACAAAAAAATGTGGAAATGCTAATTCATTCAGATTCAAAAGATAAATTATTAGAAATGATAGCTAAATATTCTAATTAAAGGGGAAATTAAAATGAAAAAAGTATTAGTTGTATGTGGAAATGGTTTAGGAAGTAGTTTTATTGTGGAAATGAATGTGAAGAAAATTTTAAATGAACTAGGATTACAAGCAGAAGTATCTCATACAGATTTAGCTTCTAGTAAATCTGAGCAAGCTGATTTATATTTAGGTGCAAAAGATATTATTTGTAATCTTGAAGATGGCACACGCACAGTTGCTGGTTTAACAAATATTTTAGATCAAAATGAAATTAAAGAAGCATTACAAAAACACCTGATGTAGTACAGTGAAAGGGGAGTAATGCTATGTTTGATATAATAATGAAGGATATTTTGGGACAGCCTGCAATATTAGTTGGATTATTTGCTATGTGTGGTTTACTACTGCAAAAGAAAAACTTTGCAGACACAGTTTCAGGAACCTTAAAAACAATTATGGGCTTTGTCGTTTTAGGAGGCGGAGCTACTATATTAGTAGGAGCTTTAGACGTTTTTGGTAAAATATTTGATAAAGCATTCCATATTAAAGGTATAATTCCAAATAATGAAGCTGTTGTTGCAATAGCTCAGCAAACATTAGGAAAAGAAACGGCATTAATCATGGTATTTGGTATGATTACAAATTTAATAATTGCACGATTTACGAAATTTAAATATGTATTTTTAACTGGTCATCATACGCTCTTCATGGCATGTTTAATTTCAGCGGTATTTTCAACTACAGGGATGCAAGGCGCTTCACTAGTCATTATTGGGTCAGTTATTTTAGGGGCACTCATGGTGATTTTTCCAGCATTACTACAACCGTATGTTAGAAAGATTACAGGGATGGATGATATTGCAATTGGCCATTTCGGTTCTGTTGGATATTTAGCGGCAGGGTTTGTTGGAAGTAAATTTGGAAATAAAGAAAAATCAACAGAACAAATTCAAGTTCCGAAATCACTTGGTTTCTTACGTGATACATCAGTATCTATGTCATTAACGATGGCTGTATTGTTCTTTATTGTCGCGCCATTTGCTGGTAAGGGGTTTATCGAAACTGAATTAAGTAACGGACAAAATTATCTCGTTTATTCTTTCATGCAGGCCATTACGTTTGCAGCAGGTGTATATATTATTCTAGCAGGTGTACGTATGTTAATTGCAGAAATTGTACCTGCATTTAAAGGGATTGCAGATAAACTTGTACCAAATGCAAAACCGGCATTAGATTGTCCAACAATCTTTCCGTTTGCACCAAATGCAGTTATTATTGGCTTTTTAACAAGTTTTATTGCTGGACTCCTTTCCATGTTTCTTCTTCCATTTATCGGTTTAAGTATAATAGTACCGGGATTAATTCCTCACTTCTTCACAGGAGCAACAGCAGCTGTATTTGGAAATGCAACAGGAGGTAGAAGGGGAGCGATACTTGGCGCTTTTGTAAATGGGTTACTAATTTCATTCCTACCAGCGATATTATTACCTATATTAGGTGGTTTAGGATTTGAAAATACAACATTCGGGGATTCTGATTTCGCAGTGATCGGTATTTTGATTAGTGAAATTGTGAAGTTAGTAGGTTATATTTTTTAATATATGGAATAAAAAAAGACTTGATAACCTACTAGAGGGAATCAAGTCTTTTCATTACATACGATTATCATGCCAGAAGTTTAATGGGAAGTGTTCGTTCTCATTATATGCTTCTAATTCATATCCTTTTTCTTTCAGTCCTTTAATAATTCCAGGTACTGCTTTTACTGATTGTGGATGAATATCATGCATAAGGATAACTTCTGTTGGATTTGTAGCACCATGTAACACGTTCTCTACAATTTTAGCAGATGCAGCATCAACTTGCATTTTGTTGTATTTCCAGTCTAAAGAATCAATTGTCCAATCCCAAACTTTTAAGCCATTTTCTACAACTTTGTTGCGAAGAGCTTCGTTTAATCCTGGCATAGAGCCGTAAGATGGACGAGTTAATACTGGTGATTTACCTAAAACACCAGCGATTAAGCCTTGGTCTTCCTTCATTTCATCTACGTAATGACCTTCTGTGTAAAGTTTCTTGTAGTTATGAGTCATACTGTGCATCCCAACGTAGTGGCCTTCAGCATCTTCGCGTTTTACAAGATCAGGGAAAGCTTTTACGTTTGAACCAATTAGGAAGAATGTTGCTTTTGCATTTTCTTTCTTTAACATATCTAAAAGCTCAGCTGTGTATTTTCCAGGACCGTCATCAAATGTTAAATAAGCGACTTTTCTAACTTGCCCGTTATAATGTTTAGGAGCTTCTTTCGGAGCAAGAGATGTTTGAATCTCACTTACAAGTTGAACAGATTTTGCTTCATCCTCTGTACTAGCTAGAGCAGTATGTACTGATCCAAAAGCCGCTTCGTATGTGAATAATACCCCCGCACAAACTAACATAGCCCTTTTTACTAAAGTTGTCATTCGAATTCCATTGTGCATAATTTTCCTTCTCTCTATAAAAGTTCTACTCTACTATATTAGCAATTATAGGTAGGGAAATGCAAAAAAACTTTTTTACAAGTGTAAAAAAGTTTACTCAAAAGTATGCAAGATTTTATATCAATTGCAGTTTTGAAAAATAGGATGAATTTAAACTTTATTATTTAAACTTTCAATCATCAAATTTAAATCTTCTAATAAGGATGCATGTGCTTTTTTAGGAGAACCTGTATCAAAGGGAGGCTTAGGATCGTATTCTAACATGAGTTGAACTGCTTTGCTTTTTTCATCTCCAAATTCCCAAGCTATTAACTGAAGGGCCATATCAATACCTGCAGATACACCAGCAGCTGTTATAATTTTTTCATGGCGCACGAATCTCTCTTCAGTTGGAATAGCTCCGAGAGAACGAAGTAAGTTAAAACAGCTCCAATGACTAGTAGCTTTAACACCATTTAGTAGACCAGTAGCACCTAAGATTAAGGAGCCTGTACATACAGTTGTAGTCCACTTTGTCGTTTTATGTATTTGGAGAATCCAATTAAGAGTTTCTTCATCCTTCATAAGTTGTGTAAAGTTAGGCGGACGACATCCAGGAATAACAAGAATATCTGCTGAAGTAATTTCATTAAAATTGTAATCAGCATGTAAATAGCCCATTTTCGAATCTAATTTTATTAATCCCTTCGTTTTAGCAACAAATTTTATGTTGTTATTGCTTTCTGCAGCAAATACTTCGTATGGACCAATAGCATCTAATGCAGTAATTCCATCATAGAGCATAATAACGATTTCCATTAAAACCTCTCCTTTATTTGTTACGAATTGAATCTAGTAACGATAAGGAAGATAAAATTATTGAATATTCTTTTATCGTTACTTTAAATATACTATACCCCTAATGTGTATCGCTTAGTGCAACTGTGTCAAAGGTGTGACGAAATCTATGAATAGGTTCATTTATTTTGAAAAGATGTATTCACTTATTTAATGGGTAAAAAGTTAAATTTACTTGGAATTTCTATTAAAAACGATATGCAACTTTCACAGAAAGAAGAAATGAAAAATATAGTACTTAGGCTAAAGTCTTAAAACGAAAGGAGACTAATCATACTTTCGTATCATTTCATTTTCGTTCCAATTATTGATTCGAATATTTTTGTTTTTTTATTAAAATATTGGTAAAGAAACAATTACATGAAAAAAGGAGTGGGAATATGGATAATTATATTTGCACTACATGTGGAGTACAGTATCCCGAAAATGAAGAACCACCTTCTCGCTGTAAAATTTGTAATGAGGAAAGACAATATGTTAATCCAATTGGGCAGTCATGGACAACATTAGAAACGATGCAAAATAGCAATTTATACAAAAACGAAATAATAAAAGAAGAAAGCGGTTTGTATAGCATTACTACTAAACCTAAATTTGCGATTGGACAAACAGCATTTTTAATACAAAGTAAAACTCTAAATGTTATGTGGGATTGCATTAGTTATTTAGATGATAAAACGGTAAAACGTATATATGATTTAGGTGGTATTCAAGCAATAGCACTTTCTCATCCACATTATTACTCTACACAAGTTAAATGGGCGGAAACATTCAATGTACCTATTTATATTCATGAAGATGATAAAGAGTGGGTGGTTCGTCCGAGTAAGCAAATTAAATTTTGGTCTGGGGAGCATCTGATATTATCGGAAGAACTTACATTGCATCGCTTAGGAGGCCATTTTAAGGGTGGAACTGTTATACATTGGATAGACGGTAATGAAGGGAAAGGTATTTTGTTATCAGGTGATATTATACAAGTAGTTTCGGATCGAAAATGGGTAAGTTTTATGTATAGTTATCCCAATCTCATTCCATTACCAGCGAATAAAGTTAGAGATATGGCAGAGAAGGTAAAAGATATCCAATTTAGTCGACTATATAATGCATTTCATGGTGTGGTGGAAGATGCGAATAAAGCTGTACAAAGATCTGCTGATCGGTATATAAAGGCCCTGCAAGGAGAACTATTTCATACGTAATAGCTTGTAATTCATCTCTACATTTATACAACTAATTTTATATGAATTTTATACTAAAGTCCTATTGTTTATTAACTAATAGGTCTTTCAACTTAGGAAGTTCACACTAATGAGGGATGTTAAAGGGAATATATGTAACCTATACTAATTACTATAAAGCTTTGGAAAATGAAAAGGAGGAGATTTGCATGAAGAGTTGGGTTCAATTTAGAATTGCAAGACCAACAGATAAATTTGAAGAAGTGATAAGTTTTTATGAAACAGGATTAGGATTAAAACGTATAGGGGAATTTCACAATCATGAAGGATATGACGGGGTGATGTTTGGTTTACCAGATGAAGAGTATCATTTGGAGTTTACTACACATGTTAATGGAAGTCCATGTCCGGCACCGACAAAAGATAATTTACTAGTTTTTTATATGCCTATTAAAGATGAAATTGAAAAGATAGTGAATCGATTAAGTAATATGGGCTATCATGAGGTGGAACCAGAAAACCCGTATTGGATAGAGAAAGGAACCACAATAGAGGATCCAGATGGTTGGAGAATTGTGCTTATGAATGCATCTGAATAAAGAAACTATTTTCATATGAAATAGAGTGTAACAAAATGATTTAGACATAAATCCCTACAGTGTTTGTAGGGATTTTTATATAAGAAGATCTTATTGAGAGAGTTATTAAAATGTAGAAAGTATTTTGGCTGAGAACAAATGTAATAAACATAATTTATGAAGGAGGTATAAAAGTATGATAGTAAACCATTTTGAAGAGTTTTCTAAACATGTTGGAAATACACCTCTCATGAAATTAAAATGCGAAGAAACGAAGGACCTTTCTATCTATGCTAAATGTGAATGGCATAACCCTACAGGGTCAATTAAGGATAGGGCGGCACTTGGAATGATTAATAAATATTTACAAGAAGCGGACAAAAAACAAAATATTTTAGAGTATAGTGGTGGAAGCTTAGCGAGGTCAATTGGGTGTATTTGTAATTATTTAGGGATTCAATGCACGTTAGTTTTAAGTTCTGGAACCGGTAAATCTCTATTAAATGAACTTGATCGTTATGGTGCTAACGTAATCTTAGTTGATAAATGTAAAGGGTTCTACGCAGTAATTGAGAAAACAATAGAGATTAGCAAACAAAAGCCAGAATTATACTTTTTATTCCAACATTATAATAATGCAAATCTAGTAAGTCATATAGAAGGTACAGGGCGAGAAATTATTGCACAAATGATTGGAAAACCAATACATGCATGGGTAGCATCTGCTGGTACTGGTGGAACTCTAATGGGAGTCTATACAGCAATAAAGAATTATACAAAAAATGTTGAACTACATTTAGTAATGCCTGCTGAATTGCCTTATGGTTCGGAACAACCACCAAATGATTTAAAGAAATATGCTGGATCAGGTGGGTTCGGCTTAGGAAGGAAACAACATTTCATAGAACAGGAAGAAAATTTGATAGAAAAACAATGGACTTATTCATATGAAGATACCCTGTATGAAATGGCACGTTTTTACAAAGATACTGGTATAAAAATAGGAACTTCTGCGGCAGCGAATTTATTAGCAGCTAAACAAATTGGGAAAGAAAAAGGTGCGAATTTTAATGTAGTTACAGTTTTTCCGGACGCAGGATCAATAGAAGAGTGGTCAGATGTAAAAAATTTAGTTGAAAAAATAGGTGATTGAGAGGACCATTAAAAGTTCTTTCGTAGTTTATATCTTATTCTACGCAAAATTGATACCATCAAAAAACTGTATGTTTAACATGTACAGTTTTTTGATGGTGTAGCTGTGCAATCTTTAGAAATTTCACATACCGCATTTTAAAAATAAATATAGGAAAACCGAAAAGTAATGTAGAATATATCGTACATACATATATACAGTCAACAGAAAAGATAAAGAGGTGGGTATATGTTACTTGAGGAAGTAATGCAGCAACTAGAGGAATATGGAACAGAACAAAATCGTAAAACGTATAAAAACCACGGAGCGAAAGAGCCACTATTCGGAGTTAGTTTTGCAAATTTAAAATTGTTAAAAAAGAAAATAAAAAAAGATCACGATTTAGCAGTTGAATTGTGGGAAACGAAAAATATGGACGCAATGACATTAGCAACTTATATTTTAGACCCGAAGAATTTAACAACAGAACAGCTTAATAGTTGGGTTCAGGATGTTGATTATTACTGTTTAATGGATGTTTTTATGACATCTATATGTACTTCGCCAATTGCAATAGAAAGAATGGAAGAGTGGACAAAGTCTAATGATGAATGGATTGGAAGAGCTGGCTGGTCTTTGTTAGCAAATATATCGATTAAAAATAAAGAGTTACATGATGGTTTCTTCTCTCCATACTTAGAAGAGATTAAAGAAAATATACATAATGAAAAAAATAGAAAAAAAGAAGCGATGAATAGTGCTTTAATCGCAATAGGAATTCGTAATGAAGACTTAGAGCGACAAGCAATTGAAATTGCACGTGAAATTGGAAAAGTAGAGGTTAATCACGGTGCAACATCATGTAAAACACCAGATGCAGAAAGCTATATAAAAAAAGCGAGAGAAAGAGCTGAAAAAAAGAAAGTGAAATAAGAAAAGAGGAACGGCTATGAAACCAATTGAAGCAGCACAAAGCATAATTACATCACAATTTCCGAATTGTGATGTAGCTTTACTCGGTGGAAGCGTTGCACGAGGAGAAGCGACGAAAACATCTGACCTTGATATTGTAATAGTTGACCAAAGTTTAACTTCTTGTTATAGAGAATCTTTCTATAGTAATGGATGGCCTGTTGAGGTGTTTGTTCATAATTTTACAACATATAAAACCTTTTTCAAAATGGATTGTGATCGAGGGAGACCGTCGTTACCACAATTAGTTTCAGAAGGGGTTGCATTAAAAGGGGAAAAGGAAATTGTTGAGAAATTAAAAAAAGAAGCGAATGATTTACTACATAAAGGACCAGCTAAATGGACCGAAGAAACGATTAAGCAGAAGCGATATTTTATTACGGATACTTTAGATGACTTTATTGGTGCAACAAAAAGAGAAGAAGAATTGTTTATCGCTAATTTATTAGCGGATTTAGTACATGAATATGTATTAAGAGTAAATGGTAGGTGGCTTGGGAGTTCAAAATGGTTTATTAGAGTGCTAAGAAGATATGATGAGCAATATGCAAACAAATTTGTAGCGGCTTTTGATCATTTTTATAAAATGGGAGAGAAAAATGAATTAATTCATTTTATAGAAATGACGTTAGAACAGTATGGTGGAAGAGTGTTCGAAGGATTTTCTATTGGTAAATAAAAAGGGGAGAGAAAAATGAATGTACCATATGTTCAATTAAGAGAATTGACATTAGATGATGTAGAAGATCGCTATCAATGGTCGTTAGATAGAGATGTAACAAAGCATTTAGTCGTACCAAACCAATATCCTCCGTTCACTCGTGGAGATACGAGAATCTGGATTGAAGCTTGTATAAGCCGAAAAAATGGTTATGAACAAAGGGCGATCGTTACTGAGAAAGGTATACATATTGGATGGGTAGACCTTAAAAATTTTGATAAAACAAATAAAAATGCAGAACTAGGAATTGCGATTGGAAATAAAGACTATTGGGGTAAAGGATTTGGAATGGCAGCTCTAAACAGCATGTTACAAATAGGTTTTTCCCAGTTTGAATTGGAGAAAATTTGGTTACGTGTAGATGAAGATAATACACAAGCTAAACAGATTTATGAAAATGCCGGATTTGTATGCGAAGGGTTAATGAGAAATGATCGATTAAGACAGGGAAAGTTCATTCATCGCTATCGTTACAGTATATTAAAAGAAGAGTATGAATCAAAAAATAATAACCTATAAAAATATTATGTCAATTAAAAAGGGGAAGATAAAATGATTCGATTACTTACAAAAGCGGATGCAAAACAATATTGGGAGTTACGTTTACAAGCACTACAAGTAAATCCAGAAGCATTTGTAACGACTTATGAAGAAGCAGTACGTCAAGAAAACCCTCTTGAACGAGTTGCTAGTAATCTTTCATCCAACAGTAGTTTTACATTTGGTGCTTTTAATAATGAAAATCGTTTAGTTGGGGTTGTTACTTTATTAACAGAAGAAAAGGACGCATATAAGCATAAAGGACATATCGTTGCAATGTATATAGATACTGAAAATCGAAGAAGTGGTCTTGCACGTGATTTAATACGTAAAGCAATTGAAAGGGCAAAAGAGATGAAGCTAGAGCAATTGAATTTAGGGGTTGTGTCAACGAACGAACCAGCCAAACGATTATATGAATCAATGGGATTTAAAACGTACGGAATTGAAAAAAGGGCTATAAAAATGAATGGTGTGTATAGTGATGATGAACATATGGTGTTGTTCTTTTAAGAGAGGAAGTTTTGTATGAAAAAGGGGAAAATGCGACTATAAGATGGGGAATATGGCATTTAGCAGATCATAATAGGTATCATCAAGCTCATATAAGTCGATTGAGGAAATTATATAGAGAATATAAACTGCATATTCTTTAATTTTTGAATAAACAAACGCCCCTAAATAATAATTAAAGGAGGTGTTTATTTTTATTCGTTTGTTTTTCTTCCCAAGCTATCATTAAATTTTTATGATGATTTTTTGGTTTTTCAATAGAAAACCAGTAAATTGAATGTGCAATAGTTGGTAGCCATCTTTTATGGCGGATTCGTATATTTTCATGGTGAGTATAGTGGGTCGAGATTAAGGTAGATTTTGACCCTTGAAAATTTTGGTATGTAATATCCTTGATTTCATACCAATACACTTTATTCCCATGAAAATCTACTACAATTCCTTCATCATCCCAATAGGAACCTATATCGCTTGCACGTGTTTTCCATAAGGTTAGTGCATACTTTAGTAGCCATAAGGAGAAAAATATTGAAATAATTCCTAGTAAATCAAATTCTTCCATTAAAGATAAAACACTTATTAGAAGGAAAACAACTCCGAAAGAAAGTACAAATAAAATAGATTGTATAGAGGCTCTGTATATTTTCAGTGTTATCACATCCATAGAAGTAACTTATTTTTAAAATTATTTCTGTTTAATGTTTTTATATTAAGTATAATAAATGAATGTATTATTATCTTTTTCATTGCAAGTGAATGGAAAGTGAAATGTAAGTTTGTATGTAGATTTTTCATCGCGTATACTAAAATATATGTTGTAGAGATTAAAAATTAAATACAAGGGGTTTTACAATGAAAGCAATTGTTATAGGGATACTGGCATCATTTTTCTTTGCCTTTACCTTTGTTTTAAACCGGGCAATGGACTTAGAAGGTGGAAGCTGGATTTGGAGTGCATCATTACGGTATTATTTTATGGTTCCAATGCTATTACTTATTGTTATGTATAGAGGGAACTTAAAGCAACTCTTTCAATATATGAAAAACAATCCGAAAGAATGGTTAGTATGGAGTATCGTTGGATTTGGTCTCTTTTATGCACCGCTTAGTTTTGCTGGAGCGTTCGGACCAGGTTGGCTCGTTGCATCAACATGGCAAATTACAATCGTTGCAGGGATTTTGTTAACACCATTTTTTGCGGTGGATCCACTACATAAAAAACTTCCGATGAAGGAATTAGTTATGTCGGGCATTATTTTATTCGGTGTTGTTCTCATGCAAGTAGAACATGCTTCTTCATTAGGTATTCGTGAAACCGTTTTATGTGTAGTTCCTGTACTTATTGCAGCATTTGCGTATCCTCTTGGAAATCGAAAAATGATGCAAGTTTGTAAAGGGGAATTAGATGTATTTCAGCGAGTACTCGGTATGACATTAGCAAGTTTACCATTTTGGTTTTTATTATCTGGTTACGAAGTATCAACTGGCGGATTACCGTCAAGTAGCCAAGTTTTTCAATGTTTTATTGTAGCAGTTAGTTCTGGGTTAATCGCGACAATATTATTTTTCTTTGCAACAGATCTTGTAAAAGATGATCCACAAAAACTAGCAACAGTGGAAGCGACGCAGTCAGGTGAAGTTTTATTTGCGCTAGTAGGAGAGCTGATCTGGTTATCTGCACCAATTCCGTCATCTTTATCTTGGGTTGGTATGAGTCTCGTTATTATTGGAATGATACTTCATAGTTATGTGGCTTTCGTTGTAAAAAAAGAAGAAAAAATAACGGCGTAATGAGATTAGCTCTTTTTATTAAGAGTTAGTCTTTTTTCATAGAAAGGGATGAAAATATGAATTTACAGCGTGTTGAACAAATTGAAAAAGATTCAATATTAAATGTGCTACAATATGCCGTCGGTCCAAATGAAATAAGCTTAAAGAAGGCAGTATTATTTTACCAAAGTAATAAAGGGACTTTGTACAAATATGAAGAAAAAGCTTGTATAGGTATTGAAGTAATCGGAGCAACTAAAGCACGAGTATGTCATATAGCAGTGGCTTCAGATTATCGTCAAAAAGGAATTGCACTGCAAATGATTAAAGAGATTGTAAGAATATATCAATTGACTTATATAGAAGCAGAGACAGACGATGGGGCGGTAGAATTTTATAAAAGAATGGGTTTTCAAGTTAAAAGTTTAGGAGAAAAATATACGGGAATCGAAAGATTTCATTGTTATTTGGAAAAATAGTATAAAAATATGCATATGGAGTATAGCTTAAAAAAATAAGATTTACATTTTTCTTCATTTCAAAAAACTCTCGCTCATCAATATCTACGATTTTAATAGAGTTTTGAGGCTTCAGTACACCAATATACATATTTTTGTAGTAATGAATATGATTAAGTTAAAAATTAAGAAAAATATGATAATATATTTATATAAAAGTTTAAATTTACGTGGCTAGTGAGGGAACCAATATGAAAATGAATGAAATAGTAGCAAGCACACAATTTCCAAATACAATCGAAACAATAACAAAAGATTTAAAAGCATTAGGAATCGAAAAAGGAATGACAATTATCGTTCATTCATCACTAAGTTCTATCGGATGGATATCTGGTGGTGCGGTTGCCGTAGTAGAAGCATTAATGAAAGTTGTTACGGAAGAAGGAACGATAATAATGCCAACGCAATCTTCGGATTTGTCCGATCCGAAACATTGGTCAAGACCACCTGTACCGGAAGACTGGTGGCAAATTATCCGAGATAACGTCCCTGCATTTGATTCACGTATAACCCCAACAAGGGGAATGGGTGAAATAGTTGAATGTTTTCGTACATATCCGAATGTAGTACGTAGTAATCATCCGTTAGGAAGTTTTGCTGCATGGGGAAAACATGCAGTAGAAATAACAATGAACCATTCATTATCAATGAGCTTTGGAGAAGAATCCCCATTAAGAAAAATATACGATTTAGACGGGTACGTATTATTAATTGGTGTTGGATATGATTCAAATACGTCTGTTCATTTATCCGAGGTGCGTACTGGTGCATGTGAGTTAATACAAGTAGGAGCACCTATTATAGAAAACGGTGAAAGAGTGTGGAAAGAGTTTGTTGAAATGGATTACGAATCTGAGAAGTTTGTAGAAATTGGTGTGGAGTTTGAGCGAAAAGGAACTGTAAAAAACGGGAAGATAGGGAATGCAACGTGTCGTCTAATGAAACAGCGTGATATAGTTGACTTTGGAACAGAATGGTTTCGTAAGAAAAATTAGTAAGGGATGGTTACAATGAAGGGGAAAAAGGTATTAATTACGAGCGGTGGTTGTCTAGAAAAATGGGATCAAGTACGCGGGCATACGAATATGGCTAAAGGTACAATCGGAAGGATAATCGCAGAAGAACTTATAGCTAAAGGGGCACATGTTATATATTTGCACGGTTATTTTGCGGAGAAACCGAGCGATGTACATAGAGGGTTAGAATTACATCCATTTGAAGGAATTGTTGATTTACAAGATAAAATGAAAAGTATCGTCACACATGAAAAGGTTGATGCAGTCATTATGGCAGCGGCTGGATCAGATTGGATTGTGGAGAAAATTTGTGATCAAGATGGTAATGTTCTTAATATGGACGGGAAAATTTCAAGTGATATAGCACCGATTATTCACTTTCAAAAGGCTCCAAAAGTATTAAAACAAATAAAAGAATGGGACCCAGAAACAGTACTTGTTGGTTTTAAACTTGAAAGTGATTTAAATGAAGAAGAACTGTTTGAAAGAGCGAAAAATAGAATGAAAGAAGCAAGGGCGAATGTAATGATTGCAAATTCACCACATTCTTTATATTCGCGTGGAGCTGTACATTATGTAATTGGACAGGATGGTAAAGGGAAGTTGTGTAATGGAAAAGATGAAACGGCGAAAGAAATTGTCAAAAGCTTAGAGGTATTATGTAATCGTGTCACTGCTTTTTAAAATTAAGTTTTTAGATAAGAATGAATCCGCATAGTAATAAGTAAGCGAAACTTTAATTGGTGGGAATTTTACTTTTACACGAATGTGAAGCGTATATCAATCAAGAGCTATACACAGAATAATTGGTGAGGAGTGGATTCTATGGAACATTTATTAAAGCAAGCTATTAAACTTAGAAACGAAAAGAAATATGCGCAGTCTAAAGAGATGCTTATAGGATTAACAAACTTTACAAAGGATGCAGAAGTACTGTATCAGTGTGCGTGGATACATGATGTAATGGGGCTAGAAACAGAAGCAGTTCCGTATTATGAGCAGGCAATCGCAAATGGACTTGATGGCGAATCCCTTTGCGGTGCTTATATTGGTCTAGGAAGTACATATCGTTGTATAGGGGAATATGAAAAGGCAATTACAGTATTAGAAGCTGGGGTGAAAAAATTCCCAGAGAACGATCCAATGAAAGTATTTTTATCATTAGCAAAATATAACGTAAACGATCACGAGTCAGCGATGAAATTATTACTTGAAACTGTCGTGAAAGTAGAGGAAGTAAAAGAATTTGAACGTGCCATTTCATTTTATAAAGACCACTTAAATGAGGTTTTTAAATAAAGGAGTGAACGTATGAATGTTACACTATCGCGAAGGCGAAAAGGTATTTGGATTGGACTCGTCTCTTTAATTATGCTATCAAACTATTTATTGTATGCTCTTCCAATTGTACCAGCTGCGCCGAAAGAAGTTGTGCTTGGGTCATTATTAGATTGCATGTTTGTCATTCCAATCATCACGTATTTCTTCATTATTCGAAAAAGATACTCGTTAACGTATATAGTTCCTGTTGTAATAGCTGGTTATATTTTTGCAAGATTTATTATTCCAAGTGACTATTTACAAGATTTTTCATACGTTTCTTATATTATAGTTGCAGGAGAAATTGCTTTTGTATGTTTAGAGTTATTCCTTCTATATAAAATTGTTAGAAAGCTTCCTACCATAATAAAAAAATATAAAGAATATAAAAGTGAGTACTCTTCATTTTCTTATGCAATTGATGCTGCGTTTGACGCTACTATGAAAAGAAATAAATTAATAGATATCATTGTAACGGAGTGTAAGTTAATCTATTATGCATTTTTATCGTGGCGTGAAAAAGTACCAGAAGGTGAATCCGTATACTCATATCACAAAAAGACTGGTGCAATAGGTGTATATATCATGATCATCCATGCGACCTTAATAGAAAGTATTGGTTTTCATTATTTGCTACACCAGTGGAATCCAGTAATAGCATGGATTTTACTTATTGTAAATGTATACGCGATGATTTATTTTATAGCTGAAATACAAGCGATGCGTAAAAATCCACTTATCGTAACAGAAGAACAAGTAATCATTCAAATTGGATTAGGAAAGAAAATTGTTATACCATTTACACAAATTGATAATATTGCGTTCTACAAGGGTGATGAATTGCTAACGGCAAAAGAAGGGAAACAGGTATTGGATGCAACTGTTATGGAGTTCATAAAAGAACCTGCTACTTTTGAAATAACATTAAAAGAGCCAGTGAAAGCACAGTTGTTATATGGATTTTCTAAAACAGTAAGTCGTGTGCACTTAAATGTTGATGAAGAACGAAAATTTTATGATGCGGTTAAGGAAAAGTTAAAACATGAGTAATAGTGCTGTTAGTTACATAAAAACAAATGAGCTTCCGTTAGAAGTGAAAAAATATGAAACATGGATAGTGAAAAACTCTTTCTAAATAAGAAGGAGTTTTTCTTGTGTACTTGTATAAATCATTATATAAAAAACTATATACTTCTTTATCGTTAGATAAAGAAGTATATAATTGAGGATAGAACTAGTGCAAGGGGAAATAAAATAATGAATAAGTTACTTACATCGAAAAGTGAAATTATAGAAAGAAAAATCCGGTATAACTCAACAATAGTAGATCACAATTGTTTATTACTTGAAAAGCAATCACAAAGTATCGTTTTATTTCACGAGGTGCAGTATTCATTTACAATGACTGCAAATGATACTAAGTTAACAATCCCAAAAGGGAGTTATACAATCGCATATTATTGGAAAGATCGTCCGTACAATTTATACGTATGGAGAGATATAAAAGGGAAGTATTTAGGTTCCTATTTTAATATCGTAAAAAACACACAAATAAAAGGCGAAGTGGTTTCCTTCGAAGATTTAATCATCGATATTATGGTACTTCCAAATGGAGAATACTTCATATTAGATGAGGATGAATTACCAGAACCATTAGGAAATTTCGAAGGTGGTTATGTGAAGAAAGCTCTTTATGGACTGAAAGAAATCATTCAAAAAGAGCTTCCACAAATAGTTTTGGAGACAGCCAGGGTGCAGAAGAACTAAAATTTAATTACATAAATATTTTGAATGGAAATGAGTAGTCTCAAGTTATATGGTCTAACTTTTTTGATAAATCTAAGGTTAGTAGCATATTTCTTGAGATTACTTTTTTTTGGTAGAAATTTTGTTGCTTAGTTATTAAATGGATTTAAAATTTATGAAATAATATTGACTGAATCAAGTTCAGTCGTTTATGATTGAATCAGATTCAGTCGTGGTGAAAACATTGTAGGAGATGACGTATGAAAAGAATATCAAAAGAACCAGATATAAGACGGCAAGAGTTAATGGATATTGGTTTTGAACTATATATGAAAAATGGTATGAAAGGATTTGGCATAAAAGATGTTGTGAATCGTGCTGATGTAGCAACAGGCTTATTTTATTATTACTTCAAGTCTAAAGAGAATTTTGTTGATGAAGTTTTAAATGACTTTATTGTGAAAAATATGGAGTTAATTGAAGAAATACTTGTTTCAAATGAACGGTCTGTCATGCAAAAGATGAAAGATTCACTAGATATATTTTGGACATTTATTGAAAAGTTAGCACCCTATAAAAATGTGAGTTCGTTTCAGACGGAACAACATTTTCAACTGGAACAGAAATTATTCGCACGTATGCAACCGTTAATTAGACAAGTAATTGAAGAGGGAGTAAACGTAGGGTTTTTTTATACTGATAACTCATTATTAGCTTCTGGGTTTATTCTATACGGTCTTAGCAGTATTGCTCATTCAGAAGTAAAGTTGAATCTAGATACAAAACATGAAATGGTTAATTTAGTATTAACTACACTACGATACAATCAAAAGGAAGGAGAAAGTTTATGAAAATTATTATCGATGGAAATAATATCTCACAAGAACAACTTATAAAATGGAAAAGAGAACGGATAAAAAAAGTATTATATACATTAGGACATAAAGAGCTTGAAATAAATGATACAGACGTCATGATAAAACAGCTAACGGAAATAAAGTTGCGATATACATACAATGAAATGTACGAAAAGTTGAAATCAAAACTTAGATTAAGTGCAATAGGTATGCGTATCTGTACTCTTTTATCTGGTGATAGACGAAAAATTTCGAAAACTAGTATTTATTTAGACGGGATTACAGCAGAAGTAGCTATACATGGAATTGATAGTTTGATGCTTGAACAATCACGTGAAAACAACAAAGTGAATTTATCTGCTTGTCCTGATCACTATGTACTAAGACCCTTTGGGGAAAATGAATTAGAGGTTATCGAAACTACTGGTAATTCTCCGTTTCCAGTTCAATTTTTCATTGTTTTTGGTGACGAAACCGGATTGAAAACACCGAGAGATAAATCTTATCAATACCAATCAACAGGTGTTGCACGTATGAAAGATGGTACTACTATTGGTGGAGTTCGACATCAATTTAAAGATACTGATACAGGGATAGAAGTAAGTCTAGTTGTTGAGTTCCCAGCCCTTTGTCCGAATAGCCTAATTAAATCCCATCAAATGCATTTAGCATGTGAGTTTTCTTATTGGTTACAGTGGATTAAAGATCAGAAAAAAATAGTAAGTAAATGATATCGTTCAAATAAACAACAGTAGAAATGTTCAAACGAATCATATGTATGTTTTGATAAAACCTAGTTGACTTATCGGAAATATTTGTATAATATGTACTTAATTCCATAACGTATTGCTGATTGGAGAAACCAAAGGCATTTTATCTGTTGATAAAATGCCTTTGGTTTTTTTATTGCACAAATACTGAATCTGTTCATTTATATGAATCATTTTAAGGAGGGGAAGAAATGACTGTTTCAATTGATGGGGTATCAAAATATTTTTTGAAACAAACTGGTACTGTTCAAGTATTAGAGAATATTAATTTTCAATTAGAGAAAGGGGATTTTGTTACAGTAATTGGTCCGAGTGGGTGTGGAAAAAGCACATTACTAAAAATTGTTGCAGGTCTAGATAATGATTTTGAAGGGGAAGTTGTTATTGACGGGGAGCCTATCTTAAAACCGAGTAAGAAACAAGGTTTTATTTTTCAAGAACATAGGCTTTTCCCGTGGTTAACGGTTGAAGAAAATATAGCGGCAGATTTGTCGTTAAAAGATAAGTATGTGAAAGATAAGGTGAGAGAATGGGTTGAAATCGTTCGGTTAGATGGCTTTGAAAAATCGTATCCGAAAGAAATTTCAGGCGGGATGTCACAACGTGTTGCGATAGCGAGAGCGTTATTAAGAGATCCGAATGTATTATTACTTGATGAACCTTTTGGAGCGCTAGATGCTTTTACTCGAAGTCATTTGCAAGAAGTATTGCTAAATATTTGGGAGCAGAAAAAAACAACAATGATATTCGTTACACATGATATAGACGAAGCGATATATCTTTCAAATCGAATCATCATTATGAATGCAAAACCAGGGAAAATACATAAAGTGATTGAAAATAATTTGCCTTATCCGCGAAATAAAACTTCTCAATCGTTCCAACAACTTCGAACGAAAGTATTACAGCAGTTTGAATATGGAGGATTGATTCAAACAAGTATATAGGAAAAGGGTGATTTTATATGTATAAAAAATTTAAAGTTCTTTCTTTTGCTTTAGCTATATCAATGTTTTTATTAGGATGCGAAAAAAGTACAGCAAGTAGTAAGAAAGAAGATGTAACAATACAAATTGGTATACAGCAAGGATTAAGCCCGCTATTACTAGCAAAGAAAAAGGGATGGTTTGAAGAGGAGTTTAAAAAAGAAGGAGTTAAAGTGAAATGGACAGAGTTCCAAAGTGGACCTCCTTATTTTGAAGCAATCGCATCAAACCGGTTAGACTTTGGTGAAGTAGGGAATTCTCCAGTCATTTCAGCGCAAGCAGCAGGTATTGGATTTACCGAAATCGCCAATACAAGTTATGCGAGAAAAGGAACTGGAATTCTCGTTCAAAAAGATAGCAAGATTGCGAGTGTAAAGGATTTAAAAGGTAAAAAAATTGCAGTAGCAAAAGGAAGTAGTGCCTTTAATTTATTGTATCGAGCACTTGATAAAGAAGGTATTGATGCAAAAGATGTAAATGTCATTCAATTACAACCAGATGAAGCGCAGCCTGCATTCGAATCAGGATCAGTAGATGCATGGGCGATTTGGGACCCTTTCATATCATTACATACGTTAAATAAAGGTGCGAAGGTGATTGCAGACGGTGAAACATTAAATGTCTCTTCACCAGAATTTTTAATTACGAGAACAAAATTTGCGAAAGAACATCCAGAATTAGTTGAGAAATTTCTCAAAGTTTATGAGAAAGCACGTGTATGGCAAGATGCTAATTTAGATGAAGCAATAAAAGTATACACTTCTGTAAAAAAGATAGATGCAGAGATTGTAAAAGAAGTGTTTAATCACGACAAACCAATTTTAGTTCCGGTAACGAAGGAAATAATAGCAGAACAACAAAAGACAGCGGATTTTCAATATAAGCTCGGTTCTATAAAGAAAGAAATTAAGACGGAAAAAGTTATAGATAATTCTTTCGTAGAAAAAGCATTGAAAGCGAAGTGAAAAGAGGTTTTGTAAAGTGGAAAATACGAAAGCTGTTATGAAACCAGCGAGTATAACGATTAAGAAAAATGGCATAAAGAAGGTACGAAAGTTAAATGTAAAAGTTTTAGTAAGGGCGATTACTATACCGGTTATTATATTAATAATTTGGCAGTTGGCTGGCGTATTCGGTCTTGTTTCTAAAACAGTTTTACCAACACCATTAGATATTTTTCTAGCTTTCCAAGAGTTTATTAAAACAGGAGAGTTATTCGGCCATTTAAGTATTAGTGTATTCAGGGCTGCGGCTGGTTTCTTTATTGGTGGGGGCTTAGGAATCATTTTAGGAACAATTGTTGGATTTTCAACGAGAAGTGAGCAATATTTAGACCCATCTGTGCAAATGTTAAGAACTGTACCTCATTTAGCTGTTGCGCCGCTTTTCGTATTATGGTTCGGTTTTGGTGAAACATCGAAAGTGTTATTAATTGCAGATGGTGCATTTTTTCCTTTATACGTAAACGCATTTTTAGGTATTAGAGGTGTGGATTCAAAGTTATTTGATGTTGCGAGAGTGTTAGAGTTTAGCAAAAGAAAATTAATCACGAAACTAATTTTACCAGCCGCATTGCCTAACCTTTTACTAGGAGCAAGGTTATCGTTAGGTGTTGCATGGGTGAGTTTAGTAGTAGCAGAACTTATGGGATCTACAGAAGGTATTGGTTATATGATTATGGATGCAAGGCAATTTTCAAATACAGATATCGTATTTGTCGGCATAATTATCTTTGCATTTGTTGGGAAGTTTTCTGACTCTCTAGTACGTTTACTAGAAGTGAAGTTTTTAAGATGGCGAGATAATTTTAAAGGTGAGACAGGGAATTAACATATAAATTATTAGGGGTAATTTATATAGAATGTGTTAGTATACATTTCAAAATAAATAAGGGGTGTGTAAAGGTATGGAATTATTATGGTTTATTCCAGCTTATGGAGATGGTCGATATTTAGGAACGACAAAACGAGGAAGAGCAGCTGAATATGGTTATTATAAGCAAGTTGCTATGGCAGCTGATTATTTAGGATATACGGGTGTTTTACTTCCAACTGGTCAAGGATGTGAAGACCCTTGGGTGTTAGCTTCAGCTCTTGCTGCTGAAACAGAAAAACTAAAATTTTTAGTAGCAGTGAGACCAGGACTAATGTCACCTACAGTTGCAGCGAGGATGGCATCTACATTTGATAGAATTTCAGATGGAAGACTACTTATTAATGTAGTAGCTGGAGGAGATCCAGTTGAACTACAAGGAGATGGATTATATCTTGAGCATGATGAAAGATATGAAGCAGCGGATGAATTTTTAAAAGTTTGGAAATCGACATTGCAAGGTGAAACGATCTCTTTAGAAGGAAAACATATTAAAGTTACAGATAGTAAAGTTGTATTCCCACCTGTTCAAACGCCATATCCTCCTATATATTTCGGAGGATCATCAACTGCTGGAAAAGAAGTAGCAGCTGAGCATAGTGATGTATACTTAACGTGGGGAGAGCCGCCAGAGCAAGTGAAAGAGAAAATAGAAGAAGTAAGAAAACTTGCAGAAGAGAAGGGGCGTACAATACGATTTGGCATTAGATTACACGTAATTGTAAGAGAGACAGAAGAAGAAGCGTGGGAAGAGGCAGAACGTTTAATTCAATATGTGGATAATGAAACAATTGAGCTTGCTCAAAAGACATTTGCAAGATATGATTCGGTTGGTCAAAAGCGGATGACACATTTAAATAAAGGTACGAGAGAGTTGTTAGAGATAAGCCCTAATTTATGGGCTGGAATCGGACTTGTAAGAGGTGGGGCAGGTACTGCACTTGTAGGCAATCCACATACAGTAGCAGAAAGGATAAAAGAATATGAATCGTTAGGAATTGATACGTTTGTTTTATCAGGATATCCGCATTTAGAAGAAGCGTATGAGGTCGCAGAATTGTTATTCCCATTATTGAAAGACGAGAAGAAAGAAGAAAATAAAATTGTTGGTGAAATGATTGCTGATGCATATGCATTAAAAAAATAGTGAGAAATAAAGTTTCACCTATTTATTGCTTCATTTTGTTTACTGCCTGTTAATACGGGATAAAAAACCCGCAAGTTATTCGCTTGCGGGTTTTCATCGTAAATTATTAGAAAATATGGTAAAATTAAAGGGTAACTTAAGGTGCGGTTGGTTGTTCAATTATCACTTCTCCGAGTAGGAGGGGGGTGATAATACGTGAGTGAAATAGCGTTGCTACTGCAAGGTGGACTGTTTCTCGTTGCATTGTTAACGTTCGTCGTCGTTTTAATAGACAAGCTCAAAAAATAACAACCCACCTATGCTTATAGAATGTGGGTTGTTTTGTTTGTAAGAAACAAATAGGATAAATGAACAATCCAATCTGCTAAGTTACGTGGACTAGTGTGTAGCCGCACACTAGTCTTTTTTATTTATATACAATTTATAATTGGTTTATGTGATTGTATTGTTCTTTTCATACTCATTATAACACAGTGTCTTTTCATCAAGAAAGGAGACCGTATGTTCTGGTTTCTATTATATAGTAGGTGCTTTTTCTTTAAACAGCCCATCCATATACTGTTTTAAACTTTGGACATAAAATTTCTGCATACTCACATTATTTACACCGACAATTGGCGATGGAAGGTCAAATCTTTTTTCTGATAAATGAACGACAACATCAAAGATGTCAAACAAACGAATGAAGCAAAACAGGCCGTCTTTATCGCTAAGTAAAATAAAGTAATGATTTTCACTACTTGTATTTAGCGTATTCCATAAAGAACTTTTGCTTAAATCACGTACAATGCTTTTTTCTTTTAGTTCCACGAAATCTGCATTTGAGAGAATGGTAGAAATATCAATTGCATCTTGATCTTCAAAGTAGCCATCAACTGCTTGTACAGCGAATGTATAAGCCATTTTTAATACACTCATTTTATATTTACGGTTATCTAATAGTAATTCACGTTGAATAGAACTCGCTACTTTCGTTACACGTTCCTCTTTCCAAATTTCATTATGTAAGGAAATATCGTGCTTTTTACATAGTTTCATAATTAATGCATTAGAATAAAGAATCTCGTCGCTTACTTCGACAACATCAGTCTCAGCAGCCGCAAGTTCCTCACCGTGCTCATTCGTATAGAGTGGAGAATCAATTTGTCTTTTCATTTGTTCAATCTTAAATTGACTCAATTTATGCCTAATTAAAGGACGATCAATATTTGTTGTCATTTGTTCATGACAAGTATCACAAATTGAGTTTGTGAAATAATATCCACATAATATTTCTGGAATGACATATTGTTCACTAAGTTCTTTCGTATCTTTTCTGCAAATGATGCATTGTGTCATTTTTATCACCTTTACCTGCAAATTTGTATGTAATCTCATTGTAGTGTATTTATCGGCATTTTGGAATATTGTAAAGGAAAATATTATGTGAAATTCATGCTTATTTTGGTACAATGAAGAGAAGTGCTAGTTTAAAGGAGGCCGTTTTTTTGAAATCAAAAGTGCACTTTTGGACATTAGAAGTGCTAATGGTTGTAGGAATCATATTTATTTGCACAAAAATATCATTTTTATTTCAACCGATTGGTATCTTCATATCAACATTGTTTTTCCCAATCTTAATCGCGCTTTTTTTATACTTCATATTTAATCCTGTATTAATCTTTTTGGAGAATAAAAAAGTACCTAGAAATTTAGCGATATTACTGTTATATCTTTTTATCATAACATTAACTGCGGTTGGCGTTGGAGTAGTTGTTCCTACGATTTCACAACAGCTAATGGACTTAGTAAAAAATATGCCAGGCTACATAAAAGAGGGAAAAGTATACATACAAGAATTATCACATCATAGGTTGTTTGAATGGTTATCTACACAAAACTACGTTTCCATTGAAACAATTGAAAAAAATGCGATTGAATACTTAAAAGATATACCAAATACAATTACGTCGAGTGCAACGGCTTTATTTGGTATTATCACGAACGTTGCATTAGTTGTATTTACTGTACCGTTCATTTTATTTTACATGTTTAAAGATGGACATGCCTTTCCAGGAAAAGCGGTAAGTTTATTACCCGAGTCTTACCGTGAAGAGGGGCTTCGTATCATTAAGGAAACGAACGAAACATTATCTGCATATATTCAAGGGCAAGCGCTCGTTTGTATATTTGTAGGTGCGTTTACTTTTATCGGTTATTTAATTATCGATTTACCGTACGCGTTCGTTTTAGGAATTATTGCAGCATTTACAAACATCATTCCTAACTTAGGGCCATTTATTGGGGCAGCACCAGCTGTTATTGTAGGACTGTTCGTATCTCCGATGCAAGCATTATACGTAATTATTATCGTAACAATTGTACAACAGTTTGAAAGTAATATTATTTCACCACGTATTATGAGCTCGAAATTAAATATTCACCCATTAACAATTATTATTCTAATTTTAGGGGTAGGTAACTTTGCTGGAATCATCGGAATGATTTTAGCAGTACCAGTTTATGCAGTAACAAAAACTGTTGTTTCGAACTTAGTGAGATTGTTTAAGACAAAGAGAAGTAATCGGAAATAGTGAAACCTGAGAAAGATACACCGCTTTTTAAGTGGTGTATCTTTTGTTTATAAATAAATAATTAAAAGCGGGTTGATTTGATTTTATTATATATTTTTTATACATCAAATTCAGTGATAAACTTGTGTGATATAAGCTATATAAAACTATGTGGAATCCCTCTGAACTATCCAAATCATTTCCTTACAGCGTGCTATCAACATCATAATCGACTCCTTTCAATTCTATATAGTTAAACGATTAAAGGTGAGTGTAGTATTTGCTTCTACGATCTCGAATTTCATCAATAACTTGTTTATATTGTCTTTCCTGTTTTAATTCATTTTGAGATATTGTTTCTTTTTGAATCGTAATCGTTAAAAAGAAAAGGTGAAACTTCATATGTGAATTCCTCCTTTCGAATTGGAATTACAGATGACTACAGTAATGACTTTGTCTTTCTTTTACATGATCTATAGCCTGATTAATTTGTCGCTCATGAAGCATTTCAGACTCGGAAAATGTATTTTTTTGAATGGTAATGGTTAAAAAGAATACTTTAAATTTCATTAGATAATTGCCCCTTTATAAGTGATTTAGAAAAAACGAGTGTAATAAGAAATTACAGGTGATTACAGGTGATTACAGGTGATTACAGGTGATTACAGGTGACTACAGTAATGACTTTGTCTTTCTTTTACATGATCCATAGCCTGATTAATTTGTCGCTCATGAAGCATTTCAGACTCGGAAAATGTATTTTTTTGAATGGTAATGGTTAAAAAGAATACTTTAAATTTCATTGGATAATAACCCCTTTATAAGTGATTTAGAAAAGACGAGTGTAATAAGAAGATTGGCGCTCTTTTACTTCGTCCATAATATTTTGAATGTGTTGCTCACGTAAAATCTCTTTCTGTGAAAGCTTACGTTTTTGAATGGTGATAGTTAAAAAGAATGCTTTAAATTTCATGAATATATGACCCCTTTAAAATATATTTTTAATACATTTGAGTGTAGTATGAACTTTTAATATCAGTTATTTTATCAGTCAGTTGTTTTAACTGTTGTTTACGATTGATTTCAGTTTCAGATAAAGTATTTTTTTGAAGCACAGTCGTAAAAAAGAAAATATGAAAAGTCATAAATGAATTCCTCCTTTCGAAAAGGAATTACAGGTGATCACAGTAAAGTGCTTGGCGCTCCTTAACATCATTCATAGCTTTTTCAATTTGCTCATTATGAAGAATTTCATCTTTGGAAATTGTATTTCTTTGAATCGTAATACTTAAAAACAATACGCTAATAGTCATTGAATGTTGCTCCTTTCTTAGAAAAATAATGTAAGAGACTAAAAAATCGCGCAAAAAAACCACAGGAAGATACAGTTCTCCTATGGCTGGGCGTGAAAAAGCCACAGGAAAGTATACGACCTCCTGTGGCGAATTTATGAATTAAATGAAATAAAGTACGATTTTCAATTCTCCATTAGGGTGGTCGAATTCATATTTAATTGTCCAGAAAACACAGGTGCAGTTAACGCTAAAGTTAATGCATGTAATTGTAATTTCATCATTTCCTTCGACCTCCTTTTAGAATTTTTTTCTTACGTTAGTAAGTATATACAATTAATGGATAATTGTAAACATAAAAAATGAAAATTTTTAATTTTGATTAAAATGCGTATATTTAAAAGGGATTTGAAAGTAAATATTGTAATTAACGAAATATCGATAAAAATGGGGGATGCTAAATGAAATATATGCATCATAACATGATCGTTATGCTAACAATTTTTTTATTCATTACGGCTTGTTCTAACGGAGAAAGAATAAAAGATATATATGATGTTAGGTCAGATGATTTTAAGAAATATACTGGGACATACGTTGGTAATAATTCAGATGTGGTTGCAATTATTAATCATTTACCCGGTGGTGGAACAGTTCAAAGTATAAGTTTAGAAAATGAAAATATAAAAGTGAACTATGGTGCAAAAGAGAGTGGGGCTCTTACAGAAGAAATGATTGAGACGTATTGGTTTGATGAGAAAGATACGATGAAGAAGAATTTTCTCTTTAATGCTACCTATCTAGTAATTTTAGTACCAAACGCAAAAGCTTATGAGTTTCAAATAGAAAATAAAAACTTTAAGATAACGAGGGAAGAAATGTTATCAATTTTGCATAGGGAATTCGATGATTTTCCCAAAGAAAAAGATATATGGGATAAAAATAAAGTTATAAAGTTTTTTAACGGCAATGAAGAAAAAATTAAAATGCTTGTGGAAGATAAAGATTTTCGGAAATCTTTATTTGCTAAATATCCAGTGAGCCAGTTGAAATAATGGAGGGGAGAAGATGGAGTTAGTATACAAAATTTCTTATCATAGAATGCAGGATCATTATTTACCTAAATTAGTACAGGCAATTAGGCTCGTTAGTGAAGAAGATTTGTGGAAACAAGAGACCTCTGTTAATTCAATTGGTGGAATCGTACTACATATTTGTGAACATTTATAGAGAAATACAAGGCGTTATAAGGATCCAAATATAGTTTTTGAAAATGGAATTGAAGAATATTTTCCAGTGAAACAAATAAGCTCTGAAGCTTTGTTAAAAACTGTTGAAGAAATATTTGATGAGTGGGGCAAAGCATATATACAGGTCTGGGAAGAAAAAAGGCATATTGATCTTCAAAGTCTATTACATTTAGTTGAGCATACAAGCTATCATTTAGGGCAAGTAGTAGATCGTACAAAATGTATTGAGGGACAACAGTTTAATTTTTGTCAAAATGGTATAAATGAAAAGAATTTGAGAACAAGAGTTGAAACTTCGAATTTTTAGAAAGAGAGACATTCTTAATTGAATGACTCTCTTTTTTTGTAAAAGAAATTTATGGAAAAAAATAATTCTATGTGATATGGTTAATTACATAAGTAATGAACCTATGAACCTAAGGTGGTGAAAATGTGAAGCCGACTCTAGAACAAAATAAATTAATATACATACAAATTGCAGAAACGATTGAATCTGATATTTTAAAAGACATATTGCTTGAAGAAGAACAAGTTCCATCGACAAATCAATTTGCGAAGATGTTACAAATAAATCCGGCTACTGCAGCTAAAGGGGTGAATGTATTAGTGGATGAGGGGATTTTATATAAAAAGAGAGGGATCGGGATGTTTGTTGCAAAAGGAGCAAAAGAAGTTGTACTTAAAAAAAGACAAAATAATTTTATGACTGAATATTTACCTAAAGTGTGGGAAGAAGCGAAAGTACTAGAAATATCAAAAGATGAATTGATGGATATGATTCAAAAGATTACGAAGGAGGGGAAAGAGGAATGATTGCACTTGAAACGAAAGATGTAACGAAAAAATATAAAAAGAAAATAGCTGTAAATGAAGTAACGATTTCATTGGAAGAGCATAAAATATATGGTTTGCTTGGAAGGAACGGAGCAGGGAAAACGACTTTATTAAATTTACTAGCAGGACAAATTACTTCAAGTAGTGGAAGCGTAACTGTATTTGGTGAAAATGTATTTGAAAATAGTAAAGCAATGCAAAATATTTGTTTCGTTAGAGTAAAAGAAGAGTCTCATTTAAGTTATAGAGTAAAAGAAATTTTTAAGATATGTAACATGTTTTATAAAAATTGGGATCAGAAGTTTGCAGAAGAACTGGCGGGTAAATTTCAGCTTAATATAACAGAGAAATACCATAAACTATCTCATGGCATGCAAACAGTTGTAGGAATTATTAAAGGGTTAGCAAGCAGAGCGACAATTACTATTTTTGATGAACCAACTACAGGATTAGACGCAGCACATCGTGAGTTATTTTATAGTTTACTACTAGAAGATTACGGGGAGTATCCCAGAACAATTATATTATCAACACATCTGGTAGAAGAAGTAACCCATGTTATTGAAGAAGTAATTATCATAAAAGAAGGTGCACTTGTTGTTCAATCAACAGTGGAAGATTTATTGCAACAAGGTCATATTATTTCAGGGCAAAAAGGTAAAGTGGAGGAGTTCTTGATTAATAAAAAAGTTATAAATAAAGAAATTTATGGGAATAAAGGTATTGCTGTTATATGGGAAGAGCTTTCTAATGAAGATTGTTACTCTCTTGAAAAAGAAGGTTTAGTAATTGATAGAATTACATTACAAAAACTATTTATTCACATGACTGGTGGTGAAGTGGAATGACGATGTTAATGAAACAATTGAGGTTACATATAAATTTTCATTATAAAGCAATTTTAATATTTTGGATTGTAGCTTTATTAATAAAAGGAGCTTTATATGCTGCTCATTTAAATGAAGCGAAAGTTGGTTATTTACCCGAAATTATCAATAATCCTTCAATTGCAATTATGATTTTTATAGTAGGGAGTGTTTTCATTGTTCAAGATGATTTATTTCGTTTAGCAGTTTCATTTGGTATAACGAGAATACAATATTTTATCGGAGCGATTTGTTATATTGTGTTGCAATCCGCATTGTTTTCATTCCTTCAAATACTGTTTTTACAAGATATAAAATATAACTTAGTAAATGTTAACTTTGGAGAGCAATTAATACAACAGTTTATTTTACAATTTTTATTTTATGTTACGATAGCATGTTTCTTTCAAGTAGTAGTAATTTTTAAGCAAAGATTTCAATGGATTGGTCTCATGATTGGTGGGTCGCTTTTCCTTTCAACAAATAGTGTGCTGTATGGAGAAGTAGGGATAAAAGGATTGTTATTTACAAATGATGTATCTTTAATAGATATCCCTTATTTTATTGTTATTTCAATTGGATTAACAATTCTTTATATCATAACTAGTAGTATATTTATTCGTAAAGTATCATTTGAACGAACAGTTTAAAATAGTGATAGATTATTCTTTTAGGGAGAAGGAAAATATATGGGAGACACGTCCTCACTAATAACCGTCTTTTTATGCATTGCACTACTAATATTTTGGCGTCGTTATCGCTCCATGCATAAGCCAATAAAGGGATCGGGAAAACGTATTTTATGGCCATTACTATTTTTAACACCAGGTATAGTGTGGTTTTTAGGTCCCGTACATCCAGCTATATTACAAGTAATTATAGCGGTATTTATTGGTGTGCTTTTTGCTGTGCCGCTTATAGTATTAACAAATTATGAGCGAAGAGATGATGGGAATATTTATACGAAAAAAAGTGCAGCTTTTTTAATTACTTTTATTGCGCTTGTTGTTTTAAGATATGGTTCAAGACAATTTATCGTTGATTTAGATCAACAAACGATTGGTTTATTATTTTACGTTGTTGCTGTCTCGTATATTATTCCATGGAGAATTGCTTGTTATATAAAGTTTAGAAAAGTTTGGCGGGAAAATAATAATCATGCTATATGAAAACTTCTTATTTGAGAAGTTTTTTGTTTTTATGTGTAAGCGAAATAATTTGTTGAAGTGCAAGTTACTATTCAATATGATAAATATAAAAACTACGCGAGAAAGTGGGAAGTATCAAAATGCGTACAATTTTACTTTTTCTAAACAACATGTTCATTAGTGAAATCGAGAACATTAGGCAAAAACATGATCCTTTATTTGGATTAATTCCACCGCATATTACAATTGTATTCCCATTTGAAAGTTCGATTTCAAATGATGAGCTGAAATTACATATTATAAATGTATCAAAACCGATACAGAATATAGAAATTGAATTTAAGAATCAAATTACTAGTGAAAGAGAATATTTGTTTTTACGAGTTGAAAGGGGAAAAGAACAAATAGAGGAACTACATAATATTCTATATACAGGACCTTTATTACAATTTTTGAAAGAAGACATTCCGTACATCCCGCATGTAACAGTCGGAAGAAAAGAAAGTGCCGTGTTAGCTGCTGAAGTAGTGAAGGAGATTCCTAGTTTTCATGGGAAGTTAAATTGTGTGATTGATAGAATAAGCGTGGAGCGAATTGGAGAGAACGGGGAATCAATTATTGAATTTGAAGTGCCATTTCTAAAAAGCTGACAAAAGTCAGCTTTTTATTTCGTAGCATGAAGTAATGCACCAATTGCACCGCTATTACCACCATCTTGTAAAAAGATTGGTGTTTTATTTTGATATTCGGTGTAGCTACTAATAATATGTTGAAGTTGTACGTTATTACATAAAGTCGAACCAATATAAATAATATGTTCAATGTTTTTTGTTTCAGCGAATTGAAGGCTTAATGCAGTAACGACTTCACCGACAAGTCCTTGTACAGTAGCTAGTATATCGGAGCTACTATTATTTGATTCTGTAATAGCTGCTTTCCCGAAGTTACTAGCAGTTAAGTTATTATCGATTGGGGAAAGAATACCACCATAAATATCTCCAACCGTAATATCTAGTTCTTTTCTAGAGCCTACTTTTGTTAGAGGGATTACATCTTCAAAATGATCTATATTTGTTAACAATTTTGAAAATCCCATAATAGTCCCACCGCCAACTCCGGTTCCACCAGCGCGAATATATTGTTCATTATAAACGTAATGGATAGAAGTACCTGTACCGATATTGGTTAAAATAAAATTGTTTATAGTATGTTTTTCTTCTTTTAATATGTATCGGACACCTGCAAGAGTAGCTTCAAATTCGTTTAGCTCTATTATTTTATATGAACCTGTAAGCAGATGCTGTAATAGTTTCGATTTACCACCCGTAATACATATTTGTTTTATGCCATTGTTGCTTTTAACCCAATCTATTATTTTATGTTGTTCATGAGAATAAAATTTTTTAAAAGTTAATAGCTTTTTTTCGTTAAAATAAGCTATTTTCGTTAATGTGCCTCCAGCATCGATACCGATAGTACGTTCCATTTTCCTGCTCCTAACTACGTAATATGTTTTCCTATTTATTTAATTGGTTGAGAATAGATATTTCCAACTGATATAAGGAACACTTTAATCTGCTTGATATATTAATAGTTTTTCTATAGTTACAATAGGCTGGTCGTTTACAGTTGCAATACCTTTACCAAGAACAAAACCTCGGCGATTGCGCGTTAGCTCATAATGTAAATCAAGTTTATCACCGGGATATGCTTTTCCATGGAATTCAACTCCATCTAAAGAGGAGAGGAATCCTAGTCCTTCAGAATCACTTGTATGTACAAATGCACTAAGCTGAGCAAGTGCTTCTACAATTAACATATGAGGCATATGTTTGTGACTATCATTTATAAACCATTCGTTATTTGTAATGAGTTTATATCCTGTAACGAATTCATCTTGTTTTACATTTGTTACTTTATCAATCATTAAAAATGGATAACGATGGGGAAGTGTGTCTTTAATATGCATATGAAAGTACCTCCAATTAATAATACCCCTGCTAAAGTTAAGCAGGGGAGTGGGAACTAATTTTTAACTAATTCATTTACTTTTTCAAGAGCGAAAATGCCGCTATTTCTAATGTTTTCAACAACTTGTTGCAACACTTCTTTATCTTGAACGAGTGCAATACGTACGAAGCCTTCTCCGTGAGGTCCAAATGCATGACCAGGTGTAACAACGACATTCGCACGATCCATTAATGCATAAGCGAAGTCTAGAGAAGTCCATCCTTGTGGAATTTCAGCCCAGACAAACATACTACCGGCTGGCTTATCGACATTCCAACCAAATGTTCGGAATCCATCGACTAAAGTATCTCTCCGTTCTTGATAAATATCGCGGTTTTTCTCACAAAATGCAGCGCCATTTCTTAGTGCTGCAGATGCCGCTTTTTGAATTGGTAAAAATACACCGTAGTCGGTATTGGATTTAAATTGAGTAAGTGCACGAACAATTTCTTCGTTTCCAATCATATATCCAATTCGGCTACCAGCTAAACTATAACTTTTTGACAAAGAATTGATTTCTACGCCAACTTCTTTAGCACCATGTACAGAGAGAAAGCTAATTGGCTTATTACCATCGAAATAAAATTCAGCATAAGCAAAATCATGGACAACGATAATATTATGCTTTTTCGCGAATGCGATTACTTCTTTAAAGAAATCTTCATGGGCCATTGCTGGAACGGGATTCCCTGGGAAGTTTAAAATCATCATCTTCGCTTGATCGGCAATTTCTTCAGGGATGACTTCTAAGTCTGGTAAGAAATCATTCTCTTTCTTTAAAGGCATGTAGTAAGATGTTGCACCAGCCATTTGAATACCTGTTTCATAAGCTGTATATCCTGGGTCAGGAACTAATATAATATCACCTGGATTTGCATAAACCATAGGTAAATGAACGAGCCCGTCTTGTGAACCCATTAATAATAAAACTTCTTTATCCGCATTTAATAAAACGTTATGAGTGTTGTTGTAATATTCAGTTACAGCTTCGTGAAATTCTTGAATACCCGATAATGTATATCCGTAGCTCTCTTTTTCACTCGCTGTATGTACCATTGCTTCTCTTACAAAATCAGCGGGCGGCATATCAGGATTTCCGATACTTAAATCAATCATGTTATGACCTGCTGCAATTTTTTCTTTTTTATAGGCCCCTAATTCACTAAATATAGAAGATTGGAATGCTTTCATTCTAGTTGCTAACGTGTAAGTCATCAAAACCCCTCCTAAAAACAGTGCTTTCATTCTGCGTTTTTAATTATTCTGAAAACACATGTTTACATTTTATCATTTTTTTATGAAAATTAAAACGATTGACAAATTTAGAGGAAGGATTAGCCTGTTTTGAAAAAGTATCGATGTAAATAGCGTAGACGTGTTAATTGAAATATCTATTATATGATTCATTTTATATAACTTAAGTTATTTTATAGTTTTTATTAAGTATTTGTGGAAGATTTCTAAAGTGAAATAACGCAGAAAATATTTTCTGCGTTTCCTCTGAAATGTAATCATTTCTTTTTATACGTGCATAATTTTTCAGTTGTCAAAAAGTATACATTTAATGTACCGTCGGCAACTTTTAAAGTTTGCTCTGATGTAAATGAATTACCATAATCAATGTGATATACATTAGAATTTTTGACAAATGAGCCTTTATATAAATCGTCTTTATTCTTTGTTGTTTGCATTTCTACTAAATTTTGCACAATTTCCTCTTTATTTTCTTTTTTGACAACTGTTTCAAATTTATAATATACAGGGCATTCACCATTTTTATTGTCAACGACTTCCCAAGAACCGTATATATCGTTATTGCTGCATCCACTAAGTAGGATGATTAGTATAGGAATTGTAAGTAGAACCTTTTTCATTTTGTGCTCCTTTCTTTTAAATTTGAATAAACGTTCGAATACGATAGGGATATTATAATAAATAAAGTTTAAATTTTTTTAAAGAATTATTTAATTTCATATAAAAATTTAGGAGAAATTAAATAAGCATGAATCTAGTGTAAAGTCAGATTCATGCTAGTACTATAGCCTATGTTATGTCTTTTTTGAGGATAAATAAAGAGGAAAGCAGAAGCACTATTCCATTTAATATATATCCGCTTGCAATCATAAAGGCTAAAGTACCTGCACCAAATCCTGCTTTATCGAATATAGAAGCAAATGTTGTGATAGTCAATAAGATAATGGGAGTTAGTAGTAAAAATATGAAACCTGCCACGATTCTTTTTTTAAAACTATGTCCAGATAAGGAAATGGCTAAAAAGTTTAGGATGCTAAACAGAGCAATTGCAAAGAGCAGGACAATAAATACTTCGATGCCATCAGACACTTTACCACTCCTTTTATGAAGAGTACTTTTTATAATCTATTCGAAATAAAAGGGGGATACTCCTTTAGGTAATTTCAATAAACGTAATAAATAGGCGTATTATAAAACAAAGAAGTATGGATTCAATATTATATCCATACTTCTTTGTTTATTTTATAAATTCGCAGATTGCGAATGCTGTTTTTCATAATCTTTCTGCTTAGAAAGGGAAATAGAAATAATCAATAATGAAACGACTCCGAAGATGAGAACCATATATTGCAACCCAATTGTATCTAAGAAGAACCCTGTGCCAAGTAAGACGATTTGGAACATAACCCTCTCAAACATATTACGGAATGAGAAGAGGCGACCGTGATAACTTTTTTCAACTTTCGTTTGGAAAATCGTCGACATAATAGGGAAGAAGCAGCCAACACTAAACCCAAACAAACCAAATGATGTAAGAGCCATCCATTTTATATCGCTAAAGAACAATGATAGGTGTGCAAAAGCAGTACAAACTGCGAAGAAATATAGTAATTTTTCAGGCTTGAAATGATCAGATAGACGTTTAATTACGAAGGCACCTAACATAAATGCGACACCTTCAATTGTATATATGAACCCTTTAATTGTAGGATCATGTTGCATTTCGCTAATGTTAATAACCATTAAATTAAACCCCGCTATAAATAATAGAGGGATGATACTTAATATAAGTGCTGTAAAAGCAATAGGAATTCCTTTTAAAATACGAAATACTTCCATAAAGCTATTATCTTTTGCAGCTTGTTTACTTGGTGCTGTTGATTTCTTGTCTTCAAATTGTAGGAAGAAAGTCGAGAGGAATAATAAGGCGTATGCTGCCATTGAGAAGGCATACATGTACTGTAAACTCATCACAACTAAAAGAATTCCACCAAGTGAAGTACCTGCAATACGAGCAATTGTACCAACATTCATATGTACACCGTTCATTTGTAATAACTCATGCTCACGTACGATGAGTGGAATTACAGATTGTAATGCAGGGAAATAAAATGCTGCTGAAATTTGAAGAGCAACCATAAATGCAATCATAAATGCGATACTTTCAAATTGAATAGCGAAAAACATGAAAATAACACTTAAAACTCGACCAAACCCAGCGTAAAGAAGAACTTTTTTCTTTTCATACTGATCGATGACACGGCCAGCCATAGGTCCAACTAGAACACCGGCTAATAGTCCGATAAATAATATAACTGATTTCATGAAATCAGAAGGGACATATTTTTGCATAAATTCAAGGTTGCCAAGAATACCAAGCCATAATCCTAGACCTGCAATAAACTCCCCAATTAAAACAATCCAAACGTTTTTATTACGCCACATAACATAAAACCTCTCCGTCTTTTAAAATGAAAAACTCGTATATAAAACCTCCTTATTTATGTAGTATTTTTATACGAACTTTTTTAGAGTCAGAGTCTATATTACGTGTTTCATAATTGGATTTCAATCTTTTTGATTTGTCAAAAATTTAATGTATTAATTGATGAAATAAGTGAATCAAAATGCAAAAAATTATGATTAAAGCTAATAGAAAGTAAGGATAAATATAAAAAAGCAAGAACGTATAACTACGTCTTGCTTTTCTCAAGTACAAAATTAAACATTAATTTCACTTAGCAACATTTACGCTCTTGTCCAATAGCTAAAGCGCTAAAAGATAGAGGACCAACAACTTCTGCACTTGCACCACTAGTAAGGTTTTCTACAGTTAATGAATATACATGAGTGCCGCAGTTTAAATCTTGATCTATAGCTTGAAATGTTTGAGCGTAGAATTGTTCAGAGTCTGTTGATTCAATACCTACTTGTGCATTGAAAATTTCAACGTTATCACGGAAAATTCGGAATAAAACTTGTGAAATCTCAGTTATACCTTCAACTCCAACTGTAGCAATTAATTCCACACGATTATTACGTGCGTCTCTTCTTGAAATTTTTAATTTAATTTGTGCAAGAATTGCTTTATCTGGAGAAGCTGGAATTGCAAAAGTTGTTTCACCAGTTTTACTAATAGGTTGAGTAGCTTGGTAATCAATGATATGAGTCATGTTCGTCACCTCCTCATATACTAAAATATGAAAGCAGTGATGAATTAGCTTGGACAAATACTAGAATATTTTAATAGAGTACACAACAATTGTTGAAAAGAAGTAATTTACATAAAAGCATCAAGAATATATCACAATAAGATGATATTTTTCTTAATGCTTTTTGTAATTAAGCAGAATATTCTTCTTTACGTACTTCAAAAAATTCATTGCGTCGTAAGTAATTATAAATTTTCTCTGAAACCTTTTCTTCTTCAGACACTAAGAAACGATGATCAAAAGCGTAGAATGATTGACCTTTAATTAATTTTACGTAATACATATTAAACGCCTCCTGATACTTGATTATTACTTGCTTCATATTATGATGGCCTATATGTCTTCTAAAAATACTTGGAGTTTCAAAGGGGGGAGGTAAAGGGATGAAAGAGCTTACAATTCTGTAAGGTTTATGTCACCTTTTTCGATAGTTTACATTCATCAATTTCTTCTATACTACAAATAAGTTACATAAAATAAGGGGGTAAAAAGATGGATGAAGTAATTGGAGAAGTTGTAGCAGGTATTTGTGAATTTGTAGTGGAAGTAACAGCAGATGCTATAGAAAGTTTAGTTTCCGGAAATGATGAGGAAAAAGAAACATTATAATGATTTGTAAAAGTATAAAGTTGATCAAATTGTAAAGGCTGATTTCTATAGGGAAGTCAGCTTTTTTATTTTTTACATTATATTAATTTAATTTGAATATTCATTTGTTATTATATTGAAGGAACCTATATAAGGAGGTGAATAAACAAATATGTCGAATTCGGGGGCTGATTTATCTGTTTCTCGTTTGATTGTGGCAAATGTAGAGGAAAAGGAATATCATTTTATCGTTCGTGAACATCCGATTGTAGGGAAATTTATATCGCTATTTGAAAATGGAAAAGAATACGGTTTACTAGATAAACAAATCGCTAATAAAGATAAATTTATTACATCGGAGCTTACTAAATTAGATTATTTTAACATAGATGTTTTATATCATACACCTGGGTGGATATGGATTGGCATGGATCAATTAGGTTTACATGCTCGTGAGGCTACTTATAACGAAGTAGATGTTATTATGAAGTTGAAAGAGGATTTATATTATATAGACATATACGAAGAAACAAAAATGCAATAAATATTTAGTCAGGTTATGGGACAAGTTCCCGTAGCCTTTTTTGTTTAATAGCAAAACGTAAAATTATGCTATTTTAATGCTAGGTAAATGTGATGAGAAGTGAGATGAAAAGAGGATTTGAAAATACATGAAGAGAATTGTAATAATTATATGAATCGTATATGTAAATAACAATAGAAAGAAGATGATAATATGAGTAAAGAAGAACTTGTGAAAAAACAGTTTGGCAGAAATGCAGATAAGTATGTGAATAGTAAAATACATGCTAAAGGACAGGACTTACAGCATGTAGTTCAACAAGTTGAATCTCGCCATAATAATCGTCTTCTTGATGTTGCTACTGGTGGCGGACATGTTGCGAATATGTTAGCACCTATGTTTGAAGAAGTAGTTGCACTTGATTTAACAGAACAGATGTTAGAAAAAGCAAAAGGTTTTATAAAGCAGAATGGTCATGAAAATGTGTCTTTTGTAGCAGGAAACGCAGAGGATTTACCATTTGTAGACCATTTTTTTGATACAATTACATGCCGGATTGCAGCCCATCATTTTACGAATCCGGCTCAATTTATTTATGAAGTAAATCGTACGTTGGAGGATAATGGATTGTTCATCTTAATAGATAATGTTTCGCCAGAAAATAATGAATATGATACATTTTATAATTTTATAGAAAAAAAGCGGGACCCAAGTCATGAACGAGCTCTAAAAAAGACAGAATGGCTTACTTTATTAGAAAAAAACGGTTTGCAAATGCAGTCATGTCTTACTTTTGATAAGAAGTTTGATTTTGACTGGTGGTGTAATATGATGGATGTCCCTGTACAAAAGCGTGAAAAATTAACAGAATGTATGATGAAAGCACCAAACGAAATGAAAGAATATTTTAATATTCAACTTAAAAATAATAAAGTAGATTCGTTCTATACTGAAATGGCTATGTTTATATGTAAAAAAAGTAAAACAATAAAAAGATAAATGTGTTGCAGTCTTTCTGAAGTACGATATACTAAGTACAGAGAAACTGAGAATTGAGGAATAGTTATAATGATTCGTGTACGCATTGAAGGTACTGAGGAAGAAATGCTTGAATTTATGGGGAAAATGCCGGACATTCCTGGATTTGAAAAGACACATATGAGAGAGCCAAGAAAAGGAAATAACCCGAAATACGATTCAAGTAAAAATGTACTAGCATATTTGTCTTATAAAAAGATTGAAGTCGCCAATAAATAGGCGGCTTTTTTAGTTTGCGCTGTTTCACCGCCTTGTCTTTTTCACATAATAATAATAGTAGATTATGCTGAAGAGAGGTGAGAATAGTTAATAAGAAAATCATCTTTTTTGGAGACTTTGGTATTGATGACGCCGTAGCGTTAATTTATGCAAATAAAACATGTAAATTAGATATTCTAGGTATTGTTGCAGAGTACGGGAATGTATCACGAGATATCGTTACGGAAAATGTTTATTTTTTAGAAAGGTACTATGCTACACAAGTGAAAATTATTGAAGGTGCGAGTAGGCCGATGACAGCTGAAGAACCTTTGTTTTTCCCTGAAATCCATGGGGATCACGGTTTAGGTCCTATTATTCCACCTGAGATGAGAATTTGTAAACGAGAAAATTTTTGTGAATTAATCAAATTAATCGAACCTTGTCCAGAAGATATTATAATTGTGGCGACAGGAAGACTAACGACGCTTGCTACGTTATTTTTATTGTATCCAAATATAATGGATCGTATTTGTTCGTATTATATAATGGGCGGCGCTTTCCTATTTCCAGGTAATGTTACACCAGTATCTGAAGCGAATTTTTATGGTGATCCAATTGCAGCAAATATTGTTATGAAATATGCGAAAAACGCTACTATATACCCGTTAAATGTAACACAGGGTGCGCTTATTACGCCTGAAATGGCCAATATAATAGATAAACAAGGAACTGGACAGGCGAAACTCATTAAACCAATGATTGATTTTTATTATGAGAATTTTTATAAAAAAGAATATCCGGGTATTGGTGGAAGTCCTATACACGATTTACTACCGTTTGTCTCGTTTATAAATGATAGTATTTTCGAATATAAAAAATCGGCAGTGTGGATTAGTACGACAAATGATGTGACTAGGGGCCAAAGTGTAGCTGACTTTAGAAAAATAGCTGAACCAACAAGGTTTGATGATCGGCCGATTCAGAGAATTGCTGTTGGTTTTAACTATCCTGCTTTTAAAGAAGAGTTTATGCGAACAATATTGAAGCCAGATTGTCCTTAATGTGTGTAATAACAAGTCGGATAAATCGTTAGTTCGAAAAATAGTTTATCGGTGTGTATTATTCTCAAAAATCTTATAGTTGAGCAGCATGAATAACTTATGAAAAATGTCACATAACTAATGGTAAGCAATTGTTTCTAATTATATTTTGATTGGTTAAATATAAAGGAGGTTATTATATGATTTGGTCTTTAATCGTTGGTGGTTTATTAGGATGGTTTGCAAGCTTAATTACTGGAAGGGATGTACCAGGTGGTGTAATTGGTAATATTATTGCTGGTATTATCGGTTCTTGGATTGGTACGAAATTACTTGGTAGTTTCGGTCCTGTAATAGGCGGATTTGCAATCATTCCTGCTTTAATTGGTGCGGTTATTTTGATCTTCATTGTGAGTTTTTTACTACGAGCAATGCGGAAATGAATGTAGCAGGACTGTTTACATTTGTAAGCAGTCCTTTTTATATGTTATGCTAGTATTATACAATCAGGAGGTGTCAGCATTGAAATCATTTACAGTAAATTTCCATCAAGAAGATAATGCAAAAGCGACAACAGTACATAAATTAAGTGAAGAGGACTTCAATAAAGCAACTGAAAAAGGTACTCGTCATTTATTTGATTTAGATACAAACGTTGGCTTCTTCGTATTCTTTGATGCAGAAGATGCAGAAGGAAATGATCAATACTTAATGTTACAATATGAAGGAGATCATGAAGAACCAACTGCGTGTTATGGATTTGATTTAAAACTATACTATCAATTTTTAGCACTATACTTAAATGATCTGGAATACCAAGGTGAAACAGATGAGGAAGAGGAAGAATATGGTCCAATTCATCATTTAGCTCACTTACTTTATCATATTGTTGAAGACGGTAAGTCAATCGAAGTGTAATATACATATTTAAAGCTGTCCTTTTGGGGCAGCTTTTTTATATGACATTGAAATGGTGTACTTTGAGCTAAATAAAGTGAAGCTTTAATCAGTGGGGGGGTTCATCCCCACTGATTATTAGCCCTACCAATCGGGCTTTTACGGGCAGCCCTTACCCCCATCTAACTTCTTTGCTTCCACGTGGGGATCTTACTGCCCGGCAAATATCGGGATAAATTAATAATAGAAATTTATTTGTTAAGTAGGATTATTTATTACTTTCATGTTAGCATCGTAAAACACCTGTTATAATGATTATAATTAAATTCATGGAGGCTAATTCTATGCTTGTAGATGTAAAAGCTTTTATTAAAGCTGCAGGTTTAACATGTATTTCATCATTAAGTGGAGATAATGCATTTGCTTATAATTTTGAAACTGTAAAAAGCGCTATCGCTACATTTTTTAAGAAACTAAGATTTACCGTTTAATTTCATTTCAACCAGTAGGAAAAGAGTAATCACTTCCTACTGGTTTTTTTCTGTTTCAAGGAGCTGTTGTGACAGCATGTTTTAAGTTATAGATAGAGGATATTATCATTGAGAAGAGAAGGTTTAAATAAGGAGATGAATACAGTGATTAACAATATAATTCCAAGTTTTTTAAAATTATGGGAAAGTGACGATTTAGAATTAGAAGTCCTTAATCGATACTTTACTTCACATTCAGAGATATTTGAAGAATACTTTAAGTATCATTGTCCTAAAACGAAAGAACGTCTTTCAAATGCCATTAAACAATATCCCGCAAAAATAGAAGATATTCGTATTATTGCAGAATCATTACCAATCATTATTCAAGAGGTAACAAATGAATATCGTAATAAATATAACTTTGATGTAAATATGAAATTTCATTTATTCGTTGGAGGATTTGGTTCAAATGCATTTGTAGAAAGGGAAATCATTGGAGACATATTTTTTGCGGCAGAAAAATTATCTCCTGATTTGAATCATCTTCGTGTTATTGCTGCTCACGAAATAGGTCATATATATCATAATGTTATGCTACAAAATAATGGGATGGATTGGACTAGGGCTGAGTGGACCGATGCGTCGGTAAGTTTGTATCGTGAAGGTGTTGCAACTTATTTATCAAAAAAAATCGTTAAAGATTTAAATGAGTCTGTTTACTATTCATATAATAGTGAGGGTGATCCATGGCTACAATATTATAAAGAAAATGAAGAGAAAATAAAGAAACGTTTTTTACAAGATTATGTTGAAGGATGGACAGATGAAAAAGAGAAAGAATGGTTCCGTTTATCGGGAGGTAGTTATTTCGGATATAACAGACTTGGTTACTTTTTAGGAACAGCTCTTGTAACATATTTTGTACAAGCCTTTGGAGAGAATGAAGCACTGACTTTTTGGAACAAACATAATTTGAAAAGTAGTGTAATGGGTTGGTTATCGAAATGAATAAGATGCAATAGGGGGTAAAATGATGAAAGGGTATTTGAAAATAGTCATGTTATTTTTGGCTTTAGCATGCATGTTTGCGCTAGCAGCATGTAAAGGGACAGACGAAAAAAAGGAAACAAATCCGACCTTGGAAAATAATAAAAATGAACAAAGCAATTCTTCAGAAGAACAGAAAAATCCTGAAGCAAAACCAAGTAATGAAAAAACAACAAAACCATCAACTGAGCCAGATTCGAAAAATAGAACATTTAATCAAAAATCGATTAACCACGTTAAAGATTTGTTTGAATTAGCAAAAGAAGGAAAAGTACCTAATGTACCATTTGGAGCCCATACAGGGGATATTGAAGAAATAGAAAAAGCATGGGGGAAAGCGAATAAAACCGAACAAGCAGGGAACGGAATATATGCAACTTTTACAAATAAAAATGTTGTTTTTGGATTTAATAAAGGGTCACAAGTTTTTGATGTACGCTCATATCATGCAGAACTAAAATCGATTACATTACAAGCAATTGAAAAAGCATTAGGAAAACCATCTTCAGTTAAAGAGAATGGTGAAGACAAAATATATGTATACAAAGTAAATAAACAGTATGAATTGAAATTTGTCATTTCAAAATCGACTGGTAAGGTAGATCATATTTCCGTATTTTCACCAGAGGATAGTATTAATAAAATGGCAGGATAAGAAATTAAGTGATTTCAAAAACACCTCACTTTCTTTAAGTGAGGTGTTTTTAGTTGTAAACAAGGAACGTCTCCTTTCATATGCGAAATACTTCACTTTTGTTTTTTTGCATGCATCCAATAAGGAATGTTGACCTACTGAAAAAGTAGTAACCTATAAATTATGTGTAGGATGGTTCACGATTTTTTTACGTTCCAAATGTTGAACAAACAGTGCTTGAACGATGCCCCCAACTAATAAGAAGCAAGCGCAAATATAAAAAAGCATACTACCACTTAGTTTACTTAATAAAACTGCACCAATAACTGGTCCACACGTTCGAGATATATCCCAATGTATACCGTAAATTGAAAAATATAACCCACGTTTATCAGGAGGTGCAATTTCTGAAACGAATCGTAATAAATGGTTTAGAGCAATACTTTCTCCAATGACTAAAAAGAGTAAGGTGAAGAATAACGACAATATCGTCGTTGAATAACTAAAGCCAACTGCAGCTATTGTAAAGCAGGTATAAGAAATAAGGATGATTTTCGCCATAGAAAATCGTTCAGACCATTTTACGAGGAAGATTTGTAGAATGATTTCCAAAATGGCTTTGCATGTTGAAATAAATGCGAGTATGAATACGAGATTAGGAAATACATGTTCTGCGAAAATACGATAATTCGTCTCAGTTTGTGCATAAAAAAAGCTAATAGGAAGTGTAGAAACCATAAGACCGAATATGGCGTAATGTTTAAAAACAAATTGCTTTGGTGAACTTGCCTCAACTGTTTGTTTTGACTTACTTATAGGTGGAACGGTTTCTGGGAGCTGTGTCCAAACAACAACGGCATATATCGTAAGGGTTACGCTTTGCACGATAAATAAATATTCTGGGTGAGTATTATAAAAACTTGCACCGATTAAAGGGCCGATTACAGATCCAATTGCTCCCATCGTTTGTAGAAGAGCAAAAATTTCTGCTTGCTGCTCTTTTTTTGTTAAATCAGCAATTTGTGCACGTTGAGCCGGAATATATAAGGAACGGCCAATGCCATTAATGACATATAACAGTACAAATATAAAAACGGATTGAGCGAAAACGAAACTACCGATTGCAACACTTTGTAGCAATAAGCCGAGTAACATAATCTTTTTTCGACCATATTTATCAGTAATCCCTCCAGCAATAAGTGTAAATAAAATGTCTGAAAGTGGCTGTAATCCGAAAATCAGCATAGTTATTATTACATTGCCGTTTAACATTTTATTAACGTAAATAATCATAATGATAGCTAGCATAGATTCAGTCGTTCGGGTTAATAATTCACCACACAGTCTAATAAAAATAGGTTTATTGTAACGAAGTAAGAGATAATTCAATATTAATTCCTCCTTTCTATATTGAAATGATAAGATGAAAGAAGAATTGGAAAAAGGGTAGAAACAATAGGGAGTATTTTTCACCTTTTAGGGGGATTATGATGTTTATTTTAGATCAATACATTGAACTATGGATTGCTTATGGAAAAGGGAAAAAAGAGGGAGCACGATTGGAAGTAACAGTGCAAAATATATCTGAAACATTATTTTGTACAGAGCGTAATAGTAAATTAATTATAAAAAAATTAGATGAGTTAAATTGGATCAAGTGGTTTCCAGGTCGCGGCAGGGGAAATCGTTCTAAGTTAATATTTCAAAAGCACCCGATATCTTTAATTTTAGATAGAGGAAAAGAAATAACGAAAAAAGGGGATGTGAAAAGCGGAAGCATATTTGTGGAACGCTATAGCTCACATTTTCCGTCAGTAAAGGGAGAATATCACTGCTGGGTGGATTCAATATTTGGTCATAAGATTGAAATGACATCTGAAGGGAGAAGAGATGTACTCCGGTTGCAAGTACAAATGAATTTAGATATCACATTAGATCCTGTATACGCTACAATGCGTTCAGAATGTCATATGGTAAAACATATATTCGACACACTCGTGTATGTAGACGGTAATACAAACATTATAGAGCCAAGACTGGCATTTCACTGGGAATATAATGACGCTGAAAAAATATGGACGTTTTATTTACGAAAAGGAGTTCACTTTCAGAATGGAAAACAACTTACTGCACATGATGTTATATACTCATTGAATCGATTTATGAAGCTGGAAAATAATGCACACGCATGGATGTTACAACACGTTGAAAGTATCCGTTCAGTGGATGACTATGTTGTCGAAATTCAATTACATACGGAAAATAAAATGTTTTTACATATGATAAGTGCAGAACAGTGTTCTATCGTGAATGAAGATGAAGCAGGAGAGCTAATTGGAACAGGGCCTTTTCAATTATATAAAAGTAATGAAAATCTGTTCATTTTAGAAGGTCATCCTTTATATTTTCGTGAAAGCCCTTTTTTAGATCGTGTTGAGTTGTGGAATGTAGAACAAGGTGTAAGTACATAAGATGTTTTAGTAAAGGCGCAGTATAAAGATAAAGAAAAACATAATAAAGAATTGTCTCGGCTTGAGTCGAACGTGACATATATAACATGTAATCTTACGAAAGAAGGACCAATGCAAGATGAGTTATTTCGGAAAGCGTTATATAAAATCATTCATGGTTATACAATCGTTCAAGAACTCGGCGGAGAACGTGGAGAAGTGGCAAAGAAACTAATATTAGCAGGTGAAAGCATTGTAGAGATTGAGGAAGATGTAGAAAGTTTAATTAAAAGGAGTACTTATCATAATGAAGTGCTACAGCTCTACACATTTACAGGACGAGATCATGTTGAAGATGCACAATGGATACAAAAAGAGTGTGCGAAGTACGGGATTCGTGTAGAAAATAATTTTCTTGATATAGAAGAGCTATTGGAAGTAAGTACGATACAAAAGGCTGATATGATGCATGATAGTGCCACAATAAGCGAACGAATAGAAGATAGTCTATTATATATGTTTCTTACAAAAAATAGTTTTATTCATGGACAAAGCAACATGGACTTTTATGAAAAGTTGTCTATTTATTTTAAACAAGAAGAATTAGAGAAAAGAGTTACATTGTTACGCGATATTGAGGATACTTTGTTACGTCAAATTCATATTATTCCTTTGTATCGTAATAAACAAGAGGTAAGTACACATGAAAAAGTCCAAAATATAATGATTAATTCACAAGGTTGGATTGATTTTTATAATATTTGGTTTAAATCTTGATATATAAGGGCTTTTGCGCATTTTCATAAGATGTGTAAGAGCCTTTTTTGTATGTGGGAATAGGTTTGTTTTACACATTGTTACGCTACTTGTGATAAAAGTCTATTTACAGCGTAACAGTGTTATGTTACATTGTTATCAGGAAGGAGTGTTATACAGTTGAGTACAGATTTGATTTCAAAAAAAGATTTATTAGAACTAACTGGCATTTCATACGGACAGTTATATAGGTGGAAAAGAAAAAATTTAATACCGGAAGATTGGTTTGTACGAAAGTCAACATTCACGGGTCAAGAGACATTTTTTCCGAAAGAAAAGATATTAGAGCGTATTGATAAAATCCAAACGATGAAAGAGGATTTATCACTTGATGAACTAGCGAATATGTTTTCACCGAGTGTGAGAGAAATTCTTTTAACAAAGGAAGACATTTTACGTAAGGAGATTGCATCAGAACCAGTTTTACAATTTTTCATAGAACAAACGAATAAAACAGCAGAGTTTCAATTTGTAGATATTCTTTATGTGTACATGTTAGAAGAATTATTACAATCGGGAGATATTAGTTTAGAAGAAGGAAAAATGGTCTTGCAAGTTTTACGTGAAAATTATGAAGCAATTAAACATAAAACTTGTGATTTAATCATTGTACGAAAGTTAGGGATTTCTACATGTTTATTAGTTTCAAACGTGGAAGATTTAATTTTTGAAAAAGGCACTAAAATCGTTTTACGCGAAGCGATTATGAAATATACCGAAGCATTAAAAACGAAATTGTTGTAGTGGAGGAGAAAGTATGCGTACAGATAATTTGATTATAAATGGTTACGGTTCATCGAATGGTGGCGAGTTTCATAAAGTGCAATTAAACGGAAAAGGTACTGTGAATGGAAATGTTGAATGTGACCAATTTGAATGTAACGGTTACGGTGCCGTTACTGGAAATTTGAAAAGTAGCAATGCAAGAATTAGTGGATCAGGTAAAATCGACGGTACAGTTCATGCTGAAACGATGCGAATTGATGGAAAAGCAACAATTACGCAAGATGTGAAGGCAAACAGTTTGAAAATTGCAGGAAAAGGTACGGTAGGTGGAAATGTTACTGGTGAAGAATTTAAATTCAATGGTCAAGCGACAATTGATGGTAATTGTGAAGTGGATACGTTTTCTTCAGAAGGACAATTTACAATTGGTGGATTACTAAGCGCTGATGAAATAAATATTAATATTCACGGTACATGTCGAGCGAAAGAAATTGGTGGTCAAACGATTAAAGTAAAACATAGACTAAGTACTTTTAGTAGGCTGTTTAAATCAGTATTTGGTATGCAATTAGAGGCTGAACTATTAGAAGGTGACAATATCGATATTGATTATGCTCACATAAGAACGGTAAGAGGAAATAATGTTACGGTAGGACCGAACTGTGAGATTGAACTGATCGAATATACGGGTGTTCTTACTGTTGATAAAAGCGCAAATGTAAAAGAAATTAAGCAGATTTAATGGAAGGGAGAAAATGATATGGAACATCAACATAGTCTTACTGTTAATGGTTCTGGTAGTTCAGCAGGCGGAGATTATAATAAAGTGAAGATTCGCGGTGAAGGAACGATTTCTAATGACATGAGCTGTAATGAATTTAAAACGTACGGCACGAGTGAAGTGTGCGGTAATATGAAAGTGAAAAGTTATGTCGTGTATGGAGATAGTGAAGTACAAGGAAATGTAGATGCGGAATATGTAAAAGTATACGGAAATACACAAATGCATAGTGATGCTCATATTGAAAAAATAAAAGTAAGAGGTATGATAGAAGTTAAGGGGAAATTAACTGGTGATTTCGTAGATGTGAAAGGCGCTTTAAATGTAAAAGGAGATATTGAAGTTGAAGAACTATCACTAACTGGTGGCCTTGAAAGTGATGGATTACTTAATGCTGAAAATATTGAAATTTCACTTCGTTATGAAGGTAGCAAAGTAAGAGAAATTGGCGGTAAGAAGATTACCGTTCGTAAAAAAGCGAGATTTATTCCATTTACAAATCATGCTGGAAGCCTCCAAACGTCTATCATTGAAGGAGATGAGATTTATTTAGAGCATACGATTGCTGAAGTGGTAAGAGGAAACAACGTTACCATTGGTCCAGGATGTGAAATTAGTGTTGTAGAATATCATACTAGTTTTAACCAAAAAGGTAATGCAGTTGTAAAAGAACATAAACAAATATAAGTAGTACGAGGGAGAGCAAGGTTATGGTTGAGAAGAATAATAAGCTCGGCTTTGTTGTGGCGGGCTTATTGCTAGGTATTTTAATGGCATCAATGGATAATACCATTGTCGTAACAGCGATGGGCACGATTGTTGGTGACTTAGGAGGCCTTGAAAACTTTGTATGGGTCGTTTCTGCCTATATGGTCGCAGAAATGGCAGGTATGCCGATATTCGGTAAACTATCAGATATGTATGGTAGAAAGAGATTTTTTATTTTTGGTTTAATCGTCTTTATGATTGGTTCGGCACTTTGTGGTACTGCTGAAAATATTACACAGTTAGGTATTTATCGTGCGATTCAAGGTATTGGCGGCGGGGCATTAGTGCCGATCGCGTTTACTATCGTTTTTGATATTTTCCCTCCTGAAAAGCGCGGGAAAATGGGTGGGTTATTCGGAGCGGTATTTGGTTTATCAAGTATTTTTGGGCCGTTACTTGGTGCGTATATTACAGATTACATAAGCTGGCACTGGGTATTTTATATTAACTTACCACTTGGCATTTTAGCACTTATTTTTATTACATTCTTTTATAAAGAATCACGAGTTTATAGAAAGCAAAAAATTGATTGGTTTGGCGCAATTACTTTAGTTGGTGCAGTAGTTTCTTTAATGTTTGCACTTGAACTTGGCGGACAAAAGTATGATTGGGATTCTAACTTTATTTTAAGTTTATTTGGTGGATTCGCTATTTTAATTATTGCATTCATTTTTATTGAACGTAAAGTAGAAGAACCGATCATTTCATTTGAGATGTTTAAACAACGTTTGTTCGGAATGAGTACAATTATTGCTTTATGTTACGGAGCTGCGTTTATGTCAGCAACTGTGTACATTCCGTTATTTATTCAAGGTGTATACGGTGGTACCGCAACAAACTCAGGATTATTACTTTTACCGATGATGTTAGGATCAGTCGTAACAGCGCAGTTAGGCGGATTTTTAACAACTAAACTTAGCTACCGAAACATCATGATTATTTCTGCGGTTATTATGCTAATTGGATTATTCTTATTAAGCACGTTAACGCCAGAAACAAGTCGTGCATTATTAACAGTTTATATGATTATTATCGGATTTGGAGTCGGTTTCTCATTCTCTGTACTAAGTATGGCAGCTATTCACAACTTCGGTATGGAACAGCGCGGGTCTGCGACTTCGACGAGTAATTTCATTCGTTCATTAGGTATGACACTTGGTATTACAATCTTCGGAATGATCCAAAGAACAGGTTTCCAAGATCAATTAGAAGAAGCGTTTAAAGGTATGAGCGGGGGAATGAATACAAAATTAGGGGATTCAAGAGCCATTTTATCAGAATCGGCAAGATCTCAAATACCTCCGCAAATATTAGATAAGATTATTGACGCTCTTTCTAGTTCAATTGTTCAAACATTCATGTGGGCATTGGTACCAGCTGGATTAGCATTCATATTCATTTTCTTTATGGGAAATGAGCGCATGGTAATTAAGAAACAACAAAAAAATAAAAAGAGCGAAACATCAAAAGCGTAATGAAAAAGCTCCTTTCCAATTGGAAAGGAGCTTTTTCGTATGTATGGTGTTAGATTAGCCTTCGATAATTTCGTATTCTTCGTCTGCAAGTAATAAAATTTGTGTTTTCTTACCTTTGTTTTGAACTTCGATTACATCGTATGCACCTAAGTCTCTTACTTTGCTTTGAGAAGCGTTAACCATAACTTCCATAGAATCAATTAAGATATCTTCTTCAATGTATGATTCAGGCAATGCCATATCTTCAGTTTCTAATACACATGCGTATAGATTTTGTAAGTTTTCAGCAGTTGGGTTTTGTTCCTCAACATCAATGATGTTTTTTACTACTTCCATATTTTCTTCTTTTACTTGGTATACTTTAATTTTAGCCATTGTTTTAATCTCCTTTATAACGTAATCGTAGAGGCTACACTTCATTATAACGTTTTTTTCATGAAAGATGAAATTGTTATATGTATTTATAGTAAAAATTATGTGTTCTTACTCATTATTGGTGTAATTACCTTACTAATATTATGAATAAACGATATTCCTACGTTAAAGTTATATTGTCCAAGCTTTTTTGTTTTCCTTTCATATATATGTATTAGTTATTCTATATAGAGAAGGGATGGAGTGTAAGTGGATTGTGAGCCGAAACGTGATTGTGGATGTTGCCAAAATAGTATATGTGAATTTTTACAAAGTCTAGAACCGTATACTAAAGTTGAAAGTATTGTAATAGCAGGAAACGAAATCGTTGTATCCTATTTTCTTTCATTTAATGCGATGAAAGGGATTGTATCATTCGTACAAGAAGACAGTGAGGTTATTTTTGTAGATTGCTCAAAAATTGATGCAATCCGAATAGGAAAAGTTTGTAGTTGCAAATCGAAAGTTAAATATATTGAAGAGGACTTTAGCCTGCTAGGAAATGTTTGCCCGCAATGTTTAACGGAGGGGAGTAGAATCTTTTTCGATTTTAATAATCCGGAATTAAATGTGTCTTTCCAAGCAACAACAATTAATCCACCTAGATGTACTGAATTTACAGATGAACTTGGGAATGTAGTAAAGCAAATTACTATAGTAGGCGAGGCGATTGTTTCTAGGGATTTCGTTCAAGTGCCTGAACTGTTAGGTTTTCGATTGCTTTTATCGCATCCAGCTGGAGATCCTTTAAACTACGGATTGTTATTTATTAATTTTCCTGATGCAATTTTTATTTTTATATTGGCATCAAGTGGATACCTTTCCATTTCGAACTGTTTAAAAATAGATAGTGGAACTGGTAATGCCGAAATAGAAGATCTGAAAAAAATGATAAAGGATGACGATAACACGTACAAATCGGTTGTTAAATTGACTAAAGTATATAAGAACGGCGCGACGGAATCTTTTATTTATAAAAATGAGTTATAACATATCTATTGATTAACCCTCTTACATTATATTGAGGGTTTTTACATATATGAGGTGGATTGTAGTATTAAAGTAAGTGCTTTGTTAATAGGAGTGTTAAAAGTTAATTATTAATAGGTAAGAGTAATTTCCTATTACAGAACTGTTTATTACAATAAATTATTTCAGTAAAGCTAGGGAAATACTATTTAAGTAATCTAAATATAGTAAGGGCGTAACAGATAATATAGGTAAAACAAATAAGAAAAGGGCTATTTAAGCAGCCCTTTTTTAATTATGTAATTAGCTCTTAGAAGTCTTTATTGTTTTTGTAAAGTTTTCCAAAACTGATATAATGTTTGATCAAGAATTGAATTATTTACTAAATTCTTTTTGAGCTGTCCTATAGCTTCCGATGATATTTTGGTAACTTGGGAGATGTTTAGCAAGTAAATTTCCAAAGCCTTCAATATCATTTCGCCAGTCACGCTGTAATTCTGCTGCCACGCTAAACCAGTTCATTAATTGGACTCCTCCGTGGGCCATGCGCATTAGGGCAGCATCAGCAACTTGTTTACTAAAAGTTCCGGATGCATCGGTTACAACAAACACTTCATAACCTGCCTTTACAGCTGATAACGCTGGGAAAGCAACACAAACATCAGTAACTACTCCTGCGATAATTAATTGTTTTTTACCAGTTGCCTCAATAGCTTTGACAAACTCTTCATTGTCCCATGCATTAATTTGTCCAGGGCGCGCTATTTTAGACGCATTCGGAAATAATTCAATTAATTCTTGCATAAGTGGACCATTAGGACCGTCTTCGAAGCTAGTTGTTAAAATAACTGGTAAATCAAAAAAATTAGCGGTATTAGCAAGCGCTAAAACATTGTTCTTGAACTCATCAACACCGTAGTCACGCACAAGGCTGGAGATAAGACCAGTTTGATGATCCACTAAAAGAACAGCGGCATCACTTTTTGAAAGACGAGAATAGAAATCAGACATTTTATAATCCCCCTTAAAAAGCTTATTTATAAATTAATCTTACATTTATTCAGCTTAATTGGATATATGGTTAAAACTTTATCAACAAATAGGTTTCATTTAGATAATAAGATATATATTCTGAAGTCGAAAAAGTGAGGTACTCTTTTTTTATTAGATGTTATAATAATTTTATATTTGCGAATGATTTATAATTATATAAAAATTTAGTTTGATAGGTGTTTGCTTATATGGTAAATGGTCGATTGAAAAATTATATAAGTTGATTCTTAAAGATTTAGAATAAGATTGATTTTATAGAAGGCGGGAATGTAAATGATATATGAAGCGGATATGCATACAAGAAAAAAACTAGTTTCTATGTTTAATGATTTCAATAACGTTGTTTTACTTTCTTATTTACAAGGGCATATGGGTACTGCTTGGGTAAATGATCTTGAAAATCCAACAGTAGCACAAGTTACGGTAGGAATTTTCACATTTTACGCTGGAGACCCAAATGTGCAAGAAATAGAAGAGTTATTACGTAATATTCCTGAAAGAATTTTAGTTATCGTAAATAGTGAAGAGTGGAAACAACGCTTAGAAACATTCCATGAAAGAAAAATAGATAAGTTTTTACGCTATAAGTTCAAACGAAATTCAGAAGGTTTTAATCGTTCAAAATTACAGTCTTTTATATCAATACTTCCAAAAGGATATGAGTTAAAAAGAATAGATGAGCATATCGCAAATAGCCCTACATTACATAAGATCTCCGAAGATTTTACAAGTCAATTTCAGTCGGTAGAAGATTATATAAACCGTGGTATAGGTTATAGCATTTTATATAACGGAGAAGTTGTATGCGGTGCATCCTCGTATAGTATTTATAATGATGGAATTGAAATTGAAGTAGCGACTGATCACAATCATAGAAGAAAAGGTTTGGCAACTGTAGTTAGTGCAGCTCTTATATTGGATTGCTTAGAAAATGGAAAGTATCCAAACTGGGACGCAGCGAATACTACATCTGCTAACCTGGCAGAAAAGTTAGGATATGTTTTTGATAAAGCGTATGATACTTATTTTGTGGATAATAGATGAGTGAAGGAATTACATACTAAAAAATAAATGCACCCTAGTACATAAGTCTAGGGCGCATTTATTAGTTGGTAAATATCTTCATAACAATCTTATCACATTTTATCTTTTGAATGTTTGGAATTAAAGATATTTATGTAACTTTTTGAAAAAATAAAAGAGCAGCTAGCAAAAGCTAACTGCTCCTCTCCAAGGGAGAATGGAGAAATACAATCATGTTACCTATAGTATTGACGGAACATTAAGTTTTAATCAGCCATTTATAAAAGGAGAGATAAAATATCTTTGATTAATCCTTAGGCTCCGATTAGGAGTACTGATAGAAAAACGATTGAGAATATACTTTTTTATTCCGCATTAAAGGGCAGTAAAACCCCCACTGATTAAAGTTTCACTTTATTACATTTACAATTTAAATAGTAGAACGTGTTTTTCGTAGTTCTCCAAACACCAATTATATTTTTTTAGAATAATTGGATGGACTGCTTCTTTCGTAGTATCGACTTCAGTATAGCCATATTTCTTATAAAAGTTTTCTAATTCCTCAAAAGGAAGACAATATACATCTTGTATTTGTGATTTTCTCGCAGTTTCTACTAAAAATGAAACAAGCTCACCAGCTAATTGTAGCCCTCTAAATTGAGGCAGAATAAAAATTCCGCCCATTTCTAAAGTATCTGCATCTAGTTGGACTAATCGTCCAACACCTGCATACTCGTTGTTATATGTAATAATTGCAACTTTATCTCTCTTTAAATCACTTCTTACAAACCCTATCGATTCATATTGATTATTAATCCATTCTAAATCATTAGATGTAGCTAGTTGAATACTCATGTGCATCCTCCTTTGGCCAAATTGCGCTATTTTCATTATATAGAAAATAATTTTAGGGAAAAAGTAGTTGGAATCGCATAATTTTCATTAATAGTTCAAGTTTTGAAGAATAGTGCATACAATATAAAGTGTTTTCCTTTCTTCATTTAAGTTTTACGTATATAATTTAAAAGTACTATTTTTATTTTATTATTTTATATTTATAACAGAATAGAGGTTTAAAAATGGGTGTTAAAATCATTACGGATAGTGCGGCGGATTTACCAGTAGAATTGCTGCAAGCATATGATATTGATTTAATTCCACTCCGTGTATATGATGAAGCAGAAACAGAGTATTTAGATGGAGTAACATTAGAGTCAGTTACATTATTGCAAAAAATGAGAGAAGGCGCTGTTTATAGAACGTCATTGCCTTCACTTGAAACTTTCCAAGAAAAATTTGTTTCTTATGCAAAAGAAGGTAATCCTTGTATATATTTAGCTTTTTCATCTGAACTATCTGGTACATATCAATCATCAGTTGTCATTAAAGAGGAAGTAAAAGAAACATATGCAGATTTAGATTTAGAAATTATTGATACGAAATGTGCTTCGCTTGGTCAAGGTCTTGTCGTTTTAGAAGCTGCTAAAATGGCAAAAGACGGCGCATTAAAAGAAGATATTTTAAACCGTGTCGCTTTTCTAATGAACCATATGGAGCACATCTTTACTGTAGCTGACTTACAGTACCTTGTTAGAGGTGGACGTTTAAGTAAAGTAGCTGGTTTTATCGGTGGTTTACTAAACATTAAGCCGATCTTAAACGTGGAAGAAGGAAAACTTGTACCACTTGAAAAGGTACGAGGGAAAAAGAAAGTACTTGGCCGAATTGTAGATATTATGGAAGAGCGCGGAAAAGACCTTAAAGGTCAAACAATTGCTATGACTCATGGCGACGACTTAGAAACAGCTGAAGCATTAAAATCATTAATTACGGAAAGATTTGGCTGTGAAGTATTTATCGTAAATACAATTGGTGCAGCAATCGGAGCACATACAGGTCCTGGCGTTATAACGTTATTTTTCTTAAATGAAGTAGAGTAAAGGATTGATCTTTTGATCAATCCTTTTTTATTTTTTAATCTGTGATAATCGGTCGATATGGTATTGATGAAGATAAAATCTTTGAAGTTTTCCTATATCAAATGCCCTCTTGTAGAGGGAGTATTTTTTATATGTGGAATGATACTTAATGGTAGAAGAAAAGAGTATAAATACGAATGTATTTATAGGAATCTGAATATTTAATGATATCGAAATTTTGCTATTTCATATATAATTGTGTAGGGAGAAATATCTGTAACTATTTGTAAAAATAGGAGGCGGCTATAAAAATGCAAGAAATTTCTAGATGGGATTTAAATCGATTGTATTTGAATGAGGATATTCTATTTCCGATTTTGGAGTTGAAAGAGCAATATTTTGTAACAAAAGATGTAGAGGTTCTTTCAAAGCTTATACAAGCTATTGAAAAAGCGGAATACTATTTCTACTGTCAATCGGTTGAAGAAAGTGTTTCATCTGACCTTACTAAATTGACTGTGAAAGTGAAGGAACTAAAAAGTGAAGTACAGCAAGTAATAAAACATAATGAAGTGGAAACTTCAGATAATACTAAGTTAATAAAAGATGAACTTAATGCGTGGGAAAATATGTACATACAATTACGGGATAGAATAGAAATAGAGCACAATAATAAACTTTTATCCTTTGGACAAGCAAATACTATTGCAATGAATAGTGATAATGAAAAGGAAAGATTAGAAGTATTCGAGTTACTTACAAATGCATTAAATAAAGAAAAAGAAATCTTTGCTACTGTATTAAATCAAATAGGAAGATTGCGTAATACAAAGAGTAATGACATAGAAGATAGAGAGATTTTAACACAATCTTTTCATGCGAATGGCATTTCAGAAACTGTATTATTACAAATGTGGAATGTGACAGAAGAAAATCTTGATAAATTAGTAAGTGCTTTAAACATGTATAAGAAAGGGAAGGCTTCGATTACATGGCATGAACTTATGACAGTAAAGGAAAGTAATGAGGTTACTATTCCTTTTTCAGTAGCAGTACAAAACGTTTATGATGCATGTAAGAATATTGATGAAGAATTAGCAGAATTTGCACGTAATGCGATAGAAAGTGGATGGATAGATGCTGAACCGAGAGAGAATAAACCATCAGGTGGGTTTTGTGCTCCATTTTTCAGTGAGAAAGAATCGAGAATCTCCATGCGTTATGATGGGAGTATAGATAGTGTAAGAGTGCTCGCTCATGAATTAGGACATGCTTGGCATTTTTATAATATGAGTTTTGAACAATCTACATCTTTTTTAGATGATTATTTGCCGATGAGTACGGCTGAATCAGCATCTATTTTCTTTGAAACGGTACTCTTAAATTATCTAATTGAAACAACGGATAGTAAAGATATGAAAAAGGCATTGCTTAGCTGGAAAATAAGAAATAGTTTTAATTATGTAATGGCAATACGAGCATCGTATCAGTTTGAAAGAACATTTTATGAAAAATGTAAAGAGGGTCCATTAAGTGCTGATGAAATTGAGAAATTATCTATAATGGCACAAAAAGAAGCATATGGAAATGCTTTAAGTGAATACCAGCCGTTTGTATGGATGAAATATATTCAATTTTATATAGCAGATGTTCCTTTTTACAATTATCCATACACATTTGGATATTTAGTAAGTTTTAGTTTATTAGAAATAGCTCAAGAAAGTAAAGGTACTTTTCATCCGAAATATAAAGAGTTTTTACGAGAAACAGGAAAGGCTCCAGTAGAGGAGCTTATGAAAAAATATTTTGAAATAGATATAAGGAATTATGAATTTTGGAATAAGGCTTTTATTCAAATTTCTAAAGACATTGATGAATATTTGCAGCTTATTTAAGGAGAGAGTATAGTGGATCAGCAGTTTATAAAAGGTATACCTTTTTCAACTTTAGAATATGCAAAAGCTATAAGTTTATTAAAAGGTTGGCTACATGAGCAGCAAGAGAAACCAAGGTTTGTAGTAACTGCAAATCCTGAAATTGTTATGTCTGCAAAGGAAAATACGGAAAAATCAAAGCAGTTTAAAAAGATGTTACTATCTGCGGATTTAATAACAGCGGACGGGATTGGTGTCATAATTGGCTCGAAAATATTAAAAGGAACTTTGAAAGAACGTGTTACTGGGGCGGATTTAACTCACGATTTAATAAAATATTGTAACGACAATGAATATCGTGTCTTTCTTTTTGGAGCCGCTCCAGAAAGTAATAAAAAGGCATTAGAAAAATTAAATGAGCAGTTCCCAGGAGCACAGTTTAAAGGACAGCATGGATTTGTAAATGGTGAAGAAATAGAAAAAATAAAAATAAAAATTAAGCAATTCAAGCCGCATTTACTACTCGTAGGACTAGGTTCACCAAAACAAGAAGAGTTCATCTATGAAAACATACAAACATTAAACGTTCCGCTATCTATTGGTATCGGAGGCATGATTGATATAATATCTGGTACTGTAAAAAGAGCGCCGAAAATAATGAGGGATACTGGAACTGAATGGCTGTATAGGTTACTCTCACAGCCAAAAAGGTTAAAGAGACAACTTGTACTTCCGAAATTTTTATTGTCGGTTATGTTAGAGAGAGTGAAAGGAATGCCAAGTTAAGAAAGGACAAGTAAGATGATAGAGCCGTTATCTAATGAAAAAGCTACAATCATTTTTCAAGAGTTGAAAGTAGAATGCGAAACTTTATTTGAATTTAAAATTCGAAATGCAATACCTATTCATCGTGGTTGGCTAAATTTGAAGTGGAAACTCGAAACGGATGCAGGGGATTTTGTATTAAAGCAATATAATCAAGAACGGTACAAAATGTATAACTCGGACCTTTTAATACAAGCATTACAACAACAGCAAAGATTACATAATAATGGTGTAAGTTGTCCAAAGGTATTAATTTATAAAAATAATGTAATGCATATATCAAAAAGTGATGAAAGATTTATAGTATTAGAACATAAGGAAGGTAGCTTAGTTTCACCAGGAAAAGTGAATCAAAAGGAAATTCACTCTCTTGGTCAGACGATAGGTTATATGCATAACTTGTTAAATGATGGCTCTTTAATAAAAGGAGAAAATCCTAAATTTGTTCCACCTACTAAAGAGGCAAGATTGAAACATTGGGAAGATAAAAGGAGAGAAGTAGAGAATCTAGGAAAAGAGCACATTCTCCCTTATATAAAATTACAACAAGAGGCAACACAATTGGTAAGTGTAGATCAATTTCATAATAGCAAATGTGGATGGGTGCACCGTGATTTATGGGTAGATAATTTCTTGTTTCTTAATGATAAAGTATCAGCGATTCTTGATTTTGATCGCATGGATTACGATTATGTAGAGTTAGATATTGGCCGTGTAGTTATATCGTGTGCATTAAGTGACGGAGTATTAAATAAGAGTCTTGTTGCATCATTTTTAGAAGGTTACCGCAATGAAGTAGACTTTCCAGTAGGGAATATTGTTCGGGCAATTCAAATCCTTTGGTACATGGAAAGTACTTGGTGGATTCATGCCAATATGGATCAGCATAGTGTACCACCTTCACGCTTTGCAGATGAAATGAATTGGATAGCTGAAAATTATGGTGTATTACATAATATATTGGCCGACTTATAAATAAAGAGGAGACTACATACATGAACAGAATCGGCATTATTGGAGCAATGCAAATTGAAATAGATTTACTTTTAGAAAAACTAGTTATACAAGAGGAACAGACGATAGCGGGAATGCCTTTTTATATTGGAGAATTCATGGGAATAGAAGTAATTATTACACGTTCTGGTGTAGGGAAAGTAAATGCAGCTGCATGCGCGCAAACATTAATTCATAAATTTGATGTAGACTCTATTATTAATACGGGCGTTGCTGGCGGATTACATTCAGATGTAAAAGTCGGCGATATAGTTATTTCAACTAACGTTACTCATCATGATGTAAGTAAAACTCAAATGAAAAATTTATTTCCGTTCCAAGAGGAATTTATAGCAAGTAAGGAATTGGTAGAGTTAGCACGTAAAGCTTGTATTAGTAGTAGTTTACAGATTGCAGTTCATGAAGGAAGAATTGTCAGCGGTGAATGTTTTGTTGAAGATTCAAAGTTAAAGGCGAAATTAATAGACGAATACGCACCTCATTGTACAGAAATGGAAGGGGCAGCAATTGGACATGTTGCCTACATAAATGATATACCGTTTCTCATTATAAGATGTATTTCTGACAGCGCAGATGATGAAGCTCAAATTTCTTATGATGACTTCGCGAAAACTGCTGCGAATTATTGCTCAGAAATTATTATTGAGATGCTTAAAAATATAACGAGTAAAACTGTACTATAGTTCAAAAGGAGATAATGAGATGTTACAAGCATTAATTTTTGATATGGACGGAACGTTATTTCAAACAGATAAAATTTTAGAATTATCGTTAGATGATACTTTTGATCACTTAAGATCACTACAATTATGGGATACAGTAACACCAATTGATAAATATAGAGAAATTATGGGTGTGCCGTTACCGAAAGTTTGGGAAGCTTTATTACCGGACCATTCTATTGAAGTAAGAGAACAAACAGATGCATATTTTTTAGATAGACTTATTGAAAACATAAAAAGCGGAAAAGGCGCTTTATATCCAAATGTAAAAGAAATATTTACATATATAAAAGAAAATAATTGTTCAATTTACATTGCTAGTAATGGTTTGAAAGAATATTTACGAGCAATCGTAACTTATTATGCTTTAGACAAGTGGGTGACTGAAACGTTTAGTATTGAACAAATACAATCGCTAAATAAAGGTGACTTAGTTAAAAGTATTATGAATAAATATGATATAAAAGAGGCAGCGGTAGTTGGTGACCGGCTATCTGATATAAATGCAGCGAAAGACAACGGTTTACTTGCAATTGGGTGTAATTTTGATTTTGCGCAAGAAGATGAACTTGCTCAGGCTGATATAGTAATAGATGATTTAATGGAGTTGAAGGAAATATTGCCTACTGTGCAGAGATTATAAAGTCATTTGAAAAATCATATAATATTTTAAAAATCCTTCTTCCACGAACGGAGTAGAATTCATTTGTGATAAATTAGTAATAGTTTGATTTTTTTAAAACTGAGTAGAGGATTATTAAGTGTGTGCAGTTTTTTACCAATTCCTATATATCTTATTCCATGGAGGAAATATGCTTAAAGATAATTTTAACATTAGTAATATTCCCGCGGTTTTGTGGGGAGATAAAAGTGAAAAAGTTTTTATTGCAATACATGGAAATATGTCAAATAAGGAATATGCAATTATTCAAATATTAGCTGAAGAAGCTAATCAAAAAGGTTATCAAGTACTAAGCTTTGATTTACCTGAGCATGGAGAAAGAAAAAATGATAACACTCCTTGCAAAGTACAGATTTGTGTTAGTGAATTATCTATAATTATGAATTATGCAAAAGAACATTGGAAAGAAATAAACGTGTTTGCATGTAGTATGGGAGCGTATTTTAGCCTTTTAGCTTTTCGAAATGATGTGATAGAAAAGGCATTATTTTTATCACCAGTAGTTAATATGGAACGAATTATCGAAAATATGATGAAATGGTTTAATGTAACACCGGAGCTTTTAGAAAAAGAAATGACTATAGAGACACCTATTGGTCAAAAGTTATATTGGGATTATTTATGCTATGTAAAAGAGCATCCTATTAGTACATGGAATACAGATACATATATTATGTACGGAGCCAAGGATGAACTGTGCGAATTTGAAACTATTAACTATTTTACAAAAAAACATCGTTGTGAATTAGAAGTTATGGAGACGGGTGAACATTACTTTCATACTGAAGAACAGTTAAAGATATTTGAACAGTGGTTACACAAACATATCGATTAACCAATTACAATTTATTTTGAACCTGTTAGAGAAGAATGAGAAATATATAAACTGATAGTATATTTGAGAGAATTTATAAATGGTGAATGTATACACTTAAACAAACACATGCTTTAATTCAATAAGAATTAAACAACTTTAAAGAGCCTTATCACACACTAGATTGTAGCAAGGCTCTTATATTTTCATAATAAAATTAATCAACTATATTATCGGTTTAGATATGAAGTGAAGAATACGCACGCTATGAATTAAATAAGTTAACAACCATAAAAATGCTCAGAATAAATGATTCTCGAGCGTTTTTATGTATTTTCATACTTAGGGGGAATGGACTTGAAAGATATACATATTCAACAAATAGAAAATTTAATGGAATATGAATTCAGTCATCTCGTTCAAGACAGTGAAGAAGAAGGTTTTAATTTCCTTATAAGGCTAATAAATGAATATAAAAACAAAATAAATACATTCAATAAAACTGGAGAATGTTTATATGGTATTTTTCAAGGTGATATGTTAATTGGAGTTGGAGGTTTAAATGAGGATCCGTACACAAAAGACAATAAGATTGGGCGGTTAAGGAGATTTTATATTTCAAAGGATTTTCGGCGTATAGGGTTAGGGAACTTATTATTAAACCAACTATTATGTCATGCGGAAAAGTATTTTGAAGTGATTGTATTATATGCTGACACAAAGCAAGGGGATGTGTTTTATACTGAAAATGGATTTGTAAAAGGGGGATTATATAAGGGATCGAGTCACTACAAACTATTATAGCGAGTGCTATCCAAAGAATAGCTACGAACAGGGTTTTTGTTGGTAAATCGATATATCTTAAAAATCGCTGATATATATATGAAGTTGCGACCCTTATATTAAAAAACAACTTTTATAATTTCATTTACTAAATTGTTATTATAAAAAAGAGCACCTTAGCTTTTAAAATTTAGCTTATAAGGTGGCTCCTTTTCAGTCAATTACGTTTTAACGTTCATTTGTTTCAATAATAATCCTGGTTTACCTTTTACATAATAAAAATGCGGATTATTTTCATCATCGTAAAGCATAATATAAGGCTTTTCATTTAGTGGGAGTAGTATAAGTACTTCGTCTATTGTAGTGTGTAACCATTGATTAGTAATAGAAACCGGCTTAGATAATGGGATTTTTATCATATAGCCATCTTTTGGAACGACATTTAAGTTTTTAAATGGACCAGTAATTGCTTTAGCGTATTGAACTGCTTCTTTTTGGACTACTGGATCTAAAGATTGTTTTTGAATGACCATTTCTTTTTGACAATCAAACACTTCAATTTGTTGATTTGTATTTGCGAACGCATTTGTTGATAATAGAAATAAAAGAAGAGAAATGACCCCGATTTTTTTTATCATAATACAACACCTCACCATTACTATCCCCTCAAAAGCTTTAAATATTTTTCTGTCACATTCATGTAACAAAGATGTTGTATGATACAATTGGTTTTTGTTTAAAAGCAATGGAGGAAAAAATATGAAAGTTTTAATTGCAGATGACGAACAAGATATGTTAAGAATTTTAAAAGCTTATTTTGAAAAAGAAGGCTTCGAAGTTTTATTAGCGAAAGACGGAGAGGAAGCACTTCAAATGTTTTATGATGAAAAAATTGATTTAGCTATTTTGGATTGGATGATGCCGAAACATAGTGGTATTACTGTCTGTCAGGAAATAAAAAAGAATTCAAGCGTAAAAGTGTTAATGCTTACGGCGAAAAGTGAAAGCGAAGATGAATTAGCAGCGCTTCAAAGTGGGGCAGATGAGTACGTAAAAAAACCATTTCATCCAGGAGTACTAATTACGCGAGCGAAAAAGCTTATTCAGCATGATGATATTATTCAAGTACAAGATGTAAAGATAAATTTCGCCAAAAATAAAGTATATAAAAATGATATAGAGTTAGAAATTACAAAAACAGAGCTCGAATTAATAAAATGCTTTTTAAATCATAAAGGAACGATTTTAACTCGTAAAAAATTGCTAGATATTGTATGGGGATTTGACTATTTTGGAGAAGAGAGAACGGTTGATACACATGTAAGAAGGCTGCGTAAAAAAATTGGAGAAAATATTATTAAGACGCATCGCGGGCTGGGCTATAGTTTGGAGGAACAAAGTGAATAAACTTGGGAAAAAGTTATTTTTCAGTATTTCTGCAACTGTTATTCTCATCTTTATGATTTCATTATTATTCATTAACAATCTCTTACCGAACTATAATATTTATAAAACACGTGAAAACTTAAATAAATTTACAACACAAATTCAAAATACAACAGTGGAAAATATAGAGGATGTTATTCATACAATTGAAAGTGAAAATAACGTTACAATTGCGTATACGCCAATTAATCAGTCAGAAGATGCTATGAACGAAGCGTTACGCATGCAACTTACGAAAAAGAAAGTAACTTTAAATAAGCTTTGGATTACGAAAGACGAAGTTATGAAAGTGAAGACGGAAGGACAATCGAATAAACTGTACGATCAAGGAAAAGTAAAAGCGAGTTTTTTTGCTAAATATATTGCGAAAGATGATACGATAATTTTAATTGGGACTTCCATTGCGAATTCAAATGAAATTATAAATACGTTAAATACATTTTACTTATACATCGTATGTTTCTCGCTCCTTCTTATTATTTTACTTGTGTGGATACTTTCAAAAATAATAACGACGCCACTGAAGGAGCTAAGTGATGTGGCTCAGGATATTTCACATTTGCAGTTTAAAAGAACGAAAGTGAAAACGAATGATGAAATAGGAGAGTTGGCCAATAGTATTAATATCATGAGTGAAAAACTACATGAAGCACATCAAGACTTAACTGATCGTAATGAACATTTAAAACGATTTATGGGTGATGTGACGCATGAATTAAAGACACCGATCGCATTAGTAAAAGCATACTCTATGGGGATTAAAGATGGATTAGATGATGGGACTTACGTAGATACAATTATTAAACAAACAGATCAAATATCAAATTTAATTGAAGAACTATTACGATTTTCTAAACTAGAAAGAGATATTTTACAAAAAGAAGAATTCCCCATTGAATCACTGGTCCAGAGTATATTAGATAAGCATCAGATAGAACTGGATTCGAAAGAAATTAACTTGCAAGTAAACTGTAATACGAGCGATACAATCGTTTATGCAGATTTAAATAAAATGAGAATGGTGTTTCAAAATTTAATTTCTAATGCAATAAAATATTCAGCAAATCAAAACATAATAATTACTTTAGAAGATAGAAATAAAAGTATATATTTTCAAATAAAAAATGGCATTCATACGGAAAAAATTAAAGATATCGATAAAATTTGGGAGCCTTTTTACGTACTAGAATCTTCTCGTAGTAAAGAAAAATCAGGTACAGGATTAGGACTAGCGATAGTGAAAAGTATTTTAGAAAGACATGGTTTTGAATATGGAGTTTCCTCTATAGATGGAGAAATTCAATTTTATATAAATGTGAAAAAGGATTAATGAAAATATTAGTCCTTTTTGCAGCTTTAGAGGTTAGCGATACAGGATGAATCACCATAATTTTCAAAATCGATGTATTAAATGGAGAATTAGCAAATGTTCTACTTTCATTAAATTCACGTGAAGTTCACAGGGAAACGTTATATTTACATAGTTACATTTGAATTTAATGAAGTGAGGTATTCGGATTTGAAAAGAAAGAAATTAGTAATTGGTAGCATTTTAATGGGGATGACGTTATCTTTATCTGCATGTGGTTCATCAGATAATATTGTAACTACAAAATCAGGAAGCATTTCAGAAAGTGATTTTAACAAAAAATTAAAAGAAAACTACGGTAAACAGAATTTATCTGAAATGGTAGTAGAGAAAGTATTAAATGATAAATATAAAGTTACGGATGAAGAGGTAACGAAACAACTGAAAGAATTAAAAGACAAGATGGGCGATAATTTTAGTACATATATGGAATCTAATGGTGTGAAAAATGAAGATCAGTTGAAAGAGAAATTAAAGCTTACTTTCGCTTTTGAAAAAGCTATTAAAGCAACCGTAACGGAAAAAGATATTAAAGATCACTATAAGCCAAAGCTTCAAGTTAGCCATATTTTAGTGAAAGATGAAAAGACAGCAAAAGAAATTAAAGGAAAATTAAATAGTGGCGAAGATTTCGCGGCATTGGCTAAACAATATTCAGAGGATCCAGGTTCTAAAGAAAAAGGTGGAGAACTATCTGAATTTGGACCTGGTATGATGGTGAAAGAATTTGAGGATGCTGCGTATAAGTTAGAAGTTGGTCAATTGAGTGAACCTGTTAAATCTTCTTTCGGATATCATATTATTAAGTTAACGGATAAAAAAGAGCTTAAACCGTATGAGGAAGAGAAAGAGAATATTCGTAAAGAATTAGAACAGCAACGTATACAAGATCCTCAATTCCATCAACAAGTTACTAGAGATCTGCTTAAAAATGCAGATATAAAGATATCTGATAAAGACTTGAAAGATACCTTTAAAGAGTTGGAAAAATAATAAATGGAATGTAAGGCAATCGATAGAAATATTGGTTGTCTTTTTCTCTATTTATCCCGCTATTTGCCGGGCAGTAAGACCTTCACCTCAAAATTTAGCGGAAGCAAAGAAGTTAGGTGGGGGCCCTGCTGTTCGTAAACGCCCGATTGGTGAGTGCTGATTAAAGTTTCACTTTATAAAGAAGGAGGGAGTGGGAAAATACTTTCACACCTGCATTAAATTTTACTTAATAAGAAATCTTTGAGTTTCTCAACTTTTATATAAAAATAAAACTGAATTTTCAGTTATTTTGTTATATAGTAAAAGAGAACGAATAAGGGGAGGGAACATTTTGAGTAAAAAGAAAATGGCAATTACACTGTCAGCAATGCTATCTGCAACAATTATACCTAGCTTTACTATGGATGTGCATGCAGAGAAGAAGGAAGAGACTAAAAATACGAAAATTGAATTAGAAAATGGGATGACAAAACCGATTTATTCTCTCGATGAAGCCATTATCGAAAATTTATATGTAGAGACAGAAGTTGATAGTGATCGCGACGGTAAGAAAGACAGAGTATCGATAAAAGTTATGCGTCCAAAGACAGATCCGAATGTGAAGGTTCCTGTTATTTATGAAATGAGTCCATATCGATCTGGATTAAAAGATGTTCCTGTATATAATGTAGATGAAGAATTGTATGCGTATGAAGGGAAACCGTATGGAGCGGTTAATCTTGGTTCGTATGGGAACTATTACGTGCCAAGAGGTTATGCAGTTATTCTAGGCGAAAGTATCGGTACTGGAAAATCAGATGGATGCCCTACAACTGGAGATGAACAAGAAATACTCGGTACAAAGTCTGTTATTGATTGGGTAAACGGTCGCGCGAAAGCATTTACAGAACAGGGTGAGGAAATTCAGGCAAATTGGTCTACAGGAAATGTAGGTATGACTGGAGTTTCTTATAATGGTACATTACCAAATGCTGTTGCGACTACTGGAGTTGAAGGTTTAAAAACAATTATTCCAATCGCAGCAATTAGTAGTTGGTATGATTATTATCGTGCAAATGGTGCAGTCATTGCGCCAGGTGGATATCAAGGAGAAGATACAGATAATATGGCAGAAGCAGTACTAACAAGAGAAAATCCTGAAGTTTGCGGGCAAGTAATAAAAGAGTTAACAGCTGGTCAGGACCGGAAAACTGGTAATTATAATGATTTTTGGGATAAACGCAATTATGTAAAAGATGCTAAAAATGTAAAAGCAAGCGTATTTGTTGTTCATGGTTTAAATGATTGGAATGTTAAGACGAAGCAGTTCGCGCAATGGTGGGATGCACTCGGAGAAAATAATGTTCCTCGTAAAATGTGGCTACACCAAGGTGGTCATGGTGGGACATCAAGTAATAACTGGCAGCAAACACAAAATAAATGGTTAGATTATTGGTTGTATGGAATTGAAAATGGAATTATGGATGAACCAATGGTTGATGTGCAAAGAGAAAATAAATCGTGGCAAAAGATAAAAAATTGGCCAGATCCAGCGGCTGTACCTTCAAAAATCCGTATGTATTTAAGTGATAAATCAGTCAATTTGCCACTAAGTATGGGATCGGCTAATAAAGTTTTCTCATTCTTAGATGATACACAAATGAAATCAAATCAATTAGTAGCAAACCCAGAATTAGAAGTAGCCAATCGATTAGTATATACAATGCCTGTACTTCAAAAAGATACACGCATAAGTGGTACACCAAAGATTTCAATTACAGGAAATATTGATCGATCTGTATCAAATTTAACAGCATTACTTGTTGACTATGGAGGAACGAAGCCGGAAATCGTAACACGAGGCTGGATGGATCCACAAAACTTAAAGAGTATAGAAAATTCAACAGTGATTCAACCGGGCAAAGATTATACATTTACATGGGACATGCAGCCAGATGATTATGTCTTTAAAGCTGGACATCAAATAGGGGTTGTTTTAATTGCTAGCGACTATGATTATACAATTAGACCGAAAGCGGGCACGAAACTTACAGTGAAATTAAGTGAAGTGACATTGCCGATTGTGAAATAAATATTTTTTACAAAGAGCTTACTAAAGTAAGCTTTTTATTTTATAGTCTGAATTTTTAATTTTATATTTCGGATTGGAAGGTTATGTAATACAATATCATTATATTCTATGGAAAGTGAGTGATATATTATGACAGTCAGCTCTTTCGAAAGCGCATTAAAATTAGAGGTACGAGAAGATTAGTTTAATTGAAATCTTCCGTACGTAAAAACGGAGGAGAAAATAAATGTTTAGTTTTTATAGTACACTTTGTACGGAACTGTATGATTACACAAAACCAGTCGGTTATTCTTTAAATGGTGATATTGAGTATTACAAAGAACGTTTAAAAAATTGTAAGGGAAGAATTCTCGAAGCTGCAGTAGGATCGGGACGTGTCATTATTCCGTTTCTTGAAGCTGGTTTTAAAGTTGATGGGATAGATTATTCACCTGAAATGCTTGATTCTTGCCGTAAGCGGTGTAAAGAGAGAGGCTTACATCCTAATTTATATGAAGGAAGCTTGCAACAATTTTCACTTCCGTATAAATATGAGGCAATTATCATTCCTACTGGATCTTTTTGTTTAATTGAAAATCGTGTGGATTCTATAAACGCATTGAAATGTTTTTATGAACATCTTAATCCATGCGGACGATTAATCGTAGATATTATGCTTCCGCATGACTGGAAGACTGGGGAAATTCATACATTGACTTTTTCTTTGCCGAGCGGAGACGGAATCACATTAGAAAATAAATCAATTGAAATAGATTGGCTGAACCAAGTTACTGTATCATATTTGAAATATGAAAAGTGGAGTAAAGGACAGCTAGTACAAACAGAGTTACAACGTTTTGCGCTGCGCTGGTATGGAATAGTAGAGTTTAAACTCCTTTTAGAAAGTATAGGTTTCTCTAACATTACTTGCTCTGCCGAATATGATTATGAAAAAGAACCGTCAAATGCAAATCAAATGATTACTTTTGAAGCTGTGCGGAACGAGAAATAAAAGAACTATCTATGAAAATAAGGCAATTGATATAATAATCGATTGCCTTATTTTAATTGTATATCGCTTACATGTTATTAGGTTTTCATTGTCCAAGCATTCTGCTACTTACTACATATACTATTTATGTTAAAGTCAGCTACTATTTTATATAGGGCTGTCATTTTCCTATAAATGCTATTTTAGTGAAGTGGGAGGAATCAATTTGGAAAATATAGAACAAGATAGAATTGAAAATCAAGTGTATTCAAATCGTGTAGTAAGATCAGAATTTGATGCGAATTGGGAAACTTGTATATCAAAGAGTGGTTATGTAATTTATGTAGCAACAAGTAATAATGCTGAAGTAATAGTACTTCTTGCAGATGGTTCAAGTAAATTATTAATTTTCGAAAAAGGCGGTAAAGTAGTAGTAGGTGGCGGTGGAACAAGTCATTACAGTAAGCCACATATTGCAAGAAATATTTAAGGTAAAACATGTAATTGAGAAGAAGCTGGAAAACGGTTAGTCATTCATATTTAGAGAATGACCAACCGTTTTTAAATGTAGTTTTTGAAGAATTATATAAGCAATATAAAAAGCATTTCCTATTTCGGCAAATGCTTTTTATATGTTATAGTATAATAGTGTCTTAAAGTAATGTTATTTTAATATATTTCAAAGTTTGTTGTGTATTATTTTTATATTAAATTAGCACTTAAAGTATTTTTTTATATAAGGAGTAATAATTAGAGAAATGAAAAATATAGACTTTATACTAGAAAGTGATGAGGCATTAAAACCGTCTGAACGATTAGTACTATTACTATTAGAGAAGCATAGAATGTTATATACGAACGATCTATTGGCATTATCAAATTTATCATATAAAACATTAACAGATTCATTAACGGCGCTAGTTTTAAAATCGTATGTGTTAAAGGAAACAGGTAAGGGAAGAAGACAGAATTGCTATAGATTAATATGATAAGGCGGCTGTTTTAGAAGCTTTTACATATGTTTTTTTCAATCGTAAGGCGAAAATGTGTTTTTTGTTTTCAAACGAGAATCTTACTATAAGAGTGGTTAAGTTAGTAGCATTTCATTTTTGTGAATGTAATTATTTCGTTATTGAAAATACAAAAATAAAATAAACTGCATAAAACAGAAATAAAAAAACAATCCATTTTAAAAAGGATTGTTTTTTTATTGGAATAATATTATTTGATATGTTGAAAGCATGAATGGCAGTAATAGAAATTACCTGTTTTAGTTCATGCAATTGACAAATATGATGAAAACTATGTGTATAGTTTTTTTTGATTGCTTTTTCAGTAACTATAATGAAATCATAGTCTTCATTGTTTAAAGGCATTATTTTTAACATTATTGCTATTCAATATTAAGCACAAAAAGTAATATATAATATTATTATGTAAACTTAGGGCTTTAAAAGGGAAATGTAATAATTAATAGAACATGTAGAAGGGGGATGCTTAAATATTTTGAAGGATGGGAGATTATTATGAAGCATTTACAATCAATAGCACAAGCTGTTATAAGTGGTAATAGGGAAAAAGTAGTGGAGTTTATAAAGGCGAGTCCAAGTATTGTTAACGAATGTAGTGAAGATGGCTGGACACCACTTCATTTAGCAGCTTATTTTGGACAGAAAGAAATAGCGAGTTTTCTTTTAGAAAGCGGTGCAGATATACATAGTAGAGCAAAAAACGAAAATGAAAATACACCTTTGCAAGCAGCAATTGCGAACAAGCAAAGTGAACTTGTCACTTTCTTAATTGAAAAAGGATCAGATGTAAATATTATGCAAAGTGGTGGCTGGACAGGACTTCACGAAGCAGCATTATTAGGAAATGAAGAAATAATTATGTTACTCCTTAAAAATGGAGCTAATAAGATGATTAAGAAAAATGATGGGAAAACAGCGTATGAAATTGCATTAGAAAAAGGATATGATCACCTATTACATCATTTGAAACAGGAAGTGAACTTATGATGAATAAATGGAGTGTTGGTATATTTTTATTTAATGAAGTAGAAGTGTTAGACTTTGCAGGGCCATTTGAAGTTTTTTCTGTAACTGAGGTGAATGAAGAAAAAACATTTACTGTTTATACAGTTAGCGAGAATGGGGAAATAATTACAGCAAGGAACGGATTGAAGGTACAGCCAGATTATAGTATTGAAAATTTACCACCAGTGGATATTTTAATAATTCCGGGTGGGCTAGGTGCTAGAGAATATGAAATAAAAAATGAAATAGTAATAAAATGGATTGGCCAGCAAATGAAAGAAGTAAAGCTGATGACGTCAGTTTGTACAGGAGCGCTATTACTGGCGAAAGCAGGTTTATTGGCAGGTTTAAAAGCAACAACACATTGGGCTAGTATTGAAAAGTTTAAAAATGAGTTTCAAAATGTTGAAGTTATAGAAAATGTAAAGTTTGTAGATGAAGGACATATTATAACATCTGCCGGAATTTCAGCTGGAATTAATATGGCATTTCATATTGTGAAAAACTTGTTAGGTGTGCATGTTGCGGAGGACACAGCGAAGCGAATGGAGTATGATATTAGTTTGCCAAATTAAAAAGCCCGGATTGGGCTTTTTATATTGAATGAATATAGTTAAGCTCTTCATCACTCAAAATAGGGCGAACAGATGCATTTGCATTTTCTTGTGCTTGCGTTCCTGACTTCGCACCAGGAATTACAACACTTACTGCCGGATGAGAGAGTATATAGCGAAGTGCAAGTTGCCCTAGGGTCTGATTTTTATTTGAGAGCAACCTAAGTTTTTCTACGGTTTGTAAGTCTTCTTGAAACCAAGTTTCATTTGGCCATTCTTTGCGTAAATCTCCATCTGGAAAAATTGTTTTATTTGTGAATTTTCCAGTTAAAATGCCCATTTTTAATGGACCACGAATAATAGCTCCTAGATTTTTCTCTTGTAAGAATGGTAATATATCTTTTTCTGGTTTTCGATTTAATATATTGTAATCAAGTTGTACGATATCAATTTCGTTGTTTTTATTGAAATGATGAATGTATTGTAAATCATGAGTCGAAACACCGACTGCTCTTACTTTGCCATCACGTTTTAATATGTCAAATGCACGTAGAAATGCTTCTGTTTCTCTACGATTATGCCACCAAATATGACAAAAATAAAGATCAATATAATCTGTTTGAAGACGTTGTAAACTTGTTTCGAATACGGCGATGATTTTTTCGGGAGTATCATATACAGGAACTCCATTAGGGTCGTAGTGGTGTCCGATTAAACCACCTTTCGTTGATAGGATAATATCATTACGATGTCCTTTAATCGCGGTAGCCACCAACTTTTCACTATGTCCTAAACCATACACATCCGCAGTATCAATAAAATTCACACCACACTCAATTGCTTTTTTTATAGCGGTTATAGATTGTTTATCGTTAACCGGTCCCCATTCATCACCACCGATTGCCCATGCCCCAAAACCTATTTCAGAAACAGTTATTCCAGTTTTACCTAATGTACGGTAATGCATATTTTCCCTCCTTATAAGCATGTTATAACATGGATATGTAGGCAAGGATTTTTGTGTGTAAAAAAACTCTTCTACAATAGTAGAAAAAGAATTACAGAAACTACTATTTTATAGCAGCATACATAAAAAATTTCGATGTAAATATGGAAATGTCGTCGAATGCTATCTTTAATTGGTTAATTTATGGGATATTTTTGTGAAGGAGTTTATTTTATAAGAATAGAATTTAGTTTAGTAAGAAAACGTGCCGATGGTAGTGAAAAATATGGGTTAGGGGGATTTGAATGAGGAAACTCAAACGAGTAAATGTTCCTAATATACCAGAGCAATTATCACAACCTAGTGACAAGCGTAGGGTAAATAAAAAGAAGTTAAGGCGACTTATTTTAATGGTCCTTTTTATTGCGGCAACTACTTTGTACGTTCAATATATTTTAACGAAACAACAAGAAATAATTGATAAAAAGAAAGATACGATTATGGATCAAAAGAAACAATTAGTATCTTTAAAGAAAGATAAAGGTTCTTTAAAGACTAACATAGAAAAATTAACAGACGATGAAGAAGAAATTTTGAAGTTTGCGAGAAAAGAGTATCAATTTTCTAAGTCAAATGAAACTATATTTGTGATGCCAAAGTAATGAAAAAACAGTTAGCCATAGCTAACTGTTTTTTCATGTTTAAATGTCATGGTACAAGGAACAATCACATATTGTAAAAATGAAGAGTTTGAGATATTTTCACAATTATGGAATATACACTGAAATAAATATTGTTAAAATTCTGTTAATTGCATTATAATACAAGATAAGCGGATACATTTTTTAATCAACGTTGAGTTCATCGCTCATACGACTATTAAGAAACCCGTTATCCTCGTATAAGAAAGGAAGGTAGCTGTGTACGCTTCAAATACAATTTATGTCGTAGGGGATGCGAAAGCACCTCAAAATAATCCCATTACTGAAAAGTTTAAAAGCTATTTCGTAGCATTTGTTCTTGTTAAGGATACAGGGGAAATTGTAGATGCAGACTGCTCAGCGACAATTGCATTAACATCTCAATTTGTTAAATATTTATTTCTACATAAAAATATAAATGACCCGGCGTTAGTAATGGAAGTAAAGAATCGATATTTCGGTTCTTCTCAAAAAGCGTTACTTGTAGCGCTAAAAGATGCACAGAAAAAATATAATCAGATTGCTGCTTTGTCTACTCAATCATAGACAAAATCCAGCCGTAAGAATCATTCTTATGGCTGGATTTTTTTATTCCACATTAAAGTCCTACATCAAAAGCAAAGTAGAGAGATAGGAGAGTAAATGCTCAATAGGTTTACCTAATAATCTGTGGGTATAAATTTCCGGTGGATTAAGATTTCACTTCATTGGAGAACGAAAGGATGAACAAAATGAAAATTACAGACGTAAAAGTAAATCGTAGACGTATAAAACTTCATACACCGTTTAAAACCGCGCTTCGTACTGTAATAGAAATTGAAAGTATAGATGTTTATATTCATACAGACGAAGGAGTGATTGGTAAGGGGGCTGCAGCCGCAACGCCAGTTATTACGGGTGATTTCACCAGTGGAATGGAAGAAGCGATTTTAGGACCGATGCGTTCATGTTTAATTGGTCAAGATATCATTCAGTTTCAGCAGTTACTAGAGCGCATTCAAATGAGTTGTATTGGAAATTCAAGTGCGAAAGCAGCGGTAGATATCGCTTTATATGATGTATATTGCCAATATCAAAATGTGCCGTTATATGCATTGTTAGGCGGGAAGAAAGAAATTTATACGGATATTACAGTGAGTGTGGATGAGCCTGTATTAATGGCAAAAGAAGCGAAGAAACATATAGAAAAAGGATTTCAAACATTAAAGATTAAAGTGGGTAAAGAGGCGCATTTAGATTTGGAACGTATTGAGGCAATTCGAAATGTGGTACCAAGAAATACGACATTACGTTTAGATGCGAATCAAGGTTGGAGTCCAAAAGAAGCGGTCTCTATCATTCAAGAGATGGAAAATCGTAATTTAAATATAGAATTTATTGAACAACCAGTACACGCGAAAGATTGGGATGGGTTAAAGTACGTCAAAGATCGTGTGCAAACGCCAATTATGGCCGATGAAAGTATATTTTCAGCAAGTGATGCATTAAAGCTCGTTCAAGGAAGATATGCAGACTTAATTAATATTAAATTAATGAAATGTGGTGGCATACGTGAAGCATGGCGTATTGCAGATATCGCAGAAACAGCTGGTGTGAAGTGTATGGTGGGAAGCATGATGGAATCTTCACTTTCCGTTAGTGCTGTTGCGCATTTAGCGGCAGCGCATCCTAATATTCATTATTTTGATCTTGATGCACCGCTTTGGTTAATGGAAGAGCCGGAAGGAATGACTTATTCTGGATCAAAGGTAAACCTTCAATCGACAGTGAATAGTAAGTCTTAGGAGAAGAGACTAGTAAACTATTTTTTTAAGGGGGATATATATGAAAAAAGTAGGAACTGCATTTTTAACAACTTTATTTATATTTTCATCGTTTACATCGGCAAATGCTGAAGAAAAGAAGGATAATAAAGCATTTATAGATGTATCTGCTGCAACGTTATGGACAGCACCTGATTCATTAAGGTCAATCGATACACCAAGTGCAACAAACCCAGTGGATCTATGGAAATGGACAAAATCAATGACACTTGACGAGAAACTATGGTTAACAAATGCAAATAAATTAGAAACACAAGCGTTACTCGGTCAAGAAGTAACTGTTATTGATAAGAAAGGCGAATGGGTGAAGGTATTAGTGCATGGACAGCCAACACCACGAAATGAAGAAGGTTATCCGGGCTGGATGCCTGAAAAGCAATTAACATATAATCAAGAATTTGCAGATAAAACAAATGAACCTTTTGTGTTAATAACAAAGCCAACAGCGATTTTATATATAAATCCTTCTGAAAAACATAAATCACTTGAAGTCAGTTATAATACAAGACTGCCGCTATTAAGTGAAGACACAATGTCATACCGTGTATTGTTGCCAAATGGTCAGAAAGCATGGCTACGAAAAAATGATGGAACAGTTTACCGTTCTCAAACTGATATTCCAAAACCGACCGCTGATGATTTAATTAACACAGGGAAAATGTTTTTAGGTTTACCTTATATATGGGCTGGTACAAGTGGTTTTGGATTTGATTGCTCTGGCTTCACGCATACGATTTATAAATCGCACGGCATTACAATTCCGCGAGATTCTGGACCGCAATCAAGAGCAGGAATTGCAGTTGATAAAGAAAACTTACAAAAGGGAGATTTAATCTTCTTTGCGCATAATCAAGGGAAAGGTAGTGTCCATCACGTTGCAATGTATATTGGTGATGGCAATATGATTCACTCACCAAGAGCTGAAAGGTCGGTAGAGATTATACCACTAAATACACCAGGATATATAGAAGAATACGCTGGTGCTCGTCGTTACTTACCTTAAAAATAGAGGGGGTTTTTAAATGAAAAAAGTTGTTCGTTACTCATTAGTTAGTACTCTATTAGTTTCTTCATTTTTAGTTGGCTGCGCAAAAGAAAAAACTACAACAAAGCCGAAAGATGAAAAGAAAGTATTACAGTTACTAGAAACGGGTGAAATTCCGTCGTTAAACTCAGGGAAAGTCACAGATGCAGTCTCGTTTAACGTTTTGAATAACGTAATGGAAGGACTATTCCGTCTATCGAAAAATGATGAAGTAATTGAGGCAGGCGTACAAAAATATGAAGTGAGTAAAGATGGAAAGACATATACATTCCAATTGCGTGATGCGAAATGGTCTAACGGAGATCCAGTAACTGCTCATGATTACGTATACGCTTGGAAGCAATTGATTAATCCAGATACCGCTTCTCAATATGCATACATTGCGTACGATGTGAAAAACGCTGAGAAGATAAATAAAAAACAACTAGGTCTAGATGAATTAGGAGTAAAAGCGAAAGATGATAAAACATTCGTCGTAGAGCTAGAACATCCTGTACCGTATTTTACGAAATTATTAATTTTACCATCTTTCTATCCAATTAACGAAAAATATGCGAAAGAGCAAGGTGATAAATACGGATTAGAAGCAAATAAAGCGGTATATAATGGACCGTTTACATTATCAGAGTGGAAGCATGAAGCTAGCTTTACAATGAAGAAAAACGATAAATATTGGGATAAAAAAGAAGTGAAGTTAGATGAAGTAAACTATCAAATTGTAAAAGAAATTTCAACTGCGGTAAATTTATATGAAACAGATAAAGTTGATAGAGCTGTTATTTCTACAGAATTCGTAGATAAATATAAAAATAATCAAGAGCTAAAACAATACACAGATCCAGTTATGTACTTCTTCCGATTTAATGAAAATGTACCGATTCTTAAAAATAAAAATGCAAGGCTTGCGCTAAGTACAGTTTTTGATAAGAAAGGACTTGCGGATTCATTTTTAAATGATGGTTCGGTTGCTGCAAATTATTACGTACCAAAAGGATTCTTAAAAGGCCCAGATAAGAAAGATTTTAGAAGTACGGCTGTTGAGTTTAATAAGACGAATGTAAAACAGGCGAAGGAATATTGGGAGAAAGCAAAACAAGAGACAGGTACAAATGAAGTGACGTTAGAACTATTAAATTATGACTTAGAAAACTTTAAAAAAGTCGGAGAGTACATTAAAGAGCAGCTTGAGAAAAATTTACCTGGATTAAAAGTGAATGTGAAATTACAGCCACATACGCAAAAATTAGCACTTGAGAAGAAGAAAGAATATGAAATGTCGTTATCACGCTGGTTACCGGATTATCCAGATCCAATGACTTACTTAGAAGTATTCCTTTCTGGAAGCAGTGTTAATAATACAGAATATGCAAACCCAGAATATGATGCGTTAATTAAGAAGATTAAAACAGAATTAGGTAATGATGAAAAGGCTCGCTGGAAAGCAATGCAAGATGCTGAAAAAATGCTACTTGATGATGCAGTAATTGCACCGGTATTCCAGCGTGGATTATCTTACTTACAAAAACCATATGTGAAAGATTTATATGTACATCAATTTGGTCCATCTACAAGTTTAAAATGGGCAGATGTACAAAAATAAAAGAATGGGGAAACAGACTTCACGTGTGTGATAGTCTGTTTTTTGTACAGTTCCGAATGAAATATAGACATTTCATATGTTTTTTCACGACTTAAAAATAAAATTATTACTAAAATTCCAGTGTGAAATTTATGTAGAATCTTGTATAATTAACGTGTTTCTATGGAAACATTTTCTGGCGCTATTTATATAGGGCTTAATAGAACAAGGAAGGAAATACATACATGTATATAATAGATAAATAGAATGGAACATGTATAGAGAAAAAGGAGAGAAAAGATGGCGTGTCAAAAACAAGGGTTACAAGTTAATAACGATAGAAAGAGGGACAGAAAATGAAAATGAAGCATGCTTTTGGTCCTATAATTTTAGCGTGTGTGCTGTTTTTCATTATCATTCTAATCCCATCGAAAAGTTTAGTATCGCTTATTAGTGATAAGAAGGTAGAAGATGCGGCAACTTCTTTACAAAAAGAGAAATTACAAAGTGCTTTCTTACAGCAAAAAATGTTAGAGAATTCACAGTATTTACCGATGTACGGTTCATCAGAATTTTTACGAATGGATGCATATCATCCGTCTAATTATTTCAAAGTAAATCCAGCTGGTTTTACACCGTTTTTAATTGGAACTGGCGGTACACAAAGCTTAGCTCATATTTTAAATATGACATCTACTATGGATGAATTAGAAGGTAAAAAAGTAGTCTTTGTTCTTTCACCACAATGGTTTACAAAGACTGGTGTCTCACAAGGGGATTTCACTAATAATTTCTCCAAACAACAAGCATATCATTTTATTTTTAATGATGAGATAAATCCTGAAATGAAGAAGCAAATCGCGAAACGGCTATTAGATTATAAAGTTGTTCAAGAAGATGATATATTAAAAAATTCATTAGAAGGTATTGTATATAATGATACAAAACATAACATAAAAGCAGGTTTAGCTAAACCACTTGCTTATATGCATCGAAATATTTTAGATCATAGAGATTTATTTAACTCTTTATTTAAAATCGAACCGATGAAAGAGAAAACAAATATCGGACTTCGTTCAATTTCTTGGGAAGATGCACGTAAACACGCGGAACAAGAAGGGAAAGCTGAGTCTACTACAAATACATTCGGAATTGAAAATCCGTATTATCATAAGAATAATCTGAAGAAAAAACTAAAAGGTTTAAAAAACTTTAGAGCAAATGAAACATATGATGAATCACCAGAATATGATGATTTACAAATTATTTTAGATTTATTTAAAGAGAAAAATGTCAAACCACTCTTTATTTCTGTACCTGTAAATGGGCCTTGGTATGATTATACTGGCTTCCCGAAAGAACGCCGTGAAGTGTATTATAATAAAGTTCGAGAACAGGTTGAGAAAGCAGGATATCCAGTAGTTGATTTCTCTGGTCATGAATATGATAAGTATTTCTTAAAAGATACGATTCATTTAGGCTGGAAAGGTTGGATTTATTTTGATGAAGCAGTGCAGAAATTTTATTCTGAGAAATAAAGTATAGAAATCGGAATGGCTATGAGCCGTTCCGATTTTTTTAGTATAGAGGATTTTGGTGAGGGCAATTTGGGAATGCATGTATATCTTGAACCTGTCTATAATCAAAATGTTTCATTGCGAACTGAGCTTGATAAAGGTATTCATACACATATAATTGACCATCATGCGCTGAACATAATACGCCAGAAGTTCCTTGCCCATTTATGAAGGAAATACCGATAGGGCGTCCGATTAAGTATGGTATTTTTTGCTGCCAATGCATAGGGGAATCACTCCTTTTTGAGATAATATACGAAAAGAATGATCGAATGGTTGCTTATCCATGTAAATGTAGATGGAAAGGTGTTATATAATTCCTGAAGATTAATTCATATATAAATAAAAAACCGCTATAATTCCGAATGAATTTATAGCGGTTTTTATTATATTCTTAAGCAAGATTTTTGCGCTTTTTTGTCCATTTTTTTATAACGAAGTATAAAAGTATAAGTACGACGCCACCAATTGCAAATGATTTCACATACGGACCAGCAATATCGTTTATATTCTCCCAGTTTTCGCCTAGTTTTTCACCTAAATAAATGAAAATAATAGACCAAGGGATAATCGCAAGTGCTGTTAATGTAGTGAAACGTAGTAAAGGCATTTTTGTAATACCAGCAGGAATTGAAATCGCATGACGTACTACTGGAATGAAGCGTGCTGTAAAAATGACGCCAGTTCCGTAACGATTAAACCAATCTTCTGCAGCATCTATTTGTTTTTTATGTATGAAAATATATTTTCCATAACGTTCTAATATGGGGCGTCCGCCGTATCGTCCAAGCCAATAAATAAAGATTTGGGCAATAACACCGCCAATTGTACCGAATACGACTGCACCTATAAATGAGATACTACCATTGAATACTAAGTAACCTGCATAAGCAAGGACTATTTCACTTGGAATAATCTCAATCATAAGTCCAAGCATAATGCCCCAATAACCTAATCCTTCAAAAAACGTTAATACTGAATGAATAAAACTACTTAACATTGTTGCACCTTCTAGTTTATGAATTTTTGAGTATAAGAACCTTTTATTTAATAACGTAAAAGGTTCACTATATGTAGATTATACCTTATTTACATAGGGGATTGCTATTTCAATTCTTTTATGTCTCTCATAAGTATTATAGTAAAGGATATAAGCCGCGTTTTCATGAAGGGTTAATGAAAAGATTATTAAAAATTTCTCATATATCAATGATAATAGACTGAAAATTAAGTATAATGGCATAGGTCTTTCATTTACAAAAATAGGAGGAGAACGTATGTATATTACAGATCCGATTTATGGACCAATCTTTATTCGTGATAGAGATATCCTTCGATTGATAGATACAAAAGCATTTCAAAGGTTGGCGAATATTAAACAACAAGGACATACTTATCTTTTACATGAGAACGCAATACATACGAGGGAAGAACATTCGATAGGTGTATATGTGCTAGTAAATAAAGTGATAGAACATCTTACTGAGATTGGTGACATACATTTATCGAAATATGAACGAAAGCTAGTATCTACTGTAGCCCTTTTACACGATGTTGGACATGGGCCATATTCACATTGTTTTCAGCAAATATCGGGTGAAGATCATGGTGAGTGGACGGTACGAATCATTCAAGAGGACGAAGAAATACGTACGATTTTAAATCAAACAACTGGATTAATAGGTGATGTAACGAAAGTTTTAACAGAAGATGGAGTTTTTCCGATTATAGATGAGCTCTTATTTAATTCATTAGGAATGGATCAATTAGATTTTTGGAATAGAGATTTATATTACTCATCGCTTGAATTAGAAGGTTTACAGATAGAAGAATTGATTGCTAACATGCGTTTAATTGACGGTAAACTTGTTATTGAAGAATCGGGAATCCCCTTCATCGAACAATTAATGAAAATGAAAGAGGGGCTTTACAATAATGGATTTGGCCACCCGTTTGTGATAGGAAAAGACATATTGCTGCAAACAATTTTTAAAATGATAGAGGAGAAAAATCTTTCGTTCTATACTCCTGAACTTCAAAACTTTTTTCATAAAGGAGAGAAGTTAGAAGTAGAAGACTTTCTTCCGTTACAAGATGAAATAATTTTAAATGAAATACAGTGCTTTGCAAAATCAGATGATGTTGAAATAGTATCTTTAATTCAACTTTATGTTTCACCAACTAAAAGTTTATCATTTCAAAAAGGAGTGGAGGGTGATTTTAAAAAGGAAAATAACAATTTAGCGATAATAACTGAGAAAAAGGCGTACAGTTCATATGTAGGTGGTATTTACGTTTATAGTGAGGGGCAGTTAGAGGATATTGTAGAAAAATCCCCTTTTATTCAACAGATAGTGAGATTACCTAAAAAAGAATATGCATATTCTTTTTAAATTGGTTTGAAAACATAAAATAGATGGGGTGGAAATGTGAACTGGGAAGAACGTCTTCTAGAATTGGATGATTTACCAATTATATTAGAATGATATAACGACGAAGAATTACATAACATAGCAGATGTGAAACCATTTAAGCGATATACAATAGAAGAACTTCGGGAGTATTGGACTAAAAAATTAGCGCGGTCTTATGCAAGTTATCATGTAATAATAGTGGGAGATGAAGTAATAGGAAGAGTCGGATTAAAAAAGACGAAATATGATGATACCTATGTGATGGAATACTCTATTCTTATTGGCGTTTCGAATTTATATTCAAAAGGACTTGGAACAGAAATTACAAAGTATTTCATAAGTAAATCGTTTTTAGATTCCGATATACAAGCAGTTGTATTACAGGTAAGGGAAGATAACAAAAGGGCAATTCGTTGTTATGAGAAAGCTGAATTTAAAAAAGTAAAATCATATATAGAGAATGAAGTGAAAGTGTATGATATGCATAGAATTAAGAATGAGAAAATAGCACGGTAAAAAAAGTTAATTCTGAATGTAATGAGGGTTAGAGGGATATATGGAACCTTAAATGACACTACTTGTAGATATGCGTAATACTACGGCTTTATATGAAATGAAACTTAAATTTAAATAAATCAAGCAAGCATTTGTTGTATATTTGGAACAGATGCTTGCTTGTTTCCGTTATAAAAAAATAGAAGCATTTCTGCTCCTATTTTTTAAGGCTTCACATCTAAGTTCTGTAAAAATAACGTTGCTGTTACGTAACGTTTTGCTAACATTTGTACATAAGCGGTATGTACAGAAAGGGTCGCAATAATAATAGCGTTACGAATTGCTTCGCGTTGTTCGTTATTAATTTGATCGAACTTGCTTGCGATTTTATCAGCTTTTTCTTTTACGATGTTTTCAATTGTATGAACTGTATCTGTTGCATTTAGTTGTAAGCAATTCCCTTGATTGAGTTCTTCAAATAGAGAAGAGTATGCTACATATAAATGAACAGGATTGATTAAATCATCACTTCGATCGGCTGGGTCATTAACGATAAGGCGTAATAGCTTACGAATTGATTCAAAATCAAGTGCTGTTTTTAAATCTTCGACAATGAACAGTAAGGCTGCTTGTTCAATCGAATATTTTTTCCCTTTTTGAGGAGAGCCAATCATTTCTTTTATATCTCGTTTCACCCAGTTTTGCATAGCAGTTACAGAGAAACTTGTGTTTTCAATCTGATTGCCAAGCGCAACTATTTCATTTAAAGAAAAACCGACATCAGTATCGTCAATTTTAATCAGCTTTTCAAAAATAGGTGAAAGTGCGGTAGTAATAAAAGCTGTAACGCTTTGTCCGCTTTCAATATCTTTTTTATGTGACTTTGCCCAAGCTTCTTGTAAAATACCGAGAGGCTTTTTCGTATTCCATCCTCTTAGTGATAGAAGAAGGGTAGCCATTTCGTTTCGTGTGAGATGAAATGTTTCCATCTTTTCACCTCCAAAATAATAAAAAGTTCTTATGAACTTATAATATGTTTTGTTTCATTTAAAGTCAATTCTGTTTTGCTTAATTTTTCCTTTGTCACCAAACTGTTGAAAGTAAATAATACTTGCATATTTCGACAAAAGTTCATATAATAAGTTCATAAGAACCTTTAAAATGTTCTTAAAAACAAATCTATCATTCTGAATTTACTAGAAAGATAGATTTCACATATATCTATATAAAAGGAGAATGGATATAATATGTTGAAAAAACTTGTAGCAGTAATGACAGCATTCATGGTTATCTTTGGGGCTAGCAGCTTTATGTTCGTAGATCATGCAGCAGCGAAAAGTTACAAATCTGGTAAAAAATCATTTACACCAAGTTCAGGTCAAAAGTCAAAAGTTGATTTAAACAAAAAAGACTCAAATGTAAATTCTCAAAAAACGACTCCAGATTCAAAAACGAAAGCAACAAACACAGCACCAAAAAGTAATAAAGGAAGCTTTATGAAAGGTTTATTACTAGGTGGTCTTGGTGGTTTACTAATGGGTAGCTTATTTGCAAATATGGGAGCTCTTGGTTCTGTATTAGCGTTTATGGTAAATATGTTAGTAATGGCTGGTATCGTAATGTTAGCAGTTCGTGCATTTAAATACTTCAAAGACCAACGTAAGAAGAAGGCAGATGAAGTAGCATGGAAACAATAAAAATTTCTGAACAAGAATTAATAAATGCGCTTTGCGTATATATAGCTGAAAAAAGACAAGTGGGTCCAGAAGAAGTGTTAGTTGAACTCATGTATGACGATGACTACGGTTTCTCTGCGGAAGTAGAGGTAAATGGTCGCCAGCAAATTTTAATTCAAGCAAACTTAATCGAAGCATTACGCTTATTGCTTGACAGAGAATATAATGTCAATTCATTCGCAGCGAGATTACAACTTGAATTAGATGATGAAGAAGGTATTTACGCATTAGCGAAATTTAATAACTCGGATGAGTAGAGAAAAGAGCTGTTGAGAATAATCTCAGCAGCTCTTTTTAGTATGTGCATATGTAGAAGAATAATCACGCCAAATTTCATTCATCTTTCGTCTACCGATATCTACCATCGGATTAAACTGAATTGCAGCTTTTTGACGAACAGAGTGAACGTTTTGAATGGCGTGATATAATTGTTGGTCGACTATATCATGTTTTTCACCTGCGTATTTAGCAATTGATAGACCTGCAACTGTTCCTTGCGCCATCGCAATTTTTCCGCTTTCAATGCCTGTAATATTGCCAGCTACAAATAAACCAGGAAGAGGGGTTTCCATTGTTTCGGAATGGAGAGGAACATGTCCGCCTAATTCTGAAATGTAATGGAAGGGACAACCAGCTACAGCTGCAAGTTCGGCAAGTGGATATAATCCCCCGGCAATACAAACAAAATCTGCTTCATATATTTTCTCTGATCCATTAATAACATTTCCTTTAGAGTCAATATTAGCAATACGTACACCTTCAACTTGATCTGTTCCGATAATTTCAAGAGCTGCTTTCCGAAGGTGAAGTGGCGTTCCGTTTATTTTCATTCCGCTGTTTGGATAGAATGTTAATCCAGCTTTTCGAATCCAATCATATTTCATAAAGTGGCTACCTATTCGTAAAATAGCAGAAGGAGCGAGTTGTGCTGCATTTAAAAGAGAGTTTAAAACTTCTTCAGGTTCACCAGCTTTTTGACTTAACTCGCTTTTTTCAGGGAGTACAATATGATCTACTTTAATTCCCGCTAATTGCAATTCACTTAAAATGGCGAAAGACAAAATGTTAGCACCAATAATGATTCCTTTTTTTCCAACTTGCACGCGATGAACATTTGTCATAACTTGAGCTGCTCCAATTGACATCACTCCTGGAAGTGTCCAGCCTGGAAGGGGAATAGAATATTCCGCAGCACCAGTAGCAAGTAGTACGAATGGCGCTTCTAACGTACCGATATTAGTATGTACAAACCAATTGTTTTCATCTTTATCTAAATTATAGACCGACACACCGCACCTGATATGTACTGAAAGTGATTCTGCTTCTTCATGAAGTCGCTTCGATTCTTCTATTCCGTTCCACCATTCTCCAGTAGGCTCTTGATGCAACTGTCCTAACAATCTCCCGCCCGGCTTCATAAATTCATCAATAACGAGCACTTTTAGTCCGAAACGAGCACAAGAGATAGAAGCAGATAATCCCGCTGGCCCTGCACCGATAATAATTACATCACTCATCGTTTTTTCACCATCTCTCTCACGATATTCGGATGCTGTTTCCCGCTTTCAACAACCATGTTTTCTTCTACAACAGTTAAGCATGCGCGTACATTTGTTTGATTGTTTACTGTCACGCGGCATTCGGAACAGTGCCCGATATTACAATAAATACCTCGCGGTGTCCCGCTATCTTCATGAACTCTTAATGTCCGTATTTCATTTGCTAACAGGGCAGCAGCTATCGTTTCATGTTCATATGCTTCGTATTGATGACCGTTAAATTGAAAAGTAATACGCTCACTACTTTGTAAAGTACCTAAAATAGGGTGATGTGTAATTCTACTCATTTACTTTCACCTACCGATCCAAAAGTAACTGCACGTATTGGTGGTTGATATTTTAACGGTAGTTCATTAAGAGTTACGCCAGGCTTCGCATTTTCAATCATTCGATCTATCATTATTCTGCATGTACGACCGCCGCAAAATCCCATGCCAGCACGTGTTCTTAGTTTTAATTCTCTTGCCGAGCAGTTATATTCAGCAATTGTCGATTGAAGTTGTCCGTATGTAACCTCTTCACAACGACAAACGATTAAGTTGTTTTTATTTGTCATATGTATTCCTCCTCTAGTTCGGTTTGCACAAATTATATATGCAAAAATCATGCCAATATAGAGGAGGGAGAGAGCTACCTGTAAACGCCTAATCGGTGCATACTGCTTCTTTATTGAAGTCCAAGTTTTTTTAAACGGTTATATAAAGTAGCCCTTGTTACGCCAAGTTGTTTTGCACATTCTAATTTATTGCCATTTAAAATTCGTAAAGCCCTTTCAATAACTTTTTTCTCATGCTCATCCATCTCTTCTTGTAAAGAAAGGATTGTATTATTGTTGCTGAGTAATAGGGAATGAGCTGTATGATTGTCTAAATTTTCGGTTGTATGAAATGGTAAATATTCTTGTTTTATAATTCCGTCTGTCGCAAATACCACAAGTCGTTCAACAACGTTTCGAAGTTCGCGAATATTACCTGGCCAATTGTAATGAAGCAGTTCATGCATAATGCTTGAAGGTAAATCACGAATTGGTCTGTTATAGTTAATTGAAAAATCGTTTAAGAATGAGTATGTGAGTTCGATAATATCCTCTCGTCTTTCACGCAGCGGTGGAATATGCAGGCTAACTACATTTAAACGATAATATAAATCTTCTCGGAAAGTTCCTTTTCTCATTTCTTCTTGTAAATCCCGATTTGTAGCAGCGATAATGCGAAAATCAATATTAATTTCTTTTTCTCCGCCAACTCGGTAATACTTTCGTTCTTGTAGTACACGTAACAGTTTTACTTGCATATCGAGCGGCATTTCGCCAATCTCATCGAGGAATAAAGTACCGCCTTGTGCGAGTTCAATTTTACCTTTTTTCCCTTTACTATTAGCTCCAGAAAACGCCCCACGCTCGTAACCGAATAATTCACTTTCAAATAACGCTTCTGGAATTGCCCCGCAGTTAATCGAAATGAAAGGCGCCTTCACTGCTTCACTTGCTTCATGAATTGCTTTCGCAAATACTTCTTTTCCAACTCCGCTTTCCCCAAGTATTAAAACAGTTGATTTCACCGAACAAACTTTTCTAGCTAATTGTATTGTTCTTTGTATAACAGGACTTTTTCCATTCATCGCAAGAAATGGATCGGATTCATCTTTATACTTTGCCACTTCTTGTTCTAAACGGTGCATTTCATGTGACATATTAAATAGTTTTTCATTTAAAGCGACTTGATTTGTAACATCTGTTTCTGAAACGACTGCTCCTATAATTTCATCATTACAATAAACTGGATTTGAATTAATTAATACGAATAAATCGGGACGAGGCTGATGGAACTGAGCGACTATGCTTTTTCCATCATGTAAAGATTGTAAAATTTCCAAGTCTTTATAATCAAAAAAACGAGTAATCGGTTGCCCAATAATTTCATTATGGTTGACTGAAAATATTTTTTCAGCACCATCTGTCCAAGTTCGAACGCATTCTTTACTATCAATGACTGTAACAGAAGAGTCAGTTGTTTCTATTACGGTGTCATAAAATGCCTGTAGTTCATTGTAGGACTTATAAAGAAATGGAATCATTTGCTGAGAAGTTATACAGCATATCGGCTCATCGTTTTCGTTAAGGATGATAACAGCTAATTCATAAGAAAAAGCGTCAATTAATGCAGTGAATGAGTCATCTACATAAATAATGGTGCAATTATATTCTTCTGTAGTAGAAGGGAGATAATAAAACTTTTCGTTTACTTGCTTAATGTGATTAAGGCTACATGTATGATCGATTAAAACACGTTCCAAAAACTCTTGTATAGTCGGAAATGAAAATGCCATAATGCCCTCCCGTTATGTATAAAAATTTTGACAGTGATAAAAAAATAATACACCTATTTACTATAAATTTGAATTATTTTTACAAATAAAAATATTGTTTATGGAAATTGTATATATGAAGAATTGGCACGTCAATTGCATAAAAGAAAGTGAGAGGTTTAGGGAAAGGAGGAGTATATTGTGAGGCACTGCGACGTTTTAATTATAGGTGGTGGAATAATAGGGTGTTCTATCGCTTATTACACTTCAAAATACGGAAGAGACGTAACAATCATTGAAAAAGGAGAATTTGTCAGCGGGACGTCTTCACGGTGTGATGGGAATATTTTGGCCATTGATAAAGATCCGGGATTTGATAGTCAAATGTCTTTAGTAAGTCAAAAATTAGTAACTGATTTAAGTGAAAAATTAGAGCATTCATTTGAATATAGGGCACCAGGAAGTATTCTCGTATGTGAGTCAGACGAAGAGATGGAAGCTGCGCAGCAATGGGTAAATCGGCAAAAAGAAGCTGGATTACCGTTTCGAATGCTTGATAGGCAAGATATAAGAGAAGAGTCGCCTTTTTTTGCTGATGATTTATTAGGAGGTTTAGAATGTGCGACGGATTCAACTGTGAATCCATATCTCCTTGCTTTCTCGCTTCTGTCAGAGGCACAAAAGTTTGGCGCAAAAGCCTTTAAGCAGACCGAAGTAAAGAGTATGAAAATAGAGACGAATGGTTCATTTGTTGTAGAAACTACAAATGGTACTTTTACAGCAAAACAAGTTGTAAATGCAGCCGGTGTATGGGCTACTAAGATTGGACAGATGTTGGATATAAATATACCAATTGAACCGAGAAAAGGGCATATTATTGTAGCTTCAAGGCAACAACACGTAGGGTGCCGTAAAGTAATGGAATTCGGTTATTTAATTTCTAAATTTGGCGGAAAACGAAAAGTAGATGCTTTAACTGAAAAATACGGGGTTGCGCTCGTATTTGAGCCTACTGAAAGTCAAAATTTCTTAATTGGAAGTAGCCGTGAATTTGTAGGGTTTCATACGAGGATAAACAATGAAGTCATTAAATGTATCGCAAATAGAGCAATTCGCTTTTATCCGAAAATGGCAGATATGATGGTAATACGTTCTTACGCTGGTTTACGTCCGTGGACAGAAGATCATTTGCCGATTATTTCACGAGTGGAACATATTCCGAATTATTTCATTGCCGCAGGACATGAAGGTGATGGGATTAGTCTTGCAGCAGTTACTGGGAAAGTAATTGAAGAGTTATTAAATGAAAAAGAGACAATTATTCCTATTGAACCACTTCGTTTGAGTCGTTTTACAGAAAGGGTGTTAAACGGATGAGGTCACAAAGAGTCTTTACGACTATTGATACACATACGGGCGGGAATCCAACGAGGACATTAATTAGCGGACTTCCAAAGTTGATTGGAGAGACGATGGCAGAGAAGATGTTACATATGAAAAAGGAATATGATTGGATTCGAAAATTGTTAATGAATGAACCGCGTGGTCATGATGTAATGTCAGGGGCATTATTAACAGACCCGTGTCATCCTGAGGCTGATATAGGTGTTATATACATAGAGACAGGTGGATACTTACCGATGTGCGGTCACGATACAATCGGTGTATGTACAGCGTTAGTTGAATCAGGTTTAATTCCAGTAGTTGAACCGATTACTTCTTTAAAACTAGATACCCCGGCTGGCTTAGTGGAAGTAGATATTGCTGTTCAAGATGGAAAAGCAAAAGAGGTATCTTTCTGTAACATACCAGCTTTTTTATTGAAAAATATTACTGTACACGTCAAAGACATTGGAACTGTAGAGGCTGATATTGCGTATGGAGGGAATTTTTATGCCATTATTGATGCGAAGTCAGTAGGTCTAGAATTAGTACCAGAAAATGCATCTACAATCATCGATAAGGCGATTCATATAAGAAACACAATTAATGAGAAGTTTGAAATTACTCATCCAGAGTATTCGTTTATAAGAGGATTAACACATGTTGAATTTTATACAGATGCTACTCATGAATGTGCGCATGTGAAAAATACAGTTGTTGTACCACCAGGCGGAATAGATCGATCCCCATGCGGTACAGGAACATCTGCGAAGCTAGCTGTATTATACGCTCAGAAAGAAATCAAAATTGGTGAAGAGTTCATTCATGAGAGTATCGTTGGTTCTTTATTTAAAGGATATGTCATGAATACGACACATGTTGAAAATATTGAAGCTGTCATAACGAAAATTACGGGATCAGCTTGGCTTATGGGTATGCATAAATTTTTTTACAATGAAATGGATCCACTCAAAGAAGGATTTTTGCTAATTCCGCCGATGGAACATGAAACGGAGGATATAAAATGAACATTCAAAAAATGTATACAGCAGTAGACGTACATGTAAATGGCGAGGCATTTCGTGTAATGAAGGACGTACCATGCAAATACTACTACAGTTTGGAGCAATTAAATGAACAATTTTCAGGTGAATTAGCAGAAGAGATGCAGCTTTTATTAAATGAACCACGTGGTTTTATTGGTTTGAATGGGTGTATTGTCGTTCCAGCTATCCATAATGAAGTAGATGCAGCTGTATTATTTTTTAATCATGAAGGTTCGATTCCGCTTCATTATGGGGGCATTGTTGCGGTAATAACGATGTTACTCGAAAGTGGGTATTTAAAAAAGAGAGAGTCCAATCAATATAAAATTGAAACGTTATCTGGAATATTTTTAGTTCATGCGTATGTAGAGAATGATGAAGTTATATCTGTTTCGTTTGAAAGCAAACTATGCTATATGATTGAGGAAAATTTAAAGAGTGGTAATATCACTTACTCTCTCATACAGGCAGATAAAGTATATGCAGTAGTAGAAAAGGATGCGTATTCACCAGAAATCTGTATGGAAAATATTTCTGAATTAAAAAAATGGGGAGAAGCTACGCTTCAAGCTATAAAAAAGGAACTACTTATAAAAAGACTTATATTAATAGATTCCTTGAATAAAGAGGAAAACCATATAAAATCGATTACATTTCATGAAAATAATTTTATTGTTCGTTCACCGGGGTTTGTTTCTACTATTGTTTCCTATGTTCATGCATTATTTAAAAATGATTATATGGCGGATCAACCTTTTAAAAATGAAAGTATATTTAATAGTTTTATAACTGTGGAAAAAGTGAAGAAGGAGGAACTAGGATACATTTTCCGTTTTGAAAGTAGAGGATTTATTACAGGGATGCAGACGTTTCTATTAGACCCTACGGATCCGTTTCCGGCAGGTTTCTTATTAAAATAAAATGTGATAGGGAGAGATAAATATGCAAAAAATTAAAGGGGCATTTCCAGTATTAATAACACCGATGGATGAATTTCAGGAAATTAATTGGGATGGGGTAAAACAAAATGTAAATTACTTTATCGAACAAAAGGTTGCAGGTGTCATCATTAATGGAAGTACAGGAGAGTTTGTAAGTTTATCAAAAGAAGAACGATTTAAAATGGTAGAAACCGTGTTGAAAGAAATTGATGGCCGTATTCCAGTCATTGTTGGAACTGCAGCAGAGACGACGAAAGAAACAATTGAATATACGAAACATGCAGAAGCACACGGAGCGGATTGTGCATTAATTATAAACTCTTACTATTGTAAACCGAAGGAAGAGGAGATTTATTTTCATTTTAAAGAAATCTCAAACTCTGTAAATATACCAATTATGTTATACAATAATCCATTTACTTCTGGTGTTGATATGAGTACAGAGCTAATGCTCCGTATTGGAAAAGAGTGTGAAAATGTTACACATATTAAAGAATCTAGCGGAGATATTCGAAAAGCGAGAGATTTAGTAAGACAAAGTGAAGGGGCTTTCCAAGTCTTCTGTGGTTCTGAAGATTTAGTTATGGAATCATATTTAGTTGGTGCTTCGGGATGGGTTTCAGTAGCAGGAAATATCGTTCCCGGTCTCGTTACAAAAATGTATGAGCATTTTCAAAATGGTGAATTAGAAAAAGCATGGGAAATAAACGATGCTATTTTACCACTTTGCGAGTTTCTTGAAGGGTCAGGGAAATATGTTCAAATCGTTAAACGTTCCATGGAATTACATGGGCAAGCGGGAGGACCTTCTCGCTATCCAAGACTAGGATTAACTGTTAACGAAGATCAAAAGCTTCAAACGATTTTATCAAATATTGCAGCTCATGCAGCTGTTTAAATAAGGAGGAGAACATAATGTTAAAGACAAATATTGAGCTGAAACCAAAAGTGGAAGCGTTTTTAAATGAAGAAATTAAAATGTTTATTAATGGCGAATTTGTTTCTGCTATTGGCGGAAAGACGTTTGAAACGTACAATCCAGCAACAGAAGATGTTCTAGCAGTCGTATGTGAAGCGCAAGAAGAGGATATTGATGCTGCAGTAAAAGCAGCAAGATCTGCATTTGAATCTGGTCCGTGGGCAGAAATGACTACTGCTGAAAGAGCGCATCTTATTTATAAATTAGCAGATTTAATTGAAGAACATAGAGAAGAGTTAGCGCAATTAGAAGCTTTAGATAATGGGAAGCCGTATCAAGTAGCACTTGAGGATGATATTTCAGCGACTGTAGAAAATTATCGTTATTACGCAGGATGGGCTACAAAAATTATTGGGCAAACAATCCCGATTTCAAAAGATTACTTAAACTATACGAGACATGAACCTGTAGGTGTTGTAGGTCAGATTATTCCGTGGAACTTTCCGCTCGTTATGTCTTCTTGGAAAATGGGAGCTGCACTGGCGACAGGTTGTACGATCGTATTAAAACCAGCAGAGCAAACACCTTTATCCTTACTATATACAGCAAAACTCTTTAAAGAGGCTGGATTTCCAAACGGTGTTGTAAACTTTGTACCAGGCTTTGGTCCTGAAGCAGGAGCGGCAATTGTAAATCATCATGACATTGATAAAGTTGCTTTTACAGGATCTACTGTTACAGGAAAGTATATTATGCGTCAGTCTGCAGAAATGATTAAGCATGTAACGTTAGAGCTTGGCGGCAAATCACCAAATATCATTTTAGAAGATGCGGACTTGGAAGAAGCAATTAGTGGTGCATTCCAAGGTATTATGTATAATCACGGTCAAAATTGTAGCGCAGGATCACGTGTATTTGTTCATCGTAAACATTATGAAACTGTAGTAGATGCACTTGTGAAAATGGCGAACAACGTAAAACTTGGAGCAGGTATGGAGAAAGGAACGGAGATGGGTCCACTCGTATCTAAGAAACAACAAGAGCGTGTGTTAAATTACATTGAGCAAGGGAAGAAAGAAGGTGCTACAGTTGCGGCTGGTGGCGAACGTGCGCTTGAAAAAGGTTATTTCGTTAAGCCAACTGTATTCACAGACGTTACAGACGATATGACAATCGTTAAGGAAGAAATATTTGGACCAGTTGTTGTTGTACTTCCATTTGATTCGACAGAAGAAGTAATTGAACGAGCGAACAACTCATCCTATGGTCTTGCTGCGGGTGTATGGACGCAAAATATCAAAACGGGTCATCAAGTGGCAAATAAATTAAAAGCAGGAACAGTGTGGATTAATGATTATAACTTAGAAAATGCAGCTGCACCATTTGGTGGATACAAACAATCTGGTATTGGCCGCGAATTAGGTTCATATGCGCTTGACAATTATACAGAAGTGAAAAGTGTTTGGGTAAATATAAAGTAATAGGGCGTTTTACTGACAAAAATTGAGGGATGAAATAATGAAAGATGCGGACAACTAGAAAGTTTGATAATAGTTGTCCGTTTTCTTATATACAAAATTGTTTTTCAAAAGAATGATAAGGGGGATTTGGATGGAGAATTTAGTAGAATGGTTAGTAGGGCAAGTGTGGAGTATCGGTTTAGTTGTTTTTGCATTAGGGGCAGGCGTATATTTCACGATTGCAACACGCTTTTTGCAAATTCGTTATTTTAAAGAGATGATTAAACTATTATTTGAAGGAAAGAGTTCAGAGACGGGAATATCATCTTTTCAGGCATTTTGTTTAGCCTTATCAGGAAGAGTTGGAATTGGTAATATCGCAGGGGTAGCGACAGCAATCGCTTTCGGCGGGCCTGGAGCTGTATTTTGGATGTGGGTAATGGCTTTGTTAGGGGCAGCGAGCGCGTTTGTTGAATCAACATTATCTCAAGTATACAAAAGTAAAGTAGGGAATGAATATCGCGGCGGTACTCCATATTTCATTGAGAAAGGTTTAAAAATGAAATGGTTTGCAGTCATTGTAGCGGTAGTTGTAACACTTTCATATGGCGTGTTATTACCAGGTATTCAATCTAGTAGTATCGCAGTTGGATTTGAAAACTCTAATGGTATTAACAAATATATAACTGGTATATTTTTAGTCGTGTTACTAGCAGCAATTATTTTTGGTGGTGTAAAGAGAATTGCTGGCGTTTCTCAAATGCTTGTTCCATTTATGGCAATTGGCTATGTAATTGTTACATGTATCATATTAATTGCGAATGTATCGGATATTCCAAGTATGTTTGCTTTAATTTTCTCTAGCGCATTTGGTGTAAATGAAATGTTTGGTGGAATTGTTGGTGCAGCTATTGCATGGGGCGTCAAACGCGCTGTATTTTCAAACGTTGCTGGTGTCGGAGAAGCGACGTATAGTTCGGCGGCTGCTGAAGTATCGCATCCTGCAAAACAAGGATTAGTTCAAGCGTTTTCCGTATATATCGATACAATTGTCGTATGTACAGCGACAGCTCTTATGATATTAATTACAGGTATGTATAATGTTATACCTGAAGGGAAAAGCGCTATTGTAAAAAACATAGGAAATGTGGAAGCAGGTCCAATTTATACGCAACAAGCAGTTGAAACTGTGATGACAGGGTTTGGTCCAATATTTATTTCAATTGCGATTTTCTTTTTTGCATTTACAACGTTACTCGCTTACTACTATATCGCTGAAACAACACTTACTTATTTAGATCGTCAATTGAAGTATGGCTGGTTAAAACCAGTTTTAAAATTTGGATTTTTAATTATGGTTTACATCGGTAGTGTTGAATCAGCGTCGCTTTTATGGAATCTTGGAGATTTAGGAATTGGTAGTATGGCATGGTTAAACTTAATCGCGATTCTATTATTAAGTAAAATCGCATTAAAAGTGTTAAAAGACTATGAAACGCAGAAAAAAGAAGGGAAAGATCCAGTATTTGATCCTAAAAATGTAGGGATTGAAGGATTAACATTTTGGGAAGAAAGAAGTAAAGAGGTTGAAAGGAAAAGTTCTAGAGAAAAAGTTATAGTAGATGATAATTTAAAATTATAACCTAAATTAACTGAAAATTCTTAATTTTAAAGGGGTATATTGCCTTCATTTCATCACATACTACAATAGGTATGGATAAAATGACTGGAGGGAATAAGATGGAACATGAGCAACATAGTTCGATAAATGATATTCTACACCATTATAAAGAAGGTATAGGTAGTTTTACAAATCAAATTCCTGAAATCGCTGAGACATATAATGCGTTCACGCAAGCTTGTTTTCAAGAGGGTACTTTAACAAAAAGAGAAAAACAACTTATTGCATTAGGAATTAGTTTAGCAACGCAAGATGAGTATTGTACAATTTATCATACAAAAGGTTGTCTTGATCAAGGATGTTCGGATAAAGAGATTCTGGAAGCATGTGGTGTTTCAGCAGCATTTGCTGGCGGAGCTGCGATGAGTCAAGCGGTAACTTTAGTACAAGAATGTTTAACAGAACTGAAAAATCAAAAGCATTGAATAGAAAAACGTTTTAAACTTTATGTTTAAAACGTTTTTTATGTGAAATTAAATTTGAGTATAAAAATTATCTAGGATGGGTTCAATTTATGGTTATACAATAAAGGAAGAATTTCAAATTTAGTAAGAATGAGAAATAACAACTATTTATTTAATTTTAAGGTTTTGTAAAAAGCTTCAATTGTTTCATATAATCAATAGCTTTTGTTTTGTTTTTCTGTTTAGAAACATAATGTGCTTCATGAAAATCTCTATAGTAACTGTTTACTACTTCTTCAGAAAGAGCTCTGTCAGAGATAGCTCTTTTAACCGCGCAGTATGGTTCGTTTGTATGTGAACAGTTAGAAAATTTACATCTCATAGAAATCTCTTTTATATCTTCATATCCAAAATCAAAATTCGCCTCAAGGTTTATCAAGTCAAATCCTATTTTACTAATAAGAAATCCCTCCACTTTTGAAAGAGTCTTTTAGAAACACACATACAAATTTTATCGTTTTCAGTTTGTATTCACTTTAATATTTCATATCTTTATAAATAGATGTTTCTACATCAGGAAGAACTGTGTATATACTCTTACCGATTAAAACTTCTAATTCTTGCTTAATTGCATAAAAACCTTTCCAATGTAAAGATGTATGAGATGTTGTACCATGACGCAAACCAACTGAAATTAATCTTCTTTCCAGCGTAGTAAAGCCATCTGCGTCAGCAAGAGCGTCACAAAGAGTAATTACTTTATTATATAAGTCGTAGTTACTATGTTCATTCAATATTGCAACTAAGCGGCTTTTCATATGGTCAGGAACGAGATTCCATTCCGCTGCGATATCTATATGTTCATTTTTACAGGGAAATGAGTGTGTCACACAAATAATGGCGTTTCCTGTATATCCTAAATCATTCATATACATATAACCATCATAGGAATGAATGACCGATTTGGTAAAACCTTTGTATCTCCCGATATCATGCAAAAGGGCAGCGTTATATGCTATGTCAGCGTCTAGGTCATACCCTTTTTTGATAAGCTCTATAATTATGTTTTCAGTTGCATGAGCAACATGTATTGAATGTCCAAACCAAGGGCCGGGGTTTTGTTCATATGCCCATTCGAGTAATTCTTTTGCATATGTTCTATCTAATATATATTTCATATAGTTATCCTTTCACTAAAAAAATCATATCCTAAATAAATTCATCTTATTATTTCATTATTCCTTCTTTAAAAATTGTTACAATGAAACAAAAGGGGGAAAAGTAATGCGAAATTTAGTAATTGAAGAAATTAAGCAACTAGAAAATGATATGGAAGAACTTTCGAAACTTTTGAAAACGGTTGTAAATGATGGGGCATCAATTGGTTTTTTGCCTCCACTGGAACAAAAAGACGCAACAAAGTATTGGCAAACAGTATTAGCGCCAGAAGTGATATTGTATGTGGCTAAAATAAACAACGAAGTAGCAGGGAGTATTCAATTACAATTAGTTACAAAGCCAAACGGAATTCATAGAGCCGAGATTTGCAAATTAATGACTCATCCAAACTTTAGATGTAACGGTATTGGACGATTGCTTATGCAAAAAGCAGAGGAACGAGCGAAGGAAGAAAACAGGTCTCTTTTAGTATTAGATACTAGAGAAGGAGATCCTTCCAATAAATTGTACAAATCACTAGACTACCAAGAAGTTGGAACAATACCAGGGTATGCAATTTCTCCGAATGGAAAGTTAGATGCTACGGTTCTTTATTATAAATGCATATAAATTGTGATTAAAAGGTTATCATACTGAATAATAAGAAACTATTTTAACACCGTCTATATTTTTCTGGCGGTGTTAAATAAATTTATTGATATAATCCATTTAACGCACTAAATGAATTTGAGAAAGTTTTTAGAGGGTTCTTTTAGTAATGATTCTCGTCTTATAATAAATGTAGAGAAGATGACTAGCCAACTATAGTTATTTTCGCTTTATTATCGGAAGGGGATGAAAGAATGAAAAAGAATAGTTTACAAAAGATGAAGAAAGTTATTTTAAGTGGTGGCGTATTACTTACGGGATTATTAACATTTGGATTTTCAGAAAAGGCTTCAGCTCATGGATATGTAGAATCACCAGCGAGCCGATCTTATTTATGTAAGCAAGAGGTAAATGTAAATTGTGGACCAATTCAATATGAACCACAAAGTGTAGAAGGGATAGGTGGATTTCCGCAACTAGGACCTTCTGATGGACAAATTGCAGGGGCTGGTCACTTTCCCGCTTTAGATGTTCAAACTGTAGATAGGTGGAAGAAAGTTACGTTAAATGGCGGGACGAATACATTCAAGTGGAAACTAACGGCTCCTCATAGTACGAAAGAGTGGAAATATTATATTACGAAAAAAGGTTGGAATCCAAATAAACCTTTAACGCGATCAGATTTAGATTTAGTGCCATTCTATGTGGAAAATGACGGTGGAGCTAGACCGGGGACAACAGTAACGCACGAAGCAAATGTACCAACTGACCGTAGTGGATACCATCTTATTTTAGCTGTTTGGGAAATTGCAGACACTGGAAATGCGTTTTATCAAGTTATAGATGTAAACCTTGTGAATAATGGCTTAGCTTCAAATTTCGCTTTTAACAATGTAGTGCAAACTCCTACACTATTTTAATTGAAACATATATTTCGATCATCTAATTCATTTTAGATGATTTTTTTTATGAAAATGATGAAAAATATAGAAGAAAGTGCAATTATTTATAAAAAAATATGCTTTAAATATTGTCATATTTGCTTCTTTAAGATATCCTTTTCATGAAGAGGTGGAAAACATGGAAAAAGTACTAGTTTTCGGGCATAAAAACCCAGATACAGATGCAATTTGTTCTGCAATTGCTTATGCAGAATTGAAAAAAGAATTAGGAATGAATGCTGAGCCTGTACGTTTAGGCGAAATCAGCGGTGAAACTCAATTTGCGTTAGACTATTTTAAAGTAGAAGGACCGCGTTTTGTTGAGACAGTAGCAAGCGAAGTGGACAACGTTATTTTAGTTGACCATAACGAGCGTCAACAAAGTGCTAACGATATCGAATCAGTTCGTGTGTTAGAAGTTATTGACCATCACCGTATTGCTAACTTTGAAACAAGCGATCCTATATACTATCGTTGTGAGCCAGTGGGATGTACAGCTACAATCTTAAACAAAATGTACAAAGAAAATGGCGTTACAATTCGTAAAGAAGTTGCAGGTTTAATGTTATCTGCAATTATTTCAGATTCTTTACTATTCAAATCTCCAACTTGCACAGAACAAGACGTAGCAGCTGCTCGTGAATTAGCGGAAATCGCTAGTGTAGATGCTGATAGCTACGGCTTAGAAATGTTAAAAGCTGGTGCTGACTTAAGCGGAAAAACAATGGAGCAATTAATCTCTCTTGACGCTAAAGAATTCCAAATGGGTAATGCGAAAGTTGAAATCGCACAAGTAAACGCTGTTGATACAAACGACGTTCTTGTACACCAAGCGGAACTTGAAAAAGTAATCTCTGCAGTAGTAGAAGAAAAAGGTTTAGACCTATTCTTATTCGTTGTAACTGATATCTTAACTAACGATTCTGTCGGTCTTGCGATCGGTAAAGCAGCAAACGTAGTTGAGAAAGCATACAACGTATCACTAGAAAACAACACAGCTACATTAAAAGGTGTTGTATCTCGTAAAAAACAAATCGTACCAGTATTAACAGAAGCATTCCAAGCTTAATTTTATTGAGTACACATAAACAGCAAGGACAAGTAGTCAGATTGGCTACTTGTCCTTTTTTATCTCTAAAAAACAGAAAATTAAAAACGGGAGGATTGTGTATGTTTAATGATTTGGAGAGTAAATTACAGTCACTTTTAGAGCGAAATATTACGTCGGTTTCAGAATTAGAGAGCTGGCTTTCGGAGGAGCTGCGTTTAAACACAGAAATAGAAGAGGAGTTAACGATCAATTTAATCGCTATGTATAGAAATACAAAAGATAGTAATATACGTGATATACATATGTATAACCAAAATGAAATTCAGCCACTTTTAAAAAGATACAATGCAAAATTTGACCAGAAATTTAGAGATTGTCCGTTTTCTGATTTATTAGATGAGCAGAAATATGGATTTATGAAAAAAGCAAGATTTGTGAAGAGTGAGATGTTTAATGAAAAGAACATAGCGCTTTCCGTTAAAGAGCAAGAACTTATTACGAAATATAGAGAAATAATGTCTAGCATATCTATTAATTGGGAAGGCGAGCAAAAGACGTATGCATACGTAAAAGCAAGGCTAGATAACCCAAATAGAGCTATTCGTGAAAAAGCTTGGTACGCTTTGTGCGAAGCAAGAAGTATAATAAAAATAGAAATAGATTGTATTATGAAGGAACTCGTACAATTGCGGAATCAGATGGCTTTAAATGCAGGGTTTAATAATTATAGTGAATATGCCTTTAAACAAAAAAATAGAGATTACAGTATTGAAGATTGTTATAAGTTTCATGAGTCGATAGAAAAGTGTGTTGTACCAATTTGGAAACAGTTAGGAAGTCTTTTTAAAAAGAATCTTGATGTAAAAACGTATCGTCCTTGGGATCTTGCTCCTTGTAATTTGCAAAAATCTTCATTTGAAAATTACATTGATTTATTGGATGGGGTTGAAGAAATGTTTCGGAAGACAGATTCATGTTTTCATGAGGAATTTACTCATATAAGGAAAGCGGGATTAATTGACGTACAAGAACGGAAAAATAAAGCATCAGGGGCAGCTTGCTTTACCTTACCTCATAGTAAAGACGTTTTTGTTTATTCTAATTTTAGTCCTTCATTTTATGCAATTAATGCATTAATACATGAATTGGGGCATGCATTTCATTTTTATAAACAATTTAACAATGAAAGTAGTATGCAGGAAAGGTACCTTCGTGAAGAGGTGGCGGAACTTTATTCCCTTAGCCTGGAGTTGCTATTAATGGATAAGCTTAATATTTTTTATACGCAAGAGGATGATTATAAAGAAGTACAGCGAGTTCAATTATATCGTACTTTATCGTTATTAATATCGTCAGTTTCAGGAGATGTATTTCAGCACTGGCTTTACACAAATCCAAACCATTCACCAGAAGAGCGAGATGAGAAATATATTGAACTATGTAAAAGGTATAAATATTCATCAGTTGATATTGCAGGAGTAGAGAATGAAATTGGTTCGAGTTGGTTTGAGTCATTTCACTTTGCTCAGTTTCCTTTTTATAAAATTGAATATGCAATTGCACAAATAGGAGCAATGCAATTGTTTCAAATTTATCGAGAGAATCCGGAACAAGCGATTGCTTTCTTTAAAGAGGGAGCGAGTTCAGATTGGAATTTATCTATACAGGAAATATATAAAAATACAGGTGTTGCGTTTGAATTTTCGGAAGAAAGGATACAAAGTACTGCAAGGGCTATTTTAGATTTGATTAACGAATTAAAATAAGGATAGCGTTAGCTATCCTTATAATCGTTTATTCGTAAGATTTTTTCTTGTTTATATAAAATGTAATGATAGTAGTAATGAAGAAAATAGGTATCGCATACACTTGCCCAACAAATAACTTCCAGCTGACATAATTATAGCCTTCAGATGCTGGAATGATAACGGAAATAACGCAAACGATAAAATAGACTAATAGTGCAGGGATAATATTTTTCATTTTTATGAACCTCCTTTTTAATTTTATTCATACATCCTAATATTACAATTTGTTTTTAATATTTTGAAGAAAAAATGCAAAAATTTTATGGTATTATAATATTTGCAACGAGAGTAATCCATAGTACGTATATGGTAAAATGTGTAATTTTAACTTTCAGAATTATTATATAGTATTTCGAGAGAAAAATGTACAAAATAACGAATTTTATTTACAGAAGTAAAGGGAGTAGAAATATATATGAAAAGGCTATGTATAATTCCATGTGGAAAAAAGAAAATTTGGGATAAGTATTCAAACTACGGACCGATGGAAGCAAAAGATGTATATATTAGTCCGTTCGGAAAAGCATGTCAGGCGTACGCAACTATGTTTTTCGAAAACTGGGTTATATTATCAGCGAAACATGGATTTTTAAGACCAAATGATATTGTATTAGAAAACTATGATCTTGCATTTGATTCAAAAAGCGATGAGGTAATAAGTATAGAGCAATTACAAAAACAGATGGTAGATAAAAGTTTACTACAGTTTGACGAAATCGTCTTACTAGCGGGAAAAAAGCATAAAAAAGTAGTGACAAAGTTATATCCAGAAGAAATGATTACATATCCGTTAGAAGGATGCAAAGGGATTGGGTATATGTTGCAGAGGTTGAAAGAGGCAGTGAAGGAAGAGGCGGAAATATAGGTATAGTTTCGATCACCATGATCTTAAACTTTATTTAGGGAACTAAAACGTAAAATAGAGTTTTTAAGCATCGCCAAAAAGGTGATGCTTTTTTGTTCGTGTCACCATTCAAGTTAATGCAATTTAGAGAACAAAGAATCCGATTTGTGAAGTGACATCTCTTTTTAAAATCGAAAACGAATTGCCTTCACCTTTAGAAAATGTAGGATATATGGGTACAGTTAAGATTGTAAGTGGGAATAGCAATAAGACAAGTTTTGAATAGGATATTAAGAAAGGAGATGTTGATGAATAATGGCCAGATATAGTTTGCACGGAGGACACAATAGTATTGTTCAAGGTGCTAATTTTGGGAATCGGAGAGAACACGTTCTAGATAGGCAAGTTAAAGATGCTGTGGCGGCTAAGTTAAGAGCCTTAGGACACACGGTTTATGACGATACGGACGAGGTAGGGACAACTCAATCACAAAATTTAAATAATATCATTCGTAAAAGCAATTCCAATGCTGTGGATTTAGTTATTTCTTTTCATCTTAATGCGAGCAATGGAAATGGACAGGGTGTTGAGGTTCTGTATTATGATCAGAAAGACTTAGCGGCTAAAATCTCAGCTCAACTAGCAAAAGATATTGGATGGCGTGATCGAGGTGCGAAACAGCGTACAGATTTAGCGGTATTAAATGGGACGAAAGCACCTGCTATTCTTATAGAATTAGGATTTATTGACAATGAGTCCGACATGGCAAAATGGAATGTTGATAAAATCGCTAATTCTATTGTATTTGCTCTTACAGGACAAACTGGAGGAGGTGCAGTGGATTTGCTCAAAGTAAAAACTGGCGGTGTAGCATTTAGTAATTTACAAGCCTTAGCTCAAGCAATGGTTGATGCAGGTATTGATGGACAAATTATCGTTCAGAAAGATGGCATTGGTTATGCTATAACGAATGGCTACCAAGCTGGAAATATCGATAAATTTACAGCTTGGTTAGATGCACGTAAGTGGTACTATGAGTATGTGAGATAAAGTGAAACTTTAATCAGCCTTCACCAATCGGGCTTTTACGGGCAGCCCGCCCCCAGCTAACTTCGTTGCTTCCACTGAATTTTGAGGTGGGGGTCTTACTGCCCGTTAATGCGGGGTAAAACTAATGATTAGTGGGTTGAAAATACAAGTTGGCTTTTATTGTTTTAATTATATACTTTAGTTTTTGGAATAATCATCTTTTAAATCTGCAATAATATTCTATTTTTCGATACATAAGTTAAATTTTAAATCATTATCAATTAATACAAAATCTCTACTGCTAATTAAAAAACTGACTTGATTGTTTAAGGGATAAGAGCAAAAAATACAAGCTCTGAATATGATAATAAAAAAGGAGATGATGAATTATGGGTTACATTGTAGATATTTCAAAATGGAATGGCAATATTAACTGGGATATCGCAGCCCCACAATTAGATTTCGTAATTGCACGTGTGCAAGATGGTTCAAATTATGTTGATCCTTTATATAAAAATTATGTACAAGCAATGAAAGTAAGAAATATTCCGTTTGGTAATTACGCGTTCTGTCGTTTCGTTTCAGTAGAGGATGCACGGATAGAAGCGAGAGACTTTTGGAACCGTGGTGATAAAAATGCAACAGTTTGGGTAGCTGACGTAGAAGTAAGAACAATGAACGATATGAGAACGGGTGCACAAGCCTTTATTGATGAATTACGCAGATTAGGAGCTAAGAAAGTCGGTTTATATATTGCTCATCATATGTATGCTCCATTTGGAATGGCAAATGTCAATTCTGATTTTATATGGATTCCTCGTTATGGTGGTAACAAACCGGCGTATCCATGTGATATTTGGCAATACACAGAAACAGGGAATGTAGCTGGTATCGGAAAGTGTGATTTAAATGAGCTAATTGGAAATAAACCGTTAGCTTGGTTCACAAATCAAACTGTTGAGCCAATAAAAAAACAAGAAGGGGTTGGAATTATAGTGAATAAATATAACAAAGTAGTTACTTATGAATTTGGTGTAAATTTAATTCCTGACATGATTCAAATGATGGATAAGCTTGGATATACTTCTAAAATAATATCTCGCGGAAATAACCAAGGGCTTGTGTATTTTGAGACAGATTATCGTCAAGGGAACGAACTGGACAAAGCAACGGCTTGGTTAGATACGAAAGGAATTAAATTTTTTTATACAAAAGAGTAGCTTGCTAAATAAAAATAAGAGCCGTCATGTGACGGCTCTTATTTTTATTTTAATGTAATCTGCTAACTCTACTTATGATACGGAGAAAATAGACTAATATACAAGCCTTTGTATACTTTCAAACATAGAATATGATGAATTCTATTTAGGAGGAAGTATATTCATGGGGAATACTTGTCATTGTGGGCATTCCCGAAATTGTAATAAATTTTGGGATGATTTAATGTTTGGGAGATGTAGATGTAAACGCAGAGATTTTCACGAATGTTGTTGCAAAGAGAAAACGAAATGTGAGTGTGAAAAATGTCATTGTAAAACAAAACCGAAATGCCATTGTAGAGGTGAAGAGGAAGGAGATTAATAATAAAAAAGAGTACGATTGAAGTGACCCCTAAAAGTTAGACACGGTTATTTCATTAGGCAGCTTGATAAAAGTGAGTCCGGTATTGTACCGGGCTCATTTTTAATTTTGCCTTAATCCGTTTCGTATTATAATAATCTATATATTTTTCTAATTCTATTTTAAAGTGCTCTACATTTTCAAATTCTTTTATGTAGAGGAACTCCGACTTCATAATCCCAAAGAAATTTTCTATTACTGCGTTGTCGTAACAGTTTCCTTTTCGAGACATACTCTGGACGATAGCTCTTGATTCAAGTGTCCGGACGTACTGTCTCATTTGATAATGCCATCCTTGATCCGAATGCATCAGTAGCTGGTGGGTTTCGGGTAAACGTTCCAATGCTTTCTCTAACATGTCTGAAACAAGCGAATACGTCGGTCTAGAACCAATTGTATAGGTAATAATTTCACCATTATACAAATCTAATACAGGTGATACATACAGTTTTTCTCCAAACAATTTAAACTCTGTGATGTCTGTTACCCACTTTTGATTCGGTGCATCTGTATGAAAATTACGCTCTAAAATATTAGGTGCAATTCTACCGACTTTTCCTTTATAGGATTTATATTTCTTCATACGCACAACACACTTTAACCCAAGCTCTTTCATAATGCGCTGAACCTTCTTGTGGTTCACTTTCTGGCCACGATTCGTTAATTCATCACGAATGCGACGGTAACCATAACGACCTTCATTTTCCTCATAAATCGCTTTAATCTCAGCTTTCAAATCGGCATCTACATCTGGACGATTCATTTTCTTTACTAAATCATAATACGTGCTTCGAGGAATAGTAGCTAGCTCCACGAGTGCTTTGACCGAATATTTATGCCTTAATTCATAGACTACTTGCGCTTTGTCTTGTTTTGTGATTTTTCCTTGTTTTGAACTAAGGCATTTAACTTTTTTAAGTACTCATTTTCCATCTCAAGCTGTTTAATGCGTGCTTCAAGTGCTTCGACTGACCCTTCAGCTAAAGGTTGTTTTAATTGTTTATTTGAATCTTTTTTCATGGATGGACGCCCCTTTTTCTTAGATTGAAGGGCATCAATTCCTTGTGTTTCGAGCTGTTTTTTCCAAACAGAAATCGTTGAAGGGGCAGGAATATTAAAGATAGCTGCCGTCTCAAATAAGGACATACCGTTTTCAATCATAAAGTTTAGTACGTCTAGTTTAAATTGTTGTGTGTAATTTGTACATCGTTTTAGAAAAGCTTCCAGACCATTCTGTTTATATTGGTTTACCCAATTCAAAATGATTGTGTCACTTATACCGAGCGATCTACCCAGTTCTCGATAACTTTCATTTCCGTTCAAATAACGTAGAACGATTTGTATTTTTTCATCAGCTGTAAATTTAGCCATAGAAAAACTGCACCTCCAATTGTTAGACTGTGTCTAACAATTGGGGTGCAGTTCAATTATAATCCATCTTGAACAGATTTCTTTACAATTACCCATGTGTCTTTCTTTTTAACCGTTATAGCTACATTAGTTCCATTAGATTCCTTATAAAAGATATATCCATTGTTTGAGTTTACATATGTTACTGGCTCGCCTATGCAATCTCGCGAGCAGGATTTGTTGACCAGTTCAATTAGGGATAGTTCGCTTGGATCGGTTTTACTTGCTTCTATAACAGCATCAAGGCCTGTTTTTCGATAACCTTGCAAGTTTATATGAAAAAGCTGCTCTATTTCTCCTGTAATGCTAGTATTCATTACTTCTACTGAATTCTTTTTTTCTTGAAGGAATCCGTTTTCATAAAGTAATTTTGTATATCCAATCCATGCTATTAATACTAGCATGAAAAACATACCCGTCATTTTAAGTATTCGAAGTCGTTTGCTTATAATTGTTTCTGAGTATTTCATTCAGTCTAATCCTCCAATGTTTTTAATTTAAATTATGCTTGGATACGTATTTTTAGAAGGGGATGAGGGTGAATGAGTTTTCAATAAAAAAGAAAACATCCAGAGTTAGATGCTTTCTTTTTTGTATTTTTCGCTATCTGTTAGTTACATGTTTCATAAGTGGTCTTATTTCTTTAACCGGTGGTTTCTTATCATAGGCATCAACGTAAGAAAAGTAGTAGTTTAAGTTTCTTAGAAGACCTTTTCCTATTTTTGCACTTAAGAAAGGAAATACTTGTCCGGTATAATCATCGAGAGATTTACAGTAATATTTTTCGTCTAAATATATGCTGTATTTACATGTTAGTTCTACTAAAGGATTACCTTCATCATCAAATACTTCTTTAGAATCAATAATATCTATTAGTGCAAATTTTTCATTTAGGTAAACTTTCTTTTTTTTCTCGTGTTTATTTGTGAGTATAAAAACGAGACCAATGGCGTTAATCAAACTATTTCCTCCTATAAAAAACGGATATTAATAAAATATATCGATATAAGCTAAATGTAAAGAGGAGAGGTGAAATATCATGGATGAAAATAAGTCGATTTATGTTGGGAAATCGACTTATTTTTATCCAGTATTAATGAGTAGTAACCTACTCTGATTAAAGTTTCACTTTATTGAAATACTTGCGGGAATTGTTTTACGATTGCGTTTGTTATCATGTCGGCCATTTCTAATGCTTCTTTTTCAATTTTATCGTAAAGTTTTACTCCTGCTTCATAATCTTTGTTTAGGAAGGCAAGTGCTTCTGCTTTCGTTAGTGCTAAATGTTCATAAAACATTTTTCTAAATTCTTCTTTATCAATATATGGGTTAATACTGTTAAGAAATTCAGTAATTTCATCACCATTAGCGTACCATTTTTTCTCTATAGCGGCCGCTGCATTTTGATCACCAGTTTTTGCGGCTTTAACAAGATCTGCTGCAATTACTAAGTGATCTTTAATTAATGCACTATATTTTTTCACTGCATCCTCACCGTAAAACGGTTCAAGTGATAGTCCCATATGTGTTGCGTTTTGTAGAAGCCGTCCAACAGTAACGTTAACATCTGGTAAATTAAATACAATACTTATAATAGCCAATCTCGTCCAAGCGACGTGTTGTTCCCATAAAGAACGCATATACCCTTTTAAAAAATTCTCGTTTTTACTAATTCGGTAGTTACGTACGGATAAATCATAGTTTACATAAGGGTTATGGTAGGGGGAGTAATACGATTGCCAATAAGAATACATAAATAGTAACACTCCTTTGAACATGTATAACTCAAAGTATGATAAATATTTATTTTTAGTTACGTGTCCTAGATTATTTTTAGGGAATTTGAAATGGAGAAATTCAATGAATGGTGTTGTGGTATATATGAATAAAATGAATATAAAGTAAAAGAGGGTCTGCAAGGGAAGTTGCAGACCCTCAAAAGGGTATTGCCGAGATGTCGGACTCGACTACGTAATGTTATCATAAAATTCTTTTGAAAAAACCTGGTAAATGTGTCCAAATGAAATTGGTACCGTCATAAAGTCAAAGGGACCTGCTTCCCGCGGCAGGCCCCATTAACTAGATAATGTCGATGAGCAAAAACTCATCTGGAGTACTTTTATAGTAACAAGTAAAATGTGTTTTGTGTATTGAGAAAGAAGAATTGCATAATTATATGTGAACAATTTAAATCCCAACAATTTATGATTATCATTAATTGTTGGGATTTAAATATGGTTATAAAATGGAGAAAAGACTTGGAAGTGAGATTGAAGTGGACAGAAGTATGTAATCATGAAAAAGACCTGCTAATATGAGCAGGTCAACTTAAGGGGTTTATTCAACAGATTATTATATATGGTAACAACTGAATTGTAGTAAGTCTATACATTTAATATTGAGAAAACTTCTGTGAATGATACATTTTTTGCGCATATATTAACGTCTAAAAAATTGAGAAAGAAAATGTAAAAGCTTTTTATAAGAGAATAATGGCTGATACTTATAGTATGATTCATATTTCCACGCATCATTATTAGAGAATTGGAATTGTGTTGTTTTCTTTTTTGCCGTGATGGAACTCATATTACGATGTTTCATATAGTAACCTCCTGAATTTATATGTATACAATTAGTAGTATTCAAGAAATGGAAATAAAATGAACATCTAAATTGAAACTCTTTCTTCATGTGTACTGGATTTACGTTATAAATGTTGTAAAACATATAAAACACGGATGCTAATTCATATTAAATATAGAATAATGAAAAAACAATAAGCATTTATTCATCCCTTTCAAGTCGTATAAGTGATTGATATAATAGAAGTAGATGAAAGATAAAGAAAAGCAGGTGACTCTTTTTTGTTTACTAAAGCACAAGAACTTTTAGCGTCCTACTTTGGTTATTCTTCGTTTCGAAGAGGACAAGATGAAACAATTAAAAATGTACTAGATGGGAAAGATACAGTTTGTATTATGCCAACAGGTGGCGGTAAGTCGATTTGTTATCAAATTCCGGCATTAGTATTTGAAGGAACGACGTTGGTTATATCCCCTTTAATATCACTTATGAAGGATCAAGTAGATACATTGGTACAGAATGGCATTTCAGCTACATATATTAATAGTTCTATTTCTATTGCTGAAGCAAATCAGCGAATTCAATTAGCGAAACAAGGACATTACAAGTTACTTTATGTGGCGCCTGAGCGTCTTGATTCGATGGAGTTTGTTGACCAACTTATCGATATGAAAATCCCTATGATTGCGATTGATGAAGCACACTGTATTTCACAGTGGGGACATGATTTCCGTCCAAGTTATTTACATATACATCGCATATTAGATTATCTTCCAGAAAAACCGCTCGTATTAGCATTAACAGCAACAGCAACACCGCAAGTACGTGATGATATTTGTAACACACTTGAAATTAATCAAGAAAATACAATTATGACAACGTTTGAGCGAGAGAACTTATCGTTTTCTGTCATTAAAGGACAAGATCGAAATGCATATTTGGCGGATTATATTCGTCAAAATCAAAAGGAATCTGGGATTATATATGCAGCTACTAGAAAAGTAGTCGATCAGTTATATGAAGATTTAATGAAGGCAGGAGTTTCTGTATCAAAATATCATGCTGGTATGAGTGATAGTGATCGAAATGAGCAACAAGAACTCTTTTTACGAGATGAAGTAAGTGTAATGGTAGCAACATCTGCATTCGGGATGGGTATTGATAAATCGAATATTCGTTACGTAATTCATTATCAGCTTCCAAAAAATATGGAAAGTTACTATCAAGAAGCAGGACGTGCTGGTCGTGATGGATTAGATAGTACATGTATATTGTTATATTCTTCTCAAGATGTACAAGTACAGCGTTTTTTAATTGATCAATCAACTGGAGAATCACGTTTTTCAAATGAACTTGAAAAATTGCAAAATATGACCGATTACTGTCATACAGAACAATGTTTACAATCATTCATTTTGCAATACTTTGGAGAAGAACCGAAAGAAGATTGTGGACGCTGTGGTAATTGTACAGACGATCGTGAGAGCATTGATGTGACAAGGGAATCACAAATGGTTTTATCATGCATGATTAGAACGAACCAACGCTTTGGAAAGCAAATGATAGCGCAAGTATTAACGGGTTCGAAAAATAAGAAAGTTATTGAATTTAATTTTCATACTTTACCAACGTATGGGCTTTTATCGAACCGTAGTGTAAAAGAGGTCAGTGAGTTTATTGAGTTTTTAATTTCAGATGAGTTAATTGCAGTTGAACATGGCACTTATCCGACGTTAAAAGTAACAGAAAAAGGGAAAGAAGTATTACTTGGTAAAGAGAATGTTTTACGAAAAGAACGAGTAGAAACAAGACAAATTGTTCAAGACCATCCTTTATTTGAAGTGCTTCGTGAAGTACGTAAAGAAATTGCACAAGGAGAAGGTGTACCTCCGTTCGTTATTTTCTCTGACCAAACATTGAAAGATATGTGCGTGAAAATGCCACAAAGTGATTCCGAATTGTTGACGGTAAAAGGTATCGGAGAACACAAACTTGTGAAATATGGCTCGCACTTCTTACAAGCAGTTCAGCATTTTATTGAAGAAAATCCAAATTATGCTGAAACGATTAAGACAGAAGTAGTTTCAGAGCGTAAAAAGGCAGGAAAAGCGTCCGCGAATTCTCATTTAGAAACGTATGAAATGTATAAACAAGGTATTGATTTGAATGAGATTGCAAAAGAACGCAACTTATCAAGACAAACAATAGAAAACCATTTAATTCGCTGCTACGAGGATGGAATGGAAGTAGAGTGGAAAAGTTTTGTTCCGGCAGAGTATGAATCTCTTATTGAAACTGCCGTTCAAAATGCAGAGGGTGGTCTGAAATCTATTAAAGAACAGCTTCCGAATGAAGTGAGTTACTTTATGATTCGTGCTTATTTACAAATAAGAAAGTAGAGACATATAAAGGGGATAAGAATTTATGTATCATGTTTTCGTTTATGGCACGTTAAGAAGAGGACAAACGAATGCTCATTATATGCTAGGTGCAACTTGCATTCCAGACAGAGCTTGGACATATGGAAAATTATTTGATACGAACGAAGGATATCCGGCCATGACTTATTCGATTGAAGAAAAGGTGTATGGAGAAGTTTATGTAGTAAATGATGAGATATTGTGTAAGTTAGATGAACTAGAAGAATATACAGGTAATGCGGAGACTGATTTATATGATCGAATTACGCAAACAGTATATGTTGCTGATAGGAAAATAGAGGCATATGTGTATATCGCTCAAGATAAAAAGATGATATTAAAAGTTATTGATTCTGGTGACTGGGTGGAGTATCAAAAAGAAAAATAAGAGTAGCTAAAGAGTAGATAGTGGTATAATCCATTATCTATTTTTTATACTTTCACTTTCAAAATTCTTATTATTTTGATAAATTGTAAATATAGTGAAATCAAAAGGAGGATTTTTCATGGGGATTAAAAATTTAGTTTCTCACCTGTAACAGAAAAATAATTTGCAGGAGGAGAATAATAATGAACGAATTAAATGTAAAAGAATTTTATAAAAAACAATTTGAACTAATAAGCTATGATATAAATAATGAAAATTGGTTACAGGAAGTTGCTAAAGAAGTGCAAGAACAAGTTGGATATCCAATTCAGACGATGTTAGAACTAGGGGCTGGAAATGGCGGATTTGCAAGGGCGATGTCTAATTTGAATGTAAAAATGACTACTGTTGAGCTTGTACCGGAGTTAGCTATGTTTGCAAAAGAACATTCTACTAATGACATTGAGGTTCATTGCGCCGATTTTTATAAAATTAACTTTAAAGAAAAGTTTGATGTTATTTGTTATTTAGACGGATTTGGTGTAGGAACCGATGAAGAACAATTATTTTTATTAAAACGTATACATAACTGGTTGAAAGATGATGGATGTGCACTTATTGATATTTATCAACCGTTATATTGGGAAAAGGCCAATGGACAAGAAATGCCGATAGGTTCTGCAATGCGAAAGTATGAATATGATAGTGAAAATGCAAGAATGCTAGACCATTGGTGGGAAATAGATTCTTCAAATGATATCGTGACACAATCTTTACGCTGCTATGCTGTAGATGAGATTAGTAATTTATGTGCTGAGGCTCATTTAAGTATAGTTGGGATTTTCCCAGGAGGAGCGTATGATTTTGAAGCTGGGAAATATAAAGAGCAATCATCTTTAAATGAATGTTTATCATATCGAGTAAAAGTGAAAAAGAGTAGGGATTAAATCCTTACTCTTTTTACTTTTATTGTGTGAATAAATGTCGTTCTCTTTTTATTCTTATAGTTCTTAGTACGATTCCAATTCCGAGAAATAAAACAGTAGCAGCGACCCCGCTAATAGGGTTTAACCAAAAATCACTACTGTTTGTAAGAGTAATAATCCCTGTTATTGTAACTAAAACAGTAGGAACAGCATCCTCGATCGCATGCATGATAACGCATGGCCAGACTGATTTTGTAAGTCTATATATTTCAACATACATAATTGACCAACAAACCATAAGGATACAGCCAGATAAAAGCGTATTTAATCTTGAGATAGATTCAAAATATTCATTTGGCAAAAAGACTATATAATATGCAGCATGCCAAAGTGCCCAAATTAAACCAGAAATAATATAAATGTACCAATCGTTTAGATTTAGTTCAATCAACTTTGGAGTTAAATAACCACGCCAAGAAAACTCTTCAAAAATATTTTTAATAAAGTTACCAATAGTAGACATGACTATGAGTGACAATAACGTGGATATATCAAAACTAGAAATATGAGCTACTCCAAAAATGAGCGATATGCTTATCGTTATTACTGTAACGAATGGATAAATAAGTAGTGCAGTGAAATACCATATAAAGTTTCCTTTTAAATTGGGCTTGATGCCAAAATCATTCCAATCTCGGCTAATGACTCTAAGGAAAATGCTTACGAGGAAAGGGAATATTAGCCATAATCCCATACCTAAAGTGTTTCCTTCAGGTTGATCTGTTAGAAGAAAATCTAGAAATACCCCAATCCATCCACTGGCCAAAATAATGAATACAAAAATAAGTAAATATAACTTTAGCGGTTTCTTTTTCGCGACTTTCATTTGAATAGACTCCTTTACTTTAATTTATCCTACTATTTGTGGGCAGTAAAACCACACTTATAAAATTTTCACTTTATGTATCTTTGACTTTTACATTGTTTGTCAATATATAAATTAAATAGGTGACAAATAGAAAGTGGTATCTTTTGTATGCATCACTATACTATATGTGTAGTGATGTGATTTAGATGTTGTATAAAAGTAAGTTTTTTCGGAAAATTTAAATTGAAACTATTGACTTTACGATTGAATTTTTAATACAATGATAATTCGACTGAAAAATTAGAACGGACAGGAGGGAATCGTCGAAATGAGCAACATATTTGAAGATGAGTTACAAAAAATGAAGGATACTTTACATACGATGGATGAGCAATTGGATAAGCTTGAAAAAATCCCAGTTTATTATGGGGAAGATTTTAAGGAGCAAATTCTTGAAAGTATGAGAGAGTCTAATAGACAAAATTTACGTATTGGTGTGCAAGAGCCGTACTTTGGAAGGTTAGATTTTCAGGAAGATGGTAAAGAAGCAGTTATGCCGATTTATATTGGAAAAGTAGGGGTTTCGGATATGGACACGATGAAACCAATCATTATTGATTGGAGAGCACCTGTCGCAAGTATGTTTTATTCATTTACCGGTGGAGAAGAATTAGCATTTTATCAATCACCAGATGGGTTAGTAGAAGGTGATGTGTATTTAAAACGAAACATTTCTATTCGAAAAAGAGAACTTGAACGTGTTGTTGATACATATGTAAAAGGAAATGAAGATGTATCGCATGCCGATGATTTTCTTCTATATCGATTAGGTGAGAATAAAGATAATAAGCTAAAGGATATTGTTTCAACGATTCAATCGGAACAAAATGATATTATTCGTGCGGAAAGAAACTTGCCATTATTAATTCAAGGGGTTGCAGGGAGCGGAAAGACAACAATCGCTTTACATCGCCTTGCTTTTTTAATTTATGAATATCGTGAGCAGCTAGAAGCTGAGAGAATGATTGTATTCGCTCCAAACAGTTTATTTTTAGACTACATTTCCAGCGTACTTCCTGAATTAGGGGTAGGAAATATTAGTCAAACAACGTTTCCAGATTGGGCATTACGTACATTAGAGGGTTCCGTGAAACTAAAGCAGACAGAAGAAAAACTGAAAGAAGCCTTTTCAATTAATCGCGATGAAAGAAAGATTATGATCGGTAAATTAAAAGGTACGCTAGAATTTAAGGCGTTTATAGAAGAAAGAATGACTCAATTTGAAAACGATTTAGTGCCAACAAAAGATTTTGAGGCATGGGATAAAGCTGTTATTCCAGTGGAAGACGTTAAAAAATGGATGCAAGTGGAATATAAACATTATCCATTAAAGAAGAGAAGAGAACGTTTAGTCGGCCGTATGAAACGTTGGATTGAAATTGAACTTAAAAAGTATGGAGAAACAAACGAGAAAAAGTTACTAAAAAAAGAAGCAACAAAGAGATTGAACACCTATATGAATTTTTGGCCAAAAATGAGCCCACTTTCACTATACAGTTCAATGTTGAAAAGCAAAGAAATACTCGAAGTATTACCTGAAGAACTTGTTCAAGAAACAGAAAAGGGTTGTCGTAAAAAAGAAGTGTATGTAGAAGATTTACCAGCTTTAATATACATACATCATCGTATAACAGGGATTGAAATCGGGCAGAAGTTTCATCACGTTGTTATTGATGAAGCGCAAGATTTTTCGCCTTTCCAAGTTTATGTATTAAAAGAAATTACACTAGGTAATTCTTTCACTATATTAGGTGATTTATCGCAAGCGATTTATGATTACCAAGGAATTGAAGATTGGAGTGCTTTTAAGGAAGTATTCCAAGAAACAGGATATTATGAACTGACAAGAAGTTATCGTTCTACAAAAGAAATTATTGAATTTGCTAATGAAATAATTAAAAATGCAGAAATTCCAGTAGGACTCGCAACACCAGTCTTCCGCAGTGGAGAAGATGTGAAAGTGATTTATGCAGAAGATCAATTTATTGAAATTGTGAAGACGATAAAACATTTGCAAAATGCAGATGTGAAAACAATTGCGGTAATAGGAAGAACAGAAGATGAATGCCGTCATATGTATGAGAAATTAACTGATGCAGGTTTAACGGTAAACGTCATTGAAGCAAACCAAAGTAAATATGAAGGCGGTATTTCTGTAGTACCTGTCTATTTAGCGAAAGGTTTAGAATTTGATGCAGTGCTTTTAATTGATGTGGATGAGGAACATTACAAAAATACAAAACATGATGCAAAGTTACTATATGTCGGATGTACGAGATCACTTCATGATTTATGGATTTTCCATAGCGGAAAAGCGTCACCTTTAATTAAAGGATTAAAATAAAGTGAAACTATAATCAGTGGGGAGTTTTACTGCAAGTTAATGTGGGATAAATATAAAAAGAGGATTTTCTAGTACAGTATGAAGATCCTCTTTTTTATATTGAAATGGTAGACGAATTAATGACTTGAGCTGTTGTTTAAATGATATACGATGCTTTTTTCTAATTCCTTAGTTTGTTCTTTTTCCCATGTGCGAACAGCATCTACTGGAGTTTGTGTATGTTTTAACCAATCTAGAATTGAGTGTAGTTGTACTTGTAATTGCCCAATATTTCGTTCCTTACTGTTCTTATTCTGAATTCTATTAGTTAATTGAAGCATGTAGGGTAGTTTTTCTATACATTCGCTTAAATCTCCGCAATAACCTGACGGGAATTCATGTGTACCAAATTCTAAAGTATTGATGTAATTAGAAACTAGGTATATCATGGCTTTTTGTTCGGTATCACCACCTAATTCAATCGCTTTTCGAAGGAATTTTTCTAAATCGTCTTCTTTATTGCTAGAGTCCATATAAATTCCTATCCATCTAAAAGGTCTTGAATCAATCGGGTTGTTTTCTGTCCATCTATATAGAATGTCAATTAGAAAACTATTTAGTGAGAAAGTTAACACCTCATCTTTTTCGTTTAATGCATCTAAAATAGTAAACAGCGAAATGGCAAACTCTTCTTGATCTTTTAATTTTCCATTTCTTTGCATTTGAAATAAATATCTCTAAATGTTTATAAGCCAATTTTCGAAGTCCCGCTTCGCGATGCTGACAGTAACAAATAAAATCATGCCAATGCTCATTTGTATTCATATGTATAATAATAGTTTGTAATGTAGTGAGAGGTTTATCCATTATAAGTCCCCAATCTATTAAGAACGTGTTCAAAATTTAGTGTTATTATATCATTACATAAATTAAAAAGGGAGAGTTACTATGATTACAAAAGTAATTAAGAAAAGTAATTGGGAAATCGCAAAAATAATTGGAAAAATTAATGAAGATTCCCTTATAGAAGAGGGATTTATTCATTGTTCATTAGTAGATCAAGCTTTAAGAGTTGCAGAAAAATATTTCAAGCATGAAGAAGATGTTTTATTACTTACAATTGATCCAGCCCTATTAAAAGCAGAAGTAAAATATGAACTTGCTTCAAACGGTCAAGAATATCCGCATGTTTACGGAGTAATTAATGTTGAGGCGATTGTAGAGGTTGTTCCATTTTCTAAAGAAAACGGGGAATTTATATTACTTAAATCAGTTCGACTTTAGTAATAGGCGATGGAGTTCGCTATAATTGCTATATATAGCTAATGAATCCTATTGATAAACGAGATTTTTTGTTTATCAGTAGGATTTTTAATTTTATTCGAACAGACTTAAAAAGAGCACATTTGAATTGTGCTCTTTAAGAGAAAAGTAAATTAGGGTTTTTACTTCTAGATAATGTATGAGTAATTCATCATAATGTGACGATGAATCACAAAAGAGCAGTTAGAGTGGGAAGAATTTAAGATGGATTTTATTGGTCACGGGATCCAATCGATTGGTAATGAAGCAGTTCTAACAGGACTCATTATAGACTTTGAAGATGAAACGTAAAAAAATTATTATTTTTATCTGAATATTGAGGGAATACAAGAGTTTTATTTATCTAATTTTTAGAAAACATAGACTATAATATTAATAAATGGTATAATTTCCTTGTTATTGGAATTAAAATGAAAATATTAGAAGAAAAAGGATTGGGTTGGTTTTAATGGGGGATTCTGATCACAAAGAAACAAAGGCAATATTAAAGTTATGGTTTATTTATATACCACTTGCATTTGGAGAGTTTGTCTTTTCGAATATCATAGGTTATTTAAAAAAATAAAGATTTTGCATTTGAAAAACAATTAACCTAATTTAATTGTTTTTTTATTTTACTTTAATAAACCAAATAAAAATAGAGATTTTGAACAAGATGAAGTTTATGAAGGAAATAACGTTGATTAGGTGCTGAAAACAGTGTGAAATCAACAGTGCCTAAAGAATAAAACAGGAATCATTCAACCATGGTAATTTTCCGTTTTATTAGCTTCCTATAGTGATATGTTATGGTCACATCATATGTGTACGATACTTGTAACTTAATATAGCATTACTGGAATTTCAAAATTAGTAGTTAAGGTTGCTACCTTTTAGAGTGTTATAGATATATATAACTTAGCTAAAAAAGCACAAATCATATAATTTGCGCTTTTTATTATCTGTTTTTGGTAAAAAAAGCACAGTTTTTGTCACACTAATACTGTACGATACATAGTATAAAACACATACTGTATGACATATAGTAATGGAAATGAGGTGAGTGAATGGATACTTTATTAAACTCGTTAATTACTGAGTTAAGAAGAGGGACATTAACGTTAGCCGTTTTAAGCCAATTAAGAACGCCGCAGTACGGATATTCACTTGTCCAGTTATTGGAGCAATCAGGGATTACAATTGATCAAAGTACTTTATATCCACTACTTCGCAGATTAGAAAAGCAGGAGCTAGTAACGAGTAGTTGGGATAAAACGGAGAGTAGACCTCGTAAATATTATGTTTTAAGTGAATATGGATTAGAAATATTTTTGCAGTTAAAAAAGGAATGGATAAAGGATTCGAAAGAACTTTATAACTTATTAAAGGAGGAGGAAGAGAATGAATTTAATTGATCTCTATATCCAGGAAGTTGCGAAGAGATTACCTGAAAAAAATCGTGAAGATATTACACTTGAACTAAGGTCAACTATAGAGGATATGTTACCTGAAGATTATAATGAAGAAGATGTAAAGAGCGTTCTCGAAAAATTGGGGAGTCCGGTTTCATTGGCTAATGGTTATTTGGATAGACCGATGCATTTAATTGGACCACGTTATTTTGATGTATATACGACATTGTTAAAAATGATTATACCAATCGCAGCAATCATTGCACTCATATCAATGGTTGCAGAAAATTTTATAGGCTATAGTGGTGATCAAGCGGTATTAAATGTTATTTTACAATTGATAGGTAAAGGTATTGGGGAAATTTTTGAAGTGGGTCTTCATGTATTTTTCTGGTTGACACTTGTGTTTGTTATTTTAGAAAGAACAGATAAAGACAAAGGTATTCAGCCGTTGACGACAAGTTTTAAAAAATGGACACCAGATGATTTGAAAAACATCTCGTATATCCCAAAGAAAAAAGCAATCTCGAAGTTTGAAGTTTTTGGAGGTTTAATGTGGACAGCAGTTTGGGCTACACTTTACTTTTATGCGAATCATCTTGTTGGCGTATATCATGGTACGGCAAATGGACTGAAGTTTGTCTCGCCAACTTTTAATCAAGATATTTTACTGCAGTACTGGCCAATCGTTGTAATTATGATCGTTTTTGAAATAGGTATATCCCTTTATAAATTAGTACAAGGAAAATGGACGCAAAGATTGGCGATTGGAAATGCTATTCTTCAAGTAGCTGGGACGATAGTATTCATTGTAATTGTAGTAAATCCACATTTATTTAACGCAGGATTTATTACGTATTTGGCAAATGCATTTACTATTTCCCCAGAGGAGTTTAAAACGTGGCTCATTGGGGGAGGAATTTTCTTTTATATGTTATCTGCTGCAATAAATATATTTGATGGTTTCCGAAAAGCTAGTATTCGTATGTAGATAAAAATCGGAAATTTCGATAAAATAAAACTATTAAAAAGATAGTGAAATAAGATGAACATGATGAAAGGAAAAAAATAATGATAAGGGAAGCAACGAAAAGAGATTTAGCATACATTTTAGATATTTATAACGAAGCGATACTTTATACAACAGCTGTATATGCGTATAAACCTGTAACCCTTGAAAATAGAATAGATTGGTATGAACAAAAAAAGGCTGAAGGGTATCCTATTTTCATATATGAATTAGATAATAAAGTAGTAGGATTTGCGACATTCAGCCCATTTAGAGCGTGGCCTGCTTATAAATATTCAGTTGAACATTCTGTGTATGTAGATAAGGCATATAGAAAAAATGGCATTGGGTCTTCATTAATGAAAGAATTAATCAAAATTGCGAAGGAAAGAGAGTATATGACCTTAATTGCTGGAATTGATGCAGAGAATGAGAAAAGTATTGCCTTGCATCAAAACTATGGATTTGTTCATGCAGGGACAATAAAAAAAGCTGGTTATAAGTTTAATAAATGGCTAGATTTAGCTTTTTATCAGCTGGAGCTTAACGGTCCTGAAAATCCTATAGAAGGATAAATATTTTTCGGTAGCAAGAAAAAATTCATGCTACCTTTTTCTTATTTTAATAGCTGATGAAAAGGTTTTTTATATTCAATATTGAATCATTAGAAATTAATATAACGATATGAAAAGAGGGGATGGAAATGGAAACTGTCATAAATAAAATAAAAGAGGTACAATCTAATTATGTGGGAATGGAAATTTATTCTACAAAAAACAATCGTATAGTTGCTTCATATAATAGTGAATTAAATATTCCGTTAGCATCAGCAGCAAAATTAGTTATTGGATTTGTAGTAGCACAAATGGTGAAGGAAAATAAACATAATTGGAATGATATACTTCATCACATTAAATTTAATCCGCATGAAGATAGTGCACAGTTATATCCGCACTTACAAGGAAGAACTTCTTTAACACTTAGTCAAGCGGTCGAGGTAATGATAGCTTGTCATGATAGTTATGTTGCACAGTCAGTTGTAATGCACTGTGGTGGATGGGATGCTGTGAAAATGTATGTACAAACGTACTTTTCAAAAATTCATATACAAGAAAACGCTAGAGATGAGAAAAATATTGGAGACTTAATTGAAGTTCTTGCCCTTTTGATACAAACCTTTCAAGGTTATAAATCAGAACCAGAATTATGGGAACCAATTATTAGTGGTATGGTAAGACAACAAGGGGAGTATGAAGAAATCCCATATTATCATTTAGCTCATATGACAGGTGGATTGCTCACAGCTACAATAAATATTGGTATAATAGGAATGTTTAACGAATTTCCGCTTCTTTATGTGATTGGGGGAAAAGATTTACCGAATCGACGTGAAAATAAAGAGGTAGATGAAGCTTTTGCAGTAGTTTTAAAGTACATATACAAAGAATATAGTGAAAACATGCTAGGAGTGAGCGGTTGAAAAGAAACTTAAAGACTTCAACAATCATTATTTTAATTTTAACGATTATTGCTCTTGAAGTTGGAATCGCACTATATGATCACGATTTGTCATTAGATACAATTTACTTTACAGCGATCCTTATTTGTATTGTATTGCTTTTTGGCACACGTGTTTCTGGAGAGAAAGAAAGTACATCGAAACGAGGAAGAAGAAAAACAGCTCTTATATTTTGGCCATCTATTTTATTGTCTATCGTTTGTTTTGCGGTTATAAGTTACATAAGGATAGGATATGTCTCTGTACCAGGGATAATTGGCTTTTCATGCTTTGTTACATACGGTGGATTCGTATGTATTAGTATTTTAAAGAGAAAAAATAAAATGTAGATTACTAAGCTGAAAGGAAGCAATATAAATGAAACATATAAAGAACGGTACACGCACTGAAGGAGAATATATTAAAAATAAAGTTATTCAATATAATATGTCCATCTTAACAGATGAGGCAAGACAGACGATGGAAGAAGTACGCCTCGTAGTAAAAAATGAAGAAGGAAAAATTTTTGGTGGCGTAACAGGTACGATGTATTTTTATCACCTTCATATCGACTTTTTATGGGTTGATGAATCAGTTCGTCATGACGGTTATGGCAGTCAACTTTTACATGAAATTGAAGGGATTGCGAAGGAAAAAGGGTGTAGATTAATACTACTAGATTCATTTAGTTTTCAAGCACCAGAATTTTATAAAAAGCATGGTTACAGGGAGTATGGAATTGTTGAAGATCACCCGAAAGGTCATAGTCAGCACTTTTTTGAAAAGAGATTATAATAATATTATGTATACTGTTTGATGGGAGAAAGAATATGTACACGTATAAATTGCAACAAGAACAACCAATCTGTGCAGAAAAAATAAAAAAACTTTATGATTCTGTCGGTTGGTGGCCAGAAAGAAAAGAAGTCGATATTGAAAAAATGTTAAAGAATAGCATAGCCATTGCAGTATGGGAAGAAAATGAATTAGTTGGATTTGCTAGAGTCGTTTCTGATGGTGTTTTTCGAGCATACATTGAAGATGTTGTCGTACATGAGAGTGTAAGAAGTAAAGGTATTGGAGAGAAGATGCTTAAAATATTACTTCGAGAAATATCACATATTGATATTGTTAGTCTATTTTGCGGAGAGAAGCTAATAAACTTTTACGGTGAGCAGCAATTTCAAGCGACGAAGCAAATTGTGATGCACCGCAATCAAATAGGGAAAGAATAAAGAGGTGCCAATTAAAATGAATGCAACAAGAGCGTACTGTTTATCGAAAAAAAAAGCGACAGAAGATTCTCCAGATGGTTGGAGTGCAACATGTATGAGGCTTAATAATAAAATATTTGCGATAGTAAATCATGAAGAAGGTGAAAAAGCTGCGATTACATTGAAGTGTAATCCAGAAGTCGCATTAAGAATAAGAGAAGATTATCCAGAAACAATTATTCCAGGGTATCATATGAACAAAAAACATTGGAATACCGTTTATATTCATAAGGGTATAGAACAGGAGCAAATAAATAAAATGATTGATTGGTCGTATGATTTAGTACTACAATCATTTTCAAAGAAAAAGCAGCAGGAGTTAATGGATTAATATGTATTAGGAGTGTGTGTAATGAAAGATTCGATTAAAGATACGTATGATAAATTAGCGAGTACATATAAAGAAAATCTAGATTTCGCAAATCCATATAACAGTTATTATGAAAGACCGGCGATGATGGAGCTTATTCCAAAGGAACTAGAAGGAAAAAAGATACTAGATGCTGGATGTGCAGCTGGATGGTATACTTCTCAATTCATAGGAAGAGGAGCAAATGTTACAGCAATTGATGTAAGTCCTGAAATGGTAAAAGCCGCGAAAGAAAGTATAAGGGACAAAGCAACGCTCCTTTGTCATGATCTGCAAGAAACATTGCCATTTGAAGATAATACGTATGATGTGATTGTAAGTTCGTTAACTCTTCATTACTTAGAAAATTGGAATCAAGTATTTCAAGAATTTCGTCGCGTATTGAAGCCGGGTGGAGAACTTATATATTCTATCCATCATCCTTTTATGGATTTCACAAAGTTTCCATGTGAAAGTTATTTTGAAAAACAGTTATTAATAGATACTTGGGTTAAACCGAACATTACAATTGAAGTCGAATTTTTCAGAAGGTCACTACAAGACATAATAAATGAAACTACAAATTATTTTGTATTAGAAGAGATAGTGGAACCGAAGGCAGTTGAAAAGATGAAAGAAGTAGACGAAAAATCATATTATTATCTAAATACGAATCCACATTTTCTTATCATAAAAGCAACTAATAAATAGCTAGTAAAATAACTTTATTTTACTAGCTATTTACAGTTATACATTATATATTAGGAGACTTTAAAATGAATACGAAACGAAATAGAGTATTATATGCACTATTTACTATAGTTGTTATTATTTTAGGTCTTAGCTCAAGAAAATTTTCTTTTGCACTACCACATCTATTAAATGATTACTTAGGCGATGCTTTATGGGCATTAATGATTTTCACTGGCTTTGGATTTTTGTTTCCTAAAACAGAGACGAAGAAGTTGGCTTTTATTAGTTTAATGTTTTGCTACGGGATTGAAGTGAGCCAATTGTATCATGCGGAGTGGATAGATAGCATTCGTGCAACGACTTTAGGCGGACTCGTGTTGGGATACGGTTTTTTGTGGAGTGATTTAGTGGCTTATACAATTGGTGTTGGAGTGGGAATACTTTGTGAGTTTATGTTACGGAGGAAATAATCGATTTTAAAAAGGAGCCCTTTATGAAAAAAATAATATTAATTGGTTCTGGTGGTTCAGGAAAATCTACATTAGCAAGGAAGTTAGGGAATAAATTAAATATTAAGGTGCATCATCTTGATGCATTATTTTGGAAACCGAATTGGGAAGGTGTTCCGAGAGAAGAACAAATAACAGTTCAAAATAACTTAATTAAAGATGAGAAATGGATTATTGATGGGAATTACGGCGGGACGATGGGTATAAGACTGAATGCAGCTGATACAATTATCTTCCTTGATATTCATAGAACAATTTGTGTTTATAGGGCTTTTAAAAGAATTGCAAAATATCGAAATAAAACTAGACCGGATATGGGCGCGGGATGTGAAGAAAGATTTGATTTACAATTTTTTAAATGGATATGGGAATATCCTAATGCTAAACGACCTACAATTTTAAAAGAGTTAGAGCAATTGTCCGAAGAGAAAAAGGTTATTGTTTTAAAATCTCCAAATGAGGTTCGGAAATTTTTAGAGCACATATAATAATAGAATGTGACACAACAATTCTTTGTGGATCTTACCGATTAGTTTAATTAAACTAATCGTTTTTTATTATGAAAAATTTAACGCTTTTTGAAAAATGTATTTTGTAATGAGTATATGACTTTAAGTTCATATAAAATGAACGTTTGGAGGAATAGAAAATGACTAACGATTTAATTCAACTAATCGATTCATTAATGGTCAATATTCCAGCTGGAGAGGTAGTATTAAGAGATGATCGAATAAAAAAAGAATGGCTAGTACAAATTCAACCATTTCTTCTTGCAAAGTATGCTGTAACAATGGAACTATATGATGCTATTACAAATAGTACATTAAATAATTTTGATAAAAATCATAAACCAGTTGTCAATATTTCATGGAACGATGCCATTGCATTTTGTAATGTACTTTCAAAAAAAGCGGGATTAAAAGAATATTATTCTATTAGTGATGGTGGTCAAATTGTGAAATGTAATTTAGATTCAAATGGCTACCGATTACCATCTGAGGCGGAGTGGCAATATGCATGTAAAGCAAGTACAACCGGATATACATACGGGAAACTTTATGATATAGCGTGGTATAATGAAAATTCAAATGGAGAGATTCATGACGTTGGCCAAAAAGAACCGAATGCATGGGGACTTTATGATATGCTAGGGAACGTTTGGGAATGGTGTTATGATTTGTATGATGAAACAGTGTACGGATCATACCGTATTTTTCGTGGTGGTAGTTGGGCTGAAACAGCGAGAGGGTGCGGCACTACTTGTCGTCGTCGAAGCCATCCTACATTTCATATAGATGATCTCGGTTTTAGACTCGCTAGGTCAATTTAGCAGGAATATGATACGAACAACTAAGAAAAGAGTATGGAGAGAATCCGTACTTTTCCAACATAGAAATGATCTAACGTAAGGAGTGTTTATAATGGCGCGTGTTTTATTTATTAACGCTGGATCAGAAGGACATATAAATCCAACTTTGCCAGTTGTAGAAGAGTTGATTTCTCGCGGTGAAGAGGTCGTTTATTTTTCAATAGAAGCTTTTAGGGAACGAATTGAGAAGACAGGTGCTACTGTACGAACGATTGACGATCAAAAATTTATAAAAGCGTTTCTATCTGGAGGCAGAAATTATTTACAGGAAAGAATAAACGGTCTTCTACATACAGCAGATGTTGTTATACCTAATGTTCTAGAACAAATTGAAGGTGAACATTTTGATTACATAATTCATGATTCTATGTTTGGCTGTGGGCACTTAATTGCTCAAATTCTTAAATTGCCATCCATAAATTCATGTACATCTTTTGCGCAGGATGAAAAATCTTTTGAGCAAATGTTAGGTCATCTGTCAAAAAATATCCCAGTAGAAATTCATGATAAAATACAGAATGATTTTCAAAACTTAACGAAGGGAATTGCTGAAAAATATGGTGTTGAAATAAAATCATTGTATGAAGTTTTCTGTAATCCTGCACCCCTTACTATTGTGTATACAATTAAGGAGTTCCAGCCTTTTGGTGATACGTTTGATGAAACATATAAATTTGTAGGACCATCTATCTCTGCACAAATGAAAAACAGAGACGTTGATTTTACTTCGATTGAAGAAAAAAGTCCGATTTATATTTCATTAGGTACTGTTTTTAATGAAGCGATTGACTTTTATAAACTGTGTATGAAGGCCTTTGAGAATAGTGAGCATACAATTGTTATGTCTATTGGTAATAAAACAAAAATAAGTGATCTAGGCGAAATCCCTAAAAACTTCATTGTGAAAAACTATGTACCCCAAACTGAGCTGCTTACATATACGAAACTATTTATTACACACGGCGGGATGAACAGTGCGCATGAAGGACTGTATAACGGGGTTCCGCTCGTTGTAATACCGCAAAGTGCAGATCAGCCAGTAGTCGCAAAGCAAGTGGAGAGTCTTGAGACGGGAGTTCAGTTACAGATGAAGGAATTAACTGAAGAGCAACTACGTGAAAATGTGGAACTAATTTTAAATAATCCTTCATATAAAGAAGCTGCTTTGAATTTGAAGGAATCTTTCCAAAAATCAGGTGGATATAAGGAAGCTGTTGATGAAATTTTTATATTTGTAGGTCAGTGAAAAAAATGAAATTATACATTAGAAAAGCATCTAAATAGGATGCCTTTTATTTAACTTTATAATTCTTATTTTTAATATCTAGTATGGTTAAAACTAAGGCACTGAAAGATATAAGTATAAGAATAAAAGTTAACCAGTTAAATATATTGTTAATTATGAAGTAAAGATGATAGATAAATATATTCAAATTGTATTTTAAAATGTTAGGACTTAGTTTTACGTGTTAGTAATAATTTCACTATTTCTGCACAACTTCTGCACATGTTTTGGCGATTTCTATGTCATGATATATTCATAAAGTGAAATATTTCACAAGAAAAAAATATATTTTCACTGCGGTGTATGCATAATTAACACATACATCGGTACAAGTTTGTCTCTTGTTATTCTTTTACATCAAAGCCCACATTCCACTACAAAGTATAACAAGAAGGAGACATGAACATGAATAATCGATTTTTAAAACAACTACAAAATATGAAAATGAACAAAAAAAGTTTAGGAGCTGTAGCATTAACAGCTGGAATTATTAGTACGACACTTATTCCTCAAAATGCTTATGCGCACGGTTTTGTTGAAAAGCCCGGTAGCCGATCCGCTTTATGTAGTTCAACTTATGGTGCGCTAAATGTAAACTGTGGAAGTGTTATGTATGAACCACAAAGTTTAGAAGCTCCAAAAGGGTTCCCACAAGGTGGTTCAGTAGATGGACAAATTGCTTCAGCAGGCGGAAAATTTGGTGGTATTTTAGATCAACAAACAGCAAATCGTTGGTTTAAAAATACAATCACTGGTGGGGAAAATACATTTACTTGGAAGTATACTGCGCCTCACTTAACGAGTAAGTGGCATTACTATATTACTAAAAAAGGGTGGAATCCAAATAAAGCGCTAACAAGAGCAGATTTCGAACCAATTGGAACTGTACAACATGATGGTTCTGCAGCTTCAAATAATTTAACTCATAAAATCAATGTACCTACTGATCGTAGTGGATATCATGTGATTTTAGCAGTATGGGATGTAGCTGATACAGCAAATGCATTCTATAATGTAATTGATGTTAATCTTATTAATGATGTGAAACCAGACATAGAAGCGCCAAGTATTCCAAATGGACTTCAGACGCAAAAAGTAACAGCAAATAGTGTAGAACTAACATGGAACGCTTCTACGGATAATGTAGGGGTAAAAGGATATCAAATCTTCCGTAACGGAGAGATGATTGATACAGTAATAGGCACTCATTTTATTGATAAGAAATTACAACCAAGCACAGAATACTCTTATACTGTAAAAGCAATTGACGCAGCTGGCAATGTATCGAAGGAAAGTACAGCGCTTACAGTAAAAACAACAGTTGAGATTCCTGATACAGAAGCACCAACACAACCAAAAGGATTACATAGTATGGGAACGACAGCGTCAAGTGTGGATTTAATGTGGAGTCCATCTGACGATAATATTGGTGTAGACCATTACGAAATTTATAGAGAAACAGAAGGATCAATGAAAAAGATTGCAACATCCAATACAACTTCTTATATGGATAAAAATCTGCTCGCTAATACTACTTATAAATATGTAGTAAAAGCTGTTGATGTAGCTGGAAATGAATCCGTACAGAGTGATATATTCACAATTACTACAAAAACTGAAAGCGCTTCATATGAAGCGTGGGATGCAAAAAAAGCATATAAAAAGGGAGATAGAGTTCTACACGAAGGAAAAGTATATGAAGCAGTCCAGAGTTATCAAGGAAATGGTGATCCGAACTGGATTTATGCATTATCATTATGGAAAACAGTGTAAGCTTTACCTAGATATGAACTAAGAGATGATGGGCTTTGATGAAAAAGGGAATCTTGAGAATTCACTTTTCTATTAATAAAAAAGGGTAGTGTATGAATACATAAGATTCATACACTACCCTTTTTATTATGATAACATTTTCGTCATAAGTATATGCGGAATGCCATCTTCCATAAATATATCAGAAGAAGTTTCATAACCTAATTTTTTATAAAATCCTTCAGCTTGTGTTTGCCCGTGTAGTTTCACTTTTGTAGCTTGTTCGTTACGAGCAATTTCTTCTAACGTTTGAATGATGACTTTACCTAATCCGTATGTACGATAATCTTTTAAAATGCAAATACGTTCTAATTTTCCGAAGCCATCAACAAATCGTATACGCCCTGTACCTACAGGAAGCTCATTATAATAAACTAAAATATGTTTACATTGCTCTCCGATTTCATCGAATGTATCGAATTCATCTGCAAGAGGGACACCTTGTTCTTTTACAAATACTTCTTTTCGAATATGAAAGGCAGTTTCTAAATCAGTAAGTTCTGTTATAAGTTTGGATTGCAAAATGTTCAGTCCTTTCTAGTATGATGTGTTTTCATAGTATATCATAATAAAGCGCTATCAAGAGAAAAAGAACACACTAAAAAGCCAACTTTAAAAAGTTAGCTTTTATTACAATTCCTTTATCCCATTTTTAGCGCCGATAATTACTTTACTCGTCATACTTATAAACAACCCTGTTTCAACTACACCAGTAATCATTTTTAATTGAGTGTGTAAATGGGCAGGATTAGAAATATGATTAGGGAATATACAATCGATAATCATGTTATTGTTATCGGTTATATAGGTTTCATTATTTTTCAAACGTAATGTTGTTTGACATCCTAAAGACTGAATTTTATTTTCGGTTTGTTTCCATGAAAAAGGGATGATTTCAATAGGTAATGGAAAAGTACCTAAATGTGTTACAAGTTTCGATTCATCAGCAATGATAATTAGTTCTTTAGAGGAAGAGGCAACGATTTTTTCACGAAGTAATGCACCGCCACCGCCTTTTATAAGTTGTAAATTTGAATCAATTTCATCCGCTCCATCAATTGTAAGATCAAGACTTTGTACATCGTTTAACGAAATTAGGGGGATATTTAGTTGATGTGCTAATGCTTCAGTTTCTTTTGATGTCGGTACAGCTTGAAATGATAATCCTTCTTTTACACGCTCACCTAATTTTTGTATTGTCCAATATACAGTAGAACCAGTACCAAGCCCAATCTTCATGCCATCGTTTACAAAGTTAGCAGCATATTCGCCAGCGAGCTGTTTTAAATTCATCGCTTTACTCCGCGGGACGTGGCCCAGCATCAAGACCTGAATTTTCAACTGTAAGTACCGGACGAACGACTATATCTTTATGTACACGCATTTGACAAGATAATCGTAAATGATCTTCAATCCCTTTTTCCGTCATTGCATGTTTCTCATTCGCACTCGCTTCACAGAAATCACCTGCTAGTATTTCTACTCTACAAGTTGTGCAACGTGCATTCCCGCCGCAACGATGAAGAATGTTGACACCGCTATCTTCAATTGCTAATACTAACTTCGTTCCTTCTTTTACATCAAATGTTCCCGCACCTTCAATTGTTAATTTTGGCAAATTTGTTCCTCCTCACGTAAAATTGTACATAACATATTTATGACCGCGAATTATTGAACATAAACATTATTTTTTTATATCCCCGTAACTTTTTTTAATGTTGAATCGTTTATTAAGTAAGCGCTGAAAAGGAGTGGTTATTTTGTGCACAAAAGTAACTCATGTTTTAAAGAACCGTATCGATATGAATCATTCAAATATAAACTTTTTAATTGAACAATATGGAGAGTTAAAAAGATACTGTACTTTTTTAACGAAAAACAAATGGGATGGGGAAGATCTCGCCCAAGAAACAGTGTGTAAAGTGCTTCAAAAATATAGAAATAAAGATATTTGTATGACACTCGTCTATAAAATAGCAAGAAATCGTTGGTTAGATCAGATGAAGTCTAAGTCTGTTCATGAAAAAATCAGAGAACAAATCACTTTTGAAGAACCACATGAGAACATTGCAGATTTGCATGAAATGGTAGGGAAAGTATTGTCTTCATTAAATGTACAGCAATCCGCAATTTTATTATTAAAAGATGTTTTTCAATATAGTATCGCTGATATTGCTAAAGTGTGTTCTGTATCAGAAGGTGCAGTGAAAGCTTCTTTATTTCGGAGTAGAAATAGGCTGAAAACTGTAAGTGAAGAAGGGGTCGAGATAGTCGAATTCACAGATGATATGGAAGTTGTAGTAACGTCTATTCGAGAAGAGAGACCGGAATTATTAACGAAATTGCTTCCGTCAATAGATTTTACTAAGTTACCATCTAAACAGCCAGTCTTACTATTTAATGTGAAACAACCTTCTTCCTACAGTTGTATGCTTTGCGCAGCATAACAAGTATTGGAGGGATTTAAAATGAATGCAATTCCATATGTAGTAGAACAAACAAAATTAGGAGAACGTTCCTATGATATATATTCAAGGTTATTAAAAGACCGCATTATTATTATTGGTTCAGAAATTAATGATCAAGTAGCGAGTAGTGTCGTAGCTCAATTATTATTTTTAGAAGCAGAAGATGCAGAGAAAGATATATTCTTATACATCAATAGCCCCGGCGGTTCAACGACAGCAGGTTTTGCAATATTAGATACGATGAATTTAATTAAACCAGATGTGCAAACGCTGTGCATGGGCTTTGCGGCATCATTTGGTGCATTGCTATTATTATCTGGAGCAAAAGGAAAACGATTTGCGCTCCCTAACAGTGAAATTATGATTCATCAGCCGCTTGGTGGTGCACAAGGGCAAGCGACAGAAATTGAAATAACAGCAAAAAGAATATTAAAGTTAAAGCATGATATTAATAAAATGATTGCAGAAAAAACAGGCCAACCGATTGAAAGAGTAGCACATGATACAGAAAGAGATTATTTTATGACTGCAGAAGAAGCGAAGGCATATGGGATTGTAGATGATGTTGTTACGAAAAAATAAGATGAAAAAGGCTAGAGGATATGTTAATTCTCTAGCCTTTCTATTAATCCTTTACCCATTCATCAACTAATGCTTGATTTTTTTTAATCCATTTTCGCGCAGCTTCTTCAGGATCTTTTGTTTTATTTAACATGACCATTAACGTACCGAGCTGTTCATCGTTCATTTTCCATTTATCAAAGTATTTTATAACATCTGGGTGATCTTTTTCGAAACCTTTACGAACGGAGTAATAAATGTCATCTTTTTCACCATATACTTTCTTAGGGTCTTTTAAATATTTCAAGTCAAATTCTGAAAAACCCCAATGCGGATTCCAAAGCGTAACAGCGATTGGTTTCTTTTTTGTATATGCTTTCTTTAGTTCACTCATCATCGCAGCTTCAGAGGATTGGACAAGTTTTAGTTTTATATCATATTCTTTCATTGCTTTATTCGTTAAATTCATAAGACTACTACCGGGTTCGATACCGACAATTTTATTATCTAGTTCATCTTTATGAGCATTTAAATCTTCGATACTGTTTATGTTTTTCATATAAGAAGGTACGACTAGACCAAGTCCAGTACCTTCGTACCATTTTGACTTTAAGACAATATCATCTTTATAACGATCGTTTAGCGGCTTATCCGTAACAGGTAGCCATACTTCTAAATTCGCATCAACATCACCACGAGCAACACCAGTCCAAATTGCAGCTTTTTCTAAATACATAAGCTCAACTTTGTAGCCTTTTTCTTCTAATAAAACTTTCCACATGTTTGCAGTTGCAATATTTTCTTTCCAACTTGTTACACCAAGTTTAATTTTTCCTTTCGAATTTGCATTTGTTGCATTACATGAAGTGAAAATCATAGTAATAAATAATGCAAGGCATATAAACCAAATTTTCTTTCGCATCGAAAACCTCCTAAGTAACGTTTGCCTTATAAAATAAATGTATAAGTAAGCATTCTTATTATGAACGGAAACGAGAATTTTAAAGAAATCTTATGAATGTCATTTTTATGTAATATTTCTTTGTAAAATCGCAACACTATGTGAATAGATGGGTAGAAAAGGAGTAGTGACATGGATAATACAAAGGTGCGTGTTGAAAACGTAACAAAAGTATTCGGGAAACATCCGCAAAAAGCCCTTTCCTTATTGAAAGAAGGAAAAAATAAATCGGAAATTTTAAAGGAGACAGGAATGAACGTTGGTGTGAAAAAAGCAACGTTTGAAGTATACTCTGGAGAAATTTTCGTTATTATGGGTTTGTCTGGTAGCGGGAAATCTACGCTAGTTCGTATGTTAAATCAATTGATTAAACCAACCGCAGGTCATATATACATAGATGGTGAAGACATCGCAACGATGGGAAAAGAAGAGTTACGGAGAGTAAGAAGAACGAAAATGAGTATGGTATTTCAGAAGTTCGCTCTATTTCCGCATCGTACGGTTATACAAAATGTTGCATATGGTTTAGAAATACAAGGAGTTCCGGTTGAAGAGCGAGAGAAAAAAGCGTTAGAATCGCTACAGTTAGTAGGACTCGATCATCATAAAGATAACTATCCAAGTCAACTTAGTGGTGGTATGCAGCAGCGCGTTGGAATCGCAAGGGCACTAACGAATAATCCAGATGTATTACTAATGGACGAGTCATTCAGTGCATTAGATCCACTTATTCGAAAAGAAATGCAAGATGAATTGTTAGAGTTACAAGATAAAATGGAAAAAACAATTATATTTATTACGCATGATTTAGATGAAGCGCTTCGAATTGGAGATCGTATCGCATTAATGAAAGATGGAGAAATTGTCCAAATTGGAACGCCAGAAGAAATTATGATGAGCCCCGCTAATGAATTTGTAGAAAAGTTTGTTGCGGACGTGAATTTAGGAAAAGTAATTACGGCGGAGTCTATTTTAAAACGACCAGAAACTTTATTAATTGATCGTGGGCCTCGTGTAGCCCTTCAAATTATGAGGAATGCTGGTGTTTCAACTGTATATGTTGTAAACAAAAAGTATGAGTTTTTAGGTATATTAACTGCGGATGATGCGAGTAAGGCAGTACAAAAACAGTGGCCGATTGCTGATTTATTACTTAATGATATTCCACATGTGTATTTAGATACTTTACTGGAAGAGACGTATGCAAAAATGGCGGAGATGAAATATCCGTTACCAGTAATCGATGAGAAGAAAAGGCTAAGAGGAATTATTAAACGTGAAAGTGTCATTCAAGCTCTTGCAGGAAACATTGAGGAAGAGGTGAAAGACGATGAATAGTATACCGCGTATTCCATTAGGGGAATGGGTCGACTCATTTGTTGCAAGTTTATATGAGCACTTTGAAGGATTATTCCGAGGATTCTCTTATATTATCGGAGGATTCGTTGATTTACTCACTAATTTTTTAACAATAATACCTGCCATATTGATGATTATTATCTTATGTTTCCTCGTTTGGTACACAACGAGGAAACTATCTTTAGTCATTTTTACGCTTATTGGATTATTATTTATTTTGAATATTAACTACTGGGCACAAACGATGCAAACATTGGCACTCGTACTTACGTCAGTTATTATTTCAATTATTGTCGGAATTCCAATTGGTATATTAGCATCTCAAAATGAACGTTTCTCAAAATTTTTAAAACCAACATTAGATTTTATGCAAACAATGCCTGCATTCGTATACCTTATTCCAGCGATCACATTTTTCGGAGTAGGTGTAGTACCTGGAATTATTGCATCAGTAATCTTTGCAATGCCACCGACAATTCGTTTTACTGACTTAGGAATTAGACAAGTTCCAGAAGATTTAATTGAAGCAGCGAATGCATTTGGATCCACTGCATCACAAAAACTATTTAAAGTACAATTACCACTTGCAACCGGAACGATTATGGCTGGTGTGAACCAAAGTATTATGCTTTCGTTATCGATGGTTGTAACAGCGTCACTTGTAGGAGCTCCTGGACTTGGAGTTGATGTATATCGCTCGGTAACACAAGTTAATATCGGAATGGGATTTGAAGCTGGATTAGCTATCGTAGTAATCGCAATTATATTAGACCGAATTACACAAGGGTTCCATACGAAAAGAAAATAATGACCAAAAAACACACTTTTATACTACAAAGTGTGTTTTTTATTGCATCCAGTTTACATACGAACGATAACAGAACCTCCAGCTGGTGCACAAACTTGGTTTTGCTGTTGTTCCATGGATTTAATTAATTGATTATTTTCTTCGATTAATGAGATTAATTTAGCTAACTGACTTTCAAGGCTAGCGATGCGCTGCATCATATATTGTGAATCATGATGCAATGTATTCCTTACAGGATGGGGGGAATAAACATACTGTTGATTTATATTTGGATTCCAATGAGGATGCATTTGAATCGTTCCTCCTTCAATAAATTACGGATCTTTCTTATAGTAAATGCCTATATATATTTAATGGTTACTTGAAATTTTTTCATTATAAAAGGAGTATGTACAGAAAATGGAAAATATTATATATGAAGTTAAAGTGCATTTTTTGAAAAGATTCAAGCGAGATAGTGCGTATATTAATACATTTAAGTGAATGCATGTTGTTTAGGGAGAAATGATGGGAGGAGATGCAATTTTGGCTAAAAATAAAAAAAGAAATGATGCTTTGGCAATAGGTGTCGGTATAGGGGTTGTAATCGGTGTATTTCAAGGGCACTTTACAAATAATTTAGTAATCGGAATTGTGATTGGGATTATAATTGGGATTGCGTTTTTGAAGAAATAGTGAGTATTAAATTTATTTCAAAAATTACCTGATTAAAAGAATGAATTTTCGGAATATAAATCCTGTTTTTCCTTTTTTTATGATATTATATATGAAAAGGTTGGTGAGTGAATATGCATACAACAAATAATAGACAATACTCATGGGTTGGAAATAAGAAGATGTGTTTAGACGAAGTTTCAGTAAAACAATATGGTGATATCGTACTCGGTATATATGGCGGTAATATAAACGCTGGAGCAAAAAAGAACGAAGATGGCGCGTTAGTTTGGTCAAATGATGATTGGGAATTTGCAGCTATTTTAGATGGACATAATAGTGCGGAAAGTGTTGATTTAGTAGTAAATACAATCCAAAAAGAATATGAAAATATAAAAGTAATGATGAATGAATCGATTGATACTGTATTTCGATCTGTTGAAAATCATATACTTACAATCTTTCAGTCCTCTTCATTTAAAGAAAAGTGTCAAAAGATTAAAGGTGAAACAGCTTGCTTAATATGTGTAAGAAAAGAAAATTATATATGGTGGTTATCTATTGGCGATTGCCTCATTTATGTATTTCATGAAGAATTACATAAGTTAGGGCAATATGCATTAAATCAGCGTCATTTTTATGAATGGATTGGAAATATAAACACATTTCATTTACCAGTCCCTTGCTATTCAACAGGCATTCGTGAATTACGTACTGGAAAGAACCGAATTGTAATGGTCACAGATGGAGTATTAGAGTGCGGGGAACGACACTATGAAACACCATTAAATCTGTATAATGATATGAATAGAAATATAATAGAGCTTGAAGAAAGTGTTCATCATGTATTAGAGCACGTTCATCATCAATTCGGACGAGATAGTGCGACAATTATTAGTTGGGACGTTGAAAACAAAGAGAATGCTACGTATCCGAGTGACCAGCCAGATAAAAGGTAAAGGAGGAGACATCACTGTTTTTAGTTAAAGTAATTTTATTAGTATTATGGATCATATTTGTAGTTATTTTGGAAAAAGTAGTGAGAAAAAAATTAAATATACCGAAACAGACTGACTGGAATAGTAAATATGTAAACAACTCTCATAAATGGGGTACTAGGGCTCTTATCATTTCTTATATAATTGTTACGATGATATGCGCTACTTTAAATCCCATTTATATTAGTAATTTACCCATATTATTTTTAATAACTTTATACTGCTTTCAATCATATATGGAGTGGAAATTTGATAAAGAATCGAGGGAATATGTCATTTCTTTAGGAACGGTTCCGCTATTAGTAATAACAGGAATTATGGTTAACCTTTTCTTTTATAGCTATTGGATTTAATTATATGTGGAATGAATGGGGAGAAAAAATGAAAATGGCTAAATTACGTGCTGAAGCAATGATTTTAAATGAAAATCATTCTAAAGTACTTGTACAATGTGATTTAAGAGAAACATTTTATCGTTTTCCAGGTGGCTCTATTGAATTTGGTGAAACGGCAAAAGAAGCAATAATACGAGAATTAATGGAAGAATACGATTTGAAGATTGATGTTCAAGAACTAGCCGCTGAAAATGAGCATATTTTCGAATGGAACAACGAAATAGGACATCATTGTACATTCATACATTGGGGAACGGTTGAAGAGATAATTACAAATGAAATAAGGCATAAAGAGCATGAGGATATTATATTAATTTGGAAAAGTCTAGACGAATTAAAGGAGAAACCAACATATCCTGAAGGAATTGTAAGTTGTTTAGAAGAGAATAACCGAAATATAGTCCACTTTATTTCTAAAAATAAATAAAGGAATAGGAGGTGGATAACAATGGGGACCTCTACAATTTTGATTATTATTATTGGACTAGGTATAGGTGGTTACTTTTTAGAACAGTTTTTAAGAAAAAAATTGAATATGGAGAAAAGAGGCTTCTTTGGATATAAGCATGTGAATAGTTTACATGTAAAATTAGAAATAGGGCTTATTATTATTTATGTAATAGGTAGTTGTTATTATATGTTTAAATTTGAAAATTCTAAAATGGCTTATGTCATGTTCACTTATTTAGGAATATCTTGGACTTTAAGAGCATGGATGGATTGGAAGTATGATAGAGAATCAAAAGAGTATATACTTTCAATAACGGGAATGGTTGCACTTATATTGATGCTCTCAATACTATTTTATTTCGTTCCACCTGCTGTATAATAAAAAATTGATAGTACAAATAATGAGATAACTAATGAATAAGAAACCATTTACTTAGGAATACATGGTTTCTTATTCTGTGTATGAAATTCGGTCTTCTTCATTCAATCATTTATTTTAGCTAGTATGAATGTAATGAAATTTGTTTTATCCTCCGCATACTTATGTTTATCAGTAGGATTAGCTTGTGAAAGTTGAATTTTTAACTGTTCATACTGTATACGAGCAGTTTTATTGTCTATTAAGTAATCTCGAAATTGTAATTGTTCTATTAAATATTTATTTCCTTGTTCATACATATGAATTTGATGAGTTCGTGGCTCTCCTTTATTAAAATAGTATCTTTCAGGCAAGACATCTTTTCTGTATTTATAATTTAGTAGTTCCAACTTTGCGATACATTGTATGCCAACTGCATTATTTTTTAGTTCTATTGCTATATCAATAATTGGCTTTGCACTTAAATGTGGAATAGAAGTACTACCAATATGGTGTATCGCTAAAATATGTTCGCCAATTTGTTCCTCAATGATTTGTTTCTCTTTCATAAACTCAATTTCCCATTCTTCAGTCCACGGCACTAAAAACACTTTCCCATGCGGTAAACCTAACATTTAATTAGCACCTCTTTCAAAATAGTTTTCAAAAAGTTTATTACATTTTCTTAAAGCTTCTCAAAACAAGGTGTTCCCACAATCTCCAAGGAAGAATTTTTTTTGCAAAGATCATAAATTTCACACCTTTACCGATTGGATATCGTAAATTTGTACGCTTAGATTCAGCAATTTCTACAATTTTATTAGCAACATCTATCGGATTACCAAATGTATCACTACCGCTATTAATATGTTTTTGTATTTTATCCATATATTCTTTGTAAGGAGATGTTGTATCAGATTGGTTTTCAGCTAGTTGTTTACCAACCTCCCATATATTTGTGTTGTAAGAACCAGGTTCAATTAAAGCGACGTCTATCCCGAAAGTTTTTACTTCTAAGCGAAGCGATTCACTCCAGCCTTCTAATGCATATTTTGAAGATACATAAGGAGATAAGCCAGGGAATCCAACTTGGCCGCTAATGCTGCTTATATTAATGATTTTTCCGCTTCTTTGTTTTCTCATATATAGTAAAACAAGCTGAGTGATTGATATAGCTCCAAAAAGGTTCGTTTCAAATTGCTTTCGATATTCGTCTACTGGGATTTCTTCTACAAAGCCCCCATTTGCATATCCTGCATTATTTATTAGGAGATCTATTCTATTAATTTCTTTTAAAAACAATTGGAAATTATGTATAGAATTTTGATCTGTTACATCTAATTGTTGAACTTTTATATTGTGCTGTAAGTTGAGCTTAGTAACTTGAGATAGTAAGGTTCCTTGTTTTTCTAGGTGTCGCATTGTAGCAATGACTAAATAGTCTTTTTTTGCAAGTTCAAGCGTTGTTAATAGGCCGAATCCACTTGAAGCCCCAGTAATAATTGCAATTTTTTTATTCATTGTCGGCTCGCTTTCTTTTTCTTTTATCATAACGAGATATAAAGGTAAAAGCTATTTATTGTATAAAAATATTTGTTATAATTGAAAATGATTATCAATTGATTGTAATTTGTATATAAAAGGAGTGTGGATTTCATGAAGACTAACAGTTTTCATGACATTTTTAATAAATATTTTCATGGGTTACAAGTTGTAGAAGAAAGATATATGTATGTGCCAAAAACAATAGGTAAGGGTGAAGTGCGAAGGTGGAGCTCGTTTTCTGGGATGGAAATAGTACTATCAAATTATCAGTTTCATAAAAACCATCGCATTCAATTTGCATCGGATGCAGCAATGGTGGAACTTAATTTTTGTTTACAAGGATCCGGGGAAGTACAAGTTGGTCACTCCACAAATAAATTAATGGCTGGGAATAGCTATTTATATTTTATGAATGACTTTGAAGTTCTATTTGAATATGAAAAAGAAACTCCACTATATTCATTAGCAATTGGAATTCCTGTACAGTTGTTTAATCATTTCATGCTAAATTACGCTATTGAAAAAAGTCATGATTTTCATACTATAATAGGAAATCAATGTTTTAAAAAGTTTCAAACCCCCATTGATTCCCTAACATCTAATATTATTAAGAGAATGTTAGAGAATCCCCAAAAGGATCGTATTAATCAACTCGAAATAGAAAGCAAAGCGCTCGAATTGCTTTCTATATACTTTGGGAAAGTATTACTTAATGATCGTGACGCAAATAAAAGGAGTCAATTATCCAAAAAGGATTTGAATAAAATAAAACAAGCTGAAGAAATTTTACTTCAAAGAATAGAGTCACCCCCATCATTATTAGAATTGGCTAAAATAGTAGGATTAAATGATTATAAATTAAAAATTGGTTTTAAAGAATTATTTGGTACGTCCACATTTGCATATTTAAGAGAACAGCGAATGGAAAGAGCAATGCTTTTATTACGTTCGGGAACTAGTAATGTGACCGAAACGGCAGTTGCTGTTGGATACAATAATATTAGTCATTTTTCAGAGTCATTTAAAAAGAAATATGGAATGAAACCTTCTGAAATTTTGCGTATGTATTAAAAATCCGTTATACCGTAAACTCCTCCGCCATTTGGTAGTTGTATTTTGTCATAATCATTATAATTACAATCAACATCCAATTGGAAATAATTTTTTATGGAGGAATTTAAATGAAAGAGCGGAATGAAAGTCATTTTTGGATATTTGTATTAATAGGAATCTTTCTTATTATAACAACAACTGGTTTCGCCCGTATGGAATATGGAATAATACTGCCATTTATGCAGGAAGGACTTTACTTGTCTACGGCTCAATCAGGTATGCTAGGAACCATACTTTTTTTAGGTTATTTATTAACTGTAGGAACATCTGGAATATTTACTATCCGTTTTGGCGCAAAATCAGTTTTATTAATAGGCTGTTGGTTCGTCGTTATAAGCTTAATGGGATTAGCGTTTGTTTCTTCATTTTGGATAGTTGCTTTTTGTATGCTATGTGCTGGAGTTGGTAGTGCTCTTGTATATACACCACTCATGTCAATAACGGTAGGGTGGTTTCCAGACAAAAGAGGAACTGTAATGGGGCTGTTATTAAGCGGTGCAGGTATAGGTATGCTATTTAGTGGAATAATTGTTCCTTATGTAGTGCACACATTTCCTGAGTATAGTTGGCGTGGTGCATGGTTTTTGTTTGGAGTTATTACATGTATCGTTGTATTCGCCGCTTCAGTTGTTTTGAAAAATCCAGAAGTTACTGAAGATGAGAAAAAAAAGGGTAATAAATCGTTTTTATGGAAAACGAAAGAGCTCTATATCATAGCATGGATGTATTTTATTGTTGGTGTTGTATATTTAATTCCAAATTTATATCAAACTAGTTTTATGATTGATAGTGGTATTTCAGCATCAATTTCGGGAACTGTTTATGCGATTGCTGGTATTTGTTCAATAGCAGGAGCACCTGGCTGGGGATTTATTTCGGATTGGATAGGTATAAAGAAGAGTTTATGTATTGCACTTTTATTAGCTGTTATAGGTGATATGGTTCCAATTATATTTGGAAATATAGTTGGTTTTATCGTGTCGGCAATTATTTGGGGTTCTAGCCTCGGAGGTATACTTTTATTAATTCAAGTTGCAGCTTCAAAGCAAGTATCTCGGAAATATGTATCAATGGCAATTAGTTTTATTTCTGTTTTCTATGCAGTTGGTCAAATGATTGGACCAGGACTTGCGGGCTGGATTATTGGGGAAAGTGGTTATACAGCAGCTTATGGATTAGGTGCTTTCAGTTTCTTTATGTGCATATGTATGGGATTGCGTTTAAAAAGAGGAAATCTTACAAACTCAGCGTATTTAGAGAAGTGAGTCTTGTCATGAAATGAATCTTTTTAACAGGAGGGAGAAAAATGGTCCATGTGAAAGATGTATTAGCAGATCAGCTATTAGCGAATGCAAATGATCCTAGTTGGTATATGCCATTTTCAGATGCAGTTAAGGATTTATCTGAGAGGGAAGCTTTCTGGAAACCGAATGAAGAGAGTAATAGTATAGCTGAAATCGTACAACATTTACTGTATTGGAACTCTACGTGGCAAACTAGGTATAAAGAATCAAATGTGAATGCAGTACCCGCTATAGGAGATAATAACAAAAGTTTTATGCTCTCAGATAATCAAACTTTCGATGAATTACGGGAAAAACTACTAGAAAAACTGTTACAATGGCAAAATCTCATAAATGAAGAAAAGGTTGAAAGTGATGTAGTGGGATTTCCTGTTTCTGCAAAGTGGTGGGAAGTGCTAGCGAATGTAACAACTCATAATGCATATCATATTGGTCAAATTATTTACATCCGAAAACTACAGAAGAGCTTTGATAATGAATAAAGTAACAATTCTCTTATTAAGGGAACAAAAGTGGACAAAACGAGACAAACGTCTCATTTTGTCCACTTTTTTATTGTTAAAAGATAGAGAAAACCTATTAAATCAAGGATTCAAAATTGGCACAATACTTGCAATATAAAAGACGAACAAAAAAATAGGAGGGCTGGACATGTTAAAAACAACTGAAAGTAAAGGGAATGAAATTACGAAAGAACAAGCTCGTTGGATGTACGAAAAAATGTTAGAAATTCGTAAGTTTGAAGATAAGGTGCATGAATTGTTCGCGCAAGGCGTTTTGCCAGGTTTCGTTCATTTATACGCAGGTGAAGAAGCGGTAGCAGTTGGTGTATGTGCCCACTTAACGGATAGTGACAGTATTACAAGTACACATAGAGGTCATGGACATTGTATCGCAAAAGGTTGTGATTTAAACGGTATGATGGCTGAACTTTTCGGGAAAGCGACAGGATTATGTAAAGGTAAAGGCGGTTCCATGCATATTGCCGATTTAGATAAAGGAATGCTTGGTGCGAATGGCATTGTAGGCGGGGGTTTCCCACTTGCTTGCGGTTCAGCATTAACAGCTAAATATAAAGGAACAAAAGATGTAAGTGTTTGCTTCTTCGGTGACGGAGCAAATAATGAAGGGACATTTCATGAAGGGGTTAATTTAGCAGCGATTTGGAAGTTACCGGTTATTTTTATCGCAGAAAATAATGGTTACGGTGAAGCAACTACATTTGAATATGCTTCAAGTTGTGATTCTATTGCTGATCGCGCAAAAGCTTATAATATTCCAGGTGTTCAAGTAGATGGAAAAGATCTTTTAGCTGTATATAAAGCTGCTGCAGAAGCAGTGGAACGTGCGCGTAATGGTGATGGTCCAACAATTATTGAATGTATGACATATCGTAATTATGGTCATTTCGAAGGTGAAGCGCAAACATATAAAACATCAGAAGAAAAAGAAGAACATTTAAATGAAAAAGATGCAATTGTGAATTTCCGTAAGCATTTAATTCATGAAGGTTTATTAACGGAATCTGAACTTGTTGATATGGAAAAAGCAGTAGATGATGCAGTACAAAGATCCATTGAATTTAGTGAAAATAGTCCATACCCAGACGATGAAGAATTATTAAAAGATGTATACGTTTCTTACAAATAAGAGGAGGGTGAAAAATTATGACTAGAACAGTAAGTATGTCAACTGCAATTAATGAAGCGATGAAAATCTCAATGCGTCGTGATGAAAATGTAATTTTAATAGGTGAAGATGTTGCAGGCGGTGCACAAGTTGATCATCTGCAAGATGATGAAGCTTGGGGTGGTGTTCTTGGTGTTACGAAAGGACTTGTACAAGAGTTTGGCCGAAATCGTATATTGGATACACCAATTTCTGAAGCGGGTTATATGGGAGCTGCGATGGCAGCTGCAGCAACTGGGTTACGTCCGATAGCTGAATTAATGTTTAATGATTTTATCGGTAGTTGTCTTGATCAAGTATTAAACCAAGGTGCGAAATTCCGTTATATGTTTGGAGGTAAAGCAAAAGTACCCGTTACAGTACGTACGATGCATGGCGCTGGTTTTAGTGCAGCAGCTCAACATTCACAAAGTTTGTACGCATTATTTACGAGCATACCAGGTATTAAAGTTGTTGTTCCTTCCACACCGTATGATGCAAAAGGCTTATTATTAGCGGCAATTGAAGATGATGATCCAGTAATCTTCTTTGAGGATAAAACACTTTACAATATGAAAGGTGAAGTGCCAGAAGGATACTATACAATTCCATTAGGAAAAGCAGATATTAAACGGGAAGGTTCTGATGTAACAATTGTCGCAATCGGAAAGCAAGTTCATACAGCGCTTGCAGCTGCAAAGCAATTATCGAAAAAGGGGATTGAAGTAGAAGTAATTGATCCACGATCTTTATCACCGCTTGATGAAGATACTATTTTATCATCTGTTGAAAAAACAAATCGTCTTATCGTCATTGACGAAGCGAATCCTAGATGTAGTATCGCAACAGATATTGCGGCAATTGTAGCGGATAAAGGTTTTGATTTGTTAGATGCACCTATTAAACGAATTACAGCACCACATACACCTGTTCCGTTCTCACCACCACTTGAAAAGTTGTATTTGCCAACGCCAGAAAAAGTAATTGAAACTGTATCAGAAATGATCGGAGACCAATCTTTATTACATGTGTAATAAAACGATGAGAAGGGAGAGAGACACATGGCTGTAGAAGTTGTAATGCCGAAGTTAGGTATGGCGATGAAAGAAGGTATTATTACGAGCTGGAATATTAAAGTAGGCGATAATGTAGCAAAAGGAGAACTGATCGCTAGTATTAACTCAGAAAAAATTGAAACAGAAATTGAAGCGCCAGCTGATGGTACGGTACTTGATATAGCTGTAAGTGAAGATGAAGGAGTACCGCCTGGTACTGTAATTTGCTACATCGGTAAACCGAATGAAAAAGTAGAAATGCAGGAAAGCACACATGTTGTAGAAGAAAAAACATCTAATATAGAAGTACAAAATGTACAAAATCAAGAAGCAAATGGGAAAGAAGTATCGAAGCAAAGAATTAAAATTTCACCTGTAGCGAAGAAAATTGCAAAGTCTGAAAATCTGAATATCAAGGCATTAGTTGGTACAGGTCCTGGCAGAAGGATTACAAAGGCAGATGTATTAAAAGCACTTGAGGTAAGAGTAAACGTTCCGGAAATATCTGAACAAGAAGAAAGTAAAGCGATTCCTGTTACTGGTATGCGTAAAGCAATCGCAAATCGTATGCACGCAAGCTTACAAAATAGTGCACAATTAACGTTAACGATGAAAGTAGATGTAACAGATTTAGTTGCTTTACATAAAGAAATAACGGAAGTTGTACAAAAAAGATATGATAATAAATTAACCATTACGGATTTCGTCTCGCGTGCTGTTGTATTAGTACTTGGAGAGCATAAAGAAATGAACAGCGCTTATATAGATGATGCAATTCATCAATTTGAACATGTGCATTTAGGCATGGCAGTCGCATTAGAAAAAGGGTTAGTCGTTCCAGCTATTCGCTTTGCAAATAATTTATCTTTAGTAGAGTTGTCTAAAGAGATTAAGAATGTGGCACAACAGGCACGAGCAGGTAGCTTAAGTAGTGATGATATGCACGGAACGACATTTACAATTAGTAATTTAGGTAGCTTTGGTATTGAATATTTTACGCCGGTATTAAATACACCTGAAACTGGTATTTTAGGTGTAGGTGCAATTGAACATGTTCCTGTATATAAAGGGGAAAAATTGAAAAAAGGTAGTATGTTACCTTTAAGTTTAACATTCGATCATCGTGTACTAGACGGTGCACCAGCAGCTGCATTTTTACGCACAATTAAACATTATTTAGAAGAACCTATAACAATTCTTTTATAAAGAGAAGGTGAGAGAATGGGTAAATTAGTTGTTATTGGGGGCGGACCTGCTGGCTATGTAGCAGCGATTACCGCGGCTCAAAATGGCAAAGATGTCACTCTTATTGATGAAGCTGACCTTGGTGGAACATGTTTAAATGTTGGGTGTATGCCGACGAAATCACTGTTAGAAAGTGCTGAAGTACATGACATTGTGAGAAAAGCGAATGCTTATGGAGTTACGATTAATACAGAAAATATCTCAATTGATTGGGATCAAATACAGGCGAGGAAATCACAAATCGTAATGCAACTTGTCCAAGGAATACAATATTTAATGAAGAAAAATAAAATTAAAGTTGTAAAAGGAAAAGCGAAATTCGAAACGGATCATCGTGTGCGAGTTGTACAAGAAAATAAAGAAGAATTAATCGATGGAGAGAGCTTTATTATCGCAGCTGGTTCCAAGCCTACAGAATTACCATTCGCTCCGTTCGATGGAAAATGGATTTTAAATAGTAGCCATGCAATGTCTCTTGAGAGTGTACCATCTTCATTGTTAATCGTTGGCGGTGGTGTAATAGGATGCGAGTTTGCAAGTATTTATAGTAGACTTGGCACAAAAGTATCGATAGTTGAGATGGCACCGCAATTAATACCTGGTGAAGATGAAGATATCGCGAATACTTTAAGAGAGAAATTAGAAAAAGATGGGGTGAAAATTTTTACGGGAGCAGTTTTAAAAGGTTTAAATAACTATAAGAAGCAAGCTTCATTTGAATACGAGGGAATTACTCACGAAGTAACTCCAGAATTTGTTCTTGTTTCTGTAGGAAGAAAACCACGAGTGCAACAATTAGGATTAGAAAAGGCAGGAGTTCAGTTTTCAAATAAAGGGATTGCTGTGAATGAACATATGCAAACGAACATATCGCATATTTACGCAGCTGGTGATGTGATCGGTGGAATTCAGCTTGCTCACGTTGCCTTCCATGAAGGAACGACAGCAGCATTACACGCAAGCGGAGAAGACGTGAAAGTAAATTATCGCGCTGTACCCCGTTGTATATACACAACTCCAGAAATAGCTAGTGTCGGGTTAAGTGAAAAAGGTGCAAGAGAACAATATGATGATATTCTCATCGGAGAATTTCCTTTTACAGCGAACGGAAAAGCTCTTATTTTAGGAGAACAAGTAGGTAAAGTAAAAGTCATTGTAGAACCTAAATACCAAGAAATTGTAGGGATTTCTATTATCGGTCCTCATGCAACTGAACTTATTGGTCAAGGAACCGTAATGATTCATACAGAAGTTACCGCTGATATAATGAGAGATTATATTGCAGCACACCCTACTTTATCAGAAGCAATTCATGAAGCGTTAATGCAAGCGGTAGGACATGCTGTACATGCTTAAATGGAAATATGATAAACCACTATTCTCTAAATGAAAGAGAGAATAGTGGTTTGAATTTTTATAGAAGAAATTAAATATCTTATTACTATTTAATTTCAATCGCTGAAGTAATATCGTTCCAATCAGGAGCTAAATTAGCAGTTTTACCATACCAATCAGCGTGTTTAAATATAACACCTTTTCCATATCCTTGTGTTGAAGTGTGCTCCCAAAGTGTCGTTGAATAACTTGCAGAAGGTGAGGCTGTACTTACAGAAGAAATTCTGTCATTCCAGCTAGATGGTAAGTTTTTAAAGCCGCTGCTCCAGTAAATATATTGACCACCTTTATCTTTATGTTCGTAAAAATCAGTACTACCAGCACCGCTACCTAAAGGATTAATATTATTTTTAATTGCTTTTTTATCCTTTGCAATATACGCATCCAATGTTTCGCGGCTAGTAAAACCATAAGCTAGCCAATCTCCATTTTCATTTTGCTTAGGTAATACCATAGTAATTTGGATATCTTTCTTATCCTGATCACTTAATTTTGCAAATGAATTAACATTTTGTTCATCCACTTTTAAATAATCAAATGACTTAATTGTGTTACTTTTTTCCTCAGCACTTACTGCACCTAGTCCTCCAGTTAATGCAAAACCCGCTACTAATGTCCCTGCTACTAATTTCTTCAACATATAACCATCCCTTTTTGTTTGAATTTTTGTACAGGTGAATCTTGTACAGCTAAAATGTATTCTAATTTTATACTTTTGTAAATATTCTGAAGTTTTAGAAATAATAGGCGGAATATTTACATTTTTACATTATTTCTTTAGAAAAAATGGTTATTGGAATGATATAATAAGTGAATGTATTGCTTTTACTGGATGTAAAGATGTTTTAGGAGAGGTGTCATTGAAATATTTTACAAGAGAATGGTATAAAAAAATGCAAGTTTTAGAATTTGTAAGTTTTATAGAGTCTATAAAAGAATGGTCAGAAATAGATATACAAAGTTTAAAGGAAGAAATAGAGGAAAGGAAAATAGATTTATTAAAATTCCTTCCTGAATCGATATACTCAATTATACAAAACATCACAATTAATTCAGAATACCCATCAGGTGAACTGAAAAAACGTATGCAAGAGTGGACAACAGATTATGAGAAAAGAGTGGCACAATTAGATCAATCATACGTAGAATATTTTAATTCCATTGAGAAAAAACTTCCGTCAAATGTCGCTCAGTTACACAAGACATCACTACACGATAGTGTAATGAAAGTAATAAAGAGAGAATCAGAAGATACTTTGTCTATCGTATTAGATTGCAGTGGTACTTTTAGTGAATTTGATAAACTTGAAGTAACCTTTATAGGAGTAACAAAGTGTTCTATGCCGGAAAACTTTGAAAGTGCTTGGTGGCTATATCATGAAATAGCTCTTACTGAAGATGGTTTTGAACTAGGTGTTTTATTTGACTCTCCATTTAGAGAAGTGACGATTTGCGCAGCAGATGTATTACTTGTGAAGAAATAATGTTGTATGGAGTATTACAAACGTTTGACATAATAAAAAAATAAAGTTATTGTAGATACATGAAGTCTACAATAGGAGCTGTACTATGAAATATTCTAAAGCTACAAATTATGCTCTTCATACAATGCTTTTTCTGGCAAAGGCCACACCAAATAAGTTAGTTAGTGTTCACCAATTAGCAGAAATGCAAAATGTTTCACCAACGTACTTGTCTAAAATACTAACTAAGTTGACAAAGGAAGGGATGATACATTCATCATCTGGTCCAAAGGGCGGTTACTCGCTTAGTAAGAATTGGGAAGATATTTCATTTTTAGATATTATACATGCAATTGAAGGGAAAACATCATTGTTTGACTGTTGTTTACATGACAAACCTGGATGTTTAATTAATGAGGCAATGCTCGCAGCAGAAGAGAAAATGGAAGAAGAGTTAAGAAATCAAAAAATCGTAGATCTTGCGAAAAAAATAAAAGTGGATTTTTAATCTGCTTTTATTTTTAAATTAATTAAGGATAAAAAGGCTCTTTAATATCTTTAATTGTAGTTAGAAAATGATATGTAGAAGGAGAGAAGATGATGAATAATTTTTGGAATGATCGATATAAATCAGATGAATATTTTTACGGGGAAGAACCTAATACATTTATTAAAGAACAAGCATTTCGTTTAGCAAATCACAATAAAGTAATAGCATTTGCGGAGGGAGAAGGTAGAAATGCTGTATTTCTAGCAAGACAAGGGAACGAAGTAACAGCTATTGATTATTCGGAAGATGGATTAGAAAAGACAAAAAAATTGGCAGAGAAGCATAACGTAAACGTGCATACAAAAAAAGTAGATTTATTAGCTGATAGTTTGCCAGAAAATGAATATGATGCAGCAATTATGGTATTTGGACATTTTCATGATGATTATAAAAAAATGATATTAGGTAAAATGATACAAACGATAAAGCCTGGTGGATTAATTATGTTTGAAGTTTACTCAAAAAAACAAATAAACTATAGTACTGGTGGACCAAAAGATGTTGATATGCTGTATGATCCAATTGATATCCTTACTTGGTGTGAAGAACATAAGGTAATTCATTTTTTTAATGGAGAACAAGAGCGAGTTGAAGGGAAAGGGCACACTGGTTTAGCTGATGTTATTCAAGTTGTTATTAGAAAATTAATATAAGTGCTAATGAAAGGTAAATGTATGAATATAAAAAGGCCAGTCATTTAAGACTGGTCTTTCTATTTAGATACTAAATTATCAAGCTTCCAATATGTATTTGTTAACGGCGCAGCTTTGCTATCTATGTATAAATACATATTATTTAAATCTTTTGGTGAAGTTTTCAGTTCAAACACAATGTCAGTAGTTAAAGAGAATTCGTGTGGAACATTTTTATAGTGCTCGTCATCTATCGGATGAGCTTCACCTTCATATTTCTCACCAGTTTTTTCATCTTGTATGAAATATTTTATTTCCGAAAGATCAATAGTTTGTCCATCGTCTCGAACATTATTAATCATAACACGAGTAGTAAGGCGCCGCTCTTTGTCTATTTTTTCAAACTTTGCATTCTCAACTGTCGCTCTATAGTATTCGTTTTTAACTATTTCTCCATAGTGCATTGCATTCTTATTGAGAGCGCTCTTTTCTTGTTTTTGTGAAGTATTGCTATTACATCCTGTTAATATTCCTGTAAATAATAATGCTGTACAAGTTACTTTAATTAAAGAGTTCATAGTAATCCCTTTCTGTATTAAAAAGTAAAACATAGGAATAATTTTACATCAATAGGAAGGTAAATGGAAGTATTTTTGCGTAATATACAGATATACATTTATTTGGTTGTCAAGTTAACAGGATAGAAAGAGGGAGAAGACTGTATAAAACGGAATAAATAAGAATTGAAAATATTGTAAAACGGAAGAGGCATGCATATAATTAAAATAAAGTTTAAGTTTCTGAACCTTCAATAACGGTGGTGATAACATGTTTACTGAAGAACGTCGAGAGAAAATTTTAGAACTACTTAATACAGATGGAAGGGTAATAGCAAAGGATCTTGCGGAAAGATTTGATATGTCTATTGATTCTATAAGAAGAGATTTGTCTATTATGGAAAAGGATGGTTTATTAAAAAGAACGCACGGAGGTGCAATTGAACTTACGCGAGTGAGAAACTTAGCTGTGGAACCAGCTAAGCGTTATAGTGATAGTTCAATATATGAGGACACAATCGCAAGAGTTGCAGCATCTTATATACAAGAAGGTGATTCGATTTTTATTGGTGGGGCTTCCGTTCATAATGCGATGCTGAAATATTTACCGGAAGTATCATTTACGGTTATTACGAATTCTATAGAAATAGTTGGTTATCTACGAGAATATAAGAATATTGATACGTATTTAATTGGCGGAAAAGTAAAACCTTCAGGGAATATTACTGATACACTTGCTTCTGAATTGATAAGTAGATTTTCTATTGATCTTTATTTCTCTACAGGTGGAGGCATTTCATTACAAGGTATTAGTACTGCAACACCTGAAGTTGCTTATTTTAGTAAAAGAGTAAGTGAAATTGCTAGAAAAAATATTTGTTTAGCCCCGCATAATAAACTTGGAATAGATTGTTTTATAAGAGGAGAGTCTCTAAAAGAAATTGACCTTATTATAACTGACGAAGAGGCTAGTAAAGAAACTGTTCAGGAATTTGAGAAACAAGGTAAACAAGTTGTAATAGCGCCATTATATTCATTTGAAAGGAGTTTGACATGATTGTAAAAGAGCAAGAGTTTCATATAAATGGATTAACTTATACAATTCGTTCTGCAGCTGAGAAAGATGCTGACCAGTTATCGAAAATTAGAGTTCAGATTGATGGAGAAACTGAAAATATGGATAGAGATGCTGGAGAGGGATTTATAGATAATCTAGGATTTCAAAAAATAATAAAAACAGATAGTGAAGAGACGAAGAATCTCTTTTTAGTTGCAGAAGTGCACAATCGAATCGTTGGATTTTCAAGGTGTGAAGGATCAAATTTTAAGAGATTATCTCATAAAGTGGAGTTTGGCGTTTGCATTTTAAAAGAGTTTTGGGGATATAAAATGGGTAATAGCCTATTACAACAATCTATTAAATGGGCTGACGAAAATGCAGTAAATAAAATATCTTTACAAGTATTAGAGACAAACGAGAAAGCTATTCATCTTTATAAAAAATTAGGTTTTGAAGTAGAAGGCGTTTTGAAAAATGACAAAAGACTATCGGACGGAAAGTATTATAATACGGTAGTGATGGGAAGGTTTACTGATACTTTTCATAAAAGAGGTGAAGAAGTATGTTTTACAGAAGGAAGTACTATGTAGTGAAAAATGAATTCATAGAAGTATTTAATGATCATTTCAATAACACGAACTTACCTAATCAATTAAAGCATGGTTCTAAGCTAATAGGACGCTGGATGAAAGATAATAAGAATGGTACGTCTGAAGTATTTGCCATATGGGAATATGATAGTTATGAACAGTATAAAGAAATAGAATCGAAAATTAGAAGTGACGAGAGGCATATTAGAAGAATACATGAATGGTATGAAAACCATGGCGGGAAAGAATATGTTTTACAGGAGTACATAGTAGAGATGAAAAATGAAGAGTTAGTATGTACTGTAAAGTAATAGAGGGGTGAGGGATAATAGGAATGAAAACAAAATTATATTTTAGTTTAGCATCCACTATTTTATTTGCAATAGCCGTGATTGTTTTCTTTATAAACGGTAATCCACAAAAGTGGTTTTGGTTCTTTATTTTCTTTGCGTCCATTATACAAAATATAGTGCTACTAAAAAAGAATAAAAAAGCGCATTAGGATATTCAAATTATTAACATATTTGTGTCGTCTTGCTAGTTGTGTTGAAAACGCTTTTATTCAGTTTTATAATAAAAGTATGTTTTATAAATCTCCAAAACAATTAAAAGGGAGATGATACAATGTTAGCTTCACCGTTTTACTTACATACATGGAAAAAGTTTATTAATGAAGGAGTCCTTGATTCGAACCGTATAAACGAAAGAATTTCAGAGTCATGGCATCGATGTAAACAAGCAAATGTGAATCCTCACATGAATAAAGACCAGAAAATTTTGTCTTCTAATATTTTTCAAGATCAAAAGAAAAAGAGTGAAATCTTCCTAAATATCGCAATCCCTCAAATACAAAATATGAGAAAAACCATTGATGAACTACAAATGATGGCATTATTAATCGATCCAGATGGTTATGTTCTATCGTTAAGTGGAAATAAACAAACGTTAAAGCGAGCGAAACATATTAATTTTATTGAAGGTGTAAAATGGACGGAAGCAGCTGTGGGGACAAACGCAATAGGAACAGCGCTAGAAATTGAAGAAGCTATTATGATAAGTGGTACTGAACATTACTCCGTGGCATCTCATAGCTGGAGTTGTGCGGCTGCTCCCATTCATAATGATGACGGGAAATTAATTGGTGTTCTAGATTTCTCCTGTCCAATTGAATTTTCGCATCCATATATGCTCGGTATGGTAACTTCAATTGCACATGCGATAGAACGTGAATGTAGCATAAGAGTTCATCAAAATGAATTACACTTAATTCATCGTTTTTTAGATGTCATTGATAGTGATGAACAAGTAGTTATTTGTAATCATCGTGATGTTATCGTTTCTGCGAGTAAGAGCGTTCGTGAACGAATAAATAATTGGTCAAGAATGAAACTTGAAGAGTTAATGCACCATGGATTAGAAACTAAATTAGAGATACCAGTATATAGTAATGAAAGAATGATTGGGAAATGTATGTATTTAAAGGAAAACAAACAAATGAATACATATTCTGCTCTCACATTTATAAAAGGAATTACTTTTCCAGGAGTTACTGGGACAAGCAAAGCATTTCAACACACACTAGAAGAAATTAAGCTTGTTTCACCGACTGAGGCTAGTGTGTATGTATGTGGTGAGACAGGAGTGGGAAAGGAATATGTCGCGAGAGCGATTCATGAAAATAGTCCAAGAAAAGACGGGCCCTTTATAGCTGTTAACTGCGGTTCTTTGCCTAAAGAATTAATGGAAAGTGAATTGTTCGGTTATGCTGAAGGGGCATTTACAGGTGCGCGACGTCAAGGATATAAAGGGAAATTTGAACAAGCGAATGGAGGAACATTATTTTTAGATGAAATTGGTGAAGTACCACCAGAGATGCAAGTAGCATTATTGCGTGTTTTACAAGAACGTACAATAACTCCAATAGGAAGTTCAAAAGAGGTACCAGTAAATATTCGTATTATTACTGCCACACATAAAGATTTACTACGGTTAGTAGAAGAAGGGAAATTCCGTCAAGATTTATATTATCGTTTGCACGTTTATCCGTTATATGTTCCATCGTTAATAGAAAGAAAAGAGGATATCCCATATTTTATACAACACTTTTGCGAACGGAAGAATTGGAATGTTGTATTTCCGAAGAGTATTTGCAATCAATTTATACAACATACATGGCCCGGAAATATTCGAGAACTAGTAAATGCATTAGAACGTATTTACATTTTGTCGCAAGGACGGGAAATATGCGAAAAACAAGTCGCTCTTTTGATACAAACAATGATGGGAAATCAACAACAACTTGAGTTACAAGTTGAAAATAAAACCGAACATACATTGAATTTTCGCGAAAAAATACAGCGTGATAGCATGATTGAAGCATTACAAAAGACAAACGGAAATGTTTCATTAGCTGCAAAACTATTAGATGTACCCCGTAGTACATTTTATAAACGAATGCAAAAATATAAGTTATAAAGTAGATTTCTGTAATCTACTTTTTCTTTGTGGGCTCATGTTCTGTCGGAATGTGCGCTTACCGGGGAAATAATAGAATTGTTAGAAGGGAAATTTCCTAATGGGGGTTAGTGTGTGAAGTACATTGAAATTGGAATCGGGAATAAGTGGTTTGTTCGAACGGAAACTGAAAATAAAGATGGAACTGAATTTGAAGAACGAGGAATTATAAAACCTATTTATTTTGAGTCTTTATATGTACGAGTGTGGTTTCGGAAAACGTGTTTAATTTTTGATACGAAAGAAAGGTTTAAAAAGGTTAAGAAGAGGAGGATTGAATATAAATTTATAGTTGGAATTGTAAGTAGACTGGATAAAGAAGAAGTGGGCTAACATGCGTAGTTATATTGGCTAGGAAATTCTTTGGACTTATATCAAGTTCATAAAAAGTAATTTTGCAAATATAGAATGTTAATACAGCCGCTAAGGAAAATTAGCGGCTTCTTTTTAAATAGGAGGGATTTTTGTATGAATAGGATCTTAACGATTTTACTTGCAATAATTGTAATGGGGTATTCTATTTATAGCTGGAATGATGATTCAAAACAGAGTGTACTAATTTTACAAACGCTTTTAGGGTTTATGTTAGTTAGCTTAGGTGTGCAAAATTTAAAAAATAACGAAAAAGAAAATAGAAGTATAGGGATTGCTTTACTACTCGTGGCTTTGTTTTTAATTGTTGTATCTTTAATAAAATATTTTGTATGAATAAGTTTTTAAATTAATAAAAAATGATTATTTATTGAATCCCCCTCACAATAAAAAGTTAAAATTCTACTTGTATTTCACTATATAAAATATGGCATAATAATTTAGTTAAAATAGAAATGGATAGGGTATTTGAGAGGGGCAGTATAATGAGTTTTGCAATTGAAATAGTAATAAAAGCACCATTGGATATTGTATGTGACTACATAATAGAAGATGAAAAAATAAAAGAATGGAATACGTTTATAATAGAAAATCGCTATCCTTCAAATATGGATAAAGAGAATCCACGTGTAGGAGATAAATATATTACTGTTCAAAAAGTCGGTAAGAAAATATTCGAGGCTGAAGTAGAAATCCTTGAATACGATGCACCGCATATTATTTCACTTGGTAGTGAAATGAAGCAAGGATATTCAGCAATGACTTATATGTTAGAAGAAGATGAGGAAGGTACAGCACTAACATTAATTTCAGAATATGAACCTAGTAATTTTTATTATAAAATGATGTATAAGTTAACAGGCTGGATTTCACGAGGTTTAACTATGGAACAAATGGAACGTCTAGCAGAATGTGTAGAAGCTGCTTATCATAAAGAAGATTGATATTAAAAATATATTAAGGTAAAAGCGTTACTCAATCTCATGAGTAACGCTTTTACTGTTTGAAGATTTTTCATTGAAAATCTTAATAGCTCTTTCATATATTTCTTTATCAATACAAAACTTTTTTGTTATCCAATAAGTAAGTTCAGGAGTGCTAAGGATATGTTCCATTTTCTCATCTGCGAAATATTGCTTTAATACATTCCCATTAATAGAAGTTGGGACACTGTCAACATAACCGAAAATCTGAATCTTTTTTAATACAGGAGATGTACGCCAATCATTAGATTTTATAATTTGTTTTTTCATACTTGTTAATTGTATCGGTTCTGTAATTAAGGATTTTGTTGGACCAGGATCTCTAGTAATATGAATTTCCTTATTTGATACTTGATAAGTGAAAGTTTCTCTTACAGTACTTACTTGAAATGATTCATAAAGTGGGTAAGCTTGGAATAAGGGTGCACAATAACCAACATCAACATAATAAGGTTGGTCTAAGTTAACCCGTAAGCATAAATGTCCGGGATCCATATACATATAATGAACATTAAAACCAAGATTTGATAATAACCAATGGAATCCAATTGAGTGCGTCCAACAAGTACCCCCGAGACCTTTTGTTGTAATACGGTTTATGTATGTCTCAATGTAAGGAAAATAATCCTCTGTTTCATTACCTTTTTCCCAGTCAATTATTTTAGTAAGCGTTTCCCACTTTACCTTTTCTTGATGAGCTTTAATAAGCTCATTTAAAAACTTTAAGCTAGTAGGTTGTTTTGTAGCACCTAAAAACGATAGAAACTTGTTTACAAGTTTTTCTTGTGACATGTTCTTATCCTTTCTATATAGTAGTTTGTATTAAGAATATTATACAATTAATATCAGAAAATACAGTTATTAATAGGTTAGGAGAGAATTGTATGTCAATGTCGCTATATTATAAAAAAATCCGTGAGCAATTAGGACATGAACTAATATTCATGCCAAGTGTAGCTGCTGTTATAAAAAATGGGCAGGGAGATATTTTGTTTCAATATCCTGGCGGGGAATACTGGAGTTTGCCAGCTGGAGCAATTGAACTTGGTGAAACTCCAGAAGAAGCGGTAGTTCGTGAAGTGTGGGAAGAAACGGGTTTGAAAGTGCAAGTAAAAAAACAAAAAGGGGTATTTGGAGGGGAAAGGTTCCGTCATATATATCCGAATGGCGATCAAGTAGAATATATTGTTGTTGTGTTTGAATGTGAAATTACTAGTGGAAAACTGAAATCGATAGATGGTGAATCTTTAAAACTACAATATTTCTCATTTTCTGAAAAGCCTACTTTAGCACTACCATACCCAGATAATATATTTTTATAGATGTAAAATAACACACCTTACTTATTGAAGGTGTGTTATTTATATAACCCGGTCGTATACATCTCCGTTAACGTATACACAATTTCCTCTAAGTTAATCTTTTTATCATTTTGCATAATAGTCCAAAGAAACGATTCATTCATCGCGAACCAACCGCGTGCTACAATCTCTTTATTTAAATTAGGTTGTGCTAATCCACTTTCTTGAGAGTATGTAATATCCTGTTTAATGCTTTTTATAAAACGTTCCCGAATCTCATCCCATTTTTGACGTATTTCTCTTGATAATCCTATTGCTTCTTCTACAACTTGCAAAATAGCTTGTTCTTCATCTGCTAATTGCAGGAATGCTCTAACTTGATTTTGGATCATTATACGTGCTTCTTCTTTTGTTTGTGGAGAAAAAGAGCGCTCAGCGATATTATAAAAACGATTCATAACATCTTCCATTAAACTAATTAGGAGATCATCTTTGTTTTTGAAGTATACATATGCTGTTCCGTAACCGGTTTCTGCATGTTTAATAATTTGTGTAATTGTCGTTTTTTGAAATCCGTTATTTATAAAAATAGTGTAACCAGCGTGTAATAGTTTCTTCTTCGTTTCTAAGGAGCGGTGTTTTCTTGATGAAAGAGTAGAGTTTTTCAAAGAATCACCTCTTTATACTGAAATGTCTGAAAATATAACTGTATTGTAAAAGAAGTTCATATATAAAGTCAACTGACATAATATCATTGACGTTATATCAATTAAGGTGCTATATTTCAATTAGTTAGAATAAAAAGAAAATTAAGAGAAGGTGACACCATGTATAAAGAACCATTTCAACCAACTTATGAGTATGCGCTTGAATGTGATAAACATGATGAACTGAAAGATTTTCAAACTGAATTCTATAAAAAAGAAGGTACTATATATTTAGATGGAAACTCATTAGGGCTACTTTCAAAAAGAGCAGAGAAATCATTACTTACGTTGCTAGATTCGTGGAAAGAATATGGAATTGACGGCTGGACTGAAGGTGAGCACCCGTGGTTCTTCCTTTCAGAGAAATTAGGTAAACTTACAGCCCCTCTTATTGGAGCTTTACCGGAGGAAACTATTGTAACCGGTTCTACGACTACAAATATACACCAAGTTATTGCGACGTTTTATGAGCCGAAAGGAATTCGTACAAAAATACTTGCGGATGAATTGACTTTCCCGTCAGATATTTATGCACTTCAAAGTCAAATTCGTTTAAAAGGATTAGATCCAGAGGAGCATCTAGTAAGAGTGAAAAGCCGAGATGGTAGAACACTTTCTGAAGAAGATATTATTCATGCGATGGAAGATGATATCGCTTTAATTTTATTACCTTCTGTTTTATATAGAAGTGGTCAAATTCTGGATATGAAACGTTTAACAACGGAAGCTCATAAACGCGGCATTCATATCGGATTTGATTTATGCCATTCAATAGGATCTATTCCGCATCATTTCAAAGATTGGGATGTCGATTTTGCTGTTTGGTGCAATTATAAATATTTAAATGCAGGACCGGGTGGTGTTGCAGGACTTTATGTAAATAATAAACATTTTAATAGACTGCCAGGATTATCTGGATGGTTTAGTTCTAGAAAAGATAAGCAGTTTGATATGGAGCATACATTAACCGCGGCTGATCATGCAGGTGCTTATCAAATTGGTACACCTCACGTATTAAGTACAGCACCATTAATTGGTTCTCTTGAAATTTTCAAAGATGCTGGTATTGAACGTTTACGCGAGAAGTCTTTACATATTACGAGATACATGTTGAATTTAATTGATCATGAATTAAAAGATTTCGAATTTACAATTGGAAATCCATTAGAGGATGAAAGTCGAGGCGGGCACATTTATTTAGAGCATACAGAAGCAGCACGTATATGTAAAGCGCTAAAGGCAAATGGAGTAATCCCAGATTTTAGAGCACCAAATGGAGTGAGACTCGCGCCAGTCGCTTTATATAACACATACGAAGAAGTGTGGAAATCTGTACAGATATTAAAGAAAATTATGGAAAATGAAGAGTATAAGCAGTTTGAAAATAAGCGAGAGGTTGTGGCATAAGTATGAAAACATCAGAATGGATTGATATTTCACAACCGCTAAATAATAATATTGCAACGTGGCCAGGAGATACACCGTTCTCGTATGAAGTTTCATGGTCAAAAGAAGAAAGTGGCTCGGTAAATGTCGGAAAGTTAACGATGAGTATTCATACAGGCACTCATATTGATGCACCATTTCATTTTGATAATGATGGAAAGAAAGTATTGGATTTAGATGTTCAAGTGTATGTTGGCCCAGCACGGATTATTGACGTTTCTAATCTTGAAAGCATCGGGAAAAAGGAATTAGAAAGCTTTCATTTAGAAGGTGTAGAACGATTATTATTACGTACATCTTCACATGGAAAAGCTGAAGAATTTCCAAATGTGATCCCTCATTTACGTGCAGACATAGCGTCGTTTCTTTCAGAGAAAGGTATTCGTTTAATCGGAGTAGATGTACCATCAGTTGATCCGCTAGATGATAAAGAATTAGCAGCGCATCATCAATTATTTAAACATGGAATTCATATTTTAGAAAATGTCGTACTAGATCATGTAGCAGACGGTGATTATGAACTTATTGCATTACCACTTGCATTAACTGATGCAGATGGAAGTCCAGTTCGAGCCGTTATTAGACCAATATAAGTAGAATTATATAAAAGGGGCGTTTGGCTAATATGAAAGAAAATGAAAAAGTAATTATGGAAAAAGGGATTCATACGGATTTTAAAGAGAATATGACGTATGGGGAGTATTTACAATTAGATAGTTTACTATCTTCTCAAAAAAGATTATCGGACCATCATGATGAAATGTTATTTATCGTTATTCACCAAGCGAGTGAGCTTTGGATGAAGCTCATTTTACATGAGCTAGATGCGGCGATTGAATCTATTAAACAAGATAAATTACAACCAGCTTTTAAAATGTTAGCACGTGTATCAAAAATTCAGTCTCAAATTATTCAATCTTGGGATATTCTAGCGACATTAACACCATCAGAATATATTGAGTTTCGTGATTCACTCGGTCAAGCTTCAGGTTTTCAATCGTATCAATACCGTATGATTGAGTATGCACTTGGCTATAAAACGCCACACGCATTAAAAATTTATGAAAAGGATCCAGAATTACATGCACGACTTCATAAAGCGCTACATGCACCAAGTCTATATGATGTCGCAATTCAAGCATTAGTAAAAGAAGGATTCCCTATTCATAAAGATGTGTTAAACCGTGATATTACGCAACCTTACGAAGAAGATGCAACAGTAGAAGCGGCGTGGTTAGAAGTGTATGCGGATGTGAAAAAATATTGGAATTTATATCAGCTTGCTGAAAAATTGATTGATATTGAAGACTGGCTACAACAATGGCGTTTCCGTCATATGAAAACAGTAGAACGAATTATTGGACATAAAATGGGTACAGGTGGATCCTCCGGTGTTTCTTATTTAAAACGAGTACTTGATCAACAATTCTTCCCAGAGCTTTGGAATGTTCGTACGAAATTATAAAAATAAACCTGTCAGTTCATTATGGCTGACAGGTTTATTTTTATTTGAGCACAATTATGTTTAAAATGAAGTAACAAGATATAATAAATGGAGTAACTATTTAAATAGAGGTAAAGTTTTTGGATTTCAAGCAACTAGAAAATAAATTCGAAAAGAAAAAAGTGAATACATTTCTTGTTTATCAAAAAGGGGAATTAACAACTGAGTATTATAAAACACCTGAATGTGCAAATAACTTATATAAAATAAATTCGATTACAAAAAGTATTGTATCTTTATTAATTGGTATTGCAATTGATAAGAGCTATATAAATGATATACATACACCGATTACAGAGTGGATTGAAAAAGTACCTGGGGAAAAACATGATTTGACGCTTTATCACTTATTAACAATGACTACTGGTGAGGATTGGAAAGAGTTTGGAAATGGAGTAGTATTCCCAAATGACTTTGTAGAATCAGAGAACTGGGTACAGTACATATTAGAAAAGCCAATAATTGAAGAACCCGCTACAAAAATGAATTATAATTCAGGTTCTTCTCATTTACTGAGCTATATTATTCAAGAAGCTACTGGAATGTCGACAGAGCGGTTTGCAAAGAAATATTTATTTGATCCATTAGAAATTAACGAATACGAGTGGCAACAAGATCCGCAAGGTATATATATCGGCGGCTTCGGTATGAAAATGAAATCTACCGATTTGTTAAAATTAGGAAAGTTATGTTTGCAAAATGGATATTGGAATGAAAAAGAAATTGTATCAGCGAAATGGTTAGAAGAGTCAAGTAGGGCTCTATTTGAAACATATGAACATGTCGGTGCATATGGATATCACTGGTGGGTATTACATAACGAAAGATTTCACATACCGTATTGTATATATTTTGCTATGGGATACGGCGGACAATACATCGTTATCATTCCTCAGTTAGAAATAGTAGCTATTATAAGTAGTCATATGCCAAAACGTGGGCTCGTTCCATTGAAATTATTTATTGAGCATGTACAGAATAATTCCGATTATATATAAGAAAAGGAGGGAATGTATGAGGGATGTAAAAACTTTATCTTTATTTAGAATATGTTTAAGTCTTCTAGCGTGTAGCGCCATTATTACGCAATTCATAATTAGGGCACAAGTGAAGCCGTTTAATCCAGTTAACTTTTTTAGTTTTTTCACTATTGAAAGTAACATTTTAGTTGCATGTATTCTCCTTTTAAGCAGTATCGGAACAGCTACATTTGGTCGCTCAGAACAGTTTAGTATACTTCGTGGTGCGGCGACGGTATATATACTTACGACAGGACTCGTTTATTTTTTGTTACTAAGAGGGTTAGAAGAGTCACTTCAAACGGCAATACCATGGGTAAATACTGTGCTACATTATATCATGCCGATTGCAATGCTTTTAGATTGGATTTTAAATCCACCTATTAAGAAAATCACTTGGAAACAAGCTGCAAGTTGGCTCTTATTCCCGTGTTTTTACGTTGTATATAGCTTAATACGTGGTCCAATCGTGAATTGGTATCCATATCCGTTTTTAGATCCGAGAATAGGTGGATATGGTAAAGTACTTTTATATAGTATAGGGATAGCTGTAGTAATTGGCGCTATTTGTATATTGGTAAGATTTTTAGGGAATCGAAACTTTAGGAAAGAATTTTAGAAATGCAAGGAACCCCACTGTTTCCATTTTTAACAGTGGGGTTTCATTTTATCCCGCATTAACGGGCAGCCCGATTGGTGAGGGCTGATTAAAGTTTCACTTTATCTACTCGTCTTCTGAAACGACAACTTTATAAATTTCTCCGTCTTCGTTTCAAATTCTACATCAACAAAAACACCATATTCTTTTCCATCTTCACGTAACCACAATTTAAATTTTTCAATAGTTATTTGAACTGTTTTTGGTTTTCTACCTATATGAAGATAGTCAATAATTTCTGCTTTTGGGTATTGTTCTTTCGTCTTTTCTACGGCAAGTTTACCCCATTTGGCATACGGCGGCTGCGCATGAACAATTGATGAGCCTGTATATATATTTGAACATGTTGTTAGGAACAGAATGACGAGTGCGACACGTTTTAACGATTTCTTCATGATGAACTCCTTTTATCCTTTTTTTATATTGTTTACATATTTTTTCAACGATATTAGTTTGGATTTTTTTGTCTTCTTTACATAAAAGCGAGGCTTTTACAAAACATAACCAAGAAATCATTTCCGTAATTAAGGAGGGAAAATTATGCGCCAAAAAGCTATTTTTAAAATAGCAGTTTTACTTACGTTCATAGGACTGTCTTTAATGGTCAGTAGTATACAACTAAAGAATGTAGAAGCTTTTTCTAATCAAGTCATTCAAAGAGGAGCATCTGGCGAAGATGTCATTGAACTGCAATCTCGTTTGAAATATAACGGATTTTATACGGGAAAAGTGGATGGTGTTTTCGGATGGGGTACATATTGGGCACTTCGGAATTTTCAAGAGAAATTCGGATTACCCGTTGATGGTTTAGCTGGAGCTAAAACGAAGCAAATGCTCGTGAAGGCAACGAAGTATGACAAGTCAACTGCTAACAAAGGGACGACAACGAATAAAGGAAATAGCGGCGGAACTGCACAAGAGAATAAACCACCTCAAAATAAAGGGACAAATGTTCCGAACGGTTATTCTCAAAATGATATTCAGCTTATGGCAAACGCAGTATACGGAGAATCACGTGGTGAACCGTATTTAGGACAAGTTGCAGTAGCTGCTGTTATTTTGAATCGTGTTACAAGTGCGTCATTCCCAAATACTGTTTCAGGTGTAATCTTTGAGCCTAGAGCATTTACAGCAGTAGCCGATGGACAAATATATTTAACGCCAAATGAAACAGCAAAAAAAGCAGTTTTAGATGCGATTAACGGATGGGATCCAACAGGAAATGCTTTATATTATTTCAATCCAGATACTGCGACTAGTAAATGGATTTGGACTCGTCCACAAATTAAAAAAATCGGTAAACATATTTTCTGTAAATAGAGCGGAGGTGGGACAATGTTACGAGGTATTATCATTGTATTATTAACAGTCGGTGTAGTAGGAACAGGCTATTGGGGCTATAAAGAGCACCAAGAGAAAAATGCGGTTTTAATTCGAGCGGAAAATAGCTATCAACGTGCATTCCATGATTTAGCATACGAAGTCGATTTATTACACGATAAAATTGGCACAACACTTGCGATGAATTCACGATCATCTTTATCACCTGCATTAGCGGATGTATGGCGTTTAACATCTGAAGCTCGCTCAGATGTAGGACAACTTCCTTTAACATTAATGCCATTTAATAAAACGGAAGAATTTTTAGCGAATATCGGTGATTTCAGTTACCGTGCAGCCATTCGTGATTTAGAAAAAGAGCCGTTAAATGAGCAAGAATATAAAACGCTACAAACTTTATATTCAAATGCAGGAAATATACAAGATGAACTAAGAAAAGTACAACATCTTGTTTTGAAAAATAATTTACGCTGGATGGATGTAGAAATGGCACTTGCATCAAATCGTGATCCAGCAGATAACACAATTATTGATGGATTGAAAACTGTAGAGAAAAACGTAACATCATATTCTTCTACAAACTTCGGACCGACCTTTACAAGTGCGCAAAAAAATAAAAAAGGCGGATTTGAAGCGGAAGGAAAGGCAATTTCTAAAGATGAAGCGGCGAAAATTGCCAAATCGTTTTTGAATTTAAAAGGAAATGAAAAAGTAGATGTAGAGAAAAGTGGAAAAGGTGCGAAAGAATCCTTCTATAGTGTGAAAATTAAAGATGAAGCAACGAACAATGAGTTCTATATGGATATTACCGGAAAAGGCGGATATCCAATTTGGGTTATGAATAACCGCGAAATTAAAGAACAGAAAGTTAGTTTAAACGATGCAGGTAGTAAAGGTTTAAAATTTTTAAAGGACCATAAGTTTAATAATATGGAGCTTTATAATAGCTCACAATATGATAATGTTGGTGTATTTACGTATGTAGTAAATGAAAATGGAGTACGAATTTATCCAGAAGCAATCCAAATGAAAATTGCTTTAGATGACGGTTCTATCGTAGGGTTCTCCGCAAAAGAATATTTAGCGTCACATCAAAAACGAACAGTTCCATCGGCAAAGCTAACTGCAGCAGAAGCAAGAAAGAAAATCAATCCGGATGTAAAAGTAATGGAAGAACGTAAAGCTGTAGTAGTTAATGATTTGCATAATGAAGTACTTTGCTATGAATTTGTAGGTACTTTAGGAAAAGATACGTACCAAATATTCATTAATGCTAATAGCGGGGCCGAGGAAAAGGTAAAGAAAATGCAAGCTGTTGAAAAAATTTATGATTAAACTTTAATAGTAAAGTGGTGAAAATAGTGAAAACCCTAATATATATGTTGATGCTCTGTTTCGTTATTACTGGATGTAGTATCGGAAAAAAAGATAATCCAAACGAAAAACCAGAACAAAAAAATGTCTCAATGAAAAATGTTAATTATACGAATAAATCAAATAAGCCAAATGAAAAAGCAGCAGATCATTTAGCATCTTTAGCAGCAAGTGTGCCAGGTGTGAATGATGCGACAGCGGTCGTTGTTGGAAAATATGCTATTGTAGGTATAGACGTAAAAGCAAAACTTGATCGAACTCGTGTTGAATCAATTAAATATTCTGTTGCAGAAAGTTTAAAAAATGACCCTGACGGTGCTAATGCAGTCGTTGTAGCAGATGTTGATACGTATGAACGCCTCAAACAAATCGGAAAGCAAATTAAAAAAGGAAAAACAGGTGAAGGTATACTAGATGAATTAGCGGCTATTGTGGGACGAGTAATGCCACAAGTTCCAAATGATATGATTGAAAATCGAGAAACGAATCCAATTAAAGATAATGATAAACAATTACCAAAAGATGAAGAACAAGAGTTAAGAAAAGAACAGGATGATCAATCAAATAATCATTTGAATAAATGAAATTAGCCTCGTACTTAATTGTGCGAGGTTTTTAAGTATAATATTAAATATTCAGTTTATTTTTAAGGGAATATATGGTTTAATTATGATGGGAGGGACAACTGTTATGATGAAAAAAAGCGCATGTATATTGTTTAGTTTATGCTTAGGTTTCAGTATGACAGCGTGTGAAAAGAGAAAAGAAGTGAAAAATCAAACAGCAACTTCTTCTACTGTGATGGAAAGGCAACAGAAAGAATCTATCAATATAAATCATTTCTCGAACATAAATGAAGGAATGACTTATACAGAAGTGAAAGATTTAATTGGTTTTGAAGGGGATTTACTTATAGAAGAAGGGGTAGAACATTCTACACAAATTAAACAAATTTTTGCTTGGAAAGGAAACGATCCAAATTCATTTGTTGAAATTACCTTTTTAGATGGAAGAGTGCATTCAAAAGCACAGCAAGGTATAAGTTAATAAGCTAAAAAATGGGAGAGTTTAGCATGAACACACACACAGGGGAAATTCAATTAGTTCCGTATAAGGAGAAATATAAAGAAGTTATACAAACATTTACTTTACCAAGTGAACAAGTTCAGTTTACAGCAGATCCAAGCGCATTACTGGAAAAAGCAAAAAGTGATCGTACAAAAAATGTGATTGTTATTTTAGATTACAATGGGGTACCGGTGGGTCTTTTCGCATTGGAAACGGGAGATAGAGTAAAGGAGTTCACAGATAATGAGGATGCTTTACTTTTAACGTCATTTTCTATTAATCACAATAGACAAAGAAAAGGATTCGCTAAAAAGTCATTGTTATTATTAGAAGAGTTTGTAAAACGCTATTTTCCAATAAAAAATGAAGTTGTACTTGCTGTGAATGAAAGAAATATTCCTGCACAAAATTTATATGCAAAAGTCGGCTTCGAGGATAAAGGTTTTAGAAGAATGGGACCAATTGGCCAACAAATAATAATGCATTTACCTATAATGAAATAATGAGATAGAAAACTTACTCTTGAATATTCATGTAGTAGGTTTTTTTATTTTAACAATATATAATATATGTATATAAAATGAAATAGAAATGAAGGATATAAAAAATGAATCAAGATAGAAAATGGAATATCGTTGGGGGAAGAGTAATTAAAACTGGGATTGCAGTTTTTCTTACAGTGTTAGTTTGTGAATTTTTCAACATCCCAACTATTTTTGCTGTAATAACAGCAATTGTTACAATTGAACCAACTGCAACAGACTCAATAAAAAAAGGACTTATTCGCTTTCCGGCCTCAACAATTGGATCGGCATATGCCATGACTTTCACATTTTTCCTAGGCCACCAAGCAATTTCTTATGCATTAGCTGCAATGTTTACGATCGTTACATGTCAAAAACTAAGGTTACACGCGGGAACATTAGTCGCAACTTTAACTGCTGTAGCTATGATTCCAATTACGGCAGATCATTATTTCACTGCATTTTTAATTCGTTTAGCTACTACATCTACTGGTATTATAGTATCTACTTTAGTGAATTTTTTCATTTTCCCACCACACTACACGAAAACGATTTTTGGATGTACAGAGGATCTATTTGCTAAAACAGCAAATATTATGGAAGAATGGACTGCTGCATTAGTTGCAGAAAAAAGTATGAAAAAGGAGACTGCTCAGGATTTATCTAAATTGACTTTATTATTGCATAAGGCGATACAATTTGTTCAATATGAGCAGAAAGATTGGAAATATCATCAACATACAATGAAGGAAATGAGAAGCTTTTTAACCATGCAGAACCAACTTCATATATTACAGCAAATCATTTACCATATAGATAATTTAGCTCGAGTGTCAATTGAGACTTGTGACTGGTCACAAAGTGAAAGGGAAATATTACAACGAACAATTCATTCTATAATTGCTATATTGAGAAACCGTTGTAATGAAATTGATGAGGAACATTTTAAACTTATTGCTGAATTAGACAAGCAATTTTGGAGTTATAAAAATGATTTAAAAGATTATAAACCAAATCATTATCATCACCATTTTTCAAGTGAGTCTATTATTTTATTTGAGGTATTATCTATTCATGATATGTTAGAAGAATTAAAACAAATATCCGAGAAATATGAGTGGGAAAATCGATTCAATTGATAAGTTTATTTTATTGTGGGGGAATAATATGACACTTTATATTGCATTACTAAGAGGAATCAATGTCGGTGGACATAAAGTAATCAAAATGGCTGATTTAAAACGAGTGTTTGAATCAATAGGGTTAAAACAAGTGAAAACATATATACAAAGTGGTAATATCGTGTTCGAATCTGAGGAAGATATAAACTTTCTAAAGGACCGAATACAATCTGAAATAAAAAATGAATTTGATTTCGATGTTCCAGTCATGCTAAGAACATATGGTGAATTTATAAATATTATTAAACAATGTCCGTATGAAGTTCATTCATTGTTAGAAGGAGAAAGTGTTCATGTTGCTTTTTTAGCTAATGTACTTTCTGAAGAGGAAAGTAGTCAATTGCTTACATTTAAAAGTGAACTTGAAGATTGCTATATAGATGAGAAGGTTGCTTATTTGTTTTTCAAAAATAGCATTCGAAATTCTAAATTAATGAACCAGTTTCAGAAATTACATACACCAGCTACAGTTAGGAATTGGCGTACTGTGAATAAATTAAAAGCAATTGTAGAGAGTATGTAAATATAAAAAGATGAGGTTTTCTACATGTAGAAAACCTCATCTTTTTACTTATATTGTTTTGCAACTATGAGTTCGACAATAGGATAAATAAAGAATGAAGAGCAAATTGCGATGAACAGAGGGAGGTTTTTAACGCCATCTAAATTAGCCCCCATAGAAAATCCTTCGGAGAAGATTAATAAAAGGAACATTACAACTACAAGCATAAAATACGCAATTTTAAAGCTTTTATATGTAATTTGTTGTCCCATCTCATCTTGACTTTCTTCTGATACACCGTGGGGATCTCCCCAAGTAATGTGATTAATTAAGTTACTAAGTATTAACGAAATAGCAAAAATTGTACCTCCCAAAATAGAACCTTCAGTGATGTATTTATATGTGCCATGTACTAGTATTGCAATTAATGCTAAAACAATGATTATAAAAATAGTTTTTTTAGTATTCAATAAATAATTGCCCCCCTCGATTGTAAAAAACTCTTTACAAATATAAGTATAAAATTGTAGAAGTATCATGTCAAATACTTTTTACATGCAATATGTAAGTGTGTAATATTTTGTTTTTATGATAAGTAAAAAATTACAATACATTTGAATGTAAAAGAATGGGCTCGCATATATTTGGAAGGGATGTCAGATTAATTTAGGGGGTAGTTATGTCTATACTTTTAAAAGCTGGTGCAGATGCAGGAAACAACGGTTTGAAGTTAATGGTGAAAGGGCAAGACCCTATTTTTATTCCGAGTATTTATTCTTTATATATAGGTGAGCCGACAGGACTCTTAGATGAGGTAGATGTTTCATTATCAGAATTAGAAAACCACATTGATGTGACTATAAGTTCGCCATCGTTAATGCTAAATAATGTACGATACATCGTTGGAGAAAAAGTCATTCAAGATCAATTAAAAGGTACTGAGGTAGAGAAAAAATCGAATAAGTCAACGGATGAGTTAATGGTTATTACAATACTATCAGGTTTGGCGGTAAGCGCTATGCGTCAAAGTCCAACTTCTAGCCATATTAATATTCGTTATGATTTATCTGTCGCTCTTCCTATGCAGCTTATTACACAAGAAATAGCTGCTGAAAATGCAAAACGTTATATGGGAAATCATAAGGTTATTTTCCATTATCCGAACGGACGCGATGTGACAATTAATGTTTCAATTGAGTTTTGTAAATGCCTGCCTGAGGGCGCTTCTGGGACGTGGGGCATTGTATATGATGAAGAAGGAAATGTTGTGAAACATAAAATAGAATGTGAGCAAAATCAAGTTTCTGAAATTGATTTTGTAGATAAAACACTACTCTCTTTTGATATTGGTGCAGGGACGACAGAAGAAGTTGTTTCATTAGGGGTAAATTTCCGTCCGCAACTAAGTAAAGGTTTATCTTATGGTGTAAAAGAAACGTTACTACAAATCATTACGAGATGGAACCGGAAGTATCCAACTAAGACGATTGATAGCATTACAGAGTTCAATCAAATTTATTTAAATGATAAGCATCCGAGAAATATCTTATTAGTTGAGGAATCACAGCCGGCACTATTAGGTTTAGCAGCGCGTGTTGCAACAGATATTATAAATAAAATCGATGATATGAAAGACGATCCATACGTGTTTATTTATGGCGGGGGCGCAGTAATTATTAAAAACAGTTTAAAAATGATTTTAAAGCAAAAAGGACGACTCAAAAATGTAATCTTTGTAGATAATCCGTTATTTACAAATGCACGAGGATTATTAGTTTATACTTGTTCGCCAAAATATAGAGAGCATAAGCAAAAAGAGTTAGGATTTACAAACTTAACGATAAGTTAGTTGGTGGAAGTATGCGATCTAGGCGATATAAACGTGGTGATCGAGTAAAAATCAATATTCATAAATCGGTATCACCTGAAATGCTTGCGTGGCTGAATAAACAATCAAATCCAACTAATTTCTTCTTTTTTGCTGCGCAGCAACTATTTAAACAAGTAGGAGATATTGACGTTTCAAAAGCTTTACCAAGCAGCCATGTTTTCTCATTATATGTGGAGCCTTCATCCTTATTAAAAGTCGAAGTAAACCCTTTTAAAAACATGACACTAGAAGCAAATACATCCACCGAAAATGCAAAAAAAAAATTATGGGAATCTGTTGATCAATTAGATTGTCCATTTTTTTAAACATAGAAAAATATAAGAAGTCCCCATCACTATACATACGAATACAGTGATGGGGTTTTGTTTGTAAATGGAAGGGGCACAATACAATTTGTGCCCCTTCTGTTAATTATTTGTTTGTCTAAATTTCAGATGTATGTTTAGAAACGGCAGTAATTATGCTTTCCCAATCATTTGGATGATTTTCATGACCTGCCCCTTTAAGAGTTAATAGTACTGAGTTTGGAATTTCATCAATTAGTGCGAGGCCATGTTCAAGTGGGAGTGCTGTATCGTCTGTTCCGTGAATAACCAATGTTGGTGCTTGTATGGAGTGAAGTACACCTTCATATGCATCATCACCTTGAAGTAAAGCGTGATTAAACATACTTAATAAATTGTTTGCGCGTTCTATTTCTTGTTTTACTTGTGTATAAACTCTATTTTCATCAAATATTCGTTCTGATCCACATAATAGACGAGATCCTGAAACTAAATACTCTGCCACATCATTTTTATTTGTCCAATCTATACTTGTGCCATTTACATGATGTGTTAAAATCCTTTCATCCATTGGGGGTAAATCGCGAGTATTGTCATCAGATCCTATTACACTAGTCGCTAGTAAAGTTAGCGTCAAAATTCTATCAGGATATTTTACAGCTGCAATTTGAGCAATCATACCACCTAATGACATACCAAAAAGATGGACTTTATCAATATGATAAGCGTCTAATACCCCGATTGCATCTTCAGCCATATCTGTTACTGAATAATTTGAAGTGCCAGGTTCATATGTAACAGAGCGTCCAACATCACGGTTATCAAAGCGAATAACAAATTTCCCTGTGTTCGCCAACTGTTCACAAAATTCTTCATCCCAATATATCATTGAACAAGTAGCTCCCATAATTAATAAAATAGCGGGATCATTAGAGTTACCGAAGCTTTCTGTACATATATCAATACCGTTTATTTTAAATATCTTTTCACTCATAGAGTTCACTCCATTTCTTTTGAATTTAATTAAAAATACAATTTTGAATGATTCTAAGGTGTGTGTAAGATTCATTTTGGAATTCACAACGATTCATGCATAATTACCCCCAAAAATAAGTATATGGTAATTCAAGGCAAAAAATTTTGAGAAATAATTGTATGTTATTAAAATAAACAGCAAGGAGGAGAGGAAATGAAAGCAATTGTTATTGATCGATATGGCAGTGTTGAAGAATTAAAAGAAAGACAAGTTTTAAAACCGGTTGTTAAGAATAATGAGGTATTAATACGTATTCATGCAACATCTGTTAATCCAGTTGATTGGAAAATAAGAAAAGGTGACTTACAAGAACAGTTACGCTTTTCATTTCCAATCACTTTAGGATTAGATGTAGCTGGAGTTATTGAAGAAGTTGGAGAAGATGTAGAGTGTTTCAATATAGGAGATAAAGTGTTTACGAAACCTGAAAATATAGGAAGCGGCTCTTATGCTGAATTCATTGCAGTACAATTAGATTTAGTATCACATATGCCTAATAATATTAGTTACGAAGAAGCAGCTTCTATTCCTCTTGCAGGACTTACAGCGTGGCAAAGTCTTGTAGATTACGCAAAAATAAAAGAAAATGACCGTGTATTCATTCATGCTGGAGCTGGTGGCGTTGGAAGTTTGGCAATCCAAATCGCAAAATCATTTGGAGCTTTTGTTGCAACGACTGCTAGTAGTAAAAATAAAGAATTTTTACAGTCTTTAGGAGCGGATCTCGTTATTGATTATAAAAAAGATAAATTTGAAGAACTAGTATCAGATTTTGATATTGTGTTAGATACAATAGGTGGCGAAGTGCAAGAAAAAAGTTTTCGAATTATTAAACCTGGTGGTGTTCTAGTTTCCATTGTTCATGAACCACTACAAAAAGTAGAAGGAATAAAATCAGGATTTTTATGGCTAAAACCAAATGGAAAACAATTAGAAGAATTATCAGCTTTAATTGTAAACGGAAAAATCAAACCAATCATAAGTAAAGTGGTGCCATTTAATGAAGCAGGAGTTCGAGAAGCTCATATTTTGAGTGAAGGACAACATGTTAGAGGAAAGATTGTAGTTAAAGTGGAATGATAATGAAGATTACAGCTTATAGAGTAACTAGATTTGAATAACGAAAAAGCTCAACAATAAATAATATCCCATACTACACATTTTCATTTTTGGATATTATTTATTGTTGGCCATTGTGATAGTACTTCTAACCTATACTGTTTCGTATTGTATCATGTAATTTCTCTAATCCAATCGCCATATCTTTCTCGTTTAACATTGAATAGCTAATTCTTAATTGGTTATCATTTGTTTCGTAATTTAATAGACAAGCTGTTCCTGGTAAAAAAGAGACATCTACTTCATTTGCTTTTTGTAATAAGGTAAAGGGATCTATCGAATCAGGCAGTGTCACCCATAAATTAAAACCGCCATTTGGGATTTCAAAGTTTAGTTCTTTTAATGGCGATAATATATCAATTGTTAAATCACGTCTCATTTGTAAAGCTGTTCGTAATTTTTCTAAATGATTTTTCATACGTTCCGCACGTAAAAACGGTAGAAGTGCCTTTTGTGTTAATAAAGGACTACCGATATCCATTGAACCTTTCACTGCATATAGCCATTCAAAAATAGGGCCATCGGCAATAAGTGCTGCGATACGCAGTCCTGGTGCTAACGTTTTACTAAATCCTTTTATATATATTACGTGGCCATCTTTATCAAAACTTTTGATTGGGGGCGGGACTATAGCATCCTCAAAATATATTTCTCCGAAAGAATCATCTTCAATAATAAAAAATTGATATAGCTCCGCTAGTTCTATAAGTTCCATTCTTCGTTCTTTACTCATTACTGTACCTGTCGGATTCTGGAAGGTGGGATTCGTATACAATAAAACGGGATTTTTACTTTGACAAATATCATCAATTAAGTCGGAGCGAACTCCATTATTATCAAGAGGAACGGGAATGATTTGAACACCTTTATTGATGAAAATATCAAGCGCGGCACTGTAACATGGACTTTCTACTAATACAGTATCTCCAGGTTTTAATAATGTTTGAGCAATTAAATCAATTCCTTGTTGTGCTCCGCTTGTAATTAATAATTGAGATGGGTCCGTCACTAATTTCTGGTGTTCATTTAAGTAATTTGCTATTTCAACTCGCAGCTCATAATCGCCTTGAACGGGCCCGTAAGTTGCTAACAACATCGGATTTTTATCCAGCAATTTATGCATTTCGTCTGCCAAAAATGGATTTGGTAACAGACGGGGATACAGAATGGCTTGTGAAAAATCATAATATTTACGGTGTTTATTCATTACATATTGAGAACGCATAACATTAATAGATTTTGATTGTTGCCATTTATACGGTATCGGTTTGAAATCTTTCTTTACACGTTTATATATGTAAGCACATTTTCCTTGTTCGATGCGTATATATCCTTTCGTTTCTAACTGTTTATAAGCTTTACGAACAGTTAATACATTGATTTGTAAATCTGTGGCCATACAACGTAAAGAAGGAAGGGATTCACCATGTGAAAGCATACCACTTTGTACTCTTTCAACAATTTGCATATATATTTGCTTGTAATACGGTATGTTTGATTCTTTACGCAATACAATCTTCATAGGTTCACCTATTTTTCTTTTTAATTTAATTAAAGCGAAAAATATATAGGGAATCAACTACAACTTGAAGTAACTGTTATATGTACCGATACACTGTTATACACCATACCCTCTATACTCATTTTAAGAGTAAAAAGGAGGAAGAAAAATGGTCATTTTTAATTACATTTTAGTATGTATTATTTTCGGGACAACATTTTTAACGATAAAAATTGGAATTGAAGCAGGGGCGCCACCGTTGTTTTCAGCAGGAATTCGCTTCTTTTTAGCGGGTATAATCCTTATGATTATTTTTAAATTAAAGCGAAAAGAAATTATGCCACATATATTTTCAAAACGCATTATGTATGCTGGATTTTGTTTAACATTTATGACATTCGCAAGTTTATATTGGTCAGAACAATATATTTCTTCGGGATTAGCTGCTGTTCTGTCTGCTACGGGACCAATGATGATTTTATTAATACAAGCAAAGAGGAATAGGGAGAAATTACAAAAGGAACAACTCGTTGCTTTAGTTATTGCACTAATAGGTGTTATATTTGTTTCTTTACCAGGAATGCATCAACAAGTAAGTTTCATATGGAGTATTGCTTGTATTGTTTTAGTTATAGGAGAGTTATTTTACGGAATAGGCTCTATTCGTTCGAAAGAAATACTTTCAGATTTATCAAATGTATCACCATTTCTTATAAACGGAATTCAAATGTTTTATGGAGGGATTTTACTACTAATCGCATCTATTATTGTAGAACAACCAAATGTAACTGTATTAACTTCATGGAGTGTACAATGGCCTATTTTATATCTCATATTTATCGGATCGATCGGTGGACACGGATTATATTACTGGCTCTTATCAAAGACAAACCCAGTATTTCCATCGACGTGGTTATATGTATCACCATTAATAGCAATTATCGTAGGGTATATCGTATTAGGAGAACCCTTAAATCCTACAATGGGAATGGGGGCTTGTTTCATTTTGATAGGTGTATTTTTAGCAAACCGTACAACAATTGGAGCTTATTTTAAGCAAGGGAAGCTATTAAAGAAGGAGCTTTAAATAGAAACGACTGAAGTGTTTTGAGAACTTAAATAAATAGATGATACAAAAAACATGCTATTACTAATTTGTAGCATGTTTTTCTTATTGGAGCCGTTACCATAATTTCCTTGGGAGAATAACGAACGCTGTACTTTACGAACACTGTTCGTTATGTTATAAATAAAACAAGTAATTCAAAAACATGTAAGGTGTGATTAATGATGGAAAGAACGAAAAATACGAAAAAAAGAATTGCCATTATAGGCGCTGGACCAGGAGGATTAACATTAGCTCGTACATTACAACAACATGGTTTAAAAAGTGTGGTGTATGAAAGAGAAACATCCCCAATGAGTCGTCAACAAGGAGGTTCATTAGATATCCATCATGATTCTGGTCAAGAAGCGCTAAAAGAAGCAGGATTGTTAGAGAAATTTTATGAATTTGCTAGATATGAGGGAGAAGATTTTCGCTTATTTGATAAAAGTGGAAAAATATATTTAGATGAAGAAGCAGATTCAGCTGGCGGGGATCGTCCTGAAATTGATCGTGGTACTTTGCGTGAGTTGCTTTTAAACTCTGTTGATTCAGAATGTATACATTGGGGATATAATTTAATAAAAGCCGTTTCTCTAGAAAATGGTATGCATAAACTTCATTTTGAAAATGGACATGTAGATATTGTGGATTTAGTTGTAGCGGCAGATGGAGCTTTTTCACAAATTCGCCCACTTGTCACAGATTCGGTACCACAATATACTGGAATTAGTATGATTGAATTGAATTTGCAAAATGTCACGGAAAATCATCCGGGAATAGCGGAGTTTAATCGGCGTGGTAAAGTCTTTGCACTTTCGGATCAAAAAGGTATTTTGGCACAGTTAAATGGAGATGACAGTATTCGAGTATACTTAAGTTTTAGAACTAATAAAGAATGGCTTGATAATTGTGGGATTCCATTTGAAAATGTAGAAGAAGCAAAGAGTCAACTTCTACAATATTTTGAGGACTGGGATGAAACTCTTAAAAATTATATTAGATGTGCAGATGGTGCAATCTTTCCTAGACGAATTTATATGTTACCTGTGGGGCTAACTTGGAATAGTACACCTGGTGTTACTTTAATTGGTGATGCTGCTCATTTAATGTCTCCATTTGCTGGAGAAGGTGTGAACCTAGCTATGCGTGATGCAGCAGAACTTGCACTGGCTATTGTAAAGTATGACGATTTGAACGAAGCAATCAAAACTTATGAAGGAAAAATGTACGATTATTCTTCACAATCTGCTGCTATCTCAAATGATAACCTTGAAATTTTTTTTTCAGAAGATGCTGCTATTAAAATGTACAATCTTATGAATCAACTTCATGGACAACAATAAAACTGGATGTAATTAAGGAGAACTATGGAAGAGAAAACAAATACAACGAATAGCCGTCGTTCGCGACCAGCAAAAGAACCATTGAGTAAAGAAATCATTGTGAAAACCGCATATAACCTCCTGGAGTCTGAAGGAATATCAGGTCTTAGTATGAGAAAAATTGCAAAAGTGCTAGATACAGGACCATCTTCTTTATATGTTTATGTTAAAAATGCTGATGAATTAAGAGCGTTTGTATTAGATTATGGTCTAGGAAAGATTGAAGAAATAGATGTCAAAAATGAAACATGGAAAAAAGAATTATTTGAACTTGTATATTCATATTTCAGAATTTTGTTCAATTCCCCTGGAATGGCAGAATTGGCTTTAATGACAATTCCAATTGGACCAAATTCGTTAGCTCTTACCGAACAGATTTTGCACCAATTACACCTAGGAGGAGTAAATGCGAAATCATCAGCATGGGGAGTAGATATTCTACTGTTATATGCTGCTTCAGTCGCCTTTGAACAAACAGCACGTAAAGAAAAGGGAACTACACTTGACGCAATTCGTGCTTCGTACGAAACATTAGATGTAGTAAAGTATCCGATGATTGTAAGCTTAAAAGATGATATGTTGTCTGGTGGAGAAGAAAGGTTCCGCTGGGGATTAGAAGTTGTACTTCAAGGTATTTTACATGCACAATAATAAGGATTTTAAAATCGAGAATTAATGGCGATATTTATATAAAATAAAAAACACACTATGTCTTTAAAATATAGTGTGTTTTTTATAATTAATTCACTTTTTTAATAAAGCCTTTATAATGACGTTTTACAAGCTGGCTTTCTAAAGTCTTCATGGTTTCTAGTGCTACACCGACAATGATAAGTAAGCTTGTACCACCAATTTGAGCAGAAGGTGGTAACGTAGCAATTTTCGTGAATACGAGCGGTAATATAGAAATTGCACCTAAGAAAATTGCACCGATAAATGTTAAACGGTATAAAATTTTAGTTACATATTGTTCAGTTGCTTTACCAGGACGAATACCAGGAACATATCCATTTTGCTTTTTCAAATTCTCAGCCATTTGTTCAGGATTTACTTGAATAAATGCGTAGAAGTATGTGAAAGCAACAATAAGACCGACATAAAGTGTCATTCCAATTGGATGTGCGAAATCAAGATTTGCAACTAACCATTTTGATACGCTTGAATCAGGGAAGAGCTGCGCAATTGTACGCGGCGTCATTAAAAATGCAGAAGCAAAGATAACTGGTATAACACCAGCACTATTTACTTTAAGCGGTAAATGAGTGTTTTTTGCTCCTTGATATTGATTGTTTCCTGAAACAGCTTTTGCATATTGGATCGGTATTTTACGTACAGCTTGTTGAATGTAAATAACGCCAACAACTATCGCTAAAATTACGAGTCCAATTAAAACAATTTTTATTATGTGCATGAATAGCTGATCGCCAGCATTTTGGAATTGTTGTAAATAAATTTGATTTGCAACATTTGGAATCGCGGCAACGAGACCTGCGAAGATAATCATCGAAATACCATTACCAACTCCGTTAGCGGTAATTTGTTCGCCTAACCAAAGTAAAAATGCAGTACCTGCAGTTAAAACTGTCGCAATAAATAAGTATGTAGTCCAGCTTTGATCTGTTATTAATTGTCCACCTGCTATATTATTAAAGCCATAAGACATTCCGATGGCCTGTATGAATGCGAGAATGATTGTAAAGTATCGAGTGAATTGAGCTGATTTCTTACGGCCCATTTCTCCTTGCTTTGCCCATTCCGAAAACTTAGGTATAACATCCATTTGTAGTAATTGTACTATGATGGAAGCTGTAATATATGGTGTAATACCTACAGCAAAGATTGAGAAATGTTGCAGCGCTCCTCCACCAAATACGTTTAACATACCTAGAACGTTAGCTTGATCTTGTACTTTTAATACCTCTGCGTTAGTATGAGGAACTGGAATAAACGTGCCAATTCGAAAAACGATTAACATCGCTAGTGTAAAAAGGATTTTCCTTCTTATCTCAGCTACTCTCATGAAATTTGAAATCGTACGAAACATTATGTCGCCTCCTATATTTTTATCAGTAAAAACTGATTATTATACCCTATGAAGTAACCACAAACCTCCTTCCGCACTAAATTCATTTGACAAATGGATTTTCATACACTTTGTAGTTTTCACGGATATAAAAATATAAGGTGTTATATAAGCGACCTTTACACTTTACGTAATCATTCAATACCCATAATATATCGAATAAATTAACAAATGTACATACATACGCATTAAAAATGAATAAATAGAGTTATTTTTTACATTTATTTAATGATAAATTGATAGGACATTATTATTCAAGATTGTTATACATGTTATCAATTAAAGTTTATCCCGCATTAACTGGTAGCCTGATTGGTTCAACTAATAATCAGTGGGGATGAACAAAACCACCGCTGATTAAAGTTTCACTTTATGTGATTAGAAAATTCTTTTTGTTTAAGAAGGAATAAATATTAAAGAAAGCTAAATAAACAGTGTACGTATTTATAGGGGAGAAGATGTAAATGAAAGTTGTTATAAAAAAATTACCACCATTAGAAGTAGCGTATATAAGACGAACTGGTAGCTACTTTGAACCGCAAGATCACTGGAGGAAGTTACTGAACTGGTCAATTGAAAATAAACTGTATCCACCAGAGCAATCATTTATTGGAATATCATTAGATAATCCTGAACTTGTTGCAAGCCATAAGTGCCGGCATGATGCATGTGTTACGATTCCTGAAAACTTCGATAAAGAAAAGTATCATGATGTGCAATTTAAAAGGTTAGATGGAGGTAACTATGGTCTATACCAGTTTTATGATGAACCTCATAAATTAAGTGAAGCGTATCAATACATGTATGCAGAGTGGCTACCAAATAGTGAGTATGATGCAGATTATGATAGAGATAATTTAGAGTTTTGCTTAAATAACGTTGCTGAAAATATAGAAGGAAAGTTAAAAGTTGATTTATTTGTGCCAATTAAAAATATACAAAAAAACAAATAACTTTATTTGTGGATTTAAAATGAAACTTGATAATTTATAAAAAAGCAAGAAAAGATTTGATTGGCATAGTAGTGAAGGAAAATCTTTTTTCGAAGATAATATTTCTAGCGTAGGAATTTAAGTATGTAGGTTGCAATGAAAGGAGAATCCACATGGATACATTTGTAAATGACAGGTTTTATGAAACGAGAAATCAATTAGTTGAGGAAATTACTTTGTTAAGTGATGCTCAATTTAATAGGAAACCAGATAAGGATAAATGGAGTATTGCACAAGTTTGTCATCATTTAGTTTTATTAGATGAGAGAGTTATAACAGTTATTTCGTCAGGATTAAAAAAGTTAGATAGTACCCAAAATGAGCGTAAAGAAATTCACACTATTTTATTAGATAGAACGAAAAAGTTTATAGCTCCAGAAATGATTGAACCAAGTATAGAACCATTTGAAGTGCAGCAAATGCTCAATATGTTAAGCAAATCAAGAAAAGAATTAATGCATTTCCTGAGTACAATAGAAGATGAATCTATATTAGCGAAAAAATCAGTGATGCATCCAGCTCTTGGAGAATTACTCCTTGATCAGTGGATAGAACTGATCTATCTGCATGAACAGCGTCATATAGAACAAATTAAAGAAATAAAATTGCTTTGTGAAATTGAAAAGTAAAAATCCCCCCTATTTATTGATACGTATTATAAACAGGGAAAACGGTTGATTCATATTGATTTAGAAGAAAACAAAAGTAGAATGAAATTAGTTGAAAGTAACCAATAAACTTAAGAAAATATGAAACTACCCGATTTTCTGTATAAGTGTAACCCCGTCTTAAATGAAGAGCGGGGTTATTTTTTTTGAAAGTATTTTTATTTAGAAGGAAATAAATCAGCAACGAAATTCAAAAAATTAATCATCATAACATATTGTATATGCCCGTTTTAATAAATTGAAATGATGATGAATGATATGTCCTTATTTTGAAAGTACACTTCACACCCTTAAGGAAGGGGTATTCTGTCAGGAAACGATAAAATACAATTCTGTTAGGGGATGTATGCAATTTATTCTTTTTATTTTTGCAACAGAACCACCTTCAAAATTATCTTTTGTAGTTGAAGTTTCCCGAATAATAAGTTACATTTTTAAAGTTCAAACAACTTTACGAAAGTACAAAAAGGGGAGAAATATTATTATTATGCAAAGAATGAAATGGAAGAACTATGTATGTTACTTTGTAATTCTATTACTGCTCGGAACAGCAGTCATAGTCAAACCACCTATCTCTATGGCTGAGGAATCTGAAGTTAATATTACATTGTTAGGTACTGCAGATATTCATGGTAGATTTATGCCGTGGGATTATGCACTTGATGGAGCAAATATGAGTGGAAGTTTGACGCAGCTTTATACGGTTATAAAGAAGGTCCGTCAAGAAAATCCAAATACCATATTAGTAGATGCCGGGGATACAATTCAAGGAAACTCAGTAGAATTATTCAACGATAAGCCACAATCGCCAATGATGGTAGCGATGAATACAATGGGATATGACGCCTGGGCATTTGGAAATCATGAATTCAACTTTGGATTAGATACATTGAAAAAAGTTAGTGAGCAATATAAGGGAAAAACGTTAGCAGGTAATATTTATAAGGAAAATGGAGAGCGCTTTCTTCCTGCATATACAATTGTAGAAAAAGGTGGAATTAGAGTTGGGATTATTGGTATGAATACACCAATGATTAGTGATTTTGAAAAAGGGACAGATCACTTAGATGGTTTAGTGGTGAAAAATCCGGTAGAAGAGACGAAAAAGGCAATTAAGGAATTAGAAGGTAAAGTAGATGTAATGGTAGGAGTTATGCATATGGGATTAGAAAATGAGAATGGTATCCCTGGTACTGGTGTTCAAGATATTGCAAATGCTTGTCCGGAACTAAGCGCTATTTTTGCGGCTCACATGCATAAACTTGTAAAAAAAGAAGTTGTAAATGGCGTAATTATTACAGAGCCAGATAAATATGGAACACATATTTCACGTATTGACCTTACTTTTACAAAGCAAGATGGGAAGTTGGTTTTAAAAGATAAAACTGCTACCGCTATACCTGTAAAAAATGCTGATGGAACAACGATATTATCTGATCCTACACTTGAAGAAACACTAACACCTTTTCACGAATATGCGAGAGGAGATGCAAATGTTGTAGTCGCTCAATTAAAGGGTAGAAATCTTGTTCCTGAAAATGAAATAAAGGGTATTCCAAGTGTTCAGATTCAAGAAACACCTTTATCAGATTTCTTTCATGAAGTCATGCTCTACTACAGTAAAGCAGATGTAGTAGCCCATCAAATTGATAATGATTATGCCCGTTTGGATACAGGTCCTATTAAGAAAAAAGATATTGCGTACAATTACCAATATGCCTTGGGAGAAATTACAGTATATAAGATTTCTGGAAAAGATTTAAAAGACTATATGGAATGGGCAGCGGGATATTTTAACTCATCTCGTGCTGGAGATGTAACCGTTAGCTTTGATAAAACCCGCCGTGCATCTAAATACAGTACGAACGATTTCTTTGGAGGCGTAAAATACGAAATTGACTTAACAAAACCATATGGAAGTAGAATTACAAATTTACGTTCTATTCGTACAAATAAACCAATCAAAATGAGCGATGTTATGACGCTGGGAATGAATGCATATAGAATGGAGGCTCTTCAGGCAAAAGGGGGAGCTTTAGAGGGGCGTAAGTTTGAACAAATTTGGTCATCTAAACAAGAGAATGCATTCGGAGAAACAGGTGGAACCATTCGTAACCTTGCTATTACATATTTAAAAGAGGTAAAGAACGGTGTATACACACCAAAAGTTATGCATAATTGGAAAATTACTGGTGTAGATTTACATTCTTCAGAGCATAAGGCTGTAGTTGATCTTGTGAATAAAGGGATTTTAGAAATTCCAAAAACAGAAGACGGAAAATACACAAATATAGCATCTATAAATACGAAAGATTCAATTACAAAAGAAGAGATTGTAGCACTCTCACAAAAAGCAAATATTAATCCAAATCAGTTTAAGCATATAAAAACAAAAGGTGAATTTTACAAAAAACTTAGTAGGATTACTAAAAAAATATAAATTATAAGGTTTCTTATAGTAATTGTTATTTTAATAGCATTAAACCCACTCTTACAATAGTAAAGAGTGGGTTTTTATGTTGGTATTTAGATGTAAGTGTACTTTTATTAGAATGAATATAGATAATTAATAATTAACCAATTGGATGAGCGCCTAAAAGGACTCTTTTTTATTCAAATTAATGTTCATATGTGTTCCGTTCATTATTTATAATATTGACCACAATTTATGTAATTTTGCATAATGTTACATAAATTGTGTATTTTCTCTTTTTTCCGACAGGAATAGACAGTATACTTTGTACAAGCTTTCTATTTCAAAAATTATACGAGGTGAAATAATGAAAAACACAAAGACATTAACTAAGGTAGCATTAACAACAGGATTAGTTTTAACAGCTGTGGCACCATATGGGGTAGGTCATGCAGAGGAAACAGATCAGCTACAAGTTCAAATTCAGGAGGAATCGTTCCGTTCGGGTGAACTTACACAACCGTCACAAAAGGCACCAGAAAATGTAGTAAAGGATGCACTTAAGGAGAAAACAGAGCAAGCTCTGTCCCAAAAACAAGTCAATGGAGAAGCAGGAGTAGATTATAAAGTCCTTCAAAAACGTGGTTCGTATGATGGAACTACACTTATACGTATGCAGCAAACATACGAAGGAAAAGAAGTATATGGCCATCAATTAACTGCACATGTAGATAATAATGGTGTTATTAAAAGTGTTTCAGGTGATAGCGCGCAAAATTTAAAACAAGAAGAATTGAAAAAAACTATTAATCTATCAAAAGATGAAGCAAAACAATTTATTTATACGAAGTACGGGAACGATATCAAGTTTATTACTGAGCCAGAAGTTAAAGAGGTTATTTTTGTTGATGAAAATAATGGACAAGCTAAAAATGCATACCAAGTTAAATTTGAAGCTGCAACACCAAACTATGTTTCTGGTACTTATTTAGTAAATGCACAAAATGGTGATATGTTAAAAAATATGGTACAAGAATCTAACTTAAAGGCCAGTGACAAACTAGTTGGAGCTTTAAAGAAAAGTAAACAAAGCAGTCTTACATCATTAACCGGAACAGGAAAAGATGATTTAGGTATTTCTCGTTCATTTGGTATCTCTAAACAAAGTAATGGCAAATATGCTCTTGCTGATTATACAAGAGGGCAAGGAATTGAAACATATGATGTGAATTACAAAGATATTACTAAAGAAGAAAGCTATTATCCTGGTACATTAGCGACTAGTACTTCGGCAACATTTAACGATCCAAAAGCGGTAAGTGCTCATTACTTAGCAACAAAAGTATTTGATTTTTATAAAGATAAATACAAGCGTAATAGCTTTGATAATAAGGGACAAAAGGTAGTTTCAGTTGTACACGCTTGGGATTCTGAAGAGACGAATGATCCGAAGAATTGGCAGAATGCATTAAGTGCTAATAATGGAAGTATGCTTGTATATGGTGATCCTATTGTTAAAGCATATGACGTAGCTGGACATGAATTTACACATGCTGTTACTTCTAGCGAATCTAATCTTGAATATTACGGGGAATCTGGTGCGATTAATGAGGCACTATCTGATATTATGGGAACATCTATTGAGAAATACGTAAATAATGGAAACTTTAACTGGACAATGGGAGAACAAACAGGATCTGTTTTCCGTGATATGGAAAACCCAGCTTCTGTTCCATCTTCACTAGGAGTACCTTATCCAGATGATTACAGTGAATTTAACGATTTTAATGGATGGGATCAAGGCGGTGTTCATTTTAATTCAAGTATTATTAATAAAGTTGCGTATCTCATTGCAAAAGGCGGTACTCATAACGGAGTAACTGTTAAAGGAATTGGTGAAGATAAAATGTTTGATATTTTCTATTATGCAAATACTGATGAGTTAAACATGACTTCTAATTTCAAAGAATTGAGATCAGCATGTATTCGAGTGGCAACTAATAAATATGGTGCGAATACAGCTGAAGTTCAAGCAGTTCAAAAGGCATTTGATGCAGCAAAAATTAAGTAATTTAGAAATATAGTCATCATTCATATATTAATACATTATGAAAAACAGCTAATATCATTTTAAGGATATTAGCTGTTTTTTTACGTAACTATGTATTGTTGAAAATAAACTGACTAAGCAATAATTAGGTGCGTTATCTGTAAGAAGTTGCGACAAATAAATAAGGTTTAAAGTGTGTAAAAACAGAAAATTAATAATATATTGACCTCTTGATAGAAAATCTATAAAATGAAAGCGATAACAAACGATTGCTTTAAAATGATTTCCCTGACCTTTTAGCATTTACAAATATATGAGGGCATACACAAATCTATTTTTTTAACTATTAATGCAAACGTTTTCGTATTAAAAGGTCATTGAAATACATACGTGAAAATAGCCAATATGGAGGTGAATTAAAAGAGATTTCTAGATTAATTTAAGAAGTGTTATTCAGTGTAAGCATAATAAATCGCTAGTAATATTTGAAGAAAGGGTGTATGTGGTGCAAATTACAAAAAGATTAATTAACAAAACAGTTTTATTACTTACTTTAATCGTTATGTTATCATCTGTTTTCTCCTTTCAGGGTGTGAGGGCAGTTTCAAATTCGAAAACAACTGAAGTTATCATTCATTACAAAGAGAAGCTTGGAAATACAAAAGACTGGAATCTTTGGTTATGGGGAGAAAATGCAAATGGTACATCTTATGAATTTACTGGTGAAGATGAATTTGGAAAATACGCTAAGATAAAAATAGACGGTGACTATAATCGTGTAGGATTTATAGTTCGAACAAATGAATGGGAAAAAGATGGTGGAGATCGTTGGATTGAAAATATAAAGGATGGTCGTGCTGAAGTATGGATTCTTTCGGGTGATGAAAAAGTATATAACTCTAAGCCTTCTTCAGATCTCTCAATTCAAAAAGCAACTATTGATAGTTTCCATGAAATTACTGTAACGACTAATGTCCCATTTAATATTAGGGAAAAGAAAATTGAAATTGAAGGCATTAAAATTAAGAATATTAGTCCTTATGATATAAACAGTGGAGATATTACTAATAAGGTTAAAATAATTACGGAACAGAAAATTGATTTAAAACAAACATACAAAGTTAAAATAGAAAACTTAGCTGATACGAATACTGAAATTGGTAAAGTCATTCGTAGCGAGGAATTTGATAATTTATTTTATTATAGTGGTAACGATTTAGGGAATACATATACCGCGCAACATACAAAGTTCCGTTTATGGGCTCCTACTGCAAGTGAAGCGAAGTTAGTTACATATAAAAAATGGAACGATAAAATAGGTACTGAAATAAACATGCAACAAGGTGAAAAGGGAACTTGGACATCAGAATTAAAAGGGAACCAAAAAGGGCTATTTTATACGTATAAGATCAAAATTGGTGATAAGTGGACTGAAGCAGTTGATCCATATGTGCGTGCTGCTTCTGTAAATGGGGATAAAGGTGCAGTCGTTAATTTAGAAGAAACAAATCCAAAAAAATGGAAAGCAAACAAAAAGCCAAAATTTAAAAATCCGGAAGATGCTATTATTTATGAGTTACATGTACGCGATCTTTCCATCCAACCTGAAAGTGGCATTAAACAGAAAGGGAAGTATTTAGGTGTAACAGAAAAAGGAACAAAAGGGCCAGAAGGTGTAAAAACAGGACTTGATCATATAAAGGATTTAGGTGTTACTCACGTTCAGTTTTTACCGATATTTGATTATGCTTCTGTAAATGAAGAGACTTTAAATGAACCGCAATATAACTGGGGATATGATCCTAAAAATTTCAACGTTCCAGAAGGCTCCTATTCTACAAATCCATATGAGCCAACTGTTCGAATAACTGAATTAAAGCAAATGGTTCAAACACTACATGATAATAATCTTCGAGTGGTAATGGATGTAGTATATAACCATATGTATAACGCTGCTGAATCTAATTTCCATAAGCTAGTTCCAGGTTATTATTATCGTTACAATGAAGATGGAACATTTGCAAATGGAACCGGTGTAGGAAATGATACTGCTTCAGAAAGAAAAATGATGAGGAAGTTTATGATCGATTCTGTAGCATACTGGGCAAAAGAATACAATTTAGATGGATTCCGTTTTGATTTGATGGGTATTCATGATTATGAAACGATGAATGAAATACGTAAAGCTGTTAATCAAATTGACCCTTCTATTATACTGCATGGAGAAGGCTGGGATTTAAATACACCTCTTGCAGCTGAGTTGAAAGCAAATCAAAAAAATGCGGAGAAAATGAAAGGGATTGCACATTTCAACGATGATATACGTGATGGATTGAAAGGTAGTGTATTTGAGGAGAAAGAAAATGGATTTGTAAATGGAAAGCAAAACATGGAAGATCGTATTAAAAAAGGCATTACAGCAGGTATTGACTACGATACAAATTCGTCTACTTATCAAGATCCGGAACAGGTACTAACTTATGTGGAAGCGCATGACAATCATACATTATGGGATAAACTTGAGTTAACTAATCCAGGTGACAGTGAAGAAGTGCGAAAACAAATGCACAAATTGTCTTCTTCGATTTTATTAACATCACAAGGTATTCCATTCTTACATGCAGGGCAAGAGTTTATGCGTACGAAATATGGTGATCATAATAGTTACAAATCTCCAGATTCAATTAACCAGATGGATTGGCTGCGCCGTGCAACGTTTAATAATGAAGTAGATTATATGAAGGGATTAATAGATTTACGCAAAAAATACGCAGCTTTTCGAATGACAACTGCAGAGCAAATAAAAACACAAGTTTCATTTATAGGTGCCCCGAAAAATACGATAGCTTATACAATAGAGGGGAATAAAAATGAATACTTTACGGTGGCTCACAATGCAAATAGAGAAGCGGTTGAAATAACACTTCCATCGAAAGGGCCTTGGAAAGTACTAGTAGACGGGAAGCAGGCGGGAAGTAAACCACTTTATGTTGTCCATGACAATAAAATTAAAGTTCCTGCATTAAGTTCATTTGTTTTAAAGTTAAAATAATATAATTTCACATACTGTAATTATATTACAATTTAATAAACAAAAAGAGAAGAACTCACCAAGGTTCTTCTCTTTTTCATGTGAAATTAGGGTTTCCATAATTGTAGATATAAGAGTTCTTGAAAATAGCAAAAGGCAAGACGATGAACCTATTTACAAAATGACAAGAAAATGACAAAACTGTAAGAATGCATGAATGTTTGTAAGAAAGTTCGATGTTTTCCTTTTTCTTTTTTTATTAAAGTGAAAAAGAAGAAAGTGATGTCATAAGAGGTTGATATTTTTAGATGGATACAATAACCAAAACTATTTATGTAATGAAAGTATATGGAAATCAGTAAAACACCTTACTAAAAAGGAGGGATTTGAAATGTCTTTTTCTCAATTTAATATTGATATATTTCGAGCAATTAATGATTTAGGTAAACAATATTCATTCCTAAACTCAGCTATGGTATTTTTGGCAGAATATATGGTATATATTTTTGCTTTAATTATTTTAGCTTATTGGTTTACTGGGTCCAAAAAAAGTAGAATGATGGTTATTCAAGCGCTGGTTGCTTTTGTAATTGCTGAGGTAATCGGGAAAATAGCAGGGAAATTTCATTTGAATTATCAACCGTTTGCAGTATTGCCTGATGTTAATAAACTTGTCAATCATGCTATAGATAATTCATTTCCTAGCGACCATACGATTCTCTTTTTTTCGATTTGTTTTTCATTTTGGCTTGTTCGTAAGAAGACTGGATGGTTATGGCTTATACTTGCATTTTGTGTGGCAATCTCTCGTATTTGGGTAGGAGTTCATTATCCTTTTGATGTTGTAATAGGGGCTTTAATAGGGTGTGTTTCAGCGTTATTTTCGTATTGGTTTATACCGAAATTTTCTTTTATCAACAACTTGCTTACTCTATATGGAAGAGTAGAGAAACATGTTTTACCATCAAAAAACAAATCAAAGGGATTTTGAGTATACAAGTATGTGAGTCTTTTGAATTAACAAATGTCATTACATTAAATCGTCTTGGAGGTCATTTTAAAGGAAGAACTGTTTTACACTGGAAAGGTGGAAATTATATTAAGACATTTTGCTAACAGGTGATATTTTTCAAGTGATTGCCAACTGTCAGTGAGTGAGTTTCATGTACAGTTATCTACATCCACTGCTAGTAAAGTAAAATAGCTGACGGATATAGTATAAGGGCTACCATTCAACCGTATTTATAATGCTTTTCATCGAGTCGTGTCAAAGCATGTGGACCTTGCTGTTCAGAAGTCAGCAGATCGATACATAAAAGCACTGCAGGGAACACTTTTTAATACATGAGATGTTTCAATATTATCTATAGATATCTGTAAGAAATAAAAATAAATAGATAAGTTTAGAGCATGTTATTATCATTTGTTTAAAACATGCTCTTTGTATTTAAAGTAACATCAGCATTACTGACACGTACAAGTTATCAACAATCTTTATGTTGAAAGAATCTTAGTGTACGAATGTTGGTTTAGTAATCTCACAATTTAAGACCTGTCATTGGATGAGTGCGAGGCGTTCAATCGATTTTGAATAAAATTGATAGTATCAGCGGCAATTTTTTTACGTTTAAGAACGATTCCGGCATGCCCACATGTATAAATATATCGTGTAGGTTTTTCCCAAGCTTCCCATAAGTAGTCTGTATCCTCAGAGTGCACATATAAATCCTGTTTACCTGAAATTAATAAAATATTTTCTTTTTTTACTTTTGGTAATGCTTGACTCGGTTCAGTGATTTTCCAATAATCTATTAAATCATCATACGTTACACCATGATGTTCCAAGTCTTCTCTAATAAATTTACCTGGAGTTGTATTCCAAATAGAATAAGAAAGTCGATTTGCATAGAAAATGGATGCTAACACATCAATTTCTTCTTCAACAAGAGAGGTTAAGTTAGTAATAAATCCACCTAAACTAATTCCTATTAGAATCAGGGGACCATTTTTATTTGCTTTAATCCATTTAATCAAAGCTCGTAAATCAGCTACCGCTTGTCTAGTTGCTTGTACTGTTCGTTCAATATTTGCACTTACCATATACTCTCCACTGAAAAAGGATTGATCGGGTTTTCTTTCAAAATGATAGGGTAGAGTGAAATAATACATATTCCACTTCAGGCTGGTCATATGATCGTGGAATATTCTTTTCACACGTTCGTTAGAATCCATTCTTCATTTTTATGTAAGAATAATTCCCCAGTTACAGAGTCGTTGCGTGAATCACCGGATTGAACTGAGCTTTTATATTTGAATTGCCCAGCCATGTATTCCTTTTCCTGTTTTGAATGCTTAATGTCAAAATGAATATAGGATGGTTTTACTTTATAAAAAGATTCTATGTCCTTTATATTTAATGAAGTGTTAGAAAGGGAAGTATACTGAAACGCTACACTTCTTTTTTTGTGTAAATCATATAAAGCGTACCGATCAATGAGTTTTGAAAAAATCAAATTAACCTCCTCCAAAATACATATTGTTTAAAACATGGACAAAATTTATGGTGTAAATTAATTATAAAATATTCTCTTTTCCTAATAGTAGGTGATAAATTTGTATATCATATTATAAAGCTTGCAATAAAATAAAACTATAAATAAATTATACTAAAATCTAAAAAGCAAGTTAATATTCTTATTCATATAAGAGAATATTAACTTGCTTATTTTCGTATTAAAAGATGCACCTTTTAAAGTGACGTGATTTGTATGAGATACAGTAACTATATTAAAATCCCTATTATAGATATCCAAATAGGTTTCTCTATATTTATTGTATAGAAATTACACAGTAAATATTTTTTGTGCTACATACATTAAATTAATCTTAACCTTTTATATAAATTTATTAAACGGAATAACTCCTTACCAATATTCAAAAACGGCTGCGTTTTTGAATTTGTGTTCTAGCTTTTCTGGAACAAGTAAATAACTACACATAAACTCCTTATATCTCTAGTTAAACTACCGACTAGCTCCATATAAACTCTAGATAACCTATATAGAATACAAGTTATCAAGGAGGTAAGAAAAAATGAATTTTATGAAACGAGCAATTCTCAGTATGAAAAAAAGGATAGGAACATCATTAATTTTGATGGCAGTTTTTCTGATTGTTACAAATTTGGTTCTTTCAGGTTTCACAATCCAAAATGCATCAAAAAAAGCAGCGGATGCTGCAAGAAAAAAACTTGGTGCAGATGTTACTTTAGGTCTTGATTTCGACAAATTAGGTCAAAAAGCTAAGGAAGCTGGAGAAATGCCAAATCCGCCGCAGCTCGATACAAAAGAAACAGATCAATTAGCAAAGTCCAAGTATGTAAAAGACTATAATTACATAGCTAACACATTCGGTATTTCTGATGGACTTAAACTAGTAGGAGCTTCAGAAGGAGAAGAAGAAGGTAAAGGTAAAGTGGGAATGGCGGCTGTGCGAGGCGGTTCAAGCTCTGGTACAGAAATAGATATGAATGCTTCTTTTATGATTGAGGGAGTTCGCAAGACTGCATTACAAGAAAGCTTTAAAAACGGAAAAAGTAAAATCATTGATGGAAAACCAATTACAGAGCAAATGAAGGATCAGAATGTAGCTTTAATGGAAAAACGATTAGCGGAATTAAACAATTTGAAAGTAGGAGACAAAGTTAAAGTACAATCAGGGGATAAGAAGGAAACCCTTGAGGTTGAAATTATCGGTATTTACGAAACCAATGAGCAAGCAATGAGTCAACAGGCTCCTCCTATAATGGATCCGGCTAATAAACTATATATGCCACATTCAACTATGAAAAAATTAGAAGTGGATCAAGGTATAAGTAGTGTTCAAGTCGTGTATTTCTTGAATGACCCACAATATATTGATGCATTTAAAAAAGAAGCAAAAAAATCTAATATTGATTTTAATTATTATAAATTAGATGCGCATGATTCATTGTACAAGCAAATGATTGGTCCTATCGAAAATATCTCTTCGACTTCTCAAATGATTATTTATATTGTATCGATTGCAGGTGCGATTATTTTAGGATTAATCATTATGCTATCAATTAAAGGACGTCGTAAAGAAATGGGAATTCTATTGTCCATTGGAGAGAAAAAGTGGAAACTGATGGCACAGTTCGTAGTAGAAGTAGTATGTGTCGCTATTTTAGCATTTGGATTATCCATAACAACAGGAGCTAAAGTTTCTCAATATATCGGGGATAATTTACTTTCGAATGAAATAGCTACTGCAAGCGAAGAAACAGATACCTCACAACATGGTACTGTAATGATGGCTGGATCTGGTGGTACTCTACAAAATCAAAAAGAAGATCCGATTGATAAAATTGATGTAAGTGTAACAGGAGAAGATGTAGGGAAAATGGGTGGAATTGGACTAGCTATTGCTATAATAGCAACGCTTCTTCCAGCATTATCTATTCTACGTTTAAACCCAAAACAAATTCTTTTAAAAGATGAATGAGGAGGATCGATATGGAGACGATTTTACAGTTTAAAAATTTGGATTATTATTATGAAAGTAATGGAAAAAATGTAGCGATACTAGATAATGTTAACTTTTCTTTTCAAAAAGGACATTTCTACACGATTTTAGGACCATCTGGATCTGGTAAAACTACAACTCTAAGCTTAGGTTGTGGACTAGATGTCCCTAAAAATGGTTATGTACTGTATAATGGCAAAGATATTAGAAAAATCGGTTTGGATCGATACCGTAATCAAAATGTATCTGTAATTTTCCAATCTTATAACTTAATTACCTATATGACCGCTCTTCAAAACGTCTTAACAGCAATGGAAATTACAGGTGTTAAAGTGCAAAATAAAACAGCAAGAGCATTAGAATTATTAGAGAGGGTAGGACTCTCAGAAGCTGAAGCGAAACGAAACGTCCTGCAACTAAGCGGTGGACAACAACAGCGTGTAGCAATTGCTCGAGCACTATCGTGTAATGTTGATTTACTAATTGCAGATGAGCCGACAGGAAACCTCGACGAGGAAACCGCAATGGATATAATAGAACTGTTTCAAGAACTTGCACATAAAGAGAATAAATGCATTATTGTTGTGACGCACTCACAGGAGGTTGCTAAAAAATCAGATCGTGCAGTGTATTTAAGTAAGAAGAAGTTGGTCGTAAATGAAATCTAATATAAACATCATAACTGTTCAATTCACATAATTTTCAAAATCTATCTCTTTCAAAAGCTTATATTTGATTTATAATAAAATCAAGCCATAACCAAAATGGTCTCCCTGTACTGAATGTTAAAATAGTTTGTTGTTCCCGTTTTAATAATATTTGAAAAAGAACTTGTAGGATATTCTACAAGTTCTTTTTATTATAATTAGTTATCTATATCATGGGATAATCACACATAAAAAAACGAGACATTACCTAGATATATAATCTAAATACTGTCCCGTTTAACTGTGTATCTGTATAGTTATTGCAGAATTAAACCTACAATCATAATTAAACAAAATACTATTATCCAACCAAACGCACAATAGCCAAAAATTCTAATCCATTTAGGTAATTGATTCATGTTAATTTTATTTGAGGGAACTCCCTGCATAGAAAACATCATTTTTTGATCTCTATCTCTATTATTTTGTTGTTCATACATAATATCATCACCTTTCCAGAACTATTGTATTTATAGTATATCAGCCCAAAGAAAATTATGTACAGAATAAGAGGGGATAGCATATATATTATGTGGTGAATTTTATAAATAAATGCATTTAATTGCCATGTTTCTAAGCGTTAATCCGTTATAAATACTGAAAAAGAGCCCTACATAAATAGGATTCTTTTTCTTTAAATATTAACTTGCTGGATATGCATCAGAACCAAGGTAACGTTCTTTTATTATTTGAAGATGATGAAGCTCATGACCAGCAATGATGTATGCTAATGCACGAACTGTAACTTCAGAATTGTTCGCATTTCCTCTTTGAGACCAAGCTTCTTTATCTAAGCTTCTAAGTAAATACAGGGTAGATTGGCGAACAACTATTAAATTTCCAAGAAGATCTTGCATAGATTGCTTATCAAAAGCAGCTCTAAGAACATACATATCATCATTATAGCCTGGAAGTTCTGCTGTCTCGCCTCGAGCGATAGATAGCAATCGATACGCCATAATCCTTTCTGTATCTGCTATATGACCGATTACTTCTTTTATACTCCATTTAGTAGGAGCATACCGGAAAAGTCCCTCACTATCAGAAATTCCCTTTAATAAAAGATTTGTTTCCTTCATTTGTTGTTCTAGAATATGTATGATATTTCCGTCTGATACTAAGTTGGTATACGTTGCATAATAGGAGTTATATTCACTTATCTTTGGTCTTATTTGCATACGAATCATCCTTTATGTTTTATGTTTAATCTTTACATATAGCTTATCATAAAAGAATTCCAAATTAATCTGAAAAATGGAGGCAAATATGCATTTTTCATCCTCCTTTTCAGTTTCATAGATGAAATGCATGTCAAATAAGAGAATCTAATTTGCTGCTAAGCGGAATTTCGTTTTTTGCTGTTATAGTAGAAGGTAAATATTTAAGTTGACTTATGACAATCGCCATTTAAAAAGCAGCATATGTCATTAAATGAAAAACCTGTTAATAAGTTTATATTTACTACAAAAAAACAAACAAACTCGTCCTATTTAAAGGAGAGTTTGTTTGTTTTTTTATGTTTAGATAATGGAATACTCATGCGAAATTGCACACTATGTTCCATATTTTTTATTGAATACTTTATATCTAGCGTCTCAAGAATTTGTTTAACAATATATAGCCCCAAACCACTTCCTCCAGTATTTCGATTTCTTGATTTTTCAATTCGATAAAATGGTTTGAAAATTTGTTGTAAATCTTCATCTTTAATATTGACACCTGTATTTATAATTTGCATTTCGATTTGACTTTGTTTAGAATCCTCACTTAATTTTATATAGACTCTTTCATTATGTGGGGAATACATAACCGCATTATGGATAATATTTTTACATGCTTTTTCTAAAAGAGCACAATCTGTATAAATAGAAAGGTCAAAATCAATTTCTTTTATTATTTCGATGCTTTTTTGAGAAGCAAAAAATTCGAGATCTTTTGTAATTGTACCTATTAATTTTGAAAGATTAACTTCCTCTACTTTTAGTTTGAAGGTGTGTTGTTCTAATTTCGATACACTTAAAATTTCACGAACTAATTGTTCCATACTTTCAATAATTTGATGATTTTTCTTTAAATATTGATCGCGATTTTGATAAGGGCCAATATTGTATATCATCCCTTCTAAGTATCCTTTCATTACAGTGAGAGGGGACTTTAATTCATGTGCTACAATCGCAAAAAACTCTCTGCGTTTTGTTTCTATTTCTCTTTCTTTTTCAATATCATTTTTTAATTGTTCATTTGCTTTTTTTAAATCAAACATAGCTTGTTGTAAGTTAATAGACATGTCATTCAAACTATTAGACAATTCTCCTAACTCATCTGTAGAGCGAACCTCAATTTTTTCGGAGAAATCTAAATTTGCCATCTTTTGTGCACCTTCATTAATATAAATAAGTGGCTTTGTAATAAACCTGGAATAAAAATAAGCACTCCCTATACCAATTACGAGTACAATGATACTAATATAGGGGAGAAAGCGTACTAAAACCTGTGAAGCTTCATCAATCGGTTGAAATGTAGCAAACACTACAAGCGTTAAACTACCATCTTGAAATTGAATTGGTTTCGTAACGTTATATGAATTGCTAAGGGTACCTACATTCTCGAACCGTGTTGCTCTAGTAACTACTGTTGTTTGCGAACCACTTTGAGTAAAAGAAAATGAAGGAGAGTATTTAATTATTCCCTCATTATTTTGAAGATAAAGCATCGCATTATTTTTTTTTGCATATTCATCAAAAAGTGGTTTCGCATCTTGAAACGTAAGATCTTTAGACTTATCAATGATTTCTTTTATTCCTGTTTGAAGTTGATCTGTTTTGTATTGCTCATAAAATGTAGGGAGAAAGAAGTATAAAGTTAAATAAATCAATACTGCAAAGGATAACAAAATGAGAGATGTAGTCATAAAGAGTTTATAAGTAATTTGCTTCATTTTCATGAGTTTCACAATACTATTCATCAATTTTATAACCAATACCCTTTATTGTTTTAATATAAGGGATAGCTAATTTTTTACGTAGATTTTTAATATGTGTATCAATTATTCGTGTTTCTCCAAAATAATCGTACCCCCAAACCTTCTCTACGATATTTTCTCTTGTAAGTACTTTTCTCTCATTTTGAAATAGTAGTTGTAGAATTTCAAACTCTTTTGTCGTTAATATAATTTCAACGTCATTTACATACACTCTATATGCATCCACATCGATACGAACTTCTTTAAATATCAAATGATTATTTACATTTTTATCATAACTTCTTCTAAGTACAGCTTCGACTCGTCTAATCAAAACATGAAATGAAAAGGGTTTTGTTATATAATCATCGATCCCAAGATCGAATCCTTTCATTTGATCTTCCTCTTCTTCCAACGCAGTTAGCATAATAATTGGTACGTTTGACTGACTTCGGATCATTTTAGAAACTTCAAATCCATTAAGATTAGGCATCATGACATCTAGAAGAATTAAATCAAATGATTGCTTATTAAATTGTGTCATACCCTCTAGTCCATCTGAAGCGACTACCACTGTATACTGCTGTGTCATTAAAAATTGTTTAATTAATTCCTGAATTTCTTGATCGTCCTCTACCACGAGAATATGATAGTTTTTCATAATATCACCTCTGGTAGTCATTATAGCCGTACTATCTGGAGTTTATGTGGAGATACAGTAGTAAACTTCATAGGACGTTTACTACCAAAAAGTAATATTAGCTATATTACTTTTTTATGGAGAAATAATTGCTTTAAAAAACTTATCGTATGAATTGATGTACGATTAATATTTACGAAAAACTAATGTATAATAATGCGAATTGTATGTATTTTCTTAAAATTTACGAAAATATACTTTTGCTTCTTTACCAAAAGAGGAAAAGGAATTTCAATATAGAAGAAGCTACTGTAATACTAGAGTGTGTGCCAAGAACTTTGGATTTCTCTCATCTAGTTTCTATTTAATCGTTAATCACTACATAACAATGTTCTGGCTAAACCAAAAGTTTAAAGGTACAAACTTGGAGAGATTTATATAATGTAAGAAAGGTTGTGAAATTATTTGATGGGTTATAAAGCGATGCTGTTTGATTTAGATGATACATTACTTGATAGGGATAAAGCAGTAGAAGCATTATTTTTAATTGTTTTAGAAAAGTGTTATGAAAATGTAGATGGTGTGACTAAAAGCAACATGTTACAGAAATTCAAAGAATACGATAAAAGAAAATATGGCATAAGTAATAAAACGACAGTTCTAGAATCGTTGTTTGATGAATTCCCGCCGAAGTATAGATTGCCACGCAATTACATCCAAGATTTTTGGAATAATAATTTCCCTAGATGTTTTTCAATAGACCAAAATACTATTCATTTCTTAAATCAAATAAAGAAGCACTTTAAAGTTGGAATTATAACAAATGGCTCAACTCAGAGGCAAAAAGCTAAAATATTTAACACGAATTTAAATAGGTATTTTGAAACAATCATTATTTCTGAAGAAGTGGGATTTAGTAAACCTGATAAACGTATATTCGAACTAGCATTAAATAAGCTAAATTTACAGCCGGAAAATACTTTATTTGTTGGTGATGACTTAGAAAAGGATATTGCTGGTCCTCAAAATGTAAATATAAAAGGTGTGTGGTTTAACCCTCAGAAAATCAAAAATACTACCAAAATACAACCATATGCCGAGATTAACACTTTGGATAGTTTGTTAAGTTATGTTACTCCGCAATATTTTTATAACAAGTAAAAGTAATTCTATATATATTCAAAAATATAAAAAAAGAGAAACTATCATTAATTTCATTGACCGTATTAGTAATAAAAAATAGATATTTACAATAAAAAATAGATGCGATTTTAATAGCTGAGGCTAATTTAATCTATGATTAATACGAAGTTTTGTAAAACAATTTTACTCATACTGTGTAAATTATAAAGGGGTGGGACTATGGAAATAAAGAAATTAGTAATCGATGGAATCAATATTGCGGTCATTAGAAACGATAAGGTATTAATATCGGATGTTCAGTCTGCATTAGATACTATGGCAACAGTTCAATATGAGGTAGATGCGAAACATATTATTATCCATAAATCTTTAATAAGTGAAGATTTCTTTAATCTAAAAACACGGCTTGCGGGGGATATCCTTCAAAAGTTTATAAACTACAAGGTAAAGATTGCTATTGTTGGGGATTTCTCTATGTATACTAGTAAAAGCTTAAAGGATTTTATTTATGAATGTAATAAAGGGAATGACATTTTTTACTTAGCAACTGAACAACAAGCAATTGAAAAACTAAGTACATTAAAGTAATAATTATATCCTGCTAAATTCCCCCATTTCACTTAGTTCATAATTATATACGATATAGAAGAACTGATGTTTGTGGTAAACTAAGAGATGAATAAAGGGGGAGTTTTTTTGAACAATTTTAATAATATAATCCAAAATTTAAATAATATAGTTTACAAACCTAACAATTTAATGATTACGAATCTAAAAGAAGAAAAGCAAAACGCAGAATATGCAGGATGTTTATTCCACTTAAATAACAAAACCATTCGTTTTAGAAAATCAAAAGTTACTCCTAATAAAATTGGGCAATTTGTTTCTTTTTGGGAGAAAGATGAAAATATGCGAAATAGAGCTTTCTCTTATGAAGCTGCTCCTGATTTATTAGTAATCACTTGTATTGCTGATAATAAACAAGGGCAATTTATTTTTCCTAAAGAGATTCTTCTTAAAGAAAAAATATTGAGAACACCAAGTCAAACAGGGAAAATGGCAATGAGAATTTATCCTGTTTGGGATACCACTGTTAGCAATCAAGCTAAAAAGAGCCAAATGTGGCAACTTCAGTATTTTGTTGATTTAAGCGATCATAATAATCTACCTATAGACAAACTATTAAATTTCTATTCGTAGCTTCTTATCTTAAGTGATCTTGTCGGTTAGACTTTTTGTACCGGTACAGTTAAACGAAATGTACATTGTTTCAGTACCCCATCAAATTTACAATCAACATATACTATTTTAACTTATACATTTTAAGGGGTGCTGACTATGACAAGTCTACAACATAAGCTTTTTACAAGATTGAATCTTGCAAAGCGTACTGAAGTGAAGTTTGAAGAATTAAATACAATTCTCTTTGCATTTGCACACACTATACCATTTGAGAATTTAGATGTTATAGCGGGTAATGCAAAAGTAATTTCTAAAGAAAACTTACAAGAGAAAATCTTAATGAACTCTCGTGGTGGCCTATGTTATGAATTAAACACCCTTTTTTACTATTTCTTAAAAGACTGTGGCTATGATGTACAACTGGCATTAGGTACGGTTTATAAAAATGATATAAAAGCATGGGCACTTGAGGATGGCCATATAACAATTATTTTAACTTATGATAATGTACAGTATTTAATTGATGTAGGTATAGCTTCGTTAGTACCTCTTGTTCCTGTACCTTTTACTGGCGAGTCTGTTTCTTCAAAAAATGGTTCGTACCGGGTGAGACGAAAAGATACGAGTAAAGGAAATTATGTTTTAGAAAGAAAAGATGCTGCTGGAGAATGGAAAGTTTGTCATGCTTTTTATAAACATATTATTGATGAGATAGTAGTAAATGATGTTCAAAGAAGAGTGATAGAAGATGAGAAGTCTATTTTTAATAAGGGACCAATTGCAGTAAAGTTGACGAACTCTGGCCATATTTCATTAACGAATACAAGTTTAACCGAAATTATTCATGGGGAAAAAAATAAGCGTGAAATTACAGAAGATCAATATAAAGAGTTTTTATATACTTTATTTGCTATTAAGTTATGAATAATAAAGATAGCCGGTTCTTATTCAGAAGCGGCTATCTTTATTATTTTTGGTGTAAATGGTTTTCTTCTAATATGTTTCGGAAACTGCGGTATAGTTAATGTTTTTAATGTTTCCTCAGCTTCTTCATATGTATGAAAAATTGGTTCTTTTCCATCATCCCCTTGTAAAACTAGCCCTTCATCTCGGATTACATATGGCATAAAACCACCCTATCTATTAAAGAATTATGTTCTTTTGCGGCAGAACAACACGATTTAAAGTTTGATTTTCTTAATACATATAATACACTAGAACAGTACGAAAAAGTATGTACAATGAATTTTGAATGTAAAGGAAGATTATTATGTCAGTTATTGATAAATTGAAACTTAATAAGTATACAAATATGGTCGTTATTAACGAACCAAGTGATTATGACATTTTTACAGGTAAAGAAAATGCATTCTCAAAAGAACACGATGCTATCTTTATATTTGTAGAAACGCTTGATGAAATGGTGAAACAAACGAATTTTATTATTAGTAATGAAGAATTACTAATTGAAAAAGGTTACGTATTCTTCGCATATCCGAAAAAAGGTAATGCTCGTTATAGTACGTTTATTCACCGTGATGAGATGTTTCCGGCATTAAACGTTGGAGAAGATGGTTATGTGGGAGAAAGCGATATTAAATTTGCACGAATGGTAAGTATGGATGAAGTCTTTACTGTTGTAGGTTTAAAACGTGAAAAGAAAAAAACAACGAAAACATCTGCTATGAGTCAATGTGTTGCCGATTATGCAGATCAAATTAAAGATGTTGAAGCATTATTAACAAATCACCCAAATGAACTTAAGTTTTATCAAAGTTTAACGCCTGGATATCAGAAAGATTGGGCACGTAATCTTTTTTCTGTAAAACAAGAAAAAACACGTGAAAAACGTCTAGAGAAAATGATAGAAATCCTTTCACAAGGCTATAAAACAATTGAGTTATTCCGTAAGAAGAAAAAATGATGATTAAGAAATTCACAATGCTGCAACAATTAATTGTGATGAGTACATTGAAAAAAGTATTCCTTCCATTATACTAAGGAATGTTCTTATATTTATATAATTAGCAAAAGAGAAAAGGTGTTTGAAATGAAATCGTATATTGTAGTTGGATCTGGAATTTTAGGAGCGTCTACTGCTTATCATCTTGCTAAGGCAGGTGCGAATGTTACTATCGTGGATCGCCAACAATTAGGGCAAGCAACTGATGCAGGAGCAGGTATTGTATGTCCATGGCTATCACAGCGTCGTAATAAAGCATGGTATAAAATTGTTAAAGGCGGTGCACGTTACTATTCTTCGTTAATTCAGCAATTAGAAGAAGACGGTGAAACGGACACAGGATATAATCGTGTGGGTGCAATTAGTTTACATACTGACGAGAAAAAGTTAGATCAAATGGAAGAGCGAGCTTATAAACGACGTGAAGATGCCCCAGAGATTGGTGAAATCACTCGCTTATCAGCTGAAGAAACAAAAAAATTATTCCCAGCATTATCAGACGAATATAGTTCTGTTCATATTAGTGGTGCTGCACGAGTGAATGGAAGATTATTACGCAATGCATTAATAAGTGCTGCGAAAAAACATGGTGCAACTTTTATAAAAGGCGATGCCATATTGGTCCGTGAAGGAAATCATATTACTGGAGTTACAGTAAACGATGAAACAATTTTAGCGGAAAAGGTTATTGTAACTGCAGGCGCATGGGCGAATGAAATCTTGAACCCATTAGGAATTAATTTCTTAGTTACATTCCAAAAAGGACAAATTGTTCATCTGCAAATTGAAAATACAGCAACAGAAAATATGCCAGTTGTTATGCCACCAAACGATCAATATATTTTAACGTTTGACAATGGTCATGTCGTAATTGGTGCAACACATGAGAATGATACTGGTTTCGATCATCGTGTAACAGCAGGTGGTTTACATGAAGTATTCCATAAGGCATTAGCAGTTGCACCTGGCTTAGAAAATGCTACAATGCTTGAAACGAGAGTTGGATTCAGACCATTCACACCAGGATTCTTACCTGTTATCGGACCGCTACCTAACTTTGAAGGAATTTTCGTTGCGAATGGATTAGGAGCTTCGGGTTTAACAGCTGGTCCATACTTAGGAGCGGAACTTGCTAAATTAGCGCTCGGACAACCGATTGAATTAGATTTAAATGATTATGACGTTGCTGGCGCAATTGAATAATATAGGGTACTGCTAACATTTAGGAAAAACCATGCTAAACAAATTCGACAGAGAATAAGCAGTTTTTCCTCTGTTAAGAGTAAGCCTGTTTATGAAAAATAAAATTCTTTAAAAATAGAGAGCCAACATTATAAACCTGCATTAATAATGTAGAATTGTGATGTCGGCTCTTTATTCATATTGATTTAAAACTTATTTTCGAGAGGAGGTTAAGTAATGAGAGCACCATATCAAGTATTGATATTTCCTTATATAAAAACTGACGATTCTATTCAATATGCTATTTTTAACCGAAGTGATTATGGTTATTGGCAAGGAATAGCTGGTGGCGGAGAAGACGGTGAGATTCCTATTGAATCAGCAAAACGGGAAGCGTTTGAAGAGGCTGGTATTACAAGAGAATGTCCATATATACAATTAGATTCTGTGTCTTCACTACCAGTAGAGGATGTAGTTGGAGGATTCCTTTGGGGAGAAGAGATTTATGTAATAAAAGAATTTTCTTTTGGAGTTAAAGTCCCTACAAAAAACATATCATTATCTAAAGAACACTTCCATTATAAATGGTTATGCTTTGAGGAAGCAGTAACGCTTTTGAAATGGGATAGTAACAAAACAGCATTGTGGGAATTAAACAAAAGATTATTAAAACAATAAAAGTGTTAGCTAACAAAGATAGTAGTGGAACAAGAATTGAACCATTAACAAACCTTTGCTACACTTCTAAACAATGTTTTAGATTATAAAATAGAGTAATATAGATTTTGTATAGGTAATTTACTAAGAGAACTTGTACTAAGAAAAGCCCTATACAGTTGACTCTGAAAAAATGAAAATAGTTAGAAATATTTTTATATCGTACGGTTTTTGGCTATGAATAACGGAATAAATATTAAGTATTCAACAGTTTAAATAAAACGAGTTAGCTTTTTATTTTAAGAAGAAAGATGACTCGTTTTATGCTAAAATTCGCTTAGTGTATATTTTCGTTAAAATGTGGGTGGGCCCCCTTTTAGCAAAACCGGAGTGGGAATGATGAGTATAAATAGTTTTGTGGGATTGATAAAGGATGAATTATTAAAAGAGGTAAGTATAAGAAGTGAGGATGAATTCGAGCCTGTAGTAGTTAAAGATATTCCTAGACTTTGGAAGTGTTTAGGAACAGGTAATTATGCCGCAGTATTCATGCACAAAGAATACAAAGATTGGGTAGTGAAAGTTTACGTGCGAGAAGGAGAAGGAATTGAAAAAGAGTCAGAAGTATACCGAAGAATTGGAGATCATCCTTCTTATTCAAAGCTTATATATAAAGGAGAAAATTTCATAGTATTGAAACGTTTAAAAGAAATTACCTTATACGATGCTATTCATAAGGGGATTAAAATTCCTAAGCAAGTAATACTTGATATTAATGAGGCTTTAGAGTATGCGAGGGAACAAGGGTTAACTCCTTGTGATGTTCACGGGAAAAATGTGATGATGGAAAAAGGAAGGGGATATGTAGTCGATGTATCTGATTTCTTAAAAACAAAAGAAGATAGTAAGTGGAGAGACCTAGAAAAGGCATATTTCACCTTTTATTTTCCTTTCATTTATAAATTGCCTCTCCCCGTTAAAATACCGTATTTTATGTTAAACATTGTTAGACGTTCGTACAGAAAATATAAGAAACTTAAAAAGAAATTCAAATTGTAAAAGGACCACATACTTATCTTTAAGTAGATAAGTGTACCAATAGTAAACAAAAGTACCGTACATTTTAGATATGTCTAATATGTACGGTACTAATTTTATAATTTCATGTAGTATCCAGTTGAACAAATGGTTATCCCGCTACATCGCCATAAACTTAAGAAATGCATTGTTCCTAAAAATGATTTGAATTCACATAAATAACTTTAGAAAAATTTAAAATTTTGTTTAGGGGCTACTTCAAGACCTTAGCTTGCTGGGCATGTGGTGCTATCCCAAAATATAAAAAGATTAGGAGTGAATCCTAATCTTTTTATTTATACATATTTTTGTTAGTTATATCACTATCAATTCCAAAACGGGATATTTTGAATAAATGAAACCGTCAAAATAAGTGTTGATACGGAACCAGCAGTTACTAAAGTTACTATTTTTCGTCCATTCTGTTCTTTTGAAGGTTTTATAAGTTCTGTAATTAACACAATCCATATTATGATAGAGATTATTGAAATAATATTTATAGACATATGTAACACATCCCTTCTTATTTTCACATAAATATTTCTTCTTTTATAAAATAAAAGCAATTTAACAAGAAAATATGTAACGCATTACAAATCAATATTTTCCTGTTAAACCACCTTTTTTAAATAGAAATACGACTGATAAAACGATAACAACAGCCTTCAAACTTCCCCAATATGGATAAATAGCATGATCTGTTAGACTAGCATATTGAAAAATATTCTCTAAACCGAAAATCCCTATAATGATCGCTAAAAGAAAAGCGGCTTTTCCAATAGTCGTATTACGATAGAGGGTAAATAAATAGACTGCGAAAATTATTGGTAAGATGATTTGTAGTACGATTATCATAGTTCGTCCCCCAGAGTATTTATAATTATATTATATACAAAATTGTAATAAAAAGGAATGCGACTTATTCGATACTAACAGAACTACTCTAATCATATTCTTCTATAAAAAAGAAGAAAAAGGGGTGTACAGTTAATTGACAAAAGTTAAAGTTAGTTTACGACCCATTGTTCATAATATAAATTTACCAACCGTATTGAAAACAACGATACTTCCAGGTGAATCGACCGAAAGACTATTTATCGCAACCCAATTAGGAGAGATTTTTTACATAGGGGACGGCGTTATAAAGACATTTTTAGATATTCGTCAACAAATTATTAAATTAGGTACATTTGAAGAAGGTGTTTCTAGTAGCGGTTATGATGAACGCGGATTGCTAGGACTTGCGTTCCATCCAAAATTTTATCAAAATGGGTTATTTTATCTTCATTATTCAGTAGCCGGAACTCAAGGGCTAGGTGCACTTTCTGAACAATTTAAACCGAATCCTTGTGACCCTAAAACGTTAAATTTAAAGTGGGTTAATAGAAATACGCAATATGATCACATTGATACTGTGGAAGAATGGAATTTACAATCTAATGGTCAAGCTCAAAAGCGACGAACATTACTGAATGTAAGAAGACCATTTTTTAATCATAACGGAGTCAATAGTTTAAACTTTTCACCTGAGACTGGAAAACTTGTTTTTACAAATGGAGATGGCGGATCAGGTTATGATCCATTTAATTTAAGCCAAGATGATTTAGAAATAGCAGGTAAAATAATTGAAATCGATGTAAGTAAAAATACATTTATAAATAACCCTCCTGTAGTTACACGCTTCGATGAACTTCCTTTATCTATACAAGAAACACTTACAGTAATTGCAAAAGGAGTACGTAATATAACTGGCATTTCATTTCAAAGGTTTTATAATCAATATATCAAATACACCGGAAATGTCGGACAGGATATTGTAGAGTCTATTTTTTCATTTATTCAATATAAACCTATACCGGTTACAGAACTTGTTCAAATGCATTTTATGAGGCTAACTCCCACTCAAGATGGGTTTATCAATTTTGGATGGCGAGGATGGGAAGGGGATTTACCTACTTCTTTTATACGACATTGTTCTGAGAATCAGACTTTGGATGAGAGAACAATGGCTTATTATGATGAAACGATACAAACTTCAGTGAAGCGTATTCTGCCTCTACTTAGTTATTTTCATAAAGATTCCAGACCCGATAAATTTGGAGGAACTTCACTTACAGGAGTTCAGCCGTATATGGGAACTGCAATCCCGAATTTAACAAGTAGCGTCGTATTTACTGACCTTGCCCAGAAAGAAGAATCACAGTCTCCAGTTAAGGGGGTTTTAGCCTATACTAGAGCAGGTACAGACGGTAAACATGCTGAGTTTCATGCTATTGAAACCAATTATGATTTTGGTACGCAAGAAGCTTATTATATGAGTTTAGGAACAAATTTGAATCAAACTAGATTATATTTAGGAGTTTACGGTTCTATGAAAGTAACTGATTTTAACAAAGGTACCATTTTCGAAATTGTTCCTTGATGCGATATACACTCGCAGTTTAATAATCCAGGGAATTCATTTTGTTTCAAAACGCACAATTTATCCCCCTAAAAGTCTTTTATTGTCTAGTAATTCATAACAAGTAGAAAGCAGCTCATAAACCACTAGTGTATGAATAATATAGAAAGTAATGAATGAGGTATCTTTAGGGGGTATTTTAATGAATTGGTTTGTACGTTATTGGTATCAATTGATGATAGAACATGATACGAACTTTGTTCATAAAAGAAAATTGTCCCTTGCGAATAAGTTAGTACTTACAGCTTTAATGAGTGCATTGGCCACCATGTTTCAAGCAGCAGGAAACTTAGTTCCTGGTATAGGTTTACTCATTAGTCCATTTTCGACATTGCCAATTTTTTTTGCTATTTTCTATTCTATTCGTGAGGGAATACTTTCTTATATTCTTACTATTTTTCTATTATTTATTATTGAGCCAAGTGAACTAATTGTCTTTCCTTTTACTACAGGCTTATTAGGTCTAGCCTTAGGACTAGCCTTTTTAAAATTCAAGAGGAGAATTTGGATTGTTTCCTTTTCAGCGACTTGTCTACTTATAGGGATTATGATCGTTCTCGATATTTTCCGTTTTCCGGTACTTGGTCCTACTGTTCATACAACTATGGACATAAAAATTATTTTATCAATATTTATACTGAGCTTTCTATACTGCTGGATTTATGCAGGTTTTTGCAGAATAATGATGAATAGATTATGTAAAGTGTTGTATTGACAATGGCATAATGAAGATTGGAGAATGCATTCATGACTAACGTTGCAGTTAGAAGACCGAATTTGAATGATGTAGATGAACTATATTTATTTTTCCGTATCGTTATTACGAATACATACAAAAATGAAGGATTGTCACAATTATTGGATGATATAGAAAATGAAATTAACTCAAAAAAGCAGTATTTGAAAAGTGATTTTGAAAGTAACGGAGAAAGTCGTTACTTTTTATTAGCGATTGATACAAGTAATGATAAAATCATTGGAACAATCGAAACCGGTCCAGCAAGTACATTGATTACTAGTTGTACAGGTGGTGTACTTAAAAATTTGTATGAAATAGGAACTGTATTCATACTTCCGGAGTATCAAAGAAAGGGAATAGGGAGTTTATTACTACATACAATGTTTCTTACATTACTTAGCAGAGGGATAACAGAATATTGTTTAGATAGTGGATATAAAAATGCGCAAAGTATATGGATGAAAAAGTTCGGAAAACCTAGCTATGTATTGAAAGATTACTGGGGAGAATCCAGTGATCATATGATTTGGAAGAAAAGTTTACATGATACACCTATAATATTTGAATTATAAAATGAAATATGCCCCTGAACATAGCTTTTCTTACTTATGTATGCTATTATTTATCTTTATAATAAAAGAGGACGTGAATGAACTTGATTAAAATTAGTATCCCTGAAGTTGATGTTACAATTACTGAACGTAAACAAGTTATTAAAGGAGACGAGCCAATCATTACTCCAATTAATGGATTTATCGATTTCCACTTGTTCCCTAGAGATAAAGGTGGCATTTTTATGTTTTACAATATTAATGACGAACTACTTTTCGTAGGTAAAGCTCGTAAAATTAGACAACGTATTAAGAAGCATTTTGAAGATAATGTTTCACCAATTAAAAATCACCGTGATGAAGTATACCGCATTGATGCATGTATCGTAGAAGATCCAACAGAAAGAGAAATTTACGAAACATATATCATTAATGAATACAAAGCGAAATATAACGTTGATAAAGTATTCTACAAATAATCAACATTAATAAAAAACAATCCTAGCTAATATGCCAGGATTGTTTTTTATTTAGATTTATTCTTCATATCTTTCTCCTTTTTTTAAATGATTAGCCACAATAAAACAGAATATCCCTATAAATATAAGTACAATACCAAGCGTTTTATGTTTTCCCTCAAAGAAAGGAATATCTGAAATAACATTTGTCATACATAGTCCTAAAAATACAAGGATAGGGCCCATCCAAAGTAATACATTACCGAATTTTGTGTGCTTCCACATAATAACCCTCCTTAATTCTCTTTACATATATATCCATAAATTAAAAGTAAATTCATAGAGAAATATAGTTTTTTTCATATCAAAAATTTAACCCTCATATATTGGTACAAGCAAAAGAGAAAGGAGACCATCATGAATTGGTTAGAAGCTTTCATATTAGGTATAATTCAAGGTTTAACAGAATTTTTACCAATCAGTAGTACCGGACATCTTTATTTAGGAAGACATTTATTTCAATTAGATGAAGCAGGCTTATTTTTAGATACGATGTTGCATATTGGGACTTTACTTGCAGTGTTTATTTATTACAAAAAAGAATTTATATATTTAATTAAAAACCCATTTTCAAAGCTCATGTTATTACTTATCGTTGGGACAATACCCGCAGTTGTAATTGGTTTATTGTTTAAAGACTTCTTTGAAGATATTTCAAAAACAGGAATCACAATCGGTTGGGAGTTTTTAGTGACCGGATTCTTTCTCTACATGGCAGATAAACAAAAGAATGGTCGTAAAAAAATGGATGACATAACATATAAAGACGCATTAATTATCGGTTCATTTCAAGCGGCTGCTATTTTTCCAGCCATTTCCCGTTCTGGAATGACAATTGTCGCTGCATTATGGAGAAAATTAGACCGTGAAACAGCTGCTTACTTTTCTTTTTTACTTTCGACACCAGCAATCGCCGGAGCTATCATTTTGCAATTTGTAGACGTTTTTCAAGGGAAAGCAGAATCTATTTCTAGTACATCTTTAATTGTCGGAACATTATCAGCATCGTTTTTTGGATACATAGCCGTTTCATGGATGATTCAATATTTAAAACGCCACTCCTTAAAAGTATTCGCGTATTACGTATGGGGATTAGGTATTTTAATTTTAACGTTGCAATTTACTGATGTATTTTAAGTATAATGAAAAAGAAGTTAATTAGTTTAAGATCCTGTTTCATTCATACAAGGCAGGATCTCTTTTTATTAAGGGGGAAAACATGTTTAATAAGGCTATCGTTATTGGTGGAAGTATGGCAGGAAAGTTTGCAGCAAAAGCATTATCAACTTCTTTTAAAGAAGTAATCATTTTAGAAGTCGGTGAAAAATGGGATGGAAAAGCTTCAAGAAAAAGAGTTCCACAAAGTAATCATCCTCACGTGTTATTAAAAGGTGGAGAAAAAGCAATTGAAGAATTGTTTCCTACTATTACGCATGAATTAATAGAAGCGGGCAGTATTATAAACAACTTTACACGTGATTTGAAATGGCATCAATTCGGTCTATGGAAACAACCGTTCATAGGGGAAGTACATATGATTCAACAAAGTCGTCCTTTGCTAGAATGGCATATTCAAAAACGAATACATCAAATTTCAAATATTACTATTAAATATGAAACATTGGTTAAAGGGTTATTGATAGATGAAAAGCTTAACAAAGTGTGTGGAGTAAAAGTTAAATATTTAGAGACTGATACACAAGAAGAAGTCCATGCAGATCTTGTTGTTGATGCGAGTGGATTTGGCTCAAAAAGTATAGAGTGGTTACGAGAATACGGAATTGAAGTACAAGAAGAGAAAGTTCGTATTGATTTATTTTACGCAACGAAAATGTTCAAACTTAAAGAAAATGAGGAGTTAGACTGTTGTAATATGTTAATGTCTCCGAGTTTCCCTGATAACCCTTATGGCGTTCTTATTCAAACGATAGAAGATAATCGTTATTTTGTTACTTTCAGTGGATACGCAAACGAGAAAGCACCACAAACAGATGATGAGTTTTATGATTTTGCTGAAAACCTATCAATTTCTAATGTTACAGATTTCCTAAACAAGGCTGAGGGAATTACTGATATAAAGACATACAAAATTCCTTATCAAGTACGCCGGCGATTTGATTTAGTGAATAATGTACCAGAAGGATTATTAGTTGTTGGAGATGCGCAATGTCGTTTTGATCCCGTTTTCGGCCAAGGTGTATCAGTTGCTGCTATGGAGGCTCACCAATTGCAATTACTTCTGCAAGGTAGAAAACAACTTGATAAAACATTTACACAACAATTTTATAAAAAGGCAGCTAATATAATAGAAACCCCATGGGATATGACAACAACGGAAATATCACGTCACCCGCAGTTAAAGAGAGAATTAACTACAAAACAAAAATTTCAGCTATGGTATACGAAACAAATATATCGACTATCCGCAAGTAATTCTGATGTTTATATTCGGTTAGTACGAGTGATGAATTTGATTCGTAGTCCATTTCATCTTTTTCATCCGAAAGTGCTACTATCTGTATTGCTTAATCGAAAGAAATAGCAGGAATATAATTGATTAAAAAAGAATGTATAACAGTTAGTAAATCATGAAGGAGAATACGGGATGGAAATATACATAGAGCAACTAAAGAAACAAGATGCTAAGGATTTATTTACGTTTGAACTTACGAATAAATCTTTTTTTGAAACAATGGTACCAAATCGCGGCTCGAAATATTTTGAATTTGAATATTTCCAAAAACTACTAGACGATTTATTAATAGAACAGGCGGATGGAGATTCTTATTTTTATTTAATTCGTAATGAAGAAAAAGAAATTGTAGGAAGAATAAATTTAGTAGATATAGATACAGAAACTCGAATTAGTTCGCTAGGGTATCGGGTCGGAGAAAAATTTACTAAAAAAGGAGTTGCAACAGCAGCCGTAAAATTAATTTTAGACGTAGCGAAAAATAATGAAATTCATGGGGTTCATGCTAAAACAACTACTAATAATCTCGCATCAAAAATTGTACTAGAAAAAAGCGGATTTTCTTCTTATCAAAACGAATCAGATACAACTTCTGTAGAATTAAATGGAGAACATGTGAAGTTTGTACATTATATTTGGAGAAATACTTCACGCTTATAATAAGGAGGACTTATTCATGAATGATTTACGTTATCCAATTGGCCAATTTACATACAAACGTCCTATAACTGAAGAAATGATTGATACATGGATTCAAGAAATTGAAGATTTACCTCATGAACTAACAAAGGCAATTAAAGATTTAGATCAGAAGCAGTTAGATACACCATATCGCGTTGGAGGGTGGACTGTACGTCAAGTAGTTCATCACGTTGTTCATAGCCATATGAATAGCTACATACGCTTTAAATTAGCACTGACAGAAAAGAATCCAACTATTAAGCCGTATAAAGAAGAGAAGTGGGCAGAGTTACCCGATTCAAAATTACCGGTAGATGTTTCACTAGTTATGCTAGATTCATTACATAAAAGATGGGTTAACCTTTTATATTCTCTAGAAATTGAAGATTTAGAAAAGACATTTAACCATCCTGAAACTGGTGAAACAAAACTTGCTGTTGCAATAGGACTATACGCATGGCATGGTCGTCATCATACCGCTCATATTACCTCGTTAAGAAAGCGACTTAATTGGTAACATGGATATTATATTAGAGAAGGCGACAGAAAGTGATGCAGAAGTTATATTTCAAATGCAAATAGACTCATTTAGCCCTTTATTACATAAATATAAAGACTATGAAACTAATCCAGCAAATGAAACTATCGAAAAAACTATTTGTAGAATAAATCATGTAGACGGTGGCTTCTATAAAATAATAGTGGCAATGAATCTTGTTGGAGCGATATGCATTTCACAAAAAGAAACACCCTCTAAATTTTGGATCAGTCCAATGTTTATTCATCCGAGTTATCAAGGAAAAGGAATTGCCCAAAAGGTACTTACATTAATTGAGGAAATGTTTCCTGAAGCAACGAGCTGGGAACTTGCTACTATTTTAGAAGAAGAGAAAAATTGTTTTTTGTATGAAAAGATGGAGTATAAAAGAACAGAAGTTATAAAGAAATTAAATGATGAAACTACACTTATTTATTACAAAAAAGAAAGGTAAAGCATATAAAATACGCTTTACCTTTTTATGTTATTTTAGATTAAATATACAAAAATAATGTATGTTCTTCCAAAATACTCGGATTGGTAATTTTAAAAATGAATAAAAATACGAAAACCACTACTTTGTCGTAAAGGTTACTAACGCTTTTTGAATGCTTAAAATACTATCGTCACCTTTAAATTCTTTCGTAATTGGATCCTCCATACTAGAGACCCAAATTTTAAGTTCTGCATCTAAATCAAAATGCCCAGCCGTTTCGATGCTATATTGTGTAATGCTTTTATAAGGAATAGAATGGTATTCTGTTTTTTTGCCAGTTACTCCTTGTTTATCTACTAAAATAAGACGACGATTTGTAAATACGATTAGATCACGAATTAATTTATAAGCATGCTCTACTTTTTCATCGTCTAGCATAATCTTCTCTAAATCACGTTCTACACTTTCAGAACTCGTATTTGATGCATTTCCTAAAATACCGCTAAATAAACCCATATTAAATTCCTCCTTTAATATATGTGGAATGAATTACTTATATTGTAACATGTTACTCACAAAGATATTATGACATTACTTTAGTAGTTTCTGGTTATTGTTGTAATTAGTTTATATAACCTCATCTTAAAATCTTGTGCTAATATGAAATTAAGAAAAAAGAAGCAGAGGGATATAGCATGAAGAATATAGGTTTAGTATTAGAAGGCGGAGGAATGAAAGGTTTATATACTGCAGGTGTACTCGAATATTTCATGGAAAAGAACTTATTCTTTCCGTATGTAGTCGGCGTATCAGCTGGAGCCTGTATGGGAGCAACATATTTATCACGTCAAAAAGGGAGAAATAAGAAAGTAAATACAGAGCTAGTAGCAGATCACCGTTATATATCTTATCGAAATTTGATTCGAAAACGCGAATTATTCGGAATGGATTTTTTATTTGATGAAGTACCTAATAAAATTGTACCATTTGATTTTCAAACTTTCTTAAAATGTAATGAACAGTTTGTCATAGGGACGACTGATTGCGAATCAGGACAAGCCATTTATTATAATAAAGCAGAACACGGAAACGATATTTTAAAAATCATTCGCGCCTCAAGCTCTGTACCGTTTATAGCACCTGCTGTAGAATATAATAATCGAAAATTATTAGATGGAGGGATTATAGACCCTATACCAGTTTTGAAAGCCCAAAAGGATGGTTATGAAAAGAACGTTGTCATTATGACAAAGCCAGAAGGATATGAGAAGCAGCGAAATAAATTTTCAGGCCTGGCTAAAATTTTATATAGAAAATATCCGAAAATCGCAGAGAATTTAGTAGACCATTATCGTTTTTATAATGAGACGATATCTTATATGAATCGAGAAGAATAAAACGATAATTTTTATGTAATTCAACCAAGTGTACAGCTTCCTATAAGCGGAATAGAAAGAAATAAGGAAAAGCTCGTTAATCTATATAATCTTGGGTATATAGATGCTCAATATCATTATGAAAACTTATTAAATTGGATAGAGAAATAAAGGAGGAGAAAGTTGAAGTTAGGAAAACAAATTATTTTTAAAGAATTGCAGAAAATGCATAGTCCACTGCATAAACCGTTTCCTTATCGTGCTACAGCAAAATTGCAGCGAGACTTAAAAAGTAAATTTACCGAAGATGATTGTATAAACGCTGATTTTAATCATTATTGGATGCATACAGCAGCTACTTTAAATTCTGTACTAAATGGAAACGAACAGAACATTACGTTTCAACAAATAAAGTGGTTAAGAAAATCGTTTTTTGAGTGGTTTCCGCAATATCGTTTTCTAGAAACAGAAATTGTGAATTATCCCATTTTGTATAGAGATTTCATAAGTTATGAGAAGACCAGGAAGCTATTACTTTATTACCTTACTGAATAAAAGCGAAAACGTACAGGTTACATTACTTGTACGTTTTTTTGTTCATAAAACATTCAATATTAACAACTAGTTTATATAGGAATTCTAATGAGAAGAAAGAAGTACATATAATAGAATGCTACAGGGGAGGAGAGAGGAATAGCTGTTTTGCTTTAAGTTATTGTCCAACTCGAATACAGTTAGTTATTTATGTTAAAATATTTCGAGTGAAATCAAACTTTTAAGGATTTCATTGAACATTAAACAAAACAAGTTAGCAACGTAGAAGGGATAACATTAACATGAAAAACGTATCAAATATAGATAAAGTAGAATCAATAAAATCTTTACAGTCAACAATTAGTAAACTTGAAAATGCCTTATCACAGATGACTCAAAAAGGATCAAATACTACTTTAGTGAAAAAAAGACTCAAAGCAGCTAGTATCGGCTTAGCTATGTTAGAAAGTGTTTGGAAGCAAGAAACTCATCATTATACTCAGGAAGATTTAGCAGAAGCTCGTAATGTTCTAATTGGTTTGCTTCCATCAATTGAAAAGATTTACGTTAAGTCAAAGCTTGGGAGTCCTCAAAGAACGCTTTTAGAAAGAAGAATAAAATCGTTGGAACTTTCTATTCAAGCAATAGACAATTATTCTAGTAAATAACTCATTTAAAGAGTCTTATTACAAAAGTGTAGCAAGGCTCTTATATCATTCTATCAAAATTAAATATCCTTACTGCCACATTGCAGCAAGGGCAAAACATCTTGATCTACCTCATAATTATTCTCAAACTTCACATCTTCAAGAACATTTCATTGTCTTTAATAAAAATCCATGCATTAAGTAATCTTCAATCGCAAAAACACTCAATTATTTAATTTACGAAAATGGAATACCGCCATGTATTGCTGTGATCATGTTAATCAGCTAGAAGAACTAACTTTTGAAAACGATATTCCTTGGATTGAAAATCAAATTTCATCTATAAATTCTAATGCAACTCAACTTCACTTTTATATGGTAGCAGGACAACTTGAAAATAAACCTCTTTTAACGGCCAATAATCACTTGTATAGAGCTTTAAAAGATAAAGGGTACAAAACCACTTATGAAGAGTTTCAAGACGGTCATGATAGCATGTGAGGGTGAAAAAAGTTGTTTGATGGATTGAAAGCTTTGAAATAGATAAAAACCACACTTTAAAATAAAAAGGAGAGAAAATCTATGAAGCAGGAAGAACTCGATAAAAAACTAAAAAAACAAGAGATTTTAGTAAAAGATGAGAAAGTTTGGTCCTATACGTATGAGGATCATATTAGTTCTATCGTTAAACAAGCAGAACAGAAAGGAGCTTTTGATAATTTACCTGGTAAAGGGAAACCTCTTAATCTTGATAAAGATCTTTCTTACAATCCTGAAAAGCAACTTTATAGAACTTTAGCAAATAATCATGTTTTACCTAGGTGGATTGAGCTTTCAAAAGAAATTGACGATTTAAAAGAAAAGCTAAAAGAAAATACAAATACTGCAGAAGCAGCGGATTTAATTCGAACTATTAATAAAAAGGTATTAGAACATAATCTACTTTGTCCACCAAGCGCGCAAAAAATGAGGGTGAAAATGGATTTTTAACGATTTTCAATTAAGCTATCGCTTGCTATATAATTAAGTTAGGCATTTTCAATTCATTACTAAAGGGAGGCAAATGTAGTGAAGAATACGTATCAACTTCAAATTCCGAAAGAACTAGAACAGTATCGTAGTATTTTAGAAGAAAGTGTGAAACCGTATGTTAAAGTGTCTGGAACTCAAGCAGAGACAACGCTTTTTGAAAGTAAGTTTGGTGGATATCCGTATTTACCTATAGATCAAGAGCATCCTAAAGACTCAAACGGACAACCTATGATGCTACTTGCGCAGTTAAACCTTGAAGAAATACCAAACATTGAACATATGCCTCAACATGGAATGTTACAGTTTTTCATAAGTGCTGAAGAAGATCTTTTTGGAGCAGATTTTGATCATCCAACAGTCCAAAAAGACTTTCGAATTATTTATCATTCTACAATTATAGAAGATTTAAATAAGGTTATTACTGATTTTAGTTATTTAAACACTTTAGATTTAGAGAATTTTATCATACCCGAAGCAGCAAAACTAAAGTTTGAGTTGGCATATCAACCAGTAACACCAAGAGATTATCGATTTGAAATGATTTTTAGTGATAACATTGATTGGGAAGAAATTGTTGATGAAGAAAATAATACAGAATTAGGCGAACTGTATGATGATTTATGTAAAGATCAAGGACATAAAATTGGTGGTTATCCATTTTTCACACAGACAGATCCGAGAGAATGGGAAGAAAAATACCAGCAACATGACATATTATTGCTGCAAATCGATACAGACGATTCATTAAATATTATGTGGGGCGATTCTGGGGTTGCTAATTTCTTTATACGTAAGGAAGATTTGTTAAATCTAGATTTTTTCAATGTCATTTACAATTGGGATTGTTACTAGAAGATATAAATAAAATAATAGCAAACAAAAAATCTTCCTGAAGGTGAGGAGGATTTTTTTATGTTAAAAATAAGCGTTATGTTAACTAGAATAAAAAACAATGTGTAATGAAAGTCAAGCCTAAATAACAGAAATAACAACAAATAATGTAAAGTTGTAAAACATGTGCAAATAGCAATAAATTCATTAAGTAAAACATAAAATAAAATTACTAATTTATATTTTGTATAGAAATAATTTTTCTGTATAAAAATTTCTTACCAATCAAAAATGTTTTTAATTCGTTAAATCTTAAGTGATTATTGATTAAGATTTGCTGTGATGAATTTATAACAAATAAAAACGATAAAAACTGAAGAAATTTGTTTAGATAAGATTTCTTGTGAATCTCACTAAAAATCTCCGTTTCGTCTCATTAAGTATAGTTTACTTGGGTTTTGATACCTGATATTGCTTTGTTTCTATAACTGCCTATAATATATATTATGTTAACTGGATAAAAGTAATAAACTTATTATATGTTAGTGCAGATTGTTACGCTTCCCTTTTCATCGGATTCATTCTGTGTAATCGATTGTGTGCTTATTTGTTTTTGTTTTATGAGTTGTTGATGATAATGTCTCCAGATATAAATTATATTTAAGACAATAAAAAATGCAATTCGTTTTAAATGAACGCATTAAACGAATTGCATGGATATGATTCATAATAAGTTTTTAAAATTAGTTTGCTACAGCAATTGCTTCGATTTCAATTAAAAAGTTATCGTTAATTAACTTTCTAACTTCTACAGCTGAACTTGCTGGTGGATTTTTAGTATCAATGTATTGATCTCGTATATCTCTAACAGTGGCCATTTGAGAAATATCTGTTAAGAAAAATGTTAATTTTACTACATCATTAAATTGTAATTCCAAAGTATCTAATGCACTTTTAATGTTTTCGAATACTTGTCGCGTTTGTATAGCTATATCGCCAACACCAACTATTTGACCATCGGTATTGATCGCTACTTGTCCAGATATGTAAATTGTTCGTTTAGCGTTACTAACTTCGACTACATGCGAGTATCCAAAAGTTGGTGACATCGTTTCCGGATTGATAAATTTCTTTTGCACGGCTCTACTCCCCTTTAAATATTTCATTTTCTTCATATGTTAGATTTTAATTTCAGATTATCCTCTATTTACTAATAATTATTTATCCATTTAGCTGCTACATTTGTAAAAGTATATTAGCACTTTAATTTAAAGTTATTAATGGATTATGTACGTTTGATTTTCTTGTGCGCTTGTTATAATTACACCTTGTTTTATTAATTCTTCAGTTACTTTTGTATAGAAAAAGTGATACCACCAGATAAAAAACTCTTCATAAGTTATTTCTTGTGAGTATCTGCTGCTCGCAAAGTATTCTTTTAAAGGCTTATCGTTTTCTTTAAATAATAAGACTAAATCTTTACTGATCGTGTTTGCAATTTCGTTAAGTATAGATAAGTCTGTTGATTTAAATACAGGGATAACAGGTTTTGAATTTTGATATAAACCTAATTTTTCATAAACTACATTTAAATGTAAATCTATTTGTCTATCTGCTGCTACGTAACCTTTTACTAATTGCTTTTTCTTATAATTAATATCAGTATTAGTGTTTTGAAAATATTCTTCAAATGTTTCGTTATTTGCTGTTATTAAATTTAATGTTGAATATCGAGAATTTCCATAAAGACCAATTTGAACTTCTCCTAAATCTAAATACGTATTACCATACATCCCGAAAGCCTCTATATCTGCTAGTTCTTGTTCTTGAATAGCATAATAATATCGTTTCTTATTTCTTAAAGGTCGTTTCTTTTTTAAATAGTTTTCTTCAATGTAATTTATTTGTCCAAAATCTAATAACACACCACTATACAGTAAAAGACTATACGATTCTTTAGATAAATGATTAAACGTGTCGATTCTTTTTGAAATAAATTCAATTTGATTTGAATGATTTTCAATGATCTTAAGTGTTGGTTTAATTAGAGGTTCACAAAGGTTATAAAGTTTTTTTCCTTCACAAGCTGTTATCACCATGCACGTTGGATAGTACCTCCCTCCTGTTTGTTTCAATAGCCCCTCTACTTCTAATGAATTAACGTGCTTTTCAAATTCATCATTTGTCCAATTTAGCATCATTTTTATAGCATTTGACTCAAAACCAAGATGAACCAATACAAGTAAATATTGAAGTTTCGTTCCTTTTATTTTTATAGATGGCGAATTATCTCCAGATGAAATCATTTTAGTTTCATAAGCCGTATGTAATATATTCTCCGGACTATTATTAGTGAGCATTTCATATTCCCTTCCTTACTAATAAATTCATTGTAAAATCTATGTATTTATTAAGTTCTATAAACGAAAATGAGTGTCCTCTAAGAATCCAAAATTAAAAACCTTAGCATAGATATACTAAGGTTTCTTGCGTTTTTATAATGAATGAATTCTTTCATAGTCTTTTTTAAATTGATTATCATTTTTTAACCAACTTTTAAAAGTTGGCTCCTTTATTTCTAAAATGGAACAAGTTTTAGCGATACATTTATTTTTCATATATTCCTTAAGGAAATTTTGTTTTCTCTGCTTAACAGCAGCTTGAGTTCTTTTTAGCTTTCGATCTTTTAATTGATCTAGACTTAGACTTTCTTTCTGAAATTCTTCATATTTTCTATGCAGATAAATATCTTTGTCTTTATAAATCCACTTTGAAAATAGTTGTATTGGTTTTCTTCCGGTTAAAATGACGCGATAATGTTTATTTTGATTTAGTAAATCGGCTGGTAAATTTTGATTTTGTAGTACCTGATTTAAAGAATTCATAAAGTTATATGATCCTCCTACAAAGCTTACTGTATAAGTTTCATACTTGACGTAACCATCCCCATCAAAATATCCACGAACAAAATGATGTAAATATTCTTCTGGTACTAAAGGAAATTCAATGTTAAAAGATTTACATGGCATGATTCCGTGAATATTCATTAGATCGTCTTTTATTACTTTGCTATTAATGTTTAGCATATATACGCCTGTTTTTTTATTTCGATATAGTGGCTGGTTGGTGTTTAGTTCTTGTTTTATATCTTCTAAAATATAACTTTCTTTTTGTGATATACTGACACATTGATTTTCTTTTGGTATAGCACCGTCTGCTGCTATAAACCCTAATATATAAGCCATATTATTTGACCAAGTTTTAAAATAATCTTCTTTTATGTCATACTTTCTCTTCCAGCTCCCTATAGCTCGCCTTGGAACGTTGTTGTCTGTTAGAACCATACGAATATACCTTGCAGACACATTAGCAAGCATAGCGATTTCTGAGGTGCTCTTCCCTTCAATATACAAATGCATGATTTCAGATTTTGATAGTTTACATTTTGATTTCTTTTTTCGTTCTATGTGCACTTACATCCTCTCCTTCCTTTCTTTTATTAGAGACATATTTTCTTCTATAACATACAACGAAACGTATGTTCTTCGTTGCGTATAAGAAGGAATTTACTAAATAAAAACAATTTACATGTACTTAATATTTGTCTTAGCTGCTGCTGTGCGATTTGTACTTTATAGATACAAATAATGAATTTGACGAATTTATGAAATACAAGGCATTTTAGATGAAAGGTAAAATAATATAGTTTAAACTACAAATAGCTACAATAACAACATACGTAAATTGTTAATCGTAAAAAGGAGAACGAATGAATAAGAAATATACAAATCAAATTCATACTGATATGAGTTTTAAACCGAAAGATATTATAAGTTTAATGACGGATTACTTTAAAATAAAATCAAAGCTGCGTCCTATAAAGGATTTGCCTATCGTTTTATCAAATAAAGATAATGAATCGTTAGAGAGTGTTACATGGTTTGGCCATTCTGCTTCTCTTTTGAAAATCGAAGGTAAAAAACTGTTATTAGACCCGATGTTTGGAGATGCCTCTTCCCCATTTCCTTTGTTTAATAGTAAACGCTATAGTGGTGCTTTTTCTTTAGAACGTGATGACCTTCAAGAAATTGATGCGATTATCATTTCTCATAATCACTATGATCATTTGAATTACAAAAGTATTATGCAGTTAAAAGATCGCGCAAAGCACTTTTATGTTCCAACTGGAGTTGCACAATATCTTATTAAATGGGGTGTTTCGCCTAGTAAAATTAGTGAGCATAATTGGTGGGACGAAATTACGTTTGATAATATTAAGTTAGTATGTGCACCTGCAAGGCATTTCTCTGGACGTGGTATGACAGATAGAGATCGTTCATTATGGTGTTCATGGCTTATTCTTGGTCAAGAGACTAAAATTTTCTTTAGTGGTGATAGCGGTTATGCCCCTCACTTTAAGGAAATTGGTGATAAATACGGTCCATTCGATCTTACATTAATGGAATGCGGGCAATATGATCCGAGGTGGTCTGCGATTCATATGTTGCCTGAAGAAACGGTACAAGCTCATATTGATGTTAAAGGAGAATTACTTCTTCCGATTCATTGGGGTGCTTTTACGTTAGCATTACACGAATGGAGTGACCCGATAGAACGTGTTACGAAAGAAGCTAACCGTTTAGGAGTTAAAATTACAACGCCTCAAATTGGCGAATCTATTACGTTTAAATCTACAAATTATCCTTCATCAGATTGGTGGAAGGAAATTTAATTTTAAAATATAAACAGAGCGAATCCTTTTATAAAGAATTCGCTCTGTTTTCTGTATTTAAACTTATTTCACTATATTGGATTTCCCACTATCTAAAACTCTATTTGCTGGTACACTGGACATTTCAACCACTGTATTCATACTCTTATCAGTCAGTTCAACGAGTTCGTTTTCATGTTTTATTTTATTTAAATCCCATACCATCCCATGAAATTCATTATGCTGCCCACTTACCTGTATAATGCTTTTTGTTTTATTTGAAGGCTGTATTTGAAGATTTGTAAATTGATTCCCACTAATTTCATTTGGCGTAGTTACTTGACTATCCATATAAATCATATTTACACAGTCTTCTAAAGAAAAGTTCATAAAACGATTGGCATTTATCCAAGCTTGTCCGGTGCTCGGTTTTTTTGCTACTAATTTTAGTCCGGTTTCCATTCCTACAATTTTAATGTTTTCGAAGTTAACAAACGAAATTTCATTTTCTTTTCCAGCAGAGTATAAAGAAATTCCGGTACCTTTATTCGTTTCCGTCCAATTGATAATATTTATATCTTTTATTTGTGTTTTGTTCCAAGTGTTATAATACTTATTTTTACCGTCTAAATAAATAACTTCAGAGTTAAATTTAGGATCGTCAATAGCTATATACGCTCCTTCAATGGATGCGTTTTTCTCTAGTTCTAGAACTCTAAAGTTTCCCTCAACCACAAATTGTGATCCATAACCAAATAATAATTTCACACCTTTTTTAACAGTGATTGGTGACGTGATTTTATACTTTTTATCATCAAGCAATACGGTTTTTATTTTACTAGACGCTGCTTTATTAATAGCAGATTGTATTTTTATTGAATCATTTGCCCCTTTAAAGTCTTCTACATACAAGTTAGCACTTTTAGCTGCATAGTCTTTTTTGTTGTATTGATAAAAAGCAAAAATAATTAAAACTATACCAATGAGTAAAACAATTATTTTCTTCATCGTACTCACCCCATATCGATTAATCTATGGCTTTTATATTTAGGTTATTATTATTTTGCTTTGTATTTCAGATTACCATTGCTGCTTTGTCTATGAATTATATTATGTAGGAATTAGTAAACTGTTTGCTATACTAATACATCATTCTTATAATGTATTAATTTATGATTTCATAAAACAAAAGTCTGCTTGTACATAATGTAATCCCTTCCTCTATCCCTAATAAGCTCTTACTGGTGATATAAGATGTACTGCTGCAGATTGCTCTCCTGCTTCAATCAATATCGGTCTCATAGAACCGCCAAAGCTTAAAGTAATCGTTTCTTCTTTTATTGCTCTTAAAGCATCAACCATAAAACGCCCATCGAAAGATATATTTAATTGTTTTTCGCCTTGAATCGCATCTATTTGTTGCGTTTCGGAGATTTGCCCAATTTGAGAAGCGTTTGAAGAAATTTTAATTGTAGATTCGTTTATGATTTCTAAGTTAACATTGTTATTGGCCCATTCACTTGCTAATAAACTTGATCGGTCTACACCTTGTAATATCTTTTTTCTATCTATGTTAATAATCGTTTTAAAGTCATTTGGAATAAGGTTAGAAATATTAGGATATTTCCCTTCAATTAGCCTTGAATATAATGTAGTTGTTCCGAGCGTAAATATAATATGACTCTCTGAAAGGTAGATATATACGAATTCCGAATTGCTGTTCATTAATTTTAGAAGTTCACTAATGGTTGCGCTTGGTACAATACAATTTGCTTTTACATCTGAGGAAAGCAATGTTTCACGTATCGCTAGTCTATGTGAGTCAGTTGCAGCACAAATTAACTTATTATTAGATAACTCTATATGCACCCCAGTAAGAACAGGTCTAGATTCATTTTTCGCTACCGCAAAGACTGTTTGTTTAAATACTTCAATCAATTGCTCTGTCTCTACTTTGATTTCTGCATGATTGTCTATAAGCGGTACATTCGGAAACTCATCTGCAGGAAATCCATTTAAACTTAATGTGATTTCTTCTGATTGTATCGTAATTAATTGCTCATTCTTACTTTTTATTGCTATATCACTTGGCATTTTCTTTATTATTTCAATGAAATACTTTGCAGGTACAACAATAGTTCCTGCCTTTATAATAGTTGCAATCTTTTCGTCTTCAATTGAAACAGGAATGAATTTTTCGATAAAAATATTTGAGTTACTTGCAATTAAAGTAATTCCAGATTGATCTGCAGTTATTTTTATACCAGATAATATAGGAATTAAAGATTTTGTTGATATCGCTTTGTTAACTTCTGAAAGTGCTTGAGTAAATTGTTTGTGATTAACGATGAACTCCATGTTTTCCCCACCTTACATGAGATAATATTTTTATGAAGATTGATGAACGATTGTTCCGTTAAAAAAGTACGGTACTGTTTCTTTCCTTTGTAATAAATCTAGTAAATGTTCTGGTATGCGTAAATATGGAGCTGCTATATGTAATTCCATCCAAGTGATCTCTTCAATTTCTTTTGGCCTTGATATATATGTCTCTCCGCCAATTATTTCACCTAGAAAATTAAAGAAAATTGCATGATGATCTCTTTCCTCAAAAAAGGCTTCGCTGATAGAACAAATCCCGTTTACATTTATATGTAACCCTGTTTCTTCTTTTACTTCTCGAATTACTGCTTCTTCTAACGTTTCTCCTAATTTAACTGCGCCACCTGGTAATGTATAATAAGAACCATTTTCCCCTTTGTTTTTTACCATTAAGATCTTTTCGTTTGTTTTATCGTATAAAAGTGCATATGTAACATTTACTTTTTTCATCTAAGTCCACCTCTAATAATGGGAATTTTCTATCTTTGTTACATTCTACCATTTATTCGTTTTAAAATATAAAAAAGTTAATTGAGTATTTCATTTATCTGCTCTTAGCAAAGTTAATAATCGATAGTCCTTCATTACAAAATAAAAAAGAGCGTATTTTGAAATTGATTATTCAATGTACGCTCTTTATGCTCTAATTGATTCATTTTTGAATTCTATATACTTTATAACCTTTTTTCTAAATAGTATCGATTGTGTCCTTTCGGATGATCTTCACTTACTCCGATTACTTTATATCCATGCTTCTTATAAAAATCAGGTGCCTGAAAACTAAAAGTATCTAAATTGATTAACCTGCACTCTTTTTCAATTGCAAATTCTTCAATAAGTTTTATTAACTTGGTTCCGTAACCTTCATTCCTATATTCTTCAGAAACCCATAGAAAGTCAACGTGTATATGGTGCCAAAAAGTTATCGCTGTTACCCCGCCTACGATTTCTTCTTTTTCATCTCTTACTATGAAACTAACCTTTTCTGAAGGTGTTTTTTCTTCATCTGCGAGATATTTTTGATTGTATTCAATTACTTTCTCTCTTATGTAATCACTATCTTCTTGTACCCACTGCTGTACTATTTTCATTTTAAGTATCACACTCCTTTTACGATAGCTATTCAACTTCATAATTCTAATGTCCTGTTTAAATAATAGTCGTAGATCACTAATACAATTGTTTCATTTCACTAAAATAAAAAAAGCCCTACTACATTTCATCTGTAATAAGACTTATATACGTTGTGTAGAATCTAATTAATCTCAATGAATGTAATTGCTCAAAAAAATATTAAAGTTGTTCAATTCTTTTTTATGAAAACTTCCGTTATTTCAACACCTTAGGAGAATAGTCCAATTGTACCACTACGAAAAAGAATGAACATTCCTAAACCAATTAGAACAATTGGAACAATAATATGACAGTTTTCCTCAAGTACTTTAGCTAGTATAGGAGCTTTTATCAATTTGTAGCTAATAAAACACCATATCGCTATCATGGAAAAAAAGATAACTAATGTAACGATATTTGTTTCAAGTGTTTGACTAGCAAACATTGGTATATAAATCGAAATATTGTCAGCTCCATTAGCTAATGTAATTGAAGCTACTTTAAATAATGAAACAGTAACGTTATCGATAACTTCATTACTTTTATAAGAACGAAGTGACAATAGTCCTTTAACCCCCATATAAATTGGCACTAATCCTAATAATCCAATCCACGAAACAGGAATAAAAAAAGAGCTTAAAGACCCAATGATACTTAGAAAAATAATCATACTAAATCCTAAATATTGTCCAATAACAATATAAAGTTTTTTTCTCGTAGCTTTTTCGCGGACAGCTCTTCCTTCATTCCTAATTACTTCTGTTCTTACTTGTGAAAATAAAACAAGTAGTATAAAAATGTCATCAATATTTGTTGTAGCGAATGCCACAACAGAAGAAATTATGGTTGTAATCAATAAAAGCCAACTACTTTCATTGTAAACTTATAAGAAAATAATGGTCTATGAATGAAGTGCACGTTCCATCACAAAGTTGGTTAACTGTAATTTTCTAAATGTTTTTAGCAACATGTTAGTTCCTTTATAAAACAATATGAATATTCTAAGTATCTGCTACTCATTTCATTTTAAATTAAATAACTCTATTCTCTCTACACAAAAAATGTTTTGTACTAAAAAGAGCCCTATATTAGGACTCTTTTTAGTATTACGCCACTTTCCGATGTAGATGTTTTAGTTCCTTTGTCTTCTCTGCAGTTGGTGGACGGATTAATATTGAAATAATGAAGGAAATAATACTTAAAACACCAATTATAATGAAAGTTGGTTGAAATCCTCCAAGTATCGCTCCAATGAATGATCCTGCAAGCGCACCAAATCCGAAACCTTGGTAGACAATCCCGTAATTTGTACTATGGTTTTTTAATCCAAAGAAATCTCCGACAATAGCTGGGAATATAGTTATATTACCGCCGAAGCAAAAGGCGACACTTGCTACACAAGCAAAATAGATTCCGTAATTTAGCGGAATAAAACTTAAAGTAAAGACTGACAATCCTATAATAATAAATGTTGCAGAGACAATTTTCATTCGGCCGATTTTATCTGATAACGTCCCAAGAATGATTCTACCTACTGTATTAAAGATTGCAATCATAGCAACGGCGTTTGCAGCAGTTGCTGCGCTAAGTCCAACGAGTTGTACGCCGATATCTTTTACCATACTTATTAAATACAAACCACCCATACACGAGGTGAATAACATAAAAAATAGCAGATATACTTGTTTCGTTCGCATCATTTCACGCGGAGTATAGTCATTGTGTAATGTTTCAGTTACAGCATTACTTACAATTGCCTCACGTAAGAAGAACGATCCGATTAATACTAAAAGTAACACGATAATACCCCAATATAAGAATGCTTGTGATACACCAAGGTTATCGATAAGATTTCCGTTTATATATCTAAAGATTAAGCTGCCCATTCCATACGCTGATACAGATATACCTGAAATAAGCCCTTTCCGATTTGGAAACCATTTAATTAAATTAGATAGTGATGTAATATAAGCTGTTCCATCCGCATAACCAACAACGACACCAGCTAATAAATATAATAGTGGTAAGGAAGAAACTTGTGAACTAAGTATTAAGCCGAGTCCTAAAACAATTCCTGCAGTAGCAATAAGTTTCCGCAGTCCTAATTTTTTCTGCAACTTTGCTGCAAATAAAGTTGAGAATGATAAAGAAAAACTTGTTATGGAGAAAGTTATCGCTACTGAATTAAGATTCCATCCAAACTTACTTACAAGGGGTTGATTAAATAAACTCCATGTATAAATTGTTCCAAGGCCAATTTGAACAATGATTGTACCTAGAACAATTAGTAACGGATTTATAGAAGTTTGTTTCATACTAACTGTCCCCTTCTTTTATCTTGACATGAATTTTCACAGTTAGTATATCCATCATAAATTGCAAGATACTGTACGGAAAATGGTAATTAAGTTCATATACACAAAAAGACACTTCATAAAGAAGTGCCTTTTGCAGGTTATATCAGATATTTCTAAAGAAAGCTTTGTTAAGATAAGACATTTTCAAATGCTTATGTATATATGTTATCAAATAATTTCTTATATGTGATGAGACTTAAGACGTATTTTTTATTCATCATATAGTCGGATGAAAAATTAATATTCGATTTCATCAAAATCTTTCGGCTGCGGTACAGTTTGCATATTAGCTGCATCTTTAGGATCGCTATAAATTGCATTTTGTTCTGTATTTACATCTTTTATATTTTGCTTTTTATTTTTGTTCACTTTATCTTTCACTTTCAATCACTCCTTTTTGTTATAGGAGTAATTATGCCCTATTACCGTTACTAAATGTATCAGCGACTAAATTACTAAATTCACGTAAATAATATAAGTAATTATCACCGCCGTAGTTATATCTTTTATTATACATTTTTGCAACAACTACATTATATTCAGGTATTACTAAAATAGTCGGTCCAGTAATCCCTAATATTTGATACGACCCTTTTGGAATACGTTCACCAAGTTCGCTTAATTGTGCAGGCTCATTTTGGATGAACCAAAACACCCCATTTTGTGGTAGCTCTTTGTTTATAAATGTTGGGCTCTGCAAACTCGTAGCGATTTTTATAACTTCTTTTAGAACGATTTGTTTATCATCTATCATACCTTGATTTAAATGAAGATTACCCCACTGCGCAAATTCTCTAGCTGAGACAAATAAATTTTTTTCAGTACCGTCATCTACCGTACCAATTTCACTAATTGCGTCTTCATTTGGATTATTAACAACGTCAACTAAATTTTCATCTCGCTGAACTCTCCAACCTGTTTCTTGAAAATTAGCAGGTTTAAACACACGCTCCTTTAACAATTCAGGAAAACTTTTGTTATATAGCTGATAAATAAGACGTGTCATCATTCTTACATTAATATCTCTATACGCCCATGATTGTCCCGGTTCAAATTCACGAAAAATTGTCCCGTCATTCGTTTCTTCTAATCCGTGCGAATGTGTTACTAAATGTCTTATCGTCGTTTTACCAAGCAATACAGGATCAAAGTCTTTAAAATATTTTATCGCTTCATCATCAATAGAATTTATTTTCCCCTCGTATAGCGCATACGCTATCATTAATCCTAAATAACTTTTTCTAGCAGAAGCAACGTTAAATTGTGAAGATGCTGTTACTCTCTTGGTTGTAGATGTATTTGAGTGATAACCACTATAATGCTCTAGTACGATTTTATTATCTTTTATAATACAAAGAGCTGTAGCAGAACTATAATTTTTTTCTTTTATATTCTCTACCCAAGAAATCAACTTTTCGTATGTATACAAATAAATCCCCCTTAACACTAATACAAAATTACAAAATGAAAGAAAAGTATAAACAGTATTTACACCTTTCTTTCATATAAAACAACTTGGATTTTCTATACTTAAATAACCCACCAGTTCCAGCAATTAAAGCAACCAAAACAGCCAGCGCAACCTACGCAACGTCCACCACAACCGCCACATCTACCACCACCACAACCGCCACAGCGTCCACCACACCCTCCGCATCCGCCGCAACGACGTGCATCGTCTTGAATGTAGTAGTATGGATATTGACTTTGTTGTTGATCCCAATACACAACATTACCAGTTTGATAATCATTAAGGTTTAATGTTTGTAGTTCATGTTGAAACTGATTCATTATGAAACCCTCCATTTATAAATGTAAATTCCGTCCAAATATTAAAGTTAATAAATTCTTTTAAACAAAGTAGAAACAAGACTATAGACTAAATGCGTACATCAACAAAATATGAACTTACACTAGGTGATGTACCTTGTTTTTCAGCCTATTTTCTTTATATTCATTCGATGGACGTATTTACTATAAATAAAGTAATTTAAAAATTACTAATCCAACAATTTAGTAGTTCATCATTTAACTTTCTTTCTAGTAATTCCTTTACTAAAGGCATTGGCATGATTTCATAATGATTTAAGGCTTCTTTATTATAATCTATCCAGTGAAATGCTAAATGAGACTCGCTAGATTTCGGTGTTAAGTCCGTATGTAAATCTTGTGACTCTACTTCAAAAATGTGATTAATTTCATGATGAAGCACTTCTTTATCTTGCCATTGATGTTCTATAACTCCTAAAAATCGTTTTATACTGCAGTTTGCTCCAAGTTCTTCTCTTAATTCTCTTTTTAATGCATTCTCTGCTGATTCTCCAATTTCAACATGGCCACCAGGTAAAAAATAATGATGGCCGATATATTCAGCAACTAATAATTTTTCATCCTTTATCATGACTGCTCGTACAATATAATGGAATTTACTTTTCAATTGATATTCCTCCTAGTCATTCAATCTATACTTGTTCAAATTTCACGCCTTTACTTCATAATAGTTAAACAAATAAACGATACACTTGCTCACCATCATACTCCTGTCCTAATGATATGAAACCATATCGTTCATATAATTTCTTTGCAGAGAGATTATCTTTATGTACGGTTAATCTTATTTCTTTACACGATTTAAAAGTATTTTTTATTATATTAATACTTTCTTGTAATGCTGCTTTTCCATAACCATTACCTTGCTGCGATTGATCAATAATAAATCCGTTAATCCAATACATATCCGATGTCTCTATTACAACAGCATGCATAACAAAACCAACCATAAGCTCACCATCGTATATAGCAAATGGTATGTACTCTACATTGTCACCATCTGGTTTTATATATACTTTAGCAAGTGAAACTGCTACAGCGGGGACAAATTTTCTTTGATCTTCTTTAACTTGTAACTTTAATGCCTCTTCCCAATTTTCTCTCGTAACAACCTTTAACTGTACATTCAATATTGTAAGCTCCCTTATATAGAGGATGTATGTTTATATTCAACGTAGTGAAATAATTCCCTTTTTCGACAGCAACTTATAACATGATTTTTATAAAATCTTGAATGAATTTTTGTTCATCTATTTCTAGTGCTATATGTGCTCCATCAGATATAGAGCTAGGGCGAAAATCAGCAAATGTTTGCCCTTTCGTATCTCCGTATGTATCTACATTTACTGTACGATGCACAAATTCAAAAAAACTTGGATTTACTAATCCACTTATTGCAACCACATCATGTAGCAAAGGTCCTTCGATAGATGGATTAAGCTTTTGGTATGCGGATAGATAGTAATCATACATTGGTTTCATTATCATATGAAATGGATTCTTTGTATTAGCTTGAATATAGTTAAATACATTTGGTGTTAACACAGCTTTGTTTGTTACATTTAAAGGGAATATTAATAAATTCTTTGCTTGATGGAAAACAATTTTACTTGCTATAGGATCTCCATACACGTTTGCCTCCGCTAATGGTGTTACATTTCCTACTTCTAAAAAGACGCCACCCATGAAATAGATTCCTTTTACATTCAGCATTAAGTCACTCCATAAATTAAAAGCAATTGCTAACGAGGTAGATCTTCCTACATCGACAATCGTTAAATCTTTTCCGTACTTTACAAGAATCGCAGCGATACTACCAAAATTGTATATTGGAATAGATAATACGCTTTCTGGAACATGGATGGGCCCTAATCCTTCTGCCCCGTGAATTTCAGGGTAGTACGTAGTAATTTCTTCTGTAAGTGGTTTTGTTGCACCACTAATGACAGGAATGTCTTGTCTATTTGCTAACTGTAAAATATACGCTGCATTATGTGCAGCATGTATATGCTCAACATTTCCGTATCCAGTTACAATACCTACAATTTCAATTTCGGGATGCAGTAAACCATACATAATGGCAAATGAGTCATCAATACCTGGGTCTCCGAAAAATAATACTTTTTCCAAGAAATACTCTCCCTTCATAAAAACATAGAGTCATCAATAACTATGTATATGAAAAAAGCAAGTAGATCTATGCGAATTTTAGAATGGATAATGTTTTACAAAACATTAAAAAGGAACTAGCGTATGCTAATTCCTTTCTTAAGTAACCATTCTCAAATTTAATTAATTATCGTTTCCTTCATAAATTGCATCATTTATTTGATTTTGTATTTTTTTATCATCAGGTACAGGTTTCCACCAATTTCCTGTAATAAATAACATAGTTAATAAATTATAACTATCACTAAAATAGCTTTCTCTCTTATTCTTCATCCAATCCCAACCGCTATTTACCCACTTTTGATTATTGCTACTCGTTATACTTGCAGCAATAAACGGTGAAACAAATACAGCAGTTGGATAACTACCAATATTTGATCCGTTTAATTGATAACCATCCACAATTTTTGAAGGATTTCCATTCGTTTTATTTTGAATCCATGAAGAGACTTTATCAGAAATGACTTTACTTCTTTTCTCGCCGTACATCGCATAGTCCATTACAATTCTCAATGGTACCCGACTAGCATTGTAATAATATGCATTTGTATATTCTGACTCATCTAAGAAATCCTTAGGTGCGGGTTGTGGTGGGTTTTTTACAACAAAATCTGAAATAAGCCCTGTATTTGGAGAGTACTTATTACTAAATTGCGTATAAACATCGTACAAATTATTAATAACAGTAAGCCAAGTTTTATCACCTGTAAATTCATAAAAAGCTCTAAGATGTGACATCATCCAATCAGATGGTCTCGTATCAAGTGAACTTTTAGAATCCCAATCTCCTAAATTTAGTCGGTTATTATTTGTAACATTACTAGCTTTAATACCTTTTGTAATCATGTCTTGTGCTTCTTTCAAATAATTAACTGTTCCATTAGATCCCCACTGCTTATGAGCAAGAAGAAGAGAATACGCAATATCTAAATCTCCATCAGTAGCAGAATCAAAATGACCTTGTGCTTTTTTACTATCTGCGACAACCCATCCCATTAAATTAGGATTTTGAGAGCTTTTAAAAGTTCTTGCTGTTTTAAATAAACCGTCATAGATTTTTTGAGCATTCGAATCATAACCAGCCATTAATACTGTAATTATCATCCCATACCCTTGACCTTCTGAAGTTCCAAGTGGCTTAAACCCATCCGCATCACCTGTAATCTCTCCTTTTACGTAATAACCACCAGGTAAAGAAGATAAATCATTTTTCAAATATTTCTTTTTCCAATTATCGTAGTAACTTCTTACAGAAGCATTTAAACTTTCCTGTGTAACATGATTCGGTTTTATAACACCTGCATAATTAACTTGCTGGGGAAATGGTTTCATTTCCTTTGCAGCAGCTACTTGTTGATTAACTACGGGAATAGAATTTTGTATTGAATTGTCCGTTACACTTGCTGCGAAACTAGAATTAGAAAAACTAGCTAGTCCGATTCCTACAATAGAAATACATGTGAAAATTTTTCTTTTTCCATTCATTATGTTGTCAGCTCCTTTTAAAATGCTTACTACATAAAATGTAACATACAATATTTAACTGAAATACAAAATATTATATTTATCAACATAAGAAAGAAACTATATAAAAAAGTATCATAAAATCATTATTGAATTACATTATACGGATTGATTATTTGCTAAATTCCTATGTTTTTCTTTTCTTAATATTGGTATATGAGCAATCACAATTCCAAGTATAGTAATTCCTCCGCCAATTATCGAAACTAAAGTTGGCACTTCTCCTAACCATATCCAAGCAATGAAACACGCAGTTATTGGTGTTAAATATAGAGAACTTGTTGCTTCAGAAGCACCAGCACGAGATATAATATAGGCCAATGCAATATACGGGAGTACTGTTGGAAAGACACCTAAATATATAACGCTCAAGTTAACTTCAAGAGGAGCTGCTAGTATTTTTTGATAAACTCCGGGTAAGAAAATAAGCATACATACAGTACTAGACAAAATTGTATATATGGTAAATGGTAAGAAGCCGTATTTTTTTAAGTAAGATGTTTGAAAAACGAAAAATAGACTTTCTGAAATCGCCGCTAATAATATAAATAATCCCCCGCTATTCAATTGAATAGCGTCGCCTTGGCTAAATGAAATTAAGGCAATTCCTGCAAAACTCATTACACCACCGATCCAGCCATTTAATTTCATTTTTTCATTCAAAAAAACAGAAGCAAGAATTGCCGTTACTATTGGAGTGACTGAAATGATTAAACTTGCAGATCCAGCATTTACTGTTTTTTCGCCGTAGTTTAATGCGATGTGATAAATAGTAAATCCTAGAGCACCAAATATGAAAATTGCTGGGATATCCTTTAAATGTGGTAGTCGTAGTTTGTATATAAATGAAAATAACAAAAGTATAAATGAGGCGATTAATAAGCGTAGTAAAGTAAGGTGTTCAGGCGTATAAGATTCAAGTCCCATACGAATTGCTGGAAAAGCAGTTCCCCATATAAGAATTGTAAAAGCGTGAGCACATATAATGCGTAAATCCCATTTTTTATTATGCATATTTTCTCTCCTTCCCTAAAAACCAACCATTTTTAAATTACCAATTATTTCTTTTCATCATATTTAATAGTTGATACAATGTCTTCAACCAGTTATTTATCGGAAAAACCAACCACTTTGGATCTTTTAAATTAACGAAGGAGTTTTTTATATGACAACCGATAAAAAAATGCCCAAATATCGGCAGATAATAGACTATATGAAAGATAAAATAGAAAACGGAGAATGGCCAATTGGAAGTAAAATCCCTAGTCAGCGGCAGTTAGCAAAATTATTTAATGTAAATCGAAGTACTGTAATTACTGCGCTAGATGAACTTATGGCAGATGGTTTAATTCAAGGACAAATCGGAGCAGGAACAATTGTAATGAATAATACATGGTCATTATTAGCAACTAATCCTCCGCCCGATTGGAGTGAATATGTAAAAGCCGGTATTCATAAGCCAAGTAAGTTAATGGTGCGAGAAATAAATGAAGCAGAAGCAAATAAAACGCTTATCCATCTTAGTAAAGGTGAACTTGCACCTCATCTTTTCCCGCTCGAAACTATGCAATCTATAATAAAAAACGTCAGTGAGGAATTAGATTATTTCGGATACGAAGAACAAAAAGGTTTTTATCCGTTACGTGAAGCAATAAGCAAATATGTAAGATCATTTGGAATACATGCATCACCGGATTCTATATTAATAGTCTCTGGTGCACTCCAAGCATTACAATTAATATCGATTGGTCTATTACATAGAAAATCAACTGTTTTATTTGAACAACCTTCTTACTTATATTCACTTCATGTTTATCAATCAGCAAATATAAATTTATCCGGTATATCAATGGACCATCACGGTATTTTACCTAACGACTTATTAAAACGAATTAAATATAGTCAAAAGAATAATATTTTATATTCAATCCCTTGTTTTCAAAATCCAACGGGGATATTGATGTCCAAAGAGCGAAGAAAAGAAATATTAAAAATATGTGAAAAGGAGCAGTTGCCTATCATCGAGGATGATATATACCGAGAGTTATGGATTGACGAATCACCTCCAGCTCCTTTAAAGTCGATGGATAAACATGGACATGTATTATATATTGGTAGTCTCTCTAAAACACTTAGCCCAGGACTTAGAATTGGATGGATAATCGGACCAGAACCCGTTATTAATAGATTGTCAGATATAAAAATGCAAACAGACTATGGATCCAGCTCTTTATCTCAAAGAGTAGCTGCTGAATGGATAAATGAAGGTTTTTATGAAGAATATGTAGCAAACGTAAGAATGCACCTGAAAGAGCGAAGACAAATAATGATACGAGCTTTAAATAAATATTGTGCAGATATTGCATCGTGGGATATTCCTAGTGGTGGATTTTTTATATGGCTAAAGGTTGTACATAACATTCCGATGAAAAAACTATTTTCAGAGGCTTTATCAAAAGGAATTCTTTTAAACCCAGGACGTATTTATGAAGAAGAATCAGATCAGTACATTCGTTTATCATATGGATATGCTTCACCAGAACAAATGACTAACGGTATTAAATTGCTCAGTGAATTAATTCGTAAGTTAACAGCATAAAAAAATCCTCTTTTGTTTTTGGAGGATTTTTTACGTATCTTATTTACCACAATTTCATTTCCTGCCCTAATAAAATAAGTTTTTCATAAGGATCTCCGTCAATATTTAATACTTGAGCAAAAGCAGGTTCTGTTTTTAAACCTTGTTCCTTTAAGCGAATAACTTCTTCCCTTATATGCGGATGCTGCATTAATAGCATGTGCTCCACTATCATGTGTCTATATGCATTTTGATTACGCACTGGCTTAGGTTGAGCAAATAATTCAAATTCAAAACCTTCGAATTCAAAATTCACCTTTATCGATTCAGTACCTTTAATTTTTTTCTTTTTTATGTTGAACCCTCCATAAGAACCATATAAAGATCTCATTTCCTGCTCAAAAACATCAAAGTTATATACTTCCATTACAATATCTAAGTCAGATTGAGGAGTATCAATTCTTATGGGGATTGTCCCGCAAAGAACGGGATTATATAAAGCTAAATCCTCCATTATGTTTAGGCTATTCAAAACATCATATATTTTTTGTTGCTTGTCATTGCCCGATTGTAAATATGTAATAGATGTAAACATAGAAGTCTCTCCTTCATTTAACATAATAATCATCTCACTAAATTTGAGAAAACATTTAAATCATTGGTTTTTGTTCTAGGAATACCTTTATTTCAATATATTAAGCCGAACTAACTATATTTTTCAACTTTTCTCCTATACTGCAATACTATAAAAATAAAAAAGGAGGAATTATTATGAGCATTTTTAACATTCTTTTAACCATACACATACTATTTGGAACAATATGCTTAATCACTGGAATTGTAGCGATGGTTGCCAAAAAAAAGAAAGGAAAACATACCGAATGGGGCGAAATATATCATGCATCCTATGTTGTCATCACCCTTACGGCAATAATATTATCCATTATCAACTGGGATAAAATCGCATATTTATTTTATGTAGCAATCTTCTCTTATTCATTTGCAATTTATGGATACCTTGCACGAAAAAAACGTTGGAAAAATTGGCTCCATCACCACATTAGAGGCATGTTAGGTTCTTATATTGGTGCAGTCACCGCACTTTTAGTAAATGTCGGCATCCATATTCCCATTATAAATTTACTTCCGCCTATATGGTTTTGGTTTTTACCGACCTTAATTGGTATCCCCCTCGTAGCCAGTGTATCAAAAAAATATAAAAAGCGTAGTTGAAATTAATTACATTTTGATTACTTTCTGATTATTAGAATGAAAAATTATACTCTATGTATCACAAATGATATTATGAATGCTCGTCCTATGAATATTTAAAATAAAATGCCGCCCAGCAGGACGGCTCTTATTTTTACTTTACAAACGTAACATATTCACCAGAAACCCATTGATTTCCACCAACATTATACCAACCATCTTTATATCCAAACGATTGATATTTTTCACCTTGGTACACGTTTTTCACAATGCCGTAATTTGTTCCTGGGCCGGTACGAACACGCAATACATCCGCTATTATAGTAACTACACCTACACCATCGTTTGATGATTGTGAAGTTGCTGGTACATTTCCTCCCGTATAACGAATGTATGATGGATCGTTATAAATCCACTGATCGCCACCTAGATTTAACCAGCCATTTGATTGTCCAAATACTTTGTAGGACTCTCCTTTCCCTAATTGACGAATAACGCCATATCCAGTACCGGGTCCTTTTCGTAAATTTACATTACTACCGTTAATATAAGCAACCCCTACACTATCATTCGACATGGGAGGAGTTGCTACGTTTTGAGCACCTTTTCCAAAAGTATCCGTTCCATACCCTTTGTAGTTATATTGCAAATGCGGGCTATCCACAAATCCTTTCCAGTCACCGCCCCATTCAAAACCAATTTGTTTAGCATAACGAATTGCTGATGCCCACGGTTCTTTATTATAGCCATTCCAATCTTCTGTACCATTCGACTGAATTGGAACAAAATCTAATGCCTGTCCTACTAAGTGATATGATCGCATCGTTTGTGATGCTCCTTTACGAACATATTCACGTTGTTGCTCGACCGTACGGATTGTTTCATAAATTAATACTTCAATTCCATTGTCAATACAGTACTGATACCACTTAAAAGCTGCAGCTTTCGTATTATCCGCTAAGTTATTCAGATTATTTACATTTCTAGTGTGGTATTTCAATATGCAACATCTCCTTTTCTATTATCATATGCAAAACTCGTCTCATGGGTTGTACATATACCTAGAACGATCCGAAGTACAAATACATAAGAAGCCAATTCATCTAAATAGATTTACATTTCTAGCTTCAAACTTTGTAAACTGAAATCGAAGCAATAAAAAAACCGCAACCCAGGTCTTCTAGTTGCGGTTTTTGGTATTTTCTTTTTATATGCAACATGCCATCTTGCATTATTAATCCTAATATATAGGTTGTGTAAATTTCCCCTTTATGAATAAAACTTCTTATTCATGACTCTTCAAATCCAATATGGAATGTAAACGATTCGGATAATTAGTAAACATCCCGTCGACTCCCCATGAAAGTAAATTTTTCATATCTTTTTCATTATTTACTGTAAATGGATGAACTTCTAATCCGTTTTTCTTTATTTTATTTACATAATCTGAATCAATATATTTGTAATTCATACCAAGACCTATGCAGTACGTTTTATACTTTTCTATCTCTAATTCTGTTAATTGAACTGCTTTTTTATAAGGTAATAATTGTACTAAAGATATATTACTATTTAAGCTATGAATCTTTTGCAGACTTTCTTCACTAAACGATTGAATAATAACTTTATCCTGTATTTCATAGTGATTAATAATTTCTAATAATTTTTCTTCCATTCCTGGATATTCATTAGGTGATTTTGTTTCAATATAATAGTTTGCGTTATGCCCAAACGTTTCAATAATTTCTTTTAATGTTGGGACTTTAGCATTTTCAAATTCTTTCTTCGCTAAGTTCGGATATTTTTCGTTGAAAAAAGAACCTGCATTTAGTTGCTTTATTTCTTCTAATGTATGCTCTTTCACTAGCCCTGTACCATTTGTTGTACGGTTTAAGGTTTCGTCATGCATAGCCACTAAATGTCCATCTTTTGTCATTTGGAGATCAATTTCTATATAATCTCCATTCATTTGTTGGCCTAATTGATATGCCTCTATTGTATGTTCAGGTGCGAACGCAGAAGCACCTCTATGTGCGATATTTTTTATATGATTTGATTGATTAATAGCTTTAGTATACTTATGTTCATTTATTTTCTGAAAAACAAAGATACTTATTACTATAAAGGCACAAATTATTGTAACGAGATATATCTTTTTCATAACAATTTATAAACTCCTATATAAAGACGATTTAACTTGAATGATTTACTCAATTAAATGTCGATTTTCCAATACAGTCATTTTGCCGATAGCTTGAAATCCTGATTTTTTATAAATATTGATTCCATCTGGTGAAGCTTGTAATACACAATACGTATTTTTAAATTTTTGTGCTTCTTGCAGAAGGAAATTGAACATAGCAGATCCGAACCCTCGTCCTCTCATTCCTACTTTAGTTGCTATGTCATAAATACCAATACTATCTTTTGAACATATCAATGAACCAACAGTTACGACTTCACCTTCATATAACCCTAAAAATAATTTCATATTCTCACTGTTACATATATCAAGATTAGAAATTTGATTATAGAATGCTTGTACATGTATACCTTCTTCTGATGTGCCGAATAGATCAGCTAACGTTTCTCCAAATTTATTTATTTGTCCAGGTGAAGATGCTTGTTGAATAGTAAAACTTACTGGCATGTTTATTGTTGGGGAAATTGTTTTTAAGTCTGCTACCATCGCAATATTCTGTTCCGCTTTTTTTAAACCGATTTTAATTAACTCGCTTTTTATATCCCGCTCTTGCTCCTCATCCCATAACCAAACACTCATTGGAAAATTTCTTTGATAATAGTATTCTACCTCTTTATATAATTTCTCGATCCCTTCCGTTAAATTATTGTTTAGTAGAGTGATGATATTAAATGTATCGGCAGGTAATCCACAATCAACAGCAATATAATCTTTCGTTTTTTTTATACTCATTCCGGGCACAAATTGTGCAACATATGAAGTTTTAAATGCAAAGTTATCTAGTAGTAGTTGTTTATAATTCATCAATAGTTCTCCTTTTCATAAAAAGTAACACTCGAATTTTTCTATATTAAATATAACATATTAGAAATTTACCATTTTCTATAAAAAGTGCCTCTTTAAATTGTGCTCTATAGTTTAAAATAATTAAAAATGATATAACGTTGTCGGAATGAAAAAAGTGGTATATAATAAATATTAACATTACTAGTAATTATTTTAGGTATTCCTAGAATAAAGGAGCGATACATATGAAAATTACTATTTATTTCGGAAGTCATGAAGATCAAGATGTTCGTACTATGGACTGTCATTTAGATGTAGAAGATACAGAAGAGATTGTTTCTGTATCATAATATAAATAGTTAGGGTAAACCCTATTCCTTACAGCGTTTAAGGCACCTTTTATAAGGTGTCTTTTTTGTTATATTTTCATCAAAAACCCTTTACTTTAGAGCGTTTTAATAGTAAAATATAAATATACGAACAAACGTTCTTTTTATTTTAAACGTACATGAAGGGATGATTTTAACAATGGCTCCATTAAAGCGCAGAGGAAGAAAAAAGCAAGCACCTATTATTTCAAATACAGGCTTTATCGGCTCTGTCTTTATTGATACATTGGAGTTACAAAAGAAATCCTATTATTTCGCTCGTAAAAAACTTCAAATTGTTCATCACGTACTAGATGGTCTCTCTGGAGCAACAAGTGCTTTATTTAAAGAACATAACATTTCAGCATACATGTCATGTGTGTATTTACATAAACAAAAGAAAATTGGTTTTGTTCTTTCAACGAAACCATTTGAACAAAGTGATGGCGTTGCTTATTTTGTAAATTATTTAATCGAAAAGAATTTTTATGGCGGCCATGATGAAGATGTAGAATATCAAGAAGTATTTAATACAGGTTTTATCGGTGTAGTATTCGCTGATTTATCTAGTATAGATCGCTTTAATTTCGAGTTTGAAATGGGCATGCTAACGAAATTAATGAAAGATATGATTATTCCGGTTAAAGAACTCTTTTTACGCCATAATGTACCGGCTTACATCTCCACTTCTCACTTAGAAGAACAAAACAAATTAGGTTTCGTTCTCTCTGTAAAGCCATATGACGAACGCGCTGAAGCAGATTTATATTTTGAAGCATATTTAAAAGAACGCGGATTATTTATTGGTGATGAAGAAGATGATATTGATAAGATTGTCATTAGAAAAACCGCTGAATTACGATAGAAAAGCGCAGGATTAGCATCCTGCGCTTTTTATAATTTATGAAACTGATTTACCAAAGAAACGGTATTAATTTTTTTGTTTTCTGTTTATAGACTGTAAATTGTTCTCCATACTTTTTCTGTAAGTAACCATCAGATTTTGGAATATATTCAAAAACGAATACAAAGAACAGGCCTAAAGGTATAAATAAACTATAAATATTGCTAGCGATAAATGCTAAACCTAACACCCAAAGGCAATCCCCCAGATAATTAATATGAATCGCATATTTAAATAAACCACCTGTATATAGCTTACCTTGATTTACAGGATTGTCTTTAAAGGATTTTCTAAGCAGCTCTGAAACTGTGTTTAACATACTTCCTCCTAAAAACAATATCCAACCTATTGTAAGTAATATTAAATTAGGATCCTGATTACTAGTAATCATTAAGATTGGAAAACCTAAATAATAAATTCCAAAAGCAATGCTGTTCATAATGGCTTCTTGCCATGAAATCCCTCTAGGCAACCATATAAACATCATAGCCGTTAATCGTAAAGCGGTGATAATCAAAGCTATAAACAGCCCTATTGAAATGCCTGGTTTGAAATAAGTAATGAAAAGTAAGTAATACGCAATGATTAGATAGATAATCTCAGTAACTAAAATTAATATTTTTTCTTTTATTGTTGGCCGGTTTATACCATACATTGTGATACGCTCCTTCCTTTATTCATTTTATAGGAAAATAAACTTCTATGATATTATTCTCCTCCTGTGTGCTATAAGGATTCGTTTGATAAACTTCAAACGGAGCTCCATTCAGTTTATAGTTATTTTCTTCAATCCAAACATGTAGCTTTGTATGAATAAAAGGTAATTCTTCGTAAGAACCAATAAGCGTAGCCATTGCGCAAAGACCGGGATTAAACACTTTTGTTTTATTTATGGCTTCTGCAAGAGGAATCGCAATTTCCACATCATAATTTTCAGGTACATATTCTGAACTATGGAATATAGCAAGTGGTTTTGCACTAGGTAATAAATTTTCAAATAAAATTTTACTAAACAACTCATTAAAGTGTATTAGGAAATCAGCGGTATTAATTTGTTTTCGCTGAGATAATATATTATAGGTTAAGTGATTTACAAGATTAATCTCAATACGATTTAAGTAACCTATGATACTTTCCTCTTCATTTAATTGTTGAATATCAAGCTTTAATTCTTTTAATAAAGAAGAATAATATGTTATCTGCTGTGTTAGATTTTCTTGTTTGCCTTTCATTTTAGAGTTAAGCAATTCAGTATTCTCCCGATCTTCTAAAATATCCTTAATTTCTTCCAGCGAAAATAAATAAGTTTTTAATCGTGTAATCAATAAGGCTATTTCTAATTGGAAAATATCATAGTAGCGATAGCCATTCTTAGCGTCTATGAAAGCTGGTTTTAAAAGCCCAATTTCATCATAATAGCGCAGCGTCTTCATTGTAAGATGAGATATTTTTGAAAACTCTCCAATTGAAAGCATAATACTCACCTCCTGTATTTAATTATTTTAAATATACTGCTTCCTGTAAGGGGAAGGTCAATCCACAAAGTTAAATTTTATTATTGTATTTCGGAACGATATTCATTCCCTCAACCTAAAATTTTAAAGTTATTCTCCAGAACGAATATGTAATCTTTTCAAAATAGTTCATGGGAAATCAGCCCATTTTTTCATTTTATAGTATTTGCATTTCTTATCTTGAAAAATGTAGCAGTATCCATTATATAAATAATCTAAGATCTACTAAGCGCTATAATCTTTCGAATGAACTTCTAATATGAAACAATTCGATGAAACTTTAATTACTATTAAATATAAGATTCCCCCTACAATTGTAATCATGTAGGCTGGAATATAATTTAATAATAGACCGGATAGCGCCATTGCTATAGGAAGCATCATTTTACTTATACTTAATCCAATGCTGAGAACTCTCCCTCTATATTCATTAGGAATCTCTTTTTGCATGAAATAAGCTATAGGTATATCAATAAGCACTATAATTAGCCCTAAAAAGAACATAACAACACAATAGGTAATAGCGTATACAAAATCATTTACCTCAAAATTTTTGAATAAAACTGGAATTCCTGAAATAATCATAAAAATCGCCAACATAAAACTTAACTTTTTCAAAAGATAAGCGTAAGAAAAACGATCAGTTATCTTTTTAACTAATATTGCACCAACTATCATACCTATCGCGAAAGTCCCTTGAATCATACCAAATTGCTTAGAACTAAGATTGAGAACTGTGTTAATAATGTATGGCAACGGAACAGTTACAGCAAAGCCTAAAAAGAAATTAAGAGAAATTAAAATACTAAAAGTATTTTTTAAGCTTTTCCGCTCCAATAAATAAGAGTATCCCTCCTTTATATCTTCAATAAAATTAATTTCTCTAATTGAACATTCCTCATTTATGTTTTGCTCAAACAATTTAAAGTTAATAAACAATATGGAAATAGCCGAAAGGATAAATGAAATACCATTTATAATTATAAAAATTTTCATATCAAAGACTGCAAAAACAATCCCCCCTAACATAGGCCCTAGAATTAAAGATATAGAATCGATAATTTTACTTATAGAATTAATACTCATTAACCGCTCTTTAGTGACCATATTCGGTTTTACGGCCTCTAAACCTATTCCAAAAAAAGTTGTAAATACTGTCATAAGAAAGGTAGTAGTATAAATGATGAATAAGTTTAATCCATAATAGCTGCTTAATATATAAACAGTTATTAATAAGCATCCGCTTAGTAAATCCATACAAATAACCAGTTTCTTTTTATCAACCTTATCAGCAATGACACCGGCAAATGGATTCATAACAATCATTGGAATCGTTCCTAATATGAGCGAAATTGCAAAATTTAACGCAGAACCGGTTATTTGTAAAATATACAATCCTAATGCAAAACTATAAATAGAGCTACCAAATAGTGATACTGTTTTTGCAATTGAATATAAACAAATATTTCTTAGTTCTTGGTTTCTTTTTTTATTTTCTATATGTAATCGTAAACTTCCCATCACTTTTCCCCCTGCCTAAATTTGTGTTACGTACATTGTAAGTTCTAGGGTCAACCCAATAGCAATATGTACTATTTGAAAAGTTTTAAGGGGAAATAAATAAAAGATGGGGTTAACCCCATCTTTTTCCGAAAAATGAATATGTATAAATTTCTTCTCCTTGAACAAAGAAATCCTCGTACCTTCCCCCTCGTATCAAATAATTTGAAGTACTTTCATCAATAGATTGAAACTGTAAATTTTCGATTTCTTTTGTTACTTTTGCAGATGTAAAATTCTCTCTGAGTCTAGGTGCAATTTGGCTATTTATACTAAATTTATTAAATAAAATAAATGAACTTAATAAATAACAATTGTGTTTAAAAAGGGAATTTAATTCGCACAATAAGAACTCCTCATGTTCAAAACTATAATTACTTGTACCTGATTGATCGATTACAATATCAACAGAATTATTCTGAATAGGTATGTTTAGAAAGTCGGCACAGATAAATACAATATTTCTTTTCACATTTCTTCTCTCAATTACATCTTTTAAAAGTAAAAGTTTATTCAAATCTCGATCAACAGCAATATATAAACACTCTTCCGGTAGTTCTTCATAAATATTTCGTAAAAAGAACCCAATACCACACCCTAAATCAAGTAGTATTTTTTCATTTAAATCTAATTGCATTATTTTCTTTTTCGCCCATTCTCCTCCTCTTTGAACATTTTCCAAAAAAGCAGTATCAGTTTCATGAATATAATCCGAAATAGAATCTTCAAGTGATTTCTTTTCATACGCTTTCACTGAGTTGCCAGCTGTTAAAACCCCTGAAATAATCGTGTATTCTTCACCACAATTACAAATTAACTTTCCCTCAATAATTTGATTCTTATTAATAATGCCATCTTCAAGAATTAAATTTCCGTTACACTTAACACATTTAAACAAATGAAGTACTTTTAAATCTACCCCTAAAATTGAACTTGAAATTTCAGTTTCTATAGATAAATTATGTAACGCTTCCTTTAATTTGCATTTTCGTTCCTCTAAAGTTTTTATTTCTTGTTCAATCTTTTCATATTTTACTTTAAATAAAGATTGATACAAATTATCCTTTTCATAGTCTAAGGATTTCCCTAAATTTTTATAAAGAAACAGTTCTTTAATTTCATACAAGCTAAACCCTAGCCATTTGTACTCTAATATAAGTTCTATATCCTTTTGACAATACTCGTCAAAAAAATAGTGACTTCCTTTTTTCTCAGGAATAACGAGTCCGAGGTCCATATAATGTCTAATCGTATCTACACTTACATTATTTACTTCTGCAAACTTACTGATTTTCATCCTAATCACTACCATTTATATATTTGTTTATACATACTTCTTTATTATTTTAAAAAATCCTTTCATCTCCCTATACAAAATTATTTATGCTATGAAAAAGATGTAATTAATTTTAAAGTTACGCCACATACCCATCAAGCTAAGCTTATATAAGTTTAGCTCCTCTTTTTTAATCTTGAATTTAAAAAAGAGGAGCAGGTAGTACGTTTATGTTTATATATCTATAAACTGTGAGTTCATGGATGAATTAAAAACTGCGGCGTAAGTACTACAGTTTTTTCCTTCTTCATTGAGTTGAAATATGTAAAGTTACGTACTTTAACTGTAGCGGACTTGTACTACGCGTTCATATTAATTTTATAGACGTTTAAGGATTTTGTTTTATGGGTAGTATTCTTGCTGTGGAATCGGGATTGTAAATATAGATGAACGTGATTCAAATAAAAAAAGGTACTCCTAGAAGTACCTTTTTTACTATTCTATATGTGCGAACGCTTTCAAAATTATTGGATATAAATTGATGTACGCATTGTATTAAATGGTGCATTTATAGATGTCTTTTGGTACTCAAAAGTTCCTTGTTGGTGTCCAGAAGCATCCCATTTATAATACCAGCCAACGATTGGTCTTCCGCCAATTATAGTGGAATCAATACTTTTTACATTAGAACCATTCATTTTAGCAAATGGGTTTTGGCCATAGCCCATTTCTTTCGTTGTAATATATAAGTATTTTCCCCCGTGGTTACGCGATGTGCTGAAGCTGTTCTGATTAATTGTTTCTACCCCGCCTAACTCAGACTCTACTTGTACGACGTTCAGTGAAGTAAGTGGTGCTGCTGGTCCAGCTGAAGCTTCTGTTGCCATTCCTAATCCGATGAACGCTGTGATTGCTAACGATGAAATCCCTAGTGCTGCTTTTTTAAACATAAAAAACATCCCCTTCCATCTATTGTTTTCTCTTTCATTGTCAATATAATCCTAATAATCTTATATGTAAATAGATTGTAGCTGTATAAATATTAGTGCGAATATTCTATTATATGTTTCTACAATTCTATTACTCAATATGAATGATTTACAGTGTAAAACGAAATACACATTACAAATTGATTCTATTATTTTCATTATTAACTAGCGTATACCGAATTTAAACCATATGAACCATTGTCACTATTTTTTGGTTCATAAACAGATGCCTATATTTCTTGTTACTGTATAATAATGTTACATCAAACTGATGTAAGTACACATAGAAACAATAAAAGAGAGCATATTTTAAAAGATTTATTAAAACATGCTCTCTTTTTTAATTTGAATGAATCTTTCAGTAAAAAAGTACATTGATTTGTATCCTTTATGTAACAGAAATAAGTATTTTAAAAATCTTATTTTTATGATTTTTTCTATTATTCTTAAAGATAATTTATTGAATATTCTTATTGCACTCTAATTGATTTTGAATTCCTGATCTATCAATTTGAATCCAATACTCTGAAATTTTCCCATTTTCTATTCTATACACTGCACTTGCTATTTGAATTATAGGGAGACCTGTAGGTTCATACCCATCTATTTCTCCTATGTGTGTACCTACTTGTTTCCAGCGTACATATACTTTACTATCTTGTACTAATAATTCTTGAATTTCTAAAGAGAAATTCCCATATACTTCAATCATCTCTCTTACATGCTCAGCGTAGTCTTTCGGCGATCTGTATACTGTTTGTTCCTCTTCAGATATAACTTGATGTGCCAATACTTTATTTGCCATATATCGATTTGAAAAATCTGGATTAATCCCTGAACGCACTTCTTTAAAGAAATTTCTGATAATTATTTCCGGTTTCATTAAACATCCCCCTTAAAAATAAATCCAATTCTAATATCCCCTGAATGTATCGGATAAGTGTTATATTTTCATTCTCACTCTTTCTTAATAAACATGTCAAGTTTGTAGTGTTGACATGAAAATTGTAAACTTGCTTATGCCTCGTATTTATCATATTTTATATCCAATATTCCTAAGCTTCTGTATTCTAATTTCATTTTAATTAAATAAAAAACCCGTGAATTATTCACGGGTTTTACTTTAATAACTAATTGCTATTGTTCCTTCACCTGCATGAACCGCAAATGAAATTGGTAATGGATATAATTTGAAATCCATTTCAGGGAATGCTTGTCTAATATCTGCAATCCATTCCTCGGCTCCATCTTTATCATTAGCATGGAACATGTGAAGTACTTTTGGTAATTCTTTTTCAAGTTCATTTTTAATATATTCTCGACATTTTTGGATTTTACGAACTTTCTTTTCAAGTAAAAGCTCTCCACCTTTTACTTCTAATATTAAGTTAACACTTAATAAACTTCCAAGTAAAAATTGAATGCCCTTTACACGACCACTTGCATATAAACCTTTTAAGCTTTTTGGGAATACATGAAAAGGTCTTCTTTTTTCATCTACTAATGTTTTGTGTATATCTTGTAAAGTCATACCATCATTGTATAACGATTTCGCTTTTCTAATTAGTTCATCCATTGGATAACTTGTTGTTTCACTATCTAATACCGTTAATGGAAAACCTGCCATTTCTGCAGCTAGCTTCATATTTTGATAGGTTCCACTTACTTTTCCGCTAATAGCAACTGCAAATCCTTCTTCATATTCTTCTTTGCATTTCGTAAATAACTCTACCATTTCCCCAATATTAGGTTGTGAAGTAGTGACTGTTTTACCTTCGTTTAACGCATTATAAACACGTTCACGCACACCTTCTTCACAATCTTTGTACGACATTCCATCAATAATAACTTCGATTGGGATAACAAAGTTATCTCCTTCTGTTTTAAAATTCGCAGTTGTACTATCAGTAATCCAAGCAACACGCTTCATGTTGTTCCTCCCTTAATTCAATTCCTCTTTTCTAATTTTTCTATATATTTATGTTATAAAAAGAGAATATCCCTGTAATAGTAACAGGACTTTATTGTTTTGGCTATAGTAGATGCATATTAAATGTGACTATTTCTTGTCTATTTCACAAATAAAAAAGAAAATCAAGGAATTTGCTCGATTTTCTTCTTATCATATACTATTTAAAAGTTTCATTATCTAAAATTACAACATAATCATTCGTTAATCTTCCAGCTTCTTTTGTATAACTAACAAGCCTTTGTATATTATCACAGCAAATTTTTGCTCCCCATACGAGTAACGGTACGCCAATAAAATCAATATGGAACCTTCTAGAAAACAGCCCACCGAAAGTCATTGGTAAAGGCACTGTTGGTGATGTGTTAGAAAATATAATCTTTTCATGGCTTTGATAATGTTTTTGCAAGATTTCTCCTAAATGCTTCATCGCTGGTACAACAACTTTTGATGCGCCACATCCAATCGTATATACAGGATGACCATGTTCATCGATTCCATGAAAAATAATTTTTCCCATATCTTCTGTTTTCAATTTATTAAAGTAATCTACATTCAAAATTTCTTCTTTCGTTAACTTACGATCCGTTGGTAATTTATTTAAATGATACGCTGCAGCAAGTGAAGTTGTATGAGTACCGCCGAAGTCTGTGTAAATGTATATCATATTATCATCCCTTGTTGTAAAAGTTCAATGTTAATTAGTATTACCGTTCTTAGCAATGTTAAACAGGGGGTGAATATATTTACGTTTTTTGTGTTAATTCATTATATTTTTTCCAAATATAATAACGTCTACTAATCACAGTGCCTAATGTAATACATAAAAAGGCGTTTGTTACAACCATTAATGTCTGGTGCGTACTACCAGAAAACATACTTTGTTTAATCATAATTTTTGCTCCTAAAATAACAAGAAGGATTATTGTACTTACCCAATTTCCTTTTCGTAGTACATGACCTGTTTCACTATCTACTCGAAATGTTAAAGCTCTTCCTCGTATAATTCCAAGACCTAAGCCGATTCCAAGCATTACAACAAACAGTAGTCCTTGCAACAAAGTTATTTGTCCCGCATGAATAATGGACTGGATTGTTACAAAGCACAACAAAGCCGGAATGAGCCAAATACGGTTTATTTTCACTTTTCGTTCTTTACTTTGCATCAAAACAATAATAAGAATAACAAGTAAAATATCCATTTAGAATCCTCCCATAAACTTGTTTATCTTTAAAAATTATATTCTCCCCTTTTCATTCCATACTTGAAATACGATAGCTACTTTCAATTGTAAGATGGGAAATGTGATTCCTCATCAGCCTTAAGCATTATTTATAAAAATAAAAAGACGTACTTTTTACTCGTACGCCTTTAATAACTAGTTTAAACTCCTATTTATCAACTAATTTTACACCTTTAGAATTAGTTTTATCTAACACTCGAATGTTACATTTATTAGCCATTTTTAAAAAGATTTTATAAATACAATATCCCAAAATAGAAGCTAGAACGTTACAGATTACATCATCAATATCAGTAATACGTCCCACTCCACTAAATAAAGACTGAATTAATTGTAGCAATTCAATACTAACTGATATAGTAAATCCTAATAAAATAGTATTTTTGAATTTCGTATATTTATCCCATAAGATTGGTGCTAAAAATCCTAAAGGCATTAATAATAAAATATTCCCGCCTACATTTCTTACAATTCCATTGCTTTTTCATAGATTAAGTCTTTTTCTTTTTTTACTAAAACTACCCCAGAGAAATCTATTTTCTTTTGTATTTCTTTTACAATTTTATTAATTTCATCTTTTGTTTTTATCACGACAACCACCCTTGTCTTTCGGTATTGTTCTTTACCCTTATTAATTTTTCCATATAAAGGGGAAAGAACCCTTTTATTAAATACGATAAATTGTTAATGAGAACACAAAGTTCATTTCGAATGTATTCCGCTATTTGTGGGCAGTAGGACCCCCATCTCAAAATTTAGCGAAAGCAAAGAAGTTAAGTGGGGACCCTGCTGCCCGTAAAAGCCCGATTGGTGAGGGATGATAATCAGTGGGGGATGCCCCCCTGATTAAAGTTTCACTTTATTGATTCAGTAGAATACAACTTAGATTGTGATGGGAATAACGTAAACACACACAAGACGATAGTAATAAATAACATGATCAATGAACCTACAATAACTACAAGTTGTATAGAAATGAACTGAGTCGCAACACCAGATACTATTGTAATAAAGATTGTTACTAACGCAATAACAAGTCCATATATACTTCCGATCCGTCCCATTATATGAACGGGAACGTTATTTTGGTAAAACGTATAAAATCCTGTATTTGCATATGCCATAGAGAAAGATAAAATAAAGAATCCAATAGCAGCTATTAAAAATACATTTGAAAAAGCATAAATTAAATAACCAATTGCAATGAATAATGATCCTATTCCAATTAGAAGTGAAGGTGCTAATTTCTTTGACAAAATTGTATTTGTTATGGCACCTAAAATAAATCCTGCACCAGCTATACTAACTAGAAAACCATATTCACTATCTGTTAGTAGTAATACCTCTTTCGCAAACGATAGTTCAAGTGAATCAGTAGCGGTTGCTAATACGAACATACTTTGAAATAAGAAGTACACGCATACGACATATACATGTTTTCTACTAAAATTTATAACAGTGTTCCAATCTTTTTTTAATACTGTAAGAGATAATGTATTACTTGTTGTATCCGAAGCTTCTTTCTTATCAAGATTAGGTAAAAGTAATGTAATGAATCCTGATAAGAGAAATGCTATAGCATTTATATATATAGCAAACTCTGGTGTACCTGCAATTAATAATCCCCCTGCTATTGCTGGACCAATTAAAAATGCACCAGATCCTATTAAACTACGTAATGAGTTGAAACGTTGTCTTTGCTCTACTGGAATTAATTTCGTCATATACGTCATAGCAGTTGGCTCATAAATTGCACTGGCCATACTTATAAAGAATACGAATACATAAACAATCCAAAGTGACGGAAGTAAAGGTAAAATAGCGATAAATAACGCACGATATATATCGAGGTGAATCATTAATTTCCGTTTGTTTAAACGATCAATCATACTCCCAGACCAAGCGTTTGTAAATAAAGTGGCTAATGGTTTTATTACATATAAAGTAGCAACAGCTAAGGCTGAGCCACCCATATTATAGACAAGTACATTCAGTGCTATTAAGTAAATCCATGCCCCTAAATTCGCAATACCAACTCCGGACAGTAGTAATAAAGGATATTTCCAATCTTTAAGTAAGTTTTTCATTTTTGGCCCCCGCTTTCCAAATTGTTTTAAAACAATAAAAAAACCCCACCCCCAAGACTTTTAATCTTAGGGACGAGATTTATCATCGCGGTGCCACCCTAGTTTGTTAATATGTCACCATATTAACCTTATCAGGTACTGCATTCTCATTCATGCTTATACCATAGCTCTATAACGGGAGCTCCCGTCACACCACCCCCTTCATATCAGGTTCCGGTGTACTGCTCAGAGGCTTGATTCAATAAAGAATTTTTACTCCTTTTCAGCTACATGGAGCTCTCTGTGAAAAATTCATTTTATTTACTATTCTCTTCACTGCATTTGATTTTTTCCATATTATCACAAATAATTTTAACTGTAAATAAAAAATAATCAGATATTTAACAACGTATTATTGTTAATTCGTTTATTTTTTATTTTTTCTAAAAATTACGGTGCGTGAAATTACTTGCAACTCTAAAGAAAGAGCTATTTTCATATAGCTCCTTCCAAATGCCTGGATTAATTCGTATTCGCCTCTGTTAACGGTTGTAACGGCGGTTCTAATTCTAGTTCTAGTGTATCTCCTTCTTGTAAATCTTGTCCTTTTTCAATACTTTGGCTCGTTACATAACCCGTACCAGAAGTTTTCAAATCTAATTTTAAAAGCTTAGAGAAATACATAACATCACGCATGGACCAACCTTTTACATTTGGCATTTGTGCGTTATTCCCTAATAAAAATATACGATCACCTTCACTCATGACCTCGCCAGACTGTGGATATTGTTTTATTATTTTTCCTTCTCCTAAAATTATTGGCTGTAGCTTCTCTTTTTCTACACTTTTCTCTGCTGTACCCATCGATTGATTTACATAATTTTGTACTTTTAATTGAGATTGCTTCGTTGCATCAGCTATTTGTTTTTCTGTATACGGTTTCACCTTTAAATATTCAAGGCTGTTTTTTATAACAGGTTTAAATATTTCAGCAAGAGGCTGAGCTCCATACTCATCTCCTTTTAACTTTGGCTGCTTAATAGCTAAGTATACGATTAACTCCGGATCATCAATTGGAGCCATTCCTAAAAAGGAGAAAATGTAATTCTCTTTCCCTTCCATATATCGGCCGTTTTCAGGATTCGGGATTTGTGCTGTTCCTGTTTTACCTCCAATTGGATAACCATCCACTTTATACATTGTACCAGTTCCTTTTGAAGATGTTATGACACGCTCCATTAAGCTTCTAACTTTGTCCGCTGTTTCTTTTTTTATCGGATTCCCAATTTCTTTCGGTTGATTTTCCATAATAACTTCTTTGTTTGTTGGATTTACAACTTTATCAACGATATATGGTTGCATCATTTTCCCGTCATTTGCTATAGCAGTAGCCGCTTGGACTAATTGAATCGGAGTAACTGTAGAACCTTGACCGAAAGAAGTTGTAACTTGTTGAATTTGTGTATTTAATAATAAAGTATTTTTACTTTCACCAGGTAAATCTATTCCTGTTTTTTGATTGAATCCAAATTTATTTATATATTGCTTAAATTTATTTGGTTTCAGTAACTGATCTTCTAAAATAGAAAAAGCTACGTTTGATGACCTTTCAAAACCTTCATCAAATGTAATTGATCCCCATCCAAATCCACCATTATGGTCTTTTATATCAGATGAACCAACGGAATATTTTCCAGATTGAAAATATTCTTTTCCGTTATATACACCTTCATTAATGGCAGCTGCTAACGTAAAAACTTTCATTGTTGAACCTGGTTCATATGCATTTGCAATTGGATCATTTAAAAAGTATTCGATATCACCTACATTAGGATTGTAACTAGGTTTACTAGACATCGCTAAAACCTTTCCTGTTTTTGGATCAGCAATAATTCCAATTAACATAGAAGGATCATAATGCTCTTGTGTTTTGTTCATCGCTTCTTCTAAAAAGCTATTAATTTGTTTATCAAGCGTTAAATATACGTTATTCCCATTTTTAGCAGGTTCTACTTTACCTATATCATTCGTAAGCGGAATCCCCCTTCGTGTACCCACATATTCTATTTTCCCGTTTGTAGAGCGCAAATATTTATCCAAGCTCTTTTCAAGTCCAAATTTCCCTTCCGTATTCCCTTTATCATCTGGTCTAGCAAAACCAAGTATATAGGATGCAAAGTCTTCATTTGGATACACTCTTGCTTTTTCCGACATAAAAGATACACCTGGTATTTTTAAATTATTAATTTTTTCTTTCATTTCCCTAGATAAGTTCCGACCGATTTTTCCAATTTCAACTTGCGTACGTCCTTCATGAAAGTTTTTTAATACTTCTTCTTTATCAATTTCAAGCGCATCAGCTAATTGTTGTGCGGTTTCATCTTTATTTTTCACTTTATCTTTTCCTTTTAAATTCACAACAACTCGATACGTTGTAGAATCTTGTACTAACACCTTTCCGGTTTGATCATAGATAGTGCCACGATTCGCTTCTAAAACACCTTTTTTATTATGTTGTTCATCCGCAAGATCCTTTACATTCACATTATGCACGACTCCTACTGCCTGGATATAGAATATACGCAAAATCATAATAAGAAACAAAACAATAAAAGCAATCATCATATATCGAGCGCCTTTATTCGTTTGAAGTTTTTGCATATTTATCTCCTTTCTTTTTGGATTGATTTATACGAAGATATGGTTTGAAATTTGTAGTTTTTGTTTGCAATACTATATGTTTCGAAGTTTTCTTTTTAATTCCTTTAAAACAATGCGAAACTGACTATTGTTATTTTGTGTCTTTATTTTTTTATTTAAAATACGGTGCGTGAAATTTCTGAATATTACTTAATGAAACTTGAATGTATAGCACTCTACACTCTTTTCGTATTTACTATAAAAAGTTCCCCTCCGGATGTCCAAAGGGGAACTTTTTATAAGAAAATTACGCGATATGATTATATTTCGCTAAGAAAGGAATTCGTCTCGCTACTAATGCATACATTTTGAATACAAGTTTCGCTATTGGTTCAAACATACGTGTACTTTGCATTACTAAAGCGCTCGTAATAAGTGTTAAGAATGCTGCACCAAGTATATCTAAAGGATAATGAACACCTACGTACATACGTGATATACCGACTAACACTGCCCATAATAGCGCGATGTATTTCAGTTTTTCTCCTCTAAGAATAAATACGAAGGCGATTGAAAATACAAGTACAGAATGATCACTAACGAATGATGAATCTGCTGCATGTGGTACTAATTGATGTACATCATGTGATACGAACGGACGCGGATGGTAATATACCGCGTGTATAAGAACATTTACTAATAATGCAATAATAACCGAAAGCGTCGTATATAAAACTGTATATTGTTTTCTAATTGCTTTCTCTTTCTTTCCATTATTAAACCATAAGATAAGCATAAATAGAATGGCTACGTATGCAGCGCTATTTGTAATAGCAACCATTAGCGTATCTAATAGTTTGGATGAACCAGCAAAATTATTAAACCACTGAAATACTGTGTAATTCATTAAACTCTCTCCTTACATACAAGTGTTCTTGATTTACACAGTATACAATACCATTATGAAAATAGGCTTAAACTTTTTTCATCTAATTCTCATTTTACTATTACTCATGTGACAATTATAAAACAAATTTTATACGCTATTTATGTATAAAGCCGGTAAGCCTTTATAATAAGGCGGTTCGTATTTTTTCTTGTTTTGGATACATAACATGTTCATTTAAATATACTAATTGCAAAATCATATTTTTTAATTCATTTGAAGTACAATATTTCCGAATTGTTCTCCAATCTCCATACGGCTTAGCGCACTAATTGCTTCTTCTAACGAGTAAACTTTATCAATAATTGGTTTAATTTGATGTTTTTCTATAAACTTTATCATCTCATTAAATTCCTCACGGCTACCCATGGATGTTCCCATAATATCAATTTGATTATAAAATAATGCGCGTAATGGTAATTCAATTTTATCTCCTGAGCTTGCACCAAAATTCACGATTCTTCCATTTGGTTTTAATACATCAAAATATTTCAAAAAAGTTGCCGGACCTATACTATCTATTATTAAATCTACTTTTTCACCTTGTAAGCTCTCTCCCCAATTTCCGGCACTATGAAACGAAATATCTGCACCATATTTTTCAGCAAGTTCCATTTTATTCTCTACCCTTGAAGTAACACTCACTTTTGCGCCGATTGCTTTCGCGAATAACATGGAAAAAGTAGCAACACCACCGCCTATTCCCGGAATTAAAACGTGTTCGCCGCACTTCAATCTACCTTTTGTAAAAAGCGCTCTATATGCAGTTAATGCGGATAAAGATAAAACACCTGATTCTTCCCAAGTAAGATATGACGGCTTTTCTACTACATTTTCAGCTGGTACAATTACATATTCAGCAAACGTTCCATCTTTTGGTCCACCTAGCACTTCCGGTAACTCCGGTACTTCAGTAGCATGTTCCCATCCAATACTAGGATTAATAATAACTTCTGTATGTAGTATGTTATCAGAAACACCATTTCCAATTTCCGTAACAATACCTGCACCATCTGATCCTAAGATTAAAGGTAATTGCATTTCTTTTCTATTATTCATAATAAATAAATCCCGATGATTTAAACCTGCTGATTTTAATTTCACTTTAACTTCCCCATCATTAAGTGTTCTCCCAGGTGATATTTTATATTCTACACCGTCAAATCCAGTTTTATATTGATGTACGATAGCTTTCATTATTATTCCCCCTTAATAATTTTAATGTACTAGAAATTTCGAAATAAACAAAATGATTTGATCGTAAAAAAAGAAGGAATGCAAAAAGCATCCCTTCTTTGATTGCTTATTTTATTATACAAGGTAATGTAATCGTAACGATTGTTCCTTCATTTTCTTTACTCTCTATTTGAATATTTCCGTTATATTTTTCTACAAGTCGTTTGGCAATAGACAAGCCTAGCCCGTTACCACCTTGTTTTCGACTTCTCGCTTTGTCAACTCGGTAAAACCGATTAAGAACAAATGGTAAATCGGATTCAGGTATTCCCGCTCCATGATCTATTACACAAATTTTAACTTTCCCTGATTGTAAACTAGATTCTATGCAAATATATTTATTAATCTCTTTTGTATACTTAACTGCATTATCCATTATGATAATAATAATTTGTTCTAAGTAAGATGATGGCATTGACACATAAGCTGCATCATCCCCAAATTTCATATCAAATTGAAAATCACTTTGAAGTACTACAAAGTTTTGTGTAACATGTTTTAATACGCTATTTACATGGACTGGCTCAGCTGCTATTGGATGCAATTGTTCAGATTCAGCTCTTGATAGTTCTAGCAATTCTGAAACTAATTTATTTAAACGATCTACTTCCTTTAAACTAGATTGAAGAGATTTATCTAATACTGCTGGATCACTTTTCCCCCATCGATTTAACATCGCTAAGTGCCCATGAATAATTGTTAACGGTGTTCTTAATTCATGAGATGCGTCTTCAACAAACTGTTTCTGTTGTGTAAAAGAAGTTTCTACTTCATCCATCATCTCGTTAAAAAGAAGTGCTAATTTTGCAAGCTCATCGTTATTTTCTCGTACTGGAACTCGTTCATTTAGTCCATTTTTCTTAATACGTTTCATCGTATCTGTTATACTTTGGACACTTGATAATAGTTTCTTCGTTATAAGTATCCCGCCTAAAAAACTAAATATCAATCCGAATATTCCAGCAATAACCATTACCACTAAAATAATTTTTAATAAATGATCAAATATCTCTAGGTTTTTCGTAAGTTCAATAGTGCCAGTAAAGTCTTTCGTTTTTATTGGTATGCGCTTAACTAATATTCGATCTTCTAAATGCCTTTTTATAAATGTCTCATCTTTTATAACCTGCTTCGGTTTTATCCACGTTTCATTAAAATCTCGTGAAACAGTAATAATCGGCTCCCCATTCATGTCAATAATACGAATCATTTGATGCTTATCAATCATATTGTTTAGAAACTCTTTACTATTTTCAAATGTTTTACTCGAAAGGGTATCATTTTTATCTTGGAAATATGCCGCTATTTCCGTCACTTGCCTATTTATTTGTTTCTGTTCATAATCTATAGTCCACTTATTAATTACAATAAACTGTAATGCACTATATAAAATGAATAAAATAAATACTAGTGTAGTGGACCAAAGTGTTAGTTTCCACTTTATAGGTAGATTTCGAATTCGAAACACAATATTTTTTATCATTTCATTATATATCCCGCACCACGGACTGTTTGGATATACTCCTCCTTATCTACACTATGTAACTTGTTTCGCAAATAACGAACATATACATCAACGATATTTGTCTCAACAATTGCACCATATCCCCATACTTGGTCCAATAAAATATCACGAGTAAGTACGCGATTAATATTTTTCATAAACATAAGCAATAACTCGAATTCTTTATTTGTAAGTTCAATTTCTTCATTTCCTTTAGTTATAGTTCGAGATTCAATCTGAAGTTGCAAATCTTTGAATGTAAGAAATGAAACCTGCTTGTTTTCATTATGTTCTTCTCGTCTAAATATCACTCTCATACGTGCTAACAGTTCTTCAATTGCAAATGGTTTCGGAAGATAATCATCAGCTCCACTATCTAAACCTGTCACACGGTCCATAATACTATCACGAGCAGTCAGCATAATAATAGGTGTATTTTTAGTAGCTCTTAGTCGACGACATACCTCTAGTCCATTTAATCCAGGCAGCATTAAATCCAGCAATATGAGATCGTAATTCTTTTCAAGTGCTGCGCTTAATCCTTTTCTCCCATCAAGTTGTATATCTACTTGATACCCTTCATATTTTAGTTCTAATTCTAAAAAATCTGCTAAACTTTCCTCATCCTCAATAATTAAAATGTGTTGCAACAGTAGTTCCTCCTAGACGATTAAATGAATAAATAATCCTATTCCAAAAATAATTACAATGATTTGATGCACTTTTTTATACATCACAAATTTTTCTTTATTATTTATTCGCTGTAAATAAAACCCAACAATCCCTAGTACAATTATAGCTAATAGAGAAAATATACCACTGTATATGAGTAAAATATGACGACTCCCTTTTATTAAAAAATAAACACCGTGAGTAATCGTAACAGCTATTACAGCGTAACCAATTAATACATGAAACTTTTTGGCGAATAGATATATTTCTTTAACTTTTTTAAATCCTTGTATATTTTTATTCTTTAAAAACAACCATATATGCCGTAAAAACCATAGTGAAGCAGCGATAATCGCCCCATATTCACCAAAAGAGCCTAATTTTTTATTTAATCCTTTTACATTCAGTGCATTGCCGTACATAACATTAATAAATAGCAATTCTACACTACAAATAATAATAGTAATGCCTATAATTTTAACACACACATGCAAATATTTATTTCTTAATATCTTCTCCATTTTATTTAATCCCCTTACTAATAAAGGCTTTGTAACAAGCAGTCTATCAAATAAAAAAGAAAAGAACATGAGAAAAAGATTAAAATAAAATGAGAATTTCAATATCAATTACTATTGATTTTTTTTAGCTAACTTTATTATATTTTGAATAAACGGCGCTTTCGCCTTTGTATATGAGACACGATCAAAAGCATATGTAATAGCAAGCATCTCTTTTAATTCTCTATATTCTTTACGTGCCCATTCATGGCTTATTAGAAAGTCACGAAATAAAATATTGTTTCTCCACTCGTAACTATTATAAATATAAACATGCAAATGATGAGTACCCGCTCTCCATTTTCCCTTTCTAAAAAAACGCCAATTCGTAGCTTCTTTTGGAACAAACTCATATCCAATTTCCGATAGAATTTCAATCCAGTTTTCAGTTATTTGCAAGTCTGTTACGCCAATCATCATATCAATAAGAGGTTTAGCTCCTAATCCTGCTACTGCAGTGCTTCCTATATGTTCAACAGCAATTATTTCTTGTCCTAACAAGGAACAGAATTTCTCTTTTTCTTTTATATACTCTTCAACCCAGTCTTTTTGATATGCTTTAATAACAATTTGTTGATTCATTGTATTCACCTCTTTATAAGTGTTTATCATTATATTTATAAAATTTTATATTATTAACATAGGATTTCCATAAAATATGTCGAATAGTGGAATGTACAACTTAATTATATGAAATGTGAGGTAATCTATGAAAGATAATTCCGTGGAAATTCAGTTAAATAACGTAACATTCCAATTAAAAGAATATCATAATTTTGATTGGCTTATTAAATTAGGGACCGTATTTGCAGTTTTTGACCAACAAGATTCAGGTAATATAAGTTTTGGTATAGAAAAAGATGGTCATAAGAAATTTATTAAATACGCAGGAGCACAAACAATTGCATATGAAGGAACATCGGGTGATGCTATTGAAAGGCTAAAAAATTCAGTTACTATCTATGAAGAATTAAAGCATGACTCGCTCATAGGACTAATTGATCATTTGCCAGTTCAATCTGGATATGTATTAATTTTCGATTGGTTTGATGGTGAATGTCTTCATTCGCATTGGCGTTTCCCACCTCCTGAAAAATATAAAAATCCAAACTCTCCATTTTATAAATTTAGACATTTATCTGCTATAGAACGAATTCATTCCTTACATTCCATTTTTTCTTTCCATACTTATGTAGAAAAGAAAAACTATGTAGCGATAGATTTTTATGACGGTAGTATTTTATATAATTTCAATACAAACGAGACAAAAATTTGTGATATAGATTTATACAGTAAGAAACCTTACATAAATAAAATGGGTCGGCTTTGGGGTTCCTCCCGTTTTATGTCACCAGAGGAATTTGAACTAAACGCTATAATTGATGAAAGAACAAATGTATTTAATATGGGAGCAATGGCGTTCTCACTTTTAGGCGGTGAAAAAGATCGTTCCTTTATAAAATGGGAAGCAAGTAAGGAATTATATGAGGTAGCGTATCGTGCTGTAAATAACAATCGAGCAGAACGATATGCATCAGTTACAGAATTCTACGAAGCGTGGTTAAAAGCGGCTAATGAAGAAAAGATATAACCTTAAATTATTAAAAGAAATATAGAGTTTATACTAGTATCATGTATATTAAGAATGTTTTTATGATTCCTTGGTATTAGTGTGTTCTAATTGTTTATGGCTATTATTAAAGATGACATATCAGCGATAATTTATGTCTATTTCTTATAGGTGTTAGCAAGTTTGTTTAGATAATTCCCACATTCTTTCTTAATATACTGATTATGTTCCCAATTGTGTACTAATGTGTGGGTTTGACTACCCATATTTTAGACAAAATGGATGGTACAGGGTGATGAAAATATAAATATTTCTTTTTCTTTGTATTTGTTCAGTTCACGAGCTATAAATTTATTTTCATTTTCAAGCATGTGTATCATATTCTTAATTAATACAATAAATGAATTCCACGGTAAAGATAGGAAATATGTATATCTAATATTCATAATTTATGTCATGGTACAATATGTTAATTAATTACAATTCTTTCCGAAAGGGGAATACATAATGAAAACCACGAAACTCATAGCATTAACAGTACCAGTTCTATTATTGTTCGGTTGTGGGCTAGGAGATAAAAATTCTACTCCTAAGACTGAAGAAACTAGTAAAGCAATGTTAAAAACTACAATATCTGAGACACAGTATCCAAGCTATATTTATGAGCAATTACTAGAGTTTAACTTTAATAAGGATGACATAATAATAGGTTTAGGTTATGCACAAAAAGGTGATGAAAAGTATAAAGAGGTATTCAAAACAGTAAGTATTTTGGATGAAGCTTTAGACCGAATGGAGAACGTAAAAGTACCTGATAAGTATAAAGACACGCATAAACTCATCTTAGAAGGGGTAGAGGATGCAAGAAAAGGTACAAAACCAATATTAGAAGCAAAAGGTAAAGATGTAAAAGAAGTTAGTGTAGTTATTGCGAATAGTTTCCCCCACCTGTTAGGCATGGATAGAGAACAGTGGAAAGAAGCAGTTTACCAATTAGCTAAAGAAAACAAGGATGATTTCTCTAAGGTATATGATAAGAAAGTAGAGGAACATCAAAATAGAAAGAGTAACTCGTAATCAATTATACAATACGATAAGGGAATATAAGAAAATGATGATCCAAAAGGTAAATTATTAAATTTTATTGAAGCTAAATACGAAGTTAAAGAAAAGAAATAATACATACTTAATATTTCTTTTAGGGGGCATCTTCATGAAAGTTGTACGCTCTATATTTAAAGGCTTTCGTTTAATGGGCTTAATTGTAAAGACTTAACTTAAAGCATTATCTAAAAGCAAATTTTAAATATCATAAAAATTAAAATCCCCTTCTATTATTTGGGGCTGTTTCAATTACTCTACCACATGCAAATTTCCTGTTATCTAAAGGGATAGTCCAAAATTGTCCTGGTACTAAATAGTAATTTGATTTTGGTTTAAATGGATAGTTTATACACATTGTTCTCCCCATCTCTTTTTAAATCTATTGTATAACATATTCATCTGAAGTTTACATACGTCTCATTATCGATAGCAAAAAATAGGTGGACCCTTACTCTCTCTCAAGGAATCCACCCTTTCTATTTCTACAACTCTATTTTTATACGTTCCTCTTCTTGTCCTTACCAGAACCGCCATCACTAGATCATTAACATAATTATCTTTAGCGGCAGTTAAAAGTTTTTATTTTCTTATTCAATTAAAGCGCCCGTTAGTTAAAGATTATGGATAATTAATTTGAAAGTGTTTTATCTAAATACACCTTTTCTTTTGGAAAGCCAATCTTCTAAGGCATCTTCGTGTAGTTTTGTGAATAATTTTGGTATTTGGTCTATTGGAAAATATTTTAAATCCAAAGTCTCAATACCATCTACGGTAAGTTCTCCGCTAATTGGCTTACATTGAAAACAATGAGTGATAGTCTGAGCTTTATCTCCGTTCGGAAACTCACCAGAATATTTAGAGTAGACACCTATAAGATGTTCAACCTCAACATTTAATCCTGTCTCCTCAAATATTTCTCGTTTAGCGGTTTCTTCAAGAGATTCCCCAAGTTCCATAGCACCACCTGGTAGACCCCACTCATTTCTATCTCCCCGTTTTTGTAAAAGAATTTCATTTCGTTCGTTATAAACAATACCTCCAGCAAAATTAAGAATTATTAAATCGTGCCCTACTTTTCCCCGAATATAACGAATGTAGTCCTTATTTGTAGTCATAAATTCCCTCCTATTTATATATAAAATATAGATTAATTATATATAAATATAGAAGAAAATAGTAATGAAAATGTTATTATTCCTTATTCTCATAAGGGACTAGCCTTTCCCTTTTATCAATCTATGCGTTTTTTAAACATTTCTATTCTGACACAGCTTAGGTGTCTCATTTGTTACTGGGTTAGCCGAAAAACTGCATAAAATCTTGCATGCCCATAGCGTTTTTTTAATGCTGACGATACTCCTAAATTTAAAACGAAATAAGCAATGATTAGATTTTAAACCTAGTCATCGCTTTATCCATTGCATCTTGGTTTACACCTATATAACGTAAGGTGACCTTCTCTCACGAGTGATTGAATAATGCTATGTTTTTTGTTTGCATGTACATAAGATACCCGTACGTCTTTCTTCATGTATGTATACCAATTTCATCTAATCCAACTTGTCTCTTTCCTTTAATGACAGGCTCCATAACTCCAAGAAAAGCATACAATATTAAAAATTCACTCGTGAAAATCTGATTACAACTTTTTAGATTTGCATTTAATGAGACATTCGCCTATCTTACTAAGAGTGCATATAAAAGTGCGCTCTTTTTATTTATTAGCAAATAAGGATTTTGTTTAAATTTTTTTAACCTTATTGATTCCTTTGCATACAGTATTATCACAAGAAATTCAATAAGTGCTCCGGTCTAGTTACCTTGAATTTCTTGCAAATCTTGTGAGAAGAATCCGTTTATAACAAACGGGTTCTTTTATTACATTTTTCAATTCAAATATCCTTCTCATCAAGGTATGAAGAATATCACTTTTTCTTCAAGTATCCTTATGAACAAAATTTATAACCTTTACTCCACTTGGATCTATATTAAAAGTAATAGTTTCTATGCCATTCGGAGGGTTATGAGCTCCTATATAAGTTTTATATTGAACTGTAACAATAAAATTAAAGCTTTCTTCTGGAAAACGTTCAATTTTTATAATTTTTGTGTCCGTTAAACTATACTGATGATCTGGTCCAAGCTTGCTTCTGATAACTTGACTTGCATATGGCGCTAATAAAGTATTATAAGAATCATAAAGCTCTTGATCATTACTATTAACCGCTTTGATATCTAACGGATTTAAAAATGAAACTGCCATTACAATTCCAAAAAACAAACTAATCACTTTACCTTTTAACACATAATCACCCTTATTTAATTTGGATATCCGTTAACCTCCCCAGCTCAAGAAATGACTATTCTTCATTCTTGTCTAACTTCTTTTATTCAAATAGCGTTTTTGTTTAGTTTCACTCTAAAAGTAAAATTTTCATTTTTTCATTCAACCAAGTTCATAACATATTCTTTTCCCCCAATAAAACAAAGATTAGGTGTCCCATACGCATTTTATACAATGGAAATAATACCTTGCACGTACTTATGTATTAGAAACTTCATTTCCGCTTCTTCTGCAATAGCAATTTTGTTCACTTTTTTGATACATTTATGAAACATTCACATGTTATCTTCAATATGTTCTATTCTTTTTGAAAAACCATGTGAGAATACCAAAACAAGAAGCCCTAGAGCCCTAACTCTAGGGCTCTTGTTTTCAAATAAGGATTTTGTTAAATATTCAATTGAACCTTCTTACACTCTCCGTATTACTAGCCCACAAGATATTCAGAAACCATATGAAATTGTAATACTAATGTAAGGTTTCTCAATATGAACCAATGTATTTATGTAGTAAACTATTTATCGGCAATACATATAAAAGGAGAAACATTTATGACTTTTGAAGACAATCGTAAATTAGGCATTCAACAAGGGTGTATAGTAATAACAGATCAATCGCAATATCTTGTTGTTAAAAGGAATGAAAATTATTCTTTATTAATCATCCCAACTGCGGAATGTATAAACTTTGAAGTTTCACTTGAACATCTTGAAGAAATGGTCCAAGTAGATTTAAAAGAAAAAATTCAAGATATCATTCCACCAGAGAATATAAAAATCGTAGCTCAAAACAGAATATAAAATGTATTTTCTAAGAGCACTTTCGGTGGTGCTCTTTTTTCATGGACAGTTCCAAATAACAATTTTATTATGTTTCCTAACTTACAGTAATGTCCTTAAAAAACATTCATATATATTTATCAGATGCACTTTTAAATCCCAGAGTATCAAATACTTTTAAGAGTTGACTGACCAATAATATTCGACTTATCTTTAAAAACTTATTAAAAATAACTTAGATACAAAAAAGCTACGTTTTATATAGGATAAAAAATTATCTTACGTAAAGGAGCTTGATTATTTGTGAATTATCAAAATGATAACAACTCTAACATTCACAAACCTTGTTCTTGTCCATCTCCCACGGCTAACAGTTTAAATGTTGTTCAAACTACCTCATCAATAGTTTCTGTAAACTCTGCGATTCCACTAGATACCGTGGTAAATTCTAATGGCACGGCAATCTCATTCACACCACCAACAACTGTTTTACTTGAAGGTGGAAGAACCTATTTGGCAATCTATGAAGTGCAAGTTATCATTCAACCAGGAGGTAATTCGGCAGGTATCACTATGTATCTGAATAATAATCCAATCATTGGATCAGGTACTTCTCTAGGATATACAGCCGGATTCACTTCTGTATCAGCCCCCGCAATTTTCACTACACCTCCAGGTATAACAAGTACTCTTACTGTTAATGTAGGACCATATTCTAATACATTAAATACGTTGGGCTTAACTCTTGCTGTTGTAGCATTAACATAATAAAATGTAAAACTCTCTAAAATGATTCTATTTGTCCCTTAATTGTCTATTGGGCTAGCCTCTAAGAACTCCACATAACTACATATAGAAAAAGAACATTATTTGGTTCGATAGTACTAGGTGACTCGGCTAGCACAATTGCTGAGTCACCTATTTATCTATAACAAAATAAAGCTTTTGTTTAATTTATTACTTGTTCTTTTTAATGCATTATTCTATTACAATTCATTTTCATGTTATAATTACCAACAGTACATATTTTAATAGGCACAACAAATCTCATAAATATAGGAGGACCTTAATGATCCTAACTCAAGAAAAGAACATAAAATTAATTATGCATTTTCTTACATTATTATCTTTTTTTATTCTTATTTTCTTTAGTGTCACAATTTTTTATATACCTTTGGTTTTCTATTTTGTATGCAAATCACAAAACATTCAGAAAAATATCCTTGAAGCTGTTTTTTACCAACTATTCATTTGGATAATTACGGTAATTTGGAATCTTTTCATAACAAGAATCTTAATGCTATTTTGGTCTAATTTAGACTTGGCTTCAAATAACGCTTTGATTATTTTCCGGGTAGCTCCTTTATATCTAATACTGTTTCTCTTGTTAATTTTTGGACCTATAAAAGGAATTTTATATGTGCTACAAGAAAAAGACTTTCATTATCCTATTATTTCCAAATGGATTAACAAATAAAAATACGTGTAGAAGAATTCAGAATTTTATTGAATTCTTTTTTTATGGATCTTTCAAAATCTTTTACATCTTCCTTCATTCCTTCTTTTTAATAAACTTCAACTTTTATTACAATAACGCTTTTTTAAAATACAATCGTTTTTCTATAAACTTTGTAACCTTCATTTCCTTTCCTATGATTACAATTTCCTCCTAGCAACCAAGTATTGGCTATATCCCCCATATGAACACCACAATTTTATTGGCATATACTTTGAAGGAAAAAACATTTCAATTAAACATATACCTACAAATTCAGTTGCTAATAATTTACCAAAAATTACTTAACATTTAATTTTTTAAAGGAGGTATTTATGAGATATAATCGAAAATCAAATTCGTGTGATAAATTTCAGCAACCCTGCTTTGTTTCTATATCCCCTTGTGATCAAAGTAATTGCTGTACACCTGTTTTTTTCTCGAATGCTCAACAACAAGAATTATTGCAAATAATAAATCAATTAAATCAAGCCATCCTTTCTTTTTTCACAACACCAAATCCAACAACTATACAAATACTCCAATCAGCATTACAGGCATTAAATGATTTATTAATAGCAGTACAACCAAATACACGAAATAGAAATTTAGTTATAAGAACTATAAATCAATTAATTAATTCTTTACCTACCGCATCTCTCACTCAAATCTCAGCATTATTCCAATTTCTATTCCAAAGCTTGTCTTCACTTATAAATTGTTCAAATATATCGGACCCCTTATTACAGCAAACATTCAACTTAATTTTACAAGGAATCTTAAATAGTTCGCTATTAAGCAACATCGGAACACCGGGGCCGACTGGAGCCACTGGACCTAGAGGATTTCCTGGACCTAGAGGCGCTCAGGGTTCTCAAGGTGTGCAAGGAATTCAGGGGCCTGAAGGACCAGAAGGACCGGAAGGCCCTCAAGGTGTGCCAGGGATTCAAGGACCGGAAGGGCCTGAAGGGCCTCAAGGACCTCAAGGTGTAGAAGGAATTCAGGGGCCTGAAGGACCAGAAGGACCGGAAGGACCTCAAGGTGTACAAGGGATTCAAGGACCACCAGGACCACCTGGGCCTACTGGTTCAGGGACCGGAATGGGAATTCCTGGACCACCGGGACCTACTGGGCCTCAGGGAATCCAAGGGATTCAAGGACTGGAAGGACCGGAAGGGACCACTGGACCTCAGGGTGTACAAGGAATTCAAGGGCCTGAAGGACCACCAGGAGCCACTGGACTTCAGGGTGTGCCAGGAATTCAAGGGCCTGAAGGACCACCAGGAGCCACTGGACCTCAAGGTGTGCAAGGAATCCAAGGGCCTGAAGGACCACCGGGCCCTACTGGAGATTGTGATTGTCCACCGGGACCTACTGGACCGACCGGGCCAACCGGGCCAACCGGACCTGCATGTAATTTCCTAGTATATGCTACAAATGCAGGACTCATAGATGACCCTACAAATGATACAGTATCTGTAATTAACACCGGAACAAATATAGTAGTTGATACAATTACTGTAGGTAATGCACCACTTGAAGTAACGGTTTCACCAAATGGAGCTCGTGCCTATGTTACTAATATTTTTTCTAATACCGTTTCCGTTATTGATACTGCTACGAATACTGTGATTGGTACCATTCCTGTTGGAACTAATCCAATAGGTGTAGCTGTTTCTCCAAATAACACAACTGTTTATGTTGGAAATCATGGTAATAATACAGTTTCTGTCATTAATGCGGCAACAAACACAGTTAGTAATACCATTCCTGTTGGCATCGCTCCACAAGGGATTACTGTTTCCCCAAATGGAGCCTTTGCATATGTTGCAAATGAATTAAGCAACACAATTTCTGTCATTAATACTGCTACCAACACAGTTATCGCTACCATCCCTGTTGGCATTCGTCCTAGAATAATCGTGTTTACACTAGATGGCACTCGTGCGTATGTCACGAATCAAAACAGCAATACTGTTTCTGTTATTAACACCACTACCAATGCAGTTATTAATACAATTAACGTAGGTACCGAACCTGTTGGTATAGATATTACACCGGGTGGAAATCTTATTTACGTTGTAAATAAAGTTAGTAATAATGTATCTGTAATAAATGTGGCGACAAATACTGTGATTGATACAATTTCTGTTGGTTTATCTCCTGATCAAGTAACCATCATACCTGATGGCACTCGAGCATATGTTACAAATCAAGCTAGTAATACTGTTTCCGTTATTGATATTGCTACGAATACTGTTATCACTAATGTCCCAGTAGGTGTCGCTCCAACCGGAATAGCTACTGGAACTATTTGTGAATAAAATAAAGAAATGAAAGTCACAGATAGTTTTTAATAACATTGATAGTAAGTGATATTCTTTCTTTAACTACGTTCAAACAACTAGAATAACCCTCTATATTCTGTTAATATTCTCTACTGTTTTGTCTTACAGAACCTGCCGAGCAACTAGCTGCTCTCTTTCTATAAAATCCATATCATATACCGATTAATTTACTAACATTGAATTTTTTTGGGGTTTTATAACAATATTTACCTATAAAACCATTATCCTTATACAAAGAGCTATGAGCCTTTCCACTCATAGCTCTTTTTTATTACGATTTTCACTTCACATCTACACGATCAACCTTACCGTTTATCCAAACCGCGACTTGCTCACCAAATCCGCTCATTGGTGGATTGACTGCTGTTACATTTCCATCCTTCACTATTAAAAGTTTGTTGCTACTAACATCAATTTCTACTTTTTTAATATGTCTATCTCTCTTTTACTACCGCATGTACTCGACAACATCAGTTTTAAAGCCACTTCCCAAATAAACCCTTACTGGAATTATTTCTTTTTTATCCCTCACTGCCTTACACAATTCTTCAGCTGTACCCCAATTGGAAAACTTGTCTACAACTCTTTGAAATCTCCGTGTATTCATTAACTCTTAGGATTTATTCTCATGTTTTACCGAACATGCAGGAAGAAGGAGTAAAAAATTTTAGTAAAAGTATCTTTGGATAGCTAACGCTTGTAGAATGTTTGCATTTTATAACAAAAAGCCAAACAAATCTTGTATTAACAAGGTTTATTCACTTTAACATATGTTATCATGTATAATACATATGTTAAGTAAATTCAGAATAACGAGGCAAATATTATGGACTTTGTTTATATTAATCAAAACGTATTAAATAATCTTCTATACATTTTATGTAGTATATTTGTTTTTTATTTCATATATGATAGCCGGCACTATTTAAAGAAATATAAAATACTACTGATTACCCTTTGTTCTAGTATCCCGCTTATTTTATGTATGCGATACCCTATCTATATGGATGAAAGTTGTATTCATGATTTAAGACAAATTCCGGTCATAATAGGTACGCTTTATGGTGGATTCCCTGTCGGTATCATATTGTTTACAATTTTATTAATTACAAGATTTATATTTTATGGTTTTAACATGCTAACAGTCGTTGTTTACGGAATAATGTTCATCGTTACAGCACTCGCATCTTCAAAATTTAATACATATAATAGAAAACTTAAAGTAGCTTTTTCCATGTTTTTAACCTTTTTCCTAGCAATATTTACAACTGTAATTGTATTAACTTTATCAGATTTTGAAGTGAATAATTTATATATTATTTATTTCATGGTATTACCGACTACTTTAATGTTATTTATTGTTTATATAAATGAAGTTATAAAAGATGCTGTATTAATGCGCTCAAAATTAATTAAAATGGAAAAAATGGAGATTGTTAGCCAACTCGCTGCAAGTATATCGCACGAAGTAAGGAATCCTTTAACGGTCGTAAAAGGATTTACACAGCTTTTAAAAACACCAAATTTAACTCCTGAATCAAGAGACGAATATATTAAACATATACTTGAAGAGTTAAATCGTGCCCAAGAAATTATCGATGATTACTTAACGTTTGCCAAACCTGCTCCAGAAAAATTAGATCAAATTTCAGTAAAACAAGAGTTAAATCGAGTTATTAATATGATATTGCCATTATGTAATATGAATACGATACATATTACACAGGATTTTTCTGAGGCAACCATTGTTGGTAATAAACAGCACTTTCAACAATGTTTTTTAAACTTAATAAAAAACAGTATTGAAGCAATGCCTAATGGTGGTACCTTAAATATTTCCTCATCTATCAATAATAGTAAAGTTGAAATACGAATTGAAGATAGCGGAGTTGGAATGTCACAGGAGCAAATAAATCGATTCGGTGAACCGTATTTTAGTACAAAAACAAAAGGCACTGGTTTAGGTACGATGGTTGCTGTTAAGATTATTGAGACGATGCATGGAAGTTTAAAAATCCGAAGTATCGTTAGTAAAGGAACAACTTTAACGATTACGTTCCCGAAATATAGTAAGAATACGCATTTAAACAAATAAAAAAGGGGCATAGTTGCTCCTTTTTTATTTGTTTCGATACATAAGTATCTTCAATGTTTTTTTAGTTTACATTTGTGAAGACTAATTAAAAATTAGTATCCTCCGCCCCAGCAGCTGCATCCTACAATTATTAATAGAATGAATAACACAACTAATAAAGCGAAACCTCCACCAAAACCACAAGAACCACCGTAACTCATATTTTCTCCTCCTTTTGGTTTGAAAACTAATAGGTAGTTGATCATTTTAACTGGTTCGTATTATACATTATGTGTATATCCCTTTTTTGAGCATGTCTACATAAAAATAAGTAAAAGCACTCGTTTAAAGAGTGCTTTAAAATGGATACCAAAAGTTTTGAAATACGTTTAATTTTAAATATACCGCAACAATGAATATGAAAACACCGGCAAATAAAGCGATGAAATCTTTACGTTTCGCCTTACTTGTATAAAACCATGTACGTTTATCCTTCTTTCCAAATCCTCTTAAATCCATTGCATTTGAAACCGTATCTATTCTTTCTAGAGAATGAATGATTAGTGGCCAGAAAATTAAAACACGGTTCTTCATACGAACCCATAAACTTGCTTCTCCTTTTTCAAAAGCCACTCCTCTCGCTTCTTGCGCGTGTTTAATAATTTTATACTCAGACTGGATGTCAGGAATATAACGTAGTGCAATATTTATTGCATATGTAATCTTATAATGGATACCAAGTTTACTTAAACTACTTACAAATTCGCTTGGATCTGTCGTGTATATAAAAAGAAGTGTAAATGGTAATAACGTAAAATACTTTAATGAAAGTGTAGCTGCATAAAATAATGTTTCATATGTAATCGTTGCATATCCAATATGTAAAAACGAGGTATATGATTCAGTTAATTCAGATCCATGAGTTGGTGTAATAAATAAAATCATGACAGAGTTTAATAAACTAAATGTAAATATGACACTAAAAACAATTAAAATTTTATGAAATGGAATTTTAGCAATGCTGAGTCCGATACACCCAATGATAAATAATATTAGCAACACCCGAAAATCAAAAAACAAAAAAGTAAGCGTCATACAAAAAATAAATAAAAACAATTTCACTACCCCATCCATACGATGAAAATATGTACTATGCACCTTCCTCCCTCCTATTACTATCTAAATAAAGTTCCATAAATTTTTCCGGACATGCAATCCCACTAAATTTAACAAGCTTGGTTAAAGAACTCTCTCTTAAGTTAGCTATTTGTAACGTTTCTTGATCACCAAATACATTAGACACTGTATTATCCGCAATAATTTCCCCTTCATGTAGAACTACTGCACGGTCTGCATATTCTAGTGCGAGATTCATATCGTGAGTGATAAAAATAAATGAAATACCCTTTTTAGCTAGGTTATTAATAAACGACATAAATTGTTTATAATGATAATAATCTTGTCCCGCTGTCGGTTCATCTAATATGATAAGCTTAGGATTTGTTGTTAATACAGATGCGATTGTTAATCTCTTTTTTTGCCCATAGCTTAGTGCTTGAATTGGCCAATTACGAAATGGATATAAACCACAAATTTTTAAAGTTCCTTCTACTCTATTCTTAATTTCTTCCTTAGAAAAATTATGTAATGTTAATGTAAATGAAACTTCTTCAAAAACAGTAGGCTGTGTAATCATATGATTTGGATTTTGCATCACGTAAGATATGATTTTCCCACGTTTACGAATAGACCAAGAACTAATATTTTCACCTTCTAACAAGATTTTCCCATTTTTTATTTTGTTTATGCCTATAAGACTATGAGCTAATGTGGATTTCCCTGCTCCATTATGTCCCAATAGTGCCACAATTTCTCCTTCATATATTGAAAGGTTTACATTTTCTAATACTTTTTGTTTATTAGGGTATGAAAATGATAAATTCTCCACTTTAAGTAATTCCTTGTTTTTAGTATTACCTTTTAATATGACTTGTTTCTCCATCCACTCTTTTAGAACGTTGCCTATCTTTTCTTTTTGAAGGTTTTCCATTGGATATATTACGTCATTATTACGATCAAAATGTAATCTCTTTAATGCTTCGATGTAAATAGGCTCTCTTAAGCCAATACGTGGCAATATATTTGACGCTAAGATTTCTTTTGGTGTTCCTATTGCAATGACTTTACCTTCATCAATTAATATAACTTTGTCTAAATCCAGCTTTAAAATTTCTTCTATCCTATGTTCGATAATGACAATCGTTTTATTATATTGCTCATGTATATCTTTCATAAGTTCTATCGTATGTACGGCGCTTAGTGGATCTAAGTTCGCTAACGGTTCATCGAACAATAATATATCCGCATTTGTTGTTAATAAACCAGCAAGAGAAACTGTTTGCTTTTGACCTCCTGATAATTCATGTGGACTTTGTTTATGAAACGTATGCATCTTCACCTTTCTTAATGAGTCCGAAACAATCTTTTTCATGTCATCTTGATTTACACATTCATTTTCTAAATAAAAAGCTACATCTTCTTCTACTGTCAGACCAATAAATTGAGCATCTTGATCTTGCAAAATTGTTCCCACATTTTTACTCTGCTCGAAAATGCTGCCTTTTCGCGGATCTTTTCCAGCAATTAAAACGTTACCAGTACTAATCCCTTCATAAGAAAATGGGATTAGCCCATTGATACAATGAGCTAATGTCGACTTTCCTGAACCACTTCGTCCAGCAATTAGCACCTTTTCTCCAGGGTATATATGAAAGGTAATATCACTTAAAGTAGGCTGCGCAGCATGCCCATATTGAAAGGTAAATTGTTCAAACGAAATAATTGGTTGCATGTTAACATCCCTACTTTTCAATTTTTAAATGTGTATGTTTCTTATTAGATTTTGCCAAGCCAATTGTAAGTGGCAATCCAACTACTAAGAAAACGATAACATCGGAAATTGTTGCTCCTAATACTTGTATAACAATTTTGTCAAATGGTTCTCCCATCACAATAATATCGAATGCCCCAGCAAATATAATAGCAATGACAATACCAACTAACCCAGTAATTGCTAAATAAGAAATATGCCCCTTGTTAAACGACCCGTTTTTCACACTAAAACCAACTCTTTTTTGAATAAGACCCATCGAAAAACCAATAATCCCTGAACTAATAACCCAGCCCCACCAAATCCCCCAGCCAGCAATCGTATCTGTTACTGTATGACCTATAAGTCCGATTAACAGTCCTGCCACTGGACCAAATAATGCTCCAAAAACAGTTAATATAGCTAATGCTGGTTTAATAAATGTATTCGGTGCAATAGAAAATCCCCAAAGTCCTAATATCCCGTATAATGCTGCTCCAATACCGATTGCTACTACTAACTTTGTTGATAATTTGTTCATTACAATTCCCCTCTCATATTAGTCAACTTTTATTACTCTATATTTAATTTAAAAATGAATTATGCATCTACACTCCCTTTCTATACAACAAAAAATGACCTCTTATATAAGAGGTCATTTTCTTTCACGTTCAAGAATCCTCTTATCTTTCAAAAAACACAACGTGTCCTCTGCGGAATTAGCACCTTCCTATAAAATTGCATAGGGGTTGCTGAGGTTTCTTAGGGCCGTTCCCTCCACCTCTCTGGATAAGTATTAATTTGTAATTCGTATTATGGCACTAAAAAGTGTAAATTTCAACACTTTTCTTACTATTTTTATTTTTTGTTAAATGGCACATTTAAATCATTGTTTTCTTATCGGAATTGTGAAATAATGAATTCAAAATCGTTTCGGGAGGAATGCATTATGAAAGTTATTGGTTTGATTGGAGGATTAAGTTGGGAATCTACATCATTATACTATAAACATATTAATACGCTTACACTCTCTCAATACGATCAAAATGCAAAGTTAGTTTTATATAGTATGGATTTTGGTGAAGTAACTACTTTATTACAAAACCATCAATATGAAGAAGTGAAAAATGAACTAGTTACAGTTGCAAAGAAAGTTGAAAAATCTGGGGCTGAATGTTTATTAATGTGTTCAAATACCGTACATCTATTTGCCGAGGAAGTAGAACAAGCAATATCTATCCCGCTTCTTCACATTGGTGATGTAAGTGCTAAAGAAATGGTAGAACAGAATATAAAACGTATCGGACTATTAGGAACAAAACAAACGATGGAGCAAGATTTCTATAAATCACGATTAGCGAAATATAACATTGAGACAATTATCCCAAATGACGAGGAAAGAACTTTTATCCACCATGTCATATTAGATGAATTAAGTAGAGGGATCATTTCAGAAACATCTAAAGAAAAGTTATTACAAATTACAAAATCATTAATTCAAAACGGCGCTGAAGGTATATTATTAGGCTGTACTGAAATACCTTTACTCATCTCCCAAAATGATCTCACTATTCCCGTTTTTGATACTGCTTTTTTACATGCAAATACTGCTGTGCAATTTGCTGGATAGGAATATAAAAGCATAAAGGTGAGAACCTCTATGCTTTTATATTATTACAATTATTTATTTAAAAGAGATTCAATAACTGCAATTGCTTCTTTTGAACCACCACATTCTATAAAGCTATCATTCAGTTTTCTTATACCATTTTTATACTTTTCATTTGAAAGAACATCTGTTACAGCCTCTTTTAAAGTGTGCACATTAACATGTTCTTTCAATAGTCTATGTGCCGCTTCAAGCTCAGTTAATCTTTGCGCTATCATAGGCTGATCTTTATCATGCGGTATTATTACAAATGGGACATTATAATGAATGGCATCGTGTACGCTATTCATACCACCATGTGTAATAAAAACATCTGCTTCATTTAATATTTCTGATTGAGGTACGTATGGAGCAATTATAAAATTATCTGGCGCTTGCTTTATTTTTGAAATATCATTTCTATCACCAATTGCCATTACAACTATCCCATCAAAATCTGAAAAAGTATCAATACAAGTATTAAAGAATGGTTCGAGTCCTTCAAGCAGTGTTCCCATTGAAATGTAAATAACTTTCTTCTCTTTAAGTGATTCCAGTGGAAACTTTATATTTGTTTTACGCTTTGAAATGCTCGGTCCAATAAAAATGTTATTTTCTCCGAACGATTCGCTATTAGGTTGGAAATAACGACTTGTGTATACGAAACAAACATCACCCTTATTATTCATAAATTGAAGATTATTCTTTGGTTTTACTCCAAATTTATGTTCCATCTGATTTAGTAATTTTTCAGAGATCTCCTCTGGTTGGAATGGTATATCTGCATTTGGATGAAAAGGTAATGTCTTCAAAAACTCTGAAGGAATTAAAAATATAGGTGAGGAAACTACACCTGGAACTTGTAAATACTCCTTTACTAACTCTCCCGCGCCAAATATATCATAAATTACGAAATCAAAATTTATACTTTCACATAATTTTTTCGTAATTTCCAATATATATAAAGAAGTTTGAACATGCACATGAAAGAAAGCATTTAACCCAGATGAGGTTTCAGCATCAATAGAAATCTCCTTTAATAGATCCGGATGAGTATGTACAGTAGCTCCTAAATCTTCAATTCTATCCTTAAAGTTTGCCGTTGTAATATAATGTACGTGATCCCCTCGTTCAGTAAAGGCTTTTACTAAATTTAATGTAGGGTTTACATGTCCCTCTGCTGGAAAATTAACCACTAAAATATTTAGCACTTATTCCTCACTCCTTACATTTCACTGTTTTAATTAAGCATACTGTTATTTGTACATGTAATCGTCCCCTAATAGTCCTAAAGTGCTTGTTACATTATGTTGATAAATAATTTTCAGTCATCAACATAAAAAAAGCATCTACCTATGTAGATGCCTAACCGTGATAAGGAGTGTTCTGTGAGGTTAGAACAAGCTTTTCTGCTTGTCCTATGCTATCAATATATGATTTATTTTATAAAATGTGAATCGTTAATAGAATTATTTTATCCATTTTATATGATCAAATGGATAAAATACCATTTCTACCTTACCTATTATATTTGACTCATCAATAAGTCCAAGTGTATTCCTACTATCTTTACTATGATTACGATTATCACCTAACACAAATAATTTATGCGTAGGAACTTTTATTTCTCTAAAATTTGAAAAACGATTGGATACTTGTAACATATCTAAATGTATATACGACTCATCACGCTTTTTACCGTTAATATATACCTCATCCTCTTTTAATTGTATATTATCCCCCGATAATCCAATAATTCGTTTCACATAGTAAATAGGCTCGTCTTCTTTTTTTATGATGACAACATCCCCATAATGAAAAGACGATAAACAGACGTTTACCTTATTAACAAGTATATAATCTTTTTCATTTAAAGTAGGTTGCATCGAAATTCCTTCTACCATACAAAATAAAAATGACTTATTAATAAAAATAACCCCTATTATAATTAAGATGTAGCTACATATGTTCCTCCAATATTTTAGAATAAACAGCTTCATATATACCTCATTTCCAATCTATCCCCAGATAAAAACGCCTCTAGTTCACATGAATGCTAGAGACGTTTCGTCCATTTTAATTCTCTTTAGAGTTATCTGTTTTTGGCGCTTCACCAGTTAATCGCTTATTTTTCAAATCAAAATAAGCATCTAAAACTTCTTTTCCAATATCGGAGTTAATGCCCGATTTATCATTTTCAACCCACGGTACTACAACAGAAAATGCTACTTCTGGATCATCATATGGCGCATATCCAGCCAATGTTAAGTTATAACATTCTCTACGATCGCCTTTCGCATTTCGCCCAATTTCATTTTCTCCACCATATACAGTTTGTGCGGTCCCTGTTTTACCAGCTGGTTTATATGGTGCTTTTTGGAACACTCTTACTCCCGTTCCATCTCCTTCTTGAAATACTTTTCTAAATCCTTCTTTTACTTGATTAATATATTCTTGTTTCATATCGATTCTATTTAAAACAACGGGTTCTATTGATTGTACTACTTTACCAACCTCATCTTTTTGAACGGTTTGTTCTCTAATCTCTTGAACAATTTGTGGTTTCATTCGATACCCTCCATTTGCGATAGTCGAAATATATTGTGCAAGCTGAAGTGGTGTATACGTATCATATTGTCCAATAGAATAATCTAATAAGAAACCAGGCTGATGATCTTTTCTTCCAATTTGTCCTGCAGTTTCATTTGGTAAATCAATACCAGTTTGTACGCCTAATCCAAATTGCCTGAAATAATACCTCATTTTATCAAAATATTCTTGTTTAATATCTAGTGAACTATTTTTCACATAATCCACTCCAGCAATTTTTAATGCTATATTAAACATATAAACGTTTGAAGATACTTGTAACGCTCTTAGATCGTCTATATCACCAAAATTTTTCCAAGACTTCTTCTCCTTAGTTCCTTTAAACTTCATAGGTGCATCATAAAAATGTGTTCCAGGAGTTATTGCATTTGTTTCAAACCCTGTTAACACTGTCGCACCTTTAACCGTTGATCCAAGCTCATAAGAACTAGTCAGCGTGCCTAAAGCGTAATCTTCTACTTCCATTTTCCCGTCTTTTTCTACAAGCTTTTTCCCAGCCATTGATAATACTTGACCATTTTTGGGATTCATCATCACTACGAAAGCACGGTCTAACATTGATTCTGATCCTTTATATTGTTTTAATATTTTTTCTATGCTCTCCTCTACTTTTTTTTGCAATTCCATATCTATTGTTAAAGTTAAATTTTTACCGCTTTTCCCTTCAGTAACAGTTTCCGTTCTAATAGTATTTCCTTGTTTATCAGCAATGCTTCTTACTTCTTTTTTTGTACCATGAAGTACATCTTCGTATTGCTGTTCGATATAACTTTTGCCGACCCTATCATTTCGACTATAATCACGCACTAAATAATAATCTAATCTTTCACGTGGCAATCCTTCATCAGCATTTGAAACGTTACCAAGGACAGAACGGAATAGACCATCATTTACATAGATTCTCTCCCAATCAACTGATGCATCTACCCCTGGGAGGTTCGCTAAATTTTCACTAATCACCGCATATTCCTGTTCACTAACGTCCTTTTTAATAATTTGAGGTGCCATTTGAAAACCTGAGGTCATTTTACTTTTAATAGCTAACACTTCTATATCTTTAGCTGTTAGTTCTTGAAGATTTTTATCTGTAACGCGCTTCCTTTTTAAATCTTCTATTTTTTTGTCTAGCTCTTTTCCGGTAATATCCTTATTTCGGAACTTATCTATTTCTTTTTTGGATACTAAGTCTTGAGCAAGTTCTGGATTTAATTGCATCCAAAAGTCTTTCTTATCAGTCTCAGTTAACTTATCAATATCTTCTTGTGGCATTTCAATAATGTCTGCAAGTTGTCTTGCTGATTTTAATATTTCTTCTTGTTTTACACCTTTCACCTTTGTATATGTAATCGTACGTAAAGACTTATTATCAACTACTGGATTTCCTTCACGATCAAATATTTTCCCACGTGGTACAGAAAGGCCCACGGTTGCATTTTCTCTCTTCTCTACTTCATTTTTATATGTTTCTCCATCAAAAATTTGCACTTTCCCTAACTGAATAATAATGCCAGAAAATAATAAAAATACACAAAGGAATAAAATATTTAACCGGAGAGGTAATACTCTACCACTTTTCTTCTCTTGCTTTTTCACCTCGTCATAATCTCCTCCTTACAATATTCCAAATAATAATCACATTTCTATATTAAAAGTAATGTACATTTTCTATACATTGCTTTGTACAAATATTAATATAATGTTTAAAACTTAATAGAAATTAAAACAAAGGTAAAGAAAAAGTAAAGGTTACTAAATTTAATATAAAAATACCCAATAACAAAAAGCTTAGCTTTCACTAATCGCTTTGTTATTGGGTATTAAGTGATTTAAGAATTACTACTAGTGCGTACTGCTATACATTTATCGTCACAATTCGACAGAGGTTGTTTACTTTGTACTTTCGGTAAGTAAATAGTTACCGTTGTCCCGACACCAACCTCGCTCATGATACTAATTGTCCCTTGATGACTTTCAATAATTTTATAACTTAACATTAATCCAATACCAGTCCCTTTTTCTTTCGTACTATAAAAAGGTTCACCTAATCTCTTAATTCTTTCTTCAGGTATGCCTATTCCTTCATCTATTACATGAATGATGACACCATCATCATTTATTTCTTTTATGTGAATTGAAATTTCCCCACCATTTGGCATAGCTTCGATTGAATTTTGCAAAATATTAATAAATACTTGTTTCAATTGATTTTCTGAGCATTCAATAATTATATCTTTGTCATCCGTAAATAGTTCAACTTGAATATTTGTCATAATTGCTTTTGTATTCATTAACGATACGACATTTTTAAAAATTTGATAAATATTTTTCTTTTCTGTATTTATCTCATCTGTTTTAGCAATTGACAGAAATTCTTGCAGGATCGCTTCTATCCTTTCAATTTCAGAAAGCATAAGATCAAAATATTTTTCTTGATCTTCTTTATTAATTTGGAATAACTGTATAAAACCTTTAATTACAGTTAAAGGATTTCTCACTTCATGAGCTACACCAGCTGCTAATTGACCAATTGCTGCAAGCGTATCTGATTTGTTTAACAATTCTTCTGTCTTTTTTCGCTCTGTAATGTCGCGTACAATAATCATAATTTTATCACGTAATAATGGTAAGCACCTAGCTTCAAAGAAATCAATACTTCCATTAAGTGTGAGTGGATATTCTACAATTACATTCGTTCCTTTTTCCTTCACTTGATTAATGGCTTCCTGAAACTGCTGCGCTACTGAAGATGGTAATACTTCGTAAAACTTTTTTCCCATAAAAGCTTCTGCGGGTACGTAAAACTTCGTAGGAGATCCTGCCTTGTAATCAATAATCGTGCCATCATCTTCTGTTAAGAAACATAAATCTGGTAAAGCTTTAAAAATTAATTCCAGTTCAGATGTTTGTTGTTTTAACTGCTCTTCTATCGCTTTTAAATGCGTAATATCTACACCAACAGCCCAATAACTATATCCTGTTACAGGAAACTGTTCTGATATATTCGACCACATTATTGTTTTGATTTCACCATTTTTACACGTTAAGTGCATTTCCCAATCTCTGAAATTCTTTCCACAAGTTAAAAATTTCTTTTGTATTTGCTGCCGATAACTATGATCAGGATACAATAATTGCAGTGCATTTGGATTTCCAATTATTTCTTCAGCGGTATAACCTGTTACAATTTCACATTCTCGGTTCCACAAAACAAAATCTCCATTATAATCAAGCGCATCGACCATAACAGGCATGTTTTGTAAAATCGTATGTAGTTCCTCCTCTTTTCGAGAAAGCAACGTTGTATTTTTACTTTGAAATACTTTTATTGCGCCATCTAAAATTAAACTTGAGAGCATTTCAAAGTATTTTTGACAACTGAAAATTTCACTTTTTTTGGACCATACAACAAAAGAACCTAAATGTTGATTGTATAAGAAAATGGGGATTTCAATCTTTGGAAGTTTACTCTTTTTTATCTCATTCATTCCGAATGAAAAAACACACTCTTTTTCAGCATCAAGAAGTTGATGTGATATGTTAGTTAATTTATAAAATTGTTCTGCCATGGTTTCTATTGTACTCACATCAATAAGTTCCATTAGCCGCGAATTCATTCCTTTTTCACCTCAATATGTAAAATTAATACAAATCTAAAATTCATACTTCTCCATTATACGAAGAAAGCTAGTGTAGGTATATAGCTGTAGAATAATTATTCAAATAAATTTTATTTTTCAATTAAAATAAGAAAAGAATATACATACTGAATACACCTTTAATTAGTATATATTTCGCTCATTCCTCATTTATTGTCTAGGTAACTTGAATTCCTCCTTACATTCACTGAATTTTCACTTGAGAGTCATACGCCTCACTAATAGCGGTATAAACATGCAATAAGTATAAAGTTCATAAAATATTCACAATTTTTATGAAAAATATAAACATTTATTCCAATATATTCTATATAATGAAATGTAATAAGGCTTCTATGAATCTCATAGAATACCTTACCCCTAATAAAAAAGAAAAAAGAATCCATTTGGATTCTTTTTTCTTTTTTTAATTACATTACATATTTATATAAAGCATGTGCCACACCATGTTCTTCATTTGATAACGTTTCGTGTTTACACCTTGCTTTTATTTCTTCAACTGCATTCCCCATTGCAATTGATATGTTCGCTTTTTCCATCATTGAAACATCGTTTAGCCCATCACCTATCGCTACAGTGTTTTCAACCGGAATATTAAGATGTTCTGCTAAAGTATATAATCCATTCCCTTTTTGAGCATCTCGATGATTAATCTCTAAATTGTGCCAATATGAAGATGTAATTGCTAAATCTGTATTATGAAGAAATGTTTCTTTTAGTTTTTTTAATTTCTCAATATCATAAGAAAATGGTAATAGTTTATGCACATGTATATCTGTTTCTACAATTGGTTTACAACTTTCCGCACTATGAAACGCTGTATGCTCAAGATATAATGCTGCGATTGTTTCTAACTCTTTCAAGTCGAAATTTTCTTTTGAATTCTTCACATACTCAATTTCATTACGTACACTCTCTACTCCATAATCCGGGACATACACACCTTTATCAGTATAGAGCTGATAATATAAACCATTCTCTTCAAGATATTCTACAATTTCAAGTGCCTGCATATTTTGAATTGGATATCTCTTCATCATTTTCTTATCTTTATATATAAGCGCGCCATTTTCCGCAATGATTGGACACTCTAAATCAACTTCTAACAATAATCGCTCAATGTCAACAATAGAACGTCCTGTACAAATTGCTACGACATGGCCAGCTTCTTGACATGTTCGAATTGCTTCTGCATTTTCTTTACTTATCATTTTATTCCCCGAAAGAAGAGTTCCATCTAAATCAATTGCGATTAATTTCATTATTTCTTCACCACTTTCTATAAATACACGAGTTCCAATTAATTATTAGGTATCGTTTTCATACAATCCTCGTGAGGTACTTCTTATTTATAATTTATGAAAAGCGTTTCAGGTCAAGAAATAATTAAAAATAAAATCCAAAGCTTTTCTTTTTAAAAAGCTTTGGATTTTAAACTATGAATTGTAACTAATGTATTTTGTCTCACACATGTACACATTTTTTTCTTCAGTTGGGATATATACTTTAAACTTTTCTAACTGTTTTCCATAGACATGAATCGTAATAACGCTTTCATTTTTGCTGATTTCAAGAATATGACAATCTGCTGGCGGAATTACTTTATCAGTTTCTCCTTCTCCCAAATAAAGATTTCCTGTATGTGTTAAATAAACAAGTGAATTACCAAGTTGTTTCGTTTGTATAAAGTTCTGCACCATAATCCTTCCTGAAAAAACGCCTTCTACCCCCCATGTGCCATCATGATCATGTAAAGGGGTAGATTGTCCATTTTTCCATACGAGAGCTAGTACTTCAAAACGTTTGAGCGGATCTTCATACAATAAATGTCGTGCATATTGAGTCAAATTCGCCTTCTGTTTATCTAACGGAAGCCATGTTTTCTTTTCTAAAAGTTCTTCTAGTAACTTTTCAATGCCACACACTATTTCTTCTTCAAATAAACCGTTTTCCATAAGATCTGTAACACCTTTAATAAACTTTTGAAATGATTTACTTCCATTACAAGTCAACATAAGAATCCTCCTCTACGTTTCATACAATTCCATATTAAGGTAATTATCTAAAACTCACAATTGAGAAACAAAAAACAAGATGCAAATGTATGCACCTTGTTAAGATTTTTATTTGACTTTCAATCGAATAGGTAAGTATTTTAATGTTTGTTCATTTTCCAATATACATTTTTCTAAACAGAAAGATGGAGATAGCTCTATTTTTTCAAAAGCATTTATAAAGGTAGTTAATGCAATCTCAGCTTCTAAACGTGCAAGTGGTGCTCCTAAGCAAAAGTGAGGACCTTTCCCAAAAGTTAAATGCTTTTCATTTCCTGTTCGATGTACATTAAATTGAGAGGCTTGTGAAAATTTTTTCTCATCTAAATTCGCTGCACTAACCCACGCAACAATCATCTGATCCTTTTTCATGAATGGACCAAATATATTTGTATCCTCTGTAATCCTCCGGGCCAATGTAACAGGAAAGCGATAGCGTAATACTTCCTCAATCGCTTTTGAAATTAAGTTAGGCTCTTTTCTTAACTCTTCATAAATTCCAGGTGAATCTACTAAAAAGCAATAAAAGCTATTAATAATTAAATTTGTAGTGGTTTCATTCCCAGCCGCTAATAAACCTAATGAAAAGGTTACAATTTCTTCATCTGTTAATCTTTCGCCCTCGTATTCAGCTCGAATTAAATCGGAAATGATATCATCGGTTAAATGATATCTCTTTTCCTGAACGATCGGTAGAAGATATGCTTTGAATTCATGTAATGCTATCCCTTTCTCGGCATCCAGATCATTAAACTTTTCTTTACTATACGGCATAAATAAAATATCAGACCATTCTTTAATTTTTTTACGATCTGTTGTTGGGACTCCTAATAAATCAGAAATAACGGTAACAGGTAAAGGTGCAGCAAATTGTTCAACGATATTAACTTCACTACATTTTTCGATATGTTGTACAAGTTCATCTGCGATAGCCTGTATTCGAGGTTTCCACTGTTCTAAACTTCTTGGAGTAAATGCCTTAGAAACAATGGAGCGTACATTGCGATGTTCTGGTGGATCTGTAGAGTTTATATTTATTCTAGTTTCTAAAGGAGGGATTGAGAATTGTCTGCGCTCCCTTCTACTTGAAAATAAGCGATAATCTGATAAAACACGATTTACATCATCGTATAAAAAAACATTCCATACATCCTGCTCTTCATCATAATGAACCGGGTTATTATCCCTCATCAAACGATACCATTCATACGGATTCCATAATTCTTCTTTTGTTTTCAGCTTTGAAATTTCATGAACTAAAATAACATTTTCAGGTGAAGCCATAGTTCTTTCCTCCCTTTTCTTTTACAATAAAAGTGATAGGTCGGCAGTTCAAAGTTGTATAAACTAACATATGTTATTTTAACATATACTAAAGGGGATTTTTCATTAGAGAACTTGAGAAATATATAAGGGGGATTTTTATGTACGTTGACATTTTACTGCTAGCAGAATTAACGACAGGACCAAAACATGGATATGAAATTAAAAAAAATGTTCAAAATCGTTTAGGTGAGAATTTCGAATTAAATCACAACATGCTTTACCCTGCCCTTCGGCGTTTTGAAAATATGGGTGCTATAACGAAAAAAATACATAAACAAGTCGGAAAACCAAACCGAAATATGTACGATATAACAGAAACAGGAGAAGAAATTTTTTCTGAAATGTTACGAGAGTTTCCCGAAAAACTTGCGACAAACAATGCAGAATTTCTTGTTCGTATCGCTCTATTTGAAAAACTTGACTATGAGGCTAGAAAAGAGATTTTGACTGTACGTCAAAACGTACTACATAATCAGCTTACTGCTATTCAGTCTCTAGATGTTACCTCATCTTTTATTACTGAAGTCATTGAATTTAGTAAATCACGAATTGAACATGAATTGAGTTGGATTACATCACTTATGAAAAAAATATGAAAAAATAACAAGAAAAGTTAAAAACAATGAATGAAAATGATATTTATTATCAATACTATAATTAATAAAAGGGCAACCACGATTTGGCTACCCTTCAAAAATTTACACTTCTGGATCGAAAGTTTTACAATCTGTTTCTTCCGTTGTAGATGCATGTTTACCTTTATGACTTACTACGTAAATTGCCTCTGCACTACATTTATTACCGTTCGCCCAAAATTTACAGTTGTTTACTTCACATAAAACGTCTTGTGCCATAGTATCACACCTCCTTGTTCTATTATCATTAACAAAATTCGGAGGTATGATACTCTTTGTCATGCATTTTTTATTCCCTTTTTAGCTTTCTTAATGGTTCAATATCTCCTTGTACAATCACATCTATATTTTCAGTTATTTTTTCAATGTCAAAATGCCACCATTGAATTTGCAATAATTCTTCTATTATTTTATTTGAAAATCTCTCTTTTATTTTATTTGCAGGATTTCCACCAACAATTGTATATGGTGCGACGTCTCTAGTCACAACAGATTTAGCTGCAATGATTGCACCATCCCCTATTTTTATTCCGGGCATAATAGTTGTGTCCATACCAATCCAAACGTCATTTCCTATAACTGTATCGCCTTTGTAAGGTAAATCAGACAAACTAGGTGTATACTTCTCCCACCCATTTCCAAAGATATTAAATGGATATGCCGAAAATCCATCCATCCGATGATTCGCTCCATTCATAATAAAGTTAACTCCAGATGCAATACAACAAAACTTTCCAATAGTTAGGAGATCCCCAAGAAATTCATAATGATGTAATACTCGATCTTCAAATGTTTCTCCATCTTTCGCATCATAATAAGAATAATCACCAACAAGTATATTAGGTTTTGTTATTGTATTTTTTATAAATTGAACGTTTTGATTTCCTTCAATAGGGTATTTAATATTTGGATTAGGATTCATTTTGTACGGCACTTCCTTTACCACTTAGTTCACTTTCTACCGCTATTACTGGCTTTAAATTGTATATAGGTAAAATAAACAATAATCCAATTATAAAAAGTAAAGCCGTCCCTTCATACATCATACTTAATGAAAACATCTCTTTTAATGAGCCAGCTATACTCATCGTTACTACCATTGATCCGGTAAATAGCGGACTTAAAATACCATTTACACGACCTATAAAATCAGTATCGCTATTTTGAATAATAAGCGTATTAATACCAATTTGGATACAAGGAAGAGCTAAGCCACTAAAAAGCTGAGCTGTAAGTGTCACCCATAAATTTGTAGAATATCCTATAATGCCAATACCAATTGCTTGACCAAGCATACCGATAATTAACATCTTTTGCGGAGCAACGTTTTTCGCAAATACCATTGCTAATGCTCCGCCAACAATCATTCCCGCACCATTTACTGTTAGTAGCCACTGTAAACTCTCTTTTGATAATCCTAACTGCTCAGTCACAATAAATATACCTAATGGCTGAATTAATCCTATACCTAGTCCTGCAGCCATAAAACAAAGCCCTAGCAAAGTTAATGCTTTTTTCTTTTTGACATACTTAATACCATCCTTCATCTCCTGTAGCAGAGTGATATCTTTCTTTTCTACGTCGTTTTCAAGATCTTTCGGAAGAAATAACAATACAACTGCCGCAAGTAAAAAAGAGATACCTGTTATGATGATTGAAATATAAATTCCAAAACTATGAAAGATAAATGTCCCTAGGATTGGTCCTAATACCATAAATATTGCAAATATCGTTTGATATATGGACATTGCTAATTGGATTTGTTCCGTTGATAAATGTTGTTTAAACAACTTCATGCCAGATGGTTGTGAAAACTGTGAAAGGATTGCAGAGATGAGTGTCACAAAAAACACAATTTTCCACGTTCCAAACATAAGCGTAATTAATACAGCGAATACTGAAATGGCACTTAACGTTTCACACCATATCATTGTCTTCTTTGGCTTCCACCTATCAGCAAAAGTACCGCCAATAAATGAAAAAATAAAAATTGGAGCGAATTCAGCAACTGAAATCATCGAAATAGCAAAAGCATCACCTTTTGTCATTTCCATTACATATAGTAATACCGCAAAGTTTCGAACCCATATTCCTATTTGTAAAAATAATGCTGATGCTAAAATCCCTTGTACAAACCGATTTTTTAATACTTGTGATACCCCATTGTTTTGTTTCGTTACTACATTTGTCGACATAAAAAAGCCTCCTATTTCATGTTCTGAACAGGAGGCAGCACAAATCATATAAAAAGACTATATATTCGCAGAGCGAAATACATCCCTTTTCTATAAATGTACAGACTAACCCTATTCAGAAGAATATTTCGTTTTTTAACGAAGATCTCTTACAAATAGAATTAGTTGATCATTGGGATGTTTTCACCCTTCCGTTTCGAATTTAAATAACACATACATACTCTATGTAAATTATTTTCGATGTATGCATGTCTCCTTTTAACTATTCTAGAAAGTTAAAGGCAATTCCTCTAAAGAACGCATTAAATAGTTACCTTGCCATTTAATTTCTTCACGATCGCCTTTTATTTGTAGTTCAGGCATTCGATTAAACAAAGTAATAATAGCAATCTTTGCTTCTAACCTCGCAAGTGGAGCTCCTAAGCAGAAATGGCTACCATGACCAAAGGCAATATGGCGATTATTTTCCCGAGTAATATCGAATACTTCTGGGTTTTCAAATACAGTTTCATCACGGTTTACAGAAGCTAAGGCAATGACAACCATATCTCCTTTTTCAATTGTTCGATCATGAATTTGAAAAGGTTCATCTGCCCATCTTGAAGTTGTAACCTCAACTGGAGAATAATATCGTAATCCTTCTTCAATAGCGGCATCAATTAATTTTGGATTTTCTTTCAATAACTGTAATTGATTTGGATTTTCGAGAAGCGCTAATACCGTATTTGTTATTAAATTTACCGTTGTCTCGTGTCCCGCCACAATTAGTAGCATTATCATTGAATATAGTTCCCGAGCGCTAAGTTTATGTCCTTCACTCTCTGCAAGTATTAAAGCACTCACCAAATCTTCTTTTGGCTCTTTTCGTTTAATATCAACTAAATATTGAAGGTATGTAATAAACTCAGATAGTTGCTTTTCAGTTTCTTTTATTTCTTCTGGTGTTTCTGGGTAAGCAATGACAGCATGAGACCAAATTCTAAATTTCGCTTGATCTTCTTTTGGAATACCGAGCATTTCACTTATTACAATGATCGGTAAAGGGAATGAATAATCATCAACAAGATTTAATGAATTCTTTCGCTCGACTTCATTTAACAAATCATCTGCAATATGCTGTATTCTTCCTTCCAATTGCGTGATCATCTTCGGTGTAAAAGCTTTTTGTACGAGTGATCGTAAACGATTATGGTTAGGTGGATCTGAATTTAACATATGAGTAGTTAAATGATCACTATTGTCAACGGTAAGAAACACATTCAATGCATCTTGAGAAAATACATTGGCTGGATCTTTTTTTAAGCGACTGTCTTTTAAAAGCGGCAAGGCATCTTCATATCTTGTGATAAGCCATTCCGCACCTAGTTCAGTTTTATTCACAAATAAGATAGGTTGCATTTTTCTAGATTCTTTATAAATTTCATACGCATCTTCCTTAAATTGAGCTGAAGCTAAATTAATGCCATCCTCTATTTTTAGTCCAACTTTATTTTTCATTGACATTGTATTCCCTCACTCTCATTTGTTTTTGAAAACCAACCCAACATATGCATTATACTCCAATAAAAACGTGAAAATTGTAAATTTTTAACCAAAATCTTACTTCGTATATTGAAAAATAAAAAAGTGAGAGAGTAAAATTGTTTCACTCACCCACTTCTCTTTATGCGAAGCACATAAAATTACTAATTTGTTGATAGCGATAACTTACTTTACGACGACGACCACCTTGCCAAGTGTAACCCGATACCCCATTTCTTCTCACTTCAGTTGGAAAGAACCATAAATCTCTTCCAAAAGGACCAGGACGATGTAAACGTAAATAGCCCCATCTTCCTAGACAGTTACACATCCATGATTTCATATTGCCTGCTTGAGCTGGAGACGCAAACGTAGACGGTAACGACGGAGCTTGCGACGGCGGTGGTGACGTTGGAGCATCTTCCGCATCATCTGGTCTATAGTCTTCTTGTTCAATATCTCTCACTTCATTTGTAGGTTCATACCCGTAGTTTTGTGGATAATAATACATCGCTTGATCATATGGATAATTGTGTTGGTTATACATATTAATAAATCACCTTCTTTTCATTCATTACCTTTAACATTCATATGTGATATGCCCTCTCTGGGAAGCTTATGTATAGCCCAAATTCAACTTAAAAAGCTCGTATTATTAAAAATACGAGCTTTTTAAAAATAGAATTTGTTTATTATTTCCTTAACTTCACACTATAAAAACGCATTTCATCTAACGAACCTTCAAATTCAAATACTTCTTGTTTAATTAATTGTTTCAAGCGATATTCTAAGAAAGTATCTCCAACCAATTGTTCAACAAGACCAAGTGCTTCACCAATTACTCTAGGAGCTTTGAGGAACTCTCGATCAGCACCCACACTTTTCGCACATTCAATTATAAATTGATCAAAATAATCTTCTTGTACAGAATGCACTTCATTTTCTTCCCACACTCTTAAACATTCTATGCTTTTCGATAATCTTTCCCACTCATTTTCAAGCTTCATGCGCTTCTCTTCAGTTAAATAAGGTAGCTTTATAAAACTTTTTTGGAATAGAGCTAAACTTTCAGGTGGTAATTCTCCCGTTCCACGAATATCATACTCTTGTTTTAATATTTCTCTACTTGCTTCAGACGTATTAATAACTCGAATGTTTTTCTTATCCTTTAATTGTGCCATTACAAAACTTAAGCCTACATGTTCATGTGCATTATCAGCCTTCCAAATTGTAATAGGCGTTTCAACAGGAATAGTATGTAGTTCTTCTATAGTTGCTATAAATCTTGATAAATATTCTTCTTCAAAATAACTATCATAAGCAGTTAAGTTATTTATTAACCATTTCTGTCTTGCTAGTTGCCCCTCATTCGTATGCAACTTATATATTGGTCCAATTGAAAAGAATTCAGAAAAAGTAACAATACTCTCTTCATATAATTCTTCTTGATTTAACATATATTTTAAGCAACCAGCCGTTGAATCATCAAAGGCAATATGTACGTGCGTACTTTCTTTTACATTCCTTTTATAAGTAGGATTACTCGTTAATTGTTTTGGAATATCCATCAAATTTTTAATTGTATCTTCACTATAGTTTTCTTCTAATAAATTCAACTGTATGAGAATGCTTTGAAGTAAATCTTTAGCCTCATCTTCGTACATATCCTCTACAGCATTTTTAATTTTATCTATCACACAAATCCCTCTATTCATTTCAAAAATAACGTAGATTATAGTGTATCATTTTAGTATAGTTCTTTAAAGTCAAATCCGGATTGCTAAAACAATCTGGATTTTCAACAAAAGCTCTCCTTATATTTTTGAATTGCTAAATATTTTTACTTTGAAAATCCTTGTATCTAAATGTATAATTATATAAAAACAAAAATATAGGAGTTATATTTATGGATAGAGTACTTACAAATTATAAACATTACTTAAAAAATTGGAGATTTATATTTATTTGCATACTACCTGCTATCGCCTTATTAGTTACTTTCTATGTCATCTTCGAACTACTGTTTCATCAAGATTTCTACTTATCTAACTTAATTTCTGCTATCATATTATTTTTAATATTTATTAACATTAAAGATAAATTTAAAATTAAAGGCTAAAGAACACTATTTCAAAATAGCCCTTTATTATTGCATCCTACTATAAAATAAGGCTCGTAGTAGATTTTCATAAAAAATAAGAGCACCCTGCAATTGGATGCTCTTATGTGATTAGAGGTTTTTTCTGAGTATTAAGTAGGACACGAAGATCTTGTCCTACTACATAATATATGCTTGTACTTATTATTTCGTGCATATATTAAGCACCATGTTCAGGTACTTAATATATGCATAGTCATTGCTAAAAAATCTACTCAAAAATTCACTTCACAATTTCATAATTATAAATTAAAAAAACATCCTCAATGGATGTTTTTTATCTAACGATTTTAAGCTTCCATAAACTTAGCCGGTACACCAATTTTTTCAACTACAGAAGATATATTAGTAGGATTAATCATTACATTTTCAATACATACTAATTTATTTTCTAATATCCCATTCTCTGTAGTAATAAGTTCTTCAAACCGATCTAAAGTCATTGAAAATTTGTGTTCACTTCCACCATTCATACTAACTTTTACATACTTCATAGTGTCACCGCCTTTCATAATAATTTACATTTCGACAAGAAGGCGCTTACATCCTTTTTATTTACTCTTAGATTTCTCACGTTTACATATATTTTGAGAAAAGAAACTACTATTATTTACTCACAAAATTATTGCTAATAAGAAAGATAAAGATAACAATACACAAAGTGGAATATATAAACCGGTATCCATTCTAGCAAAGTGCGTATCTTTTTGTCGTTTAAAGATACCAAAATAATTGAACTCACCAATTACTCTAATAGAAAAGACGATCATACAAATCCAGGAACCGACTTGAATAATAACATTAGGAACTGCAAAATGAACAATTTTTGCTTGTTGCAACAAAATTATTGCTGCCATACTTAATAATAATGCAATGAACAATGTCATTCCGGCACGAGGTGTAAACGCCTTTTCCCCTGATTTAGTTGGAATAACACTATTTGTCCCCCAATTACCTCCGAAAGCCCAATATACATGTAAAAAGCTAACTAAGAATAATATACAAGCAGATATATATGTAATGATAAGCATTTTATCCTCTCCTTATTTTATTTAAGTTCCCACCTATAAAATATGCTATTCCTCCCTCATTAGCAATCTTTATTTAATTACATAAAAAACCGTAATGATTTATCAATATTAAGATAAGTCATTACGGGGTTATTAAACTGCATTATGCATTATACCTATTTCTTCGGCGTTCCATCCTTGTTTGACCTTGAACTGCATTTTCTTTGTATGAATCTATTTGCTCAGTCATTTCATATGTTGCAACTGGTTCTTCGTACTTATACTCATGGATCTTTTCTGGCATTTTACTTTTAGATTCTTTCCCACCAAACTTAAATAGTTTCATCTTTAATTTCGGCAATCTTGGAAGACGAATCTTAATTGATAATCTTTTGCGTTTCTTTTTTGGTCCAAGTAGATTTATATTTTCTTTATTATTATCTTTCTTTTTGCGGTGAATGAACATCGCAAGTAATCCTCCTAATACAAGCCCTCCAATTAATAGTAATATATATACATAATGGCTTGTCATTAAACTCGTCATGCGTTCAAGTATGACTAACGACTGTACCTCTTTTATATCCCATAGTAAAGCGGCCCATAATGAGAATAAGCCCAAAGTAAGTCCATATGTACGAAAACGGAATAAACATGGAATTAACGCGACACATGCAGCAATTTTCGCATTTGCTATGATTGAGCTTGTTGAAATATCCTGATGCCAAATAACTAACAGTAATGTTATAAATGGCGCATACGCTATCCAGCTGCATATACGTGAATACATCTTTTTAGCAAAATAACTACCGAAACTAGTAAAAAATAAAAGCCCTCCAATAAATAGAGATTGTTCTAGAGGGATTTGCTTTGTAAGTCCTGCAATTGGAAAGAGGCCGCTCAGTAGCATTAAGAGCACATCTAATTTCTTCACAATTCCCCATTCCTTTCAAATTTTTTCAATTAATAAAAATCGTTTTTCCATATGATATAGTTTTTGTATTTCTAAAAAACATATTAATCCTGTCTGCACATAAAGTAAATATGTAAACGAAAAGATACTTGACAAAAGATATCCTTATTTACATAAAAAAATGACAAATCCTGATCGATATAACGAGCAGGATTTGTTTACTAGTATTTAAAGTAGAATAATTGTATCTTTTTTTTCTACTTTTACTACATCTACATCCAATTCATCATCAAACTCTTTAAACTCTCTTGCATCTATGTCAGTAATATAGCTCTTTATTATTTTTTCCATATGTACGGAATATATCATATGTATATTCTTTTTCGAAAGCATACTAGAATTACAGCACATGTAATGTATCATTTTAGCGATATAATCCCTTTCTACAGGTTTTACACCTAATGGTAGAATTTCAAGTATATATCGCTGAAAAATTTCACTACAATTAAGTGAATATTCACCAGTGCTATAATACATCCCTTTTTGATCTGCATATAAGCCAATGCTATCTAGAGCATCATCACGTTCTATTGCCCCGTAGCTTGGTACATCAAAACCTGTATTTATTCTAATAAGATTTAAGTTTGGAACCTTTAACACCTCAGGAACAATATCAGGTAAAATATCTGTATTAATTTCTTTATTTTGTAACTCTTTTATCCAATATTTTCTCAAATTCGCATCTACAATGAAGTAAACTTGTTCATTTTGTTCTTTTGCATATTGTACGATTTCCATTAATGTTTCGAAAACATATTGTTTAAAAAGAGCCCCCATATCATTTCTCTTTGATGGTTGTGGTAAAAATGCATTATGTTTATTTATATTTAATAATACGTAATCAATCGTTTGCCACTCTGTATTCCCATATAATTTATATAAAATTTCTTTTCCTTTTATTTTTGAAAAAATGGGTAAGAAATCAAATTTCGATATTCGTTCAATTGATAAATTAACATATGTACAAGGTAAATTTATCTTATTCCAACCACGCTTCAAAAATCCTTTTTGTTCTAATAAACTAAAAACACTATTTACAATTGTGTTACGTGATACACTTTGGCCTATAAATAAATTAATAAATGTTGAAATACGGTTTGTTCGTGCAAATCCCTCTCTAATGATTTGTTTTGGATCAATTTTTTCGCGTCCATCACAATTTTTCATTGCGATTAATGCTAATGTCGCATCACTACGCTCACCCGCGGTAGCATAGACAGCTTTCGTAACATCATCTACAAGATTTGTTTTGTATTTTTGGCAATATTGCATTTTATATGGATTTTGTAACACCTTTTCAATATTGTATCTCACAATCTTTAATAACACTGGGAAATCTGTATTCAATACATAAGAATTTTCACCAATTTTAGCCAAAACAACTTCGCTATCAAGTAATGCTTGTTCTATGTCAAGTGCTATATTTTCAGACCAAACTTCTAATGTTAATGTCTCTAATCCTTTTGGTGCAAATAAAGGAAATAATTCATTTTCGTTATTTGTTGCTACCTTTTTACATTCTGGAAGTATTGTGAAATAAGAGAATTTGCGCTGGAATTCTTTAAACAAATACTCTCTTTCCTTTACTTTTATACCCGGTTCTATTTTAGTGCCTGGAACTTTATATATTCTCTCATTGTATGGAAATAACACTCTTTTATTTGCCCCTACAATATAATCTTTCGGATATTGGAGAATATGGTCTAAATCCACCTCTCCACCTATATGAAAATTATCTTTTAAATTTCTAAATATCTTAATCCATTTCATGCCGGTTGTAGCCTGTTGTATTTTTAGTTTTACAAACCGTATTTTTTTATTATTTGATGCAAGCTCTGGGGTAGAAATCAATATCATGCCTCGTTTTCGCCTCAAAAGTAAAGGAATATCTGGATGATTATATTCTTGATATTAAGACGGTTTTTATGAACGTTTCGTATAAGTGTGATTTAACTGATTAAGACTATTTTTAAAGACGACATATCAGCGATAATTTATGTCTATTCTGTATAAGTGTTAGCAAGTTCGTTTGCAAACTTGTTAGCACTTTTTATAGTCCTTCTATCGCTACTATACCTTAAAACTCTATCATACTTTTGTATAGAAAATATTCACTCCTATTTATACAGTTTCATTTTCTGTGAGGGATCTACCTCGATTAAATGAAACATATCTAAAAAATAGATACACCCTTTTATCCGTTTTTTTAAGACTGTTATAAATAGATGTTTCTAATTCTGGATAATAAAACAGAATATCCGATTGAATAAACAAAGTTTTTTGTACATTCATAACATTTATCCTTTTAATTCGCGCCTTTACTCTGAAAATTAAAAAGAAAAAACTTTGCCACAGAACCTTAATTTTCTTTTTTAAAGTTGATTTCAATTATTTTTAACAACTGTTTCACTCTTTCATCATATGTATGTTCGATGAGTGTCCTCTTGAATCCCTCCATCGCGACTTTTTTTCTTTTTTCTGGATTTGCTAAATAAATTTCTGCTTTTTCTATAAAATCAGCTGAAGAGGTAAATGTCTCAATTTGTACCCCTGGAATATAACATTTTTCTAAATCTGAACGAATATCTGTCATTTGAAAAGAGCCTGTACTAGCTATTTCAAATGTCCGGTTGTTAATTGAACAAGCATTTATTTTTAGTTCATTTCTATTAAATGTTGAATCCTCAATAGTTCGATGTATGTTAATATTAATTTTACTACTTTTGTAATATTTTGTATTATTTTCATAAACTAAAAATGGTAAGAGTACGATTTTCTCTTTCAATAATTCATAACTCTTCAATTTATTCCAATTATTCCCTAAAATTAGGGTGTTTTTAGTCACCAAGTATTCGGAAATTGAATCGATGAAAGCAAGCCGATTTTCAAAAGCAGTCCCTATAAAACTAATATCATACATATAGTCTTCTTCTCTAAATATGGGGGTATATGCAGGGGGTTCTGCTGCTAGAGGTAAATAAAATACATGATTACATCCAAGATTTTTATAAAAATTAATACACCCTGTATCTTGCGTAAAAATATAATCATAATCCATTACCAAGGTTTTCGTTACATCTGTAAAGTACGGATCGTCTGTGAGCCAAAGTGCGGTCTTAAAGTTATATTGTTTTAAATCTTGTATTCCTTTACTTATTCCTTCTTCAAAACCATGGAATACAATAATAAGACTCGGTTGTATCTCTAAAGCTGTTTTTACCAAGTTTTCGTATGTAACCATCGTCACGTCATCAATAGCTCTTTTCAAACTGTTAAATATAGATTCTTCTAGTACCGGAAAATATACAGGAACACTAGACTTAACAAATAATACGTTAAACTTTTTAGAAATAGATGCACTCTCCATCAATATCCCACCTTCCTATGTATCTAATTAACTATTTATATTATATGCATTGCCTAAGAGTATATTTGCATGTATATTAAGAATGTGTTTATGAGCATTTCATATTAGTGTGTTTTAATTGATTATGGCTATTGTTGAAGAAGACATATCAGCGATAATTTATGTCTATTTTGTATAGGTGCTAGCAAGTTCATTTTCAAACTTGTTAGCACTTTTTTGTTCAGATAATACACATACTCCTTCGTATATACTGTATGTTTAATGTTAAATTTGTCTAATTATATAACATGGAAATTCTACATAGTTTTATTAAAAAGTAAAATACTAATACTTGTTTTAATACTTTACTTCAATGCATTAAAACAAATTTACTAACTACGGAACAAGGAGGCATCACTGTGGACATTCGTGAAGGATTAATTCCAACAGCTCTAGGTACAGCAGTGACAGCAGCAGGTTATGCTCTTAAACAAACTCGTGGAACTAATAAAATGATTGCAAATACAGTATTTGGTTTTGGTTTAGCTCACGTCGTTTTAGGTGTAATCGACCTTGTTGAACATCGTCGTTAGAAGAAAGGCAAGCATTGGTATATGCTTGCCTTTTTGGTAGTGCATTTATTATTCATTTTTCAAAGTATGTTTGTATGACATAATCATTATCAATGAAATTAAATAGATACTTCTGAAAGAAATCTATTATATTGTAGCAGGAGTTATATTTACAGCTGTAATTTTACAAGTTGAAATAGCAAACCTAACGGTTGTAGTTGGATTTATAGGTAATGTACCTAGCACTATACCAAGTCCTGTTTGTTCCACGTTAAAATCTGCTGCAATAGAACCATTACTTGCTAAAAGACTTACTGTAGATCCAATAAACGCATCCAATAATTGTCTAATTGGTCGTTCACGACATTCACACTCACATCCTACATCGACAGGTGGAAGTAATGTGATAGGTGGTCCTGGTGGTAAAAAACCTACCCCTGTTACATCAGAAATATTAACCACGAAGGTTGTGGGGCCATCTGTAACTGTAACTAAAAAATCATTTACGGAAGTGATAGTAAATAGAAAGAAAAGTGGGGGCGTGTTTGGTGTGTCTGCAATAGTGCCGAGAATCACAGTTTCTCCAATAAGTTGTTGTAAAACGCTTTGCATAGGTAAAACACAGCAATCACACAGACAACCTTCAGTCCCTCCCGTTGGACCTGTTATCCCTGTCGGACCCGTTACTCCCGTTGGACCTGTTATCCCTGTTGGACCCGTTACTCCTGTTGGACCCGTTATCCCTGTTGGACCCGTTACTCCCGTTGGACCCGTTATCCCTGTTGGACCCGTTACTCCCGTTGGACCCGTTATCCCTGTTGGACCCGTCACTCCCGTTGGACCCGTCACTCCCGTTGGACCCGTCACTCCCGTTGGACCTGTTAGCCCTGTTGGACCCGTTACTCCCGTTGGGCCTGTCCCTCCTGTTGGACCCGTGGGGCCGGTTGGTAAAGTAAATGGTGGGATTGGCGGGAGTGTGGGGCCAATTAAATTTGGGGTTAATGCATTAGTTTGAAATATCCCATTTGTTTTTTGTATTTCATTTTTATCAAACACTTAACTATCTCCTATGAGTGTACTATATTATGGTATGACAGTTATCTTACATATACATAAACTTCATTTATCGTAATATAATATGTTTTCCCTATACTATTGTGCACCTTCAATTGTAGTGAACCGTTCACATTTAACTTCCCATCAATTGTAAATCCCTCACCTGCATCTACGAAACCAGCAACATCTTTGTCCTGCCAAGATGGAGCATCATAGAAACGTAGATTGTTAACTTTTGAAATAACGCGCTTTCCAACAATAGAAGAATCTACTGTACTTTTCTTATTAAACTTCACATAAGATGAATCGTTCTTAATCCACTGATTTCCACCAAGATTTAACCACCCATCCTTTTCCGCCCACACAATATAAGATTCTGGTTTGTTTAATTGACGAATCTTAGAATAGCTTGTACCTGGTCCTTTACGTAAGTTAACGTTGTAACCTTCAATATAGGCGATACCGTCTGTTACTGCTGTTGGTACTTCCGCTGGTTTAGATGGCTTTTTAGGAACAGAAACATCCACACTAGAATTATTATATGCTCGTTGTACATCTGCTCTAAATTGAGCTTCTGAAACGCCATGAGACTTTAAGTAATCAATTGGATCTTCATGATCCGTACCGCCAAGGTAATGAGTTACATCGCTATGTGTCCACAATCCTTTTTCTACAGATAACCCACGGTCACGTAAGATTTTAGCTAGTAACTTAACGTATTTGTCATAGCTGCGTTTGAATTTTGTATAGTCCGCTGTTTCGCATAACTCTACATGTACAAATCGTTTATTAGCACCAGGACCGCCACCATAAGCAATGTATTTTGTATCAGCAATTTGGATTATTTCATCCCAATCGACTGCATAGTGAACAAATGCATTTCTCCATGTTCGAGACTCATATTTTTGAATGTTAATAGCTGGAGCTTCTGGAGTTGCTGTAGAATGTGCTACAACGCCCTCATAAGCACCTATACCATAACGGTATGGTTGTTTCGGTAAATCAGGAATAATAAGTGTTCGATCAGCAAAAGCACTTGTAGCAAAAGAAACAGCAAGTACTAGAATCATAAGTAATGAGGTAATATGTTTCATTGTCTTTTTCATTTAGCATCAACATCCTTTTTCATAATTTTTGTATGGTCAAATAATCCACTTGCTGATAGTCCAATGATGATTCCTTGGAATACATTTGTTTTGATATCTCCGCCCATAAATAAAACGCCAAGCATAATGCCAAGCGTTAAATTTAGTAACGGAACATATTTTGTTTGTAATCCAATTGTTTTTCCAATCTGTGAAAGACCTACTACAATTCCAATCATTACAGTAATTTCAAACATTACATACCACCTCCTTTCAAAAAGAAAGTGAGAGCTGCTCCAACAATTCCGCCGACAATAAGTCGTAAAATCCAGGTAGTATTGGCGCTGATTTTATCTAGCTGTTTGTTGATATTGATAATGTCTTTTTCGTTGCCTGTTGTCCGCATTTCTAAACTTTTAATCTCTAAGCGAATGTCCTTAATATCTTGCTTTATTTCTTGAACATCACTTCGTACATCTTGTAACCCTTCCACTTTGACCACCCCTTTTAAGCAATAAAAAAAGACCAGCTTATAGCTGCTCTGGTTTCTCACTAATTAATTTTTGAACTAAATCTGTTAATGTGGACACATCGCTTGCTAGGGTCGTAACCTGCTCTTTTAGTTGTTTATTCTCACTTTTAACAGTAGTTAACTCTTCGTTAAATTGATGATACTGCTGTTGGAAAGCTACAATAAAGATAGAAACAGTATTATATAAATTTATAGCCCGTTTCTCTTTATCTGTAAATATAGCGTCCGTATCGTCTGCAATCATACCGAAATACGTTTCAATTTCTTTTGTTGTATATGGTTCTGTTTGTTCTTCTGGTTTGTTCACACGCATTTGATACAAATCATACATGTCGTCTCTGAAATTGTACTGTTTTATAGCCAAACTCATGATTTTATCAAGAGCTGAGAAAGGAATATCTTTTATATTCTCTTTCATATTTCTAGCTGACGTAGGATTAAATGCTTTCGCCCACATTTGACCATTAGCATTTATATTTTCTTGCGCTCGTAGTGTTCTTAATTCTATATCTTTCCATCCTTGACCCATCATATCTTTAATCTGTAATCCGTTGTTATAACCTTGTACAAAACTTGATCTTATCATTGCATTACCCATGATTAAATCATGATCGGTGGCGCCGTTTATGAAATGTATTTTATAGTCACTGCCTTTTCTTTTGAAAGTAAACTGTCCCTTGTTATTGTTAAAAATATGCGGTTCAGTTGTAGTTACAGAGAAGTAACCATATCCTGGAGCCCACCCTTCAGATTCAAAAATAATATCATTCAAGTTTTGAAAACGAAATTGTCCATCTGAATATACGCTCAGATGTCCACCGTCATTCTGCATTTGAATATAATTTGACCAAATATTAGTTCCTTCTGCATTTTCTCCTTTAGAAACCCCAAATTTTGCATACGCTTTAGAAGGTTGATCGACTCCATTAATTCGCGGCATGACTTGATAAATATAAAATGATCCTGTACCAGCGTATTTTCTATTATCAGAACCAAGGACTAATGAAGGTTGAATACTTCCATCATTTGTCTCCATAAATCCTATATAACCACGTGGCTTATCTAAATCGAAAATCTTCATGTCTTGTTTATTTATTTCAACAAATCTGTTTCCACTCGTTTTAAGTGTTACTCCTTCTAAAACTTGCCCTTTGATATGATCCGCTGTAATAAAACCTCTTAAGTTAATCCTATTCGCATTCAAAGTAATGTTTTCTTTACTCATATTGAATGCTGCGATTACATCATTTTCTTTTACAGATATACTAACACCCTTTTCAGTTAACTGAAGACGGGTTTCCATATCTCTTACATAAGATGATGTGGCAAATTGCCCATTTGCTTGCTCTTTTGTATATACCTCTGTCTTTTTGGCTGAAGCATTAATCCCCTGTTCATTGATAATAAAGCGGTTATCAATCAAAGTCATTTTTTGATTAAATTGCTCAGTTGCAAGTTTGTTAGCTAATTCGCCCAACAAATCTTGTTTATTTTTATCGACTGTTTGCTTCAACTCAGGTATCTTAAATCCAGCAACATAATTTTCTACTTGTTTAAGCTCAACTTTTGCACCAATTGCTGTTGCCTGTTGTTCGAGTTTTGTATTTGCATCAGTAAGCTTTTTCCCTTGATCTGATACAACATTGTTTAATTCGTTCACTGTGGAAGATAATCCAGTTGCTGTTTGTTCTACTGTAGTTATGCGCTTTTCGAATCCATCTTGACTATTCTTCACCTTAGATACAGTATTTGTTACACCATCCACATTTTTTTCAATCTCGGTTGTTTTTTTAGTGAATTCATCATTCGTTACTTGATTTTCTGGAGCTGGTGTCCAATCCTGTGGCTTATTACCTTTATATAAAGCGACCCATTCTACAGTGGCTTTTGTAGTGTTACTCGGAAAGTTATATAGGCTCAACTTTCTTTCATTTCCACTCGTTACTGCTACAGCTTTAAAAGTTACATAGGTAATTCCATTCGCATAAACACTTGTTGCATATCCAACATTACTAGACCCACCATTCATCCAAATACCAAACTTTTGACCTGCAGGTACACTCCCTTTAATTACAAAAGTATATTCTTCACCTGCAACAAAATTTTCAGTTAGCGAAAATACATTGATTAAATAATCCGTTTTTTCGTATTTAGCATTTGAATCTAATAACAGATTACGTCCACCGGCTTTATCGCTATTAACCTTTGTTTCTACAGTTGTTAACTTTTCACTAATCTTTCCTGCTTGTTCTTTAACTTCAGTTGTGGTCTTCTTTAGATCATTAGTTGTTTGTTGCACATCAGAAATAGCCCTTTTTGTACCTTCCGCATTTGATTCGACAGTATTTAATTTATTACTAATTTCGGTATCTTTTTTCGTTAATGATTCAATAGAAGTTTTAAATCCATTAGAATCCTGTTCAAACTTAGTTACTTTCTTATCAATTTCACCTTGTTTATTTTCAATATTAGAAATTGTACGGTTGACACCTTGTAAACTTTCCTTTACTTCGTTGAATTGTCCCGTCGCCTGATTTTGTGTCTCTTGAACCTTTTGATTTAATTCTGTTTTTGTTGATTCAATATCTTTATTAACCTGCTCAAGTGTTTCTTTCTTAACGGATTCAACATCTGGTACAACCGATTCCCAAGCTGCGCCTGTCCATATTTTCAAAATACCAGGCTTCCCATTACTAATATCACGCCAAAGTGTTTTATAAGGTTGCATCCCCGTTGTCGGTGGATTCTTAGCTTCAATGATTTCTACCGTGTTATTTTTAAGATTCTCTTGAACCTTTTCAGCCAGTGTTTTCGCTGCTTCGGATTCTTTCTTAGCATTACTAGCTGTTTCATTTGCATCTTTCACTAATTTATCTAACTGATCTATCAGCTCTTGTTTATTGCCTAATGACCCTAAGATTCGATTATAAATTTTTCGTAGTTCTTCGTTTGGATCAGTAATTTCGCGATAATCACCAAACACATATTTATCTTGTGTAGGGTCCGTAAAAGATTCATCACCAGCAATTACACGTGCTTCAAGGTATAACTTAGGTGTGAATCCTGTATCTTTGATTCGGATCGTATCTCCCTCATTAATTAGTTCATGTGCTAGTCCGAAAATACGTCCAATCGATTGTACTTCTACTTCATAAGAAACTGAAGAATTGACACGTTTTTTTAATTCTATTTCCATTAAAGTCATTAAACGTTTTGGAGTCATGTCTAATTCTTCAGTTTCTGGTGTATAAAAACCAAATTTATGTTTACCACGTTCATTCCATCGTTGAAATGCATCATTATCAACAATATAGGGAAGTCCCCTATTGATACTTTCAATAGTAATTACATTATCGCCTTCACCTTTCACAAAGCCAACTAGTGCTGTACAAATATCCCTTGAATGTTCAATACGTGTAACACCTATTAAATCTTTCCCCAGTTCTATTTCTTTCCCCGTGTCTCGACCACGCCTTTGAATCATATCAACATACCATCCAATGATTTGTGAACCTTGAATCTCAACGCGGTACTGGACTTCTAATTTAAATAAAGAAGCTATTTTCTTTAAAAACGTTAACGGATCCATAAATTCATCAATAGTCATTGTGTGGAATCCTGCATAATCTGTTTTTCCACGTTTCCATTTCATTCCTACTAGGGCCATATCAATGAATTCGTTTACTGTTTTACCTTCTATTCGTTGTGGTTTTATAATGCCTGACTTAGCGATTTGAACCCAAGCTCCTGAAGCATATGTGGTAATGGATCGTTTATCCGAATTCTTCTCAGCTTCTGTAATAACATATGGTACAATTCTTCCGTCTCGTACTTCTTTTAAAACAAGGTTTTGTTGTTGTAACGTAGCCGAATGAGTTGTGCCATCAAAAACTGTAAAATCCAACATATCAACATTGTTTTTGATTTCCCAGTGCCTTTTATCGTCCCAATAGTTCTGTGGCTGAATAGCTGCAACGATTTGATCTGTTTTAAAATCCACAATATGCAAAATTTCGCTTGGTGTTCTCATCTATATCTCTCCCTATAACTAACAGTCGCTTTAACATCTGCTGGCATTATATTGATACGATTCTCACCACATATTACAGTTGGAAAATTACTAAAAATGTCTTTTAAATTAATTGCATTCTTACCGTTAATTGTTACAAGACTTTTTTCCGTATCAATAATAATTTTGTCTCCTGCGTCAAAAATGTAAGGCGGATCGTTTTTGGTATTTAAATTCACTTTCCAAAATTTCAAATCGCTAACTGACATCGCTTCTACTGGTGGAACGTCTTGCCATTGCATAATACTAATCTGAATTTGTGCGGCTTTTTCCATATGATAATTATTTTCATCTGTCCACCGTGCAAAACGTTCTGAATCATCTTTCTCTGTCCCCGGCAAGAATTTTGAAATATATGCTTCCCATACATTTCCGGTTCTAGCTATCCACAATCGACCAAAATACTGATTCCAAGTATTCGGATAATCACCACTCTCATAAATCAATCCCGTTTTCCCTGGTTTGTTATCATATCCAATAACCATCGTTCCGAAATTTTGCTCAGCTTGCCAAAAGAGATCGTTCATAGCAATTTTGGAAAGAACCTTGCTATTTTCATCGAGTATCGCTATCTCAACTCGGCCCATTTCATTAATTTTTTTACTCTTACATGTAACATAGGCTTGCATAATAAAATCTTGCACTGGGCCACCAGGGATACTTTTTTTAACAGCTGCACCATGCCATCCTTTACCTGTACTGGTACCAAAATCAGAACAATAGAATTGGTATTTATCTGTCTTCATTTCACCAATTAGATTGCCGTCTTCCATTGAACTGACTTTACTCCACCCTACAGTGGTAGCCATTTCGTCCCATATAAGTCTTTGATTTCTTTCTACAGGTAATTGCTCTGTTTTCAAAGGATAACCAATTCTGAAGTAATCACGATTATACGGCTGCTCACCAAACCACACATCTAAAAATGTACTTGGTTTTTGGGCCTCCACTTCAATAATTGGAGGTGCTTCTATATTCCCTTGATTGATAAAAGAAGTCGCCACTTCTGTAGAGCCATTTTGAGAGAACGTATGAGTATTTTGTTTCCCTAATTTATATGGCATCGGACAAACAAAAGTAATGACACCTTTTCCTCTATTGACTATCTCATCCAAGTCTACAGAACCATCAATTAAAGCTAGATATGTCCTGTCTAATTCATCATCAAAAATAAGTTCGGCTGGCTGCTCTGTATATAGCCAATCCGCTAAATCTTCTTTTACCTTTTGTAAATCAGCCATATCTTTTTTCGCTTTAATTACAAGAGGAACATCAATACGACGTTCCTCCGTTTCTGTATTAAGAAAAAGAGCCCCTGCGCGATGAGGGACTCTTACTAATTTTCTTTTAACTGGAGCCCAGGAAGGGCGTTTTCTTCCAACTAGCATTTGAATATAATCTTTTCTGATCTTATTAAAAGTAAAACTGATTTTCCCCAACGTGCTCACCACCCTTAAAATTCCGCTCTTCTTTTTTGTTCACGATCTTGAAGCTTTGTAGTATATGCGTAACTTCCATTCGCTAATTCTTTTCCATCTAAAACGTTTGTCATATTTACCGTTACATTCAGTTCTTGTTCTCTACCTGATCTATCCGAGAACATAGTTTTTGCTGTAGGTGCATTGTTATAGGATGATTGTGGTTGCGTATACCCATTGAAATCACCCAATGCATTATAAGGGATACTATAATGCGACGTTTGGAATCCAAAATCAAAAACAGATGGCATATTCCCCATCTGTTTCTTAACCGTTCCAACTACATTTTTTGCTGCATCCACAACAAATCGTTTCCCCTTATCCATACCAACTCCAACACCTTCTGGAACTGCACTACCGACTGGTATCATCACTTTAGATGGACTGTTAATTTCTAACGCTCCAGAAATAGTCTTTTTAATATCATTTGCAATTCCCGCTGCCTTACTGAACAGACCGCCTGAAGCATCATCTAATCCTTTACCAAGCCCTTCTATAATTGATTTACCGATGGAACGTAGATTTATAGTGCTAAAGTATTTTTCGACTGTATTCCACTTATCCTCAATGTCATGTTTTATTTCTGACATTTTATCTTTAACAGCTTTTTTCTGTTCCTCAAATTTTCTTGAAACAGTATTTTTGATTTCTTCTACTTTATTACTGGCTGCATTTTTCATCTCATCATATTTATTGGAAACATCCGAACCCATTTCTTTCATTTTTCGAACAACATCATCTTTCATAACTTCAAACCTAGATTTTACTTGTCCAGTTTCCCAATCTACTTGATTCGCATGTTCCCCAGCTTGGGATTTTGCTTCACTCACAATTTCCTTATGCTTATCTCTTGCCGTGGAAACTGTACTATCATACTGACGTTTTGCCTCAGCAATGATTGCATTCGCTTCATCAGCAGTAATTGTTTTATTTTCATCACGCTGACGAATTGCCTCTGCAATTTTTTCATCGCGCGTCTTTTTCGCATCTTCAATAACTTTATCTCTTGCTTTGGCACTATTCTCTACAACTTCCGCTGCCTGTCTAGCTGAAATCTCACTAGCCTGTACGCGCATATTTTCAAGAATAACTTTTTGCTCCATTTGATTTTTAGACATATGCTCTACAGCAACTCTGTCCATTTCATCTTGTAAAGCTTGCAAGGAGATGCGTTCTGATGTTGTTAACTCTCTGTTTTCTCTCGCTGCGGTTTGAAGAATTTCTTTGATTTTATTTTCTTTTTCTTGGGTCTTTAATTTTTCTTGTTCGTAATGCTGATTTAGTTGCTCGATGCGCTTATTTTCTTCTTCTGCTGTTAAAACATATGAATCAGCGAAAAACTTTTTAAGGCCTTCAATCTCTTTTTGTTGTCTTGCATTTGTTTTTTCTATAATTGTGTTAGCTAACTTGTCATACTGTCCGATTAGCTTTTGTGATTGTTCTTCAGTTATCACTTCATGGTTCAATCTAATTTCAGTTAACTTTTGTCTAATACCATCAGATAACTTGAAATACTCACCAAGAACTTTCTTTGTGGATGAACTTACTTTCCCCTCTGTATTCGTAACGAAACGATCTACCGAAGCAATACTGTCCTCTGTTGCTTTTTGATATGCTTTATATGCGACAACCCCAGTTCCAATGAGAGCGGCTGCAATTAAGCCAACTGGACCAAGAAGCACTCCCAATGCACTTCCTAACATCCCAACTGCAGCACCTGCCAGACCCGCTGCACCACCAGCAATTCCTAATGCTGTTGCTAATGCTCCAATCCCAGACATGATCATCCCAACTGCAGCAAGAACTACACCTATTGCCGTTGCTACCGCCGTTAGCGCAAGAACAATACCACCTGTAATTGCAATGGCCTTTTGTACTGGACCTGGTAATGAGTTAAATCCATCCACAAGTTTCTGCAATCCAGCAACAAAAGCACTAACCACAGGGGCAAGCGCGTCACCAATTGTCTTTTTCATTGTAGAAAATGCCGAGTCTAATAATGTAATTCGTCCTTGTAGAGTATCAATTTTAGTTGCTGCGACATCAGCCGCTGTAACCTTCGACATGGAATCCCACATCTCATTAACACCCTTTGCTCCTTCTTTAAAGAGAATAGTTGCACCACGTACAGCATCCGAACCAAATAATGTTTCTAAAGCCATACTTCGTTGTTGGTCTGTTAAATCTTTCATAGACTCATGAAGTGTTCCTGAAATATTTTCTAGACTTTGAATATGCCCTTGTTGATCATAAAATTTTGATGATAAAAAAGCCGAACTTGTGGCTAACTCACGGAATGCTGTATCACATTTATCGTTCCACTTTGTTACCCCTTCGGTTTTCATTACGTATTTTTCTAAAGCAACTTCTATATCTCCTACATTTCTTGAAGCTGGTTGAATACCGTTTTTTACTAAGAAATCAAAACCCGCTTGGGCGTTATATGTGATAAGACCTAAATCTTTCATTTTGTTATACGCTTCTTTAGTAGATGGGTTTAACCGCATAAGCATTGTTTTTAGTGAAGTACCTGCATCAGACCCTTTTACATTCGTTATATATGAGCTCTTTATCTCATATTCTCCAATTTTCACTGGAGTATCGGACTATATCATCATCCTCGCCTTACACCTTAGGATGGGGCGCGCTCGTGGGGTTTTACTGTCCGTTCTGGACTCCATACCCTAGTCTCTGAACCCTTCATTTATTCCTAAATGACTCGGCTGCTGATTAGCATAGTTATATAACCTTAGCTTCCCAGCAATTCACGTCCTTTACGCTGCGAATCTCTCCGCAACGGGGCTATATGTTAACCCATTCTGAGCAAATACTGCAAGAGTCGTAGCTGTATCTTTAAACGTCATTCCAGCCCCTGCTGCTACTGCTGACGATGCCGCTAAACCATATTTTAGTTCACGTACATCTGTAGCTGATGCATTTGCTGCACCTGATAATATGTTAGCTGCATCTGCTACTGAAAGGTGATCTGCTTTAAATGCATTTAAGGCTGTGGATGCAATCTCTGCCGCCTCGCCTAATTCTAGCTCTCCTGCTGTAGCTAAGTTAAGAGCACCTTCTAAACCACCATTTATAATATCTGTTAAACTAACTCCTGCTTTTATTAATTCCTCTATACCTTGTCCTGCTTGAACACTAGAGTACTTTGTCGTTTCTCCCATGTTAATAGCTAATTCGCTTAACTTTTTCATTTCTTCTCCAGTAGAACCAGATACTGCTTTAATGTTCGCCATTTGTTGTTCAAAATTCATTGATTCAGTAACCGCGGATTTTAAACCACGTCCTATCGCATAAGTCATACCGCCAAACACCATACCGATTTGCATTCCTGCATTTTGCAAATGGTTACCTAATGTCTCCATACGATTACCAAAATTCAATAAACGATTACCTTGCTGCTCTAATTCACGATTTGACTGCTGTAACCCAGTTTCAAATCTATTAAGTTCAGCTGTAGCACGATGAATTTGTTCAGCATAATGTTGTGCCGATTGACTCGCTTCGCCTTCTTCAGTTTTTGCACGATTATAGGCTTGTTGAAGTTCCCTAATCTTTTCTTTCTGCTTATCCACCATGCGAGTGAGAACATCAATTTTTGCCCGTGTTTGCTCTGTTGCATTTGAAAAACCGCCCATGCCTGTTGTAATAGACTGAAATTCAGCCTGTAAGGATTTCAAAGAATTATTTAACTTATCCATCCCTTTTTGTTCAGCTTGACGGTTTACTTGTTTTAATTCATTTTCGAATCTATTTAAATCAGCGACCGCCTTATTAACCTGTGAAGCGTATCGTTGAGTTGCTGCATCATTTTCACCCAACTTAGCCTTATTTTGATCATAGGCTTGGCGTAATGCTCTAACTTTTTCTTTTTGTGCTTCAATTAATCTATTAAGTGCATCCGTTTTGGCTCGTGTTTGCTCACTAGCGTTTGCAAAACCACCCATACCAGTACTAATTGATTTCAATTCATTCTGTAAAGTCCTTACTGCACGTCCTGAATTCGCAATACCTTGGCGAAAATTTACATTATCAAGGGAAAGCCTAACTACTAGATTATTCATTTCATTCGCCAATGTCTCACCCCCTTGCTAGATAATGTTTTCCGCTGGAACTTCAATTTCATTTGAATTTTGATTTGTACTATTTGAATTACTTTGATCACGATGCTTGCGATTCAACCTTAAATAATGCCAAATATCCATTTCGTTATCGATGTGATGGTGTTTATATCCCTGACGTAATAAAGAGAGGTAGAGCTCGTCCATAAACTCACTGAACGTCAGCCCTCCCCCCTCTAAGCGTTTGGGTTTTCTTCTTCTCCAGTTCCAGGTGTACCACCAGCTGCATCCACAGTTTCGTTGACAATAGCATTAATTACATCTGACGTTGTTGATAAGAATTTACGGGCATCCACACCATCCCAATATTGATCCAAGGTGAATTGTTCATCATAAACATTCACCACAAATTTAACCATTTTATCCATATCCTCTGGACCAGGGTTATTTGGAATATCGGCAAGCTCAGGCGCCTGACGGATTAGGCGAGCTGGAATGAACTCTGGTAAATTAAAAGTTTTATTTTCCTTATTGATTCGTAAAGTTAATTTCATAGTTTATTCCTCCTTAGTTAATAAAAAAGAGAGAGCTTTTGCTCCCCCTTACTTTCCTACTGGCGGTGTTACTGGTTTTTCATATACCTTACTAAACCAATTATCACCTACCGTTTTTGTAAATGTAGGTTCATCTGCATCAGCTGTAAATTTTGGTCTATCATCAAAATCACGCTCAATAAAAGTTCCTTTTAGTTTAGTTGTTTGGAAGTTTGGCTTATCTTTCTTAGTTTCACCCTCTTCTTCCTCTTGTGAAAGCTTTCCTTTAAGTAGCCAAACATAACGATACTTATTATTTGCCTTTAAAAAACGATATCCAATAGCTAGATATGGCTTTTCACCCTCACGTTTTTCGTCTAATACGCCATCTTTAACTTCAGGATATCCTTCAATGTCTGCTTTAGTTGAAAGCGAAATACTACGAAGTTCGATTTCAACCTCAATTTCACCGTCAGACTCTGCAATTTCTGATTTCTTATTATCGCTCCACATAATCTCAGAAGATACCTTTTTAGATGTTTTAACCTTTACAGCACCTTCCATTTTCTTTACCGTTGCATATTCCACACCTGTTACATTATCTTTTGTTAGTTTTGCATAAACAAGACTATCAACACCTACAGTCGAACTAATTGTAATAATTTCTCCAGCCATTTATAACTCCACTCCTTTCGCGAATCGCATCGCGTAATGAAAAATTTGTGTATCATCTTCGTATGAATCAGCAACTGCATAACGTGAGAAACCAATACTTTTCATGATTTCATTCACTTTTTGATGGATTGCTGTTGTACTGCCTTTTGACCAAATATCTATTTGGAATGTAATTTCACTTTCACTTTCCTTGTTATCTGCAAAGCCATCTGGTCTATTGTCTAGTTCGAAAAACGTAATACGCGGAAACTCTTCAGCGTTTTTGGCTTTACGATAATAAACACGTTTTCCACCTAATAAAGAAACAAGCTCCTGATTATTTTCAAGAGCTTGCACAATTTCGGGGCGTAAATTCATCATAAATTCAGCCTCATTTCATTCTTCAAGATGTCTGTCATAGCACGAATTGCGGCTTCTTTTGAAGAATTAAAGCCTGGTTCTATAAATGGTTGTGCTGGCATTTTAGATGTTCCCCATTCTACGAACTTTCCATAGAAATATGGAGAACGATCTGCTTTATCTATTCCAATCTTAATAGTTTTTATGCCGCCTTCCATTTTAGCTTTTGTAACACGGATATTATCAGCTAAATGTTGCCCCGTACGCCAAGGTTCACTTTTTGTTGCTTTTTTAGGGCTATCGCTTCTTGGGGCTATTTCAGAAATAGCTTTCCGAATCGGTTCGCCACCAGCTGCAAGAGCTTTATCTTCAATCTTTTCCCCACGTAGACCCATTTGTTCTAATTCGGATATCAAGCGATCAAAACCTAAAAAATCAACACCATCAGCCATTCATTCCACCACGCTTCCACATGATTGATAAAGTATGTTTTTCAGTTGGAATAACTGAAATAATGTCATACATTACGTTCTTGTACTTAATCTTCATATCAGCATTCACATCTGCGCGAAATCGTATTTCCGTTTCACCCTGAACTTCACTATTAGCTGATGCTGCTTCAAAGTATTTTCTTCCCTTTAAAAAAATAAAAGAGCCCCATACAGTAAAAGAATTTTTATAACCTTCGATTGGATCACCGTCTGGGCTTTTTGCTTCATCGTCTTTCACTTGAAATGTAAGACGTTTATCTAATTTAGCTGGATTCACTTGAATCACCACCACAATATTGCAACTGAACTAATATCGACTGCAAACTAAATGCCAATTGTTCAGCTTTTCCAACCGCTTCACGGTTTTCATACCAATGAGCGATTAAAATGCGAGCTGCTAATTTAGCAAGCTCGCTTTTTAAATCCACATTTTTACTTGTAGCATTTTTAATATATATTTCAGCTGCTGTTACGAAAGATGTAATGAGATCGTCCTCCTCATCACCATCCACACGAAGATACTTCTTTGCTTCTTCTAATTTTAGCACCAAGAAGGACACCTCCTACCTTATTAAGCTCCTGTTTTAGGCGTAACAATAATTTGTCCATACACAACTGCTTCTGTATCCCATGGCGTAACATCTTCACGCTCGATTGCTCGGAATTCAGAAGTATTTGTTCTCCAAGCGTTTCCACCTTCTGTAGTCATATCGATAGATAATTGTTTTCTATCCCAAAGAATGATGGCTTCTTTTAAATTACCAACAATGAAAGGTGCTTTCCCATCTTTATCTGTGGCGATTGTCTTATTGGACAAAGTAATAACCAGTTTTCCTGACAGCAAACTACGTGTTGGATTTGTTGGATCTGGTTGAAGAAGCGGACGACCATTTTTATCTTCTAACTGATCTAAGTAATTGAATCCATCTTGGTTAGTAAAAATATTAGCTCCAGCTGCAAATGCCGGGTCTAATGTAACATTTAACGCTGTTTTAATGCCTTTATAATCTTTAAAATCAACCTTTGTCAATTTGTTAAGTTCTTGTAAAATTAGATAGTTACGAGTAGCAATAGATTTCTTAGCGATCCATTGGCGTAAATATTCTTCTAAAGCTTGATCTGTATCATCTAATAAATCATTTGGTACTGGTAAGAATCCTGCGTAATCTTCAATTGCATAAGATAAACGATCAAATTCAGGAGAAGCAATTTCTTGCATTGCATTCGGCTTACCATACTCAGATAATGGAGCAAATGGTGTTGATGCCGCACGCTTTTCTAATGTACGAGCTCCTTTATTTGTTGAAACAGGTTGTACATTTACATATTGTTCTAAGTTATCAACCGTTTGTTTTAACTGATTAATAGTTGTAGTAATATCTTCTGGAACAATATAACCGCCATCTTTACCTGTATTCTCAGATAAAGCTGCTTTATATTCCTGCATAACACTTACTTCTTCATGACTTAAACTTTGACCACGAATAGCTTTCATAAATACGTCTTTGTATGATGGATCTTCATTTTTAACTGATGCTGGAGGTAACGCTCCTGCTTGTGAGTTTACAGGCTCAGGAACTTGAATTTGCTTCATTGCTAGGTAGTTATCTAATTCATTTTTCGCGTTTTTTGCTTCCTCAATTTTTGCCTTTGCATCTTCATATTTACCGCTATTATTAAACTCTTCTGCTTTCGCTTTTAAGTCAGAAACTTTTTGACGTAATTCTTGTTCACGTTTATCCATTCGGTATTTCCTCCTTATATTGGCACAAAAAATAGACCTATAGTTCTAACAGGTCTAGTGCATTTTGAATTTTTAATTGTTCATTATTGTCCTTCTTTGGAATAAAAGGAGCTTTTGCAACTACTTTATTAGGTGTTTTTTGATATTTATCAAAGTAATCGCTCATACAAGCGGCAACTTCTTTTGCTTCCACAACTTCAATATCGAAGTATTTTTCAGCTTCTTCACCACTTAACCAAGTCTCAGCATCTACTAATTGTTGAATTTCTTCAATTTCAATGCCTTCTTTTAAGTTTTCTTTGTATACATTCATGATACCTGACTCAATATTGTCTAAGTCCTCTGCCATTTTACGAAGGTCATTTGCATTCCCTACACCAACAGTCCATGGTTTATGAATCATTAAGAATGCGTTAGAAGGGACAACAACACGATCACCAGCCAGGGCGATTACGGAAGCGATAGAAGCTGCAACACCATCTACATAAACAGTTTTTTGAGCCTTATTGCGCTTTAACATGTTATAAATGGCTAAACCAGCAAATACAGAGCCACCGCCACTATTTACATAGATATTAAGGTTACTTTTATCATCCAATTGCCCCAAAATATTTTTCACATCATCAGGCATAATGTCAGAATCATCCCATTTCCAACCTGTATTATTTATGATGTCACCATAGATAAATAGGTCAGCTGACGATTCCGTTTGATTTTTAATAGTGAATACGTCTTTAATTGTCCTCACCTCCTTTCAGCGACAAACCTCCACTAGCTTTCGCTAATTGGTATTCATCCGCAATCTCAATGGATACATGATTTAGATCGACACGATGTTTATCACCATATTCTCCAATTCCATCTATATCTTCAAGCTCTAATACTTTATTGATTGAGAAAGCACCAGCATCTAACATAATCTTATAAAATTCCGCTCTAGATTTAGAATCAGCGCGAAGTAAACTTGTTAGATTAAATTTCAAATAATAACGCTTTTGTTCATTAAATGAAAATGTTTTATAAGAAAATTCTTCTTCATACTGAATAAGAATTGGACTCAATGTATTTTGGATAAAATCCAATGCCTGTTGCTCAATGTTTGAGAATGTAGCACGATCTAACTCATTAATCATGTGTAATGGAATATTAAAGATGTTTGCAATCTCAGCCTTATCGAACTTCATACCTTCAATAAATTGAGCATCCTTTAATGGCATCCCGACTTTCTCAAATTCTAAACCAGCATCCAAAATCGCTATCCTTTGAGCATTATTCAAACCTGTATTTGCTTCTTCCCAAGCATCACGAAGTACATCTTTTGCTTCTTTTCCAAGGGCTTGTTGTGTTTTCAATATCCCACTATGGGCTGCACCATTTGTAAAGAATTTACCTTTAAATTTTTGTGCCGCTTGTGAACTACCTATAGACTCTCTTGCAATCTGAATAGGTGGTTTACCCTTCAGTCCATCAGTAGACAACGTAGTAAGATGAATAATGTCATCATCAGTTATTTTAATAGGTGTACCGTCTGGTAAATTCGTAAAATACCATAACTTATTTGTCTTCAGGTCCACGATTGGAGTTGTTACAGCCGGATTTAGTGCCCATAATTCTTTCGGTCTGCCATCCACACCCCAATGAATATTGATGTAAGCATTTCCCCATGTATTGCGATGCGTTTCGATTAAATGTTTGAATTTAAATGGGCTTTGATAAGGGTTTGGCCGTCTTTCCAAAACAAATGACACTTGATGCATCTTATCTCGTTCTCTTCCTTTTGACGTCTTTCTAAAAACTTGAAAAGGAAGCATTGCAACACTGTTTGCAAGGATATTAATGCATCGATATACTGTCGGGACTCCTAAAGATGATTCAACCGTAACCTTTTCACCACTTGCGGCTTGATAACCAAATAGACTTTTAAACCAAGGAGACGGATTTTTCAAATCCGTCGTGTCTTGATTCTTAAATAAATGCCGAAAAATCAAAAGTTTCACCTCCTTTCTACCTTCTTATCATTACCACCCCCAGCATTATGAGAATAAACCCTAACAGATACCAGCCGTAAATTGGATTAATAAAAAAAGTCGTCCCAACAATGATGGACAACCCCGAAACAAGTAAAATATCTTCTAAAATACTAATAAAAAACAATAAAAAACGCATGTAACTCCTCCTAAAATGAGAAATCTTGACTTAAGATATATGAATTTAAATCCATCTCACCAGAATTGAGAATACAACGAACATGTGAGTTTATTACAGCCGCAATCGGATCGATTCTTTCTGTTGCTTTTGACTTGTCCAGCATAATGTTTTCATTGGCATCTTGCCTCGTTATAGCATTACTAGTTGCCCAATTCAATACAGGGTTGTTATTGTGGATGACTTTCTTTAGATACACTTGTTCTCTAAAATCTTTTGTAGGGCCTGATAAAGTCGCCATTCCTTGGCGTATCTCTATCATCGTATATCCTTCAGCTTCCATGTCTTGCATAAATTGTGTTGCATTCCATGGATCAGCACATATTTCTTTAATTTTGAACTTATTCTCTTTCTCCATGTTTCTAATATGTGTTTTGATAAATTCATAATCAACTACCGCACCAGGCGTTGGCGTGATCCATTTTTGTTGCACCCACAGATCATAAGGAACTTTATCCGTTTGTCTCTTCTCAGCTAATGTATCTTCCGGCATAAAACTATGACTTAAAACAATATACTTATCATCCTTCTTGAACTCAAATGAAATGCTCGTTAAGTCAATTTTGGCTGATAAGTCTACTCCTACTGTACATTCCAAACCTTTTAATTCAGATAATTCAACAGTTCCATCGCAATCTTTCCACTTTTTCATATCCATGTAGCCGTTTTCCTTCATATCAACCCATCGATTCATATTTTTAGTAAGGAAATTCCGCATTTTCTCTGGCACATCTAATGCTGATTGTAACTCTCCCTTTAAAAAAGAGCACCCTTCTTCATAACTACATAGAATAGGATTTGCCTTCTCCCATACACTTGGGTTTGTAATTTCATCATCCTTATCTAATTCATTGACCATTACAAAGTATTCTTCATTTTCAATATCAATATTTGGGTCTAAAATTTTAGCAACATATTGATATTCCACACGATAGCATGGATTATTCAAGTTGAAACCTGCCGTTGTAATAATCATCATTAATGGATTTGGTCGCGCACCCGAACCGGATACAAGGACATCATAAATTTCAGAAGTAGCATGGGCATGATACTCATCAATAATCCCACATTGAACATTTAAACCGTCACCAGACTTACCAGCATCTTTTGATAATGCTGAGATAAAAGAGTTTGTCTTTAAATGTTCAATTTTTCCATAAGCAATATTAAATTTTCCTTTTAAATCCTCGCATCCATTCATCTGCGCTTTAATCTCATTCCAGACAATTTTACTTTGCTCTGTTTTTGTGGCGCCAACATATACTTCAGACATATTCTCACCAAAGGCCATTGCTTCATATGAACCAACGCACGCTAAAGATTGTGACTTTGCATTTTTACGACCTACTTGCCAATAAGCTTTTTTAAATCGACGTAATCCCGTATTTCTATGAACCCATCCATAAATATTACTAAATACAAAGATTTGTATAGAATGCGGTTCAATCCTTTGTCCAGCCAGTTTCCCTTTTGTATGTTTAAATAAAGACATCCATTTAAAAAAACGAAGTGCCTTCTCTTCATTAAAAACATAAGGGAAATCTTCAGAACCTTCACGCTCAATATCTCTTGAAAATCGTTTACAAGCTTGTTTATGTTTTTGACAGGCAACGACCTCACCACTTAGTACATCATCACAATAATCCAACATCCATTGCTTAATCATGTTATACGTCAAACTCCTTTTCTACATTAGTTTTCGGACCTTGTTTTATATTTGGAATTACAATTTTTGCTCTTGCACTCGGTGTAAGACCAAACTCAACAGCCAAAGCCTTCATTTGTTCATGCAGTTGCTTCTTTTTTGTAAGTAGTGGATGTGGAACTTTATTGGTTTCAGCTGCCTTATTGGTATATTCAACAAGAAGTCCTTCTTCTCGTATAATTTTGGTGCATTCAACATAGTCAGAGTAAGCATCGCAATACGTTGCTAATGCATTCACATCTATGTTTGTAATAACATCTAGCTCTAGTAATTCACCAGCAATCCGTCTAAATTCTTTCTTGGCAACTGAATCTAACCACGTTGGTGGCTTTACCTTATCCTTTTTTGCTTGTAACTGTTTTTCGGCTTTTAATCGCTGCTCGATTTCATCTTTTGTCAATCGATTTGTATTACCTTCTAACAAATGCAAGTGAATCGGCTTCGCTTTCCTTCCTATGCGGACCACCTCCCTCGGCTGAACCCCCTTTTATAGAATAAAACGAACTTTTTACACGGAAAGCTAGGCGGCGGTCTACGGAGAGCCGTCCTTTGCTTTTTCAGGGTGGGGGGCTGTTTATGAATTTTTTCCTTTCAAATTATTTTCAGTGTTTCTTCTCATCTTCTTTTGTTTTCTTGTTATGGCAAGCGTGACAAAGTGTTTGTAAATTAGCTGGATCTAACCGCCTTAGCCAATCCACAAGCAACGGAATGATATGATCGACTACATCGCCTATCTTAATAATGCCATTCATTCTACATTGAACACATAAGCCATGATCTCTACGATAAACAAACTCACGCATAACTCTCCATGGTTTGGAGTTATAGAATGAACGTGAGCTTTTGTTTCGAATATGTTTGTCATAATATCTTACGGTTTCTTTTTCCTTTTCAATATGTTTAGCGCAATACTTATCCCGTGTTAGTTCGTTGCAACCTAACGACTTACACGGCTTGAATGGTTTACTTGGCACCTTCCATCCTCTTCCTCAACCGTTTCATTTCATCCTCGATGTTTAGATTCTTCTTATTAATCCGTTCGTAGTACTTAGCAATGTCCGCTTGATACCTACGAATCTTATCGTTCACATATGCAGCAATATGTTCATTTTTACAATGAGGACAAATAAAGAAACACCTCTCAATTCTTTTTGGAAGTTGCTCTACTTGTGGTTGCATATCGTAATCCTTATTACAGTTAGAACAATAGACTTGCATCTATCATCACTCCCTATTCTAAACAAATTCATCCATTGCCTTACCAAGCAAACTAATCATCGCTTCTCTCTTTTGCTTTGGTGTTGTATTATCTTCCAACTCATTAAAGATTGGAATTACACTTTCTAATTTCTGTTTATCAATACATTCATTTACAAGGTCCTGTCCTAATATTGAAATGAATGTACCAATTGCAACCGCTTGTTCTTGTTTAGTTAGTTTAGTTAGTTTCATTATTCGTCACCCTTTTCGATTAAATGCTCCAGACCTTCCAACGCTTCTCCACCATTCACGCATATCATCACATTTCTTAAAATAGTAATTACATCATCTAATGATTGGATTTTATTTGGACCAATCTTATATTGCTTTAAAGGTTTAAGTGTCATTTTTTACATTCCATCATTCATCCTCCTTCAAAATAAAAATTTCTAATTAAATGCTTTTATTACCAATTGTTTTCCTATTCTATAATTTGTAGGATTACCTTCTTTTTTGTCGAATTTGTAGAATGTAAGGAGGTGATAACATGAAATTAAATCAAGATTGTATTCGTTCTGTTCTTTTGGAACTAGAAGAAAAATTAAACCTAGGTCAACACATTCATCTTCATCAATTAAAAGAATTTAATACTTTTAACAAGTACGGCGAAAACGAATCTATATACGCCATTTTAAAACTTATAGAAGCTGGATACATAAACGGCTCTTACCAGTTTGATGGAGATGAAATTTATGCTCTAGGAATAGGATCGATTACTTTTTCAGGACATGAATTCCTAGATACTATTAGAGACTCAAAAGTTTGGGCTAAAACAAAAAAACTTACTAAAAAGTTATCTAGTGTTCCTTTAAGTGTACTCTCAGCAACAGCTGTAAAAGTGACAACTGGTTTTATAGGATTATCTTAACTATGTTCACCATTTAAGTACCCGTATTTACTTAGAAATCGTTCAAATTCTTCTAAAAATATCTTGTACTTATTTGGCGAATAATCATTACTCATAAAAGTCAGTTCAAGATTGAGCTGACTTTTCACTTCGGTTCCTATAGTCGGATTGTCAATAGAATACCCTTTCACCCAAACTGCTGTATGTGTATCCACATTTTCTGTCAAAACCGGCCTATGGTATGCCGTCATATAAACCATCCTCTCCAAAATAAAAAAGCACCCAAATGGATGCTTTGATTTATATTATTAATTCAATTATGGTACGTGAAGTTTCAAACTTCTTCCAATCACTTAATGAAGATCTACTGATATACATCAACAATATTAAGTAACTGGAAGAAGAGCAAAAACTCTCCTTAATAACGGTATCATTCAATCGTTACCACCTGCTGGTTTCGGATTTTATGTACCATCATTATAAAATCGTTTGGACAACATATAGATTATAAAGGTATATTATGAGTTGTGTTTTCCGCCACTTCTCACAATACAAATATATCACGTTAATTCCAAAACAACCGGCACATTTCCTGCCAAAAAGCGGTCATGACTCTGCCACTAAATAAAATAAATCACTATCCACTTACTCCTAGTAATCTTCTGAAATGAATTTCAAGAGACCTCTTTATTTTCGGAAATTCATTATTAATATAGCTCTCTATTTGATGTTTTTCTGTTTCTTTATTTCCTTCTCCGCCCTCCGCATAATACGAATAAAAATTCGCTACCGTCCAGCTTGAATCCGATTGTAAAACATCAAATGTTTCGCAAACTTCTTCGGGGAAATAAATTTGATTAATCATGTAATATTCGATTAATATACCTAGCTTACGATTGGCTTCATCAAATTTCTTTTTCACTTCATCTTTTGAGAGTTCCTCATCCATTGTTCTTTCGAGCCCTAATAATCTCTTTATACTTAATTCTAAGTCACTCATCTTTCCGTATAAATTCTTTATAGCTTCTGCTCTATCTATATGTAATTTACTAAATCTAATCTGATATTTATCATTAACTTTCTTTAATTCCGACTTATGTTCTTCTATTTGTCTATCAGTCAACACTTTAAATTTTGCATCAATCCTTTTCAGTTCTTTATTAAGTTCTTTTTTATAATCTTCTTCTCTTTTTCTAAGTTCACTTTTGTGATTCTCTTCTAATCTTTTTATTGCATGTAAAAAACCTTGCTTAGCAAGATATACAACGCCAGCTGTTCCAAACCCATAAGCAGTTAAATTTTCCAACACACTCATTAGCTACACTCCCTCTTTAAATTCTTATATACAATAATACAATATTCCAATTAACAATTGTATAATGACTTACCCATATCTTATATTGTGTGTAACTGCCCCTTTTTCTGAATCCCTTGGTATCATTGATTTCATTTAACTTTCTCTTTTGAGTTACACAGTACGAAAATTATGAGTAACTGTATAGGGATACCACCAGCATTTTACAAAATAACCTACGCTATGTGGAAAAATAAAATAAGCTGCCCATGTGGACAGCTTATTTACATAATTTTCGTTAGCGGAAGTAAAAGGTGACTCTGAGTTTTTCTTTTTTTATATTGATCTCTTAATCATTTATATATTTGATAACTGCCATTTCTTTACCGAACCTGTCACCATTATCAACAAAACCTAAACTCGAATATAAATAATGGGCCCCTTTATTTTCAGGATGATAACCCACTACTATTTTTTTTGCATTTGGTAATTTAGTCATTTCTTCAATCATTAAATTAGTTGCTGCTTTCCCTATACCATTACCTTGGGATTTCTTATCAATCATTATTCTATATACCCAATACCCATCAAGTTCTTCCATTTCAGAATTAAACATTAAAAATCCTACCACTTTTTCTTCGCAATAAATTGCATAAGGTTTTAAATTTGGTTCGAATTTTGATTGAGCTATTGAAATAGCATTGGATTCAATATATTCTGCTTGTCCATCGGATAATTCTAATTCACAACATTCATACCAGTTTTCTGCATTTAATTCTACAAGTTTTACAGCGGTTTTAATCATAAATTTTCCCCTTTTATCATTAGTTATCTTTAAATTTAAAATTTTTAGACTTTTCTATTGTATCATGTTTTTCTATCAAGTTATTCTTATAATTAAATTTCCTTTATTTTGGGTTCGGTAATGTTTTTTAAGTGAATACACTATTCATAGAAAGTTAACATAACGTCTCATTATTGGAAGTTACTTTTTGTTTTATTTTTCCTCACTAATTTTAAGCCGTTTTGCACTTCCAAAAAACGCGGTTCCAATTATGAATATAACGGAAGAGATATACATTGCTATCCCTGAGTATTCATTATTAAATATTGTGATATTAGATAAATTAATAAACATCATCAATATAAGTGATATGTACAATCCATTAATATATTTCACTTATGCCCCCCCCCTTTACTTTTTTCTTTTCCCCTATTTTACCATTTAAGAGAGAGGATATGTTGTATGATTTTAGTTGTATATTGTATACATGATCAGTTAACATAACGTCTTTTTATCGGTAGCAATGAAAAGAGGAAACCGTAAGTTCACCAAGGAACCTTCTTTTTTTGTTCTATGGATCTATGCATTTTTTTATACATTCCTATCCTAGCGCGGTTTTAGGGTTCTTATTTGTTACTGGAACTGTATAAAATCTTGTATACTTTTAACGTGTTTTTTTCCCAAAATGCTACGATATCCCTAGATTTAAAAGAAAAAAGCAATAATTAGATTTTAAACCTAGTCATTGCTTTATCCATTGCATCTTGGTTTACACCTATATAGCGTAGTGTGACCTTCTCTGACGAGTGATTGAATATCTCCATGAGTAACGCTATGTTTTTCGTTTGCATGTACATGTGATACCCGTATGTTTTTCTTAACGTATGTGTTCCTATTTCATCTAACCCGAACTCTGCTGCGGCTATACTTAATATCTTATATGCCATGCTGCGACCGATAGGACGATTCTTCCCTTGTCTACTTTGCAACAAATACTCATGATCTTCTCTTTCTTCTATAAACCATTTAAGTTCTCTTTTTAATGCTGCGGTAATTTGTATTCGTTTCTGTTTCCCGGTTTTCTTTTCTCTCATAGATATATGACTACCTTTGACGTCTCCTACCTTCAATTTCAAAATGTCCGAGATTCTCAAGCCTGTATTGATTCCCATAATGAAGAGAATGTAATTACGTAAGCTCTTTTCTTTAAAATATTCTTTTAACTGCTGTATTTCTTCTGGATTACGTATTGGCTGAACAAAATTCATTATTCATTACCTCCAGTCTCTTCTGTCTCGTAAACTTCTAATCCAAGTGCAAAAGCAAGCTTATAAAAAGCTTTAGACTTCCAACGTCGATAAGTACGCTCTGACATCCCTATTTCGTTATAAACCATGTAATCACATACGTCCTCTTCTTCTAAATAACGTTTATAAATAATATCTCTTTGAATGCTTCCTGCACGTCCGTTTCCTAATCGCGTTAGAAACTGATCAATACGTAATGACATTTTCTCAAGCCTCTCTTCTCGTTTACTTTGTTGAATATTTGCTAAAGCAACATCTTCTAATGGTTTCCCAACTGTATGTGTAGGACCATGCTCACGTACTTCATAAGAAGGAGTGACTTTCATTTCTTTACGCATCATCCCAAATTGTCTATGTATACGTACACTTTCCAAGACGCCTTCTAATTCCTCTTGTGTCGCTGTTCTATCGATTTTTGGTAAGAAAGATAATTGTTTAGTCATGTAAGACCACTCCTTTTTATTTTTAAATTACTTTTGTCTTATTGCTCCACGTCTTCGTTCATAACAAGGTCTATGCATGCCCATTAAATCCTCAATTTCACGAGTGCTAAATTTCTCTTCTCGTTTTTTCTTATTTTTCTTTTTCGGTTGGTTTGATTGCTTTTTCCATTCACATAGCTGATCCTTTAACACCTTCATTTCCCCATCTCCTTTTTCAAAATAAAGAGGACACCTATTCCTAAAACAGCTTTAATGGCTGCTTTAATGAATTGGTGTCCTCTAGTTTTCTAGCCGGACTATATTCGAATGTTATTTTAAATATCCCAATAGTCACTATTAACATCATTAGTATATTTGCTAATTTCCTTCTCTGTCCCACACTTTTCACATTTATAATGACTAACTATCCCCATCTTACCAGCTTTAAAATCTTCATTGTCATGACTTTTAATAAGTTTATATTTATGTATACATTTAGGTTCTTTTAATTTATTAAACCAATTTCCTAACATAAATTAATCCCTTTCCTCTTGAAAATATTCTTTTTATTCCCATCCCCTTAAGCATACCTTAGAAAAGATTCCCAATCAATGAAACGTGGTAGCTTGTTTTTCTATAAACAAAAGGATTATTTTGTTGAGTTTTTCTCTCATACACATATTTATTTTCAAATATAAATCTATTAATATATAATTTGATATATAGCTATATTTGCAAAAAAGGAGTTCGAATTATGTTTGAAGAAATTTGGCCATTATGCCTACTAATTTTAATTATCTTCTGGCCTCTAGATCGTTACAAGAAACATAAAAATAAGAAGGCATATAACATTTATTTAAATCAACTTCGTCAATCCAACATTAATCAAATTGATCAAATGAATGGTCGACGATTTGAGGAATATTTAAGTTCCTTATACCAATCCCTCGGATACCAAACAGAAGTTACTAAAAGTTCTGGTGACTTTGGAGCCGACTTGATTTTAAAAAATAATGGTAACAAAATTGTTGTACAAGCAAAACGCTATAAAAATAAAGTTGGTATTCAATCAGTCCAAGAAGTTGTTGGAGCTAAAAGATATTACGATGCTGCTCACGCTTGGGTTGTAACTAATAACTATTTCACAGAACCAGCACGTAAATTAGCACATGCCAACGATGTATTACTTATAGATCGTGACCTATTAATTAAACTAAGTGCGCAAGTAAATCGAGACAAAGCAACATCCCGTTCCGAAAGATATAACTCCCATTGAGACACTCTTGTTAGTGTCTTTTCTTTATAACAAAATGAAATTTTTATTGTAATCTTCCTTTGTATATCTTCTGGATCTCCACTTCACTGAATCCCTCATACACCGTAAATACTTCAGGAAACTCGCTCAAACACATATCAATAATTGTGTCGTCTGTTGTTCTAATATAGAAGTACTTAACTTCACCCATGTAATCATTGTGTAAGTAATAGCTTCTAATCTGACAATGGTAGCCATTAGCCTCCAGGACTTCATACAGCTTAATTTTCGTTTCATCTATTTCAAATATCGATAACTGCCCTTCGATCTCCACTACTTCCATTACAGTTTCCCCTTTCGATTTGACTGAAATGTTATTTTTTATCCTTGTACTCCATCTCTACAAATTCAGCTAAATCAATTCCTTTCATTATCAATTCCTCTAGAAAGTAAAACGCTTCTTGTTCCCCTTCGTTTTCCCTTACATTTTGAAACTGTAATTTTTGTTCTTCATCTAATTCAAATTTCACCTTCGCTTCTACAACCATCATTCATCCTCCCTATTTATTAAAATAGCGTTTTTGTTGAAAATCACACCTCACCTATTTGGACACATTTACCAGTATTTTTACCAAAAAATTCATGATATTGTTAATTAGTCGAGTACGTCATCACTTGACAATTACCCTTAGAAGCCTCGTAGATAATTGGGGCTTCTTTTACCAATATATAGTTGTCAAAATAATCAGTTGAGTGTTACAATATCCTAGATTCTCCTTAGGGAGTTTTCATGTAATTAAACAAGAGTTTACAAGTTCTCGAATCTTAGCCCCTTGGAGCGCCCTTCAAGGGGCTAAACTAATTAAAATAACGATTTTGTTTCAAAATTGCACTATCATTAAAAACATACATACAATATGATGTGAACCTTTTTTTCAATATACATCTTAGTCATAGGGCGCTTTAAAAGGCGCTCTTTAGTTTTGAAATAAAGAATTTGTTCGCTTTTTTGATACATTTATGAAACATTCATATGTTATCTTCAGTACGTTCTTTTCTCTTTATAATGCCGTGTGAGATATACTCAGATTTGAAGCCCTAGACCCCCTAAATCTAGGGCTTCTCTATTCAAATAACATTTTTATTTAAATTTAATAAAACCTCCCTTTATCCAAATAGATTCAAATTTAGCTATTTAGCATATATAATACTTTTAAACAATTTAAATTCTATACATAAGTAATGGAGGCTTTAAAATGGGTAGTGTCCAAAATTTAACACCACAACAATCAATCTCAAAAAAACAAATTGAACCTAATAAGAATCAACAAACGAATAAAAAGCTAAGACGTCGTCTGTTATTAGCACTTGCTTTTATGCTACCTATGGTTATTTCCATTCAAATCTGCATTTATAAACAAGAAGATATGATTCAAGAAAAACAAATTACCCTTAATAAAGAAAAGAAAAAATTGTCTGAATTAGAACTAATAGGACGTTATTTTGAAAACGATGTTAGAACTTTAACAGAGAGCGAAGAAGGTATTTTAAAGTTCGCAAGGAAACTATATGGATTCTCCAGACCTAATGAAACTATATTTCAAATAGCTGAATAACTTTTCAATACATAAGCGATTGTCATCAATCAAGGAGTGAGTAAATGATCATCGCTTTTTATCAAAATTCTATCAAATAACTATTTTGTTAAATTTTATTGGTCTATTTTTCTTACAAACCTTACAAATTTGTAATATTAATGTCACCTAAATTGATAGTAAATTGGTTAATGTTGGTTTATCATACAAAACGTTGACTAAATTAAATAAAACATCATAAGCAGGTGACACATTATGGGAAGAAAATTATTACGCTACGTAATTGTAAGTATATTATTTCTAACTATCCCGATTATATTTATTCATTTTGTATCGTCTCAATCCATTCCAAAAGAATACAGCGAAGAATGGCCAGCAGTAAAACAAACTGCTAAACTAGTTACAATTGGTTACTTTAAAAAAGAGAAGCACCTTGATATTGTAATTGAAAAAGTTGAGCCTCCGGAAGAATATAGAACACATGAGATTTACCTATCCGGATACGTTGCTGACGATAAAGAACAAAAGATTTCTGCTACTGTAAATTTTAGTGAGAACTATTCAATTAGAGATACATCTAAAGAGTTATTTTAAGTCAAAGAGTATTTAACTTATGTTAGATACTCTTTTTGCTAAATTAACGCTTTTATAAAGTAATTGATAGCCCTGCAAGCCTTTTATCATATATATAGAATTTTCTCCATACCATATACAAAGATGAGATTTCTAGAATATGATGGGAGGTAACATATGACTAACTCAAATATTTATGACTTCATTATGAAATACGCCCGTGGACCCCATTTTCATCAAGAATTCCCCATAATATTATTTTGGAGTCAAAAAAGTGGATGTACATCACTTGCTCATTGGTTTTTTTATCAAATCAACTTGTTTAAGGAAGCTATTAAATATAACCCATTCATCCATAATTATGAGTTCGACATTTACAAAAATTCAGTATACTACTTTACTGGACTTGCTAATGCATTATCCACAAATGAAAAACCGACATATAAACTTGTAAGAAATCCCTATAAAAGGGCAGTAAGTTCATTTCTCTCACTAATTCCTCCACCAAATATTGAACATCCCGAATGGCACCCAATTAGACAGTTTTTATATCATGATAAAAACTGTAATAAAAAAATCTCCTTTAAACTTTTTTTATATTACTTAAAAGCACATATGAATAATTTAGATGATGTGAACCCCCACTATGTGCAACAATATGTCCAAGATGAAGAAAAGTTTGTTAAAAACTATATTCACCTTGAAAATTTCTCTTCTGAAATCTCAAATTTAGAGAAGATATACGACTTAAAGAAGTCCCCATTAGATATATTAACTAAGTCATGGCATCATCAAAGTGAGATCACCATTTTTAAAGGTAACTATGCAGATGCTGATATTACTGACCCTCTATTCCCACGACTCCCAACATATGAAAGTTTTTATGACTCCGAAACTATTCAATTAGTTGAAGATATTTTCAAAAAGGATTTCACTGTATACAAATACTCCCTAACTCCCCTCTAAAATATAGGCATTTTTATAATCATAGATTCATAATTATTACAGAGAAACTTAAGCCACCTACTTAAGTTTCCTCATAATACTCCTGCAAATTGAATGTGGGCACTATTTTATAGTGCCTTTTTTCTATTTTATTTCTAACTAAGGCTTATAAGGATAAGCATCATACTATATTAGAGCAAAATGTATTTTATCCTTTTCTAAAAGGAGGGTTTATCATTAATGCAACTTTAATTTCCCATTTCTACAATGAAGAGTATCTACTCCCTTGGTGGTTAATGCACCACACAAAATTATTTGATCACGGCATTCTTATTAATCGTGGGTCTACTGATCGTTCAGTTGAAATTTGCAAATTATTTGCACCTCATTGGGAAATCCGCGATTCAGAAGTATTAGAATTTGATGCCATATTAGTTGATCAAGAAGTAATGAACATAGAAAAAGAAATTATGGGATGGAAAATGGTGTTAAATACCACTGAATTTCTTTGCTGTGTTGATAAGCATGCCTTTTTCTCATCTCTTGCTACTTTAGGGCAAAACATGTACGCTATTAGGACTATTCTGATGATAGATGATCCTACTCACGGTTATACCAATCCGAGATACGGAATTCCCCTTGTCAAACAACGTTATCATGGGAAAATACTCACCCCTAATCCACCTGCCCCATACTATGGCGGTAGATTAGTCCACAATTATTTTCATGGTAGTTATTGGGCAGGACGACATTGGTCACCGCATCCATTTATGATTTACATGTATCCCGCTTTCGTTTTAAAATTCTTTTACAGCCCCTGGAATACAGCTATGAAAAATCGAAAATTACAAATTGGTCCTACTCTTTCTAAACATAGCATCCAGCATGGATTAGGTACTTATCACCTGGTAACACTAGATAAATTAGAAAAAAATTATATACACTTTACAAACTCAACTACTGACCTTCGATTAAACCAGGAATATCAGGTTTTATTTCCTGATTTATGTTTTCCTAACCATTAATACATCAAAAAACATTTTAAAACTTTTCATATACACAAAAATCCCCTCGTATTTATAAATCGTTATATTACCAGAATTATCTAATTGATTAAAAATATTATATTCTCTACCTTTAACAAGCCAAACAGTTAGCTTTTGCTAGCTGCTCTTTTTTTATAAAATAATGGCTTTTATTTAATTTTTAAAATGCCACCACATGTCCATTTCACTTTATTCTACTGTTGCATTTACTATTAGTACTACGAATTTTTTAGAGGTGAATTATAATGGACGAGTTTTTATCCTTCGCTGCATTTAATCCAGGTTCAATCGGACCTACACTTCCACCTATGCAACCTTTCCAATTCCCTACAGGTCCCACTGGAGCAACGGGTGCTACCGGACCTACTGGTAATACCGGATCTACCGGTAACACTGGATCTACTGGCAACACCGGACCTACGGGAGATACCGGGCCTACTGGTAACACTGGACCTACTGGCAACACCGGGCCTACAGGAGATACCGGGCCTACTGGCAACACCGGACCTACGGGAGATACCGGGCCTACTGGTAACACTGGACCTACGGGAGATACCGGGCCACCTGGCATTGTTTCACTTACATTTAACCAAAGTCATATTCCTACAATCAGTCCAACTAACCTTGTATTACCAGCTATTAGTGTAGGGGTTAATCAAATAGTAAAGTTAGAAGGAGTTTTTAGATCTGATTATGTTTCCCTAGGCCCCCTTACAGAATTTACTGTATCTTCAATTCTTGCTCTAAAAAGAGGTGTCTTTACTATTGCGGTTCAGATGGAACTTCAAGACGATATTCAAAAACCAATAAATGTTTCAACAAATTTAACACACAACGTTTCAATAGTCTGGATAGATACCCCTCCCCCTGGCACATATGTATACAGTCTATCTCTGAATGCCTCGGGAATTGGTACATCAACTAACACTATTAGTGAAAGAAATATAACTGCTACAGTAATTAATATTTAAAGTTTAATTACAAAGTTAATTTATTTCTCTTTTGAAATACACTTTAACCATCAATAGCCAATTGTTGTTAAGGAAACCCCTTCTGACTAATTTTTATACCAATTAATTGACTGACATTGAATTTTTTGGGATTATATGATAATATTTATATATAAAATCATTACCCTTATAAAAAAGAGCTACGAGCCTTTCCACTCATGGCTCTTTTTTATTACAATTTTCATTTCATATCTACACGATTTTGACTAGCTTCTCGACTAAATCCGGCTGGGTATCTTTTTTCTAATTTAGATATATTCATTTGAGCAATATCTTCTAGGGTATATCCCATTTCATGAGACATAATTGAAATGTAGTACAAGATGTCCCCTAGCTCTAAAGCGATTTTATGTGTATTTCCTTCTTCTTCTCCTGGACAATGAGCTGGATCAAATCCATGACCATGAAAAATTGCTTTTTTTACAACATCGGCAACCTCACCAGCTTCTCCCGTAAGACCTAATGCTGCATTTAAAACACGTCCACCGAAATCTTTATTTGTATTCCATGTACGTAATGCCGCTTCTTGATATTGATCTAATTCACAAATATGATTGATATTCATTACAGCTTGTCCTTCCTTTGATTTACTAACTAATTTAGTTGTTTCATATACACCGTTTTCCATAACGTTCATTTTATTTTCCCCTTCCTATTTAGCAAATTCCTAATCCTAACGGACGATTTTCAATTAAATACTTATCAGCCTGATCTATTACAAGGAGTGCAACTTCCGCTTGATGCCTTTTTAACGTTTTTGCCATCTTTGGCAAGCTCATGCCCTGACTCCACATTTCACGAAAACGAATTACATCTCTTTCATCCCAAATGAAGTTAGCTTCTTCTAAAGCGATGTATACCTTCAACCGTGATTCCTTCATCGCTTCATGGTTTCTCGCTACACTCATAAGCGAACCTACTTTCTAGTAAAAAATTATTTTATCTTTTCAGTAAACTTAGTATCTACACGATCAACTTTACCGTTTACCCAAACCGCAACTTGCTCACCGAATCCACTCATTGGTGGATTTACTGCTGTTACATTTCCGTCCTTCACTATTAAAAGTTTGTTGCTACTAACATCAATTTCTATTTTTTTCATATGTCCCTCTCCTTTTTACTACCGCATGTACTCGACAACATCAGGTTTAAAACCACTTCCTAAATAAACCCGTACCGGAATTATTTCTTTTTTATCCCTGGCTGCCTTACACAATTCTTCAGCTGTATCCCAATTAAAAAACTTATCTACAGCTCTTTGAAATCTCCATATTGCCATTACATACTGTTCAAAAATATCATAGCGATCATCTTGTTTAGTTGTGCGTGGTAATTCATCCGTACACTTCGCATTCGTTGGAACTTGGACGCGTACGTCAGCGTATGTAGTGCGTCCAGTTCCTCTCTTCACATTTGCCTTCATTGCATCGAACTCACAAATTGCTGGCTCTACATCAAAAATATTTAGTTGCTTAGGCATGTGCCATCCCACTCTTCTGAATAAAATCCAGTAATTCACTTGCCCCTTCCTTGCTTAAAAACATTCGGCCACCAAGCAACTCTATGTTGGTTTCAGAAACTTCACCCGTTACAAAGCATGACTTTTCATGTTTTCTTAAAACAATGTTTTCACCATCGATATGAAAATCTAGTGCCGTTCCTTTGGTAATACCTAAAGTTCTGCGTAACTCTACTGGAATTACTACACGACCTAGCTCGTCCACTTTTCTTGCAACGCCTGTATTTTTCATACCTTACTCTCCTTTAGTATTTTTATATTTATTTAGAATCTCATCCAAACGTTTCTTATTATCTTCAAGATTATCGCTTTGAGTTTGCTGTGGCTGCTGTATTGGCTCTTGTTCTTCTTGTTTGCGTAACCAATCCGGTACAACTTCAGTTCGTTTGGAATAACCTTTACCAGTACGTTTGTTGTTTTTCTTACTCATTTCAAATCGAGTATCTAAAGCAGCAACATCATTTAATGTTTTTACTTTTTCCTTTTCCCAACTACTTAAAATACTGCGAATATATCTCCACTTTGGTACATTTTCATCAATTGCTTTATTAACAGCGTGAATAATTAATTCATTACCGAATCTATCGCAAAACTCACCTAATTCTTGAATTGCAATTTCACTTAACGGAATTCCCTTTTTAAGTAAAAAGTTGTAACTAATTTTAAATTCTTGATTTATTAATTTCTGAGATGAAGTAGCATCATCATTTATATTTGTAGTAATATTTGTAGTAATCTCTGTATTTGTCTTACGTTCTAGTGTAAGAGACTCTTCCGTTTTATCGGAGGAGGGTATTGCTTTAGAATGTAAGACCCTCTTGCTTTCTAAAGTCACAGGGCTATCACTTTTCAGTGTAGGAGGGTTGCCATTTCCCCAATACATGATGGAAATTTTCTGAATCATTTCAGGTACAGGTTCAACATACATAACGTTATTACACCTAGTTCCGTTAACAAGAATTGTCCTAAATTCAATTTTTATAAGTCCACGTTCTTTCAGAAAGTCACATGCTTCTTTTACTTGTCTTTTTGTAAATCCAAATGAATCGGCTAATTGTTGATAACTCTTTTGAAGCGTGTCCGCCTTAAACTTTTGTTTATATTGAACTTGACTAGATTCTTCACTTCTTACTTCAGTAGGTTTATACCAATAAACAATTTCTCCTAAGATAGTAATTGCAACAATATTAGGTTTACCATTATCTAATGTAAGTGTTTTAAACCATCCATGGTCTATAACATTGCCACGAAAATTTATTTGCCCTATTTGTAATACGTTGTTGTTCATAACTTTCACTCCTTTTCATCAAACCAATGTGCTATTTCCCTACTTTCCGTGGTATACTTATAACAACTTGTTTTTTGAAAAGGACCCACTGCCATGGGTCTTTTTTCTTTTCTTCACATCACTCCAAGCCCATTGTTTTATCGGCTCATAAGTTATATAAAACAAACATGAACCACATGCAATTAATATCGCTAATATAGCTAATGATGTTGTGTCTTCCACTAAATCACCTCCTTTTGTGCTTCAAGCCAAGCTTCTAAATCCTTTTGCAAGAAAAGTAATTTACGTCCTTCCCTAATCACTGGAAAATGTGGATGATTTGCTAATTCATACATTCTACAAACTGCTATATTGAGGTAAGCAGCTGCTTCTTTCACCCTCATTACCTTGTTTGGTTGTGATTGTTGTTGAAATGAAGCTAAAGCTGCTTGAATTTCTTCGCGAACAACTTCGCGGATTGACTCTTTAATGATTTGATCTAATCCCATTTTGTTTTGCTCCTTTCTAATTTACTTAACCAACAATAACTTAACTTAAGGTTAAGTTAAGGACAAAAAATTTTAATTGCATCTAATTTCACTTTAAAAAACTCAGCAATTTTCACAATTAAATCATAATAAGGTCGACGCTTCCCGTTTTCTATATACCAATAATAAACTTCAGTAATACCCACGGCTTCAGCTACCTCCCTACATGTATATCCCTGTTCTACACGTAGCTGCTTTAGAGTTTTCATAAACAACTCCTCTCTTCCGTTTTTGTTGTTAATTACATAATAACTTAACCTAAAGTTAAGTTCAAGTGTTTCCTAGAACTTTTACCCAAAAAATTACCTTTCCACTTAACTGATAGTTAATATATAATGACAGTGTGACACCATAATAGTAGTTAAGAAAAAATAATTTCATATAAAATAAACTTGGGGTGTTTTTTATTATGTTTAGTCATGAGAGGTTGAAATCATTAATTGAAAAAAAGAGCATCACCCAACAACAGTTAGCTGATGCAATTGGTGTTAGTCATGTTTCTGTTTATAATTATGTCGAGGGGAAAAAAGCACCCGGTACACGTACACTTCAGAAGATAGCAAATTATTTAAAAGTAACAACAGATTACTTGTTAGGTTTATCTGATTCACCAGATTTAACAGCAGGCGAAGACTTACAGCTAACAAAGGAAGCACACGAAATTCTTCAGATCATTAATGACTTACCCGAAGAACAACGAAAAAAAGCATTAGAGCAATTAGAGATGTTTGTGAACTACGAGAAATCTAAAGGAAATATGTAGTGTAAAAAGACTATCACAAAAGTTAGATAGTCTTTTTTACATAACTTTTTCTTTTTTGGATTCACTCAAACAAATAGAAAATAATTTCTCTTTTGGATTATCCTCTTCTTGCAAAAGTAATAAAGCTTGTTTAATTAGATTAACTTCCCCTTCTTTGCTCTTCATCTTCTTCAATCTCCCTCTTTATATTTTTGTATTTTTTTTACAAAAATTTCTTTTTTCTTCTTTCAGCGGAAAAAGAAATTTCTCCTAAAATTACAAATGACATCGTCAATTAAGACGATGTCATTTGTAATATATATAAACCTTTATTTATTATGTATTTTACCAACCTCCACCAGGATCAACCATCATATGTTGAACTGTAGGTTTTGAATCATTTGTACTAGGTTTTTCTTTTATAGAATCAGTGTTAATGAATAATGTAGCAGCTATTAATAGTGCAGGAATGATTGTAATTATTTTCTTCATTATTTCACCTCTTTCCAAAGATAATTATACCAATTATTCAAATTAAACCCAAGTGAATTTTTGGTAAATTCGAATAAAATATATTCCCTGATTTTTGACACATCAAAAGAGAACGTTTCATTAACTCTTCTTTTTTAGTACCTTCATATGTTAAACCTAAATATGCAGTCTGTATGTCTGTTAATCTTCCATTCTTCTCTTGTAATTGGTCCAATAATTTTCTCGCTTCCATCCTATTACCTTGTTTAATCCTTAAATATGCTAGTTCACCTGGATGAACAACATCTAAGCTACTAATTTCTTTATCATGATGAATCTTTAGAAATGCTAATGTATGTTGCACCATTTTTCTTTTTCTCTCAATTCCATTAGTCTTGCTATTCCCTATCACTTCTAGGGTCTTTTCCAAATAATATTTTGCCCTCTCATATTCATTCGCTGAAAAAATATACGATTCACCTAACTTTAAATATGCATTTAATTTTGGAAAAGAAAAAAAGTTATCCCATTCAAGATCATCTAATAGATCCATACAAACTTGTCTTGCTTCAATGACTTCACCACCCTGTAAAGAAGTAACGGCAATAGCTTCTTTATATCGTAATTTATAGCACTCTCTAATGTATCTATTACTTATTTTACTTATTTTTATTTCAAGAGCTTTCAATCGCTCATTTAAAGAAGTAAAGTTTCCTGATTGATATTGCGCTTGGCATAATAAAATTTCAATTAACACTTCCATCTCTGTAGTTCTTATTGATTTACTCTCCAAGCTTAATGCCTGATGGTAATGCGCCGTATTAAGTTCACCTATATATCGTTTGTAAATAATTCGATACACATTAGCGAATTCTCTATTTTCTGATACCTTTGATTGTGATTCACTATTAATAATATTAATTAAAAGATTAAACTTTCCTCTTAAAGCTAGATCCTCCATTGCTTCACGTAAGTTTTCTGATTTCGGTTTTGTTACATCTATATAATCTGTTAATATATTTTCTTGAACCTGTATTCTCTTGTTTAATAGAATGACCGTTTTGGAAAGAAAACCAAAACTCATGTCTGTGTTACCCTTAAAAATTTTTGTAACAGTACTTGGCTTAACTCCCCAATAATTTGCTAGTTTATTTTTCCTTATCCCAGCTGCACATAACTCTTTTTCAATTTGATTTAGAGCTTTCCACATGTTTTGTCCCCCTTATTGGAACAAGACACACTTCCCTATCATGAAAACGCACCTTAATGATGAATTACATCTAAAAGCTGTGTTATACTAGCCGTATATGTTACGCATAGTCGTAACTGAAAGGCTCATGGCAAATGTTTTCCCTACTACAATTAGGGCAAACGGTGTAAAAGTGTTCCCAGCACAATTACACACGCTATGGGTCTTTTTCGTTCCGTCAAATTATATTATTAAGAATATTCTATCATAAATAATTCAAACAACTATTCTCTCATATTCTGAAAATACTTGAGAAATATAGATTATCCATATAATTCAGTATTTATTTTATAATTAAATTTTTTTATTTCGTTTTCAGCTTATTTATCCCCTTCAAACATCTATATCTTTCTGTATATTCTTTCTTTTCTGAATTTAATTTTACAGTAATTAGGTTAACATGCTATTATTCAATTATAGTTAATGTATTCCTTTTCCTATAACCAAACTAATAGAAGGAGAGATTTAAAATGGGCTTCGATTATAATCCTAATTACTTTATAGATGCGCAACCTTCCATCTATGAAAATGAACATTTGAGAGAACCGCAAAAACAAGGGTATTACCATGTATACGAACATTTTATTATCAAAGAAAAAACATCTCACGCAGTTATGGTTCTCCCTACTGGCGTAGGCAAGACAGGTGTAATGGCATTACTTCCATATGGAATTAGTAAAGGACGCGTCTTAATAATTGCACCTCAAATTGTCATCAAAGAAACCGTAATAGATGCATTAAACCCCATATTACCTAATAATTTTTGGTTAAAACAAAAAGTATTTGATCGTCCAAGTGATTTACCTGCATTAGTTGAGTTTGAAGGGTCAAAAACAAGGAGAGAAGTTTTAGAAGCAGCAAACATCGTAGTAGTTAATATTCAAAAGCTTCAAAGTAGATTAAATTCATCACCCTTAAATTTCCTTCCAGACAACTTTTTTGATTTAATCATAATAGATGAAGCACATCATTCTGTAGCTAAAACATGGGTAGAAACAACTCAATATTTTTCAAAAGCAAAAGTTGTTAAGGTAACAGGAACCCCCTTCAGAACGGATAAAGAAAAAATAGCTGGAGAACTAATATATAAATATAAATTAAGCCAAGCGATGGCAAATGGTTATGTAAAATCTTTAGAAAACTTTAAATACATACCAGAAAAGCTATATTTAACAATCGATGGAGATTATACGAAAAAACATTCAATAGAAGAAATTTATAAATTAGGATTAAAAAATGAAGATTGGGTCAGTAGATCGGTAGCTTATTCTACTGAGTGTTCCAAAAGCGTTGTTCAGAAAAGTATTAATTTACTCGAAGAAAAATTAATAAATACAACTGTTCCTCATAAGATTATAGCCGTAGCATCAGATATAACACATGCTAAAGAGATAGAAAGACTTTACAACGAAGAAGGATATTCCACTGCTATAATACATAGTGATTTACTTCCCGAAGAGAAAGAAAGAGCGTTTAGTAATATAAAAAACCATCGAGTAAAAGTCGTTATTAATGTCTCTATGTTAGGTGAAGGATATGATCACCCCTACCTTTCTATTGCTGCCATATTTAGAGCATTCCGTAATCCCTTACCCTATGCTCAATTTGTTGGTAGAATTTTAAGATCCATTCCACAAAATGAGGTAAAAAAAGCCGATGATAATGTTGGACAAATTGTAGCTCATAAGCATTTAGCATTAGATGAATTATGGGAATATTATAAAACAGAAATTCAGGAAAGTGAAGTCATTAGACATCTTAAAGCGTATGATAGTTTAGATAATACGGAAGAAAATAATACGCCTAACTCATCTTCTTCTACTAAACATCGAGATGACCCAATTGGTGAAGCAACAGAAAGTGGATCGGGGACACTTATAGGTGATACGTATTTAACAACAAAACTAATTGAACAAAAGAGACTGGAAGATAGAGAAAGAGAACAAAAAATTCTCGATATACAAAAGCTACTAAACCTTAAACGGGAAGAAGCGGAAAGAATCGTTAATCAGGCTTCAGCTGAAAATGCTGCTATTAAACGCCCTGACCTTTATTTCGAAAGCAAAAGAAAAGATATTGATATCACAATAAAAGAAAAAATTGTTCCAGATTTATTGGTTAAATTTTCTATAGATAAAAAAGCCGATGATTTGAAGAGCATTAGTCTTTTTAGGCAAAAATACTCTTGGATTCCAAGACAAATTCGCGATAATGGTGGAATGTTAGCCGTGTACTTTAGTACTTATCTTAAAGCTGAAATTGGCGCTCCAAAAAAAGAATGGACTATAGAAGATTATGATATCGCCTATGAAAAACTACCTCAAATCATAGAATTTGTAGAAAAAGTGTTGGAGGATAATATAAATTCGTAAAGAATCTGTTACAATACGATAGAGGTTATATTAATAACAATTGGAGGAGTAAAAAATGCCAAATACTGATGTCAAACGGATATATGATTTATTACACTCCCCTGTTTTGACACCCTATAATTTATTAGAAAATGTAAAATTGGATAATTATTTTTATGTTAACTACTACAAAAATGAAATTGGGATTGTCTGCGAAATGAAGTGCACAGTAAAAGACGGTAGCGATCTCTTATACTTCTATCATTTTGATAAAAATGATTGTCTAGTAAAGGTTTACATGCAAGATTCTAACGATGCTAAAGTACTGATTTTTGATCGGGAACAAGAATTAAACAACGAGATAAACAAACACATTAGAAAAAATATGCAAAAGACTGTTGCAATTTAACAAAGAGCGCCCTAATATAAAGGGCGCTCTTTGTTTCTATCATAATTCACTAAACCTAAATTACATTCTCCTGTTGAAATGATTACAATATGAATTTAAAATAAATAACTATTCGAAATATATTGAAGTAATGCAAGTCAGTGTAAAATACTTAAAGGAGTTTTTTCTCTAAAATTATTTTTTATTTTCTTGTAAACATTCTATATTCTCACCCCTTCTCTCTTCATACAAATCCGTTAATATTTTTATAATTTACAAAGAGCAGACAATCATATCCTATAACTGAATTTATTTATATATGGTAAAATATATCCATCGCTGATATGTCCAAACATGTAATTTTCATAGCAGCAAAATTACAACTAGACTTATACAACATGATTCAAAACAAATGAAGGAGTGTTTTAAGTGAAAGGACATATTCGAAAAAGAGGAAATAAATATTGCATCGTTATTGATATCGGCCCTGATCCAGAGACAGGAAAAAGAAGACAGAAGTGGTTTTCTGGATATAAGACAAAAAAAGAAGCACAGGCCGATGTAGCAAAAAAGATTACAGAGTTGAATGAAGGAACTTTTATAGAGCCCTCTAAAGTTACATTAAAAGATTATCTAAATCATTGGCTAGAAATTAAAAGTATGAGCATAGAAAAGAGCACCTTTGCTGGCTATAGGGCATTTATCAACCAACATGTTATACCTAGTATAGGAATGGTCGCGCTTCATAAATTAAATGTTATGCACATTCAAAAATGCTATAAGACTGCGATAGATAAAGGGATTGCAAGCAATTCTATTCTGCTTATGCATAGAATTTTAAAAAGCGCTTTAAACCTAGCCGTAAAACAAAATATTATGTCTCGAAATCCAGCAGATTTTGCTGAGATACCTAAAAAAGAAAAAACCCCTATCCAGACTTGGACAGAGGAAGAAGTAAAAAAGTTTTTAGCTCATTCACAAGAATCACGATATCACATTGGGTATCTACTTGCAATAACTACAGGTATGCGTCTGGGAGAAGTTTTAGGTTTACGATGGCAGGATGTTGATTTTGAAAAACATACCGTTACAATAAATCAAACATCTGGCCATGACAATAAGATCAAAAAAACTGCAAAAACAAATTCGTCAAAACGCACAATTCCTGTACCTGATGAAACAATAGCCGCCTTAAAAAAACATAAAATTTTAATTAATAAAGAGAAATTAAGGTTTGGTTCTGCTTATCTAGATCAAGATTTAATAAATTGTAATGAGTTTGGAAGAATCATAAAAAGAGCACCTTTCAGAAAAAGTTTCATTAGGGCGACACACAAAATAGGTATAAAAGAAATTAAATTCCATGATTTAAGACATACACACGCAACTATACTATTGAAACAAGGAGTTAACCCTAAAATCATCAGTGAGAGATTAGGTCATACAGATATTTCAATGACATTAAGTGTCTATTCTCATGTTTTACCGAATATGCAAGAAGAAGCCGTTAAAAACTTTGGTAAAAGCATCTTTGGATAACGTATGTTTGCAAAATGTTTGCAATTCATTAAAATAGGTCAAACAAACGTTGTTATATCAAGGTTTGTTTGACCTATCATCTTATATTCTTGATAGAATCTCCGAATTCCTATTGAAATATTTAATAATGGAGCGTTCTCACCACCACGGCTTATGCATTCGAATCGATATACATAGGAGAAAAAATCTTGTGTTTTTTCATCTTTTATCGGTCCTGACATCGCCTCACAAATATTTTGTGATCTAAGAGGAGAAAAATAGATCTCTTCTTCATTTGTATTTTCTAAATATATAGGACGCTCGCAAAAAATATGTGAGATTAAAGCGGGCCCCCACTTAGAATACGTTTCATTATCATGTAGTACTGGCAAATTAGAAATCAAATCGGATTGCCATTCATATTTTGGTGGCTCAACTAATTGATTTGGTTTCCAATCATGAATAATCTCATACCAACTTTGAAAAATATAATCGAGCTGTTCTTGTCTAATAGGTTCTTTCGATACAATCCATGGTGTATTTTCATTTAATACGTATGGATTATGCTGAATAAACAATATATCCGAAAACATATCATACAATCTTTCATTCAAACGTTTCAACTTACTCGTTAATAAAAACGTCTTATAATGTATCTCTACGATGTCCAGCCATTCAATAGGAAAGTATATAAATGATACCTTTTCATTTAATAGAGGTTCTACTATATTTTCAAATGTTAGCAGCCTTAATTTTTTCATAAAATGATTCCTTCCTTTCTTAAGTTGTCTTGATTATCAAAAAGCTAGAAATAGTTACTTAATCTAATCCATTTAAACAAAGTATTTAAAAGAAACGTAAAAACTGTTTATCTACATAAATCATTATCAAACCGACTCTTTTAAAAATTAAAAGTAATTATCATATACAACACCTCTTTATATTTGTATTTCAATACATTTGAATTATACAATGTATATAATATATTGTACTTATCATTTACAGTAACTTTACAAAAAAACCAAAAAAGAACACCTTAATTCGGTGCCCTTTTTACAAATATAAACCGTTATGTAATTGAACATATAGATAACAGTAATCCTCCAAATGAAATTGCTCCTAGTAAACCTACTACAACTCCTGTTAAACAAATACAATCAGCAAGACAAACAGAAGACTGCGATAATGGAACAAATGACCTACTTGTACTCGAACCATATTGTTTTATTTTCTCATAATTCACATCTAACATTAGATGTAAACATGTTACACCATCCTCAATAGTATGTAGAGGTTCTTTTTCTAATCGCTCCAATAATTTACTATCAAAAGCAACTGATAGAGGATACTGCTTATCTAATTTCATATTTTGATAAATTAGTTGCAAACGAGATAATATATTGCTTTTCTTCTTTTCAGTTGTTACTGTACATTTCATTTTATTAAATTCATTTAATAACAGTGTCAATTCATCTCTTTTTCCGTATAAATCTTTAGCTATTTTTCTCTTTCGTTTATACGAATGGATAATAGATTTTAGTCCAATCATATTCATACACTTCCTAATTACATATTATTTACCCGATTATTTTATAGATAAACAGTACTTTTTAATCTTATTTAAATTACACTCAAGCATCTTCATTTACTATCGATTAACATTACATTAACCTTACAAAGTTGTAATAAATTCATTAGCTAGAAGAAATCAATCCCTAAACCAGACAGATATTTGATGATAAAACCATAAGAAAAAAGCAATGATTAGATTTTAAATCTAGTCACTGCTTTATCTATCACCTCTTGATTACATCTATATATCTTATTGTTACTATTTCACTTGAATGATTGAATATATCCATTAATAATGGCTATATTCTTTGTCGGCACGTACATATATAAAACTAATGTTTTTTAATTGATAAGGTGAAACTTTAATTAGCCCTCACCAATTGGGCTTTTATGGGTAGTCCGCCACCTAACTTCTCTTTGCTCCCGCTGAATTTTTTTAGGGTCTTACTGCCCTGCAAATAGCAGGATAAATGCAATCAATATTCATACGTTATAATAGTACCAGTAGTATCAGTAGTACCACTAAAACCATCAAAACAGTTAGAGCAACCACCACAGCCGCCACAACCTCCGCAACCCCCGCAACCAAAACAACCGAAGCAACCAATACAACGGAATCCACCACAACGGAATCCGCCACAACGACCTCCACCACAACCACCACAACGACCACAACCGCCACAGCGACGAGCAGCATCTTCAATATAGTAATATGGATATTGATTTTGCTGGTCCCAATAGACAATATTTCCAGATCGGTAATCATTAAGACTTAACGCTTGTAGTTCTTGTTGAAACTGATTCATTTTCATAACCTCCGTTTATAAAATACAACCTCATCGATGCTTCCCTATGTTTCTGTTCGTTACATTTAAGTAGGAATAGCACTATAAACTAAGTTCAATACGTACACCAACAAAGTATGACTTATCATTAAATGATGCACCTTGTTCATATACCTATTTTTACTATGGGCTCATTTTTATAAAGTGAAACTTTAATCAGTGGAGGGTTAGCTCATCCCCCACTGATTATTAGCCCTCACCAATCGGGCTTTTACGAACAGCCCGTTAATGCGGGACAAATAAAAATTAAAAAATATGAATTCTAGCGTCATATCTTCATACTTACTAAATTCAATTAATTTCTCAATAATTATGGTGCCATATCCTATATATTTCCGTCTGTCACTTAGATTTTTCTGTACTGTAAATGCGTTTCGTTATAACATTTCCTAGTGACCGGTTTCTATGACGGATAAGAAATTCCTACAAAGAAAAAAGCCCTAATTAGGGCTTTTCATTCTATTTCTTTAGCAAAACTCTCTATGAAATTGCTAATTGAAAAAAGACGCATTTAGATTGATGCGTCTTTTTGTGATGCCTCTTTTGTGAAATCATATAAAGCAATTGCGCCTAAAAGAACAAGTATACCTTGAGGAACATCTATTAAAATAGTTTGCCAAATTCCCGGAATTACCCATTTAATATCTGCTGCTGTTTCAAGATATGTTTGGAAATAGCTGATTGTAAAATTAATGATTCCTAAAAATACAAACAATGATAAACCAAATCGAATTAATTTCTTATTTGTAAACATATAACACCTCTCAAAATTCATTGGATATTCCTGCTTTTACTTCTTTATTTTTCCATATCTCTATATTTGATTTTAACACAAAAAGAACTCAAAAAAACACAATATGCATATTTGCATATTGTGTTAACAGCACTTCATGGTAATTTAGAAATTCCTGCAAAGAAAAAACAACTCCGTTACAGCTAACAGTGCGGGTTTCTTTTCTTATTTAACTTCATACCTCCAAGCTTTACGTTCAAGGTAAAATTTCATCTCATTACGTTGTGCATCTGAAGTTAGCTTAGTAACATATCCGTTTTATTGTAAAATATATGTGACAGTAGTTTATCCATTTAATGCGTAGACAATTAAACTAGCTAACTTATCGATATGCCATTTCAGCATTTCCTCAGCACTATCGACTTTGCGCAAATTTGATAAGAAATATATATAGATAGATATTATCCATACCTATCTATAACATTACATCTATTCTTCATCCAATTACATCTTTTACGTCTGTATCCACTGGCCATTTTTCTAATGTATAAGCCATTTCCCAAAATGAATATTCATATTGACTGCTAATAATAAAATGCTGTTTCATACGCTTGCGGTCTGCCTCTGTTACTTTTTCAGCGATAGTATCTAAACGTGTAATTTGTTCTTCAACTAGCGTACGGAACCAATCAGATCCATAAGCAGAAATCCATTCGTTATAAATTGGCTCTTCCGGCTGGCACTCTTTTAAGCGTTCACCAATTTCATAATACAACCAATAGCAAGGTAAAATTGCTGCAATGATATCTCCTAAATGTCCTTCATACGCAGCACGATACATATGTGAAGTATACGCATATGCAGTTGGTGCAGGAATAAAATTATCTTTTTCTTCTTTTGTTATCCCTAGCTTTTTAGCAAAATTCTCATGTAAAGATAACTCTGCCTCATATGTATTTTGAGCATGATGTGCCATACGAGCTGTCGTCTCTAATTCAAGAGCTTTTGCAGCTCCTAAAGTTTGTACTTTAGCAAAATGACTCAAATAATATGAATCTTGAAGCACATAATAGCGAAAACTAGCTAAATCTAACGTTCCTTCACCAAGTTTTTTTACAAAAGGATGGTTAAAACTCGCTTCCCAAATTGAATCTACTTCTTTACGTAATGATTGTGAAAAAGTCATTAAAATCCCTCCAATAATGTATAAAATATAAGTATTTATCCACAATTATTAAAGCTGTAAAATAAAAAAACTTTCTTTACAGGCGTAAAGAAAGTGAAATTGACAGTATTTATTTACTCATTAAATAGCAACGTCTTTCCCACTTCCCTACGCTGGCATTAACCAGATCAGGTACTAAGAGTCTCAAAATCACATTTGATCTCAGCCTATAAAAGGCCCCCCTAGTGGATAAATATTTTGTTTTTATAATGTATTCATCATAGCATACTTCGTGAAACTGTCAAAAGAATTCGTTATATAACTATCTTAAAAACCTTCTTCTTTTCTCACTTTTAATGATGTTTCAATAATCATATCTAATAGTTTACTATAACTAATTCCCGCTGCTTCTGCACTTTTTGGCAATAAACTTGATTGTGTCATCCCTGGTAATGTATTAATTTCCATTACATATGGAATTCCGTCCTTCACCATCATATCAACTCTTGCATAAACACTACATTTTAATGCTTTATAACAAGCAAGTGATGCTTTATTTACACGTTCATTAATTTCTGCTGGAAGTTCGATAACTTCCTCAACTGTACTAGTATCATCATATTTTGCATTGTAATCAAAGAACTCGGCTGCATGTCGAATTGAAACTATAGGTAACTGTTTTCCATCCAGAATGGAACATGTAATTTCATCACCTTTTATATACTTCTCAATTACTACTTCAGAATCCCATTCGAATACAGTTTCTAGCATTGAGATCAATTCATTTTTATTGTAAACGATTTTCACCCCGACACTCGATCCGCCAGAGTTTGGTTTTACCACTAATGGAAATCCTAACTTATCTAACTCATCAAGATTTAGATCCTCCATTTTTGTAAGTTCAATCCAATCTGGTGTTTCTACACCTTCATAACGTAAAATCTTTTTCGAAATATTTTTGTCCATACATATACTGCTAGATAACATATTGCTTCCGCTATAAGGAATCCCTAAACTCTCCAGTGTTCCTTGAACTGTCCCATCTTCTCCGTATTTTCCATGTAATGCGAGCAATGCAAAATCAATGTCTTTCGCTTTTTCAATTAAATCCATTTTTTCGTTTAATGTAATTGGAACTATTTCATACTTACTTTTATCTAAATGTGCGATCATTTCATTTCCAGTCATAATTGATACTTGCTTTTCAGACGATACCCCGCCCATAATAACGCCAATTCTCATTCCCTCAACTCCAAATTTCATTTTTTATTGTATCACCAATTATTTTGATTCCCCGAACTATTTCTTCTTCTTTCAAGCGTGAAAATCCTAATCGGAAAGTATTCGTTCCTTCTTCACCAGAGTAAAAAACATCTCCAGGTGAAAACGTAACGCCTTTCTCATAACACTTTTGTAAAAGTGTGCGAGCATTCATATGCTCTTCTAGCTCTATAAATAAATGAAGTCCACCATCTCCAGTCATTCTTTTGAAAGGAATGTACTGGTTACATGCCCCGACAGCTAAATCATATTTTTTCTTATAAACAGATCTTGCCTTTTTTAAATATTTTTCAAAATATCCCTCATGTAAATATTGAAACAGAACAGCTTGATCTAACGTAGATGTGTGAATCGTTCTTGCTCTTTTTACGCTTTCTAAATAATGAATCAGCTCTTTATCTGCAATAATCCAGCCTACACGTAAACCAGGGAAAAGTACCTTTGAAAAGCTACTAATATAAATCACATTATTGCCAGCTCCAGCAAACGTTAATAATGGAGCTAAATGTGAACCTGAATAACGTAATTCTTCATTAAATCCGTCCTCTATAATAGGAACCTTGTATTTTGAGAATAATCTCATCAATTCCGTTCTTTTCTCTGAACTCGTAACAATACCAGTTGGATTATGATAAGAAGGAATTAAATATGCAAAATCAAAATCTTTTTCACGCAAGCTTTTTTCAACTTCATTCGTATCAATACCATCCTCATTCATATCAATCCCATGAACTTCAAGGCCATGTAAGCGGAACAGCTTTAGTGCAGCGTGATGAGTTGGATTCTCACAAATGACACGACCGGATTTTTTTGATAAAGAAGAGAGTACAATATCCAATCCTTCTGTAAATCCATTTGTAATTAGAATATCTTTATTAGAAATGTCTACACCTTTCATTTCCATATAATGAAGTAAGTAATTCATTAATGGTCTATATCCTTTTGCATATCCGTAGTTCAATACGATGTCCCCTTCAATGGACATACGAGTAAGAAAAGCTCTTTTGAAATTTTCAACATCAAATAGCTTCTCATCCGGGGCTATACTATTAAAAACAATCATTCCCTTTTCCCAACGAACACCATGTTTCATTAAATCTAATTCATCCGCTAATGCGGTCACTGTATTAAGTTTATTTTTCCAATCTATTTCAACTGACGAAGTGTTAGATATATCCACCTTCGCAACAAAGTTCCCTTTTCCTTTAACTGCATAAATGAGTCCTTCTTGCTCTAAATCTGCATAAGCAGCGAGTACAGTGTTTCTACTCACACTTAGTAATTCACTTAGTTCCCTTGTTGATGGGATTTTTTGATCCCCGAGCAAATGCCCTTTCATAATCATCTTCTTCAAATAATCTTTCAATTGAATATAAACGGGACGATCTTTAACAACTTTAAAATCCTTAAACAATTCCTTACCCCCTGCAATCATTTTTGCATATTTATTTCATTCTCAAAAGGTCCACAACATATGTATTTTTTATAAAGGGCGGTACGGTCTTACAAATCTTTTCGATATAAGTTAATTACATCTTTTAAAGCTGCAGCTGCTGCGCCTCGTGGATTAGAAGCCCCGCCAATTGTAGTAACTTGCCCCATCGTATCTGTAAAGAACGTAATTCCTTTTTCGCTCCCATTTACTTTTGCTAACGGATGATCTTTTTCTATTTCGCACGGTTCAACATTTAAATTCACATTGCCACCCGCATCCTTATATATTGATGCTATTAATTTAATAATTTTATGGTGTTCCTTAGCATTTTGTATTTGCTGTTTTGTAACGTGCTCGATTCCTTTTATATGTATATCAGCAAGTGTTTTCTCTGTTTCCATTAAGCTGTTTGTCAAAAGTAACAATTTACACGCACTATCTGAACCACTTATATCTAATAGAGGGTTTGTCTCAGCAATTCCTTTATTTTGTGCTTCTTTCAGCGCTTCTTCAAATGTCATATCTTCCTCATACATTTTCGTAAGAATATAATTAGTTGTTCCATTTAATATTCCTTCTATTTTTTCAATACTGCAACCAGCTAAACTAAATTGTCCGATATCTAGTGTCGGTAGTGCAGCGGCTGTTGCACCGCTATATCGAATTCGTACATTTGCACCTCTTGCTGCTTCATTTATTTCTCTCCAGTTTGTAACGAGCGCACCTTTTGAAATTGCTACTATATCCATCCGTTTCTCAATCGCTTGTTTCATATATTGTTTCCCTGGATTTCCATCTTTAAGATTTGTGACTGTTGATTCTACCAATACAGTACCACTTATGCTAGTTGTCGCACGTTCCTTTGGATGATACTCTAAATATTTTTCAATTGCAGCGGTACCGCCACCATACATTAATAAATGATGAAGAGATAGGCCGTCTTCATTATGTATTGCAATATTTCTCCCTAATACGCCACTTACAACTAATTGAATCCCATATGTTTCATATATATATGAATATTTTTCATTTAATAATTTTATAAACTCTCTGCCTACTGTTCCGTATCCTGATAATACAACTTGAATTTTCATAATATCCCCCCATATTTTTTCTACCAAATCCCTCTTTCAATATAATATAAAGCGCTCTCGAATTCCATCGAGAGCGCTTTATTATTACTTATTTCGGTAAACGTGATAGCTTTTCAGCAATTGTTCTATAAAACTCTTGAATGCTAGAAAAACCTAAAGAGTCTGAAACACTTAATCCTACCATGTCGAGATGGTCCCAATTCGCTTTCGTTTCGATATGATTCCATTTTCCAACCTGTAATGACTCATTATTATTTACAGCAACATTAGAAGATGGTGCAATCATGGAATTTGTATTTACTACACCATCATTTTGCCACCAAGAAGTATCAACTAACGGACGGTTTTCTTCATATCTCGCATAAGAACCTAAGAAAAATGCATTCCCCATCAACACTTTGTTCATCGTTATATGAGGTAAATGTAAACCTGTTATAGGTGCTGCTTGTGATGCATGTCCACTATAGGATAAGTAATACACATCCGGTTGCGTCTTTACCCAATTATTTAACTCCTTTGCACCATCTGTACTTAAATCCCATTGACTTATATCTTTTGTATTTTTCCAAAGTGAACTATTTAGAATACGATTACTATATTGGAAAAAGGACTCTCCAGCATTCTTCTTTATACCCCATTGATCCAATTTAAAATCATATAACGATAAATTATTGTTTCCTCCGAAGCTCGCAGCTGTAATGAGTAAATCTTTAACGAACGGTAGCAGAAGACTCCCATCCGCAAGTGTTGTACCGTTGTGAGGGGTTGCTAATGTTGTAACACTATGAACATATGATTTTCCGCCTTCAAATAGTGGTGATATTTTGGTGTCTGGGTGATTTTTCACATAATTCTTTTCTTCAAAACTCCCTTCTTTTAATAGCTGTACTAATGTTCTAATTGTTTGTCCACCCATGCTATGTCCAATTAAATGAACTTTATTTGTTTCACTCCAATTCGGCGCAAAACCACTATAAGTTCTGCCAAAACGATTATGTCCATGTTTCTCAGCATGCGAGACACCATAGTCTACTGTTCCACCGCTAATTTGCGCATACAATTCACATGCACGATCCCAGTTACTAGAAACAGGTCCAACAGCTGCGGTATGTACCGTATAACCATTTCGTTTCAAATCTTCCTGTATATCATGAACACCACCCCAATATTTTACGCCAAGCATTTCTTCTCTACCCCATCCAGCAAATCCATTCACCAATATGATAGGATAATTATTTTGTGGCCTCTCTTCAGCGTATGATATTTTCGCTTCGAATGAACATACGGTCACTAATGCGAAAAAACATATTTTTAAAACTAACTTCCCCATACTTTCTCCCCCTATTAAAACGTTTACATTTTTCTTTTTTGAAAATCAACAGAATACTTTAATAACTTAAACATAATGTAAAATATTTTATATACGTTGTATATATAGAAAACATATACAAATGTTGATAAATATTAATTCAAGTAAACATTTACTTTTTACAATACAACTTGTAAATCTGTTTATTTGAATTTATAATTAGATATAGTTTCCTCATGTTAAAAAGATTTAAAAACCATAAGAAAACTAATCTCATTGCTTGAAAAGGAGGAAAAAACATGCAAATCGGATCAAATATTCATACATTATCTCAACCTACTAAAATAACTCCATCTACTCTTGAGCATAATACTATCTCTTCTACTAAACTTGAAAGTAAGAAAGTAAATGATCCTATCAAGTTTGATATTCGTTCATCTGAAAAAGAAATGAAACAGCCTGAGCATAAATTTAATGAATTAGATTTATGGAAGATGTTAAAGGATAAAGGTGTTCCTTTATGGATCATCCTTGAAATGCTACAAAAGGCTCGTAAAGAAAAAGAAGCCCAAAATAATTCAGTTCAAAATTCAAATGCGATTGAGGAAACAAATGAGACTCGATTAAATGAAGTAATGTAAAGCATAATAATTGATTTGTCTATAAACTAAAAAGAGTTCGAGATTGATAAACTTTCTATCAACCTCGAACTCTTTTTTAAGATTTTTCTCCGATCGTTACAAACTGAACTGATACTTTCTCTTTAAAACCTTCAATTAACTTTCTTACTTTTACTTTTTCATTAATCAATGTATTATCTGTCGACATTTTAGGTTTTTCATCACCTAACGACTTTTTCAGATGTAGAAGTTGCATACTCGTTTCATTCGCTTTTATTTCTTTATACACACTATTTTTCGCCACAATGATATACCATAGTGCTCCATAGTCACGTTTATTGCCAAGCCAAGCATCGCTATCATATGCAACTGGTATCTCTTTTCCTTCTATTTTAATACTTTTAATATTCTTTTCTTCTTCATTTATAAATAGTAGTGAGCTTTCTTTTGGAAAATTCGGTAACGTATCTACCAGTTTGGAAAGGGCTACTTGGTCACGTTTACGAAAAATCTTTGCTTTAATCATCGCTTGTGCAGTAGATTCATTTAATATTAGTACCTTTCCTTTTTCAAATTCCCCTGTTTTCACTGGAAAAATTTCATGTTCTTTCGTATTTTCCTTATAACGATTCATAATTGCTCCAGTATGATTCTCATCTCCAATGATTAATACACCGTTAGCTGGAAATAATTCTTCACTTTTAGCACATGCACTTAAACTAATTAAAATTAATATACATAATATGAAAATTGATAATGTTTTTTTCATTACAATTCCTTTCATAACTCATATTGTTTTTTTACATGCTTTTCTGCAATGTTACTTGCTGATGTTCTCTACTGTTCCATAGTTTTATAAAGCTTTTGTAGGTAACGCCAACGGGTTATAAAGAAATATAAAACTTGTATACATATAAATGAAATTAAAATAACGATAGAGCTATTTATGATAGAAAAATCGACTAATTGCTGTAATGCTGTATAAGCAACTACAGTATGAATCACTGCAACGACAATTGGTAAAAAGAACATTAATAATAACTGCCTCGTTACAACTTTTTTCAACTCACCTTTACTTAATCCCATTTTCGAAATCATTTTATATTGCTGTTGGTCGCGATCCAAATCTGTATATAATCGAAAATAAATAAAACTAGCGGCGAATGTAAAGAAGACGATTCCAACTAAAATACTTACCATAAGTAATAAACCATTCTTTTGCTTTGCTTCCAACAAGTTTAATGTTAAAGCTTCAAAGTAGAAATCTCTGTCCCTAAGATCTTTATCGAATATACTCTTTAATTGATTTGAAATCTCTTTCGTTTTTATCCAATCATCTACAACAAATCCGTAAGTACGATATGGAATTTCTTTATTAACTGGGTCACTAGTAAGAGGTATTCCATCATATACCTGATCTTGAACAGCGATATAAATAGTTCTAGAATCATGTGGTAAAACTAAATTTTCTACAGCTTTTTTCACATGAAATGTCTTTGTCCAGTCACCTTGAATGACTTCTATATTCTTTTTATACTCGCCATTTTTAAATTCTTGTTTTTGTGATACGACTCCAGGAATTAATAAAATTTCATCTTCTTTTTCAATTGTTTCTTGTTGATAGCCTAGTGCTTTAGCAAGATCGTTGTATTCACTTAACTTCATTACATTTACGCCATTTTCTGTGTATATATATGAAGATGAAGCCATTCGATACGGAATATTAGCATCAGAAAGGTGTTTTTTTATAATAGAAAGATTTTTATTCAATACTTTGTCATTTTCAAAACTTCCATACAAAAATGTATACGGATTTGTCATCCTTACCAAATCCCTATTTCCAATTGCGGCTGTTGTACCAATTGCTGTAAATGCAACTGCTGAAACAATAGATACTATAAAAAACATCGTTGTATTATCTTTCATACGGTAAATTAATTCAGAAAATGTTAATATATTTGTTCTCTTTAAAAAGAAAGATTCTCTCCTTTTAGCAAGGTGCAATATATAAACGCTACACTGAGTATATAAAAAGTACGTTCCTATAATTACTAGAAGCACACCTATTCCAAGCGTAATAAAATTGGTACTTGGTATGAAGCGAAATACTGAAAAATATCCATACCCTATACTAATTAAAGAAAGTATCGATAATAAAACTGAAGATTTCGGTTCAGGTTTTGGCTTTTCCTCTGCTCGAATAAGTTCCACAAGTTCCGTTACTTTTATCATTTTAAATGTAAATAATGAAACAATTAAAAACAAGAAAAGAAATGTAATAACTGTTAATAATACAGCCCGAACTGGTATATAAAAAGGTAAACCATTATTAATCATTAATACACTTGCACTTATTAATAAGACTAGTTTAGAAAATATGAGTCCAATGAAAATCCCTATACAAATTGAACCAAGTCCAATCAACATATTTTCAATTAATAATAATTTCTTAAGCTGTCTCATTGACATACCTTGCATCATTAAAATACCAAATTCTTTTTTACGCGTCTTTAAAAACGAACTAACTGAATATAGAATGAAGAAAAATGAAAATACAAAAATCAATCCTTGCGAAACTGAAAATCCCAATGTACCAAATGCACTTATTGTTGCACTTGTCGATTTCAACTCACCTTGTAAATCAGGATGAAATAATAAAAGAGCATACGTAAAGAAAATCATAATAGAAAATGCACTACTTAAAAAATGAGCTACATAGGTACGTTTATTACGAAAGATATTATTAAATGCGAACTGACGAAAAGTCATGCCTTTTCCCTCCTAACAAAGAAAGGACATCCATAATTTTTTGATAAAATGCTTGCCTGCTTTCACCACAATAAATTTCATTATATAGTTGACCATCTTTAATGAAAATTACTCTGCTGCAAAAGCTCGCTGCATACGGATCATGTGTAACTAACATCATCGTTGCTTTTTCTTCTTTATTTAGAGTATCAAGCATCTCCATTACATCATTTGAAGATTTAGAGTCCAAGTTCCCTGTTGGTTCATCTGCAAGTAATAATTGCGGCTTATGAACGATCGCACGAGCGATTGCTGTTCTTTGAGCTTGCCCCCCTGATATTTCAAACGTTCTTTTACTCAATATATCAGTAATGTTTAACTTCTCTGCAATCTCTTCCACTCGTTTATTCATTTCTTGGACGGAAACACCATCTAAAGTCATCGGCAATACGATGTTTTCTTTTACAGTAAGTGTGCTAAGAAGATTAAATGATTGAAATACAAATCCTAATTGTTTTCTACGGAATAATGCTAATTCTTCTGATGATAATTGAAAAGGATTTGTGCCATTAATAAATATTTCTCCTGATGATGGAGAATCAATAGTAGATACCATATTTAATAACGTTGTTTTCCCACTACCTGACGGGCCCATAATTCCTACAAATTCACCTTCTTGAATTGATAAATCAATATCTACTAATGCTTTATAAGGTACTTTCCCTTTATATACTTTACTAATACTTTTTGCCTGTAAAATTTCCATTTATATTCTCCCTTCATTTCCACCGCTCACTATAGAGTGTAAATGAATTGTCTTATAGCTCATATTGATTCATCTTTCATTTATCTTACACGCTTGTAAGATTTCTAAAAAAACTGATAACAAACCTATTTTCAATCTATAACAAAGCATATCTATCTTATAATATTTGCATATTGGTTTGAATTACAATGCTATTTTCTAATCTTTATTTTATTAATAAGAAAAGACCGATTTTTTTATCGGTCTTTTTACTTTCAAATATTATATTTTAACTGTTGTATGTAGTTGAAGCATATTTGAGTTACCCATTAAATACTATTTCACTTTATAATAGCCTCTGCAAAAAAATGAGTGCTTCGGTTTCATTGCAATCAAAAACGAATTGTAAATATCTGAGGCGGAAATGAATGCGTTTATCCAACATATAAATAATAAAATTGATTTAATATTTCCTGATACAAAGAACGACATCATGGCAGGAACTACTGATAATACAATAATAGGCAAGCTCATAAAGACCCAAAATCTCGTTTTGGATAAGACTGCATTTGTATTTAACCAAAAAAATCTTTTACTAAACGTTAAGCTAATATCCCCTTGTTTACTTATTACTAAAATGTGTAGACATTCGTGAATGATGAAGACTAAGGTACCTATTATGATAAGATAAAATATATTAATATGAGTGAAACCTGTTTCAAAAAAATAAGGTATTATAAAAATGATTATCTGAAGTAAATATACAAACTTCATATAATGTTTTCGGTACCAATTATTCTGTATAAAAGGAGTCCATTCTGAAAAATCCATACTTATTTGTGGCAAGTGACGAAACCAAATTATAATACGTGTTCCCCTCCCTCATTTAAACTAATTCCTGGCTTAAAGATTTAATCTACTAGCACTCAACCGTAAGTTTTATATGTAACTCTTTAATAGACTTACCAGCAATTTTTGTTGACTAAGACTAAATGCTTCTTTATACCGCCCACTGTTCTGTTCTTTTCCCTTCCATTTTTCAAGTAATTCATCTGTAGAATGATTTGAGTAAGAAATTTGTATTATCATTGATACATAAATTCGACAAAATCTTCCAATTACCTTTTCATAAATGATTTTCAACTGGATATCCCCTGTACAGCTTGATTTCCCTATTTTGTTGAAAAGCAATTCCTTCAAGAAGTCATTACAATTGTACCTTTCATATGTTAGCAGGTATAAAGTGAAACTTTAATCAGTGGGGGTTTTACTGCCCGGTAATGCGGGATAAAATAAATATAAAAAAGCTTAGAATTTTAGCTCTAAGCTTTTTTATGATTTCGTTTTAATTCCTTTTACAGAGAAATATTTTTTATCCATTCAGATTTACTCAATACATAATGATTATATATTTGATTTTCTATCTTCTGTTCACTCAAATAAGTAAACCTGCATTTTTTAATAACTTTATTTGATGGTACATTGTTAATTAAAGCAATTGCGTTGAGGACGTTTAAATTTGTTTCTTTAAACAAATAGTCAATTAAGCCTTTAGTCGCTTTTGTAGCATAGCCATGATTTTGATGTTCATTTGAGATAGCATACATTATCTCTCTGTTTGGTGAAGGGAGTTCTTCTTTCATTCCTGTGCAACACCATCCAATGCATTCATTTGTAGCTTCCTTAAATATTCCTAGCTTTAACATATGATTATCTATGTTATTCGTAGTTTTCACTGCCTCAAGAAATGCTTTGTTTGCTGGTATTTCATAATTTGCAATCCAATCCATCCTTTGTTCTTTCGTTGATTTCCAGTCTGGTAAAAACTTTCCTATTTCCGATTGATTTGCTATTTTATAAATACTCTCTGCATCTTTGACCATAAACTCTTGCAAGTATATTTCTCCACAATCTATTCTAAATAACTTAGTCAAACTCTCTTCTCCCATGCTAATCCCCCTTACGTACGCTATAGCGCCTTTATCTGCTTCGTAAGTTCTATAAATCGTTCATCAAGTTCTTTATATTCCTTGTCGTTAGAAGTTAAAAAGCTTAATTTCCCTAATACTTCTTGTCTCTCTGTTTCTAACGTTAAACGTAGCTCTTCAATATTATCTCTTGTTTTAGTAGGCTCTTCTAGCTGCTTTTGTATCGTATTGTTTGAAAACACGAGTTTTGTGTTAGTAGTTTTCTCTAGAAAATATCGATCGTGAGAAACAATTACTAATGTTCCGTTATACTCAGCTAATGTATTTTCAAGTTGTTCACGTGAAGGTAGATCTAGGTGATTCGTCGGTTCGTCTAAAATGAGTACATCTTTTTCATCTAAAATATAAGCCATTAGCTTACATTTTACTCTTTCTCCCATACTCATATGCTCAATCGGCTCTTTCCATTGAGAATCTTGGAACCCTAAATGTTTCATTAAATTTTGGACTTTTCCTCTTTCTTCAAACGTCTCTTTAAAAAATAAATTTTCTGGTGTTTTATCAAGCGGTAAATCAAAAACTTCTTGTGTTAAATAGCCGATGTTTGCAGATGGTGAAATCCATATTTCTCCTTCAGCAGTTTCCGTTCCCATAATCATCTTCAGTAGTGTTGTTTTCCCACTACCGTTTGGTCCAACAATCGCAACTTTCTCACCGTGCTGAATTGTAAAATTAACGTTTTCAAATAATACTTTCCCATAAAAGTCTTTTTTTAATTGCTTTACTTCTAAAAAGCGTTTTCCTACTTTTTTGTTCGCTTGAATAGAAAACTCAACTGAATACTCTTCTTTCACACGTTCTACTTTCGTTTTCTCCAGCTCTTTTTCGAGTCGTTTTCGTTTTGACTTCACTTGCGCATCCATTCGCTTCGCTTTTACACGATAGAATTCTTTCACACCTTCTTGTTTTGTAGACTGCGCGTGTGCCTTTTGTGACCATGAACTCAATTCTTTTATATGTGTTTCTACTTGTTCTATCTTTTTTTGCTGCTTTTCATATTCACGCTGCTGCGACTTCCTTCTTTGCTCACGTGCTTTCATGTAGCTCGTATAATTACCACTATGTTCAATTATTTTTTTGTCCTCAATTGACCATATTTTGGTTGCGACAACATCTAAAAAATATCTGTCATGCGATACAACGATAACAGTACCTTTCATCTTTTTTATTTGTTTAATGAGAAATCCCGTACTGATCTCATCTAAATGATTTGTCGGTTCGTCTAATATTAAAACATTAGGATTTTCGGCAAATCCTTTTGCTAATCGAATTTTCAGCTTTTCACCACCACTTAAAGTATGAAAATCGTTCGTTGGCACGCCCCATTTCGCAAGAAGTTCTGCTTCTTGCGAAATCACATCATTACTAATAAAAGATTCTATTTCTTGCTCAACATATGCGGTTGTCATATTCATTTGTTGCCATTCAACAATCCCTTTTGAAGGTTCAATCTTTCCATTTATTAATTGAAGTAACGTTGATTTACCAGCACCATTTTTACCAATTAATCCGATAACATCCCCTTGTTTCACTGCTACATTCATTTTTTCTAACAAAGTATTTTCCTTTATTTCAACATAAACATCATTTAATTTTAAAATTCCTTTCATATTACCGATCCCTTTCATTAAAGGAGAACAAAAAAATCCTCCCAAAGTAATTTTGGCAGGATTAGTCATTACATTATTTATACCCAAATAAGCTATTACGCAAATCAAATAGCAATACCGTTGTTTGGAATTGGGCAGACTAATCCTAATTTTTATAAATTGAAATTTATTTCATTTCAACATTTAAAAATAAGATTAGTTAATCATCGTCCACCCATCATTCCTTTCCGTCATTAGTAACCATATTGTACCATAATAGTACTGTATGAGTAAATGCAATTATTTGTGCTGCTAAAAAGATTGCTTTCTTTTAAAGTCTATTTATTATTTCTTCACTTCATATCGAACAAGCATCAAACACATTTGTTGTACTATTTGCTTTAGCTTTCCCTAGCAATAAAATTGTAAGCATCCCCTCTTATATAATTTTTATATACATTCATCATAAATCATATATTATACATACTAAATTTCAGTTCTTATAATAAAGGTATCATTTTTAAGGGGGGTTCTACAATGGGATTTAGTAAACTAGGAAACAGTGGATTAACAGTAAGCAAGATTGCATACGGGAACTGGATAAACCATGGTGGAAAAGTGGATGAGATTACTGCAAATGATTGTGTGAAAACCGCTCTAGATGTCGGAATTACAACGTTTGATACTGCTGATGTTTATTCAGATACGATAGCCGAAGAAGTACTTGGCCAATCTTTGAAAGATATACGCCGAGAAAGTATAGAACTATGTACAAAAGTATGCCATCCGACCGGCCCTGGAAAAAATGATCGTGGATTATCAAGAAAACATATTATAGAAAATTGTAATGCATCGTTAAAAAGATTACAGACAGACTATATCGATGTCTATTATGCACATAGATTTGATAAAACAACTCCTCTTGAGGAAACGATGTTAGCTTTCTCAGATCTTGTAAGACAAGGTAAAGTCCTTTATTTAGGCGTAAGTGAGTGGACATCAGAACAAATTACCCGTGGTGCAGCACTTGCTAAGGAATTAAACATTCCACTTATCGCTAGCCAACCTCAATATTCAATGTTATGGCGAGTTATTGAAACTGATGTAATTCCAACATGTCAACGTGAGGGACTTGGCCAAATCGTATGGTCCCCACTCGCACAAGGCATTCTCACTGGAAAATATCAACCTGGTAAACCATTACCGAATCAATCGCGTGCTAACTCTGATGCTGGAAAACCGTTTTTTGACAAACTCGTGCAACGTTGGATGAGTGATGATGTGCTTACTTCTATCCAGAAACTTAACCCCATCGCACAAGAAATTAACCTTACCCTATCTCAACTCGCAATTGCTTGGGTGTTACAAAATCCAGCTGTTTCTTCTGCAATTATTGGTGCTTCAAATCCGGAACAAGTAAGAGAAAACGTAATTGCTTCTAGTATTACATTGCAACCTGAAATTATGGATCAGATTGATCGTGTATTAAAAGGTTTCGCTGAGTATGATTCTAGCAAAACAGGTTGAACCATGAGTGAGTTTTACCTATAAATAAACACCCCTTACCAACTTCCCACAGCCCATCCTATCAAGATGGGCTTTTATCTGTTAAGTTCACATTGTGAAGTCGTATAAACTTCTCTAACAGCTGTTAAAAAGTTCTCTAACACGACAGACTTTTCATCCTTCCTCCATCCAGCATATAAATTTATTTTTGGTGTATTTTCTTGAATATCTTTATACATGACTCCTGATTTTTTATAGCTTTCCACCGATGATGGAACGACTGAAATCCCTATTCCGGCTGCAACTAAGTTTACAATTGTTTGCATTTGAACTGCCTCTTGAACAATATTTAAACTTACTTTATGTTCCCAAAAGTAACTAATAATTAAATCATAAAAATTTGTACCGAAATGACGAGGAAATAAAATAAATGGTTCATCCACTAATGATTTGATTGAAATATTAGGTAACGAAACGAAAGGGTGATTTTCATACAAAACCAGCTTTAAACACTCTTCAGAACAAACTTCAGAAGATAATATTTCATTATTTTGCTCCGAACGAATAAATCCAATATGAATTTGTTTTTCGTAAAGCGCTTTTATTTGCTGGTCTGTTGTCATCTCACGTAATATGAGCTGAATTTTTGGAAACCGTTCTCGAAATATGTTTAATATGTCTATAACTGTTTCTGTAGAATCGACAAAACCAATGATTAAATGCCCGATTTTCCCTTCATCTGCAAGCTGTGTTTCTTTAATAGTTCTATCTACTTGAAGTAATGTTTGCCTAGCACCTTCTAAAAAGATTTTCCCCGCCTCGGTAAGTTCAACCATTCTTTTTGTCCGGTGAAAAAGTTGAACTCCTAATTCTTCTTCCAATTTTCGAATTTCTTGACTTAAAGGAGGTTGTGCCATCATAAGACGCTCTGCTGCACGACTAAAGTTTAATTCTTCTGCCACTGTTATGAAATATCTCATTTTACGAATATCCATTTCAATCCTCCTATCATTCGCAACTTCTATAAGATTCTATTTTTATTATTAAAAATGGTTCATGTAAGTAGTCTTACATTTATTCTTATCGGGTTCGTTTTGTCTCTCTTATCTATATAACATTTCATTCTCCGATGTTATCAAGGGTACAAAACAAGGCTAAAAAACTTATCTCCAAAGTTCTTTAGCCTTGTTTACTTTTTTACACATTAAAAAAATATTATTCGTACTACCGTACCTTTACCAACTTCTGAATGGATTTCCACACTATGTCCTAATTGTTTTGTAATTTCATATACAAGGTATAGCCCCATTCCTGTTGATTCTTTAAAATCTCTACCGTTTTCTCCTGTAAAGAAAGGTTTGAATACTCTTGGTAAATCTTGTTTTGGTATACCTACGCCATTATCAGCAATTTCAAGTATAACGGTATTACCTTCCTTACAAGCTTTCATTTTAATCTTTTCTCTACTACCTGATGAATACTTAATCGCATTCGATAGTATTTGTCCGATTAAAAATTGTAACCATTTCACATCACTTTCTACAGTAATGTCCTTATCAATTTCAAGCTCTGGATATACAAAATTTCGTATAAAGAATCGTTTATGTTCATGTACCGAATCATTCACTATTTTATGTAGTTGTACCCTTTCTACATAAAAGTCTTGTGTAAACGCTTCTAAACGTGCGACATACAGAGCCATTTCTAATCCCTTTTTTAATCGATCAGTTTCCTCATTTATACTTTCAAAACGTGAATCTACTTCATCCTGTGTAATTAATTCTATTACAGATAAAGGTGTTTTCATTTGATGGATCCACTGATTCATAAAGGTTAAATGGTCATTATTTTTTCTCTCTTGCATTTGCAGCTGATTTTGATAATGTCTATATTGCACCTCAAGTAGTTCTTGAAGAGCAGCCGATACAGCTGCAAAATCAGATTTTTGAACAGATTCATCCAAAGATTGCATCGGGTTTGCTAGGCGCTCATAAAAAGAACGATGTGTAAAATAACGAAACACTAAATAACTTCCCATAAAGAAAACACCTAGAAACATTGCATATAACGCCGTTGTAATATGATTATGCCCATCAAACCAATATACGAGAAATATAGCTAGTAGTTGAATTATGGTAAAGCAAATAAGTGGTATATGATCACGTATAAACAACCTTATCATTTTTCTATACCATTATCCCAAGTAATATGAAATCTATATCCAACACTACGAATCGTTTCAATCGCACCTTCTATATGCAACGTTTGTAACTTTTTACGCACACGTGTTGTATTTACACTTAATGTATTATCATCAACATAAGATTCACTATCCCATAATTTATTAAGTAAGACTTCTCTACTCACAACACGCGGATAATTTTTCATTAATGTCTCTAAAAAAATAGCTTCGTTTCTCGTTATATCAATCTCGTCATTTCTAAGTTTCAATACAAGTCTTTCGGGATATAAACAAAGACCTTGTTGTTCAATCATTCGTTCTTCTAATTTCGGTGCATAATCTCCATATGCACGTCTTAAATGACTACGAATTTTCGCCACTACAACTTCATAATGAAAAGGTTTCGGAATAAAATCATCACCACCGTTTTCTAACGCCATCACTTGATCCATCGTGCCTTCACGGGCCGAAATGAATAATATCGGACATGTTGAAACTCCGCGAATTTGACGACACCAAAAGTACCCATCAAAACTCGGTAAATTAATATCTAATAAAACTAACTCTGGTTGTTCTTCTAAAAAAATGTTTAATACATTTTGAAAATCCGATACAATAACTCCTTGATAACCATATTTCGCAACATGTGTTGATAATAGTTCTGCAATTTTCATATCGTCTTCTACAATCATAATTTTGACCATTATTGAACTCCTTTTTAATCCACAATCTCAAATATACTTATATAAAATAAATACTACCTCTTTTCACAAAATCCGTAAATTAAAAAAAGGATGCTTTTATACAAAAGTATCCTTTTTCGTCCCTTATCTATTTAATATGAAATTTACTAAAAGTAAATCCTAGTTTCTCCACATAATCCATTCCTAGTTCCATACGCGCCGTTTTCAGCGGATCCACAACTTGGCAAACTTTTAAATTACCTGCTGCTGATAATAAAAGCGTTGCATCAGCTTTAGACATTTCTAATTCTTCATGTAAAAATGTCACCATATTACGTACAGCACGATTTGCTGCATCATCTAACAATTTCTCTGAAGCAATCGTCATCATTTTTTCTTTTTGAATAGCCATTGGTAATGGCCATTGTTTTCCTTTTATCGTTTGAACTGTTACAGTTACCTCACCAGCAACCTCTACACCACTAACACCAATTTCCCCATCACCCATTGCTGCGTGTAAATCACCTAACGCTAATAGTGCCCCTGGGACATTAACTGGTAGTAGTAATGTTGTTCCTTCTTTAATTTCTTTACAGTCCATATTCCCGCCATGATCATGCGGTGTGCCACATGAAATGCTCTCTTCTTTCGGCGCAGTACCAATTACCCCAATCATTGGATTAATCGGGATTTGTAGTTCACTTGAAAACACAACATGTTCATAATGTATTGGGACGATTTTTACTATATTTTCATTTAACTCATCACCCATTACACCAAGATTCGCACCTGTAGTTAAAACACCCTGCTCTGCAATATTAATTTTTTCAATCGTTACGACTAATATATCGCCTGGTTCTGCTCCTTTAATATATACAGGCCCAGTCGCTGGATTAATTCGGTTCCAATCTAATTCTTGAAACACGACATCTTCAGAATCAATTTGGTTTTCAAAACAGTCGTACGTTTCAAACACAAGCCTACTCCCATTCTCTACTTCCATACACGGCTTATTTTCTGGTGACATTGAGTAAATGATATTATCTTTATGAATTCGATACATAATACCTCTCCCTTTTATATTTATCTACTATTACTAATTAGCTTTTTTTATACAAGCTCCTCTTAAAATTAAATGTTATTTTTATGTAAAAAAGCACGCAGATTGTTTTATAACATACACTCTTTACTATAACAGAAAGGTGGTATCACTATGCCCCTTATTCCATACAACGAAAGTGATGTTGATTTACTAGCTCGTTTAATTCGTGCTGAAGCTGAAGGCGAAGGTCGCCAAGGTGAGGAGCTTGTTGGATGCGTTGTCGTAAATCGTGTATTTTGTGATTGCTTAGATTTTAAACAACTCCGGTCTGTACGTGATGCAGTATACCAAAGCCCCGGCGGATTCGAAGCAGTGCAATACGGGTATTTTTATCAACGCGCTCGTGATTCAGAAAAAGAAATTGCAAGAAAAGTTTTACAAGGTCAATGGCGCTGGCCTGCACGATGGGCTCTTTGGTATTTCCGTCCAGTTGGAGCTTGTCCACCTGAATGGTATAACCAGCCATTTGTAGGACAGTTTAAAAGCCATTGTTTTTATGAACCAAGTGGTGATGAATGTCCGAAAATGTATTCACGATAGTAAAATTTGCAACGCAAGTACTTAGAAATTTTGGTACTTGCGTTGCTTATAACTGTGCTTTAGAAATCTAATAGTGTGATGAATCTTTCTATGCTTACCACATGTATTAATAATGGTATACGAGGACCATTTGATTGATTCATAATGAGCTTATATATAATAGTGAATAATTGTTTTTGATTTTCTTTCATTATTTTTTTATTTTCATGATGACAAATCGCATATAATTGCTCCATTAAGTTAGAGTAATCTTTATTAGAACGAAGTATTTTACAAACTTCTACTAGCCATTCTTTCTGCCTTTCATCTAATGTGTAGTAAAACTCTGCATTTTTCTCCTGATTTACCGCGATTAATTTTTCAGATTGAAAGTTTCTTATCCAATACTCTGCGCGATTACTTATCGCTCTCATTTCATCTAATGCATAGCTCCTATCTATTTTCTTTAATATCCCCTGTAAAATAGTTGAATCAAAATTTAATAATGGTAACGTTCCTGCTACTTGATTAAATTTCGGATATTCTTTAAACTCGCTATCAACTTTAGAGATTTTAATTGCATTAAATAAATCTTCATTTTTGAGCGTTTTATTTTCATAACTATCTTTCAATCGTTCATACTCTGTATAATTACGAATCACATCTTCATCCAACCCAATATGAAAAGCAGCGCCTGGTTTGTATTTTGCAAACATAAAGAGAATTACTTCTGGTATATACACTTTCAATATATCGCTTGGTGTAATACTATTCCCTGAAGAACTAGACATTTTTTCATGATTCCCTTTAATACCAATGAAATCGTAAGCAACGTAATGAGGCGCTTCTCGATTGAATATTTTCCTTGCAATTTCTTTTGATACATTATAACTACCCGTTTCTGATGAATGATCTCTACCGCCCGGTTCAAAAACAACATCCTCTATCATCCATCTCATCGGCCAATCGATTTTCCAATTCAATTTCATTTTTTTTGTATTTAATACGGATAACTCTTTTTCATTTCCGCATTCACATTCATACCGGACTGTTTTTAATACTTCATTAAAATGTGTAATAGTTGTTGTATCTTTTCCGCACCTCTCACAATATAATGTAGCTGGATAAAAGCTCTCTCGCTCTTCTTCACTACACTCTCCAGTTTTAAAATCCATTAAAATATCATATATTTCTTTTCGTTTATACAAAGCCTCTAAAATATTATCATTATACCTTCCACTTCTATATTCATCATGTTGATAAATAAATTCTACTTCAATTCCAAATGCTTGAAGCGATTTTTCAAACTCTTTTTCAAAATGCTCCGCATACGAGTTATGACATCCATACGGATCTGGAATATCACAGTATGGCATACCAATATACTTTGCAAAAGATGGATCAATATTTTTTGGAACTTTTCTAAACCTATCATAATCATCCCACGAAAATATAAAACGAGTCTTTTTCCCTAAATCTTGAAGTGCTCTTACTACGAAATAAGTCGTTACGATTTCACGAAAGTTCCCAATATGAACAGAACCTGACGGACTAATTCCAGATGCACAAACAAACATTTCTTTATTTGGATGTTTCCTAATTAATTCATGCGCTACTTCATACGCCCAATGCATATATTACTCACCTCAATTATTTTTCGTTTCTCATTTCCAGTTTTATGCAACAAAAAAACTCCCACCCCCAAGATTATTCATCTTGAGGACGAGAGTTGTTAGCTTCGCGGTACCACCTCAGTTTGTTAATATGTCACCATATTAACCTCTTCAGGTACGGCAAAATATGCTTATACCCTATCTCTATAACGGGAGAACCCGTCGCACCATCCCTAAATAAATTAGTTCCTTGCGCAGCTCCAAGTCTTTTTTCATTAAGATGTATACCGCTCTTTCTCAGCTACCAGAGCTCTCTGTACGTATTCTTTCTTAACTACTCTTCTCTTCTATGCCTTAAATATTAGTTTTTTAATATGATAATTTATAACACTTTTATTGTCAAACTTTTCCGAATCGAAATCGTAAAATTATCTAAAAAAATTCTTTATCGCTTCTAATTGAATTTTGTGGCTACACTCATCACAACAATATGCCCCTTTTGGTTTCTCTTTAAATCGCTTATATTTTTCACTACCTTCGTAAACACGAAATATATTCTTACAAGAAAAGCAAACAATCTCATAAAACATCATATGCATTTTCCTCTCCGTGTTTATAAACCTTTTAATCACTTGAGAAGATTAGTTTTCTAGAGCACAAATCATAATATCCTCTGACTAAAAGGTTTACCTCTATTCTTATCGAATTATATTAATATCTTATAACGCGAGGTGAACATCTTGTTCAGTAATATAGACTTAGTTTTAAATGTTAAAGCAAGTTTAGCTGAAGGACCATGTTGGAATGAAAAAAAGCAACTTTTATATTGGGTTGATATTATGGAGAAAAAATTATGCATATATAATCCTACTACCAATACGAACCAAGTAATCGCTCTCAATCAACAAATTGGCTGTGTTGTTCCATATTTAGAGGACAAATTACTCTTAGCTATGGAAAACGGCTTTTATTCTATTAATGTAAATACAGAAAAACTGACACATATTTTTGACCCCGAACCTCATTTAATAGAAAATCGTTTTAATGATGGAAAATGTGATCCAGCTGGTCGTTTCTGGGCAGGTACTACAGATACATACGGTATGAATGCTGCAGGTTCCTTATATTGTTTACATAATAATTTGAGTGTAAAGAAAAAAGTTTCACATGTAAATACTTCAAACGGAATCGCTTGGTCACCTGATCATACATACCTTTACTTTATAGATACACCTACTAAAAAAGTGGTTCGCTATCAATATAATATACGTACTGGAGACATTCATAATCCAAGTGATGTAATCATTTTCTCTGAAAATGATGGTCTACCTGATGGTATGACAATTGACGAAGAAGGTTGTTTATGGATTGCACATTGGGGAGGTTCAAAAATAACTAGATGGAATCCCTCTACTGGAGAACAAATATTAAGTATTCCAATTCCTGCGTTATATGTAACATCATGTACATTTGGTGGGCCTAACTTAACTGATTTATATGTTACAACAGCCAGAACAAGAATGACGGATGACGAATTAAAAGAGTATCCACATGCTGGTGGTATTTTTCGAATTCAAACAAATGTTAAAGGCTGCCCCACCTATTCATTTTGTAATAAAAATATTGGAGCTGAAACAATATGAACCGTATCGATTACATAAGACAAGAAGAAAAGAACTATCACGATCTTTGCTATGAACAATATAAACTATTTGAAACTGGATCTTGGCTTCACAAGCCGGTTAAAACAGTTATGGATTTAATGGACTACTTTGAAGAGAAAAACAAATTACAAGTGCTTGACCTTGGCTCTGGCGTCGGTAGAAATAGCATTCCAATTGCACAAAAGATTAAAAATGCTAGCGGAACTGTTACATGTATTGATTTACTTGATTCCGCTTTAACAAAGCTACAAATTTATAGCAAAGAACATGACGTATTCGAGGTTATAAAAACAGAAGAAGCAGCAATTGAAAACTATCATATTAGACCTAATACTTATGACTATATCGTTGCAGTATCAAGTTTAGAGCATGTCAGATCAGAAGAAGATTTTAAAAATGTACTCCACTCTATGAAAAGAGGTACAAAAAACGGTGGTATTAATTGTTTAATTATTAACTCTAACATACAAGAAATTGATTCAATAACGAATGAAAAATTAGAAGCTTTAATTGAAATTAATCTTTCAACCGAAGAAATGATAAGTACTTTAAAAAGCATTTATAAAGAATGGAAAGAACTAAAAGTTGAAATAAAAGAATTAGCTTATGATATTGTTCGAAATGAAAGACACATTCAATTAAAAACAAATGCCATTACGTTTGTCGTTCAGAAATAATACTATAAAAAGTAAGGATATTTCCTCATATATTCATAGGAATACCCTTACCTTTTATTTTCATAAAATTATTTTGTTATTAGTTTTCGCATCATCTAAAATATACTTTTCATTCGAAATACTACTCAGCTATTAATTGAATTCATTAACTGGAAGAAATATTCTGCTTCATGAGTCTCATTCAATTTATACCATGAATGAAGTGTATCCGGCGCAAATACATCTAATTTTTTCAGTACTTCCATTGCACATTCTAGAGGCGCTACACCCGATGCAGTAATAAGATTTTCACTGGTTGCTACAGGTCCCATTTCATAAAAATTTTCTCCATTATAATTAGGACAAACCATCTTCATATAATCTAAACTATTACTTGTATGCTTTCTAGAATTTAAGTAACCGTAATTTGCAAGACCTATAGTTGCACCGCAAATTGCTGCTACAATTGTACCAATTTTTAAAGCTTCACCAACTGTTTTCAAAATAGGTTTATGTATTTCTTCACTCCAAGTATTCCCTCCAGGTAAAATTAATAAATCGTTACTCTCAAGGATACATTCATCTAGGGAAATATCCGGCTTTATATTCAAGCCCCCCATTGAAATAATCGTTTCTTTATTTATTCCAACTGTTACAACTTTAAAAGGCGCTACATCTTTTTTGAAATATCTCCCTGTATTAAGTTCAGCAATTAAATGTCCGTACTCCCAATCAGACATCGTGTCAAATACATATAGATAGGCTTTTCTTGTTTGCATTCAATAACACTCCATTCATATGCTACACTCTTAATTAAAACAAGTGTTCTTTTCAGTTTAACATTTTATGCAATATTTATGGTGTAAAATTCCAAATGAAAGAGCACTTGTTTCCGCAAGTGCTCTTTTCGGGGATTTTGAGATAACCTATTAACGAAAGTTAAGGTTACTTAAAGTTAAGAGGTATTTATACTATATGCTTGTCCTTTTTATTTGTGCATGATCAATATATAAACATCTTTAGAAATATTTAAAAACTTTTATTTATAGTTCCTTCTGGCATTTTATCATTAAGAAATTGATTGAAGGTTTATTTTCCATGTGCTTATTTGGTTCATCAATTTCGGAAACTTGTACTAGTCCATATTTATTAAAATCTCGTTTTATAGATTCAGAATTATAGAAGAACATTTTTACTCCTTCCATTATTTCGAAATAGTCTTTATCCAACTGTTTTCCCTTGCCAAACATTGGAGCTTTTTGAGAAACAGTTGTGAAAACCATATATCCACCTGGTTTTAGCTGATTATAACAATCTTTAATAAATTGCTCTCTTTCCTGCTTATTCAACAAATGCAAAAGTGCATGACTATATATACCATCATACAGTTTGTTATTAAAAGGCATCTCATTTACCGAACCGTGATAAACGCTAATATCTTCCAGTCCATGTTGCTTTGCTAAATCAATGGCTGTTTTTGAAATTTCAATACCTGTTACATTTATACCATTATCGATAAAAACCTTTGCATTTCTTCCATATCCAATACCTGGAACTAATATATCCTTAACATTCTTTTCAAGAAAAAAATCTTTTGTCAAAATTGCAGATTCTGTAGGTTCAAATCCCCACATCGTTTGTTTTTCAATAAAACTTGATTCCCAAAATTCCATTATGTATCTATCTCCTTATTTCTAATCCATTTTTAGTATCAAATTAAAAGCATTTTTTGTATTTGCTATACAGTTTTTTCTTCTATTCATACCACTTACCTTAGTCATCGTAACACCATTGAATATAGCATAATAATAAGCCTATATCTAATATAAAGATTGGTTAAAAATCTACCCTATTTTATTAATCCTTACGTTTATAGAAAATAAAAAAACAGCCAATATTTTTATTGTAGTATTGGCTGTTTCTCATGAGAAATTATCTTTTTATATTGTACCGATCTAATACTTTTTCTAACATTTCTAAAGTTATTGGTTGTGCTTCTTTTATTAATTGATAACCAATACGCCCATTCGGTTCTGCTGTAACTTGCTGTAAACTCTTCACATCATGAATCCCTTTTTCTCTTAATTGCATATAAAGTTGTTGTTCCGACATTTTTGCCTGCATCAAATTCTCTTTTACAATCTCTCCGTTTTCAACAATTATAATGCTACTTCCATTTAGGAATTGTTCCACCTTCCTTGATTTCAATTCAAAGAAATGAATGGTAAGTAGTATGCTTGCAAATATGATAGCTGCAAATAGAGATGGGACTACTTTTCTACTTAATACAGGTTCTACAATAATACGGCCAATTGAAACAACTATAATTATTTCAGCTCTTGTCATTTGGCTGACAGATGTACTACCTGTCATTTTCAAAACAATTATTCCAGTAAGAGTTAATATAATACTTTCCCAAATTACATTCATAATAACCCAATCCTTTAATGGTGAATATTACTACCATTCCCATTAAAGGTGTATTTTACTTACCTATCAAGTTGTTAAACCCTTCAGACCATGATGGAAATAAAGGTGTCCATCCATACTCTTTACGTGCCTTATTATTTGAAGCTCCTCTTTCCCAACTATTTTTCCCATCTTGAACTTTAGGCTTAGGTGCCCCTATCGCTGCTGCATATATTGGTAACCATTCTTTACTAGTTGCTGGATAATTATCTACAATATTTACGATTCCTGAAGGCCAATTAAGGGCTAGCATAGTAGCTCTTGCAGCATCTTCAACATGTATAAACGAGCTTATCCCGTCTGATGCGATAATTTCATTATTACGAACTTGATTTGCTATTAATCCGTTTTCCGCATACCATGTTCCTGGTCCGTATAATGTGCCGTAACGAAGTATAACCGATTCAGGTAACTCAGTAACAGCTTCTTCTAATTTCAATATGCCATTAACAGTGACTTGCCGAGGCATAGAAGCAGTAATATGTAGTGAGTCTTTTTCAGTCGCAAATGTCTCCCCTGGTTCATACGCCCATGAAATACTTTGAGCGATTATTTTCTGTACCCCTACATTCTTAGCGGCATCGACAAGGTTACGAGTGCCTTTTGTTCTAATTTTTGCATTATCCTCAAAATTCCATGAAGACAATGACGTTAATTGATGAATAACTACATCGGGATTTGTTTCTTCTAATACAGAAAACACAGCCTTTCTATTAAATACATCAGCTATTACTGGTATGGCACCAACCTTTTTCATTGCTTCTACTTGCGAAGTATTACGAATCATCGCAAACACCGTATGCCCATTTTTTATTAACATTGGCAATAAAGAACGTCCTATTACACCAGTTGCACCTGCTACAAATATTTTCATATATGTTCCTCCTCATTTAGTAATCATAAATGTGACGAAACATTTGTTAGGTATGTGACAAATATTTGCTCAATTATTTCGTTATTCATATGAAACATATACTTTTAATGGCTTAATTATCCCTAAACTCAATTCATCAAAGCATTGTATGAGTGAAGTATAATGTATTTCATATTGAAAGATTTCTTCTATAAATGGTGTTTGTGCTATTTCTTTAAAAAACCAATCTGCATGTTTTTGATAATCGTATCCGTCACTTGATCCAATGATTTGCAATTCTTTCTGATAAAATTTGGCGGTTAATGTTAATTCTTCTATATTACCATCAGACAGTATACATATTTTACCATTAGTTTTGAGAGCTTTTTGCAAAGTATGGAACCCACTATTTGTAGCAGAACATTCGAAACCATAATTATATGTTTCTATTATTTTCTCTTCTGAATCATATATGTTTTTCGCACCAAACTTCTTTGCGAAATCTCTTCTATTTTTATTAGGCTCAACAACATCCACGTGCTCAACGCCTACATAGTATTTTAAGAAATGACAAGCGAGTAAACCAATAACTCCCATTCCAGTTATAAGTACTTTTTCATCCTGTCGCGGGTTTAGTTTCAATACCCCTTTAGCGGCATCACACGAAAGAATAGATAATAAAGCAACTTTAGGTTGTATAGAACTAGGCACTCGAATCACTTTATAACCCTTAACTATCCCTATCGTTTCATGTCCATAAAAAGAAACTACTTTATCGCCTACGTTTACATGTGTTACTTTATTACCAACTTGAATCACTTCACCATAACTTTCATATCCAGTTTTTCTTAGATAAAAAGGATTCGTATCTGTAACATCGGATCCATTATACTGTGGTAACTCGGCCCCAATGCTTATCGCTCCTGCGATTGTTTTAACGATAATTTCATCGTCCTGTATGTCCTTAATTTCATTTGTTTCCCACTCAAGTTGTTTAGGCCCTTTTAAAAATAACTTATTATGTTCCATTCGTATCCTCTCACTTTATAAAAATATATTCTCACTAAATTTCAAACAATGTATAATAGATTCATCCAAAATTAAAGCTATAGCGTTGGCTAGCACCCAACAGTGATAACATGATAATTGAATTTGATGGATATGGAATAAACGAGTATGTTATTGGCCGTAACTGTTCTATTAACGAATTAATAACGATGTATTTAAATGTAAAAAATGAAGAGATATCTAATGAGGATCTGCTAAGCTTATTTTGTGTACGCTATCATTACAAAAAAATTCCAAAGTTACTACAAGAAGACGTCATAAGCAATGTTGTCATTGATTTAGATACGGACTATATTTATATCCCAAATAGATAACAGTAAACTAGATTGAATGATTAGTATTTACGATTCAGCTAAGTGTTTAATAAAATAAGTAATTGCCCAAATTAATGTCGCAAATTGAGTGACAAAATACATTGTCCATTCAAAGCCAGTCAATTTTCTCTCTCGTTTAACCTTCTTTAAGTATCTGTAAAATATGAATGTACTTAAAAACATAAGTAACAATGATAATTGCTGTAAATCATCGACTATGCGTACCGCCATAAACTCCATCACCCTCCTATTCAAAATAAAAGCTATACTTTAAGAATATCATTAATTGGTAGTTTATTCCCATTTTAAATACTTATGTCATAAATAAAAAGAGCACTCAGCTATTGAGTGCTCTAAAAAATATTAATTTAACTCATTTTCCTTGTAATGGTTACATGTAATTCCCCTTACTTTTTATAACTCAGTTCTATTACTTCTGGTATATACTTACTATCATATTTTCTCGTATAGATTTCTCCATCTGGAGTAACTAATTGTAAAACAATCACACCACAAACCCCATCTAGTATTTCAAATTCACCTTGTGCATTTGAAATACTGCGTTCCTTACTTTCAATTGAATTTTCATATATTTTCACATTAAATATAGGTTCGTTATTTTGATCTACGATAATACCTCTTGAATACTTAGCAACGGCTATGCATTGATCCTCTTTTTTTATAATTTTTAGTCACAACCATTACTCCAATTATTATAGTGATACATACAAACAAGAGAATGATTTTGCGCCTCACAACAAACCTCCTAATTCAAATTATTCTTTTTTGAACTGAAAATTCAACTGTCCTGATTGCTTGATTTCCTCAATTACTTTGCGAATACCTTCTTCAATCTTATCTTCTTTTACATTCGAAACATTTAACTTTAACAGTTTTTCTTTAGGAAAATTCCTCATATAATTCTTATCAATAGTATCGACACTTATTTGAATGTCACCTAATTTTTGTATAAGTGTGTCTGTAACTGTGTTTTTCTGCATCTCTAAACAAGTGTGTATTCCAAATGGGTTTTGTCTATTATATGTAAATAATGATGGATTTTCATTTTGCACTTTTTCTAATGTTTTTGCTAGTTTTATTGATCTATTGTAGTAGGAAGAATTAATTTTAGTTTTATGACGTTCAAACATACCGCTCTTTATATAAATTTCTAAAGCCGCTTGAGAAATCATCGGACTATCAATATCTAGTATCTTTTTGTATGTATAGAAAGCATTTGCAATGGATGGTGGGATGACTGCAACTCCAACCCGTAAACCTGGAAAAATAATCTTCGAATAACTTTTCAAATATATGACATGACTACAATTATCCAAGCTATATAACGGATCTGCTTTTAAATCAGTTTCTAAATCTGCTAAATAATCATCTTCCACTATAAATACATTGTATTTCTTAGCCAATAGTGCGATTTTTTCTTTCTCATCTTTAGAATAAGAAGTTCCAAGCGGATGATGATATCTCGGTATCGTATAAAAGAATTTTATTTTTCCAGTTTGAAAAATTTGCTCCAATTCATTCAAATCGATACCTTCATTCGAACGTTTAATACCGATTACAGGAACTTTATTTATTTCTAGATAATCAATATATAGATGATATGTTGGCTGTTCAATTAATATGGTTTCATTTCCATTCGGAAATGGTATAGAAGTTAATATAGCAAGTGCCTGCTGAACACCTGATGTTATAAAAATATTTTCTTCTTTTGTAAAGACTTGATAATTTGCTAATTGTTTTTGAATAACTGGTATTAAAGATGGTAACCCTTTCGGCGTTCCATATACAAATAAATCATTTTTATACGTATCAATAGCCTTATTAATACAATGTTGAAAATCTAAATACGGAAAAACATCTGGATCTGGTGCTGAGGAAGCAAAATCAATTATCTCGTTATTTTCTATAGTATTCTCTGATTTTTTAACAACGTAGTATCCACTTTGAGGGACAGAATATATAATGTGACGCTTTTCTAATTCATGAAGCGCACGTATAACTGTTGCCTTATTACATTCATATTGCGTAACAAGTGACCGTATAGACGGTAATTTCTTTCCTTCTTTTATATCTCCATTTTGAATCTTATTTTCAATGTCATTTAAAATATGTAAATACTTATACATATTACACCTCCTCCAACAATTCTATATTTGATTCCATCGGTTTTCTATTCATATAGCATTCATTCCTCAATTAGTTAATTTTCCGATCATCTATATCGTAAATCCCAATAGCATATGAATCATTTTCAATCCATTTCTTTACTGCTTCTGTTTTAAGTACACCTTCAACTTCTTTTTCTATTTTCTGTCCAAGTTCTCTCGCCCCTACTTCATCATCGCTAATCTTAGTTTTTATATCAATGGTAACAGGTTGATTCTTTATATAATTTATTTGCTGAATACTAAACCCTTCATATCCGTTTTTTCTGAATGCGTCATCAAATATATGTCCAAAAACTTGATTCCATCTACTCTCTGCCTTTACAACTTCTCTATTTCTTTGAGTTATATTGATTTTATAAGCCGTTACACCTTGTATCGCCAATCTTTTATTAATATCATTTTTTATTTCGTTACTATCTTCGCTATCAACAATCTCTAAATCTAATATTCTTTCTTTTTCATCTCTTATAGCAGCACTAAAAAAAGATTCCTCCTTTACCGCTGCTGTGGCAATATCCATCACTATAGAATCTTCACTTTTAGCATCTTCAATGTCATTCTCACAGGCACATAATAAAGCAAATGGAAATAATAATACAAGTAACTTCTTTCCCTTTCTCATGTAGCACCCCTCCATATATTTTCATTTACGATAAACTTTTTACTTTGACATATAAATACCTTCTTTAATCATTAAATTTAACATTATTTCACATTTCCCCCACTTAACAAGGGAATTACAATTAATAAATAGAATATCTCTATGAATAAATAAAAAGTGAGGGATATATAATGCAACGTGTAAATACGATTGATATTAGTAATGTACTACAATTGGAAAAAACTCTTTCGACTTTATTAAATAAAATGATTTCTTCAAAACTAGACCTTGAAAATTGGTTAAAAGAGCAGTCAAAAGTTATTTGGGACATCGAAGAACAATTAAGATCACATTACATCGCCTTTCAATGTAATACGGATGATGAAGAAATAAAGGATACTTTTGAACATGATCAACAATTTGTAAAGCCACTTTTAAAGCGGTACCAAAATTTATTGAATAATAAATATTTAGAGTCACCTTTTCGAATGGAATTAGATTCTAACGTATATGGTTTATTAGATACAAAAATAAAAAATGCTCAAAAGTTATTTTGTGAGGAAAATATCGAATTAGAAATAAAGGAAGACAAATTAATCACAGAGTACTTTGAAATCACTGGAGGATTAAGTGGAATTTGGGACGGAGAAGAAAAAACGATAACAGAATTACAATCCTATTTACAAGATTCGAATCGTGACACCCGTAAAAAGGCAAAAACCATTATTTCTGAACAATTTTTATCTGTTGAAAAAGAACTCCAAAACATATTAAATCAATTAATTGAAATTCGCCATCAAAAAGCAAAAAATATTCAACTAGAGAATTATCGCGATTATATGTTCAAAAAATACGAGCGTTTTGATTATTCAGCGAAAGATTGCTATGAACTAGCTGAATCCATACGTAAGTATGTTGTGCCTCTTAAAGATAAAATATTGCTAGAGAAAAAAGATAAACTGCAAATTGATACGCTTCGCCCGTGGGATGTATCAGCTGTAACTCCAGATCAAAAAGTACTTAAACCTATTGCAAATGAAAATGATTTAATTGAAAAGAGCACTCATATCTTTAATAAACTAGATGTTGAATTTTCAGCACTTTTAAACCGAATGTATAAACACAATTGTCTTGATTTAACAAGCCGCAAAGGAAAAGCAGCTGGTGGCTTTTGTGAGTACTTACCAGCTTCACAATTATCTTATATTTTTATGAACTTAAATTATACACAAGATGATATTGTCACTTTTATACATGAAATGGGTCATAGTATTCATAACGAACTCATAAAATCATTAAAATTACGACAGTATATAGAAATTCCAGCTGAAACAGCTGAACTAGCCAGTATGACAATGGAGTTATTCTCGCTTAATTATTGGGATACCTTCTATACAGACAAAAAAGATTTAAAACAAGCAAAAATTAACTTCTTTAAAGATGTTATTTCATATTTACCTGTTATGCTTATTGTCGATCAATTTCAACACTGGCTGTATGAAAATCCAAGTCATACTTCTGAAGAAAGAAATGAAAAATACTTACAACTTCAAAAACATTATCAGTCTAGCGTCATACATATTGATGGCTACGAAAACTGGATAGCAACGAGTTGGTTACCTGTACTCCATATTTTTGAAGTACCATTTTATTATATTGAATATGCGATCGCCCAACTTGGTGCATTACAAATGTATAAACAATATAAAGAGGATCCTAAGCAAGCGCTAGAAAATTATAAAAAGGCATTATCACTAGGAAGCTCGCAATCTATAAAAGAAGTGTATGATGCAGCCGGTATTCGTTTTGATTTTTCTGGTGAAACAATTAAAGAACTCATGCTATTTGTAGAAAAAGAATTAGAATTACTTGAGCAATTATAAGAAGAAAGCTGCACCTATATTTTGGGTGTAGCTTTCTTCTTTATTTTATTAATCAGCTCTATGTACTGAGTATCTCCATATCCGATTGTTGGAAAAAGATAAAACAACTTTATTAATAATTCACGAGTTGATAAATCTTTATTTTTAGAGATGAATTTCATTACTGCATTATCTTCTGTTAACATTTCTAAAAATAAGTCTATAGCCTGATACATTACAGGTGGTACTTTATGAGAGGTCTTTTTATGGTTTACTAATACTTCATTGTATATAGAAGAATAATTCCCCAATTCAAGTTCAATTTGATTTACTTTAAATTCATCCTCTCTAAAGCTATTTAAGTATACCTTCCCTTCATAAGCAGACTGTTCAAGATGAGAAAGTATGGTAAGTAGGTTCATTTGGCAAAACATATCTTCACCAAACCATAGAACAATACATTTATACTTTTTCGTAAAAAGGTTTTCTAACGGATCTATAACCTTTTTTATATAACTTTCTACTGAACTGTTATGTCCTTTCGCTCTTGTTTTAATAAACTCTTCATTAAAAACTTGAGTAGTAGCCGAGTTCACACACATTGCCTCATTAAATGGGGCATAATCAGAATCACCCATTAGCTTTTCGTTTTTAAATTCTTCATACATAACTTGACCATTTAATATGTTAAGTACCTCTTTATCAAATAGCTCACTCTTCCTATCTCGTAACTGTTCAACCTCTATTTTTCTAGAAATATTCATTTTAAACGCCCCTTCTATTTTTATATTGAGCTTAACTATAGTTTAACAACATCCGCTAAAAACTCGATTGATTAAGAATGTTTTACATTTCATCTTTTATTAGTTGTGATTCTTTTACGTGCTGTTTCTTAATTAATATTGCTTTATACAAAAAAGTAATACCTAGTACAGCGAAAATGATACTTACAGGAATACGAGCAATATGAGGAAGGTAGCGCGGAAGAAAGAAAAGACGGACTCTTTCATCCACATCAAATATTTCAAAGACTATTGGTACTATACTTTGGTGAACTAAAAAAAAGATTCCTATAAATACAAGAAGAACAACAACGGCAAGTTTTTTCTTGGGTAATTCAATTGCTTTATTACGAACTTTATTTTTGTTATTATCATTATTTATTTTCATCCCACTTTTCATTTCAAATAGCAACTCAGGGCCATTTCTTTCAAGTTTTTTGTAAGCGATGCGCCCAAATAGCCATGCTAAAAGCACTCCCGTACAAACCCCAGTCGGTACACCTAACCATTGTATGAATTGTATATGTAATGATGTCCCCAACCATACAACTAGTAACGAGGGTATCGTTGTTACTAGCACCATCAACAGCATGAACCACGTGGTTATAAACACTTTACTCGCATTCATATCGTCACCAGATATTATCGTTCCTCTTCCACGGCGATGTGGATCAGTAATTGGAATTAAATTAACTATAGAAAATAAGACAATAAGGCCGACTGCCCCACCAAGTAAAGCTGGGACTACTGCAAATACCCATGGATAAACGTAAGTAAGTCCGCTAGTAAAAGTAAAAATTATTGTAGTTAAAATTGCTACAGGACCAATAGCTATCAGCCAAGCTAATTGGCGGCCACGCACGTCAATCCTTTCTGCGCCAGGTGTCACCAACGTTAACCATAATGCGCTTCCATCGAAACCATATAAATTACAAGCAAACATACTTGTAAATACAATCATAATTACTCCCGCCCAAGGCATTAAGTATGGTATATCCGCAATTGTAACTATAATCCCATAAAATACACCTATCCATATTCCCATCCGCAAGAAGCGCCCTCGTTGTGGATCCTTCCCCCAACTTTTTAGCTCCTTAGTTATGATCGCTCCTATTTTAGTTTCAAAAAAGATTTTAAAAACTTTTCTATAATGCTTATTAGTAATCTCACTTTTGATTTTTTTAGAATCTCTCACTGTACTTCTAGTCAATAATGTAGTCCATATAAATAAAAGAATTCCACATAATATCGTTATTGCACTCAAGAAAACACTGGTTAATAGCCAATTAGATTGACTTGCGTACTCAACAGCAAGTATCGTCCAACTAGATGGCATCACGTAAAGTAGCACGGTATCATTAAATATTATTCTATTGATTACAGGAAGGGCATACCAGCCCACATTTAGAAATGCAATGATAAAACCAATGAACATGGCTCCCATTTCCATACCGACTCTTGATTTCATCGCCTCACCCATAATACTAACTATTACTTTTGATAACAACACTACAAAAACTAACTGTAAAATAATTGCCGGGACCGCAACTACAGTTGCATATATACTAATTCTAGCTGCATAAATTAATAATCCTATGAAAGCTAAAAAACTAACCAGTGGGCCTACTCCTATAAAAGTTACACCGAGAAGCATCCTCGCTAGTTTATAAGAATTGAGCGGAAGCAACACAAAATATTCAGGACGTAATATTCCGTCTCCTCCAGTAAGCATCGGACCTATAATCCACCCTAGTGTCCAAATAGCGAATGTTACATATAAAATGCTTTTTGATATAGTTTGTTCTGTTGGATAAAAAGAAAAAAGTAGAATAGTTCCAATCGCTAGCAACAAACCAACTAATCCTGTCATAATAAATAGAACTGCACTGCCACGATTCATTGAATGTTTAAGTATTGATAACTTCATTTGAATTAAAACATTAACCAAGACAATTCCCCTCCTTTATTGGCGGGTTTACCTACTAATCGAATGAAAATATCCTCTAGTTTTTCTTCACCACAAACATCTTCCATCTTTCCAGATGAAAGTACTCCCCCTTGCGAAATAATCGCAACATGATCGCAAAGTTGTTCAACTAATGCCATGACGTGACTAGAAAATACTACAGAACCACCTGAACTAACAAATTTCTGTAAAATCTTTTTAATAGTAGTTGCAGAAATGGGGTCTACCGCCTCAAACGGTTCATCGAGAACGAGTAATTTTGGCGCATGAAGAAGTGCAAGTGCAAGGCCAATTTTCTTGCGCATACCAGTAGAATAATTAATAACTAAAGTCCCCTCAGTATTATTTAACTCCAATACTTCAAGTAATTCTTCTGTCCGCTGAGCAATTTCCTTGGCATTCATTCCTCTTAATAATCCCATATATGTTAATAATTCACGACCAGTAAGCCTTTCCGGTAAAGCTAACCCATCTGGTAATACCCCAATCAGCGCTTTAGCTTGTTTTGGATTACCCCAAACATCAATCCCAAAAACTTTAGCGTTTCCACTATCAGGTCGTAACAAACCTACAGCCATCGATAAAGATGTAGTTTTTCCTGCTCCATTAGGACCAACAACTCCATAAAAAGATCCCCTTGGAATAATTAAATCAATATGATTGACTGCAATAAATTCACCGAACCGCTTATGTAATTTCGAAAGTTGTAGCGCAGGAGCAGATTTCTCAAATTCGGTAGTCAATGAAATCGATTCATCAGTTTTCATAAAACGAACTCCTTTTTTTACTACTTTATTTTTTGTAAGCAAAATCCAATAATTTTACTCATTTAATTACAATACTGAATCATTAATTTATTTAGTAATTCAATGTTATTAGCTGACACCTTTTCAGTTAACCTAGCTGCAATAATAATAGGAGCCCATTGAAAAATCTCATCTCTTGATAAACCCGTATTCCTGCAATATATATGTAAATACATTTCAGCTAATTCTACTGAAGCTTGAGCGTACAATAAATATGTCCGAAATACATCTGCACGAATATCACCTAAATTAGCATCTACCCAATCTATAATTTTCACGTTACCATTACTGAAAATTAGATTAAACGGATGAAGATCACCATGACATAATCTAGGTTCAAATTTGATTGAATGTAACTTATTCAATATATTTTCCTTTTGTTTTTCATCCAATTTATGTACAGATTTAATTTGTCGTTCTAACTTTTCTCTCATTGATTCCATATCATCGGTATTCACACATATAGCATGAATCTTTTTTTGCTCATTAACACAAAGGCCGATATAACGCTCTGCCTCATTTAAATTATTAAGCAGAAGATCACCAATGTTGTCCCCTTTTACATGTTCCATAATAATTGCCTGTCTATTTTGTATCTTTGTCACTTCAAATACGTTTGGAACTGGCAGCCCGCATGAATAGGCATATTTTTGTTTTTTTGCTTCATTCATAGACTCTGTATCTGGGAGGTAATCTTTAAATAATTTTACAACCTTATCATCAGTTAAATAAATTTCTGCAGTATTCCCTTTTGCAATTGGATTACCTAAAACCACTTCATTTCTCCCCTTAACATAAATTAGAATAACACCTTATACTTCTCTTTAAATTCACTATAATCCTAACTAAAACCTTCTTCACGAATATACAAAAAACTTACAGCTTTCCACCCTTAAATAGAAAGCTGTAAGTTTAATTGTTTAGGAATATCCGAATGAAACTCTGATGTATGCACAATTGAAAATGCATATCCTTGCTCAATAAATGATACTTCATTACGTTTACATTCAAATGGTACACTATTTTTCTTAAAGTTATTTTGGATTCGCTGTAAAAATGCTGAATCCGGTGTTCCGAAAGAAACATGAACTTTCGGTGGTAAAGCTTTCATTGCGATTGGAATCCAAGGTCTCTGCCACCAAGTCGCGACGATATATGCAGTGCCACCTATAACAAAGTTGAAAATATCCCCATCTTCCATCGTTTTCATATTTAGATTTGATTTCAGCCATTCCGTAAAAATAGGTACACTTTTAACAGGAAGACCAATTTCCCTTACATATAAAATGTTTAAAGGTGACTGCGGTACTAATACATCTTCTTTAACATAACTATGCGCGATAATTTCGAGTAGATTTCCATCTCCGTCTTTAAAGTATAAATTGAATCGACCATCCTCTTCATCAATTATATGACCATCTTTCCATTTTACAATGAGTAATCCAGACTCCTCAAGCCATCTTGCTGTTTCATGGAATTTTGAATATGGGATTTCAAAAGCAAAATGTGCAGGTGCAATTGGTTCATACACTTCTTGAAAACTAATTGTTGTGTATGGCGTTACTTCAAATTGAATAAATGACGCTGTTTCTTTTTTTATTGGAAAAGATAATATATCTCTGTATACTTGTTTTACTCCTTCTATAGAAACTGTTTGTAGTTTAATATCTGAAATGTGTGTAATCATTATAATAAACCTCCAAATTTATTATTTCTATTAGTATTGTATTTCAAAAACTAACAGGAAAAATCCATCTGGAGATTGAAACTTTAATTAACAAACTACTACTTTTGTATTAGAGCTGTTACGTTAACATTTTCAGCCAATGCAATACGATCTGAATTTTAAGCAGTTTGCGTTTTTAGTACAAATAATTGGTATGAACGACCACATCAAGATATAATGAATACCATCTTAAGCTAAAAGGAGTGTTGTACTGTGACTCAAAGAATTTCTTACTATGATGCTGCACCTGATGCTATGAAGATTATGATGGACATGGAAAAATACACAAAGCAATCACCAATTAATCGAACAACTAGAGAGCTTATTAAAATTAGAGTTTCTCAAATCAATGGCTGTGCTTACTGCTTAGATTTACATACATCTGATGCACGAAAAATGGGAGAGACTGAGCAAAGAATTTATTGCTTAAGTACTTGGGATGAATGCACTTTTTATACAGCAGAGGAAAAAGTCGCTCTTGAATTAGCTGAACATATTACACTTATTCCTACTAAAAGAGTTCCTGATCCCCTATATAAACGAGTACGTGAACATTATGATGAAAAACAATATATTGACCTTGTCTTGATTATTAATCAAATTAATAGTTGGAATAGAATTTCTATTGCGATGGGAAATACACCAGCAAAAAAATAACACTTTAAGCAAACAACTTACTCAATACGTTTTATTACATACACTTCAAAAAGGTTGATTCTAATACATTACAAGAATCAACCTTTTTAAGTTATATTGGACTTTACCAATGTTTTCTTATTTCTTCTACTATAACTTCCGGATAATCCCAATGTAACAGATGAGTAGAATCTGGGATTAGTTTTACTGTCGCTCTCGTTCTCTCACTAAAAATACTCCCTGTCTTCCCTCTATATTCATCCCAAATTTCTGGTACTGTAGCACGAAGTAATATTATATTAGATGGTAACTCCTCATATATATCCATTGTTTCATCCTTGTGCATACCTCTTACGATATTACCAGCTGTTGTACCCCTCGCATGCCAACATACTTTATTATCCATTTCTATACCAAGATCCTTAACTGCAAGTTCTAATAATGGAGACCACCTTGTATACACTTCTTTTTCACTTTTAAAGAAATCATCCCAACTATCAAATACATACTCTTCAAAGTCCTTTTCATAATAAGCAATTTCTTCTTCCAAGGTTTCTTCTTGAAACCTTTTCGTTTGGTACCCTCCATCAATGAGAATACTCCCTAATACCTTTTCTGGATGATTTAACAAATAAAATAACGCTACAAAACTTCCCCATGAATGTGATAGAAAATAGAAGTATTCGATTCTCAATTCATTTATTATTTCATTTAACCAATTTGCTAAATTGTGCATCTCATAATCTTCTGTTCTTTCAAATGGGGGTGTTTTACCATGTCCAGGTGCATCAACGGAGATAAATCTATACTCTTCTTTTAATTCCTCAGCAATTTCTATAAAACTTAAACTCGTACTACCTAATCCATGTAAACAAAAGATAACGGGCTTGTCATTATTCCCCCATTCAGTAATATGTACATTTATTTTTTCATTGCTAATATAGTAACGTTTCAAAACACTTATCCTCCATATTTTGATTTTTCAATTTACACTTTATTTATTTCTATTATTTTCAAATTTCCCCTTCATTTTTTCCCACACAAAAAGCAGCTTTTCTTTAAATAAAAAGCTGCTTTTATACTAAAAAACATTATAATTTAACAGCAATAATCATAAATCTTTTTGAATTAGTACGAATCCCTTTTTCAGAACTATACGTATCAATGAACTTTTGTAAAATAGTAAAATCCTCTTCCTGTTCTCCGAATCTAGGAATAATAGGGGTATGTTTTAATAAGAAAATGAGATCTTCAGACCTACTGTAATAATCAGTAACATCATATTCACGTACTTGCACGAGATCAAATCCTGCACTAATAAGTTCATTCATATACTTTTCTTTTAAAGTACCATCCCGTTCACCTAAGCATTGTCCTCTACCAAATGCTTCTTTCAGGTTTAATTTATCATTCTCACTTACTTGTTGTGTTAAGAAAAATGCACCCTTTTTCATTACTTTCGCTAACTCAGATGCCAGAAACGGGGCATGACAACTTGAAGCAATATCAAAATGTGCATGTAGAAATGTTAAAGCTTCAGAACCCATTTGAAGAAACTCAACATTTTGTACACCTGATTTTTTCAAGTTAGAATGTGCCGTTTCAATCATGCCGTTAGAATTATCTATCCCAATTAATAATTTGGCTGAAGATGCTATATTAAGTACATTTTCCCCTCCACCTGTACCAACATCAAGTAAAATATGTGATGGTTTGCACCTTTCTTTTACCTCACTATAAAAGTCCCACGTATCTCCTACAGTTTCACATTTTATTTTACTAAAATCCCATCCATTTAATCTTCCTACTTTATCATAGAAGCTTTTATACTCTAATTCGTTCATCTTATTACTTCCCCTTTGTAAAAATAAATTAAATATGTATAATAACCTACGACACTCCTTAATTATATATTATAAAATACAAATTATTAAAACAACATTTCCCTTCACACTACAATAAGTTTACATAACATTTTTATGGTTTATCTTTATCTATATATTTTAAATGCCCTCTTCCCCAACTACACATACTATCCAAAACAGTACTGACTGTTTTTCCATGTTGAGTTAAGCTATATTCTACTTTAGGTGGTATTTCTTGATAAATTTCGCGTTTTATTAGTTGATCTTGCTCTAATTCACGTAATTGCTTTGCTAACGTCCCTTGAGATATATCTGGTATTAATCGCTTTAATTCACCAAAACGCTTCGTTCCATCTGTTAGCAAAATAAACAAAATGAGCGGCTTCCATTTCCCACCGATTATTTGTAATGTTGCTATTACTCCTTTTAACTTCTGTTCTTGTAAATCCATTTTTCTCACCTCTCCTCAGATATCATAAAGTGAAACTTTAATCAGTGGGGGTTTTGTCCATCCCACACTGATTATTAGTTGAACCAATCGGGCTTTTACGGGCAGTTGACCTCTTACCTAACTTCCTTGCATTTTCCTAACTTTGAGGTGAGAGTTTTACTGCCCGTTAATGCGGGATAAACCATATTTAGCGATTTTTCCAATTACTTATCCGCATGTATAGCGATTAGTACGAAATTTACGACTATGTACATATAAAGCGCGTACTTTTCACTTGCTCCCTTTTAGCGAATAATAAAAGCATAAGCACAGTTATATTCTAAATTTTTTATTAAAGGAGTGGCTAAAATATGTCTATTACTACATTAGAAAATAGTCGTATTGTTATCATTGGCGGGAGTTCTGGTATTGGATTAGCAACAGCAACACAAGCAATTAAACAAGGCGCACATGTTATTATTGCCGGACGCTCGGAAGAAAAATTAAAAGTTGCTCGAGAAGTAATAAATAACAATCATCTTCAAACTTATATATTGGATAATCAAAATAAAGAGCAATTACAAAATTTTTTCAAGACAGTTGGGAACTTTGATCATTTATTCACACCGGGAGCCTCTTACACACTTGGACCAATTACCTCTACAGAGGAAATTGCTGAAAGTAGCTTCATCGGAAAGTTTTGGCCTCAATATTATGCCGTAAAATATGCAATTCCTTTTCTTTCAAACTCTGGATCTATCGTGTTAATGTCCGGTGCATTTAGTCAAAGACCACTTAAAGGCGCACCTGCTTATGGAGCTTGCAATGGTGCTATTGAAAGTTTAGGGAAAGCTTTAGCTGTTGAATTAGCTCCTATAAGAGTTAATGTTGTTTCTCCTGGAACGATACAAAGAGAGAATGAACAAAACGAAAATAGACTAGCTGCTTATGAATCTTATAAATCTCTTTCTCTTGTAAAAAGGCCTGGCCATAATAATGAAATTGCACATACTGTCCTATATTTAATGCAAAATAGTTTTACTACGGGTAATGTATTGTTTCCTGATGGAGGATACACATATCATTAAATTATTTAAGACAAAAGCCCCTTATTACGGTGGCTTTTGTTGCTCATTTAAACATTGCTGAAATTTCCAAAAAGATGATTACATTTCTTTAGTACCAACAGGTTGGTTTTTAGATGATTCATTAAAGGAATCCATTACAATCCGCTCATTTTGTACATTTGCAAATAAAATTGTGCTAGTAGTTGGACGAATCGAATCTAGAAGTAATTTGTCTTGAGATTTACGGATAAGTTTACAAAGAAAAAAGGCATATAAATAATGCCTTTTTTCTTTATCATCATTTAACTGGATAACAAACTTCTGTAACCCACTTATTAGGATCGGATTCCATCGCTGGGCTCACATGATAAATATTAAACATCGGGCCTGCTAATTTGTAACCCTCTGTCTCAATCCATTTTGCCGCAGCCTCATTTACAGCTGTCATCTGTTCATAACTTCCATTAACTGTTATAGAAGCTACATTAGTCGATTCCATATTTTTAAATGTAACGTCTTTTGTATTTTCGTGCTTACCTAGAATACTTAGCTGTATTTCTATATCTACATCATTTTCTTTGTATTCACGATCATGGAAAACCGCAATACTATAACTCGGTTGGGCAATACTAATATTTTTCATTTGAATTTCTTGCATTAATACACTCCATAAATCACCTTCGCAATTATACGATGGAATAATCTTTCTAACACTAGCTACAGTTCTTTCTGGAATTTCTTTTATTGAAACATGATAATTCATCTCAACAACATCCTCTCTCATCGTTTTCATTGAGTCTTCGAGGAGACGTAATTGTTTTTGGAGGTTATTCATGTCTTCTTTAATTTGAGCACTACGATTTAAAAATTGCTCTTTTATGCTATCTATATTATCGCATTCTATTATTTCTTTGATGGTAGCAATATTAAACCCCATAGCTTTTAATGTTTGAATTTGATTTACCTTTTTTAATTGGTCAGCTGAATAAAATCGATATCCACTCTGCTCATCGACTTTTACTGGTTGTAATAATTCCACTTTATCGTAGTGTCTCAACATACGTATGCTAATGGAAGATAGTTTAGAAAAATCCCCTATTTTAAACATGATTTCCTCCTATAAGTTACATCTACTTTGAAGCTCAACTTTATCTTAAACAATGACATTGTGTGAGAGTCAACTGTTTATAACACTTGAATTATATTTCTTTAATTATTTATCCTTATACCGTCTTATGCCTATAAAGATTGATAATAATCCGTTCACAGCTAATAAAATTACTATAATACTTGTAAGTAAACCAACATCTGCCGCAAATATTTTTATCGTACGCCATGGTGAGCTTGTACTATAAGTAAGAAGTGGGATGAAAATAATAGATAATAGTAGGAATAGATTCCCTATGAATAACCAAGTTAGTTTTTTTACAGTTTTCTTATGTTTATATTTTTTAATTAACATAATTGAAGAAATGAAAAGCGCGAGTATAACTGTACACATAACAATTTGTGTAAACGGTATACTTTTATGGGGATCAACCGGTTCTTCTTCATTCAAAATATTAATAATCCCCTTTTTTAATACTGAAAGTGCTGGTTCTTCTAATACATGATTTTTATTTGTTAAAATCACACCACCCCAGCCACTATTATTTAAAGTAAATATTTCTGCACGAGCATCGGGCGTTGATCCTGAATGCCAAATCATCGTTTCGCTTTCATTTATACTTGTTGTTCTTAATCCAAAACCATAGCTTTTTTCTGAATTTATGTTATAAAGTGGTGATAGATAAAGGTCAATGTTTTCTTTCTTTAAAAATTGAGTGTCTTCTTGCCGATTCAAAAACATAATAAATTGAATCATATCTTCCAAATTCGCGGTAATATAACCATACGGTGCCCCAGCATTATCATAGGACACTACACTTTTTCTTGGTATGCCAAACCACGACTGATAACCTGTTAAATAGCCTTTTTCATATGCAGTTTCTTTACTTGCTGACGCACCATTCATATTTAATAGCTGAAAAACATGTTTTTCCATATATGAGGAATATGTATCATTTGTAATTTCCTCAATAAGTGCACCTAAAACAATATAATTCGCATTACTATATTGATATTTTTCTCCTGGTAGAGCAGTTAATTTTACATTTGAAAGTCTCATTACATTTTCTTTTAATGCTGTAGAACTTTTGGATTGCTTATCTGATATTAATAAGCCTTCATATGTGTTTATTCCGCTTGTATGAGTTAAAAGGTGTTGGATTGTTATAGATGAGGATATTTGAGAATCTTTTAGTTTAAACCAAGGAAGATGTTGTTGAACTGAATCCTCTAATTTTATCTTTTTTTCTTCTATTAATTTCACTATAGCTAAAGCTGTTAAAGATTTACTTATTGAGCCGATTGCAAATGGTGTTTTACTAGTTATTTTTTTTTCAGATTCCCCAGTAATCCCCCACGTTTTAGTGAAGAATACATCTTTATTATGTACAATTGCAACAGCAGCCCCTGGAATATTCTGTTCCTTTATAAATTTTTCAATATACTTATCTAAAGTAGCTTTAATATCTTGCTGAGCATATGATTTTGGATGAATGATACATAATGCTATTACATTACAAAGAATATAGATTTGAAATAGTTTATAGATAGTTTTCTTCATTATACTTTAGATAGCTTTCTTTTTTTATAACTTACTAAGCTAATAAACACTACTACAGAGAGCATAAAGCTAATCATTATTAATAAAACGTTCCACCATTGATTCTCTGATATGCGATATAAAATATTATAATTAAATGTATTTTTTCTATTAGTTGAATTAAATGATTCAGTTAAAAATATTGAAAATGTAGTTTGCGAGATGAGGTAAGTAATAAATGCGATGAATATGCCACGTAAGATAAATGTGTTGAATTTTCCTTTTTCATTTTGAAGTTGTTTCATTTTAACTTGTAAATCAATTTCATTTATTTCTATAAAATCTTTAACAAATAATTGAGGGGTACCTAAATCATCTATACTGTCTTCACCATGTTCACGACACTCTTGAATATGTTCTAATATTTGTCGCTTAATATTTTCCCTTTCTTCTAAACTAATATCGTATTGCTTTAATTCCTTAAGTACGTCTCTTAAAAATTGCTTTTCTTTACCTATCAATTTATTCCTCATTTCAGAAGGTCTCCTTTCAAACCGCTTTTTAATAATGTTTGAATGTCCAATTGCAATTCTAACCACTCATTAATTTTCTTCTCAAGACGTATTTTCCCATTTTCATTAATTTCATAATAAATCCTTACTTTACCACTGTCTGTTACCTCTTGATAAGTATTAACCCACTCTTGATTTTTCAACTTAGTTAAAATAGGATAAATACTTCCTACTCCTTTCAATTTTAAATTGTTTATTTCAAGTTCTTTCATAATCTCATAACCATAACTTTTCTTTTTCGACAAAATAGATAATACACACATTTCTAAATGACCTTTAATTAAACTTGTTCTATCCATAGGATAAATTTAACAGAAATATATACTTCATTCAAGTATATATTTCTGTTAAATTCAAAAAATCAGACAATGCGAAATAGATTAATAAACAAAATATATCACTTACGAACCGTTTTCAACCTTAATTTTAGATTTTATAATATAATAATTACATAATATATTAATCGTTTATCACTATTAGTTTTTTATCTCTCCTTCCATATTACTTCTTTTCTTATTGAAAAATATTGTATGGAGACATAAAAATACTAAAAGATCCAATTTCTTAATTTTGATATTAAGAAATTGGATCTTCTTTCATTACCTTCATTACCTTGTATTAGTCATACTGCGCTAATATATACATTATAAAGAATATATGTTTTATTAATTTATGTTAATAACACATAAACTAATAAAATTTACTGATTACTCTCAAGACATTCATAAACCGCCATCATATCTCGTTTATCCAACTCACGTATGCGATTAAAAATTGGTATTTCTCCAACAGCTTCTGTTAATAAGCTTTCATTCACAACATCACTTACTTTTCCAGTTAACCACGTTTGTACATCCACGCCCTCAACAACTTCTTTTAACCCTTCGTCATTAATACCACTTGCATTACAAGTTACACATGGAATTGTTAGTTTAAAGACACCATCATGTAGATTATCTTCGGTTATCACTTTCTTACCTTTACAAAATGGACATGGATTACTTTTTTTAATTTTATTAATTTGGGTAACTAATTTTTTGTATCCAAACGCTTCGTATACATACGTAAGTTTTTTATATTTACCATTTGTGAAATACTTATCTATAATGGTTTCTCTCGTTTCATAAACATTAGGGAAATCACAAACAGTTACCTGATTATTAACACTAATGGATTCGATATTTCCTTTTATTTCGCTCCAGAATGGTAAGACATTTTGTAACACCATTTCATAGTTTGAAAAGCTTGCTTGTTCTAATTCAAACATTTTCAATGCAACTTGTGCTTTTCTTGGCAATAAAGAAACATCTTCCGTCAATACCATATCGCCACCAACAATAGACTTCAATTTAACAAGTGCCGGTAAATCACCAACTGTTTTCAATACTTTATTAATAGGCTGATTGATTATTTCACGAATATCTACGTTACCAAATTTAAGTGGCTTATGATGATTTAAAACCGTCCCCTCACAAATTGGACATTTCATCATTTTTTTTGAACTCTTAATTTCTTCTTTAATAGGTGCTTTTGAAATAACAATATATCCACCAATAATTGTATTAAACCCTACCCATGTTCTGCGTGTCTTTCCTTTTTTATCATAAAATGATTTTTCAAAATATCCGTACCAAAACGTATGCTTTTCTTCTTCTGACATATCATTATAGCTCTTTGACAAATCGTGACCAAGCTCATTTTTTATTTCTTCGAATAAAAATTCTATTTTTTCATGCTGATAAAATTTTAATACCTTCATGATTTCTGGATCGAATAGCCCATCCCAAAATGGAACACTTTTATCTTGAATGGCAATATCTTTATCAAAAACTTCAATTTGAAGACGTCCAGAACAAGATGGACAATGATTGTCCTGTGAATAGAAATCAAAACTTCTCGTATCTTTATTAATTGGATGAGCAGCTACAATATGATTAATTAATCCACCAATCTCATATAAGAAACTATATTGACTATATAAATGTCTTTCAAGATCAATAGCAATAACAGGTGCGATTGTATCAGATTCATATTCACCATAAATTAACCTAGCCATTGATGATAAACTTTTTAAAATACCGCCCTTATAAACATTTTCGGCGTTTTTAAAATAGTTAATATGATTTTCTTCTAAATAGTGAACTCCTTTTTTCTGCTTAAGCATTGAAGAGATATTTATTTTCTTTGTGCTATTCACATTACTTTTTTGACGATAGTAATCCTCATGATTAACAACATCCAAATGCTCTACAGATTCATTCTGCCTTTTTCCAAAATCAACTATATAATCAGAGCTTTCTAACATGTAACGATTATGCTCAATCATAATGATAGAAACTGATTCATCTTGCAGAATACCTCTAATACTATCGATAAAATGATTTAAAATATTTTGTGATAAACCTTTTGAAGGCTCATCAAAAATGAATAATGTATGTGGATTTCTAGTGTTTGCAAATAATTCCGAAACTAAATGAACACATTGAAACTCACCTGTCGATAATGTTTGTGTTTTTCTCTCTAATGTTAAATAGCCAAGTCCTAATTTAATTAGTAGGCTCAAACGTTTATAAGCGATATCTTCATTTGGAAGTTCATCAATAATATCCTCAATCGAGCGCTCAAAAATATCATCAATGTCTTCACTATACTTTGTCAGTTTCTTTTTAATATCTAGGAAAGTTGCTACAGTTGATCGACTTGTAATTGATTGATTTCGGTCTTGTCCTACCATAACTAATTTATCTTTTGGATATCGTTTCAAAAAATCTGTAGCTAGACATTCGTTGACAAGTGTAGATTTCCCACATCCTGATTCTCCTGTAACCGTTACAAGCCTGTTTTTAGGAATTTGAAACTCCTCCATTTGGATATTACGGCAATATAAATCATAGAATGTATAATATTCTGTTGGTATTTCTTTATTTCGATCCCACAGTATTGACTTTGGTCTTGGTGATTCTTTCACAATTTTCCCGCCATATTTTCCGCTACCAGGTCCAAAGAACAATTGCTCATCAGTTGTATCTAGTACCGTATCTGAATGATCAATAAGCCAAATTTGATTTTTACGCCCTAGTCGTTTAATTTCTTCTAAAATTTGTAATAATGTTTCATGATCAAGTCCAACTGAAATCTCATCAATAATAATTACAGCATTTTCACTTACTGCCATGAATTCGGCCAAATAAAGTCGTGTTAACTCTCCACCTGATAACGTACCCATAATTCGATTTAATGTTAAATAACCAATGTTCATATTAATAATATTTTGCAGTATATGCTGTTTTTCTTCACTAATATTTAACTCTTTTGCTAGTGAAAGAATAGATTCAATACTTAAATCATTAATATTTGAGATTGAATGTGGCTTGTCCAACAAATCAATTTCATATTGTTCAATTTCTTCACTATAACGTTTTCCCTTACATTTTTTACACTCAACATTTTTTGTAGTACCACGGCCTTTACAACCAGTACACCAGCCAAATTGATTATTAAATGAAAAGACCTCTGGAGAAAGATTAAAAACTTCAGCAAGTTTTTCCCGAACCTCTGTAAAAACACCAGTATGAGTACCAATCGTTGAACGCGGATTAGACGAAATCGATGATTTTCCTAGAAAAAGTACTAAAGGCATTTCTTCCATCTTAATGGCACTAAAATTTGTTTCCATAATGTTAGGAAATAAATATTGATATTCAGCCTTTGGTAATAAAGAAACTAATCGTTTTTTTGACTCTTCACCAATTGTTTGGCAAAAAGTTGTTTTACCCGATCCAGATAACCCAGCAATTCCAAACGATTTATTAAACGGTATAGTTGCATCTAATTTATTTATGTTATTAGCAATTAATTGATTTACTTTCATATTAACCTCTATTCTTATTTATTCACAAAAGCATTTTTAAAATATAATAATTACATAATGAATATTACCTATTATGCAATTATCCTCTCACTTCATGAATCTTATCCTTGTATATTTCAAACCATTGTTGCCATTCATCTTTAGAAAATTCTTTCTCTTCTCCTTTTAAAACGTAAGAAAAAAGATTTAAACAAATATGCCAACCAGCTATATCTCTCGGTGTATGATCTGTTAATTCATGAATGTACTCTTTAAGAAGTAACAAAGTACCATTCTCCTCTTTATGTATTTCAAATCGGACACGGTCTTTATCCCAAGTAAATTCAAGTACTGAGTTTAGTTGACATTCTAAAATATCAATGTTTATGAATGAACCGTCCATCATGTCGAACTTTATTATTCCACCAGTTTTAAGGCTTTCAATCTGTAAATTGGACATCCATTTTTTCAGCTTACTGTTTTCTGTTAATACAGACCAAACTTCCTCTACCGTATATGGAAATTCGCGTTCAAATTTTACAATATATCCATCAGTTAGTTTCCCAATTTCAGCTATCATTTTGATTGCCTCCTTATATAGAATGTATGTTCTCACTTCATTTTACACGAATATAAATATAAAATAAATATTTATAACAACGAAGTGTTAATTTAAAGTGAATGGTGCTGAGAAAAACTTAAATATTTTCTAAATCGAGTTATATAATATTGAAAATTAAATATAGATTTACGTACAAATAAAAAAAGCCGCATTTGCGACTTATGAAATCATAGGATTAACTCCTGTTTTTGTGGAATGATTAACGCTTAATCGCATCGACAATTAGCGATGGAAAACCAAGTTTATCGCCTTTATTTCTAGAATCATACCTTTTCGAACGGAAAATAACACCGTCGTTTGCATCCCATTCGTTGTAATAAAACCGACCATTTTCATCACAATATTCAAGTAAAACTACCTCGAATCCAGCAGTTTCAAACATTTTCGTTAATGTTATATAATTATGAACGATTTTATGACTTGCTGCTGGATGATCTTTCGGACCGGGGCCCCCTATTTGAACTATATTTTGATATGCCTCATCCTGAAAGAATGCATCAGGGACTCCGCACCGAATATGACCAGATGGTTTTAAAAATTCATAACAAATTTCAGCTGCTCTTACACCTTCTTCAAAAGTAAGGTGTTCCCATACATGCTCAGCTAAAATAGCTGAAATAGAATTGTATTCAAATCTTCCTTCCCACGTAGCTTTATCTAGTAAGTTAAGTTCACCTTCTTGCGTTTGAATCCAGCCTGGATTATTATTAAACACTCCAGCTCCGACAACTACTTTAATTTCCTCTTGTTTTATTGCCACCATTTTCACCTCTTAAATATTTTAATTCATTAATATATTCTATGTTTACTATTATCCTTCCTCCTTCAAAATTTTGTAACATGAGTCCAGTACAATACCGAACTCATGTCCTATAAGCTCTCTAATGTAACAATCTGTCTAACTTTATAAAATTAGTTCATGATATACGATTTTTCTTACAGAAATATAGCACACCAAACATTAGCATAATACCAATTACGTAAAAAATTGTTGTTCCGCTCCCACCAGTATTAGGAATTACCCAATTATTCTTCGCATTTTTCACTGTTATTTTTTGTGTCTTTACTGCTTCTGTAATTTCTATTTCTATTGGATCTCTAAGTAACATGTATCCGTTTGGCGCTTTTATTTCTTTTATCGTATATTTTCCAAGTACTAATTGATTGGAAATCACCTTTCCTTTTTCATCCGTTGTTAATCTAGCCACTTCTTTACCCTCTTTATCTAAGACTTGAAATATAGCGCCTTGTAGTTTTAAATTGATATCCTTATCATCAACTTTCTCAATTTCAAATTGTCCAGTCGGATCTGGTAATTTCTTATTTCCTATTTTAATTTCTACTACTGCATCTTTTTCTACTTTTACAGTTATTTTTTCTTTTAATAATTCGTAACCTTTAGGTGCTTCTACTTCCACTAAGGTATAGTTTCCTATTGGTAAGTCTTTTGATACGACTTCTCCTTCTTCATTTGTTACTAGTTCTCCAACTATTTTTCCTTTTGAATCTTCTATATGAAACTTTGCCCTTGCTAGTTTTTTATTTTTATCACTTATGTCTACTTTCACAAGCTTTATTTTCCCCATTGGATCTGGCAATTTCTTATTTCCTATTTTAATTTCTACTACTGCATCTTTTTCTATTTTTACAGTTATTTTTTCTTTTAATAATTCGTAACCTTTAGGTGCTTCTACTTCCACTAAGGTATAGTTTCCTATTGGTAAGTCTTTTGATATTACTTCTCCTTCTTCATTTGTTACTAGTTCTCCAACTATTTTTCCTTTTGAATCTTCTATATGAAACTTTGCCCCTGCTAGCTTTTTATTTTTATCACTTATGTCTACTTTCACTAACTTCATTTTTCCCATTGGATCTGGCAATTTCTTATTTCCTATTTTAATTTCTACTACTGCATCTTTTTCTACTTTTACAGCTATTTTATCTTTTAATAATTCATAGTCTTTTGGCGCTTCTATTTCTACAAGGGTATAGTTTCCTTTTGGTAAGTCTTTTGATATCGCTTCTCCTTCTTCATTTGTTACTAGTTCTCCAACTACTTTTTTATTTGAATCTTCTATATGAAACTTTGCTCCCACCAATTTTTTATTATCATTATTACTATCAACCTTTTTTATTTTTACTTTTCCAGTACTAGGCTTGTTCCAATGTTGCCAGTTAAATTTGAAATTGTGAAATTCAAATCCACCAGTTTGTTGTACCGCACCGACAAATGCTTGTCCATTAATCGAACCGCCTTTTGTTTCTAATACAGCATTGGGGGCAAACACACTCCCAACGACACCATATCCCTCTGTTGTAATTTTTTTCGCATTTGGAAAAACCCAAATCACTTTCCCATATAGCTCAGTAAACGGGGAATTAGGAGAATATGGTTGTGATGTAGGAACTATATCTGTAGCCCTTCCAATATTGTTCGTGTCATATAGTATAGACCCATTTTTAAATGTAACCTCTGTTGCATCCGAATACATAACAATAAAATCTTTGTCCTTAGCACTCGGTAAAAATACATCTCTTATATCTAAATTGTTTTTCCCTGTCAATTCTGATGAAACATAAATATTAGAATTGTTTATATCTTTTCCGATTCCATAACTCATATTTGGAATTGGGGTATTCGTTTTATATTGACCAGCATTTTTACTGACTTGGTTCACTATATTGCGAAATTCATTAAATTTCGCGTCAATTTCTAGTTTTTCTTTATAAACGATATGATCATAAGAAGATTGTATGATGCGATCTGGATCACTCTCTTTTGTCATTACGACTATTCCGTTTTGAATGATAAAAGATTCTTCTCTTGATTTCTTAAATTTTCCAGACAATAACAAGGACGGATATCCCTCATCAACCCATTTTTCACCTACTATATTAGATGTTCCCGCTGCAGCACCTACAATTGTATACCCCGATGCATCCATATCACCTTGAACTGCAATTGCTCCTTCAATGTCGCCACCTATTGCTTTATGGTTACCAAAGACAACTGCATTATAACGCGATATATCACCTAGACCTTCTAAGTTTGTCGTGGATCCATATGCTTCTTGTGGTACATATACGACAAAACTTACACTTAACATTAACAAAACAATAAAATGAATACTTACCAGCTTTAATCGTAGCCTCAATTCCTTTGTTCCCACCTTTACCGTATTTTTTCTATAGTCGAATAAAATGACATGTTTATCAATGAGGATTTACTTCATTCCCTATATACCTTCTTTACTTATCTCTGAATTTCCGATCCCAATGTCCATTAATGCAGGATAAATAAATACATTCTATCGAGTTAACCTTTTCTTATAAATTACGACTAGAAACACACATAACAATAGGATTGGAACTATTACAGTCCACTTATTAAATATAAATATCTCTGTACTCACTTTTTGTTTTTCTTTCTCGTTTAACTCCACACGCACACCTCGAACTAGCAATCTATTGGTGTTTACTCCATAAGGCGTACACGTAATTAAAGTTGTATAATCTTTATTTTCTACAATTTGTAGATCGTCCGTTTCGTGTGGTAACACTACTTTAATTTGATCTACTTTATAAGCAAGAACTTTGTCTAAAGAATGAATATAAAAGAGATCTCCTTCGCTCAACTTATCTAAATCTGTAAATAATTTTGCTGATGGTAAACCACGATGCCCTGTTAAAATAGTGTGCGTATTTTCTCCACCTATCGGGAGCGAAGAAAAATCTAAATGACCTATCCCGCGGCTCAATACTTCCTCAGATGTCCCTTGATAGATTGGCAGTTTTATATTAATTTTCGATATTTCAATATACCCCATTACATCTCCTAAATTTAACGCATCAGCATATGCTTGATGATTACTTTTTTTTTCAGAAAATGGATCAGTAAATGTTTTCGTGGAAGTGTGAACTTGTTTATTATATTCGGCTGCTTCTTTTTCCCTACGTTCGACTTCTTTCTTTTGTAGCGCTTTGATCTTCTTATCGTAAGAGCTAATCTCAGAATAATGTGCACGAGTCGCCAACCAATTACTAATAGTAGGATATAAAAAAACACCTAATCCAAATAAAAAAATACCTCCCAAAACAAGATTTCGTTTCATATTTCCACCTCTGTATATGCTTAAATATCGAAAAGAGGGAAGCATTTTGCTTCTCCCCTTTTCCCATAGTTACATGTTCCTAAAATCTTAATTATTAGCAAACTTTTTTCTAAAGAAAACAAATGCCGCTGTAACCATTAACGTAAGGCCTATTACAGTAAAAAGAGTCGTTCCTATGCCACCCGTTACCGGAAGAACCCATCCACTTTTATTATTTTCAATCGTTAATTTAACCGTTTGATTATTTTCGCTAATCTTTACATCAATGGGATCTTTTAATAATTGATAAGAAGCTTTTGTACCATCTTCTTTTGTATATGTTGGTGCTTTCGTTTCAAAAATTTGATAGTCTCCATATGGAATGTTAGACCATTTAATAACACCATTTTCATCTGATACACCTGTTACTTCTTTTCCTGCTACAACAACTATTTTTCCATTTTTATCTTTAAGTACAAACTCTGCACCTTTTAATTTATTCTTATTAGCACCATCAATTTTTGTTAACTCAATTATTCCAGTTGTCGGAACAACAACTACAGGTTTAGATTCCTTTTCTCCAATTACATCATTTTTATTTGTAAAATCAATTTTTGCTGTATTTAAAATTTCCGAACCAGATGGTACTCCTTCTTTTACTTGAGATTTAATTTGCAAATGAAATTCTTTTTTACCATCTAATTTTGTGAAATCTTTTACTGTAGCTGTTACTTTTTGACCTTCTATAGCTACCTCTACAATGCTTGCATTTACTTCTGCTCCATCAATTTTCACAATTGGCTTTCCTTGAATCACTAAACGATTATCCAAAGTATCTGTTACCACATATTTTTTGTATTCCTTAATGTCTTCTGGAATTAATGTTTTAATATCATAATTATAATTAGTTAACGGATTGATTGGTAACGCTTCCAATTTTCCGTTAATCTTTTTATCAATTATTGGTTCTTCATAGTTTTTCACTTCTAATTTAACTACTGTACCAGAAGTAATAGTTCCATCTTCATTAATTGTTCCGGAGTTCTTAACAAAAAACTCACGTTTAGTTGGATCTATTACATAGCCTTTCGGAGCTTTTGTTTCTTGGAAATAGTATTCTCCATACACCAATCCTTGCACGCGAATATGACCATTAGCATCTGTTACTAACTCTTTTTTCACTTCTGTACCGTCTTTTTTAAATAAAGAGAATACTGCACCTGCTAATGCTTTTTCATTTACACCAGTTTTTATTAAATCCACTGCACCACGTTTAACCTCATTTTTAGGATACATGTGAACATCATAGTTTAGCACCTTACCCTCTTTATTCGTTAATGGGATATCCACTGTATACGTATTGGGATTTAGATTAACATGTGGAGGTCCTGCCACTTCTTTCACCTCATAACGTCCTAGCGGAAGATCTTTTAATACAGCTTGTCCGTTATCATCTGTTACTACTTGCGTTGGAGTTGCTCCCATTACAGGTTTCACATCTTCTTTTACGATTTTCCCATCGTTTGAAATTTTTTCAAACGAGGCAACCTTTTTTACTTCAAACGTTACACCTTTTAATGGTTTCGCATCTTTTGGCACCTCTTGATTTGCAGAACCGTCACCTTCTAGTCCCTGCGCTCCATCTTTTTCTTGTTCATACTTATGAATCGTTAAAGTACCTTTAGATGGTGAATCTGCCTTTACTAATACACTAGACCATGTAGAAAATGTTAAGAATAACACTAAAAGCACACTAAATATTTTTTTCATTTCTCTTATCCCCTTTACTACTTCTATCATTTTAAAAATCTCTTTATTACTATTACCTTCTTAAAAGCAATAGTGTGCCAAGTATCAGATTTAAACGAATAACATAAAACATAGTCGTCCAACAATCCATTGTTTACAATCACTTATTCACTTTTCTTATCTTCTATTATTACGTTGTCTCTCCACATGATATATGTAATTTTCTCCCCTAAATTACACTTATATCTCTACTTCAAAAATCATTACATTTGTTACATAATAGCTTTCACTGCTAATTTCGACTAGTCACTTACTGTCAATCTATTAATTTCTCACTTCCTATCCCTATTTAAAATCCAACCTTAATCATTTTTAATACATATAAGTAATAACCAACAAATAAGTGTGACGATTCATATTTTACGCTACTGCCCAAAACTATTACCTGTATATTCAAATAATATGTGCTATTCATGTTAAATTATGGTATTATTCTTAGAAGTTTATAACTTTTATTTATATTTTTTATTAATAAAGATTTTCCGTTTCTACTTATGAAAAAAGGAATATATGTTTATTTAACTATTACGCATAACTGTAAGGAGGAAGAATATGACTAAAAAGCTCAGTCTAGTTGAGATAGAGTACATTTGCAATATGTTTTTCCAATCTTTTGAAATTCCAGTTTGTTTTTTAGATTGTAACAAAAATATTCTTTTAGAATTCACATCAAAAAATGATTCACATTCGTTGTATACATCAAAAATAGAACAGTTACATGTGCTTTTTCAGAGAAATGATACATATAATTCACCCATCTTCAGAACTCACGAACATCTAGGGCACTTCATTTTAATTCACATAAAGAGCGATTATATGGTGAACGGTACTGTTATTATTGGGCCCTTGGCACATGTAAATTTTTCTACAAGTAAAACGGATAGTAACCTTAATTTCATTCCAAATTATAAAAGAACAAGAGACCATTATTTTTCATTGTCAGTCAAAGATCAAAATTTCTTTGTAAATATAGCAATATTGTTCTATAACATTCTCTATAAAAAAAATTCAGATGTAAGCACCTTTTCAAATAACAGTGATTCACTTCATATAAGTCATAGCAGAATCTTAAACGAAGATGTATATATTTCAATGCAAAAAGACGAATCCATTTATCATAATTTATATATAGAGCAGCAATTACTTGGTTCTATAGAAAACGGGGATAAAGAAACCGTACTCAAATATTATTACGAATTCCAACAAGAGACTCTTTCATCTTTATCTTCATTCCATCAATTAAGACGTCATAAAAACATTTGTATTTCATCCATCACGCTCGCTACTAGATATGCGATAAAAGGGGGACTTCCATCTGGGATTGCTTACAAAATTTATGATTTACATATTCAAAGAACAGAAGATTTAAAAGACAAAGAATCTGTTTGGGATTTGTTAAAAAATGCTTTTTGTACCTTTGCAGACCGTGTAAAGGCACAAAAAACACAGCAACATTCACAGACTATTGCTATCTGCAAAAACTATATTTTTAAAAATATTTACAATCCAATATCTGTTAAACAACTTGCTAAATTTGCAAATGTGAATTCAGATTATTTATCTATATTATTTAAAAAAGAGGTCGGTATTTCATTAATTGAGTACATTCAACGTGAACGAGTCGAAGAAGCAAAGAAATTATTAACTTTCACCACCTATCCTTTATCAGACATATGCGCTTCGCTTAATTTTAGCGATCAAAGCTATTTCACTAAAATTTTTAAAAAATTCACCAACGAAACACCTGGTAAATACCGAAAATCTCATGTTGTCATTTAGAGTGACACTTCCATTAAAACAAAGTATTTTCAGTAACTTATCAATGGCAAATTAGAAGTACTCCTATATTCATGAGCTATAGGATTTATGCTATTTTCAAATCAAAAAACACGTTACTATTCTTTTATTTTAATGAGAATAGTAACGTGTTTTATATGTAATATAGTTCTGTAGACAAAATGGCATCCAACTGTAAATTTTTACAAAATCCAAATGTACCGCTTAACTACTAAAATCTTATTAAGTAAAAAATCCATATTTCTTTTTACTTACTTTCTACTTTATTTCTTCTGGATAATGAACTCTTTTCTTCAAACGAATAATCCCTACTATTATTTTTGTATCTTTCTAAATTTGCGAACCAAAATGAGTACTGTACCTGTAAGAATCATCAATATGCCGATTGCTGCACTGTTAGTTGTACTTACACCCGTCTTTGGAAGCTCCTTATATGTATATTCTTTTTTATCGGTATTACTGTTGTTTGTCTTATTAGCAAGACCATTAGGTTTGCTAGTTTCTTTATCTTTCACTAACACTTTTTGTATTGTATTTACCTCATTACCCACGGAATCTCTTACACTATATATTATTTCATAAGTACCAGCTTTAGTTATATCTATAGTTCCTTCATACGCTACTTTAGAAGTAAGGTCACCGTCTTCTTTGTCAGTAGCTGATACTCCTACTAACGGATCAAATTGATCACCCTCAGTAATTGAAGTTGTAGCAGGTACTTTTAGTATTGGTTTATCATTTTTAACTTCTTCTCTAACTTTGACCGTTACAGTTTGCTCCGCCGTTACTTCATGACCTTTAGAATCTGTAACCGTGTACGTTAATACGTAAGTACCAGCTTTAGATGTATCTACTTCACCATCAACTTTGATTTTAGAAGTGAGATCACCGTCTTCTTTATCGATAGCTAATACTTCTGCCATTGGAACAAATGAATCTCCTACATGAATTGTCGCTCCAACAGGCACTGTTAATTTAGGTTCTAAATCTGATGTTTCTCCATTTTTCTCTACAATTACAGTCTGTGTTGCCGTTGCATTCCGCCCTTGAGAATCAACAACCATGTATTCCATAATGTATGTACCTGATTTTGAAGTATCTACATCGCCTTTATGCTTTACTTTATTTGTTAAATCACCATCTTCCTTATCAACAGCTTTTACATTTCTCATTGGATCAAACGTATCTCCTACACGTAGTGTAATGGTACTCGGTACAGTTAACTCTGGCGCTTGGTTTTCTACTGTTTTTTCGTTTTCTTTCACTGTTCCTGTAATTTTTGCCGCATCAAAAGCATTTTGGACTGATTGAACTTCAATTGAGTTCGTTCCATATTTATTAGTTGCAACTGTAAGACATGCCAATCTCAATTCAGAGAAATCAGAAGTCATGTTTAATTCATCAGTATTTGCATAATAGAAAATATCAAACATTCTATCTTCACCAATACCATTTACATTTATACCGTTATGAGTACCACCTTGTGCAATTAAATACGCAACTTTATTAATAATACTTGAGTTAAAATGAACGCCTCCATAATCCTCTCCATTTAAATCATTATATTTACTATAATCATCAGGATACGGTAGTCCTTCTGAAAAATTAATTGCAGTTGGATTTTTCATATTACGAAAAGTCGATCCCGTTTGTTCTCCTATTGTCCAGTTAAATTCTCCATTATTTATGTATTTCTCTATAGCCGTTCCCATAATATCAGATAATGCCTCGTTAATCGCCCCAGATTCTCCTGAAAATTCAAGGTTAGATTCGCTAGATGTAACCGCATGTGTAAATTCATGACCCGCTATGTCGAACGCTTTTACCATAGGATCTCCATATAAAAGCATACTAATGTTATTAATATTAGTACTAAATGCATTCTCCCAATTTTCAGGATCATTTGTTCCTCCGGAATCCCATGCATGTACAACTGAAACTACTTTTTTCCCTTTATTATCAAAACTATTACGCTTATATTTTTCTTTATAAAAATCATATACCTTTGTTGCTAAGAAATGAGCGCTTACCGCCTTTGGATCATTAAATGTTGTTGAAACGCTAGTTGTTAGTATACCAGGATAATAACTTTCTTCATTTGTAATATCTCTATAATTTACATCATATGTCTCAATTCCTTGTCCTCTTGTGTAATCAGCAAGCGCATAATTCCCACTGGTCTGTTTAGAAATACCAAATGTACGAGTTACGCCTAAATCATCTTTTCCTGTTCCAGTTAATGATGTGAAATTGCTAGTTTTATTTTCCTTAACGGATTGAACATACTCTTCACTTATTTTCAAACTTGATTCTTGTACCATATCTTTTAACATTTCACCATTATGAGCATTCACTAAATAAGTTCCAGATACATAATTTGGTGTTGTAGCAGCAAATGTAACTTGATATGCATTGCTAGCCTGCCCATGATTTTCATCAACAAAAATAACCGTCTTAACTTCTGGTTCAGAAATGAATTTAGTCTCATTTCCGTACTTTTTATAAATATATTGTTTCGCTTCTTCTTTTGATAAATTAATAGGTTTCTTTAAATCTTCTTGTGTTAAATTTTGTGCACTAGCTCCTGAAATGCTTTTAATAATACCTTTTTTATCTACGTGAGCAGTCAACTGGTGGCCATACACTTCTTTTCCTTCATATATTTGTTGCATGCGCACAAGTGTAGTTCCATCATAAGAACCACGTTTTTGAAGAACCTTGTAATCTACTCCTGTTTCTGCACTAACTTGTTTTGGAGACAAAGCATGCTCCGTATTTTCCTTAAGTGCATCTTTCACTACATTCTCTGGCGCTTTTTTTGATGGTTGTGTAAGATCACCTGTACGGAACGAATCCTCTTGAATTTCAACTTGCATTTGAACAGGTTCCTCTGCATGACCTACTCCATATGGTGTTACACTTGTTAAAACGAATCCTGTTGTTAATGCAACTATAGCTATTTCTTTTTTATTTCCCATGATATTTACCTCGTATAAATTCCTATTATTTATATGAAACTGCTAAAATGTATACAATCTATTCCTAACATAAAAAGATGACTTTTGTAATCAACAAAAGCCACCTCTTTAATATGTAATATCCCTAAAATGTTTTTAATACATAATTTCTATACAAAAAAGAAAAAAGCATTCATTAACGAGCATTTTGCAATACTTTTATTAGGTCATTTATATTTTCAACTTTCTGATGAAACTGATCAAGTCTGCTATGTAGCAATGAAGGATTTTTATCTTCAGTTGAAATAACTTGTTTTAATTCGTTTTCTAATTTATCATACATATCAAAGAAATTATCAAATTCTACACTTACAAGCTCTTCATTTTCGCGATAGAATCTTTTTGCTTCTATATAAGTCATATATGATTTATTTAAAAATCCTAATGAAATTAAATATTTAGAAGTGTTTTCTTGATAAATAGCAATATCACACGCTATTTTAATATCAGAATAAGTCTTTTGAACAAGACAATGCAATTCAAAAATCTTAAACTTTAATCCATTATTCATTTCATCCCCTCCCATCGTATCTATTCTACATAAAATTAGAATATTATACAAAGAAAATTATTAGCATAAAATTGACAATTAAAAAGATAACTTAAGGATAAACAAATTCCTCTCATTACAAATTATATTTGAGAAGAATTTACCAACTTAACAGAAAAAATAAAAAGCGAAAAGAATAAATCCCTTCCGCTTTTAGAGTAATAAATACATTTCATATTGTGCTAAAGAATTCTTTTCAAATCCACATTTCTTTAAAAAACCATCCAGTAAATTATTGTTAGGAAACCCAATTGATAAACTTGATAAATGTAATTCTTCTCTTGCTACTTGTAATAATGTCATCCCAACACCAATATTTCTATAATCTTTGTCTACGAAAATAAAACTAATTTTACCTTGTTCATTTACACATAGAGAGCCTTTTAACTCATTATCGACATATGCACCATAAAATATATTATTTGTTTGTTCGATATAATCAATATCATTTTGCCAATTTATATGGAAGTTTAACCATTTCTGAATTTCATCTTTAAAAGTTGGAAATTCTAATTGTTTTACTTCAATATCCTTACAAACTTTATTCATTATTTTAGTCAAATCATTTAAATTATAATAAGAAAGATCGTACACTTTTTCATAGCCCAACTTATTATAAAAATGAATCGCTCGGTCGTTTCCTACAATGACTTCGAGAAAAAGTTGCTTACATCCATGTTGAATCGCCTCTTCTTTATGCAGTTCAAATAATTTTCGACTCACACCAATACCGCGATAATTAGGATGAACCGCCAATGTTCCGCAGCGCATAGTCTTTATACTTTCATAATCCTTTATACCACCTAGTATTACGCCAACAGATTTGTCACCGTCTAAAGCAAGAAAAGAATGTTCTAGCAAATTACCTTCTGGTCCCAAAAAACGTTGTATAAAATCCTCTTTTGAAACCTCCATCTTAATAATATAATCGGAAAATCCATCTTTAAAAGCTTCATATACTAAATCAATATTCACCTCACTACATCTTTTATATTGAATCATATAAAATTGTCCTCCAATTGGTTGTATTAAACTCAACATGTACCCATATAATATATTCCATCTATTATAAATTTCAGCTCTTAATTTGAAATGAACGGACATTTCCCTACATATAACTTACTATTAATTTGTTTTATAACAAACGGTGCAATATCTCCATTTTGAATTTTAATTCCTGGCATATCCACTAAACTCTCTTTTATATTTCCTATACCATTCCCCTCTATAACAAATGGTAATTTAACAACCGTCCAATCTACATCACTACTTTGGAGAATTTGTAACTCTTTATATTTATCTTGCATCATTTTTGGTAAAAATAATTTAAACAAGTTAGCCCCCATTTTATTTACAATCCCTTTCTGATCTCCAACAACATTTATAGAGCCACCAGAAATAAGAATATAACGTTTTATTTCATATTCCTTCATTACTTTTAAAATATGCTTTGTAACTGTACTAAAAATATAAGATTCATTTTTCGGTTGACCGACAGCATTAATCACAGCTCTACAACCTTGAAGTAATTCCTGGATTGAAGAAAAATCACGGGCATCTCCAATGATAACCTCTATATTCTCATTATTTATCGGCATATTTTTAGAATTTCTCGTTAATATTTTCACTTGAAATCCCTGTTCTAACGCTTCATTTATGAGGAATTTCCCGACTTTTCCATTCGCACCCAAAATAGCTATTTTATTTGTAGTTTCCAAGCTTAAAACCCTCTAACTATCTATTATTTACTACATTAATCTCATAAACACGTAAAAAAGCAATTAAATGCTCACATGCTCTTTCGCATGCTAGCATTTTAAAGATTTTTTGTTCTTCTTTCGTTTTATCATTCGCTTGATCTGAAGCAGCTTTTAAACATAGAAATGGTTTTTTATTTATTTGACACACATAGGCGAAAGCTGCTACTTCTTGATCAACTGCCAATGCTCCATATACGGTATGGAGTAAATATCTCATTTCTGAACTACGAATACGTTGATCTCCTGATAAAAATGTACCGAAATGTATTGGATCATACGATCGTATTTTTTTTATTCTTCTTACAAGTGATTTTGTTGTTTCAATAGGTGCTGTTCTACCGTTATATAAATTAAAAACATTTTCCCCTGAGCCAGCAGCAGTAACATCGTGTTGTATTGCGTTTAGTGCCACTACAATATGACCGTTTTTCACCTTGTTTGATAAACTTCCGCATATTCCTGTCATAAACAACTCATCTGGCTGAAACTCACTAATTAACAATTGTACACAACTAGCGCAGCTTACTTTACCGACACCAGTAACAACTGATATAATTTCCAGCTCATTAATAGTATGAAAATGAAATTCCCAAGCTGCTCTTTTTTCAACACGTTCACTCGGATAATGTTGATGCAAATATGTCAGTTCTGGTTCCCATGCAGATACAATTGCAATACGTTTCATTACACGCTTCACTTCCCCTATTGTCATTTAAATAAGTTATCTATACTTTCTCGTTCATAATCTGGAATCCATTCTTTGTATTTCTTATATAAATCTCGTATTATTTCTTTATTCTTCGCAATTACTTCACATCCTCTATCATCATACATAAACATGACAATATCTTTCGTTTCATTTATGAGAAATACATCTGGATAAGAAATTTCTTTTTTTCGTCCAAATCGAGGATACAGAGCAGAGAAATCCTCATGATTAGCAGCTTGTATAAGCGATTCATACTTAATATCTTCTACGAGACATTTTAAAGAAAATTGATATGTACAATATAAAGTGAAACTTTAATCAGTGGGGGTTTTGTTCATCCCCACTGATTATTAGTTGAACCAATCGGGCTTTTAGGGGCAGTTGATTCCCACCTACCTTCTTTGCTTTCGCTGAATTTTGAGGTGGGGGTCTTACTGCCCGTTAATGCGGGATAAATCTGCTTCTTCATCTTCAAATAGAAACGGTAACGTTTCTTGTCTTATATGAAATCTTAAATCTCTTTTCTTAATATATTTATTGTATACATTTATTTTCTGTGGAGTTTTTATGTTTTCCTTTTTAAATCTATAAACATTTGTCACTACAAACACTACATCTTCTTTTGAAAATATGTCTTCAAATAAGAATTTATTATATGTATATAGTTGAGAAAAGTATTCCATATTTAAATCGTCGGTTCCTTCTACAATTTGATATTTATCTTTTCCGAAATCAAAATGTAAATGATTTTCCCACTGAGATAATAAGTAGGGTCCTAATGTAACTCCTGGAAATGCTTGATTCATATATTCTTTTAATTGTATTTCCTTGTCCTTTCTACTGTACAATTCTTTTTAAATCCCAATATGCTTCTTCTAGCCACGGGTGTATAACTTTCAATGTATCTTTCCTTTCCCACAAATATGAAATATATACAAAAGCTGCTTTTTCCAAAGATTTTTCCAATCCTTTTTTTATTTCTATTAAATATGGTGGTGTCCCTTTTTGATCCCATTCTATTTTATCTGCAACAAATAATACTAAATCCATTTTCGTTGCATGTTTACGCAACGTTGTATGGCAACAAATTGCATTTAAAATTTCTTCATCTTCTACTTTAAATATTTCTTTTGCGATTACTCTCGATAATTTTTGATGAATAATCATAGGAAATTTTCTTTCTGCTTCCACTATTTCTACCCCAAATTCTTCAGTAACTGCAATCCGCTCCTCATTCGGAAAAATGCCACTAATATCATGTAAATATCCTGCAATTGCTGCTTTTTCTTTATCTACGTGAAACTTTTCCGCAATCTTTTTTACCTCATTTGCCAAACGCATTGAATGTTTATATGTAAACTCTTTATTATATTTTAGTAGAAAATCTTTAATATCATTTTCTATTTTTCCAGTTGGAGTAAATGAATATATATCATTATATAGCATAGAAAATCCCCCTTATAACTAACTTTCAGTATAATGTGGAATCTAAATATCCTTGTTATTTTATATTCGTTATTAATCTTTTTACTCCTTTTTAATACGTTACATGAAATTTTATACAGAATCATCGCTACAAGTACATAAATGTTTGATATTATAGTAATGTTGATGATTTGTAAGGAAAGGAACTACACAATGAATAAAAATATATTAATTATTGATGATGATAAAGAGATTGTTGAATTACTTGCTGTTTATTTGCGAAATGAAGGCTATAACATTTATAAAGCTTATGATGGCGATGAAGCATTGCAAAAGGTTTCTACATATGAAGTTGACCTTATGATTTTGGATATTATGATGCCAAAACGAAACGGATTAGAAGTTTGTCAGGAAGTACGTGAAAATAATACTGTACCAATTCTAATGCTTAGTGCAAAAGCAGAAGATATGGATAAAATATTAGGTCTTATGACAGGTGCCGATGATTATATGATCAAACCATTCAATCCATTAGAATTAGTAGCTAGAGTAAAAGCTTTATTACGAAGATCCTCTTTCCAAAATGCTACTTCGCAAAAGAATGAAGATGGTATTATTCGTATTCGCTCTGTTGAAATACACAAACATAATCATACTGTTAAAGTAAATGGAGAGTATATTAAACTCACTTCTATTGAATTCGATATTTTATATTTACTTGCGAGTAATACAGGAAGAGTATTTAGTTCAGAAGAAATTTTCGAACGCGTTTGGAATGAAGATGGTTATGGTTCAAATAAGACGGTAATGGTCCATATTAGCAACTTACGGGATAAACTTGAAACAGTAATGAATGGAGAAAAATTGATTCATACTGTTTGGGGAGTTGGCTATAAAATTGAGAAATGAAGCATTTGATATATTAAAAGATATTCCTAAATGGAAACTTATTTTTTGGCTCTTATTAGCTATCACACTCACTCCTATTACTGAATTAATTATTTATCGCCTCGTTACGAGTGTAATTGAGAGTTCACTTACTCTAACCGAACTTGGTAAAGAATTCATTCGAATTTTTGGTTATGAAAAGTATAAAGGGATTAAAGAGTCTTTATGGATGATGATTGTTTCTTATTTGTTTTTATTTTCTATTTTTTCATCCTATCTTTACATTTTTTATCGTCACGAGAGAAAACTTTACTATGAAACTTGTATTAAAAAAATGATAGAAGAAATTCGTTACATTGCAAATGGAAACTTCAATCATAAAGTTTCTATTGTAAATCATAACTATCTGGAAGAGTTAGCAATCGGGGTCAATGAAATTGTTGAACAATTAAAAGTCTCAATTGATGAAGAAAGACAAGCGGAACAAGCAAAAAGTGAACTTATTACAAATGTATCACATGACTTACGCACTCCTCTTACTTCTATAGTTGGATACGTAAATTTAATCCATCATGATAATTATAGAGATGAAGTGGAATTGCGATACTATATTCAAGTCATTTACGATAAAGTAACTCGTCTTAATGCATTAATGAATGACTTGTTCGAATATACACGTGTTCAAAATAAAGAATTAAGCTTGTATTCTGTCCCTATTGATATTGTAGAGTTACTTGGACAATTAACTGTTCAATTCCGCATACAGGTTCAAGAAGCTAATATAGAATGTCGGCCTTCTTTCCCGTCTCAAAAGCTCATGGTATTAGCTGATGGTGACAAATTAGTGCGTGTGTTTGAAAATCTTATTATAAACGCTATCGCTTATGGAAGCGAAGGTCGCTATATTGACCTTACTGCTTATGAAAGCAATAATATGATTACAATTGATATAACAAATTACGGACAACCTATTCCTAGTACGGATTTACCTCATATTTTTGAACGTTTTTATCGCGTTGAGAAATCACGCTCTACAAACACTGGTGGATCTGGACTTGGATTAGCAATTGCAAAAAGTATAGTCGAGTTGCATAAAGGAACAATTGAAGTATATAGTGATGACGAAAAAACAACATTCACCGTAAAACTACTTCCATACAAATGTTAATATTACAAATAAAAAGTTCAGTTTCTTATCATATAAGAAATTGAACTTTTTCTATTATTTCCCTAAATTTAATAATCCTTTATAATTCTTTAGAAATTCTTTACCTTTTCTTTCTTCCTAATTAAGCATTCCTTTTTACAATACTATTATTGATGTCATAATAGGAGGATCGCTTATGCAATTCTTAAAAAAATTCGCTATTTTATTATTATCTTTTTTCATTACTGCACTTATCGTTTTATATTTTTACCTTTATGTAAATGGTCCGATTATTCAAGCTAAATCAGCTATTTTAATAAATGCTAATTCGGGTGAAATTGTTTATAAAAAAAATGAAGAAACTCCAGTACAATCAGCTACTTTATCTAAATTAATGACAGAATATATCGTATTGGAGCAACTAAATGATAGAAAAATACAGTTAGATGACTTCGTACAAATAAGTAACGAAGTTTTCCGAGTAGAGACAAGCCCTATACAAGTAACATCGAATGATAAAACAACGGTTCGTGATTTACTTCATGCATTGCTACTGGCAGGGAATAATCGTTCTGCACTCGCTCTAGCAGAACACATTGCTGGAAATGAAGATAACTTTACAATATTAATGAATAAAAAAGCAAAAGAACTACAGTTATTACAACCATCTCCATTTCTAAACTCTACTGGAATTAATCATGATACAAATAAACAATCAACTACAACAGCAATAGACGCAGCTAAACTAGCTGCACGATTAGTAAAAGATTTTCCAGATGTATTGAATATTACGAAACTAACCTCTTACCAATTTACCTTCAAAGATTCCCAGGTTTTCAATACGAATAAAATGATATATTCCCTTAATGAAAACATTAAACTTCAAGGTGTTGATGGCTTACAAACTAGTTTTTCAACTAACGGTAATTATAGTTTTGTCAGTACAGCAGAACTAGGAGATACTAGACTAATTTCAGTAATATTAGATGCAGATGAAGAAAACATCTCATTTATTGAAACAAAAAAGTTGCTACAGTATGGTTTTGATCCTTCCTCGTACTCTGCACTCCAAGCTTTTAAAGACACCCTTACATCTTGGACAATATTGCTTCAGTTTAAAAACTTAATTATACAAACTATAATGATTTTCTTAATCATTACCACCTTAATGTTTTTACATATACGTCAGAAAAAATCCGAGGATTTCAATTAAGAAATCTTCTTATATATAAAAACCGACTTGCGTTTAAGATGCAAGTCGGTTTCTAATTCTATAATCCTCTTCCAATCAAATTTGCTGAAACTGGTTGCAAGTTTAACTCCCTCGCCCATATAGATAGCTGACCAATATGATGGATTTCATGTACGATTACATGTCTTAAAACTTCACCGTATGTATATGTTTTATCTGTCCACGAAGCATTAAACATCTTACATTCTAGACTAGATGACCACAACTGCAAAAAAGCTTTTAATTCTCGTTTATATAAATCAGATAACGCTTTCACTTTTTGAATCGATTGATAATCTTTAAATTGCGGTTCTCTATCATCTTCTCCTTGAAGAGCACTAATCCAACTATACTCTACATCTACAATATGAAATAATGTTTCTAAAATACCCCCAACACCACCAACACGTTTGCAAAGTAAATCTTCCTCTGAAAGTTGTTCACACCACTTAAACCAATCTTCTCTTACTTGCCAATTATATTGAAATAATGTGTACACATCTATCTCTCCCCTACTCCAATTATCCACCTAACAGCATCTGTTATATAATGTGGTTCATCTTTTTGAATATAATGACCACTTTGTTCTGCAATTATTAGTTTATTTTTGTTTGATAATCGTAATAATTCTTCTTGCAATTGTAACCATTTTATTTGTGCATCTTGCGAATAAAAAGCTTTTTTACCAGCTGCTAACACGACGAGTGGAATATTTCTCGTTGACTGACAATATTTATCTGCTTCACCCAGACTAAACATAAACTCTTCATAAGAACTTTCATGTACAAATTGTTTATAGTAAGCTTCTTGAAATTCTGGAGACATGATTTGCAAAAATGCTTCTTTATAATTTACTGGTGTAGAATCAACCAAAACCATTCCCAACATATCTTCAGGATAAAAATCCGTAAATAAACGTGCATTTATACCACCAAAAGAATGTCCTACAAAAATATAAGGTGGCTTCAGTTGTAAAAGATTTAAGCATGTTCTCAAATCTTTTACCATTTCAGAACTAATACGTTTCTTGGAACTCTTCCCGCTTTTGCCTAATCCAGCCCGATCGTATGTAAGTACCGTACCATATTCCGTCAGTCCTTCAGCAATTTGATTCCATGCCTTCGAATAATCGCCATAGCCTGATTCCAATATAATAACAGGCTGCTGCTTCTTTCCTTGGAGTATTTTCGTATACATTTTAAAATCAGTAACTTGTATATATTCCTCTATACATTTAACCATTGACAATCACTTCTCTTCGACCAAGTTCCTCTACAGCGTGATTAATTATTTCACTTACAGATAAAGAACCATCCAATACGATATCTGAATTCGGCTTAACAGTATGAATTGCCTCTAAATAAGCTTTTCTCGCATATGTCATGTAATGTTCCAAATCATTATATATTTCATCTATTGTACCTTCCTTAAAATCTCGCAAAATCCTTCTAGCCATCGCAATATCCAAAGGCGTATCAATAAATATAGTTACATCAATGAATTTTCGCATCTCACTATTTAAGTATGCAAAAGGATAATCTACAATAATATAGTCTAAGGTATTATTTTGTATAAGTTGCTCAATATCATGAATTAATGGTGTTAATACCCACTCGTCGTAATTCGCCCCATCATCAATCCATTTACAAATATCAGCGGGACAGTTATCAAATGTATAACTATCAAAATATAGAGCTTTTGAGTTTTTAAACTTATGCTTTAATCTTTCTGTAATTGTAGTTTTACCTCCCCCCGAAACAGCTGCAATTGAAATTATTTTTGTTTTATTATCCACTATACCCACCAAGCCCCTTTTGTTAACATAACATAATTATAAATCACTATTGTTGCTACTTCTTCCATTCATATTCTAACATACTCATTTCCCATAAATTCCAATACGTTTCTCCTACTCTTTTTGACTCTCTTAATAAGCCTTCTTTTACAAACCCTATTTTTTCGTAACATGAAATCGCCGATGTATTAAAATCATACACATCAAGAGTTACTCTATGTAGTTTTAATTCGTCAAAAGCAATATGAAGTACTGCTTTCATCATATGTTTTCCTATAGAACGTCCTCTCATCTTTGTATTACCAACTAATACTTTTCCAATTCTAGCGGACTTATTAATATTATCTATTTGCCCAAGCGAAATATGACCAATAACGTCTGAAGTCTCTTCATCTACCACTTTGAAAGCGAGTGTATTTGCACTTTCTATATACTTCTCTAATTGCTGTTCGTCTAAAGGAAATGTGAAGGCATTTCCTGACCATTGTATTAGAAATTCTTCGGAATTAATCCAGTTTATTAATTGTTTAAAATCAGATTTTTTAAAGATTTCTAGTTTGATCATTTCCATGCTCCTTTCGTACATCACTCTTTATAGCCTCAAACTTATTTCTATATAAAGAATATATTCTCCTTTTATATGAAATTAAAATAAAGCCATTCATGTGAATGGCTTTATAAAAAAACATAATTATGCTTTTTTCCTATGTCAACAATAGTTCAATAGCTTCAATTTTACATACAGATATAATTACCGTAACTACGCCAGCACTATTAGCAAGCCTTACAACATCACAAGTTACTGAAGAAACAGTTCCTTCAAAATTATTTCCTGTTGTAGTAATGCGCACTGCACTGTGTACTAATTTTTTAAGCTCGTCTCTAATTCCTTGAACACAGCAACAATCGCATTTTTTATTTTGTTCTTCATGTTCTTTTTTACACTCTTCGAAAGCATCCCAACAATCATCCTGTTTACATCTACACTTCTTTTTACAATTATTAAATCGAGACCCCAAAACCTCACCCCCTAATCCTTTCTATTAATAAAGTATGTCCACTTGCTTAAAAGGGTACGAGGCAAAAACATAGAAAGAAAAAAACAAACACTTGTACTAAACACTCTTTTCATTATTAATTATAAAAACAGACCTCTCATAATTAATATGTTGTTTAATGAGGAGAGTTGGATTCTGCTGTATTTAATGTTTAGATCCACTTTCTAAAACAAATCTTTTTTCTTTTAATAGGCCCCCCTCTCCCCGAAAGACGCACCCGTTTTTCCTTCGCTATTGTGAAATATACATTCAGAGAAGTGTACTCCAAAATAAGATATTATTTATAATCAGAATGTTTTCTTTAACAAATGTTCATGGGAAAATACCATAACTAGTAGTTCTGTCTATTATCTCTTAAAAATTAGCATTGTTTGTATGAACTCTATATCTAGTAGAAAATACTCTATCATATAAAAGGAAAATAGTAGGTTAATAAACAAGCCATTTTTTTATTAAAACATAGAATAATATGAACACTATTAAAAGGAGGTAGAAATGAATGTCTTGGAAAAATGATTGCTGGAGTTCTCAGAAAAAGCATTGTTGTGATGATTGGTGGAAATCTAAAGAAAAGTGTCATCGTGATGATGACTGGTGGAAATCTAAAGAAAAGTGTCATCGTGATGATGACTGGTGGAAATCTAAAGAAAAGTGTCATCGTGATGATGACTGGTGGAAATCTAAAGAAAAGTGTCATCGTGATGATGATTGGTGTTCTAAACGAAATAAGTGTCGCTGTAATTGTTTCTTTATTTGTTGCCATTGTAAAAGGAAAAATTGGTAATATTTTCGATGTCAACTGAAAGGAAAGAATATGTCTTTTGGGACCACTCGGGCTTTTACGGATAGTTGATCCCACACCTACTTCCTTACTTTCGTTGAATTTTGAGGTGGGGGCCTTACTGCCCGGCAAATAGCGGGATAAATACTAGAATGTAATATATAAAAAGCTGACTGAGTATAGTCAGCTTTTTGTCAATGAACACGTAAAGGCTTAAACAGACAGACATATATATTTACTGATTGGTGGGGTATTGAGAAAAAAAGCTGACTCTTATAAATCGATTTTTTAATTACTTCACGTACGCATAAAACTTTAGATGCTTATTGATTTGACGAATTCACCAATATTTTCATCAAAAAATTCATGCTATCTTTAATTAGTGCAATGCTTCATTGCTTAACGATTATCTTCAGGAGCCCTATAGACAATCGGGGTTTCTTTTATTTAAATAAAAATTTTGTTTAAACTTTACAAAACTCACCTATATTAAAATACCTTCTAAAATCCCTATTAAACATTTATAATACTTTTAAATGGTTTAAATTCTACAATCAGTAATGGAGGCATTTTAATGGGAAACATCCCAAAAATATCATCACACCAATCAAATCCAAATATACCCTCACAGCAAGTGAGCCCTAATACCCAACAAGGTAATATAAAAAAAACAAGACGCCGTATTATAACTACTTTAGTCTTTATATTACCTATAATTTTTGTCGTGCAATATTCTCTGAATAACCAACAAGAAATGATTAAAGAAAAACAAATCACGCTTAATACGGAGCAACAAAAATTATCTTCTGTAAAGAAGGATGGGCATTCCCTTAACAATGATGTCAAGGCTTTAACAAGTAGTGAAGAAGAAATTTTAAAATTCGCAAGGAAACTGTATGGATTTTCTAAACCGAATGAAACTATATTTCAAATAACTGAATAAAATTACACTGCATTACCCAAAAGGCGATTTGAAGATAATCGCCTTTTTATATTTAATCTCTAAAGGAATCATACGAATCTCTCTTTCTATCATATAACTACTTTGTTTAATTTGTTAAAATACAATCACTTGTCCATTTCACTTTACTCTATCATTACATTTACTATTAGTAATACGATTTTTAGAGGTGATAAATAATGGACGAGTTTTTATCTTTTGCTGCACATAATCCGGGTTCTATTGGACCTACACTTCCACCTGTTCAACCCTTTCAATTCCCTACCGGTCCCACCGGTTCTACAGGACCAACTGGACCAACCGGGCCAACTGGGCCAACTGGACCAACTGGACCAACTGGACCAACTGGACCAACTGGATTTAATCTTCCTGCTGGGCCTGCATCTATTACTTTGACTTCTAACGAAACCACAGCATGTGTATCCACTCAAGGAAATAATACTTTATTTTTTTCTGGGCAAGTATTAGTAAACGGTAGTCCTACTCCAGGGGTAGTGGTCAGTTTTTCATTTAGTAACCCAGCTCTTGCTTTCATGGTTCCTCTTGCTGTCATTACCAATGCTTCAGGTAACTTTACCGCTGTATTTCTAGCCGCTAATGGGCCTGGAACAGTAACTGTTACTGCTTCACTTCTTGATTCTCCTGGAACAATGGCTAGCGTCATTATTACCATTGTGAATTGTCCGTAATAATTATATTTTTAAGAACTATGCAATTTCTGATAAAAGAGCACTGATTTATGAAGTGACCCCTAAAAGTTAGACACGGTTATTTCATTAGGCAGCTTGATAAAAGTGAGTCCGGTATTGTACCGGGCTCATTTTTAATTTTGCCTTAATCCGTTTCGTATTATAATAATCTATATATTTTTCTAATTCTATTTTAAAGTGCTCTACATTTTCAAATTCTTTTATGTAGAGGAACTCCGACTTCATAATCCCAAAGAAATTTTCTATTACTGCGTTGTCGTAACAGTTTCCTTTTCGAGACATACTCTGGACGATAGCTCTTGATTCAAGTGTCCGGACGTACTGTCTCATTTGATAATGCCATCCTTGATCCGAATGCATCAGTAGCTGGTGGGTTTCGGGTAAACGTTCCAATGCTTTCTCTAACATGTCTGAAACAAGCGAATACGTCGGTCTAGAACCAATTGTATAGGTAATAATTTCACCATTATACAAATCTAATACAGGTGATACATACAGTTTTTCTCCAAACAATTTAAACTCTGTGATGTCTGTTACCCACTTTTGATTCGGTGCATCTGTATGAAAATTACGCTCTAAAATATTAGGTGCAATTCTACCGACTTTTCCTTTATAGGATTTATATTTCTTCATACGCACAACACACTTTAACCCAAGCTCTTTCATAATGCGCTGAACCTTCTTGTGGTTCACTTTCTGGCCACGATTCGTTAATTCATCACGAATGCGACGGTAACCATAACGACCTTCATTTTCCTCATAAATCGCTTTAATCTCAGCTTTCAAATCGGCATCTACATCTGGACGATTCATTTTCTTTACTAAATCATAATACGTGCTTCGAGGAATAGTAGCTAGCTCCACGAGTGCTTTGACCGAATATTTATGCCTTAATTCATAGACTACTTGCGCTTTGTCTTGTTTTGTGATTTTTCCTTGTTTTGAACTAAGGCATTTAACTTTTTTAAGTACTCATTTTCCATCTCAAGCTGTTTAATGCGTGCTTCAAGTGCTTCGACTGACCCTTCAGCTAAAGGTTGTTTTAATTGTTTATTTGAATCTTTTTTCATGGATGGACGCCCCTTTTTCTTAGATTGAAGGGCATCAATTCCTTGTGTTTCGAGCTGTTTTTTCCAAACAGAAATCGTTGAAGGGGCAGGAATATTAAAGATAGCTGCCGTCTCAAATAAGGACATACCGTTTTCAATCATAAAGTTTAGTACGTCTAGTTTAAATTGTTGTGTGTAATTTGTACATCGTTTTAGAAAAGCTTCCAGACCATTCTGTTTATATTGGTTTACCCAATTCAAAATGATTGTGTCACTTATACCGAGCGATCTACCCAGTTCTCGATAACTTTCATTTCCGTTCAAATAACGTAGAACGATTTGTATTTTTTCATCAGCTGTAAATTTAGCCATAGAAAAACTGCACCTCCAATTGTTAGACTGTGTCTAACAATTGGGGTGCAGTTCATTATAGTGCTCTTTTATCATTTGGGTGCGCCTTTCAAATTAAATTTTGTAACGCCCTACTAAAATAACGCTTTTATTTAGATTAATGATTTTTGTATTTTTTAATTTTTTCATCACAAGTAATTTTTATAATTAGTTAATTTCTCAATTTAGTTTGTGTATATAATTCCATTCAAAGATACATAATACCCACGTAACTATTTAAAAACATTTCGTTTTTATATCTAAGTTCAAAAAGGAGCTACATAACATGGATAAAAAAGATATATTAAGTCAACAACTTGATCATGTGTCATCAGATGCGCTAAATACTCCTAGTAAGGCCCAAGAGCAAATGCAAGAAACATCTCAACAGGCACATAATTCAAACAAAAAGGGTAGCACTCAATCTTTACATGTTGAAGATTTACCACATTAAGACATATATACTACAACGAACAAATAGTAAATTTCAAGGGGGAAATCTTAAGATCGAGTGAACTTAATTTTTTCTCCTTTTTCTATTGAAAGTCACTTTAATAGAAAATCTGTACACATCTTTGACAGATCCACCATCGTAACCTCCTGAAAATTCGTGATAATATTTTTTGTCGAATACGCTGAATTTCGACATTGTACGACATATATTATCTCCCTTAGTGAATCCCTGTCCCTCAGGGATTTCTCCTTTTATTAAATACTCTTCGCTTCACTAAATTTTCATCCTTAATAAAATTTAATTACTCCAATGAATAAACATGCGACAGTATCGTGTTTTGATAAAAACTATAAAACAAACTTAACACTAAGAGTAGAATTTTTCTTCTTCTCTTTTTATAAACATAAAAAGAAGCTCTATTTATATAGAGCCCCTTTCTAATTTTATAATTTACTAGACTGTAACCCCTGGATAAACGGTACTACTTCAGGATTTACAAGCGATGATAAATCACCTAATTCTTTTCCTAAGTAAGCTGCTTTAATAACACGGCGCATTACTTTAGAATTACGTGTTTTCGGTAAATCTTCTACAACGTGGATATCTTTAGGACACAACGCTTTTCCAATATGTGAGTTTACTAAACTCATTAATTCTTTCTTTAAATCTTCTGTAAATATTACCCCTTCTCGTAATACAGCAAAGCAATGACAAACTTCACCTTTCACTTCGTCAGGTACACCAATTGCAGCAGCTTCGATTACATCGTTATGTTTCACAAGAATAGATTCATATTCAGCAGGTCCAATACGTTTACCTGCAATATTTAACGTATCGTCTGAACGCCCTGTGATGATATATTGTTCACCATCGTAAATGACCCAGTCACCGTGGACCCATTTATTTTCAAAACGCGACCAATATGTGTTCACGTAACGTTCATCATCTTCCCAGAAGCTTTTCGTCATACCTACCCAAGGTTTCTCTAAGCATAATTCTCCGACTTCATCTCGAATTGGTTTACCTTGATCATCCAGTACGACAGCTGCCATTCCTGGTAAAGATGCGTTAAAACTAATCGGTGCGATTGGCTTAATAAGAACATTACCGAAAATCCCACCAGAGATTTCAGTTCCACCTGAGTAGTTACAGATTGGAACATTTCCTTTTCCAACTGTTTCAAACAGCCACATCCATGGATCAGGATTCCAAGGTTCTCCTGTTGATGCGAATACTTCCAAACTCTTTAAAGAATGTTTATTGACATACTCATCACCTTTTGCCATTAATGCTCGGATTAACGTTGGCGAAATACCTAGATGAGTAATTTCATATTTATCAACTGTCTCCCATAACCGGTCTGCTTCTGGGAAGTCTGGAACACCTTCGTACATAACCATCGTTGCTCCATTAATGAGTGAACCGAATAATAAAAATGGCCCCATCATCCAACCCATATCAGTTACCCATAATACACGATCACCTTGTTTAATATTCATTCCAAATCCTGCATCAAAAGCTGCTTTCAAAGGAAATCCTGCATGCGTGTGTACTGTTCCCTTCGGCTTACCAGTCGTTCCTGATGTATAAATGAGCATTAATGGATCATCACTTTGCATTTCCTCGGCATGTATGAATGGTTTTTCTTTTTCTAGCGTACTCCACGAAAAGTCATAGTTATGTGGTGTAAAATCATTTCCTGCATGACGAACGATAACAACTTTTTCAACAGTTGGGCAATGTTCACAAGCTTTATCTACTTCATCTTTTAAAGAAACAATTTTACCTCGGCGGGAAAATCCATCTGCGGTAATAATCATTTTTGAACCTGCCGCTTGCACTCGTGTCATGACTGCATCAGACGCAAAGCCTGAGAATATTGGTGAAATAATTGCTCCGATTTTCATTACAGCTAGCATCGCAACAACTGTTTCTGGAATCATCGGCATATAAATTGTTACACGGTCACCTTTCTCAATACCCGCGTGTTTCAAACCATTGGCAACACGGCTTACCCAGTTATCAAGCTCTTCATATGTAAATGATTTTGAAGTTCCATTTTCCCCTTCGTACTGAAGTGCTGGCTGTATTCTCGTCTCTTCATCCGCAAGCCAGCGGGATAAAGCTGATTCTACAACGTTACATGTTCCGCCATTATACCACTGTGCAAACGGTGTACCATTTTCTAAATCTAACACTTCTGTATAAGGTTTCATCCATTGATAGTCAACTGCTTTTTCTGCCTCTCCCCAAAACCAAGCTGTTTCCTCAATAGATTTATTATAAAAAGTTTCATAATCTTCATATCCCAATGATTTCATCCAACCATATAAACGTGTTTTTTCCTTGTACTCTTCTGTTGGAAACCAAACTGCTTGTTTCAATATTTTCCCCTCCTTAACTTTTTGAGCAAGAAAGCCCTAAATAGGGCTTTTAAACTGGATATACAGGATGTTTACGATCCGTGAATACTTGATATTTACTCATATACATTTCGAAACGTCCTTTTAACTCTTCACGTAAATTGTTTGGATGAACAATACCATCAATCACCATCTCTGATGCTAAATGATAAATATCAATATCTTTCTTATACTCTTCACGTTTTTCAGCAATGAAGCTAGCACGCTCTTCTTCTGGTAAAGCTGCAATTTTATTTGCATATACAGCATTGACCGCAGCTTCTGGACCCATTACCGCAATAGAGGCTGTCGGTAATGCCAGGCAGCAATCTGGTTCAAATGCTGGACCTGCCATCGCATATAAACCAGCACCATATGCTTTACGAACAACGATAGAAATCTTCGGTACAGTTGCTTCACTCATTGCAGAAATCATTTTTGCACCGTGGCGAATAATACCAGCACGCTCTACTTTTGTACCGATCATAAATCCTGGTACATCCGCAAGGAATAATAATGGAATATGATATGCGTCGCATAAATTAATAAACTTAGCAGCTTTATCAGCTGAATCATGGAATAATACGCCGCCCTTCATACGCGGCTGATTTGCAATAATACCAACTGGCTTACCATCAATACGTGCTAAGCCTGTAATTAGCTCTTGAGCAAATAATTTTTTTACTTCATAGAATGAACCTTCATCAATAACTCTATTAATGAGATCTTTCATATTGAAAGGAGCATTTTGATTTTCTGGAATGATTTGTTCTAACGTTTTATCGAATTGTTTCGGTTCTTGAGGTGTAACCAATGGAGTCTTTTCTAAGTAGTTATTTGGAAAATATGAAATGTATTGTCTTGCTTGTGTAATCGCATCTTCTTCTGTCTTACATAAAACATCTCCGCATCCTGATACAGAGCAATGCATACGAGCTCCGCCCATCTCTTCTAAAGTTACTTTCTCACCGATAACCATCTCAGCCATACGAGGAGATCCTAAATACATAGATGCATTTCCTTCTACCATCATTACAACGTCGCAAAAGGCTGGAATATAGGCACCACCAGCTGCAGAAGGTCCAAATAATAAGCATACTTGAGGAACTTTACCTGATAATTTCACTTGATTATAGAAGATTCTTCCTGCACCACGGCGCCCTGGGAACATTTCTACTTGATCTGTAATACGCGCTCCAGCAGAGTCGACTAAATAAAATAACGGAACACGTAATTTTTCAGCTGTTTCTTGAATACGTAAAATCTTTTCAACTGTGCGTGATCCCCATGATCCTGCTTTTACAGTAGAATCATTGGCCATTACACACGCAGTACGACCATGTATTTTACCCGTTGCCGTTACAACGCCGTCCGCAGGTAAGCCTGTTTGTTCACAGTTAGCAAATAATGCATCTTCTACATATTCGCCATTATCAAATAGAAGCGCTAAACGATCTCGAACAAATAATTTTCCTTTTTCTTTATTTTGTTCATGATATTTTGGTGCGCCGCCTTGTTTAATCGTTTCAACTCGTTCTTCAAATGTATTCGATTGTTGTTTTTGATCTAACATATTTACTCCCCCTTATACGTTGGTGTGCGTTTTTCCTTGAATGCTTGTAATCCTTCTAATCTATCTTTCGTATGGATTACACCTTCATACGCTTGTTTTTCCATTTGTAATCCGGTATGTAAATCAACTTGAATACCGTTTGAAATCGCTTCTTTTGCTAATCGAACAGCAATAGGTCCATTACTAGCAATTCTTTCTGCTATTTCAATCGCTTTCTCTTCAAGTAAATTAGCTGGTACAACAAATTCTACTAGACCATATTCTTTTGCTTCTTGCGCTGAAATACGTCTTCCTGTATAAATTAATTCTTTCGCTCTACCAACACCAATTAATCTTGGCAAACGCTGCGTACCACCTGCTCCTGGTATAATTGCAAGTGTCGTTTCAGTAAGACCAAGACTTGCAGATTCAGTCGCAATTCTAAAATCACAAGCTAAACTTAATTCTGTACCACCACCAAGGGCGATTCCATTTATAGCCGCGATAACTGGCTGTGGTAATTGTTCAACCATTTCCATAGTAGTGCGAATCATACTAACAGCATGGCGAACTTGTTCTTCATTCATACCAGCACGTTCTTTTAAATCAGCACCAGCACAAAACGCTTTTTCACCAGCACCTGTTAGAATAACTACACGCGTATTGGACTCTTCACTTATTTGAGTTAATATGTTTTGTAACTCTTCTAATAACGCTAAAGATAATGAGTTTGCTTGTCTTTCACGATATAACGAAATCTTTACAACGTGAGGTGTTACATAATCAACTGAAATGTTTTGTAATTGTAGCATCTTCTCACCTACTTATCGTTTTATGTTGAAGCGCTCTATACACATGACTCGGTAATTGGATATTTAACTTACTTTGAATAAATTGACTAGCTCTCAATAACTTTTCTTCGTCTATATTCGTTTGGACTCCTAATTTATGGAGCATATGTACTAGGTCATCAGTAGCAACATTACCTGATGCTCCTGGTGCATAAGGGCAGCCCCCGAGTCCACCACAAGAACTATCAAACGTTGTAATACCGTATTCTAATGATTTAACTACATTCGCTAGAGCCATTCCATACGTATTATGAAAATGCATTGCAAACTGCGAAGCATCATACTTCTTTAATAGATGTTCTAATACTTGTTCTACTTGTAATGGATTCGCTACACCGATTGTATCCCCAAGAGAAACTTCATAAATGCCGTATGAAAATAGTTGATTACATAATTCGTCAACTGCTGCGTGACTTATATCCCCTTCATAAGGACATCCAAATACAGTAGAAACATAGCCTCTTACCTTTTTCCCTTCGAATAATGCCTGTTTTGTTATATCTTCAATTACAACTAATGCTTCTTTAATCGATTTATTAATATTACTTTTATTATGAGATTCACTTGCTGATAAAAAAACATTCACCTCATCTACATTTTGCAAAAAAGCTCGTTCCAAACCATTTTGATTCGGAACAAGCGCAGCATATGTAACATTTGGATCCCTTTTCAGCTCAGAAAATACATCATTTGCATCTGCTAATGCAGGGACCCATTTTGGGTGAACGAATGAGGAAACTTCAACATACGACAATCCTGCTTCTGTAAGTAGTTGAATCCATTTTACTTTATCTTTTGTGCCAACAATCTTTTTTTCATTTTGTAAGCCATCACGTGGCCCGACTTCTTTAATGACAGCAAAATTAGGTAGTTTCAATTCGCTTCCCCCTATATCTCCCTATTCAATTTCTAATAATACATCTCCTTCATTTACAAAATCGCCTTCTTGCACATTAATTTTCATAACTGTGCCAGCTTCTTCTGAAATGATTGGAATTTCCATTTTCATAGATTCCAAAATGACGACATCCTGTTCTTCCTCTACTGTATCTCCTACTCCTACAACAATCTTCCAAACGTTTCCTGCCATCGATGCATATACTTTCGTCATCATTTTTTCCCCCTTAATATTGTTAAATCTTATTTTTTAACGAGTTGTTTCGTTACAAAACCCGTTGTATAAATACCCTCTTTGAACACTTCGTCTTCCAAAACTTGCAGTAGCATTGGTGTGTTCGTTTTAATACCTTCTACTTTTAATTCTTCTAGAGCATCATGTAATTTCGAAATTGCTTCTTCACGAGTTTCGCCATGTGCAATGACTTTCGCAATCATTGGATCATAGAAAGGTGTAATCGTTACATGATTTTCTAAGAAGTGATCGATCCGTACATTTGACGGTAATGTTAAATCTGTAATTTTTCCAGGTGACGGGAAGAATGTTTTCGGATCCTCTGCATAAATACGAGCTTCAATGGCATGACCACTACGTTTTACATCATCCTGTGTAAATGATAGTTTCTCACCACTTGCAATCAGCAGTTGTTGTTCGACAAGGTCTAAACCAGTAATTTCTTCTGTAACTGGATGTTCTACTTGTAATCTCGTATTCATCTCTAAGAAATAGAAATTCTTCTGATCATCTACAAGAAACTCAACTGTACCTGCATTTGTATAGCCAAGTGCTTTGGCAGCTTGTACAGCAACTTCTCCCATCGCCTTTCGTGTACCTTCATCTAAAAATGGTGAAGGTGCTTCTTCGATTACTTTTTGATTTCGGCGCTGTACCGAACATTCACGCTCCCATAAATACACTGTGTTACCATGTGTATCTGCTAAAAGCTGAATTTCAATATGATGCGCGTCTGCTATATATCGCTCTAAATACATTTCTCCGTTACCGAAGAAGTTTTGCGCTCTTGTTTTATTACTTTCAAACGCTTTGGTGAGCGTTTGCTCAGTTTCCATCAACTGCATACCAATGCCTCCGCCGCCTGCGGATGCCTTAAGCATTAATGGATAACCAATTTGTTTTGCAATTTCAATTGCTTCTTCTGCAGTTTCAATATTTGTAGTAATACCTGGGACTACTGGGACATCTGCTGCTTGCATTGCGATACGTGATTCGATTTTACTTCCCATCTTCGTAATGATTTCTTCTGAAGGACCGATAAATACGATTCCTTCTTCTTTGCAGCGAACCGGAAAAGACGGATTCTCTGATAATAAACCATAACCCGGATGAATCGCTTCTGCATTTGTCTTCTTAGCTATTTCAATAATTTTTTCAAGGTTTAAATAACTTTCTTGAACACGCGGTCCACCTACTAAGTAAGCTTCATTTGCCATTTTCACATGAAGGGCATTTTCATCTGCTTCAGAATAAATAGCAACAGTGCGAATACCAAGTTTTTGACAAGTTTTCATAATACGAACAGCGATTTCCCCGCGATTCGCAATTAATATTTTTTGAAACATAGTGATTCCTCCCTTTTATCTACATCCTAAATGTCTAGCAATTACGAGACGTTGAATTTCAGAAGTTCCTTCACCTATTTCTAATAGTTTCGCATCACGAATATGTCGTTCAACTTCATATTCACGCATATAACCATATCCACCATGAATCTGTACTGCTTGATTCGCAATACGGCTTGCTGCTTCCGATGCAAATAGTTTTGCCATTGCCGCTTCTTTGCCAAAAGGTTTATCGTTATCTTTTAACCAAGCTGCTTTATGTACTAAATTGCGTGCTAGCTCTACTTCAGTCGCCATATCAGCTAATTTAAATTGAATCGCTTGGAAATTAGAAATTGACTTTCCAAATTGTTGACGTTCTTTCGCATATTGCAATGCACGTTCAAAGGCTGATTGCGCAATACCAACTGCCAATGCTGCGATTGAAATACGCCCTCCATCAAGTGTATATAAAAATTGTTTAAAACCTTTATTTACATCACCAAGAATATTTTCTTTCGGTACACGAACACCATCAAGTACGATTTCACAAGTATTAGAAGCACGAACACCCATCTTATCGTATGGACTTGAAATCGTTAATCCTTCACTCGTAGTAGGCACGATAAATGCAGAAATACGTTTTCTACCATTCTCTTCAACGCCATTGACAGCGGTTACAATAATTGTATTTGCATACTCTGCGTTTGTAATCCAACACTTCTCACCACTGATTACATACTCATCGCCATCTAATACCGCTTTCGTTTGAGTACCACCTGCATCAGATCCAGCATTTGGCTCCGTTAATCCGAAGGCACCTAATGTTTTACCTGACGCCATTGGAACTAAATACTTTTGTTTTTGTTCTTCTGTACCGAAATAATAAATTGGAGAAGCACCTAATGAAATTGTTGCAGCATAGCTTAAACCAGTGCCACCACAAGCGCGACCAATTTCTTCAACTGCTAATGCGTACGATACCGTATCGCCGCCTGAACCTCCATACTCTTCTGGGAATGGGATACCTAGTAATCCTAGTTCGCCCATTTTTTGAAATGTTTCATATGGAAACTCTGCAGTTTTGTCATAATATACAGCTTTCGGTGCAATTTCCTTTTCAGCAAAGTCACGTACCATTTCTTTAATCATTTGTTTTTCGCGAGTTAGAGTAAATTCCATTCCGCTACACACCCCTTATCGAATATTGAGTTTCGACAGCGTGCGAGTTTCTACTACAAACATAACAACTTAAAAGACAAGAATATTAGTTAGACAATTGCTACAATTCTGTCATAACTTAATTTTAAAACAGATTCTGTACTAATGCACAAAAAAATTCCTACATTGTTCTACAACAACATAGGAGGTTTTGTGTCGAATTATGTAATTTATTGTTTAATAATCTCTACCTTTTCCGGAATCAGAAATTTCTACTAATGCTTCAGGGTATGGTTCGAAATATGTTTGTCTTAATAAATACTTTTCATCAAATCGAATAGCCCATGATTTTAAAATTGTAAGTAAACTACTAAGTGGTATTTTTTTTTCTGCATACTTTTGTAACAGTTCTATAAAATGATCTTTTTCTTGTTTTTTTAACTTTGTTTTAAAATATCCAAAAATGTGCTCGCATACATTTACATTCGATGTATAACGAGGCGCACGCATAAATAATTCATATAAAGTCTTCTCATATTTTTCAAATACCACTTCAATCTTTTCATTTTTGTGATTTGCAATTATACGCCCTAATTCCTTTTGTTTCACTTGATTATATGCCATAAATAAATATTTATTGTCCGACTGAAACGATACAAGTTCTTTCATATTTTTATTGTGTTTAATCATTTTGTAATATGCGATTGTAAATAGCCTTGTAAAGAAATGCTCTCTAATAATAAAATTCGACAATCTGCCTTCCTCTTCAATAGGAAGATGCGAAAATTTTTTTACTACTGCTCCGCCAAATAAGCCAGCTCCTTTTCCCTTTGCTGGCGCTTTTTCAAAACCAGAATAAATTTTCACATCACGCGTACCACAACTTGGTGAACGATTCTTTAAAATAAAACCATCCACATCCGATATCGTTTGTAAAAAGTCATTTGAAAACTGCTCCATTTTTTCAGTTACATCTTCTCGTGTCGACGGTTGCACAAGTCTATTCTCACCATTTTCTTCTACAATTCGTATCGTTTCACGAGGAGTCCCCAATCCAATCTCGACTTCTGGACAAACAGGTATAAATGTAACAAACGGCTGCAAATTTCGTATTGTTACATCTGGAATCATCTCTCCATTATATCGACAGGCATCAAATTCTAAACATTTACTTACAACGATTGTTGGTTTTGCAAATTGTCGCATTTCATTACCTCCGTGGCGTTAATCCGTACAATATAAATTGAATCGTATTTTCAATTTCCATTTCATCATCCCATTTTTCTTCAGGCAATAATAAAAATCTTGTTAAGAGTAATCCTAATACAGCTGATAAAGTAAGACGTAGTACGGAAGATGGTGGTAACTCAATAATTTCCCCTTCTTCTTGAAATTTCACAATCAACTTTTTGAAATGTGAAAACAGTTCTGTTTCTACTAATTGCTGTATTTCATTTTTCAGTTCTGGTTGAAATGGTACTTCTTGAATTAATATTTTTATCATAGGGAAGTGTTTTTGGGCAAATTTAAATCTATTATGAATTACAACCCTTAAAAGTCCTTCATACGATTCATACTCCGATTTAAATATTTCTTTTGCAAAGGTTTGTACGAAAAATGGGGCAGCGAACTTAGTTAAAGTTGGCATTACGACCGCTAGTAATAGATCTTTTTTCGTCTTATAGTAGCGGAAGATTGTTCCTTCCGCTACACCAGCCCGTTTTGCAATTTCACTTGTTGAAGTTGAAGCGTATCCTTTTTCTCCAAACATATCAACAGCCGCCTCTAATATACGCATTTGACGTTCATTTCGTTTATCCGTATTAGTTGCGGCTATTAATTCCTCCAGCCAATCCTTCTGCATTTATAAAGCTCCTTTTTGTCATTATTATATTTTGCGATGTTTCTTTAAAGCAAATACATTTCCTACTGCAAATAATATTGAAAAAAGTAATAATACAGTAAGATCTAATGCAATCTCTCTAAATCCTTGATTCCGAATCATCACTTGTCTCATTGCATCAGCGCCATATGTGAGTGGAAATGCTTTCCCTAACATTTGTAGCCACTTATTCATAGATTCCATTGGAAACAATCCAGAAAAGAAGATTTGTGGCACAATAACAAGCGGTATAAATTGAATCATTTGAAATTCATTATTTGCGTATGCCGATAAAAACGTACCTAATGTTAGTGCAGTTAAAGAGAGCATACATGTAATAAGTAGCGTTAGCCATATGGAGCCAGCTACGTATAAATCTAAAATATAAACGGAAAAACTTACGATAATAATGGATTGTATAAAGGCAAAAATTCCAAAGCCAATAATATAACCTGCGACTATTTCCCACCTTCTTACTGGGGTGGATAATAACCTTTCAAGCGTACCACTTAAACGTTCTCTTACGAAAGATACACCTGATAATATAAATACAAAGAAAAATGTAAAGAAACCAATTAATACAGGACCAAGCCCATCAAACATCGAAAAGTCTTTAGAGCCATGTAAATAATTCACTTCAGGCTTCATAATCGAAACATCATTCTTCTCTGTGCTTTTTTGCAATACTTGAAGTACAGCACGATTTTTTGACGAATCACTACCTTCCAACAGAAGTTTCATTTTTCCATTCTCTATTCGAAGTACAGCATCTACCTTTTGTTTTTCTAACTCAGAAATCGCCTTTTCTTTACTGTGTTCATAAATTGATGCTTCTTGATCTTTCATCACTTTTACTATTTGATCGGGCATATCAACAACAGCAATTTGCGGTATATAGTCTTTTTGTGTAAACACTAGCGATAATAGCCAAAGTAATAACATTGGTGCCCCAAACATCATCGCTAACGAACGCTTATCTCGAAAAAATTGGCGAATAATACGAATGATTACACCAGTAACTCTCATGATGACACCACCTCTTCCAGCAAAAAGACATCTTCAATCCGTCCAGATGACACGCGTTTTTTCAATTCTTCAGTTGTTCCAACCGCAACTAGTTTCCCTTCTCTAATTAATCCTAGACGCTCACAAAATTCAGCTTCATCCATAATGTGCGTCGTTACAATAATCGTTGTACCTTTCTTTTTAAGATCATAAAACTTTTCCCAAATCGTTTTTCTAAGAAGCGGATCTATCCCCACTGTAGGCTCATCTAAAATTAATATTTCTGGTTCGTGCAGGAGTGCTATTGCTAATGATAAGCGTTTTTTCATTCCACCTGAAAATTGTTGTACTTGCTTTTTCATATACTGTGATAATTGTACAAGTTCAAAAACTTCTGCAATTCTTGTCTTTTTACGTTTTCCCTTTAGTCCATACATCGTTGCTATAAAATCTGCATTTTCATATGCTGACAATTCTTCATATAATGCATCCGCCTGGGCCATATAACCAATTCTTTTCATTTCATTTAAATTAGGCATATTAGTATTATTAACAAGCACTTCACCTTTCGTTGCCTCATTAATACCTGCAATCATTTTAATGAGCGTTGTTTTCCCCGATCCAGAAGGTCCAACAAAACCAAAAATCTCTGCTTTTTCAACTTGCAATGAAAGATTGTGTAACACTTCTTTTTTCCCAAAACTTTTTGATACAGTCCGTAAAATAATTGAAGGTTCTTGCACGTTTCATCCTCCTTTTTTAATAAAATGAGTGAGTACTCACTTTTATTTTACTCTTGCTTAATTATATGTCAAACTCCGTTGATTAGTATGTATGTTCAATCAACGATATTAAACAATGAAACAGAGTCGACATTAGAATTTCATTTCCTAAAGTCGACTCTGTTTCATTTAAACTATAAATTTCACTTTACGTTTTTAAATTCATATACTTCCGAATTCTAGCAACGTCTAAAGAATATTCAATAACTAATTGCTGTAACGGTAAAATAACTGTGTCAGGATATAAATGTGCATATTGTAATGTTTCTGCATATTTTTCTAACCTTTTTTCTAAATACTTTATTATTTGATCAGGATGACTTACTAATAAACATTTACAATAATAATGGATTTGTTCCTCAATAGCCGTGTATTCTTCAATTTCATATTCTTTATGCATGTGTACACCCCTTTAAGTTTTTTATACGAATTACTTATCACAATTTTCACTCGACAAATTTTAAGTTTTTTGATTATTTACACTATAACAAACACTCAGGGTCAAATTTTGTTACTTTATGTAACGTAGAAAATTTTTAACAAAATTGTAATGTAAACTCGTACAAAATACATAAAGCCCCTTTACTCATTTTTGTATAAAAAAATCGTACAGCTTAATTTAGCTGCACGACTACAATTTCTGGCCTATTCAAAATTCTTTGCGGAATGATACTATTTCCTAATCCTCTACTCACTACCATTGATGCACTTTGTTCTACATATAAACCAGCTGTATATTTAGGTAAAACACCTTGATTTGGCGCAACTAATCCTCCGATAAATGGCAATCTAACTTGCCCTCCATGAGCATGCCCTGATAACACTAAATCTATTTGCTCATCAGCATACTCTGTCAAAAATTCAGGCCTATGGGATAATAATACATTATATCTATCTGGCTGCATTTCAATTTTCGCCTTTTTAATTTCATCTATTATAATATTTCCTTCATCACGGTTTCCAGTAACAAACTCTGGATCATCAATACCTAACAAGTTTATTTCTTGCTCACCCTTTTGAATGCCTACATATTCATTCCTTAAAACATTGACATCATATTTCTTCAACTCTTTTTCTAAACGGTTATACTTTCCAGACCATTGTTCATGGTTTCCTGTCACAAAATATACAGGATACTTCTTTACAATTTCTCGTATTAATTGCATACTAACTTCTGCATCGTATGATTTACTGTCAATTAAATCACCCGTAATCGCAATAATATCTGGATCTATGCTTTTAATTTTTTGAATTAACACATCTTGATTATCGCCAAATTGTTTATTGTGTAAGTCTGAAATTTGTAGAATTTTATACCCTTTAAAAGAGGAGGGTATTTTACTAGAGGTTATTTTAACCTCAGTTATACTTATTAAATTGTTCTGTAAATATAAAAAGATAATACAACCTACTAACGTAGCAATAAGTAATACACTTCTTTTAATCTTCTTGCTCATATTCCCTCCTAAAACCTTAATCAGTACTACAATTCTCAAAAACATTCCAATAGATTTTTCTTTTTTTATCTAACGGTTCTCTTTTAAAGTGAAATCAATTTAACTACGATAATCAAGTACAAGTTTCTAATTATAGGAATTGAAGAACTTATATCACTCTGTTGAAGTAAACATGCCCATTTCTGTTCTAATCGTAACTCTATCATATAACATTAAAGCCGAAATTCCCAAGTTAAGGAATTTCGGCTTTTTGAGTTCGTATGAATATCTTAGTTTTAGTTCTATGTACCTTGCAGTTGTACATCTTAGTACATATCAGTTGTCTATCTATATGTGGTGAGGTTTTTATCTTTTTCAATAATCAACTATGTATAAAATATTTAAGTTAGTTAATACCCTTAATGGATATCATGCTTTTTAAAGTTTCCGCCTTGTACTTCCGCAACATCATATACAGTGACAAAAGCATTTTCATCAATTTCATGAATAAGTTCCTTCATTTTATTCTCTTCTAAACGACTGATAACACAGCTAACTTCTTTATAAGCTTCTTTCGAAAAGCCACCATACATTTCATTATAGATTGCATTTCTCCCAAGACGATCCCAAATTGTATCTATCATTAATTTAGGTTCTTTTGTAACAATTTTAAATGTTTTAGAGCCACTTAATCCTACTTCAATAATATGAATTACTTTAGAAGCAATAAAGTAAGCAATTGCTGATAAAATTCCACCTTGAAGACCGAATACTGTTGACACAAAAATAAATACGAACATATTTAAAAACAAAATAAGATCACTTGTGCCAAACGGTAATCTTCTAGACAATAATACCGCTAACATATCAATTCCATCTAACGCCCCACCATTACGAAGTGCCAATCCCATACCAAAGCCGATAATCACACCACCAACAACTGTAACTAACAATGTATCTCCTTCAATAATTGTAGGCACATTATGCATAACCACAGTACCTATTGCAAGTGATACAATACCAATTACTGAATAAATTGCAAATCCTCTACCGATTTGTTTATAACCTAGCCAAACAAATGGAATATTAATAATTCCAATTAAAAGACCTAATGGTAACCCAAATAACTGAGAACTAACAATACTTATACCTGTTACACCACCATCTGAGACATTATTAGGAATAAGTACAGCCTCTAATCCATATGCGGTTATGAACGCTCCAATAACAATCAAAATTGCTTGTGAAATCCTTTTCAATTTATTAACATTTTTATTCCTTATACTTCCCATCTCAATTCCTCATTTCTCACATTTTTCTCTTTTTGTCATTTCATGATTACATCAGCTTCTTTAGTCTTAGTGTCACACCTACTATGTAACTTCTCTCAAACTATAACTTCCTATACTTAACCCGAGGGTATACCGTATATGTATGAATTCTTATAACTACTAATCATGCGTTAGCCTATTAAATACGTTATCCACTTTACCATTTAAACACCATGCAATTATTGTTAATAGACCGCACACAGAAACTACTGGCTGTTCTACCTCCCAAGAGTTTAAATTTACTTCCGCCCACTTACCTATCACACAATATCAAAACCGTAGTTCATGAAATCAATTCCATAAGCATAATGAACACTACTTTACAAATCCCAAAACAACACCGACTGACCGATATACTCATTTGGTCAATTATAATATACCTAAAACTTAAGTAAAATTCCATTGATTAATATTATTTCTTTCTATTAAAAAAAGATACATAATGTAGGATTATTTAAGTTTTTTATAAAATAAGTAAGTTTTACAAACACCCTAGTTTGCAATGTTTTCATGGTTTGAAAATTAGTTAAAATACGCTTAATCAAGGTTAATTTATTCGATATATTCTCTCTTTTCACTCTTGTATTTTTATCTTCATTCGTTTATCATATGGAGACAAAAAATAACGTTACAATTGGTTCCTACGTACAATTTCCCTATCATAATAACTCCACCTTACAATTAACAGGTTGTGTAGTTAATATCTTACAAAATACGATTGTAGTTGATATTGCCGATATTGCTGGAACACATGCTATTGAAGAAAATAGGCAAGTTGTAAAATATGGTTATTATAAAGTGAAACTTTAATGAGTGGTGGTTTTGTTCATCCCTCACTCATTATTAGCCCTCACCAATCGGGCTTTAACGGGATCAAAAGATGAAGTAAATCGATAACATAAAAAGACCCTAGTACACACTAGGATCTTTTTTTATAACGTTATTTTTATAGTATTTTAATTTACAGCCATCATACTTTGTTTCTAAATTTTATAATTATGTAGCGTCCTTCCATTCAGACTTCAATATTGAATATTGATATTCATCAATCCACTGGCCTTTTAGCATGTAATTCTGCAATAAATGACCTTCTCTCCTCATCCCCACTCGTTCTAGTACAGAAATAGACTTATTATTTCGAACGTCCGAAAATGCAATCACCTTATGTTTTCCTAATGAATGAAATATGTAACTCAATAAGGCACAAACAGCTTCAGTTGCATAGCCTTTTCCCTGATATTCTGGAGAAAGAGTAAATCCGATTTCTACGATGCGTGGTTCATTTACAAGTGTGTGAAGTGCGCAATCTCCAATTATTTTGTTATTTTCAGCCAAAGCAATTGCGAACTGGAACCAAGTACCTGGTAGATTAGGATTATTTTTAACTTGTTCATTTACAAACGTTTTAGCCTCATGATATTGATAATTAACCCATGACTGAAATTTAGCCACTTCTGGATTAGAACGATAAAAATGAAAGTAGTTAGTGTCATCCATACTAAACCTTCTCAAAATAAGACAATCTGTTCTCCAAAAAACTTGATTGTCATTCTCCATAACTATTCACCCTCTTTTCTACATTAATTATATCTTTATATTACATAGGTATAAATAGTTTACATGCTTATAAAAAAGCGATTCTTTTCACATTAAAAAGAATCGCTTTCCAAGTTCTTATTTTTAATTATATTACATAAAGCATTGAGAGATTATTATTTAAGAGCCTTAACTATAACTTCAGTTGCCTCTGCAATGAGTTGATTATCATAGGTAGCCTCTTTCTCATCTTTACTAGATAAAATTGCGATGATAATTGGTGCTCTATTTGGAGGCCAAACGATAGCAATATCATTTCTTGTCCCATAACTGCCAGCACCTGATTTATCTCCAACTACCCAGTCAGTTGGTACGCCTGCACGAATAAGTTTGTCCCCTGTAGCATTCCCTTTCATCCACTCTGTAAGAATTTTACGTTTTTCAGCAGGAAGTGCATTTCCGACCGTAAAAGCTTTAAGATTCGTAGCAATTGCTCTCGCTGTACTAGTGTCACGAATGTCTCCTGGAATAGCTTCGTTTAATTCTGTTTCAAAGCGATCAGACATAGTAATCCGATCCCCCATCTTTCTAAGCGCTTTTTCATATCCTTTAGGTCCGCCTATTTTATTAAATAAAATGTTCCCTGCAGTATTATCACTTGAGCGAACAGCAGCCTCAGCAATTTCTCCTAGTTTCATCCCAGTATCTACATGTTTCTCTGTAACGGGTGAATAATCCACTAAGTCTTCTTTCGTAAATGTGATTACTTCATTTAATGTATCAATTGAGTTTTGCTGTAGTAATACTCCTGCAGCTAAAGCCTTGTAGGTTGATGCGAAGGCAAATCTTTCGTTAGGTCGATAAGAGATTGTTTGATTTGTACCAGTATCAATCGCATATACACCTAATCGAGCATCAAATTTTTTCTCAAGTTGAGAGAACTCTTTATGCGTTGCCTGATTTTTATGTTTCACTTGTCCAGTCTTTTCTTTCGCTTCAACTTGCAGTGATCCTCCTGGAAAAGCTTCTAGGCTTGTAAGACTTAAACCTAATATACCAACGCATATTCCTATTTTTAGCATCCTCTTATTTTTCAAAACCATCATTCCTTCCAAATTTTTAGCACCTTTTTATACGTACACATAATAGACAATCATCGAACCAAATTTGTTCCATAAACTGAAAAAAATTTATAGCTAGTATGAGAGTTATTAACAAAATCAGAGATAGTAGCTATGATCGCCGCTATCTCTGATTTCACATTTCATTTTTTTACTTATAAATGGCTTTATATAAACAGGTTCTCTTCCCTGAGAAAAGTACTCTAATTTTGCTTAGAACTACCTGTACTAGTAGATTCACCATATATACGTTGCTGTTTCAAATCAAAGTATACATCTAATACTTCCTTTCCAATTATAGAATTAATTCCATTTTTATCATCATGAAGCCATGGAACTACTACGGAAAATGCTACTTCTGGATTATCATATGGAGCATATCCAACTAACGTTAAGTTGTAACATTCCATACGTTCTCCTTTTGCATTTCTGCCAATTGGGTCATCTCCACCATATACAGTTTGGGCTGTTCCTGTCTTTCCTGCTGGTTTATATGGCGCATTTTTGAAATATTTCACGCCAGTTCCATCACCTTCTTGGAATACCCATCTAAACCCTTCTTTTATCCGATCAATATGTTCTTTCTTCATATCAATTCGATTTAATACGACAGGCTCTATGGAACGTATAACTTTTCCAACCTCTTCTTTTATTGATTGTTCTCGTATTTCTTGTACAATTTGAGGTTGCATTCTATAACCACCATTCGCAATCGTTGAAACATATTGCGCTAATTGCAACGGCGTATACGTATCATACTGACCAATAGAAAAATCTAGTAAAAACCCAGGTTGACTATCTACTTTTCTCGTTTGTCCAATTATTTCATTCGGTAAATCAATACCTGTTGGGACACCTAAACCAAATTGCTTGAAATAATAGCGCATCGTATCAAAGGCTCCTTGTTTAATATCCAATGATCCATTTGGTACGTAATTAACTCCGGCAATTTTTAAAGCTGTCTGGAACATGTATACATTCGAAGATACTTGTAAAGCCCGTAAATCATTAATATTACCAAATCCGGATACATTCCACGATTTCTTAGCTTGTGTACCTTTAAATTTCATCGGCGCGTCATAAAATTGATCTCCTGGATGTATTGCCCCTGTCTCATATCCAGTTAATAAAGTAGCACCTTTTACAGCTGACCCTAGCTCATACGAAGTTGTCATATTACCTAATGCCAAATCCTCAAACTCTATTTTCCCTTTTTTTTCTACAATCTTTTTGCCTGCCATTGATAAAATTTGTCCGTTATTTGGATTCGTCATGACAACAAAAGCTCGATCGAGAAGTGGCTCTGAACTTTTAAAAGCTCTCAAGTTTTTCTCTATACTTTCTTCCACTTTCTTTTGTAATTCCATATCAATCGTTAATGTTAAACTATTACCACTTTTTCCTTTAGAGATTATTTCTGTGCTAACAATGTTTCCTGATTTATCAGTAATATTTTTCACTTCTTCTTTTGTTCCGTGTAATACATCTTCATATCGTTGTTCAATATAACTTTTTCCAACACGATCATTACGGTTATATCCACGTACTAAATAAGAATCTAAATTTTCTTTCGGTAATCCTTCTTCACTACTCGTAATATTTCCTAATACAGAACGAAATAAATTACCGTTTACATAATTACGTTCCCAATCAACAGTTGCATCTACTCCTGGAAAATTCGCAAGATTTTCGCTTATCCGCGCATACTCTTCATCTGTTACATCTTTTTTAATGATTTGTGGTGTTAGTTGATAACCTGAACCCATTTTACTTTTAATAGCTAACACCTTTAAATCTTGTGCTGTTAATTCTGCTAATTCTACCTCTGTAACGCGACCTCGTCTTAAGTCTTCTATTTTTTTATCTAACTCTTTTCCCTCTATACCCTTTTCTTTAAACTTTTCTATATCTTTCTTAGTAATCTTTGTCTCCGCACGTTTCGAATTCAACTGCATCCAAAAATCTTTTTTATCGATATCTGTTAATTTATTTATATCTTGTTCAGGCATTTCAAGTACTTTCGCCAAGTCTTTTGCTGTTTTTAAAATATCTTCACTCGTAATTCCCTTCACCCTTGTATACGTAATTGTGCGAAGAGATTTATTATTAACAACTGTTTTCCCTTCTCGATCTAAAATTTGTCCACGTGGAACTGGAATACTAGTTATTGCATTTTGACTACTTTCCACTTGGTTCTTATAAGCCTCTCCCTCAACGATTTGTACCTTTCCTAGCTGCATAATAATAGCTGAGAATAGTAGAAATATGCAAAGGAACATTATATTTAATCGAATAGATATATATGACTTCTGCTTCTTGCCTTTTTGTTCTTTCATAAATCCTCCATTTAATCCTTTCAGAAATTGCTACAAATACTAAAAGCATTTCTTATATATTAGATACCGATAATCGGTTATAAATATCGCCTCAATTTTTTGCTTAATCCTTGTAAGCATCCATTCTTTTTCGTTTAGCTACGGCATTAATAACTCTCCCTTCTTGTTTTCTCTCTATTTTTTTGCCGCTTGCATTAGAAGTGCTAAACTGTATAATGACTCTTATTAAACTTACATATAGACTTGCTAGTAAATTTTCATGTTAATTATTCCTTTCTTCATGCTTTAATACTTAATAGACAACCTAAACAATAAAGTTGTTCCACATTTACAAAAAAAATAATTAAATATAAGATAAAATAGGCTACATAAGGGAGGGTTATATGTTACATACAAAAAGATGGAGATTTTTTACGGTTCTTTCTATTGTAGGTTTGATTTTACTAATTTTATTAAAAATCAACTTCATTTCAATTACTATCGCAACTTCTTCAGCTGAAAGAGGAAAGATTTTTGATCAAAATGGTGTAATACTAGCTACAAATAAGAAAGTTAAGTCTCTATATTGCACTTCTAATGATGAAAAGCTATCGAAACAAGATACATCAAACACATTAGCTTTTTTTAATCAATTTTCAAGCGAGTTTCAACATGATATTTCTACAGAGAACATAAAATCTCAATTACAACAATCTTGTAAAAAGCAGACTATGAATGATATACCGTTATACTCTGATATAACTGAGAATGAACTTGCATTCATAAACAAAAACAAACCCAATAATGTAATAATTAAAGATGAATGGATTCGATATTATCCTAAACACGAAATTGGTTCACAAGTAATTGGGTATGTAGAAAATGACCTTAATTCAAAGCATATGCTTGTTGGAAAAAGCGGGATTGAGCTGCAATATGAAAATGATTTAAAAGGAAAACCAGGTAAAACTCTTATTTTTAAATTGAATAATAAAAAGTTCTTATGGAACATTCAAAAAGTACAAATAGGTAAAGATGTACGGCTAGCTTTAGACTCTGAGTTGCAGCAAAAGGCAGAAGAAGCATTAAGATCTCAAATTAAGAAAACACCCGATGCTAAAGCTGGTTATGCTGTAGTAAGCGATGCAAAAACTGGCGCAATTTTAACTATGGCCAACACGGCAGTTTTTGATCCAAATATATTAAATACACGTGTATCTTCTAGAAAAGAAAACATTAACTCTCTTTCGCAAAATAAAGCAATTCAAAAATTAAAGTATGGTGAATCTTATGTAAATATGGCTTCTACTATAAAACCACTCACTATTTTAATTGGATTAAACGAAAAGCTTTTCCAACCCGAAGATACTTATTTAGATAAAGGGACTTTTCAGTATGATAATCAAAATAACATTACGAATGCACCTGGAACGCCAACAGGTGAGATTACACCGAGGCAGGCTATCATTAATTCATCTAACACATTTATGACAGCAAAAGTAGCTCTGCCCCTATTCAACCAAAATAATGGGAATATAGAAAAAGTAGCACATATATGGACAGATTATTTAATGCAATTCGGCCTACGTTCTAAAACCGGGATTGATTTACCCTTTGAAGAAGACGGACAATATGAATTCCATCCATCTAATAAGTTTGAAAATGGAATCTCCGCTTTATTAAACGCCTCTTGGGGAGGAAATGAAGTGCATACCCCTCTTCAACTCGCTCAATATGCAGCAACTTTGGCAAGTAAAGGTGATAAATATAAACCTCAAACTGTAAGTGCAATTATTAGTCCGGACGGTAAGAAAACAAAAAAGTTTAAACCAATTTTAGAAAGTTCAAATCGTTACCCGATGAACTTTTGGAGTGTCGTGCAAGGTGGAATGAGTCAAAATATAGAGGAAATTAAAAAGTTGCCCTTTGACGTCGCAGGTAAAACAGGTATTACAGGTTTTCCGAATGAGCAAGAAAGAATGATAAATCATTCTCTTTTCATTGCATATGCTCCTACCGAAGATCCACAAATTGCCGTTTCTGTCGTTATTCCTGGTAGTAATTCAGAAAAAAACATCGCTGCTCTCGTTACATCAGAGATTTTAGAGTCTTGGCATACACTTCAAAAAGAGAATAAAAACAAAGAGGAAGGTTCATTAAAGTGAACCTTCCTCTTTTACCAAATAGAATCTATATTTATGATTTTCCATTCACCATTATCGTTTTTTTCGAACATAAATGAATACTTAATATCAGTTAAAACATACTCTTTTTGTACGTATCCAGTATTGCCATTAATTGTCGATATTTTTATATATCCATCATTTTGCACTTTTTCTGGAATCCAAGCTTTTACCATTTCATTAGATACTTCATATAACACTTGTGATTCTCGTTTTGGTTCAGCTAAAATTTTCGTTTTATTTCCAGTAACCGTTGCATATATAAAATGCGCTTGCTTTGGTTGATTACTTTCTGTCAATCCACTTGGTACTTTGTATACTTTTTTTGTATCATTTGCAAATTCTCCTCCCATTGTAAGAGCGACTTGCAACTCATGAAAAATATCTTCATCAAACTTCAGTTCATCCTTCTTATAACTCTTCCCTTTAAATAGAACTTCATCATTTAACGCTTTGTACAGGTCATTTTCATTTTTTGAGTTCGTACTTTGATATAGTTCATTCATAAATTGTTTTAGTGATGGATCTTGAGCAGACTCATCTTTTGTTTTAGGCTTAATTTGAGTACTACTTTGTACCGGTGATTTATTATCATCAAGCCAAGGTTGTTGAACAATGAAAAATAACATTGTACAAACCAAAACAACTACAACAGGTAATACTTTTTTACGAAATGGTCTTTTATATTTTACGAAATCCACTTCATTATTTTCGTATATAGACTGCTTTATTTTAGAAATAAATTCTTCTTCATCTTTACGATTCTCCATTGGACCTTTTTTTATTTTTCTATACCAGTCAGGATTTTGTTTATTGTTCATCATTACTACCCTCCCCTATTAATTTTGAAACCTTACTTCTTGCTCTACTTAATCTCGATTTTACAGTTCCAATGGATACTCCTAATGTTTCAGCCATTTCTTCATAAGATAATTCATATTTTGCGTCCAATATAATTATTTCACGGTGCTTTTTAGGTAGTTTTAATACAACCTTCCACACATCATTCATTTCTTCTTGCTTAAAAAATTCTTGTTCTGCTGACAGGGATTGCTTATCGTCACTAAAAAACCCTATTAAAGATATCCTTTTAAAATAAGATGATTTCAAATAGTTTATTGCCGTATTTCTTGTGATTTTTAATATCCACGTTTTAATAGATGACTCCTTTCGAAATGAATTCCAATTTTTAAACACCTTTATAAATACATCTTGCGTGATATCATCTGATAAGTGTGGATCTTTCGTAATAATAAATGAATAATTCCATACATCTTGCCAATAGTCTTTTATAACATAGTCCAGCTCATCATGATTACACTTTTCAATAAACGTCTGTTCCATTTCCACACCTCAAACTTATTTGAATAAACATAAAAACTGCCCTCACTTTTATTATGGTTTCAATATATAGACAAGATACAAGTTTCATTTGTTCCATTGTTTATCTTTTTTCAGGCAGAATAATACTACTAAAAAACAAGCAAAGCATACAATTATAAAAATCCACTCACAATAATCTATTTTTTTTGAATTTAACGTAACACTCTACTTGTCCATTTCAATTTGCTATCCCCTTCTATTTACCATTAACAATGTCAACTTTTCTAGAATTACAGCAAAAAAGCATTCTCGATTAGAAAGAATGCTTTTTTGAAATTTAATTGTTCTATATTTCCCCCAATTTATATCTTTGAGTTAAGCAAACATGTAATAAATTTAGTGAAATAATTCACCTTATAATTAAATATTATTTCTGAAATACATGTTTTACTTTTTCACCTGGAACGTTACTTCCTCCTCTTCCTTTTACATCTTCAATCATCATTGTAACAATCATGTCTGGCGCATTTGCATCGAAAGCTGCGAACCATCCCAGTTCTTTTCCTTCTGCTTCTTTCGACTCTTTCAGTTCTGCTGTACCAGTTTTACCAGCAAGCGTCACACCATCAACCTTTGCAATTCTCCCTGCGCCATCAGGGTCATTAATGACTTTGATTAATGCACTCTTTAATATCTCTTGATTCTTTTTAGAAACCACATTTTCTTTCCAATTCCCTGCTACTTTTGCTTCTTTTAAAAGATGTGGCGACGGAATATTCCCTTCATTCACAATCGGTGCATATGTTAATGCTAAATGAAGTGGTGTCATTAATACTTGTCCTTGTCCATAGCCCGTGTCTGCTAGTTGAATATCGTTTTTTATCCCATCTTTTGCAATGATTGAAATAGGAAATTCGTATTCGATTGGTAATTTTTCATGAAATCCGTACTTTTTAAATTCCTTTACATACTGATCTTTTCCCATTTTCAAAGCTTGTTGAGCGAAATAAATATTATCAGAGTACTTCATTGCCTTATCAAAATCAATTGGACTTGCATCCTTCACACGCGTTACATAGTAATTTCCCCAAGTTGAATCTTTTGTCCACTTCAAACCTTGAATTTTAAATTCTTCCTTCGGATTTATTGTGTTTGTTTCCAAACCAATTGCACCTGTAATCGTTTTAAATACGGAACCTGGTACAAATGCTTGTGTGAAGCGATTCGTCATTGGTAGTTTCGAGTCGTTACTCCATGCTTCTCGTTGGGCTTTCGATGCTCCTCTAACTATTATATTTGGATTATAAGCAGGGCTACTTACAAGTGCGATTGTTTCACCTGTTTTAGGATTGACCGCTGCACTAGATCCTGCTTCAGTTTTCATCTCATTAAAGATTTTTTCTTGAATTGCAGCATCAATTGTTAACGTAACATTTTCTCCTTCTTTTGCTTCTTTTTTTGCTACGTTTTTAATCTCTTTGCCATTCTCATCTTCTATAAATACGCGTCCACCCTTTTCACCACGCAATTTATTTTCTAACACTTTCTCTAAACCGGTCTTACCTACTAAATCATCCGCTTGATAACCTTGTTTTTGAAGTGATTTTAACTCCTCCGCATTCACCTTTCCTATATATCCAGTTAAGTGTGCCGCTGCTTCACCTAATGGATACGTACGAATATTTACTGGGCGAGATGAAACTCCTTCTAATTCAATATAATCATTCTGTCTGGTTCCCTCTTTTAAAATACCAATTGGTACAAAGGAGTCTGGTTTTATCCATTTTGCTGTGAGCTTTTGTTCGACCTCTTCTATAGACATATCAAGTAATTGTGCTACTATTTCTTTCGTTTGCGCTGCTGTTTCGCCTAGTTTCTCTGGAATAATTCCAACCTCAGTTGCTTTACCATTCGTTGCAAGCCCTTTTCCATTGCGATCATATATTTCTCCGCGTTTTCCTTGCTCTATTTGCATACGTACTTTGTAATCTTTTTTCATACCTGGGAAAATGAAGTCTGGTGTCCAATCTATTTTCCAAGATTCTTTATCTTTCACAAGTTTTGCTTCGTGGATGAATGAAACTGGTCCTACATCCGTATCCATCTTAACTTCAAAAAGAAAAAGCTCTTTATCTTTCGTATTCTCTCCTTTCATTTTAACTTTTAAATTCTTAGCTCCAATCCCCTCATAGATTTTTTGATATTTTTCTGTAAATTCTTTTTTAGAAATCGATTTTTTGCCATGATCTGATAAATGATCATACATATTTGCAAATTTTTTATCATTCCATAAATTGATATATTCTTCAAATGCTTGTTTTGGCGGTTCGTTTTTATTACATCCTACCAACATAACTGCGAAACAAACGAAAAGCAGCATCCATAATTTTTTCAATTCAATCTTCTCCCTTAGTTAAAAATGATGATTCCTTTCTTAATTTATTTAATAAAAAATGTTTTAACGCTTAATAGACAGTGTAAGTAATGACATTGTTCCATATTTACAAAAAAATTAATTTACGCTTAAGTTGCATTGGAAGAAGGAGGTTTGTAAGCTTCTTACAAACTTAAGGAGTGTATATATTTAGCAAACGTTAACATGATTAGTGGTGTTTTGAAAAATACATTTAAAATACCTTTTAGTTCGTTTTCAAAGAAGTTTGGTTGTTGCAAATTAATTATGAATATCTAATCCAATTAGAAGAATACAATAATCAATTATCCAAAATTAATTTCATGCAGAAGCTAATAACGAGCATTAAAAAACTTTGCCTACTCTTTTAACATGGAAACATAATCTATTTATCAGAAGTCAATAATGAATAACACGCGTTCCTAACCAGCAAAAAAATAGACCTAATTGAAATTCATCAGAAAGTAATAGATACATAAAAAACGCCATACTTTCTGTAAATTTCTACAAAAAGAATAGCGTTTTCTTATTTTATCTTTCTATATATGCTATACCGTGAGCTCCTTGATTTACAGAAGGATCTGCATTTCGATCTCCTGGATCAACTTCAATGGTATGAACATTCTTGTAATTAACTAAATCTAATACACTTATTGTCCCTGATCTAAGGTTAGAAACATATCCAACCGTTCCGTCCGTAGAAGAACGCATTGTAATTGGGAGTAAATCTACTTCTATTGTACCTAACACATTTAACGATTCTCCATCAAGAACAGAAACATACCCTGGTGCTGGAGAAAACATATTTCTTGTTCTCTCTCCATTCTTATTCTGAAAACGCGTATGTCCTACCAATACTTTCCCATCATTCGTTACATGAACCGGAGTAATTAAATCTGAAAATGATTTTGTCTTTATAATTTTATCGGTTTCTGTATTAATGATGCTAAGTGTAGGTTGCTCCTCTTTGTAGTCTCCAAGTAAACATGGTGAAGGGATGTAAACTCGATTACCTTCAGGAGAAATAGCTAGTTCTTCACTACCATAGGGCATAGATACTTTTCCAATTAACTCCTTATCATGTGTATCTAAAACCGATATAAAGGGCGCCTCTTTATTAGAGGAATATCCTTTTGTACCATCTGGATTCGTAACAAACCAATGTGGACCTGCTGCTTCTGTAGAGATTCTATCTAGCACTTTTCTCGTGTTAGGATTAATAATTAAAATTCCTCCTTCACCAGATTCAACACTTACATACAATAAGTCTTTTTTTTCATTATAAACTAAACCATGTGGTGCAAATTCCGGCGAGATATTAATGATATCAATTACTTTAAATTGATCAATATCGATAACTAAAATTTCATGGCTTTTTTCCGGATTATTTCTATAAAAACCTGAGCGATAAGTAATACTTACATATAACAATTGACGCTTAGAATCGAAACATAATTCATGAGGTTCTGTAACTGGAGAATCTATAACCCCTATTCTTTCAAAATTTTTCGCATTGAAGAAATGGATTTGATTACCGCTGGAGCTAACGACCGCCAATATAGGATTATTTTCTTTAGAAATATTCATTAATTAAACCCTCCTTGTTATTTGTTCCAAATTTCTTAAGTTCCATAGAAATCAGCATATTTAAATATTTTGTATTATTACTAAGACAAATTATAAACAATTTTCACCTCCTTTCATTTAAATTAGTTTAACTTATAATAAGCTAGACTAACTTTTATTCCGTAAAAATAAGTTGAATTTAATAATCCAACGTATTTATCTACCTTCTCCAACTTTAGCTTTTATACTTACATGTATTTTATTTAATAACCTTCCAATACTTTACTCCTCAATTAATGATGCACAAAAAGCACAGAAAGTAAGTAATTAGCGAAATACCATTTCTTTGTCTCGTGCATTATCAGATACTCATAACATAAGTAAATCAAGCTTAGCTGCCGTTTTTTTAAATTCATTCTGCGTACAGCTCTATTCTTTAGGGAATCGTTCTATAGATTGACAAATTTGCTTCAGATTCTTGTTTTTTATTGAACTATTCCTGTGTTGAAAAGCTAAATATAATTAGTTAGCTTAACTAACTATAATTATAAATACATTCACGTTTTATCGCAAGAGTTTTAAGAATCTTCGAATAAATGAATAGAAAGATAGAATTATTTTCATCATAAGATACATGATCTTAAGTTGATAGTGATGCATAACGAGAATTTCGTACGTTAAGAAAAAACTTGCTACATATGTATGTAAATTTTAATTGCCTACTAAAAAATAACGTATTTGCAGGATGTATGAAAATTATACAAAAAGTAATAATTCATCGTTACCCAACAATATATAATATTGATAAAGAAAAAATACTAGAGAATATCACAGTGTAGTAGTCTCTAGTATCTTTTCATAGTATTTTAACGGCTATGCAATACAAAAGGATAAAAAAAGACCTCTTACGGAAAGATAAGAGGTCATCAAGAAGATAAAAATGTTGTATTTGAAACACGCGAGTTTCTAATTCATATCATAACACAATATATTTATATATTCAATATATACATAAAAGCAATAGATATATGTTCAAAAAACACACGGAATATTAATTTGGAACAGTATGTTTTATTCTTTTAACCTATTTCTTCTACAATGCCGTGATTGTAACAATGGATGGCCTCCTCTATATACTGATGAGCAATTGTAGCAAATTCTTCTAAATTCTCTTCCGTTACCTCATGAATAAACAGAACAAAATTACTGTCGGATTCGGAGTCTGTTGAAATGGAACCATCAATCCGTTATGAAATGTTGAGCTTGCATCTCCTAGATTCCATGTGAATATTTGCCAATTCCAGTCTCCTTTCGTGCCTATTTAATGTTTAATATAGTCTCGTACCGTACAAACGGGAAATGTTGTTAGTTTGAAAAGAGAGAAGAATAGAATTTCTTTATCACCTCTGTTCTTTCTTCTATATAGTAGAAAAAAGGAGAAAGGTAGAATTCTATCTACCCCTAATGTTTATTAGAAAATTCTAATTTGATTAAATTAAAAGAAAATGATATATTGATTTTATAATGATAATCCAATTAATGGATGACAACCTAATACCTGTAAGTGGACTATGACGATGTCAGATAAACGGGAGGAATTTAATATGAAAAAATTATGTTCATTTGCTTTAATCTGTGCCTTAACCTTTTCGGTTTTTATCGTTTTAGACAGTACGCTACCTGATAAAGCACGCGCTGAAGTACATACGATTAAGCAAGCTTCAGCTGTTGTGGATGATTGGCCATGGCAAACGTATTTCTTATTGCATCACAATGCGGACTATCTAAAAGAATTAGCCCCTGGTAGGTTAAAACAAGGTGGTACGTTTGATATGACGGTGTATATAGGCGGAAAAGATGTGGGTGTTGTAAAGATTTATCGATTGAACGGAGAAGGTGAATTGCAGCGCTACAAAACCATTTCTGCAGGTGAGGCTGGGCATCACTACTATTCTAGGTTCACAACACCAATTACAACGGTTTATACACCAGGTACATATGTTGCAGTACTGAAGGTAGACACTTCATATTATTATGGTGGCTCCTTCCAAATTACAAAGTAAAACATATAGGTATATTTGTCTGAAACGCACTGGGTTACGGTGCGTTTTTGTTATCTAACGAATAAATGATCACGCAGGAAGTCAAAGCATATTATCAAAACGGAGCTGAATGTGAAGAAAATTGTAACAGTTAATGCGAATGTAACAATCCATGTTGGTATTTTAAAAGGGATGACAGGATGTGTTACTAGTTATGATGCGGATACTGGGATGGCCGAAATCGAATTGGATCCATTTACAACGGTTATAATTAGGTCTGTATTTCTAACGCAATAAGGTTTGTATAGGATTCTTTAGAAAATTAATATTTGATTTTTATAGTGACCCAATATATTCTATGATTAAAATTGAGTTACATATTTTAAAATCATCACCAAGAGAATCTGCAAATTTACGGGTTCTTATTTAAAACATAATGCCAGAAAAGCTGAGGTGAATAAAGTGCAAAGTTTAAAATCTTTAAAACGTGACGTATACATTTTTCTTCCATTGTCTATTTATTTTTCCTCCATTTTTATTTCATTCTATATTATAGAGAATACATTCAACTTGCTAAGTTTTTTACCAGCACTTGGAACCCTGTATGTCTGGGTAACTAGTGTGATAGACATTAAAAATAAAAATTACAAAATAAAATAAAAAAGCATCTGAACTAGATGCTTTGCTCTTAATGTTATAGAATATTGACGCCCATGACCATACAGCTACCAAAAACAATACATACCAAACCTAAAAATATTAAAAACCCTGGCAAATCAAAATGCTCAAGTAGCGCGCATATTAATAATAAAAAGGGGTAGACTAGAATTTCAATCCAGGTAACGCCCCCTGCTTTCTTTATTTCTCGGTAAGATACAACGCTGACAAGTAAAATGCCTAATACAATCAACCCTATCCCTAACATCATCCATTCACCCTTTTGAAAATTTAGTATTTCACTTTCATATACTGCTCTTTTACGAGCACCAATAATTCCCTCAGTTTCTTCTCTACAGGATGTTCTTGATTTTCTGGTACTTCTCTCCCGTATGATGAGAAGCTTTGTGAGCATGCACTAGATGTGACTTCCAATTTCGCGTATGAGAAAGTATGCTCATTTTCTTCATCAATGTTTTCAGTAGTGCTTCCATTTGAACCAACGCGTATGCAGCTTTCGTCAAGTTTGGTGCGCTTTCCTTCCTTGTTAACCGTGTAATAGGTATCGTTGACTTCCCCATATTTCATATTAGGTGTTGATGTTACTGCGGTCCCGTCTGCAGAAAAAATAACAACACGAAACCCATCTTCTTCTGGCAACAACTCAGCTCCTGGAACATTATATAGTACCAATAGGTCTCCTTCGTATGCTTCTGGAATGAGATAAATGGTATCTGTAGTGTCTTTTCCAAATCGGATACAACCGCTTAAAAGAATCATAATAAAGATCCCGCAATACATTATAACTTTTCTCATAGAGTTTCTCCCGTTATGTGTAAGAATGGTATAGTATGTATTATATAATGCAATATATTTCCTTGGATAGAATAAGTTTCTAGTTTGAAGTCGATTTTACTATTGTCATATAAAAGATTGATGTCAGTGGATGATTGGCTCGAAGAGAAATGGAGTGAATCGATGGGCAGACGTTTTGCATTAACATATGAAAATAAGATTTTGAGAAGAATAATGATTACCGTAAGCATTGTCATACTCGTTTTCATTGCAACAGGGTGTGATTCTGTCCAAAATGATGCAAAGGAGGTAACGGACATTCCGCTTAACAGCAAACTAGATTCCCTTATTTCAGAAAGTATCATTGCCTGGAATCAAGACAAATTAAATCATACAGAAAAACAATTTGAGACACATGTAATCTATGGAACTGAAATGAAGGATGAAAAAATGTATGTCTACCTTCATTCCCTCATGCAAGGATACAACCGCGAAACACAGACAGTTCCTCAAGCAGGACATTTACTTCCAGTCCGTGTGACAGTCACAAAAAATGGGGAGGATTACCGTGAACCAGGAGATGGTGCTGAAAATGAACCTACTTTGCGCAACATGTTCCCGAAAAAGTATGCGGATCAAGCACTCACTATCTCAAATGAAACGATTCAATCATTAGAATCTCGTATGCAAGAATCTGTTGCTAAGTGGCTGGAAGATACAAGTAATAAGAGACAAGATAGATAACAAATAAAATATTCAAAATCGAATATTATACAAAAAAAGGAGAGATATAATCTCTCCTTTTTCTACTTTATACCTAGCATTATTTGTTATATCCACCAAGTTGCTGTTCTGCCATAGCAACGAGACGTTTTGTGATTTCTCCACCTACAGAGCCGTTCGCTCTTGCAGTTGAATCCGCACCTAATTGTACGCCGAATTCTTGTGCAATTTCATATTTCATTTGATCCAGTGCGCTTTCTGCACCTGCAACCACTAAAGAGTTGTTACGATTGTTTGCCATCACATATCACCTCCTGTACGTTTAATATGCTACGAAACAAAGAAAATATTATTAGTAAATAAATCCATTTATAACGTGTACTTTTCAATCATTTTACTTTCCCATTACAAATTCAGCATAATAACAGTACAAGTTTTCTTTATTTGCATGAGTTTACAGAATGTGAAATATGATTATGAAGAGTTTTATTTTACAAAAAAATTTATCGATGTAGTTGTATTGCAAGTTCTTCTAAAATATTGACAGATAATATGTCGTGTGTTAAATTCAAAATATTTAAATATTAAGGAGATGAGTGACAGATGTCAGTTAATAAGATAGAAGAATATTGGTATATGTACGCTAAAGAAAATGAGTTAAACATGAGTGTTCCAGATGCATGGATGTTTGGAGATGGTTCCAAAGAAATGGGAGATGAATTAGGAAGTTTAGTAGTTAAAGGAATCAAAACAGGAACATGCGCTGCACATTGTGTTTATGAGCTTGAAGGGGAAGAAATTCAAAAAGTTGGTCAGTACGATATTGTATTGGATGGAGACAATAATCCATTAGCAATTATAAAATATACAAAGATCGATTTACTAAAAATGACTGAAGTAACAAGTAATTTTGCAAGATCTGAGGGTGAAGGCGATTTAAGCTATGATTATTGGTATAGTGAGCACGTTAAATTTTTCACTTGGGAATTAAGTCGGTATGGACTTACTTTTACTCCAGACTTAATGCTCGTTTGTCAAACGTTTAAAGTAATGGATGTTTATAAAAAATAAACATGAATGAAAATCAAACATGTTTATTTTATATTATGTTTTTAAGCATTTCGTCATGTAAAAAAAAACAAAATCCCCTTAATACAGGGGTTTTGTAATCTATACTGTTCATAATCCTTAGTAAACCGCTGATACTTTTTGGATAGTTCATACTCAATTTTTTCGTACGCCATTGTACCTGCTAATTCTTTACGTGTCTGTTCTTCAATATATCAAAATAATATAATCAATTCCATCATCTTAACGCCTCGCTATTTGGTTCAAAACTAGAGCCATTCGCGGATAAAGCAGAACAACTTTCCCCTTCTTATGCCATACTTATCCTTTATTGTTCCTTTATACCTTTAGTAATTGTGTATCGGTAAGGCTTATCGCCTTCTCATACAACTTTGGATGAAGTGAATAGCTGAAAATAAAAGGAACTCTCAGAATAAAGTTTTTAATCAAGTGCGTTCCTTTTATTACTTACTATTTAGCCTACGTACATATTACATAGTGTATTTTTTTATCCAATAAATTGGATTAAAACCTGGTTAAACTTTTCCCGCTCTTCCCAGAATGTGCCGTGACCACTGAATTGAAAAGGTACAAGTTGTGCATTTCCCAATAATTTTTGCGTCTCTTCTCCCTTAGTAAATGGAACAATTTTATCGTGAATACCGTGAATAATTAGCGTCTGTACATTTATTTTACCAAGATCGCTATACACATTTTCATCTCTCAATGTTCTCATAATCGCAGCTGTCGACCAACTAGCCGCTTCCAATCCTAACTGTAGAAACCATTCGAAAAATGGTCCAGTGATTTTCTGAAAGAAAAATTGATCTGTTACACCCTGCAACATATTAGGGCGATCGTTCAGTGTGTCTGTAATGAACTTATTCGCAATCCCTTTTTCCACACTAGTTGGAGATGCAGCACCAATTAGGACTAATTTGGATACTCCAAATCCTTGATAACGAGCCATATAACGAATTGAAATTGCACCACCTGTGGAGTGTCCTGCTAGTGTGACATCTTTAAGCTGTAACGCTTTAATTACTACTGCTATATCATCTGCCAATCTATCAAAATTGTATCCACTGTATGGTTTGTCTGAATTGCCGTACCCCCTCCAATCAATGCCTATACATCGATATCCCATTGCTGGAAGTACATTGTACTGATATTCGAATTGCTTATGGTTTAATGGCCACCCATGTATAAAAAGTATTGTTTTCTTACCTTTCGGATTTATATCTTCTACAAAAATTCTTACATCAGATTCAACAGGTATTAAGTATCCCATGCAGACTCCCCCATGTAATAAAGATTGCCTCTACAATAAGATATTCAGCTTAAGTGAATCTATGCTGTTTCAAGTCTACTCTAAATTGCTCTAAAGACCAGTTCGACTACAAATAATAATTCATGAAATTCGCGTTATATAGATGGGAAATTCAATATGTTCTTATCGATTTGAGCATGTTAAAATAAACCTAAAAAAAGATGGAAAAATATGACACAGTTATGGCGATCTTTTGGACATGTCGTTCCACTATTTTTAATCGCAACCGTTATTGTATGTATAATTGCATTTGTATTGGCAAAAAAAAGTGCGAAAGATAAAGTTATACAGAAAAACACAATCTTTATGAACATAGTGTTTCCTCTTTCGATTATTGCAATTTTACTCATTACCGTTACACCAAGATTTACTGGGATGGAACAAATACGAGTTGTAAACTTGATTCCGTTTATTGGTATGTATAAGCTTATGACCAATTATGTCGATATTATGGTTCCTATCAAAAATATATTGTTTAATATTATCCTATTTATGCCATTTGGCTTCGTCTTATTTTGGAAATATCACGCAAAGCTTTCTATTTATCAAGTGACTATGATAGGATTTGTATTTTCTCTGCTAATTGAATTTATCCAATATGTCTTTCCAGCAGGTCGTTCATCAGATATAGACGATGTGATATTGAACACCGTTGGAACATTAGTAGGATGTTTATTCTGGAACCGAATGTGTAAATTATTTCCAAAACTCTTAAAAACATCGAATGCGAAGACTACTATGCAAAATAACTTCCAATAACGATTTTTATAGTAATGAGCCGTTCATTTGAGCAGCTCATTACTATTTTTGCATAACGTGGGTGATTTCCAAAATACTAGATGTACCCTTTATAATCTTTCAGTAGGTATACAATTTCTCAAGTAATTACTGGTTTATACTATATGAAAATTAGAGTATATGAAGAAGAAATAGAAGTATTGGCAGAGTGCTACACTATTAAGAATGATTTTTTCGCAAGGAGCATTTATATGAAAAACAGAAAGAATGTAATATTACTAATAGTATATTTCTTATTTTTGAGTGGTTGTAATCAAGTTAATGAAGATGAGGTAAAAAAATATATAAAAGAAAAACACGGAATCGATGTTGTTGTAACACATATGAGCCCTTTAAATGAAAATAATATGGGGCATGCATACCATACTGTGCAAGCAAAGAATAATAAAAATATTCAATTTCGAGTAGAGGTAGATGGTCTCTTCTATTCATCCATAAAAAGTGATGAATACAAATATGGAAAAAAAACATTTGAGGCATATCAGAAATTCCAACCAACTCTAGAAGAAATGAAAAAGTTAGGATACGTGGAAACTAAAACTGATAACACTCTTCAATATCTGTCAGAGGATAGAAGATCAGATGAAGGGAAACCAACTAATGAATTATTATTAACTTTGCAAATGAGTAACGAGATTGACTTTAGCCAATTTGAATCAGTAGAATTAGATCGTTTATATACTCTATTTCAACTCATCCAGAAAAATAATAAAAAGATAACAGAACTTGAAATTAAGGATTATAATGGCAAATCTTTAGGTGGACCTTTTAAAAATGTGCAAAAAATGATAACAAAAGAAGAGCTGTTACAAACAATGAAATCTACAATGAAAGACCCCAAAAACGAATAATGGAAAAATCGGATTAAAACGCACACCAAAGTAGAAGAAAAATTACATGAAATGCAAAACGATCGATTTTCAATTGAAGGGATTGCGTATTCAAGTTCGGATGATGAAAAATATAGAAAATATATAGTGACTTTAGTTATTAATACCACTAATACTATATTCGAGAACAATCTCCCTTTAATTGAGGATTTAATCAAAGTAACCACAATCCTTAAAGAAGAACTAAATACGAAAAACTTTGACATCAATTTAAAAATAAGACTGGAACAAAAAATACAATTTGGTTATTATCAAAAGAAATCCAAGAAGCTAATAACATTGAATATCTTGTAACAGGGAGACTTCTTAAGAATTAAATGGAAAGCCCTTTTCATGTTTATTATTTGATGTGAAAGCACAGTCTTTCAATTTGTAACAGAAAATAGAAAATCACTAAAAAACAAAAAATCTTTAGCTGTAGAGGAAAAAGTGAAAAATAGGATCCTATTCATATAGGGCTCCATTTTTATATCAAACCTATATAGGTGTATACACATAAAATTCAATTTCATGAAAAGAATGACGGAATCTCGTATCAATTACAAATACCATCACACCCACAGCTATACGTAAAACACAATTAGTATACCAATGAGATCATGTTACGTGCAGAAATCCCCTTTTTCTCACCAGACTTATCTACAAGAATAAAAAAGGAAACACAAGATATGTTCCCTTTTCACTATTTGTTTTCTACACTTTTCATTCCAATGTTTCTAGATGCTGAATATATCCGACCCCTAGCAGGTAGACATCTACCTCCTTCAGCAGGGATACGGAACTTTCCGTTTAAATTATTTTAGTTACATTGAATAACAACCCTATATATCCCTTTAAACAAATTACGTAATAAAGTAACATTAGCTTTAAAATCTAGATATATTTAATGTTTTTTCACTGCTATTACTAATCAAATTATAGTATTTTGTATTAAAATCGTATGATTTAGGACTAAATATAAAGTGAAAATTTTATAAAATTTCATAAATATGTAGTTTTAGATATTTATGATGAAAGACCCACTAAATAACTTAATTGATTTTATGAAAGATTTCCTTACTTTATTAATCACACTATTACACCCAGAATTATTTACCAGAAAAATGTTATGTAAACTTTTAATTTGCCGATTAGACGAAATAGTTTATCAATTTACTGATATCTTATCATTAGTTAGAAAGAGCCTACTTAAAAACGTAGACTCCTTTAGGTATCCAAACATTACACATATAACAAACATAAAAAAATAACATCGAATTCTTCTGTTAGTTTATTTAATATTTAATGACGTAGATAATGTATTCCAAGGTGCATTTGTAGATGTGTTTTGATATTTGAATTGTCCATTTTGCTGTCCCGAAGCATCCCATTTATACTCCCAACCATCAACTGTTCTATCACCATTAATATCAATCATCTTAGAATCTACTTTTTTTAGTTTTTGCCCACTCATTTGGGCAATTGGATTTCTACCGTATCTCATTTCATTTGTATAAATGTATAAATAGCTTCCTCCATGATCTTTAACCGTACTTAAATTGTTTGGACCAATAAATTCAACTCCCCCTAATTGAGATTCAACTTTTACTACATTTAATGATGTTAATGGTGGTGCAGGTGCTGCAGATACATCTGTCGCTAAGCCAACTGTTGCTCCCACTACTAATGATGAAACTCCTACAATCATTCTTTTTAGCATACACTCATCCCCTTTCCATTTAATACAAATTGATTCTATCATAATAATTTCATACATTTCCTTCCCTTTAAAAGAGTTAACAAAAAGTACCCATATATATAAGAAATTGTGCATATTCATTGCTTTTTACCCTTTATACTTATCATAAATCATACTAAAGTATAATTAGTTCTCTCCCCTGATTGACTTACCACATTTGGACCCATTTTCTAAGAACTAAAAAATGGTACATAGTTCACTGGTTTAACAAATAAATAATAGAATTGCAAAGTCACCTTAATTTAAATTGACTTTTCCTCTAGTATTATAAGCAAGATCCACCACTTGCATCGATTAACTCACCAGTTATCCAACGACTATCTGATGAAGAAAGAAACCCTACAATATTAGCTATATCATTAGGTTCTCCCCACCTATTAAAAGTCGATAAACCTGCAGCATATTTTTGTCCATCTCTATTCCCCAGCGTCTCAGCGTTCATTTCTGTGTTAATTATGCCTGGGAGAATTGCATTTACTGTAATACCACGAGCACCAAGTTGTTGAGCTAAAGTATGAGTGAGTGTATTTATTGCCCCCTTAGATATACTGTAGGCAAAAACACTTGGGGAGGCTACTCTTGTGACAAAAGACGAAATATTTATAATCCGTCCTCCATCTTTTAAACGCGGCAAAGCCTTTTGAATAATGAAAAATGGAGCCTTCACATTAATATTCATAACCTCATCAAAAGACTCCTCTGTAGATTCCTCTAACGTTAAAACCTGCCCAATTCCAGCGTTGTTTACAAGGATATCAAATGTAGTATTACCTATATATTTTTGAAGAGATTGATCCATCATTGAATACAAGTTATTAATGCCATTAAAAGTACTTAAGTCTGCACTAATCGCAAATGCAGAACCGCCATCTAGTTTAATTTTATCCACTACACTTTCTGCTTCTTCTTTTCTTTTACTATAGTGAACAACGACTAACGCACCAGCATGTGCCAAATGTAAGGCAATACTTCGGCCTATCCCTCTACTAGCCCCTGTTACTAATGCAATTTTCCCCTTCAATTTATTCATCTCATCATCCCCTTGTTTAAAAAATTCTACTTATTTATATCACAGAATACCCTTTGAAATGTTGCTCACTAATTTGATATCCATAAAACTAAAAGGCCCACTCATAATTATAAGAGTCGGCCTTTTCACTTCACATATTCATTAGCTTTACATACAGCATCCCTAACTGTTATGTATCTTGTACTAAGAATCAATAAAGAATCTAGATGGTATTATAGGTAAATCCAGCTATTCATGTACATTTTGCTTAGAGTTTCTGCCTTTAAACAGTTCGTTTAGGCTTCTATGTCTATATTCAATAATATTTCAGCAATACCTATATTTTTCATCTTTAATATTTTTATTTCTTAGGCATGAGCATGCTTTGAAAAATCCTAAAAACTAGTTGATAATCTTTTAGAATCTAACTTTCCTATAATACTCTTTGCTATTTCTTCAATATTTTCATTTAGAAAGAAATGATTACCTTCAAAAGAATGAAAAGTACACGTTTTACTTGTGTACCGTTCCCATTTTATTACTTGATCATATGTAGTAAATTCATCATTTTTCCCATTAAATATAAGAAAATCAATATCACATAGTTTTATATTATTATCATGAATGTATGTCTCGACAATCTTAAAATCTGCTCTTAAAATAGGGAGAAAAATCTCCATTAATTCTTCTGATTGAAGTACCCCAGATGGTGTACCTCCCATTGCAATAACTTCTCTTTTAAATTGTTCATTAGGAAGATTATATCGGATATTTTTTATTTTACTATTTGGATGGTTTCTACCGGACAAAACAAGAAATTCAGGTAATTCGTTATTAGAATCCTGTATTTTCCTGGCTACTTCATAGGCAATCAAACTCCCCATGCTATGCCCGAATAGAATGTACGGCGAAGCATCTATTTGCTTAACTATACTAGTGTAGGCATCATTTACGGCCTCTTCCATACCTTGGTACAAGCTTTCTTCGATTCTATATCCTCTACCAGCTAATTCTATCGGGACTACTTCAATATATGGATTAAAGTAATTTTTCCATTTTGCGTAGTTAAACGCAGATCCCCCAGCATGTGGAAAGCAAAAAAGTTTAGTCTTCTGCATTGATTTTCTCCTTACTTTCAAATTTGTATATATTTTGGCAAATTGTATAAATGTCTTTAATTATTATCTCTTGTGGAAATTCATCTCTTGTTGCACAAGCAGATAACTTATAATTTGGATCAATGTTATATTGTTTAAAGTAAAAGTTTTTAGGTATATGCTTGTATGAAATTAAAGTTCGTGACTCTTTTTTTATAGAGAATGAATTTAACGGGATATAAAGTCCTTTTCCAATCGTTTTGATATAACTTTCTTTTAATGTCCATAAATCATAAAAATAATTAATTTGTTCATCAGAATTCATATTAGATATATCATAAAATTCTTCCTCTGAAAAAAATTCATGCGCTAATTTAAAAGCCTCTATTTCTGAAACTTTTTCTATATCAATACCCACATTAAAATTAGCAGTAGCACAAACCACCCATTCTCCTGAATGTGACACATTAAAATGAAAGTCAGAAAATTTTTCAACAAAAGGTTTTCCATACTCATTATATATAAATCTAATTTCTTCATTATTAATTTTATACTTTTGGCAGATTAGAGATCGAATTAGTAAATCTCCTATCAGAGTTCTATTAATGTCGCATGAATTTAATAAACGCTTCATTCGTTCTTTCTTCTCATTTGAAACCAAGTAACTAAGTTGCTTAAGCAAATGACTTTCAATATTCTTTGGTATTTTCACAGCTTGAATTTGTATAATAAATCACTTCCTTTTTTAAAGAATTACTTCATATATGAACGTTACAGAAACTCAAATTAACTTTATTAAATTGCATATACAATAGAAAAGGTGCATATTTACATATCAATGAAAATATACACCTTTCCTCAGTTATATCATCAAGGTATTCTCTTCTATTACAAAGAATTTAGAGCATTTACATCATACTTTGAGCAACTCATATAGGTTTATATGTATCTATCAAGTAATTTTTGCACTATCCCCTTAAAAAATAATGCTCTTGATATATTCATCATTGCCTACACTTGTTTGCAGTTATTGGGCTGCCCTTTTCATTCATAAGCGTTGCATCTTTTATACTCTCTACTTTTCCGTTAATAAAATGGATTTTTCTTTTATTCCTTCAAATTCATTTAGTACATACATAGCTATTTTTTCAACTGCAGGTGAATCTACTATTTCCTCATGTGATCCAGGGACTGAATACCTATTTACTCTACCTTTTAATAAAGGTCCCCAATCTGTAAACAACTCTTTTCCTTCCTCAGCACTAAAGTAGAGAACTTCTCCAGAGTATGGTATTAAATCATGCTCTGCCATTAAGTTCAGGCATTTCCTATGAGCATTGATAACTTGCTTCAAATTCATAAGATCTGCATCTGGCGGGAGTACTCCTTCCATAATTAATCGCTCCACAAGCATATCTTGTTTATGGATGAGGCCTTCTTCCTGCTCAGTAAAATCTCTAGGAATGAAATGCTCATATATATATGAGAGCATATCCTCCGTTGTTTTATAGTCCTGCTCTGAAGGTACTTTAGTATCCATTAGTATCAACAACTCAACTTCCTCACCTTGATTCTTTAGTACAGTTGCGATTTTATAAGCAATTGCACCGCCTAAAGACCATCCTCCAAGACGATATGGACCTTCTGGCTGAACACGTTTTATTTCTTCGATGTAAAGTTGAATTACTTCCGGCAAAGTTAACTCGTCAATTTCTTTCTTTTCTATAAGAGGATTCTGTAAACCATAAAATGAACAATGGTTCTTAAGCAATCTTGCTAGTTGAATGTAACAGAATACATTCCCCATAAACGGATGAACGCAGAAGAAAGGTCTTTTCTCTGATTCTTGTAGTGGAACTAGCGCTACTACTGATTTCGTCATATCATGCTTATCACGAATAAGGCATGCGATTCCTTCCACTGTTGGATTCTTAATCAATGTAGACACCTTAATCTCTTTTCCAAACTTCTCCTTAATTTTTGAAACTAATTTAATTACAAGGAGAGAGTGTCCTCCTCTATTAAAGAAATCATCATTTACATAGACATCTTCTATCTGTAACACATCCTGCCAGATTTCAATCAACTGATATTCAATTTCATCCCTTGGAATGATTGGTGTAGAGAAGTTATTTTCTCTATGAATAGTTAAATTGTTCAACGCCTTTCGATCAACTTTGCCATTCGTTGTAAGAGGAATCTCGTCTACCTTAATAAAGTGAGCGGGAACCATATAATTTGGTACTTGTGTCTTGAGATATTCACGCCACTCATGCATACTACCATCTCCAACTACATAAGCAACCAATCTCTGCTCTCCTAATTTATCCTCTGTTACCAAAACTACTGCTTCTTTTACCAATGGATGCCTCTCTATATTCGCTTCAATCTCTTCAAGTTCAATACGAAAGCCCCTAATTTTCACTTGATTATCAATTCTTCTCAAATAATCTAAATTACCATCAGGTAAATAACGAACCAAATCTCCCGTACGATATAAACGCTCTTCTTCATTAAATGGATGACGGATAAATCGCTCTGCTGTTAATTCTGGACGATTCAAGTATCCTCTCGCTATACCTGCACCACCGATATATAGCTCACCTGTTACACCAACTGGAACAGGTAGCAAATTTTTATCCAATACATAAGTTTGAACGTTCGGCAACGGACGTCCAATTGTAACTCTCTTACTATCTGTTTGAATATGATAACACGTTGCATCAACCGTACATTCTGTAGGACCGTATACGTTATAAAAATCAATTTTTTCGGTCTCTACTAGCTGTTCCCATAATGACGGCATGATTGCTTCACCACCGACTAATATCTTACTTGGTACATGAACATCAGCACTTATTTCTAGCAACCCTCCATCTATAAGTAATTGAAGTAATGAAGGTGTCATATCAAACATTTCCAATTTATTCTCCCTAATATAGGACACAAATTGTTCCGGATTAGTGCGAACTTCACTTGGGATAATATATAAACTTGAACCATAAAGCAACATTTGTAATTGCTGAATAGATACATCAAAGGCAATTGACGCATTCAAACCGACGCGCATATTACTAGGTATGTCATGTGAGAAAACTTCTTTTTGTAAACCATAGGATAGGTTTATTACAGAATGGTGCTGTACTAAAGCCCCCTTTGGATTCCCTGTCGAACCAGAAGTATAGATAACATACGCTAAGTTTTCCCCTGTTACCTCACATATTGGTGAAAGTTTGCTTTCTTGAGAAAGCATTGCTTGGTCCCTATCTAGGCAAACTGTCTTGATGTCTTTAGGTATCCATCCTAGTAATACCTCATTTGTAACTAACACTTTAATTCCCGTGTCTTGTAAAATATATTGCAGGCGGCTTTCCGGATTCGATGGATCCAATGGAACATAGGCTGTTCCAGCCTTCCAAATTCCCATGAGACCAACAATCATCTCAACTGATCGATCAAAGCAGAGGCCAACTAATGACTCTGTCCCAATTCCACATTTCTGTAAATGATGGGCTAATTGATTAGCTCTTTCATTCAGCTCTCGATACGTTAGTTGCTGTTTTTCATCTACCACTGCCACCGCGTCAGGTGTACGATTTACTTGCTCTTCGAATAGTTGATGAATTACATTCTCACGTGGATAGGATATAGCATTATTATTCCATTCTTCCAATAGCTTTCTTTGTTCAGCCTCCGTAATATATACTAGCTCCGATAGATTTTGATCAATGTTTTTGAGCATTTGCATTAACACTTTGTGTAAATGACCCAGCATTCGTTCAATGGTTACTCTATTAAACTTACTACGGTCATACATTAACTTTAACGATAACTGAATTCCTGGAACTACAGCCAATCCTAATGGATAGTGGGTTTGTTCTACCCCTTTCAATTCACCAATTTCCAGATTTTCTGAAGATTCTTCTTTCACTGGATAATTTTCAAACACATATAAACAATTGAACAGCGGTGTACCTCTAGGAACCTCACTCCACCCCTGAATCTCTGTCAAAGAAGCATACTCATATTGTCTTCTTTCTATCTCTTCCTCTTGTAACTTCTGCAACCAATCTATTACTTTTATATCATCCATCAATTGAATTCGCGTCGGTGACGTTGTAATGAAAGGACCTACGATGTTTTCAACACCAATAATCTCCGTAGAACGCCCTGAGCTTGTTACACCAAAGACAATGTCATTTTCTCCACTATATCGGCTCATGAGATATGCCCATGCACCTTGAATTACTGTACTCAAAGTAAGTTTATTTCGTTTCGCCCATCCTTGTAACTCTTGAGTCTGCTCTTCTGATAAATACGTAACCTTCTCTGTGTAACCTTTTTCTTCCTCTTTATTTTCTAAGCCCAGTAAAGTTGGTGCAGTAAAACCTTTTAGCTTCTCTCTCCAGAATTGTTCCGCCTGCTCCTTATCTTGTTCTCTGAGCCATTGGATATATTTCTTATATGGTGAGGATTTAGGTAACTTTACAGCTTCTCCATTCATTCTCTTCTGATAGACTGTAAGTAATTCATTAAAGACCAATGGTAAACTCCATCCATCCAGTAAAATATGGTGATGTGTCCAAACAACCCGATATTCTTCCTCACCTTCTTGAATGACCGTTACCCGCATCAATGGTGCTTCATCAAATTGGAAGGCTTGTTTTCGATCTAATTCCAAAAAGACTTTTCTTTTTTCTTCTATCTCTTCACTTGTCATTGTACTCCAGTCTTCTTTGTTCACTTTAAATGGGATATTTTCATACACCACTTGTACAGGTTCTTCAATTTCGTCCCATACAAATGCTGTACGAAAAATTTCATGCCGCTGAATTACAGATTTCCACGCCTGCTCAAAAGTAGGAATATCCATTTCCCCTTGAATCATAAAACTCAATTGCACTATATACGGTGCAACATGTTCATCCCCTTGATCATGCAATGTGTGGAAAATCATACCTTCTTGCAAAGGTGATAGTGGATATAAATCCGTAATCTGATTGTTCTTTCCACGATGCATTTTGTTTAGTACATTTGTCAAACCTTCTTGGCTAAGATTAGCCATTGCAAAATCCGAAATGGTCAGTGCAGATTCTCTATCTGAAGATTGAATCAATCTACTCAGTTGATATAGCATATTCTGTGCAATACTTTGAATCGTTGATTTGGCAAATTGTCCAACATTGTATACCCAAGTGAACTGAAGTTTTCCATCCGTTACAACCCCAATTACATCAATTACATGCGATCGCTTGGAACCGGCAGCATGATCTAAACGCTTAAATTCGTTCTCTGGAATAAACATTGCATCGCTAGAAAACATTTGGTCAAATTGTCCAAGATAGTTAAAACTAATAGACGGTGTATATTGGGAGCTTAATGGCTCACACATTGTTGTGTTCATATAACGCAACACCCCATAATCAACACCCTTATTAGGAATTTTGCGAACTTGTTCTTTAACTGCTTTTAATGCTGCAATTGGCGTATTAGCATTAGTAATATTTAAATGAACTGGGTAAATACTTGTAAACCATCCCACGGTTCTCGATAAATCAACATCTTCAATAATCTCTTCTCGACCATGTCCCTCTAAATCTACGCTTAATATCGGCTGTCCCGTACATGCTGCTGTAGCTTGTACCAATGCTGCTAATAATACTTCATTGATTTTGACACGGTGAGTGCTTAAAGTCTCTTGCAATAACATACGGGTCTCATTCTCGTTTAACACCACAGTAATTTCCTCAGTTACTGCGCTTACTTGATTACTTATAGTACCATCTACTGGCAGTATAACTACGTCTTGTTCAACCTGCTGCTCCCAGTAATGTAGCACTTCTTTTGATATTCTAGTTTGAGCGTAATGTTGTAATTTCTCCGACCATTCTTTAAAAGATGTACTCTTCATAGGTAATTGAATTTTTTGCCCTTGGACCGCTTGCGTATATGCTGTTTGCAAATCTTCCAATAAAATTCGCCAAGAAACACCATCCACGGCTAAGTGATGAATTGTCCAAAATAATCGGCCAGTCTCCTCACCTTCATCAAAATACACCATTCTCATTAAAGGACCATCATGTAAATTCAATCTTTCTTGTGCAACATTAATCTCTTTTTGAATAACTTCATGCCAATCCGCTTCCGGCACTTCGTCTAATGAAATGACAGTCAGCATCAATTGTTCTTCAATTCCTTCATTCCACTGTTCCCAAGTCCCATTAGGTAAACGTTCATATCTTAAACGCAGGGCATCATGATGAAGTAGAAGGTTACCCGCTGCCTTTTCCAGTGATCCTATGTCCAATTTTTCTTTCGTTCTAAAGAACATGGATTGATTCCAATGATGTGGATTAGGATGATTTTGTGCAAAAAACCTTTGCTGAATAGGTGTAAGTATCGTCTCTCCAGTTATAATTCCTTGTTCAGCTTGTACACCTTGTTCTTCTTTGACTACTTGCGCCAACTCAGCAATCGTTTGCTGTTCAAATAGTTGTTTTGGTGTCAACTGTAAACCAGCTTGCTTTGCGCGAGAGACAATCTGAATGCTAAGAATTGAATCTCCACCAATTTCAAAAAAGTTATCATAAATACCAATACGTTTTGAACCTAGCACACGTTCCCAAATCATAGAAAGCTTATGTTCACGTTCATTTCTTGGGGCCGCGTAGCCTTCTTGTGTTCCTTGATAATCTGGTATAGGTAACGATTTTCGATCAACCTTTCCATTTATGGTTAGCGGTAATTCTTTCATTTCGACAAAGTAGGAAGGTATCATATGGATTGGCAGTTTTGTTTTAAGATACTCTCGCCATTCTTCTACACTACCTTCGCCCACTACATAAGCTACTAACCTCTTATCTCCCGACTGATTTTCCCTAACTATTACAACTACCTCTTTTACCAAGTCATGCTCTTGTAAAGTCGACTCAATCTCCCCAAGTTCGATTCGAAATCCTCTAATCTTCACTTGATTATCCATTCTTCCTAAGTAGTCTATATTACCATCAGGAAGATATCTCACAAGATCGCCTGTTCTATATAACCTCTCGCCTTCTTTGAATGGATGAGAAATAAATCGTTCGGATGTTAACTCTGGACGATTCAAGTACCCCTTTGCTAGACCTACTCCTCCGATATAAAGTTCCCCCATCACACCAACTGGAACTGGCAACCTATTACTATCTAATACATAAGTTTGGACGTTAGGCAATGGACGCCCAATTGTTACTCTCTTACTATCTTTTTTGATATGATAGCATGTTGCATCAACCGTACATTCTGTAGGACCATATACATTATAAAACTGTATTTTATCAGTCTCTACTAGCTGTTCCCATAATGACGGCATAATTGCTTCACCACCAACCAGTACCTTACTTGGAACATGAACGCCATCGCACGTTTCTAACAATCCGGCATCTATAAGTAATTGAAGCAATGAAGGTGTTATATCAAAGATTTCTAACTTGTTCTCCCTAATATAAGCTACAAACTGCTCCGGATCACTTCGTACTTCATTCGGAATAATATACAAACTTGAACCATAAAGCAGCATTTGTAATTGCTGGATAGATGCATCAAAGGCAATTGACGCGTTTAAACCGACATGCATGTTAGATGGTATCTCATGTTCGAAAACCTCTTTTTGTAAACCATGCGACAAGTTTAGTACAGAATGATGCTGTATCAAGACACCCTTTGGATTCCCCGTTGATCCTGAAGTATAGATAACATACGCTAAGTTTTCTCCTGTTACTTCACATTTTGGTGAAAGAATGCTTTCTTGTGAAATCATTGCTTGATCCCTATCTAGACAAACTATCTTGATTTCTTTAGGTATCCAGTCTTCCAATGACTCGTTCGTAACTAATACTTGAATTCCAGTGTCCTCCAAAATATATCGTAGACGACTTTCTGGATATGATGGGTCTAATGGAACATAGGCTGCTCCAGCCTTCCAAATCCCCATAATACTAACAATCATCTCAACTGAACGCTCAAAGCAAAGTCCAACCAATGATTCATTCCCAATCCCGCATTGCTGAAGATAGTGGGCCAATTGATTAGCTTTTTCATTCAGCTCTCGATACGTTAACTTCTGTTTTTCATCTACCACTGCTACCGCATCAGGTGTACGATTTACTTGCTCTTTAAACAGCTGATGAATCGTACTTTCCTGTGGATATGCTACAGCATCATTATTCCACTCCTCCAACTGTTTTTGCTGTAATCCTGACAATATAGGCAACTTAGCTAATGATTTATCAGGATTCTCCACGATTACATTCAACCAGTTCCCAAAATGTTCAGCCATGGATTCAATAGTTAAGCTGTCAAATAAATCAGTTCTATAAACAAAAGTAAGTAATAAACCCTCTTCCACTTCTGCAGCAGTTAAACTTAAATCAAACTTAGCGATAGGAGCATTACTTTCCATTACTTCTATATTTCTTCCATGTAGTTCTGGTAGCTTCTGTCCCGTATTTTGCAAAGTAAACATGGTTTGGAAAATCGGAGAATGGCTTGTATTTCGTTCAGGTTGGATAACCTCTACAATTTTCTCAAACGGAACATCTTGATACTCATACGCCTTCAATGCTTTTATCCTCACTTGAGACAACAACTCTTGAAATGCCGGTGCATTACTTAAATCAGCTCGATAAACCAATGTATTGACAAAGAAACCAATCAGCCCTTCAATTTCTCGATAATTTCGATTTGCAATTGGGCTGCCAACAATAATATCCGTTTGTCCCGTATAACGAGCAAGGAAACTTTGATACGATGCCAATAAGGTCATGAAAAGTGTGGCCCCTTCTTGACGACTTAGTTCGTTTAATTTATCCAGTAATGAGCGCGATAACAAAACATTATGAGTTAATCCATGGTGGGTTTGCACTGGCGGACGCGGACGATCCATTGGCAACATTAAGACTGGTAACTCACCGGATAATTCTTCCTTCCAATACGCAAGTTGTTGATATAGTACTTCATCTTTCAACCATTCTCTTTGCCACTGAGCAAAATCGGCATATTGAACTGGTAGTGGTTCCAGCTCTGCTTGTTTTTCACCAATCGCATTCTCATAAAATGCCATCCATTCTTGAAGTAAGATTTCCATCGACCATCCATCTGAGATAATATGATGCATATTACATAGAAGAACCCATTCTTCTTCTGAAATTCTTATGAGTTTCCCACGGAACAATGGCCCTTTTTCTAAATCAAATGGAGATTCGACTTCAGTTTGAATCCATTGCTCCAACTTTCTTTCTCGCTCCTCTAATGAAAGCTTAGTTAAGTCCATTTGCAGAAGCGGACGGAAAACGTACGGTTGAATCCGCTGCATAGGATGGCCATCCTCTTCATAAAATACAGTCCGCAAAGATTCATGACGCTCTATCAACTGATTCCATCCCAACTCCAATGCCTCAGGTAACCAATTCCCTGTAAGACGGCATGCCATTGGCATATTATAAAGTGCACTATTAGGTGCAAATTGATCAATAAACCATAAGCGCTGTTGGGCATAAGACAGTGGAATATTTCCCCCTCGTTCCATCGGCATCAATGGTGGAATTTCTCGTTTTTCGCTCCCCTTACGTAACTGATCTATTCGTTTCGATAATGCCTCGACCGTTGAATATTCGAACAGTTCACGTACTGGCAATTTGATTTGAAAGACTTCCTGTAAGCGTGAGACCACTTGTGTAGCAAGTAGAGAGTGACCACCGAGCTCAAAGAAAGAATCCTGAACATCAATGTCTCTTATTCCTAGCACTTGACTCCACACTGAAGCAATAAGTTCTTCCAGCGGAGTTCTTGGGTATACAGTATTTTCAGCGGATTGTTCACTAAGTATAGGCAATGCCTTCAAATCAAGCTTTCCATTCGGTGTAAGTGGTAAAAATTCCATCTCAATAAAGTTTGTTGGAACCATGTAATTAGGTAAATGTGTTTGTAGATGTTCTCGCCATTCATGGACACTTCCTTCACCAACTACATAAGCTACTAATCTCTTATCACCTTGATTATCCTCTCGCGCCAATACAACAGCTTCTTTCACAGAAGAATGCGCCTGCAAAACAGCTTCTATTTCTCCCAATTCAATCCGGAAACCACGAATTTTCACTTGGTCATCTATACGTCCATGGAACTGGAGATTACCATCAGAAAGATAACTTGCTTTGTCTCCTGTATAATAGAGACGTTCTCCTGACTTGAAAGGATGTGGAATAAATTTTTCCTTTGTAAGATCCAGACGATTAGCATATCCACGTGCAAGGCTCTTCCCTCCAATATAGAGATCTCCAATTACACCAATTGGTACTAGCTGAAGATGAGAATCTAACACATAAACTTCTGTATTCGCAATCGGTCGACCAATCGATGGCGTACCTGTTGTCACTCCTACAGGTACGTAACAATCTGTGGTAACAACGGTATTTTCCGATGGACCATACTGATTAATTACCACAAAAGGAATATCGTTAGATGGATACTGCGTTAATTGATCCCCACCAGTAATGATAAAACGAAGCTCCGTTTTATCTGGCCAAGATAATTTCAATAGTCTTTCCAGAATAGGCGTAGGTGCAAAACTAACTGTTATTTGTGAATCGATGAGCCAGTCCCTTAGCGCTTCTGGATTAATTCTCAGTTCCTCTGTTGACAAGTAGAGTGCTGCGCCAGCAGTTAGATACGGCCAAATCTCCTGGACAGCCGAATCAAAAGCAACCCCTGCAATCTGAGTCGCACGATCCTCTGCTGAAATTTGATAAACTTCTTGATGCCAAGAAACCATATTCATTAATGAGCGATTTTCAACCATGACACCCTTCGGTTTTCCTGTAGAACCAGAGGTATAAACAATATAGGCTAAGTTCTCTGGATTTATTTGACGTGTAGGTGCGATTACGCTTTCCACCGTTAGTTCTTCTAACCTCACCATTTCGACGTGTGCGAAATGTCCTTCTTGTCCTTCCGCCGTCACTACAAATTGAATTCCTGCATCTTCAATCATGTATTCTAACCTTGATTTTGGATACAACGGATCTAAAACAACATAAGCTCCACCAGCTTTTAAAATGCCTAGTAAACTCGCCATTAGCTCAGCTGACCTTGGAAGATAAACTCCTACCACTGACTCTGGGGCTACTCCCTTTCGCCGTAAAACATTTGCCAACTGATTTGCTTGTGTATCCAGTTCACCATAAGTCCACTGTTTTGTTTGATCAACTACCGCAATCGCATCCGAACGCCTTGCTACTTGCTCCTCAAATCTGTCGCAAATAAGACCCTGATGAGACATTTCCATTACAGTGTCATTCCATGTTTCTAATAACAAAGTACGCTCGGGTTCTGATAACATGCTTAGGTCATGCAACGGATTTTGTGGGTGATGAGAAACTTCATATAGCCATTTCTCAAAGTGTCCTGCCATCCGTTCAATAGTAGTAGCATTGAATAAATCCTTATTGTACTCAAAAGTAAAAAGTAATCCCTCTTCCGTCTCAACTGCCATTACACTTAAATCAAACTTTGCAATTGGACTATGGCTTTCTATCATTTCAATACTTCTACTAGATAACACCGGAAACTCTTGTTTCATATTTTGCAAAATGAACATAGTCTGGAAGATTGGCGAATGACTTGTACTTCGCTCCGGTTGCACAACTTCTACAATTTTTTCAAATGGAATATCTTGATATTCATACGCCTTCAATGCCTTTTGACGAACCTGATACAGTACATCTTGAAATGTCGGTCTACCACTCAAATTAGCTCGATAAACCAGCGTGTTAACGAAGAATCCAATTAGTCCTTCAATTTCTCTATAATTCCGATTCGCAATTGGGCTTCCGACCAGGATATCTTCTTGTCCCGTATAACGAGATAGAAAACTTTGATATGCAGCTAAAAGCGTCATGAAGAGTGTAGCCCCTTCTTTTCGACTAAGTTCATTCAATTTATCATGTAGCGTGCCTGGCAGAACCAGAGTGTATGTCGACCCGTGATGAGTTTGTATTGCGGGACGCGGGCGATCCATAGGAAGTTGGAGTACAGGAAGCTCCCCAGACAATTCTTCCCTCCAATATTGGAGTTGTTGATCAAGCACCTCCTCCTTTAGCCATCCTTTTTGCCACTGAGCAAAGTCAGCATATTGAACCGGTAATGGTTCAAGTTCCGCTACCTTTCCATCCGTTGCTTTCTCATAAAATGCCATCCATTCTTCAAGTAGGATTCCCATTGACCATCCATCTGAAATGATATGATGTAGAGTACAAAGGAGTATCCATTCTTCCTCTCCCACATGCAAAATACTTGTCCTGATTAATGGACCTTCTGTTAAATCAAATGGCACTTCTGTTTCTTGTTGAATTAAACGTTTAACTTCTTCTTCTTGATCTTCAGAAGAAAGCATAGTTAAATCCGTTTTCGGAATTGATTGAAAAGCATGCGGTTCAATTTGCTGTACGGGTTGACCGTTCACTTCGTGAAAGACCGTCCGCAGTGATTCATGACGTTCTCTTAGTTGATTCCATCCCGTTTCCAATGCTTCAAGTAGCCAATTCCCTGTAAGGCGGCATACCATTGGCATATTGTAAAGGGCACTATTAGGTGTAAATTGATCAATGAACCATAAGCGTTGTTGGGCATAAGATAGTGGGATAGCTTCTCCTCGTTTCATTGGTATTAGCGGCGGAATCTCTCGTTTTTTATCTCCTTTACGTAACTGATCTAGTCGCTTTGCCAGTGACTCCACCGTTGTATATTCAAATAGTTCACGTACTGGTAATTCGATTTGAAAAATTCCCTGTAAACGTGAAACTACTTGAGTAGCTAGTAGTGAATGACCACCGATTTCAAAAAAGGAATCCTGAACATTAATATTTTTTATTCCTAACACTTGGCTCCAAACGGAAACAATAAGCTCCTCCACTGGTGTTCGTGATGAAGTAATATCTTCACTTATGAACTGTTCTTCTAATTCCAGTAAGGCTTTCCGATTCACCTTACCATTTGGAGTGAGTGGCATACCTTCAATTTTGAAAAAGTATGCCGGAACCATATAATGTGGCAGTTGCTTCTTGAGATATTCACGCCACTCCCCAGTATCGCCTTCACCCACTACATAAGCTATTAACTGCTTATCTCCTGGTCGATTTTCCTTCACCAACACGACTGCCTCTTTTACAGATGAGTGATCATGTAAAGCTGCTTCAATTTCTCCCAATTCAATTCGGAATCCTCTAATTTTAACTTGGTTATCTATTCTTCCAATATATTCTAAGTTACGATCATTCATATATCTCACCAAGTCACCCGTTCGATATAATCGTTCCCCCTCCTTAAAGGGATGCGGAATAAAACGTTCAGTAGTTAAATCCGGTCGATTGAAGTAGCCACGTGCTAATCCTACTCCTCCAAGGTAAAGTTCCCCTGCCACACCAATCGGGACCACTTGTTGATATTGATCTAACACATACAACTCTGTATTATTAATCGGACGACCAATCGGAATAAGCATTGGTTCTTTTTCTAAATCACAATCGTAATAAGTCACATCCACAGTTGCTTCAGTAGGACCATACAAGTTAATTAACTTTGTTTGCTGAGCATTGTAAAAGATCCCCTTAAACCGGCGAACCTGCTCAGTGTTTAACGCTTCTCCACTAGTAAAAACTTGAATTAAAGACGAGACATCCCTTTTCGAATTATATAGTTCCATATAATCTAAGAAAGTAGATAACATCGACGGAACAAAGTGTATGGTGGATACACGGTATCGTTCAATATACTCCTCAATCACCGCAGGATCTTTCTCTCCTCCTGGTGGAAGTAAACAAACACGTGCTCCTACAAATGACCACCAAAATAATTCCCAGACAGAAACATCGAACGAAAACGGTGTCTTTTGTAGGATTGTATCCTCCTCGGACAATGGATATTTTTTCTGCATCCACTGTAGGCGATTGATAACGGAATGATGTTCAATCATTACCCCCTTTGGATTTCCTGTCGAACCCGAAGTGTATATGATATAGGCTAAGTTATTTGCTGTTACTCCACTTACCGGAGCTAAATTACTCTCTTTAGAAATCATCACTTGATCCCAGTCTAAACAAATTGCTTGAATATCTTTAGGTAACCAGTCCTGTAGTGCCTCTTTTGTTAACAGCACTTGAATTTGTGAATTCTCCAAAATATATCTTAGGCGTTTTTCGGGATAACTTGGGTCCAGTGGAACATAAGCCCCACCTGCCTTCAAAATCCCAAAGAGACCAATAATCATATCAGGAGAACGTTCAATACATATACCAACCAATGATTCAGGTCCGATACCTCGTTTTTGTAGAAAATGTGCCAATTGATTCGATTTTTCATTCAGTTCTTGATACGTTAGCTTTCCACCCTCATAAACTACCGCCACTGCATCAGGTGTCCGTGCAACTTGCTGCTCAAATAGCTCATGAATCATACGATCATGACCATAAACTACGTCCGTATCATTCCATTCTTCTAGGAGTTGTTTTTGCTCAGTATCCGATAACATTGACAGCTTTGTATATGATTCATCTGGATGATACGTGATTTCATTTAGCCAGTTCTCAAAATGTACTGCCATACGCGCAATGGTACTACTATCAAATAAATCCGTGTTGTATTCAAATGAGACGAATAGACCTTCTTCCACTTCATAGGCAGTTAAGCTCAAATCAAATTTAGCAATAGACATATTACTTTCTACCATTTCAATACTTCTATCAGGCAAATCTAGTCGTTCTTGTTTTATATTCTGTAGCGTAAACATGGTCTGAAATATAGGGGAATGACTCATGCTTCGTTCAGGTTGCACAGCTTCTACCACTTTTTCAAATGGGATATCTTGATATTCGTATGCTTTTAACGCCTTTTTCTTTGTTTGGTTCAAAATCTCCCGAAAAGTAGGGTTGCCACTCAAATCTGATCGATAAACCAACGTATTAACAAAGAAACCAATTAATCCTTCTACTCCCTTATGGTTCCGATTTGCAATCGGGCTACCAACTAGAATATCTTTTTGTCCCGTATAACGAGCAAGAAAGCTCTGGTATGCGGACATTAAAGTCATAAATAAAGTAGATCCTTCTTGTCGACTTATATCCTTCAATTGACTGAGCAATTTATAAGGAAAAATCACATGATGCGTAGCCCCAGAGTAGGTCTGCTTAACCGGCCGAGGTCGATCCACTGGCAGTTGTAAGATAGGAAGCTCACCAGATAATTCTTCCTGCCAATACGTAAGCTGACGATTTAGCACATCACCTTGCAACCACTCCTTTTGCCACTTCGCAAAGTCTGCATATTGAATGGATAATGAACTTAATTTAGCAGGATTTCCACCCATTTCTTCTTCATAGAAAGCAAGTAATTCATTCATGAATATACCAATGGACCAAGCATCAGAAATAATATGATGCATCGTACACAGTAATAACCATTCATCCTTCTCTAATTGAACAAGCTGATTACGAATTAAAGGACCATTCATTAAATCAAATGGTTCTTGCGCTTCTCTCGCAATTAAACTATCTACCTCTTTTTCTTTTTCTTTTACTTTTAGAGGAAGTTGAGAGTAATCCCTTACAGGTAATGCTCTAGGAAGAAATTCGAGAATTTGTTGCACAGGCTGTTCTCCTACTTCTTTAAAAACAGTTCGTAATGATTCATGACGTTCAATGAGTCGATTGAATCCCTTCTCTAATGCTTCAGGTATCCAATTTCCTTTTAGATGCCATACTGTTGGAATATTATATAAAGAACTGTTTGGGTTAAATCTGTCCATAAACCACAAACGTTGTTGCGCATAAGACAACGGGAGTGCTTCTTTATTCTCCTTTTTTTGCATTTGCTTCTGAAGCCATGCTCTCTTCTCAGGAGAAAGTGAACTCAGCTTTGCAAGTAAATCACTTCTCATTTTTTTACCCCTTCCTCAATCAAATTACTCTCGAATATCCCATGTGCTTCTTCCTCTGATAGCTCTTCTAATTGCTTAAGCAGTTCTAGTAATTCTTCATCATTACTGACTGCTGCTTCTTTTTGAATATAGTCTTGAAGACTTACATTCTCCTTAATATCATTCTGCATTTCTTGATTTTTGTTATAGAGCAATTGATCAATCTGTTCTGCCAATTGCTGCACCGTATGAAACATAAATAAATCATGCAATGGTATCTCGATTTCAAAAGCCTCTTTAAGATTGGAAACAGCTTGCGTAGCGAGTAGTGAATGGCCACCAATTTCAAAAAACGAATCTTGAATTCCGATGTTTTCCATACCTAAAACTTCATGCCATATCGAAACGATTGTTTTTTCCGTAGACGTACGAGGAGCAATATAACCACTTGCTATCTCCTGTCTCTCTGGCGCTGGTAAGGCCTTCCTATCAATTTTCCCATTAGGAGTGAGTGGAAATGCATTTAATCCAACAAAATAGGCTGGAATCATATAATTTGGTAGTTGATCCTTGAGATAATCACGCCACTTTTGAGCATCCCCGTCTCCTACAACATAGGCGATCAAACGCGGATCGCCAGGATAATCTTCCCGCACCATCACAATAACTTCGTTAACTAGTGTATGCCTTTGTAATGTCGCTTCAATTTCTCCTAGTTCAATCCGGAACCCACGAATTTTCACTTGATGATCGATTCGTCCAACATACTCCAAATTTCCATCTGGTAAATACCTTACTAGATCTCCAGTCCGGTATACTCGCTCTCCTTCTTTAAACGGATGCGGTATAAAACGATCTTGCGTTAAGTCAGGGCGGTTTAAATATCCACGCGCTAACCCTGATCCACCAATGTATAGCTCACCAACTACACCAATTGGAACCATTTTTTGTTCGGCACTCAGTACATATACTTCTGTATTGAATATTGGTTTACCAATTTGTGGTACCCTATGCATGTCACACTTTTCTAATTCCATATACGTGGAATACGTAGTATCTTCGGACGGTCCATATAGGTTGTACACCTTTTCGATCGTACTTCTCTCGTATAAATCTTGAACAAGCGAATATGGCAATGGTTCTCCAGCCAAATTCATCACCTTTACCGAAGAAGGGATTGTTTTTGCTCGAACCAGTTCCTTCGCTGCCGATGGCACAGTATTAACCAAAGTCACACCTTTGGTAGACAACTTCTCTAGATGTAGAGCATTTTCAGTGACAATCACCTTACCACCCATCGTTAAGGGAACAAACACTTCAAAAACAGATAAATCAAAAGATAGCGAAGTTGAAGCTAACACTCCCGCTAATTCCTTTCGAGAATACGTGTGATGCGCCCAATGAATCATTGTTACTGTATTCCTGTGCTCAATCATTACTCCCTTTGGATTTCCAGTGGAACCTGAAGTATAGATAATATAGGCTAAGTTATCGCCCGTCACTTCACTCGTACATACTGTAGTTACTTCTTGTTCTATTTCTGCTCGATTACGATCAATACAAATCACGTTGACGAATTTAGGTATAACCATTTTTTGTTGTAACTTTTCCTGTGTCACCAGTACCTTTATTTGAGCATCTTCTAAAATGTACTGCAGTCGACTTTCCGGATACGCTGGATCAATTGGGACATATGCTCCTCCCGCCTTCATAATTCCTAAGAGACCGACAATCATCTCAGATGAACGTGTAACGCAAATCCCAACTAATGATTCGCATGTTACACCATTTTTTTGTAAATAATGTGCCAACTGATTCGAGCGTTCGTCCAACTCTCGATATGTTAGTTCTTCATCTTCGCACACTACTGCAATTGCTTCTGGTGTTTTTTTCACCTGTTCTTCAAACATTGTATGAATCGTACTTTCTTCCATATCTATAACACGCGATTTATTCCATTCCTCTAGTAGTTGCTTATATTCTACTTTCGATAACATATTCAGTTCTGATAGTACACATTTTGGATGAGAGACAATTTGATTTAACCAATGTTTAAAATGACTTGCCATACGTTCAATGGTTGTATCATTAAACAAATCAGTATTATATTCAAAGGTTAGTGATAATCCTTCTTCCGTCTCAGAAGCAAATAAACTCAAATCAAATTTGGCAACAGAAGCATGGCTTTCCATGAGTTCCATTTGTCTTTCAGATAGCTGAAGAAATTCTTGTTTCGTATTCTGTAAAGTAAACATAGTTTGGAATATTGGTGAATGACTTGTATTCCTTTCAGGTTTTACGAATTCTACCACTTTCTCAAATGGGATGTCCTGATACTCGTATGCTTTTAGCGCTTTTTTTCTTACCTGCGACAATAGTTCTTGGAACGTCGGATTCCCACTGAAATCAGCTCGATAAACCAACGTGTTTGCAAAGAATCCTATTAATCCCTCAATCTCTTTCACATTTCGATTAGCGATTGGGCTTCCAACTATAATGTCGTCCTGTCCTGTATAACGAGAAAGGAAGCTTTGATACGCTGCCATCAATGTCATAAATAAAGTGCATCCTTCTTGCAAACTTAAATCTTCGAGCTTTTCCTGTAGGGAATTCGCCACTATTAAGGACTGACTTGCACCACGATGGGTTTGAACTGCAGGTCGAGGACGATCCATCGGTAATTGTAAAACCGGTAGTTCCCCAGATAATTCTTCCTTCCAATATTGAAGGTGCTGATTCAAATTCTCCTCTTTTTGCCATTCCTTCTGCCACATGACAAAATCTGCATATTGGATAGATAACTCCTTCAATTCCACTGGTTTTCCGGTTAGTGCTCCTTCATAAAAAGCCATCCATTCTTCAAGTAAGATTCCCATTGACCATCCATCTGAAATAATATGATGCATCGTACAAATGAGAACCCATTCTTCCCTGTCCACTTTCAATATTCGTGTTCGAATCAGAGGATCTTGTCCAAAATGAAATGGTTCCTCCGCCTCGTTTTGAATAAGGCGTTTCATTTCTCTTTCCCTATCTTCCAAAGAAAGATCTGTTAGATTCGTTTGAGGAATATGTCTGAACACATGAGATTGAACCTGTTGAAAAGGTTCACCCTCTTGTTCTAGAATTGTCGTCCTTAATGATTCATGACGCTCCAACAATTGATTCCATCCGACCTCCAATGCTTCAATTGACCATTTACCTGTTAAGCGACACGCTGCATGAATATTGTACATAGCACTATTTGGCATTAATTGATCAATAAACCATAGACGTTTTTGCGCATAGGAAAGTGGGATAACTTCTTCTCTTTTCATAGGTACAAGAGGAGCAACCTCTCGTTTTTTATCTTCTTTTCGTAACTGATCTACTCGTTTCGCCAATGCTTCCACTGTATCGTGCTTGAAAAGTTCACGTAATGGAATTTTAATTTGGAACAGTTCTTGCAATCTAGAGACGATTTGAGTAGCAAGTAGTGAGTGCCCACCACGTTCAAAGAAGGAATCTTGAATACCAATATTTTCTGTTCCTAACACTTGACTCCAAACCGAGGCAATAAGCTCTTCCGATGGCGTCCGAGGTAGCGCATTTAAATCTTCAATAGCTTGCTCATCAGGTGCTGGCAAGGCCTTTCGGTCAATTTTCCCATTCGGAGTAAGCGGGAAGTGTTCTAACTCTATAAAGTGCGCTGGAATCATATGATTCGGTAATTGGTTTTGTAAATACTCTCTCCACTCTTGGGTATTTCCATCGCTTATTACATATGCAACCAATCGTTGATCACCTGGACGATCTTCTCTAACTAATACAACAGCCTCTTTAATAAACGAACATTTTTCTAAAGTTGCTTCAATTTCTCCTAATTCAATCCTAAAACCACGCATTTTGACTTGATGATCCATTCTACCTATAAATTCTATATTTCCATCAGTTAGATATCTTACTGAATCTCCTGTTCGATATAGTCTTTCCCCCAATCGAAATGGGTGCGAAATGAATTTTTCAGCAGTAAGATTCTGACGATTTAAGTATCCACGCGCTAAACCAGCACCACCAATATATAACTCACCCTCAGTTCCTATTGATTGCAAGCGTTGATTTTGGTCTAATACATATAATTGCGTGTTCTGTATTGGCTGCCCAATAGAAACAAATTCTTGATTAGGCTGAATATCAAATGCATTCACATAAATAGTGGCTTCAGTTGGTCCATAAAAGTTGGTTAATTTCACTTGTTCACTATAATTCCATTTCTGTTGAAATCGTCTAACTAACCCTGAACTTAGTTCTTCTCCACCAGAAAATACATGGCGTACGGACGAACAATTCATGTTCAATTCAATATGATTGAAGTGATCTAAGAAAACAGATAACATCGAAGGTACAAATTGAACTATAGTAACCTGATGTTGTTTAATCACTTCAGCTATAATAGAAGGATCTTTTTCTCCACCTGGAGGTAGGAAAGATACACTTGCACCAACGTGAATGCCCCAAAACAATTCCCAAACAGAGACATCAAATGAGAATGGCGTTTTCTGCAAGACCACATCCTTTTCAGAAAGCGGATATTTATGTTGCATCCATTCTAGATAATTAATTACTGAATGATGCTCAATCATTACTCCCTTTGGATTCCCTGTAGATCCTGAAGTATACATAACATACGCTAAATTTTCTCCTGTTACACCACTTATACATGGGGTTGTTTCTTCTTTTTCAATTGCAGTGTAATCTTTATTCATACAAATCGTTTCTATATTTTCAGATACAAACAAATTTTTAGAATTCTCTTCCGTCACTAGTACTTCGATTCCAGCATCCTCTAATATATATCGAAGTCGACTCTCTGGATAAGTAGGGTCAAGTGGAACATACGCTGCTCCTGATTTTAGAATACCTAATAACGCTATCATCATTTGTAATGAACGTTCCATATATACCCCAACTAGAGACTCTGGGCCTACACCATGCTTTTGTAAATAATGAGCTAACTGATTTGCACGCTTCTCCAACTCTTTATAGGTAATTTGTTCATTTTCGTAACTAGCCGCGATTGCTTCCGGTGTTTTTTTTACTTGCTCCTCAAACATCGTATGAATCATGCCTTCAGCCGAATAATTAACTTGAGTATGATTCCATTCCTCTAGTAACTGTATTTGTTCTTCTTCTGTTAAATGAGTAATTTCAAATAGTTTTGAATCTAGGCTCTTCGTCATCTGAATTAATATTTGCAATAAGTGATTCTGAATCAGATTTATTGTTTCTTCATTAAAATAGCTTCGATCATACATCAACTTTAAAGTAATCTTCTTACCGGGCATTACAATGAGTGTTAAAGGATAATTTGTTTGTTCCGTGCTTTTAACATCTAGTAATCTTAAATCATCATTTCTCTCACCTTGAATTGGATAATTTTCAAACACATACAAGGTATGAAATAAGGAGCAATTTCGCGGAACCTCACTCCAGCCTTGAATATCTATCAACGAATTATACTCATACTGTCTTCGTTCCATTTCTTTCATTTGTATTTTACGAAGCCAATCTACTACTGATGCATTATCCGTTAATCGAATTTTGGTAGGTAATGTGTTAATAAATAGCCCCACCATATTCTCTGCTCCTATTAAATCAGTAGGACGTCCAGCGCTAGTTACGCCAAATACGACGTCACTGTCACCGCTATACCTACTCATCAAATAAGCCCATGCACCTTGTACTAACGTATTCAACGTTAATCGACTATTTCGTACCCACTTTTGTAAACTCTCAGTAAGTTCCTCAGATACTTGATAAGCAAACTCTCCATAACCCTTCTCTTGTCCTTGATCCTTTCTTTCCATTGCTAATGGAGTGGGTGCATAGAACCCTTTTAATTCTTCTTTCCAAAATTCCTCTGCTTGACTTTGATCTTGTTTATTTATCCATTGAATATATTTTTTATAAGGAAGAGATTTAGGAAGATTCAACAATTCTCCCTTTATCATCTTGAGATAAACTTCCATCACTTCACTAAAGACCAATGACACACTCCATCCATCTAGCAAAATATGATGATGTGTCCAGATAATTCTCGTTTCCTCTTTTGCTTCTTTAATCGCAGTGACTCTCATCAATGGTGCTTCATCCAATAAAAATCCTTTCCTACGATCTGCAGTCAAAAACTGTTGTAATTTCTTCTCCTTCTCCTCATGCGAATAGGTACTCCAATCCTCTTGATGAATAGTAAAAGGAAGACATTCATAAACTGCTTGTAGAGGTTTTTCTACTTCCTCCCAAACAAATACTGAGCGCAGAACCTCATGTCGTTGAATAACATATTCCCAAGCTTTTTCAAAAGTAGCAATATCCAATTGCCCCCCGAGCAAGAAACCTACTTGTACAATATAGGAAAAAGAATGTTCATCATCTTGATCGTATAAAGTATGAAACAGTATTCCTTTTTGCAAAGGTGATAAACCATATATATCAATAACGTCTCCCATTTTTACACCCTCTTTTTTGTTAATTTAAGTAATACTTTGCTTAAGCTTTCTTCCGTAAGATCCTCTGCATCAGCAAAATCTGATACCGTAAAAGCAGACTCTGTTGTTGGTTTATTTATAAGTTGACGGAGATGCCTTAACATACCATCTGCTATCACTTGAATTTTTAATTTAGAAAACTGTTCCCTACTATACATCCAAATAAAATGTAACTTTTCATCTTTCACCATTCCGATAACATCAATTAGATGAGACGGTTTGGAATCTGGAGCATGATCTAAAAATGTAAATCCTGTCTCTTGCATAAACAAAGAGTCCCTTGAAAACACCTGATCAAATTGGCCCAAATAGTTAAAGCTTATTGAAGGCTTTTGCTGATAAAACGGAAGTAATCCTTTATTCAAGTAACGTAAAATACCATAGTCAACTCCGCGATTTGGAATTCGACGTAATTGTTCTTTGACAGCCTTTAACCCTTCAATAGGTGTCTGAGTTCCTTGAAAATTGAGATGAACGGGATAAATACTCGTGAACCAGCCCACTGTCCTTGATAAATCAATACCTTCAATCATCTCTTCTCTTCCGTGTCCTTCTAGATGAATAGAAACGGTTTGCTGATTTATACAATCAACGATAGCTTGTCCTAATGCCGTTAATAGTACCTCATCAATCCTTGTCTTATGAGTGACTAGAACTTCGTATAACAATGTTTGTGTTTCTTCTATTCCTAGAGTCCTCGTCACTTGATCAATCGATTCTTCTGTTGTTTCTTGTATTGGATAGTCCATTGGAATTTTCATCGTTTCTTTTTCTACTTGTTCATTCCAATAATTTTGTACTTCTTTTGAAATACCCGAATCACTGTATGTCTGGAGTCGTTCAGACCACTCTTTAAAAGATGTACTTTTCGCAGGTAAGCGAACTTCTTGACCTTGTTTCATCTGGTTATATACCACCTGTAAATCTTCCAATAGAATCCTCCATGACACTCCATCTACTACTAAATGATGAATCACCCAGAATATTCGATCATTTCCAGTCAAGTTATCTTCAAAGTACACTACTCTCATTAACGGACCAGTAACTAAATTGAAACTAGCTTGATTAATGTTCATCTCTTCTTGTATTATTTTATTCCACTCTTTTTCATTAACTTGATTACGTTTTACAACATGGAGTACTGACAGCTCATCAGTCCCTTCATTTCTCTGCCTCCACGTTCCGTTTGGTAACTGTTCGTACCGGAAACGTAAAGCATCATGATGTTTCAGTAAATTTAATATCGCTCCCTCTAGTAATTTCACATTCAATCTTTCTTTTACTCTTAAAAGCATTGATTGATTCCAATGCTCTGTATGTGGATGTTCTTGCTCGAAGAACCAGCACTGAATTGGAGTAAGAGGCACATCACCTATCACAATTCCCTGCTCCGCTTGTACTCCCTGCGTTTCTATAGCCACTTGTGCCAGCTCAGCGATAGTTGGGCATTCAAACATTTGCTTTGGAGTAAGTTTTAACCCCACTTGACTTGCTTGAGATATGATTTGAATACTGAGAATCGAGTCGCCACCAATTTCAAAGAAATTATCATAGATTCCCACCTTTTTAACACCTAATACTCGCTTCCAAATGGTAGTCAGTATCTGTTCGTTACTATTCCGAGGGCCAACACATTCACTATTAATCTGCTTTTCCTCTGGCAGAGGTAAGGCCTCACGATCAACTTTACCGTTAGCTGTAAGTGGAATAGCTTCCATCGCCACAAATCCCGAAGGAACCATATAACTTGGTAGTTTCGCTTTAAGATACTCTCTCCACGCATCTACATTTCCATCTCCTACAACATATGCTACTAATCTTTTATCGCCCGGCTGATCTTCTCTTACAATTACAACTGCCTCTGTTACAGATGCATATGTATTTAAAGTAGACTCAATTTCCCCAATCTCAATTCTGAAACCACGTATTTTAACCTGATGATCAATTCTTCCACGATAATCTAGATTCCCATCTGGCAAATACCTAGCTAAGTCTCCTGTCCGGTATAATCTTTCTTTCGGATTACTACTAAATGGATGAGATATAAAACGCTCTGCTGTTAATTCAGGTCTATTTAAATATCCACGTGCCAATCCTGCTCCACCAATATAAAGTTCACCATCAACACCTATAGGAACAGGTTGTTGATAAGCGTCTAGTATATACACTTCTAAATCGGGAATCCGCTTTCCAATATTACTTCTTGAAGCATGCTGCACATCATCTAGAGTAATTGGATAATATGTAACATGAACTGTAGTTTCGGTAATTCCATACATATTAATTAACTGTGGTTTTTTCTCCCCATACCTTTGAAACCACGGTAACAAGCCAATAGGTTCTAACGCTTCTCCGCCAAATGTCACGTAACGCAGCTGCAAATTTTTATTCTTATCTTCTTGTTCACACACTCGTATTAATTGGCGGAATGCGGAAGGTGTCTGATTTAGAACTGTGACTTCTTCCTCCACCAATAATTGATAAAAATCCTTAGGTGATCGACTAATCCAGTACGGAACAACAACTAATTTTCCACCATATAATAACGCTCCCCAAATTTCCCATACTGAGAAATCAAATGCATACGAATGAAAAAGCGTCCAAGTATCTTTTTCATTAAACTGATACAAACAATCCGTCGATTTAAATAACCGTATAACATTGTAATGCTCTATCATAACGCCCTTTGGATTTCCCGTTGATCCCGAAGTATAGATTACATATGCCAGATTTTGGGGACCGATATTAGAAACCGGCAAAGTCTTACTTTCTTTCCCAATCTCATCTTGATCACGATCCAGGCAAATCGACTCAACATTTTCTGGTAACCAGTTCAATTCTTTTAAACTTTCTTGCGTTACGAATAACTGAATGCTAGCATCTTCTAAAATATATTGAAGTCGCTGCTCTGGATATGTTGGATCAAGTGGAACATAAGCCCCACCAGCCTTCAAAATTCCTAAAATACCTACAATCATCTCGAGGGAACGTTCAACGCACAGTCCAACTAAAGTATCAGGTCCTACTCCCTTTTTCTGCAGATAATGAGCTAACTGGTTTGCACGTTCATTAAGCTCCTTATAAGTAATTTTTTCTTTTTCATACGTAACTGCAATAGAATTTGGATAAATCATCGCTTGCCGTTCGAACATTTCATGAATAGTTACTTGAGGTGGGACATCCAGTTTAGGATTGTTGAACTCAACTAAACTTTTTCTTTTATCTTCCTCAGAAATGATTTCTATTTCAGCCACCTTCTGCTTTGGGTTTTCAAAAGTATTTTCTAGTATCACTAGCATAACGTTAAAAAATCGTTCTATCTCTTCCTTAGAAAATAGCTCCTCACGATAATCAATATGTACATGTAAAGAGTCTATATCAATTAGATTTTCAATATGCACTGCAAAATCTTGTACTTCTTCACGGTTTGGAATCCATAGTGAGTCACCACTTTCATCACGATCCCTATAATCAATCGTAGTTCCGAAAAGTCTCACATTACTGTTATTCTCTTTATTAATCTGCTTTAATAACAAATCAAATGGATATTTCTGGTGTCTCAATGATTTACTTTGTTTTCTGGACACCCTACTAATAAATGAAAGTACTTCTTCTTCTGGATCAATATCCATCCTTAAAGGAACTGTACTCACCATCATTCCAATCAATTTTCGTTCCATTTTAGTCATACGATTGCCGTAAGCCATTCCTAAACCAATATCAAGCGATGAGGTCCACCGATACATGGACAACGAGAAAGCAGCAACAAAAAGAGTATATAAACTAATTTTGTAATCTTCAGAAAATTTTTCTGTCTTTCTCTTCAAATGTTCCGTTAATATAAACGTCTCACGTGATGCTTTTGTACTAACTTGGTACGTATTATAAGGCTTCAATCCAGTCACAGATGGCAGTGTTTTAAATTCCTCTAACCAAAACTTTTGATCTTTTTGAAAGCGACTACTATTCAAGTATGTTTGTTCGTTGGTCAGAAATTGAACATATGAATTTTTAATTTCGCCTTCCTCATTCTCGTTATGCATGTCATAATAATATTTTGCAATCTGCTCAGTAAATATTTGAATTGATAAACCATCCATAATAATATGATGAACATTTCCAAAGACTGCACATTCATTATCGTTTAATTTTATTAAAGCGAAATAGTATAAATTTGAATTAAATAATGTAAACGTTTCTTTTGTTTTCTGCTCAATCCATTCCTCAAGCAAATTTGTATTCTCCACATTACTGAAATCAAAAAACTCAAATTCTTGTTCTTCATGTTTAGTAAAATATTGTTTCGGTTCCTGATGCCCATTTTCTTTTAACCTAATGCACAGACCGTCATTTTCACTGATAACGCGATTCACAACTTGGTTTAATTTTGAATAATTCATTTTTCGATGAAGTTTAAATAAAAATCTTAAATTACATATTCCTTTATCAGAATGAACGACTTCTGTATACCATATTCTTCGCTGCGGATGGCTTAATGGATAGCATTCCTCATTGGTCATAAAAATCTTCCCTTCAAAAATTATTTGCTCTTATAGGTTCGTGTTTATGTTTAGCCCATAAATATTTCTGCAGTGAAACTCCAATTACTCCAATAATAACAAGCCCAATCCCTCCATAAACATAGAGTTGAGTTACTCCAAACAAATGCACTAATGGACCACTAAGAGCAGGAGAAATAATTAGAACTGCGTTTGTTAAACTGCTTTGTATACCAAATACTCTTCCTACTTGATCTTGATCGGATTCTATTTGTAAAATGACTTGATTAGATACAAGCATCAGCCCACTTCCGATACCAGCGATAAAACTAATTAAATAAGCTAAAACGAAGACCGTACCGGGCGTTATCAAACCAATCCCCCCAAAACCAATTCCCATTAAAACCATACCTCCACATACTACCCAGCCATATTGAAATTGTTTTAATTTCTGAGTTAGTAATGCACCAAGTATTCCGCCAAGACCAATAATAGAAATGATATATCCCATTTTACTTTTATCATGTGGGAATAAGCTCTTAAATAAAGTTGGGAATTGTGAGTCTACTAATTGTAATACTGCCATGGCTATTGTAACGAAAATCATGGTTGATAATATTATCCGATTAGATAACACATAACCCCACCCTTGTACCCAAGCGGTCCAAGTACTTTGTTTTTGCTTTTCAACAAATTCTTTCGATATAGTTTCTTTAAATTTTATTGTGGGTATCAGAACTAAGGTAGCTAATAAACAACTTATAGCTCTTATAATGAGGCAGAACTCTGGTTGAAACCAGCTCAGCAACATGCCCCCTATAAGTGGGCCTACTATCTTTGTACCCTGCTCTACTATTCCGTTGATACTTACTGCTTTAGTAAGCAAGTCCGGGGATACAATCTGTCTTGTTAGTGTTTGCTGTGCAGGATAATAGAAAACAATAAAAATGGAACGAATCATTAATGCCACTAAGAGCCAGTGGATATCTTGTACAAATAAAAGAGCAATTGTTATTAGACCAACCATTAGATTACAGAACATCATAATTGGAATTTTTCTAAAACGATCCGCAATAACACCTGCCCATGAGCCAAAAATAATTCCAGGAAGTGCATATGCAACAGGAATCAATCCAATCATAGTAGGATCTACTTCCCATTCAAACCCAACTATAGTCATAATCGCTAACATATCAATAAAAACACCAAGCATAAGCAATGAATAGGCAGAGAAAACTTGTAAATAAACCCTATTTCCTAATAGGCCTTTTGAATCAGTAGTTTTCATAAAAGCAAGCTCCTTAGGTTACTAATATAAACGCTTTTGCGTATAAGGTACCTCTTTATTAAACCTAATTAATCATTATTGACATCTCACCTAGAATTTAACTTCGTCAAAACTCAAATCGGTATTATTTTTCGTATATTTAAAATAGTCAGACAAACGAAAGCGTACCTATTCCTTCATTTTTATATCAACTGTTACAAAATATATCTTTACCTTACACTAATAACAGCTAAACGTTGCCTTAATATAACCCTTTACAGTCGTTTACACATTCAATTCACATCCTTTTTAAAGTTGGCTTTTTTCTATCTCAAATACTATCACACAAATATTTCACCTACTATATTCATAAAGTTGAAATATTTGAATCAGAAAATTCGGATAAAAAACCAAATCCACAAATCATAGCAAACTATTATTTAGTTATATTTTCATTTTATAGATAGCTTTAACCATAAGGGTATTAAGAATTAAGTTTTTTAATTTTATTAACATAATAGTTTAAAGAGACCGTAAATCCAACTAAACAAAAAAAATATACAATAAAGTATATTTTTTCTAATCCTACATATTTTCTATGCAAATTAATTCCAATAACTAAAGTTGATAATAAAAATATAATATTACCAATCACTAATGTACTCATAACAAGAATTGAATAATATAGTATTAATACTTCTGCACCTACTACCTATTTTATTTATTGGATATTTATACTTCAAAAAAATTACACATCATTCACAATTAAGATACATACCCAAAATATGATTTGAACGTTTTATTATATTTTAAGATAATATAAAATCAGTTTTTCTATAAGAGAACTTAATTTTTATGTAGTACGAAACTGTTAGTAATACAGTATATACTAATTTAGTTATAAAAAACATTTAAAGACCACCTATTTCCATAAGTGATCTTTCTTTGTGATTCTGTATTTGTGCACTACTGTAGAAATATATCGTAGAAACGCTTTGTTTGCTAAATGTTTAGTTCTTTCTATTTACTAAAAAACATAGCTTTATACACTTAATATCATATTCGTTAAATTGCAAACTATTATTTTATCTTCTGTACAGGCAAACTACTAAAAATTAATTCAGCAACTTTTACATATCCTTTTGAGTTTGGATGAATTAAATCCTTAGACCAAAGCGTATTGTCATTAACTAAATGATGATTCCAAAAATCAACATGATGAAGCTTATACTCTCTGCTCAGTGAATATATAACTTCATTTACCTCTAATAATTGTTCTTTTATTACTTGTTTTTTTTCAGAAGCAAAAGGAAGCCTAACTGTAAAATCTGGAAGGTTTGCTATAATAATATCAGCCCCTGCTTTACTTAATGTATTTATCATAAATTCCATATCGTTCTTATATGCATCATGATTCCAACGTCCTTTTAAAACATCGTTTGCCCCTGCAATGAGACTAACCAAATCTGGATTAAAAGTTAACGCCTTTTCCAATTGCTGCGAGCGAATTTCTTTAGTTACTAACCCACGCTTTGCAAAATTGGCATATTCTATATCGTTTTCACACAGTTGAACAAAATGATCTACCCAACTTTTTAATGCAATTCCCTCAACTTTATCCCCTATCCCCTCTGTAAAACTATCACCAATTGCTACAAATCGCTTCCACATATGTATTCCCCCTTTATTATTAACCATATCTATACTATACAATAGCTCACACCGTAATTGTTATTTCTAAGTGGTTTTCGATTTCAATTATATTCCACTTTACTATATTTACATTTAGAATCCAAAATTGACCGATTCCTAAGTATACTTAGGAATCGGTCATATTCATATATTTACTAAAGAAATAAAATCTATCTAGTAATTATACTTTTTTCAAAAAATTTGTTGTTCTTTGTTTTGCCCAGTTGATACATTTCTTTTCGATTAAATGATATGAAACTATAGAAAAAAGTAGTGTCATTGCAATGCACAAAGTAAGAAGGAAAAAGATAGGTATCTTTGTATACAAAAGTTTAAATAATACCATCATGATTGGAAAATGACACAAATAGATACTGTATGAAATTTCTCCTAAATATACAAATACACTCTTATTTAAAAATGCTTTTACTTTTAGGTTACTCATAGCCATTATAATAAATATACTAACCCCCATTACGACACCCCAATCTTTTAATAAGAAAGTTGTATCATTACGGGAAAAACCATAAATTAAAATGGAATATAAATATAGAATAATCCCTAATGCAATAAGAAATCCTTTTTTAAATTTTTTCATGTTCCTATATGAGTAGATAAGTTTTTCCTGATACTTAAAAAGTAACATTCCAACCATAAACATAGATGTAAAATGCAGTGTATCAGCATAACCATTATAAAATCCTTCAGCTTTCCCAATATGCAACATATTAAGAACAACACTAATTAAAGAAAAGCTCAATGCAAATAGTATCGTTTTCTTCCAATTCAGTTTATAAAAAAGAAGGAATAACAAAGGAAACACAATAGATATACGCATTTCTTGAGCCAATGACCAAATAACTGGATTATAATTTTCCGTAAAAAAGTTATTAAGAAGCACAAAGTGGTTTAGAATATCTAATTTTGTTATAGACCCTTGCCACCTATCATAGAACCAATCTCGTAATCCTACCACTTCATACGACGAAAATAAAATAAATAAAACAAAGGTAACGATTATCCAAAAATAATAAGGAATATAGATTCTTACAAATCTCTTAATTAAATATCCCCAATAATTTGTTTTTGAATGATAAAGTGCCATAGATAACACAAAACCACTTAGTACATAAAAAACGATAACAGCTTCCCCACCCGCCCATAAAAACCTAAGCGGGGAAAATTTAATAGAATTAGGCAACGATGGTAGCATTAAACAAAAATGTCCAAATACCACAGTAAGTGCCGCTAACCCTCGTATGGAATCTAATTCTTTTATTCTCTTACTCATAAAATGTTCTCCTTGTAAATTGTAAATTTTGCTGTTCATAAAGGCCACTATAAGAATGTAGTGGGTGGATTGTACATATTGTTTCTTTAAATTCCTAATATAAGCAGTACAAAGTTAATTTGACCTCCATTTCTTTATATACATAATTTAAAACAAAATATTTAATACAAAGAAAAGATTTTATTAAATTTTTATAAAGTGAAACTTTAATCAGCCCTCGCCAATCGGGCGTTTACGGGCAGCAGGGCCCCCACCTAACTTCCTTGCTTCCGCTGAATTTTGAGATGGGGGTCTTACTGCCCGGCAAATAGCGGGATACAATCTAATTACAGAAATACGTACCAGATATTAATTTTTTATTGTAAATTGATGGAATAGTGGGTGTTTTTTCATCATGTAACTTTATTAAACTAACCTTGCACCCGAATCCTTTAAATCGAAAAATTCATAATAAACGCCATCCTTTCTGTATATTTCTACAAAAAGAATAGCGTTTTAGGGATATTTGGATATAAATTTATTTTAGCTTGATAGAAATACAAAATGTTCCGAAGAACCAAATTTCAAAAGTAATACACTCTTTCATTCCAAACTATGCACATAAGAACCTATAAGACTTTGAAACCTTTTGTTTCAGACTAATATTTAGTTGTATCCTATAAAATTAGCTTTTTACTATATCAATCGCACTATCCCACATACCACTAAAAAAAGATCCTGTTTTACGTATAAAACGTGTAAACCAATTTGCTTGTTCCACATCAGATTTTGTTACAAGATCTATTTGTAACGATTTACCTGATAAGAACCCAGGATCTGTATTATCTTTAGGCGAGATAATCATTTCACTAATTGTTACACCTTTTTTCATAGGCGCTTCTTGTTTTTTATTCAATACTTTAAATTCTTTTTTATAAATGTCTTTATTGCCCTTCGGCATTGGAAGTGAAACAGCTTGCTTCGTTTGAACTACTACATCTTTGTCTTTTGCATTTGCTACTCGCACTGTTTCATGCCCTTTTACTACTGAATCTTTTCTGTAGACATTCTTCACTTCAAAATTCGCAAATCCATAATCGTATAATTTCTTTGTTTCATCAAAACGTGCCGTATGAGATTTTGCTTTTATCACTACAGAAATTAGGCGCATACCATTTCTTTCTACTGTACCAGTGAAACAATCTCCCGCTTCTGGAGTCGTTCCTGTTTTCAAACCATCTACACCTTCATATTGCTTAATTAAACCTTTTAACATCCAGTTAAAGTTCGCCATATCAATTGGATATTTACCACCCTCTTGGAATGTTTTTTTAGGAATTTTTGCTGTATTTAATATTTGGGGGAAATCTTGAATAAGACGTTGTGCTAAAATTGCACAATCCCTTGCAGACATTTTATTTTTCTCGTCTAGAGTTGTCCCTTCTGGATGATATCCTTTTAAATCGTGATTTGTTAAGCCTGTAGAGTTTACAAATTTATAATCTTTCATTCCAAACTCTTTCGACTTATCGTTCATCATTTTTACAAAGTTGACTTCTTTACCAGCAATCTCTTCAACTAAAGCAATTGTTGCACCGTTTGCAGAGTAAATTGCCATTGCCTCATATAACTCTTTTACTGTATAAGAGCCACCATTTTCTAATGGAACGTTTGATAATGAACGATCTTGCGAAATCTTATGTGCATATTCAGAGATTTTAACTTTTTGATCCCATTTAAGTTTTCCTTTATCCACCGCTTCATGAACTAAGTATTCGCTCATCATTTTTGTCATACTAGCAATTGCCAATGATTCATCTGCATTTTTTTCATATAAAATTTTCCCGGAATTTGCTTCTATTAAAATTGCTGATCCTGCTTCAACCTCTATAGCAGAAGCTGTTTCCGCCGCTGCTCTTCCAAATGTAACGAACATGCTACAAAATAGTGTAAGCACTGTTACTATTGCAATAAATCTCTTGCAAAGCATACCTTTCACTTCTGTTACCTCCAATATCTTTGTACTCAAAAAAGCGTTATTCTAACATAATCTCAAAAAAACAGACAGTGTTCTCAAATTGTATATACATATAAGACATTAGAATCGCTTTCATATAGACCATCTCATCCGACACTTTTAGATGCCCTGATACTTTGTATTCCCACACATATCCCTATTTTTAATCCCCTTATATTTTTCAAAATGATTCGCACTTTCATATTTTTTAGGATTACAATTAATAGACAATCTAGATACTACATTTGTTCCATATTTACAAAAAATAAAGTGAAACTTTAATCAGTTGGGGTCTTACTGCCCGTTAATGCTTTATTAGCTATCAAGGATTTTAATTACTCAATTCAGCTATTTGCTAGACTTATATTAGAGATGAATTTTCTTTAGTCTAAACTATTAGTTTTTTGTAATAAAAAAACTACACCCTATACTGGATGTAGTTTTTCTAACTGATTTATTTATTTTTCACTTCATTTTTATAAAAAGCAAATAATGGTTCGATGGATGGACTAGATAACAGCGGAATTGCCTTCTCAATCAATTTCCTATCCCAATCAAACCAACGCATTTCCATTAACATGTTTATTTCTGTATCAGTGAATCGTTTCTTTATTTCCTTAGCAGGATTTCCACCAACTATTGTATACGGCGGAACATCTTTACTTACGACAGATCCTGCAGCAACAATTGCCCCTTCACCAATAGTAACGCCAGGCATTATTATAGCATTCATTCCAATCCAAGCATCACTTTTTATGACTGTATCACCCTTAGGTTCATATGATTGTTCAATTTGCTCAGCGAATGGATATACTGTAATCCATTCTGAGTGATGATTATGGTTACCACCCATTAAAATGACTACTCCACTTGCAATGCAAACATAATTCCCAATAATGAGTTTATCAAGATGCCATCCCATCTGTTCAATTGGATTGAAAAGTGCTTGAGACTTAGCATCCCCCCACAAATACCTTACACAGCCATCTTCAAAATTTTGATGACTATAATAGCCTGAATAATAGGAGTACTCTCCTACTTCAATGAGTGGATTTGTTACTATATCTTTTATATACTTTGTTTCTGACCAATGATTAAATAATGGATACTTCATAACTTTATTCCTCGCTTCTAAGTATTATATATTTTGTAATTTACTTAGAAGCTTAATACGACTGCTACATTTTTTAGCTTTCTCAAACGACGAATCATTATCTTCAAGCCTTTCTTTTATACTAAAAAAAGCATAACGCAATACATTACACTAGTCAAATTGTGTAATTTTGAACACAACTTAAACAGCGTAATACTGCAATAAGAACATGAAAACACTCTAACTTTGATACAAATAATATATTGATTACATTTAGTTTATATTTTGTAAAAAAATTTTAATTGCCATGACAAAGCAAACAATAACCACTATTGGTCGTATTAATGACGTCCCTTTTGTAAGCACCATCTTCGCTCCAATATATGATCCTATAATTTGACCAAGCATCATAATCAACCCAATTGTCCAATCGATTTGGCCAAAAATAATAAAATATAACAAAGCAGCGAAATTACTTGTAAAATTCAAGATCTTAGCATTTGCAGTTGCTCTTGTAGCACTATATCCACATAAGAGAATGAACGCTAAAGCAATCAAGCTACCTGTTCCAGGGCCGAAGAAACCATCATAAAATCCAAGTAACGGAGCCACTGTTAACGCAAACAACAACATACTTATTTTTCTCGGTCGATCTTCGTTTGCTATATTTGGAGATAATAGAAAATAAAGACCAATAATAATAAGTAAAAAAGGTAATATCATGATTAGATATTCTGCCCGTATCTGTAAAACAAGCCATCCACCGAAAACGGATCCCAAAAAGGTCATTAAGATGGACAAACGCATATCTTTGAGATTAATTTCTTTCTTCTTAATAAAAATCATTGTTGCCATGAGGGTTCCGCTACTCCCTTGTAGTTTATTAGTTGCTATCGCTACAGAAGGAGACATACCTACTAATAACATTATCGGGATAGTTATCATACCACCGCCCCCAGCAATTGTATCTATCCATCCTGCTAATACAGCTACTAAAAATAGTAGTATGAGTAATTCAATAGTAAAATCCATACAAAGAATAGGGGCAGGCTTGAGCTATTATAACCCAAACCTCCCCATCGCCCCTCCTCTCTTTAAACTAGTTAATGATATCTGTAAAGTAACTTTCTTTCTGATCACGTAATCGGCTGGAAACGTACTGCCTGCAAACAATTCTTCTTCCGTACTTATTATCTCCAATCGGGATTTTATATTCTTCCTCAGATAACCTTTCCCTACCATGAGTTACATTTGTTTGTTTACCATAGTATGAATTTGGGATAATTAATAAATCTTCAGATGTAAGTGGAACCTTATAAGTGGGCGTTGTTCGTAAGAGTTCTAAAAACATGTCAAATTTCAATTTTTCTTCTTCACTTTCTCCCACATAAATCAATCTATTTTCTGCTCCATTCAAACAAGTTGCAATAATATCACCATTATCATCCAAAAATATGATTTGGTTTATTTCCCCTACAAATCCAGATATTTCACCATCCGCCATTCCTGCGATATGAGCAATAGGCATTTTACTTACCGCAAATATATCATCTTTACTGAAGTGATTTTCTTCAAGATGCTTTTGAAGTAATTTTGGCGTTCCAATATGAGTTTGAGTTTTTAAATTTAACACTCCTTTTAATAAAAGAGCATCAACTCTAGTAAATTTTCCACAAGTAATTTCAGACACTATTCGTTCTACGGATTTATTAAGTCTATTTGATACAATTTCTAAATTCGTATTGAATGTTTTCAATCTTGCTTCAATATCTGATTGGTCTTTCATATCTGTATACACTGTGGCATCGTTATGTTGATAAAAGTTTCCGCCACCGGTGCTTGCACCGACATTTCGCAAAACTTCATCGTTGTTCAAAGGGGAAATGAGGTGAAATCTATTTTTCCCTGCATGTTCGGATGGGTGAATTAAAGCATCATAATTAAAAAGTGTGGCAAAAAGCCATGTGACCCATTCTGCATAAAAATATTTTTTCATTCTATCGTGTTCGTCTTCACCATAATTAAAACCTTTGCGATTTTCCCCAGGTAATAGGGTTTCCATAGGATCACATGGAATATTTTTAATAAGAGTAGGTGGTACGTTCCCACCACAATTCGCTACATTTATCATATGTAGTAGTTTTTTCATGTCTGAATTCGAAGTTTTCTTTGAATAATCAATCAAACAATTAAGCCACTCTCTTGAAAAGCTTGCAGCTATTTCTTGTTCACAAGTATAAGGATTATGAGTTTTTAATTCATGGTCTATTAGATTCTTCATTTTATCCTTCAATACATTAGGAATGCTAATTTCTTCGATTTCTGTAATCTGCAGTGTTCCTTTATTCATTATAAAACCTCCGTTGTTTTATTTTTTCACACCATATCTTCTATTAAATGAACTACCTACTTCTTTTTTGCTCCTTTGCTTTTCTTCAACGCTATTAGAACTACCAATTTACAGATAAAAAACGTGGAGTATAAGAGATTTCTTCTTAGTCACATTTCCCCCACGAATCTCCGTTAAATTGGCAAATTTAATTTGAAAATCTGATTCATTTTCATACTTTACTTTCAAACTATGTTTATATGATTTTCAATTCAAGTAAGAGTATTTCATTTTCTAAAGTTTTCCTGAGTTTAAAATCAGAATTTTCAATATAAATATGTTAACACTAAAAATATAACACGAAACCAAAAAATGTAAATCAATAGTTTTTTTATAAAAAATAGTCAGACTATTTATAAGGTAATTCGTATTTCATTGAACCAACTACGGCCTCTCAATTTTATTGATAACAATAAAAAGGTCCCCTAAATGGTAATAGAGGACCTTTTTCCAAGTATATTCTATTTTAAATTTCTTACTTACCTTTTATTTTAAAAGATATTGCTGTAACTTCTTTATTAACAGTTCCATCCCGTTTGGACTTACAATAATCTTCCCATTCGCTAACGAAATATTGCTGTCTGAAATATCCCCTGTAAGTGCACAAGCTCTTGGTGATTGATATTTTCGTAAAATAATCTGGTCCTCTTCTATAAACATTTCAAGAGAATCTTTTTCTACAATTCCTAAACTCCGTCTTATTTCCATTGGAATAACAATACGCCCCATGCTATCTGCTCTACGAGTACTCCCTCTTGTTTTCATAAAATGCCACCCTTTATTTTTATCTAATATTACGGTACTTATTTTAGCAATAAACAACAATTAGGAATAGTTCGTATTACAGCACTTTTTTTAGGAATAAATACCAATTAGGAATAACTTATGTTAGAATTATTTCTTGTTTATTCTTGATTTTTAATATATTTATCCTTGATCATTTTTATATATTGTTTTCTTTCTGTTAATTCAAATATAAATAATGCCTTTTTTATGTATGTTAAACCAACTTCATTAGAGTGCTGAACTTTTAATAAAATTGCACCTTTTTCAAAAAACAATTCACCTAATAAGTATAAAGTATTCATATTTATAGCTAATTTTATGCCTATTTCACTATACTTTATTGCTTCTTCATATTGATTTGCAAGGTGTAAACATTTTGTTAACGTATGAATGAGTCTTAATTTGATTTCTTTTTCTCTAGGGAATTCTATCTTATTAAAATTAATTAAACTTTGTTTTAATATATTTATGCTTTTCTCATAGTCTTCATTTTCTGCATGTATTATAGCAATTGAATTCATTATGCTTATTTCTTTTTCTGATAAAAAGTTACTACTACTTAAGGTTTGTTTTAGTGCTCTATTTAAAATGTCAAAAGCATTAATTGTTGCTCCATTTACATAATATATAGCAATCGCTTCATGCCATAATAGAAATTGTCTATCTTCTTTTGATTGGAAATTATTTTCGTTTTTCTCTTTTTTCACTATTTCGTAAAGCTCATTATATTCTTTTTGTTTCACACAATCTCTCATTACACATTTTACATTTTCAATATATTTTATTTTTTTGTTTTTCGTTAGCGCAAATATATAATTTGGATCAATACCAAGTCTTTCAGATAATTGATACAACAATATGCTAGATGGATAAATAATACCTTTTTCTATCTTACTAATTTGGCTTTGTGAACATATTCCATGACATAATTCAGATTGTGACATGTTTTTTTTCTTTCTAAGTTCTTTAATAATAATACCAAAATTGTAGAATTCCATCTTTCCTCCCTCAAATGTAACACTTTATGAGTATAAGAATATTTTCCAACTTTTAATGTAATGTAAAATTAATATAGTTACAATTACTAATTATATGGATTTATAGTTTCTTTTACAAACTTGTATCACAATACGAGAAATTATTAAAATATGGTTCACTAATAATCAATGGGAGTTTTATTCATCATCACTGATTATTAGTCCACTCCAGATAGGCTTTTACAGGGAGTCCGACTTCTTTGCCACATCTAAATTTTGAGGTGGGAGTCTTACTACCCGCAAATAGCCAGATTAAAATAAATATGGTTTTTCACCTTTATTTCTTTTAATAGTTTCTTTTGATTTTTATATAGATAATTTCGAAGGAGCGTATTTTATGAAAAGAATGTTGACCGAAAGAGAGTTAGAAGTGGCTATTTATGTAGCAAAAGGATTTACAGATGTAGAAATTTCAAAAAAAATATATGTTACCCCTCGAAGAATTTCAACGATAATTAATCATATTAAAGAAAAATGGCATATTAATTCTAGAGTGGAATTAGGTATTTTAGTTTATCATTATGGTTTTATAGATGCACCCTTATTTTCAAATAAAGAAAATCATTTATTCGAAAAGGTTGCACAATAATTGGCCAAGTATAATGTGTTCATTTACAAATAAAAACAGAAAAGTCGCTGAACTTTTATTATTTAAGGTAATTCTGAAGGTGATGGGCATGTATGGATTGCTAAAAGAAAAAATATAGATTGTATTTAGATATTTTAGTAAGAATGATTGTACCAGAAACTTTTAAAATCCCAATAATAGAGGACTCTTTGGATGTTTTATTGAAGGGCTTCGAATGACTTTTAAAAAGTAAAAACATACCTTTAGACAATGTTTCTTCTGCAACAGCAAGTATAGCTTTTAATGTAGAAAGTCCATCCATTTTGATTAAGCTCTTTTCAAAAAGGGTGGGTTTCTTCAGTTTATAGGAAAGGTATACTTAACTCATAAAAATTACAATAAAATAGGTAAAAATGCCATCGCATCTTTACCTATCCTATAGATAAACAGGTTTTCATAAAAAATAGAAAACTCCACTGAACACTATAAATATATTATTTTAAATTAATTGGTTGTTGTTGAGTAATACAATGGATCATACCACCATTTTTATAAAGCTCTCTTACATCAACCCCCACAACTTTACGATCAGGATAAAGTTTTTGAATCATCTCATTTGCTATTTTATCATTAGGATCATTATAGTTAGGAACTAAGATAACTTGATTCGCTATATAATAATTAATATATGAACCTTTATAATCGAGTTGCTTTCCGTTTTCTAATGTAACATTATTCTTGCTTAGCGGCAGATATACATACTTGTACTTATTACCCTCAGCATCTTTTGCCTGCAACAACTTGTTAATATCTTTATCAGACGTTCCCCATTCAGCTAAATCTTTTTTGTTTAATGTTATAATAGTAGATTTATCGTGGAATTTTGCAAATCCATCAATATGAAAATCAGTAATATCTAAGTTAGGTACTCCATCTAACCAAATAAAATTTGTTACCCCAAGGTCACTAATATATTTTTCAATATCTTTTTCTGACAATTTAGCGTTTCTATTTTTATTCGTCACAGCACTTCTAGTTAGTAAAGCAGTTCCATTACCATCTAATTCAAATGCGCCACCTTCAAGAACAAATTTATTCCAATCAATTCTTTCAATACCTAACTGTTTGCTAAGATTCTCACGAAGATGAGCATCTTTCTTATATGGTGTTTTCTTTCCCCATCCATTAAATCCCGGGTCTAATATCTTTAGATTTTTGTCATTATCATAAACAAAAATTGGTCCAGTATCTCTTGTCCATACATCGTCAGTAGGTGCGATAAAGAAATCAATTTTTCCCATATTCACCCCGTGATCTATTAAAACCTCAGTAATTCTTTCTTTTTCTTCTTGATCATATGCAACAATATGAACTTTTTCGCCTTTGCTTAAAGCATTTGTCATTTGAATCCAAATTGGCTCTACTTCTTGCTGATATTTTTGCCCATATGTAAATTCATGAGGCCATTGTAGCCATGTTCCTTCATGTTTGCTTTTTTCATCTGGCATTGTATACTTTCCTACTTGTTTTCGCACCTCTACTTTCTTCATATCTTTTCTTTGCGTTTTTTCAATTTCCTTCGCCTGAACTTTCTCAATCCCCTTCCCTAGAGCATAACCACCGAAAATAGATGTGGTTAGTATAGCACTCATACACAAATTCGTTATTTTTTTCATTTCTTAACCTCCTTTTCTGTCTTACTGTAAACCTTTACATAGTGTGAAGGTCAAGCTTTTCTGTTTGAATTATTTAAATATTTTAAATGTGAAGTGCAATTTGAATCGAACTCTATACAAAACAAGTAAGAATCAACTCTTCCTACTATAATCATCATTTTTCATAATATCTTACACTCTTTTCTCTTGTTATCCTTTTTATACCATGTACTGTATTATTTTTGAAAATAATACAGTACATGAAATTTCATACTAAATACATATATATTTATTCAGTTTATAATTAACTATTCAAAAGCAGTTACAATTCTCTCTTTCATTTTCTGTATTACTTCACTGCTCAATACTTTTTGACCAGCAGGAAGTTTTAATATGGCAGCGGCACCTTTACTAAGGTATATTTCTTGATCATTATTTTGATTTACTACCAATATTCCTTGCCCTTCAAATTCGAAATAACTAATATCTTTTGTTTCATTTGTATTATTCTTTATTGCTGTATATAATCCATATAAATCTTTACTTCTATTTTCTCCGCCCGTTCGAATCGGTTCAATATCATTCGCAACAATCATTCCTTCTGGCTGCTCACCCTTCATAATAAACCACAACTTTTCATTTGTTGGTAATAGTAAATGCTTAAATTCAGAGCTATTTAAAATTTGCTGTGCTGGAATTGTTTCATAGATTGGTAACGAAAATGGAGATGTTGTTATTTTTTCAAAGCTTAAATTTTCAGAAGAACTTCCCTTACTATATTGATAATCTTTTAATGCGATCGATTGTACCGATTCACTTTTATTTTTTGATGCATAACTAATTTTACTAGCGAAAATAATAACGGTCATTAAACACATGCACGGTATCACAAGCTTAAATAGTTTTCCCATTTATGAACCCCCGCTTTTAATATTATTAGTTTGCATGGATATTATAAACAGTTTCACTCCACCAAAAATTATTATTGTTATGGAACGTACTGAAATTATGATTATAATGATCACCATACCAAGGGTCCATGTACGTTATATAATCTGTTCCATTTGTCCCTTTATAAAATCCATCAAGTACTAGAAAGTGTCCGATGCTAGCTCCATTTTGCCACATAATGAGTGCAATCATCGGCTGATTACTATTAATTTGACTTTTGAACCACTCATACGATTTTGCTCCAGAACTTATAGCTGAGCTAACACCATATCCCGATAATCCATATTGTATTTCACGTGAAGTTGCAGGATTATTATATGATCCACCCTTAACATACCTAACGTACTGATCTTGTGAAGGAGTTTTCCCAAAATAATTTAAAACTGAGACCGAAGTGCCTGCCCAACACCAATTTGATCTTTCTTGTAATATGTTAGGTACAGATAATTTACGGTCTATTGGTGTACTTGGAGGATTTCCATTAATATACGCTGACGTTACATATACTTTTTTTCCATCTTTAAAATAGTAAAACCAACGATTGTCTAAATTTCCTGTCCAGTAATCTTTAACCGCTTCACCATACTCCCATCCTTTAAAAGATACTTTTGTATTTCCGGGAATCACATCTACAATATTTGCATTCAAACTTTTCGCCTCTCTAACATTTACATTCAATGGAGCTGTTGTCCCTGAAAATTCAACTTCTTCTGCTATTATTTTCTGAACACCAATAAAACTAAATGTGAAGAACAATAAAAACATACAAACAATAAAATGATTTCTTCCCTTCATTTCTCCACCCCTTCATCAGTACTAAAAAACATCAACAATTCATCCTTATTAATTGTTCAAGCTTAATATTACATACTAACGAAAAATGCCTTCTCATAAAATGAAACTTTAATCAGTAGGGGTTTTATGCATCACCCACTGTTTATTAGTTAAACCAATCGGGCTGCTCGGCAAATAGCGGGATAAATTCCAATACAAAAAAGGAGCCTATAAATTTTTATAGGCTCCTTTTTATTTCGTCGTTATTACTTAGCTAATTCTTTCGTACCATTCATTACATCAATGAAGAATCCCCAGTTATTCACTACAGAAGAGATACTGATATGTTCATCTGGAGTGTGGACGTTGAAAATGTCTGGTCCGAATGAAATTGCATCTAATTCAGGCATCTTTTGAACGAATGCGCTACACTCAATCCCCGCATGTACAGCGAAGATTTCAATTTCTTTATTGTATTTTTCTTGATGTACTTTTTCAAATAAATTACGAATTTGTGAGTTTGGATTGTATGGCCATTCTGGATACTCTGACTCTATTTCAAATGTAGCACCAACTAATTCAGCAATATATTTGATTTCTTCTGCAACATGTTGTTTTAAACTACTTACAGAACTTCGCACTTCGTTACGTAATTTAATTTCATCTTGCAACGTTTCAATAACGCCTAAATTTGTTGAGCTTTCTACAAGACCTTTAATATCCATGCTCATACTTTGAATGCCATTCGGAATTAAGAATAATGATGAAATAAGCTGCTTTTGTGTCTCTTTAGCAAATACTTTTTCAACTGTTCCATCCAATTTTGTCAGTGTAACATGAACATCTGGATCAACAGCACGCATTTCTTCTTGTAATACACGTGTCCATGACTCTAGTTTTTCTTCTACTTGTCCTACATCTTCTGTACGAATTAAAATTGTAGCTACACTTTCACGCGGAATTGCATTCGTTTTTAATCCGCCGTGAACTTCACTTATGTTAAACTCCGTATGTGCTGATAAGTCACGTAATACTCGTCCTAATACTTTGTTCGCATTACCGCGTTGTTTATCAATTTCCATACCAGAATGTCCGCCTTTTAGACCGCCAACATATAGACGGTATGCATCCATATTCGCTGGCGTTTCATCCCAAATTACGGGGATTGTTTCAACAGCTTTCGCACCACCTGCACTACTTACAAGTAATTTATGATCTTCTTCAGAATCAATATTTATAAATATCTTTCCTTCAAAATGATTTGGATCAATAGCAAAAGCCCCGCCCATTGTCGTTTCTTCTTCAGTAGTGATAACGACTTCAAGTGCTGGATGCGTAATTTCTTTTGAATCTAATAAAGCTAATGCATACGCAACTGCAATACCATTATCAGCACCTAAAGTTGTTTGATTTGCATATAACATATCCCCAATGATTCGTAATTCAATTGGATCTTTTTCAAAATCATGTACTGTTGCTTGATTTTTTTCGCAAACCATATCCATATGACCTTGAATAATAATAGCTGGTACATTTTCATAACCAGCTGTTGCTTCTTTTTTAATAATGACATTTAATGCTTCATCTTGAATGACTTTTAAGTTACGCTCTTTTGCAAAGCCCACTAAATAATCACTAATTTCCTTTTCATTACCTGATCCTCTAGGAATCTTTGAAATTTCTGCAAAATGATAAAATACAGGGTGCTTTGTTAATTGTTCTAAAGTAGAATACATTTTTCAAGCTCCTCTCAAAATGAAAAAATAGTATGTAAGTCTTTTATCATTATACCATGATTCATTATTTTACCTTTCTTTTAACTTTTATTGTTCATTTTATGTACAACACTCTTACAACATTGTAAGGGTATTGTAATCTATATCGATTTTTCTCATTTAATAATAGCCTTATACTTTTTAAAGAAACACATTAAAGGAGATAAAGAAAATGAAAAAGTTTTTAGCAATTATTACACTATGTTTATTATTTTCTAGTTTTACTATTGGCTGTGAGAGAGCGTCACTAAATAGAATTGGTAAAGATGTATATTACATGCAGATAAAAGGCGAAGGAACTATCGAAAAAGTAGATGGTAGAAACTTACGAAACTATACGCTGCCCGCATATGATAAAGATGGCGTCAAAAAACAAATTACATTTAGAAGTACAAAAAAAGAAAACAATCATAAATTAAATGAAGACGCGTTTTTACGCCTTTATGTAGATCAAGATGATAATAATAAAAATGAAATATCATCAATTGAAGTAAAGTCCTATGAAGAGATTCAGAAAGCAGATTTGCCTGAAAAAATAAGAGAAAAGTTTACTATTAAATAAAAAAACAAAAGAAAATGCTCTATGCATTTTCTTTTGTTTTTTTCACATGTATATATTTTGAACTACTATTATTCATCAGTTTCTCTAACCGATTTATATTCTCCGTTAATGCACCTTTCACAAGAGAGAAATCTGTATTTGATTCTTCTTTTTTTTCTTTAAAAAACGAAGACTTTTGTACATTGACTTCAGCCATCTCTTCTCCCCCTTTTCAAAAAGATACAACCTTTTATTTATATTATATAGCAAATATAGAAAGAGTGTACACTTATGATTTTCTTTTTAATTCTTCTTCTAATTCTTCTACTTGCTGCAACGTATCACCTTTTATTAAAGAGAAATCGGTTGTGTCTTCGTTATCTTCTTTAAAAAAATCATTGTCATAATCTTTTACCACTACAATCACCTCTACATGCTAGTGTAGGAATGATTGTCCAATTTTATTCAACTTTGTCGGATTTTGTTTTTAATTTATGTATAGAAGAAAAGGACAGAATAAGATTCTGTCCTTATTTACTAAAATAACTATGATGTATTGTTAAATTATATACATTTTCAAAATCTCGATCTTGCAGGTTATTTTTCTTTCCATCAATAATAATGAAAACGTCACTTACTATTTTTGCTGGTATAATCCCGACATTTTCTACTTGCACCGCTTTCTGCTCATTCAATTGCTCGATATGTTCTAACGGAACGATAATACTAAATTGCGAGCGAATACCCCGAAAGTTTGTATTTAATTCTTTCGCGGCTTCAAAAACAACAATTTTCGCACCAATCTTTTCCCCATATGAATCTAAAAATGCATTTAAGCTCTTTGTATATTCCTCTTCTGTATGCCATTCCATCGTACCGAATACTGATGGGTTAACATTTTGAATAATTGTCGTGTATATTTCTCCTCTCGCTTTAGATGCAATTAATGATCGTTTTATTGATTGAACTGTCTTGCCAATATCGGTAAATTTCGCACCCCATATTTCTGAAATATTAGGTGTTAAAATGAACGCAATATCAACAAAAATAACCATTGCAGTAAACATCAAAAGATTTTTCCAGAGGGTTAAGTCGATTCCTTTTATCATGAAATACACAGTGACAGATATGATAAACAAACCATACCAAGTCTTTCTAATACGTTGCTTCTTCTCCTCGTACAACTCTTCATTTTTCCAATAAAAGAAAACAAGGACTACAAAGACAATCGCTAAAACAAATAAGCCAATTCGAATGTTAGAGATCATTAATCACATCACCCTCCATTCAAAAACTACTCACGATATCATTACATGCGCAAGCTGCTCTCTTTATGACAAAAGACGTGGACAAGCTTCTAAATTTAGCTACATCGCATATATATTAGAAGGTGCCACGTCTTTTATCCTGCTATTTGTGGGCAATAAGACCCCCACTGATTAAAGTTTTACTTTACCATGAGTCTACATTGTATATGTAGACAAGCATCCATTTCAAATTTTCGTATTAAAAAGAAATATGTTTCGGAATTTCCCCTTCAGGTACTTCTCCATCCATACTTAAATAATAATGACGAATCGGACGTAAATCTTCATCTAATTCATAAACAAGCGGAATGCTAGTTGGAATATTTAATGAAACTACACCATCACTTGAAAGGTTATCTAAGTATTTTACTAGCGAGCGAATTGTGTTACCGTGTGATGAAATAATTACTTTATTACCACTTTTTAATGTCGGCGCAATTTCTGAATGCCAATAAGCAAGTACTCTCTTCTCCGTATCCTCTAAACATTCAGTTAATGGGAATTCACCTTTTTTGAGTGTTTTATATCTTGGATCATTCGCTTCATATCGAGAATCGTCTTCAGTAAGAGCCGGTGGTCTTACATCAACACTTCTTCTCCAAATATGAACTTGCTCCTCACCATATTTTTGAGCAGTTTCATCTTTATTCAACCCTTGCAATGCACCATAATGCCTTTCATTTAGCTTCCAAGATTTATGTATTGGGACCCAAGTAAGATCCATCTCATGAAGTACAATCCATAACGTCCGAATTGCGCGTTTTAATACAGATGTATAAGCCACATCAAAAGTATATCCGTTTTTCTTTAATATTGCTCCTGCTTCTCTCGCTTCACTTAATCCGTTCTCTGATAAATCAACATCTGTCCATCCAGTAAAGCGATTTTCAAGATTCCATAAACTTTGTCCGTGACGAATAAGTACAAGTTTTATCATTATAATTCCCCTTTCGGAAATGTGAATTTTATTGTTCCATTGCGTACACGTATAAAGTATCTAGTAATGTATCTTTTTATCCATTCACTCTATGACCAAACGATAGTTGCCAAATGTATGGATAAAATTTGTTCTTTTTCAAACGATAAAAACAGAAGTTTTTTCATTATTTTTGATCGACTGGTATTTCCCGTTTTGATACCCAAGCATCAAAACCTGATCGGCTATTTGCCATTTCATTCATAACTTGGTGCCAATTGTCCTCACATGATTCACCAAATTTTGAAAAAATAGCACCCATTTGTTGTCTTTGTACATCACTCAGTTTTTTCTCTAAATCTGCACCTTTTTCTGTTAAAGACAACTGTTTTACACGTCGATCATGCATAGCCTCATTACTCTCAATTAAGCCCTTTTCCACAAGTTGACGTAACGGTCCGTGAAGAGCTTGTTTACTTATTTCTAATAGTGATAATAACTCATTTACACTTATCCCTGGAAAACGTGCGATAAAAAATAAAATTCGATGATGTACTCGTTGAATGCCATATTCTTTTATAATTTCATCTGGCTTTTCAGTAAATGTTTTATATGCAAAATAAAATAATGCTAATGCCTCATTCATCTGTTCTTCTTTATGTTGTGTCATCTACTTTCCCCCTGTATGTAAATTATACCACAATCTAGTAATGAATATTTTAATCAACGCATTAGAACTTGTTCAGTCTATTGAAACATTCATTGCATAATTAGGAGCTGATTCATTTGAAAAAACAATACACTGTAAGTACATATTTATTGGATAGACTACACGAATTAGGAATTGAACATATATTTGGGGTTCCTGGTGATTATAATCTTGCCTTTTTAGATGATGTGGTAGCACATGAAAATTTAAAGTGGATTGGCAATTGTAATGAATTAAATGCTGCATATGCAGCAGATGGGTATGCTCGCATAATAGGAATCGCTGCTCTTATTACTACTTTCGGTGTTGGAGAATTAAGCGCTATTAACGGTATTGCTGGCTCATATGCGGAAAACGTGCCAGTTATAAAAATCACGGGTACGCCACCAACAAAAGTAATGGAAAATGGAGCAATCGTCCATCATACGTTAGGAGATGGAAAGTTCGATCACTTTTCCAATATGTATCGAGAAATCACTGTGGCACAAACAAATGTAACACCTGAGCATGCTGCTGAGGAAATTGACCGTGTTTTACGCGCATGTTGGAATGAAAAACGCCCGGTTCATATTAATTTGCCGATTGATGTGTATAATAAACCAATTAATAAACCTACAGAACCAATTTTATATAAACCGATTTTAAGTAATAAAGAAGCGTTGGATAAAATGCTTCTACATGCCACTTCAATAATAAATAACGCCAAAAAACCTGTAATTTTAGCTGATTTTGAAGTAGATCGATTTCACGCTAAAGAAAATTTACATCAATTCGTAGAAATAACTGGGTTTCCCATCGCGACGTTAAGTATGGGAAAAGGAATATTCCCAGAAAAACACCCTCAATTTATAGGGATTTATACTGGTGATGTAAGTTCTCCGTACTTGAGAAAAAGAATTGATGAATCTGATTGTATTATTAGTATTGGTGTGAAGTTAACTGATACTATTACAGGCGGCTTCACACAAGGTTTTACAAAAGAACAAGTTATAGAAATTCATCCCTACACTGTGAAAATTATAGATAAAAAATACGGTCCAGTTGTAATGCAGGATGTTTTACAACATTTAAGTGATTCAATTGAGCATCGTAATAAAGATACCCTTGACGTTAAGCCATTTATTTTAGAATCATCACCTTTTACTGAAGAGTTCATTCCAAAAGCACAAATGGTCACACAAAAACGTTTTTGGCAGCAAATGTACCATTTCTTACAAGAAAACGACGTCTTAATTGTAGAGCAAGGAACACCTTTCTTTGGTAGTGCTGCTATCCCTCTACCTAATAACACTGCATATGTAGGACAACCGTTATGGGGATCTATCGGATATACACTGCCCGCTCTACTTGGTACACAGCTCGCCAATTTATCATGGCGCAACATTTTAATTATTGGTGATGGTTCTTTCCAAGTAACTGCCCAAGAGTTATCAACTATACTACGTCAAAATTTAAAACCGATTATATTTTTAATCAATAACAACGGATACACTGTTGAACGTGCCATTCACGGACAAAACCAATCATATAATGACATACAGATGTGGGATTACAATAAACTATCAATGGTATTTGGATCAGAAGAAAAAAGTCTAACATTTAAAGTAGAAAATGAAGCAGAATTAGCAGAAGTCTTAACAAATATAACTTTTAATAAGAATCAACTTATCTTTATTGAAGTTATAATGAGCCAAAGCGATCAACCTGAATTGTTAGCTAAACTCGGGAAAAGATTCGGTCAGCAAAATTCTTAATATAGAAGCATAACCTAATTATACAATTAGTAGTGTAAAACTTGTTTTGAGAATAGTTTCGACACTCAAAATACATAAGGAAAAGGATGGAAAGCGCCATCCTTTTCTATTTTAAGAGCATTCTTCGACTAACGCCCCGTATGACAAGCAAAAATTCTTAATCCATCTTTAACTTTATAGCTTTTGTCGCAATAAATGTTTTAATATGCTTATCTAATATCCTTGTCCCACCAAAATCATCCTCATAAAAACCTGTTATAGCAAAACCAGCTTCAATTTGGCCTTGGATTTGGTCTTCTAAAGTATGCGCATATTCTATTGTTTGATTTGAATCGATGTAATCTTGAACTTCATCCTCTGGTAAATAATCCAATGTTGATGAAGGAATTGAATGTTTAACATCAAGAATACCTTTTTGTTCTTGGTTATCATCAAAGATCCATAGTAACGGATTTGTAAATCCAGCAATAAGAATACCTTTATTCTTTAAAACCCTAGAAACTTCATTCCATACAAGATGAACATCTTTTACAAACAAATTAGAGACAGGATTTACTACAATATCAAAATATTCATCCTCAAAATCACCAAGGTCTGACATATCTCCTTGTACGGTTTTTAAAGACAAACCATCCCTTTTTGCTACCTTTTCATCTTGTTCCAATTGCTTCTTAGATATATCAGTTACTGTTACATCTGCTCCAGCAGCAGCTAGAACAGGTGCTTGTTGTCCACCACCTGATGCTAAGCAAAGTATCTTTAATCCATCTAATGACTTTGGAAACCACTCTCTAGGAACTGATTTTTCCGTAGTGACTGTAATCTCCCATTCACCTGATTTGCTTTTCTCAACAATCTCGCTACTTACAGGCTGCGTGTATCTAGAACCTTCTTCAACCTTCTTATCCCATGCATTGCTGTTTTTGTTGTGTAGTATCCATCGCGATTAGTCCTCCTAACGATCTAGTTGCATTCAATGTGTAAGCTTAATGCTTTCCTTTTTCTATTAACCTGCCTGATAGTTCATACATAGTTGTCTATATTTACATTAACAGATAAATGCAAATAATTACCAAATAATTCTAAAAAGACAAAGAATTACACATCTATTCCATTCATTTAAACTAATCGTAGAATTGGTAAGTTTTAAACAACTCACTTCCACATAAAAAAAGCATTCCAAATCTGTTAACAGTTGGAACGCTTTTTTATGTTATTTCATTTTTCAAGCTTTTAACTAAATCCTTTAAACAAATAAGCTATGATTTTTCTTTTTTATTCAGCAAGAGTTAACTGCCAAGATACACCATACTTATCATTTAACCAGCCAAACTTTTTACTAAACGGATAAGAACCTAAAGGCATAAGAATTGCTCCACCCTGCGCTAGTTTATGAAAGACCGTTTCAATTTCTTCTTCTGTCTCACAAGTTACATAAAGAGACATAGCTGGAGTGAATGTAAAATTATGATTTACATAACTATCAATACACATAAACTCTTGGCCATTTAGCGTAAAAGTTGCATGAATTACAGTTCCCTCTTTACCAGGTCCATTTTCATCGTAGCGAGAAATACTTACAATTTCTGATTGATCAAATAGCGAAGTATAAAAATTCATCGCTTCCTCAGCTTTGCCCTCAAACATTAAAAACGTAGTAATTTTTTGATTTGCGTTACTCATATGGAGACAGCCCCTTGTTATGTATTTATGTAAAACATACGTCACTCAAAAACCGAACGTATATTCCTATGAATATATTGTCTATAAAAACGATGAGTTTGTCAATTATCTACTTTATTATTTCTTCTTAAATAATGCTGTCCAAAGAAATGATTCTCCAAACATTTCATTCGGTTGTTTCATTTGTTTCATCCTTCTAATCTCAATTACCTCAAATTCTTTAATATCTCTCTTAACTTTTCTTCCGAGTATGCAAGACCACCTTGTAGACTCCATCCTCTATATACATCCCAATCTGTTATTTCTGATCCATTTCGCTCATCTAAATCGCCTGCCGCAAAACATGTTAATCCGAAATAACCACCCGATTTTAATGAGTTTTTAATTAAATCCACATAATTTATTCTTCTATGCGGTGGAATGTGATGCAAACAACCCGAATCGTATACAAAATCAAATTCGTTTTGAACCTCTAAATTAAAAATCGAATCACAAATAAAATGAATTTCTACCTCTTTTGCCAATGCCCTTTCTTTAGCCCAATTAATGCCTTCTACAGATAAATCCACTGCTGTTACATCAAATCCTTGAGTCGCTAAATAAATGGCATTTCTACCTGGACCACATCCAAGTTCTAATACCTCCCCTTTTAAAACTCTCTCTTTTTGTATATACGAAACTAGATTCTCATCTGGAACATTTTCAAAAAACGGAACATCCTTTTCTCTATTCTCATAAAACTCATTCCAAAAGGGTTCAGCAGGTCTTAATAATGAATCAAGCATTTTTAAAATGTCTTCTTGTGTGTGTAACGTTTCAGTTTTCATTTTTACCCTCCATATTTTAATAGTCAGAAAATTATTATATATCTTTTTGAACTTTCAAACAAAGAAAAAACTCCTACTATTTGTATTGGCTTACTTATCCTATACTTTGAAAATGAATCTATTAATACAGCGATGAATTGGAGTTCTACCGACCCAATATTTTTTTTACTGATATTAACAGCTTGGACCTGTATTGGTGGCCTTATAGGAATGAATACGCCAACTACTGCGAAAACAACGCTTAGAAGTATAATTACAATCACACTTACATTGTTCTTACTTTTGTACTTAATATTAATAATGTGTTTTTAGTATCTTTAATCGCATCATAATTATTAAATTCATTTTTTTGATTTAAATAGAATAAAACTCAATATTCCGTTAATACTGTATATGACATTAGATTTTCTCCTTGTTCCCCCTTGGAGAACCGAGCAGTTAGCGTTTGCTAGCTGCTCTTTTATTTTCTGCAATTGGTTACACTTACCTGATGTTTTTAGCGTAATATTAAGTTAAGATATATAAGAATAAAATATATTTGGCTGTTATACCATTACCCTAGGAAACTAGGGTTTTAATTTCCATAAAATCAAATTTTTGTTAAAAACAATATACTTACCAAATATTGTTTTTGTTTAAAATAACTGCTCTAAATAAATTAGATGCATTTACCAGTATGTTTACCACAACATTCATGTTAAAATCCCTTGTGAGTACGACACAACTCGACCTTATGAAGCCTTACAGCCATTATAGTGGGGCTCTTTTTTTAATTGAATTAACACTTTTGTTTAATTTTCTAACTTTTCCCCACTTTACACCCTTAAATTCATATATAATAATTAATATAGTTGTAGCATTTTGTTATTAGGAGGTGTAATTATGTCATTTGCAGCATGGAGTGCAATTTTTATGACTTTGATCGGAGCAATGTCCGGAGCAATATTTGGTACAATCTCTTCTAAAAATAAGAGCAAAAGTAGGAACTAAAAAACCTAATATTAAAAGTTAATATCTATTTCAGTACCAGCTGATACGCCCTTGACATTTCAGCTGGCATTTTCTATTTAAATAAGAATTTTATTAAAAACTTATATGGATATATTATCCAATACAAAATTAATATATTATTATTGTTAGTAATACTAACAATAATAATGATTTTGTTATACATTTGTTTCGGAATAAGTGCAGTTTTTAGATTAATAAAGGAATTTCAAAAGCCACAGAAAAAACAGTTCTTGATTTTAGTTGATTCTCTAATTTTGATAGGAGCAATATTTTTAATGGCTAGTTTCTTTGTCTAAATTACATAAAAAAACTCCCAGTGAGTGAAACAGCTAGCAAAAGCTAACTGCTTTTTAATTACAATTACTAGTTTGTTTAAATTCACCTTAATTCATATCAAGTTTTCTTAACATTCTCATTAATAACCTTATAATATAATTAAGCTATTTGTATGAGAGGTGATTATTATGAACTGGAAACAAAAATACAATCCAAAATATTTCTTTTACCGAATGTATAGTTATATTTATAAAGCCCTTGATAATATATCATGGTCCTTAAAATAAAGCTTTTGTTCACTTTTGTTGATACATTTACGAAACATTCATGTGTTATCTTCATTAAGTTCTTTTCTTTTATAATGTCGTGTGAGATATACCAACAGAGTAAGCCCTAGCCCCCCTAATCCTAGGGCTTTTTTTATAAGAATTTTATACATTTTATTATTTCCAGTAAACTTTTCAAATTGTATATACATAATATAAAATTTTTATGTTGTTATATTTTTTGATGGCCTCTTATCTTTCCATAAAAGGCCCTTTTTTCAAATAACACTTTTGTTTAATTTATATTTAAAAAGTTCCTTTTCATAAAGACTTCCCTTATATGCTATACTCATTCTTAAATAATTGTATAAGGAATGTTAAAAATGGATGATAGATCGTCAAGACAATGGAAATTGCGACAAAAGTTAAGAGCACTGAAAACAAAAAACAGAAATGATACAAACCCTTTGTTTAATGAATGCCTTGAATCCCTAGGAAACGAAACTCTCATTTTCTCCCAAGAAAAAAGCCAGCAGATTGCTACTATTTTAATGAATTTATTTCCTATAACTGTCTCGGGAAGAATAGATTGGGAACAGATAGATAATCAATTCATAGCTTCGAACAAAGAACAACTAATTTCCCTTATTAGAGCAAACCAACTAGATTTTGATGAACAGATTTTTATAATATGGGATAACTATGAAATCCCTGTAGTAAGTACAAATCTTGATAAAGTATTCCAATCACTAGTTGACGTTGATGCAGTCAGTTTTTATTACTGGCTATTAGATAAAGAATATAGATTCGTAATTGAAATAAATAATGAAGAATTGATTAGGGTTGGATTTCGCTAATACTCTAAGCATATGAAGCTAGTTCCCTTCATTCGATAATATTTTCTTCGTCACCACCGCTATTATTATCATTATGAAACTAATAGCAAATATAGGTAAATAAATTTTCGTACTGAATCCTTCAAACATAAAACCATATACGACTTGCCCAATTGGTGCCATACATTGAGATACCGCTGTTATAATTGCCATTACTTTTCCTAGATTTTCATTTGGTGTTTTCTTTTGGACTACAGTAATCACATAGATGGATACAATTGTCATAATCATTGCGATTAGAAGAGAAGAAAGTATAAAGAGGATAAATGGTGGATAGTATCCTAAATTAAGAGTAAACGGTGTAACTGATAGTGCCACTGGTATTACTAATAAAGCTATGATAAGCATCCAATTATATAATGTTTTCATCTGTAACTTTTTAGCAAAGAAACCGATTGACAATGCACCTAATATAGTTGCAAAATCAATTAATCCCATTCCAATTCCATACATCGTATCGCTACTCTGCATAGTTACTCGTAATATAATAGGTCCTCCAACAACAAATAACGGTGTCAAAATTAAGTTTAGTAAAGCTGCAAGTAACATAGCCTTCAAAATAAAAGGTTGCTTTAAAACATAAAGAAAACCTTCTTTCATATCTTTTACAATTATCGGTACGATATGGCCTTCCTGTATTCTTTTTATAAATGGTATTGTAATAAACATTTCTAAAATTGCAGATAAAAAGAAAGCGAGACAACTTATTATTACGAGCATTTTCAAACCAATTATGCCGTATAATATTCCTCCTAGTACAGGTGCAACTATATTAGATAATGCTTGCACACCATTTACGATACCGTTTGCTTGTTCTAACTTTTTCTCTGGAACTAATTGAGGAATACTCGCCATTACAACTGGTGCGTACATTGCACTAACGACTGCTAGTAAAAACATAATTGTTCCAATCAATAAAATAGATACTGATTCAGTTAATAACAAAACTATAAAACTTAATACAATAGCAGCGTTTATAAAATCAAAAATGACCATTACATTACGGCGGTTGAAACGATCTGCTATTGCTCCGCCAAGAGGTGCTAGCAGAAACGGAATACTCGTTACCGCATATAACTCTGCGAATATATCTGCACGCCCTGTTATATCTAGCACATATAGTGAGAGAGCAAAACGTAATAGTGTTGAACCTAAAATAGTAATAATTTGACCACTTACCATTAAGTGAAAATCTTTCAAGGAAGATTGAATACTTGCTGGCATCCTCGTCACATCCTTCATTTAACCTAGACCGACTGTCGGTCGATAATACTCAAACAGAAAATCACTATTTCTGTTTAATTAAAACTTCCATCATATAATTAAAAGATCCCTCTTTCGCTCCGACAGATGCTTCCATCATTTTGATATAAGCTTTAGCTCTGTTTATCATTTCTTCAGGTTTCCACTGGAATAAACCATCATCAAATATGACTTGCGCTGAGGAAATTAACAGTTCAATCGTTTCTTGTGGGTATGAGGTACAAAATATGCCTTCTTCTATTCCTTGCTCTAAAACTTCTGTTAATACAGGAGATAAATGTATAATGGACTGCACTAAACTTTTCTGATGCATTTCTGCATTATTTGGTTGATGGAATTGTTCAATCATTTTTTCTTTTACATCTCCCGATTTTGGTGATTGTTCCATTAAAATTTTAAATAACTTATCTAAAACTGGAATATCGGGATTGGAGACAATCCTTTTCGCCTTAGTGACATCCTCTTTAATAATCCTCATAATGATTTCATCCATTACTTCCTCCTTCGACTTAAAATAATGATAAAACGTCCCCTTTGCTATACCAATTTCTTTTAAAATGTCATTCACGGTTGTTTTCGTATAGCCTTTCGTAAGAAACAAACGCTCAGCTATTTCTAAAATTTCCTTTCTACGCTCCTCATACTCCTTTACAATTCGCATTCAAGTTCTCCTTCTCACTAGACCGACTGTCGGTCTATTAAAATTATATGTTTAGTTTGCAAAAAGTTTCCTATTATCGTACATATACAACACCATACTTTCTATTTCCTTTATGGATTTTTTAAAATATTTTAATACGGTGAATGAAATTTCAAGAATTACTCTTTAACACCTCCCTTGTACTTGTATCGACTTCTTTGTATAAAAAAAGAGCCGCAACGCTTTGCGACTCTTTGACAATAATACCTATTTAACGGCCACGTCGTTGCTGACCTTGCTTTGTACTACCTTTTTTATTACTTGACTTATTAAATGATCGGTTGTTTTCATTTCTCGAACTATTTCTTGAATCATTTCTTGAGCTATTTCTAGAATCACGTCTTGATTCACTTCTTGAACCTTCGCGGCTATCTCTTTGACGATTTTGACCTGATTTCTTCGGAGCCGGCTTTGGTACCGGTTTTCCATTTTCATCTACACGTTTTATCTTCGGTTGTTCGATTATTTCTCTTTGTATTGGTGCACCAAGCGTTTTTTCAATTTCTTCTAAATGTTTTTCATCTTTCGCTGCAACGAACGTAATTGCAAGACCTGATCCACCTGCACGTCCTGTTCGGCCAATGCGGTGAATATAACTTTCTACATCTTCAGGGATATCAAAGTTAAATACGTGCGTTACACCATCTACATCAAGTCCACGAGCTGCTACATCCGTTGCGATTAAGTACTGAATTTTAGCTTCGCGGAAACTCTTCATAACTCTTTCACGTTTCGCTTGAGGTATATCACCATGAAGTTCAGCACAATTATAACCTAGTCCTTTTAAATTATCATAAAGCTTACTTGCTCTAACCTTTGTACGACAGAAAATAACTGCTAAAAATGGCTGATCACGATCCATAACAAAACGAAGTGCATCTGGCTTTGCACGATCTGTCGTCTCAATGACACGCTGCTCAATTGTATCTACCGTTACTTCTTCACTTTGTACTTGAATCATTTGCGGCTCATCCATATAACGCTTCGCCAATTTTTTAATATCTTTTGGCATCGTTGCTGAGAATAACATCGTTTGTTTACTACCAGGTGTCTCATCTAAAATATCTTCAATATCATATAAGAAACCGAAATAAAGCATTTGATCCGCTTCATCTAGTACAATCGTTGAAAGATTACTTAAATCAATTGTTTCACGTCGTATATGATCTAATAATCTTCCTGGTGTTGCAACAACAATATGTGTATTACCTTTTAATTTTCTCAACTGTTGTGCTACATCTTGCCCACCATAAATCGCTAGTACATTAATATCTTCTCTTTGAACAAGCATTTTTTTAATTTCAGTTGTAATTTGCAGGGCTAGTTCCCTTGTTGGTGCAACAATTAAAGCCTGAACATCACTAGACTCTGGATCGATTTTTTCTAAAATCGGTAACACGAATGCTAACGTTTTACCCGTTCCTGTTTTCGCCTGCCCAATAATATCTTTACCTGACATAATAACAGGGATTGCCTGCTCTTGAATTGGTGTTGCTTCTGTAATTCCATTTTCACGTAATGTATGATTAAAAGTTTCACTAATTCCTAATTCTAAAAAGTTTTTCAAATAGACCACTTCTTTTCCTTATTTTTCACATTAGCTTTCATTGTACCATTTGTTTCGCCAAATATGAAAAATAAAAAAATTCTTATCTTCTTTTTTTATATTCATCCTGTACTAGATGAACAAATTCTTTTTGCTTTTTCTCAGATTTTATTAATGCTTCCATGTTAGTAGAAGACAAAATGAACTTCTTAATTTTTCTATTACTCCAAATTAAACTTGTATACTTTGTATCTTCGTGTAGCCTTCGAAACCACTCAAATTCACTTAATTTGGAAATATGATGTTTTAATTTCATGTCATTTCGAGGATAAAATAAAATTATACCCATTATTACATCAAGCAATAAACTCATCTTCTCCCCCCTATACATATATATTTCAAATTTACGGAAATATAGTTATAGGGTGATGGAATTGAACACTACATTCATAAAGATATTTTGCATATTTTTCTTACTATATTTTCAATCGACCTCAATTATTATGGCAAAATCTCGAACAAATGTGATAAGTGAATTTAAACAAGCTTTACTCAAAAATGATAAAAAATTAATGCAGTCATATGTAACAGAAGGAGTTGAACTACCTACTTTCCAAAAGGAAAAACCTATTCATGAAATTAAAATAGTACCATCTCCAAAAGAAGATACTACAATTCTTATTTCTTATTTCAAAGGCACTAATGATGAATTTACTATCGGCTTCATTTTAAAAATAGTAACAAAAAATAATAAAATATCTCAAATCAATCAAATTTATGATGACAATCCACTTATGAAAGAAGCTACTATCGTAAAAGAATATGAAATGAAGTGTAAGGAACATATACTTACTCCTACAAAATTCCCGTTCGAAATTCACGAATTTCAAGGGTACATCTATAACGATTACTTAAACCTCCAATACTACAATGAAGATATTAATGGGATTTTCAAAATCACTGTTTCACCAGTTCAAAATAAATTAGGCTTCTATGTACATAGGAGAGCTAAGTTCTACAGCTTAAAAAATAATATAAAAGCATTATATAATCCTCATTTCGATTCAGCATATAAGCTTATCTTTCAGCAGAATGGTTTTCAATATACAATTGCAATTGGTAACAAACGCTATATACAAGGAAAATATAACGTAAAGGATTTAATTCAAATTGCAGAATCTATGAATTAAAAAACCAATCTTTTCTATATCGAAAAGATTGGTTTTTTATTATTTTATACAGTAAGCTTTCCTCCATGATAGCAATAATACTGTGCTGCTTTAAGACTTTTAATCCTATTTAAAGACTGTTCCGCCCTTTCTATATCTAAACAAAAATTCGGATTAGCTATAACTAACTCTCGATTCTCTTGAACCGCTGCATCTCCTGTAATTACACAGTCTAAATTGGGAAAATATAATGAAATATGCCCCGAGGTATGTCCTGGCGTTTCCACTACTTGACATTCATTATTCAAAATCATTTGACCATCATGTACTTTTTCATCGACGGAAATATGTTTTATATTTTTTAACTGTTGTATAAACCATTTACCAAATTCTTTTTCTTCATTTGGCATACGTTCTAACATTTCTTCAGCTTGAACTAACCTCTCTGATTTTATATCACCATTAATATAGTTAGATTCAATTTCACTAGCAATAACATTAATATTTGGATATTTCACTTTGAAATCATATAAAGATCCTATATGATCGTCATCATAATGGGTAATAATTATATTCTTTAAGTTTTTCATCTCATATCCATGTTTTAATATTGCATTTTCAATTAAAGGTAAAAAACTTGGATATCCTGTATCGACTAACGTTAATTCATTATGTAATATAATTAAACTTGGATAAATACATTGTTTTTGCCCGTTAAATTCGAATTCAATTGGTAGTTCTATTATTTTCATTTTTCTTCCCCCATACCGCTTATAAAATGCATAATAATAACTAAATCACCCACATACATTTTACAATATATATACTATGTAACGGAACACTGTGAATCGTTGCATAATCCACATTATATTATTTTGAACAGGTATTCTCCTATTTTTATGGAAATATATAATTAAGAAAAACAATAAAATTGATTAATCTCTCTCTTCTTTGTCCATCCTTTTAAAAAATCTATGTTTTTGTAAAAGGAGTGTTTATATGGAGAAACAGACACTTTGGAAAAAGTTCAAAAAAAGCTCTGTAAACCTCGGTAAATCCAGCGTATATGAAAGTATTATCTTATTCTACACAATGAAAAAGAAAGAATTACCTACTAAAGCGAAATTCATAATATTAGCCGCTTTATCTTATTACGTATTAGCAATTGATTTCATTCCAGATATAGCTGCTATTATTGGGATTGGCTTATTAGATGATGTTTTAGCAATCGCTGTAGCGCATAAATACGTTATGAGACACGCAGATGCTGAAATTCGAGAGAAGAGCAAAGTAAAGATGGAATCATTATTTACTTCAGCACAAGCATAATTAAACTATCTAGTCATTTACCATGAGAGCATTGCAGAATAAATTCCTAAACAGTAAAAGAATTTCTCTTAGTCCTCAAACCGTAAACAAATAGGGTGTCAGCACTTGTTCCTAAGTTCTGGCACCCTTTTATTTGTTCTTATTTCTATCTGTCATATAGTTGCATGTGTCCCCTTATACAAAACTGCTATTGCCGCGACTATAAGGATCACACCCATAAAAGCAGGTGCAGCATGACCAAGCGATACATAGATTTGCCCTCCAATAATAGGACCAATCATTCTTGCTAAAGCTTGAATAGATTGGCTTCCACCTTGAATCCTTCCTTGTTCACTAGAACTAACAGACTTTGAAAGCATCCCGTTGAATGAAGGCCCGAAAATTGAATCCCCAAAACCATACATCAGCATTCCAACGATAAGTAGTGGATAGAGTGAAAACAAAGCTGATGCCGCAATAAAACTGTATCCTATAATCTCCGAAACCATCCCAAGAATTGCTATTTGTTTATCACTAAGCTGGATCAAAAGCTTTGGCATGATAAAACTTTGTGAAAAGATGTCTTGAAAGCCCAAAATTGAAAACATAAGTCCGATTAATGCAGGTTTCCAACTGAAAGTATCCATTGTAAATTGCGTGAAAATTGCTTGTAAAGATCCGTTAGGTATCCAAAGTAAAAACGCTGAGACAAGTAACCATTTTAAACTTTTCATCGAAAGTATGTTTGCTAGCTGTGCAAAAGGATTTAACCTTACAAAAGTAATCTCTTTCAACCTATTATTTTTTTCAAGGCTCTCAGGCATATATTTGATCCCATATACAACATTTATTAACGTTATGATTGCACCAAAATACATAGGTACAGTATCACCAAACTTGGCAAGTCCCCCCCCAATGGTTGGACCAATGATAGTTCCCGCACCTACAACTGCACTCACCCATCCAAAGTATTTCGTTCTCTGCTCTTTTGGAATGATGTCTGCAAAATATGCGAAGATAGTACTTATGCTCCCGCCTGTTATTCCTTCTATTATGCGTCCAGCAAATAGTACCCATAAAGCTCCTCCTATTCCAAAAACTAAGTACCCAATTGCAGAACCAAATAAGCATATTAAAAGTAATGGACGACGGCCATACTTATCGCTTAAAGCCCCGAGTACTGGGGCAGCTAAAAACACGCAAGCCGCATATACGGAAGTTAGTAGTGTTACAACTAATGCTTGTTCTTCCGGATTACTTATATATGGCTGTACTAAGAATGGGACTACAGGCATGATGATACTGAAACCTATACCACAAAGAAATACAGAAATAAGTCCGAATAGTAAAGCATGTTTATCTATGCTTTTTTCAGTTTCCCTTTCATTTTGTAATCTAAATATAGACATTTAACTTCTCTCCTTAAAATACTTTGTTGACTAATCAACAAAATAATAACTCCGTTTTGTTGATTAGTCAACAAAAATGACATAATAAAAAAGCAGCCTATTCGCATTAGAGTAGGGCTGCCATTTCATTATTAAAATGTATTACGATTTAATATGTATACCTTGTTTCTTTATTTCTGCATCCAAATGTCTACTATACTTTTCCACGAAACTAATTATACTGTCGAATTCTTCTTTAGTTACTTGCTCAAATACAGCTTTATCCCGCTCTTGAAACTCCTTGTGCAGATCTTCATGGATTTTATAAATTTCTTTCCCTTCTTCCGTAAGCCTAAAATAAATTTCTTTCTTATTTTCTGACTTTTGGTAGCTTTCAATAAGCCCTTTTTGTATGAGCTTCTTAGTCATTCTACTTATAGCACCGCGAGTCACATAAAAAGCCTCTGCGAGTTGTGTCACGTTAGAATCTGCATTGTTTTCAATATATTCAATGCAGTGAACTTCAGAAGACTTAAAACCTTTAAGACCTTCTTCCATCTTATCTTTATTAAGCCAAACCAGCTTATTATATACTTCCCTGAAACCGTTCATGACCTGTTCTTCTTTATTCATGACCTGCCCTCCTCACCGCTCATTAGCACATTAAAACTATTATATTAAATTTCTGCTTATGTTTCGACAATATTGAAATAATTATTGTAACGTTCAAGATATGTGTAAAAATTGGCGCTTAAATAAAACAATTCATTAAACAGCAAATTTATTGCTACTTACAGGTAAACGGTAGACAAAAAGTAAGAGCTAAGATCATTTCTCTTAGCTCTTCTTTTATAAAACTATTTCACTTCATTAGCGACAAAAAAGTGCTCACATACACTTGATATGCGCTGTAAGTCCACGTTCCCACCGGATATAACAGCTACTACTTTTTTCCCTTTTATATAACTATCAACTTTTCTTGCAAGAAGTGCAGCAGTTGCTAATGCACCTGCACCTTCTACAACAGCTTTCCCACGTTGTAATAAATCTTTCATCGCTACTTCAAGTTCTTTTTCTGATACAGTTACAATATCATCTACTAATTCTTTTACAATTTCAAATGTTAATTCCCCTGGTATTTTAACAGCGCAACCATCTGCAATAGTAGGCGCCTCATAATGTTCTACGATTGCTCCTTTATCGTAAGATGCCTTCATTCCATGAACATTATCTGCTTGGACACCAATTATATTAATCGATGGATTAAAAGATTTTAATGCTACAGAAATACCAGAAATAATTCCGCCTCCACCTATTGGTACAATGACAGTATCTACATCCCACATATCATCAAGAATATCTAATCCAATTGTACCTTGACCAGCCATTACCTCTACATCATCATATGGATGTAAGTATGTCTCACCTGTTTCCCTTATAATTTCTTCACATTTTGCCTTTGCATCATCAAAGGTTTCACCATGTAAAATCACTTCAGATCCATATCCTTTTGTTGCTTCCACTTTTGCCTGCGGTGCAGAAATTGGCATAACAATTTTACTCTTAATACCGAGTAAATGAGCAGATAATGCAACTCCTTGTGCATGATTACCTGCTGAACATGCAATTACACCTCTTTCTTTTTCTTGACCCGTGAGCCGCGACATTTTATTAAATGCGCCACGAAATTTAAAAGAACCCGTTAATTGCATATTTTCTAATTTCAAATGAATTTCTCCGCCCGTTTTACTAGTCAAGTAAAACGATTTTACTAATGGCGTTTTACGAGCATTTCTATCTAGAATCTTGTGAGCTTTTTTAATATCGTCTATATGTAATGGTAGTTTTCTAGTTATCATACTTACACCTCTTCCACTGTTCTATTCCTAAGTTTTCGTAAGTCGTAGCTCCTTTATACGAAAAGAAAAAGTCTTTATATATGTACCCCACTCTGAAATAAACACATTTGCAAACAATTTAACATCCTCTTCATATCACGTTCTTTATAATGATTTAAACATGCAATTTGGATCCAATTATTCTTTTGTAAATAAGATGACTCATAATGAACGATGTATCCTTGTAATGCTAATGCATCGCCTACTACTTTAGAAGAATGATCTTCGCTCAATACAATAGTAAGTATAATTGGCGCGGCATGTTCTTTAGGTGAAACAAGCTTTAAGCCCATATCAGTAATAACTTCTTCAACATAATCGTATGTCTCTTTAATTTTTACAAATGCCTTTTCATCTTCAAATCTCTTCAACGCTTCTTGCAATGCATAAATTAAATTCCATGATTGTGAGTATGGAATGCTTTCATTTTCTTCATACATACCAATGTCCATATAGGCCGGCACAGCCTCGTTTATTTTTACAATGTGGTTATGAAAAACGAAAGAAATTCCTGTATATGATTTAATCGCTTTACCGCTAACACCACTTGCAAAATACACATCCTTCAAGTCTATTGGTATTGCTCCAATTGAGCTTATGCAATCTACACATAGTTTCATTTGATTCTCGTTACAAAGAGTATTTAGCTCGTTTAAATCGTTTAACATTCCAGTAGATGTTTCATGATGAACAAACCAAAGCCATTCATAATTTCCGGTTGTCATTATTTCTTCTAATTCGTTATAAATAAACGGCTCTCCCATTTCCTTTTTATACGTATCAAAATGTAATTGTGCTCGTTTTGCATGCCCAACTAATCTATTTCCAAATTCTCCATTTGTTAATACTAGTCCTTTCCCTTTTAAAGAACGTAGTTGCAAAGCAATTGTATCATTTGCTAACGTCCCTGTTCCTAACATAAGCTGTACATGTTTTGCTTTTGTCATGTGAAGTAACCGTTTTTTCACATTGTCCATCGTCACTTGAAATGACTTAGAGCGATGCGAAATAGGCCGCGTAGAAAATGCCTTTCGAACATTCTCTTCAATATCTACTGGACCAGGTAAAAACGTGTATTCTTTCGTCATAATACTTCCAACACTCGATTCTTCAAACATAGCAGGGGTAACATACATTGGCTGGAAGGCTGCTTCTTCTGTACCAACTAACGTATGGAAAGATTTGAATCCCATTTGCTCATATAAAGCTAGTTCACGTGTTGTTGCAGAAATGAGTGCCAATTCATATCCATTTAGAAGCAAATAACGATGTAGAAAACGAATTAATCCTAATAACGCTCTTCCATTCCTATATTCACGTTCTACTGAAAGTAAACGAATTTCATACACTTTTTCTCCATGCTCTTGCAAATAAATATCTAAATTTGAAATTTTATAATCTAACGAGAATGGTCGTTTTCCCCGCACCGCGACCATACCTACTAATCTATCCTCATCTAAACAAATTAAATATGTATTTTCTTCATGAAACCGATCTATACGAAACCGGTCTTTCGTTTCTTCATGTTGCGGAATCTCTTCTACAAAAGTTTTATAATTCAATTTATGTATACTTTCAAATTCCCAATCTTGATCAGCAACTTTATAAATTAACCCCATGCCTTATCTCCTTTATCTATTTAATAAAAAATGATAAGTGGAGATTATCCCCACTTATTAAACATTCATTTTATTCTCGATTTACATATAGAATAAGTACAATAATCATTCCACTTAAAATAGTCGTAACAATAGAATAAGAATAAAGAATCATACAAATTGGTAAACAAGCAATCGTAATTAGTCCTGGCTTCGTAAATCCTTTAAATATTAAATAAAATACAATAAAAATGCCTATGAGGGTAAGCGCTATCAAATAATCAAATGCGATTAATCCTCCAATAAATGTTGAAATACCTTTACCGCCCTTACCTTTAAATAAAACTGGGTAAATATGTCCAATAATAACGGCCAATAATGTTAACATTACGAATGTAGGATCTTCAAAAAGATATTTTGCAACAGTAACAACGATTGCCCCTTTAATCGCATCACCTAAAAATGTAGCGATGAAATACCCTTTTCCATATACGCGCCCCATATTTCTTGCACCAGGATTTCCGCTTCCTTCACCCCTAATATCAACGTTATGTCTCAATTTTGTTACTATATAAGCGGTCAAGATGTTTCCAATTAAATAAGAAGCCATCAAATATAAAAACTGCATACTATTAATCATATAATCATTCACTTTCTACATGGGATTACATATACAATATTCAATTACTACGTATATTGTACGTTTTAACATACATCCCTTTATACATTTTAACATCATATTTTTACAAATCATACAAAAATTCTCATACGCTATTTTTAAAAATATATATCCCTCATTAAATAATATGTTCCTTTCACTGCCATTTCTGCTTGTGATACGAATGTAATTTCTTTCATACTTTCTTCACAGCATTTCTTAAATACAGCAAATATTTCAGGAACTAAACGCAATATACTCCCACTTACTGCAATTGGCGTTGAGTACTTAAAGTTCAACTTGTTATAAACATTTACTGTAATCCTTGCTAATTCCTTTCCAGCTTGCATTATAATTTCATGCGCATCATCATTGCCACTTCTCGCTTCCTGAATAACTAATGGTGCGATTGCTGCAATTTTATCTTTAGAAGAAGTATATACTAAGCTTTTTATATGAGACGGTGTCAAAAGTTGAAACTGCCTTTGAATATTCAAACTCAATGGACAAAGGCTGATTCCTTGATCGAATTGAATTGTCATTTTCTTTAAAGCTTGTAATGCAATCCAATATCCGCTCCCTTCATCTCCTAAAATATGTCCCCATCCACCGCTATACTGATATACTTCTCCTTTCTTTCCTATACAAATTGCACCTGTACCACCTATAGTTAATATTCCATCCTTACCTTTTAAAGCAGCTGCATGCGCGATCATTGCATCATTAAAAATTTCAATTTTTGTTCCGTATTTCTTTTTTAAACGTAATGTTAATTCATTTGTATTCGCTCCGCTTATACCAGCTAACCCTAAACAAATACAAACGCAATGCTCATTTATTAAATTCTTCTGGCATTGATTAATTGCTTCCATAATATGCAAAAGCGCCTGATTAAAATCTATTAATACATTTCCAAATCTGCTCGTACCTCTTACAACTTCATTTCCATTTTGATCAAATGCAATTGCCTCTGTCTTCGTTCCCCCGCCATCTACTCCAATCATATACTTCATATGTTCGCCTCATTTTCATTTACATATTGGAGGGAATGTTACATTCCCTAAAACCACGGAATTCTTAGCACCTGTTGCGCTCGGCACATTACTCGGATTACGATGATACGTTTCGTTTGCTAAAATAGCAAATGCAACCGCTTCTTTCGCTGCTGAAGAATGACCAATATCCTCTTGTGTACATATACTACATTTCTCTTCTCTTAATCCATTCCGTATCATTTCAACAAGTGTATTATTATAACTTCCACCACCACCTAAAATCACCTCATCAATGTCATAATACGGTAAAATACACTCCTTATAATGATGAACAATTGAACATGCTGTAAACATCGTGACAGTTGCCAATATATTTCCTTTACTATGCTTTTCAAATCGATTTAATAATTCAGTCACAAACGCTTCTCCAAAATGTTCTCTACCTGTTGATTTTGGTGGTTTCACGTTCAAAAATGGATGGTTCATACAGTATGTTAAAATTTCATCTACAACCACCCTTTGACTTGCGATCCAACCATTTTGATCATATGGTACCTGAAATAATCTTTGACATACTTCATCGATTACCATGTTGCCTGGCCCAGTATCAAAAGCAATAACACTCTCATTACTTCGTTTACTTGGAACCACTGTAACATTACCAATCCCGCCAATATTTTGTAGTAGTCTATTTTCAGTTTGATGCCGATATAAAATAATCTCTGAATATGGTACAAGTGGTGCACCTTGTCCCCCTGCCGCCATGTCCATCGTTCGGAAATTCGAGATAACCGTCGTGTTCGTTTCATATGCTATTACTGCTGGTTCCCCAATTTGCAATGTTGAAGAAATAATATTCCCTTCTTGCTTTGGCTGATGATAAATCGTTTGTCCGTGAGAGCCTATTAAATCTAATTGTCTCAAAGGAAAATTGGCCTCTTTACAAACTTCCTTTACAGCATTGGCGAAGCATAAACCAAGTTTAAAATTTAAACTACATATAAGTTGGACATTCGAAGTTTCAATTGATAACGCTTGTTGAATCTCATTTTTCATATCATTACAAAATGGAACAGTAGTAAAATGGATGAGTTCGATTTTAGAATCTACACCACTTCCTTCTATATGAACGAGCGCTACATCTATTCCATCTAATGAAGTACCAGACATTACCCCTGCAATATACATAACGTGCATGACCTCCTATTTACTAAAAAACAATCATGTAAGTAATCAACGTACAAACAATCGAAAACAATATAAATCTAAAAGACAATTGAGCTTTCGATGCAAACGACCCATCAATAAAAGAAACAACTACCGTAAGCAAAACGCTTGCCGCAATGCTTGTAACGAGCCAGATACTATGCATTTGTGATAGATTTAGCATGCCTAGTAAAGGGACAAAAAGTAAATTTGCACAAATCACTCCAAATAATAATAAAAATACGCCTTTATAACTAAATTTTATATTCATTCTATTTCTCCCTTTCTTGTTTTAATGTGAAAGAAGTGATAGACAAAAAGTCTATCACTCAAAATAACAGCATGCAGATTAAGGATTAACAGACTCTCCGTCACCATTCTTTTCAATTTCAAGCATATTTTTGTCGTACATTTTAAAGAATGGTAAATAAATAAGGAACGATATTGCTATATTTATAAAAACTAATACAATCGCACGCCAATCTCCACCTGTTGCTAAATATGCACCAATTGGAGCAGGTAATGTCCATGGCGGCATAATATGCGTTGGTGTTACAAATCCCATCGCAGTTGCTGAATATGCAACAGTTGCCGTTACAAGTGGTGTAATGATAAATGGGATAATTAAAATTGGATTTAGTACAATCGGTAATCCGAATATGACTGGTTCATTAATATTAAAAATACCTGGAACAATACAAGTTCTTGATAATGCTTTCGAATATTTCGATCGACCAAATATAATCATAGCTAATACAAGCCCTAACGTCGCACCAGAACCGCCAATCCATATAAACCATTGATATAACGGCTCTGGTGAAATAAATGGCAACTGATCTGCTCCACTAGCAACTGCTTCACCATTTTTCCCTAGGTATACTTCCCATAATGGCCTAGCAACAGTTCCAACAACCGACACACCATGGATTCCGAATGACCAAAAAAACGTAATTAAAAACACTGGAATCATTACACCGAAGTAACTATCCCCAGCTTTTACTAATGGTGCTGCTAATTTATCAACAACATGGTGTAAATCAATGCTAAAAACGACAGTTACTAGACTCATTATAATAATAACGAATGCTGCAGGTATAAGTGCTTCAAATGAACGCGATACAGATGGCGGTACTTGTTCTGGCATTTTAATCATTACATTTTTCTTCTTACAAAATCTTAAAATCTCTACGGATAAAATAGAAACAATCATCGTCACAAATAATCCATGACCTCCGAGATTTGTCATCGGAAGCATGAATCCTTTTTTATCAATTAACTCAGGCGTTAATGTTAAAAGTAGTGAACATACCGCGAGCTGTGCTCCTGATAAAGCATCTAATTTATAACTTTTCGCTAAATTATATCCTATTCCAAATGCGATATATAAGGACATAATAAACATGGTTAAACGATATGGTATCAATATACTTGTTTGATTCTTTAATGCCCAAACTGATATGAAACTATCTTTCGGCAGTGGTGGAAATGCTACTATTAAAAAGAAGCTTCCTACTATAATAAATGGTAACGCCGAAATAACTCCATCACGGATTGCTTGTAAATGTCTCTGCTCAGAAAGCCTTGCCATCGGTCCAGATAAGTTTTTATCAAGAAACGTGACAAACTTATTCATAACGTTTCCCCCTAACTGATTAATTCATTTACAGTTTTTAATAAAGTCGGGCCACCAAGCGGTGTGTATGCTTGCGGCGGTATGATGCCACACGGAATAGATTCCTCCTCTGCAAATTTTTTTACAGAGTCAAATCGGTGTCTTATTTGAGGTGCCACCATTACGACATCCCAGCCATTCTTTACTTCTTCCTCTACCTCATTCGTTCCAATTGCATGCACTTCCATGTTCACACCATTTTTCTCCGCTTCTTTTTTTAAAGCGTTTACAACAATTGCACTGGACATTCCTCCAGAACAGACGAACAAAACTTTCATTTATGAATCCTCCTATACTTATAATTTATTACCCTTCAAATGAAAGGAAGTTTCACTTTACTAACAAGCATATGAAGTAGTAAATGAATTTAGTTATAATGAAAGTAAATTTCATTAAAAATATTTTTCCTATTAAATTAATGTTTCAATATGCAATTTTCTCTATTGCAAGGCCAACCTCGCCTCAGATATTATTTTAAATAATCATATGATAGGGAGGCGTATAAATGATCGTTAAACGTTTATTAATGATATGTTGTATCGTCATCTTGTTTATCCCTTTCTCTTTCATTTCTCCTAACTCTACTTATGCTGAAGTAAATACTACGTACAAAAAACATGAATTACGTGCTGTATGGATCGCATCAGTTCTGAATATTGATTGGCCCTCAAAAACTGGCTTGCCTATTGAAAAGCAGAAGCAAGAATTTATAAGGTTATTAGACGATGTAAAAAGCACTGGTATGAATGCAGTTGTTGTACAAATTAAACCAACCGCTGATGCTTTCTATCCTTCAAATTACGGTCCTTGGTCTGAATACATTACAGGTACACAAGGAAAAGATCCTGGTTATGACCCGCTCGCATTTATGATTGAAGAAGCACATAAAAGAAATATAGAATTCCACGCTTGGATTAACCCATACCGAATAACGATGAATCACACCGATATAAATCGATTATCAAACTATCACCCTGCGAGGCAACATCCCGATTGGGTTGTCCCTTATGGCGGAAAGTTATATTACAATCCCGGTATTCCGGAAGTGAAAAAATTTATAACAGAAGGTGCTTTAGAAATCGTACAAAATTACGATATTGATGCGCTGCATATGGATGATTATTTTTATCCATACAAAGTGGCAGGTGAAGAATTCCCCGATCAAAAAACGTACGAAACGTATAATAACGGTAAATTTACAAATATAGAAGATTGGCGACGTAACAATGTAAATGAACTTGTAAAAGATTTAAATACTGCTATAAAACAAGAAAAATCATATGTAAAGTTTGGCATTAGTCCGTTCGGCGTATGGCGAAATATAGCTGACGATCCGACTGGCTCTAACACAACCGCAGGACAAAGAAACTATGATGACCTTTATGCTGACACACGTGAGTGGGTACAAAAAGGATATATTGACTACATTACACCGCAAATATATTGGAATATAAGTTTCACCCCAGCTGCATATGACATATTAGTAGATTGGTGGGTTAAAGAAACAAATAAAAAACCGATTCACCTATACATCGGTCAAGCGGCCTATAAAATTAATAATAACTCCGTTCCTGCTTGGTCTGATCCAGAAGAATATCCAAGACAAATTGCATTAAACCGGCTATATCCTGAAATAAAAGGTAGTATGCATTTTAGCTTAAAAGATATAAATAACAACCCACTAGGAATAAAAGATAAGCTCTCAAAAGACATATATAAACATCCTGCATTAATCCCGCCTATGCCTTGGATTGATCATGATCCACCAAAACAACCGACTTTAAAAGGTGCCATTCCAAGAAATGAAGGTATTGCTGTAGGTATTATTGACAATAAAGATAATGACTCTGCTTATTACGCTATTTACCGTGTGAATGGGAAAAATGAAGTGGATATAGAAAATCCGAAAAATTTACTTACTACTGTAAGAAAAACAAAACTTGGAGAAATTTATGTAGATAAAACAGCAACTTCTGGAGAAACGTATACGTATGTCGTAACTGCAGTTGATCGATTGCATAATGAAAGTGTGGCTTCTAATCATACTACCGTTAGAGCAAAATAAAGTCTCATAAAAAAAGCGCCTTAAAGCTGTGATACTTAGCTTTTAAGGCGCTTTTTGTTATTTATTCTTAAACTTCTCAGTCGCTGCTCTCATCTTCACATTTAAATCGTGATCAATCGAGTCGCGAATATCTCGCTCTACTACTTCCATTTCTTTTTTGAAATTTTCCAAGTAGATCTTCAGTTCTTCTTCCTTCTCTGGTCTTTGTGAAGGTGGTAATTGTACTACTAACGATAACATGGCCGTTAAATCTTTCATTAAGAATGTTTCAAGTTTATGTTGTTGTTCAAACATGCGTTGCTCTTGATAGTACGGAAGTGCATTTAATACTGAAATTGTAATATCATCAACCGTTCTTTGTAATGAAGGATTTATTGAGCGTTTATACGCTTGAATTGTATTTAATGCGTCTGGATAACGGTCATAAAAATACAATTTGTAAAATGATAAGTCTGTCGGTTTTACAGTTTGCTGCGTTTCTTGTCTTAAGAAATCTTTCACTTTCATCGCAGCCACATCAATATCTTCATTCGTAAGCTTTTTCGTAGTTTTTGCCATTACATGCACTTTTTTCTGTTTTTCTTTCGGTAACATCGAGAAGACTTGCTCTCTCGTACGTTGACCTGATGCACAAAATAGAGTATTTAATGTATTTTGTTCTTTCTTTCCTTCGGTGCGGATCCAGCGATAAAACAGTGGATGTTGTGTAAATTCTTGTAGAAACGGTATTGATTTGTTTGATATCTTATCTAGAGACTCTTGCGCTCTTTTATATGGCTTCGTCCATGAAAAATACAGTTTCCGCCCGAAGTATACGACTAAAACAACGACAGTAAATGCTATTAAAAGCAATGTACCGAGTAGTAATAGTACTGTTTGAATGAAACTCATTTGTTCACCTCCTCTAATAATCCGTTATTTCCTTGGACGCTGAATGAGTTTCTGCTTCATCTCATCATTAAATGTGTCTAGTTCAATAACGAACTTCTTGCTTGACTCAATAATACGTTCTGACGATTTTTCAGATGCTTCAATTGCAGCGAACACATTTTGGAATGATTCACGTAATTTATCCATGCTAATAGCAGGGTTTTCAAGCAATTTTGTCGTTTCTTCTGTATTTTGTTTTAACGCTTGAGAATTACTTAATACCATCGATTCAATTGCTTCATTCGTCGCATTTACGGCATCAATTGTTTTCCGTTGATTCGTTAATGCAAGCTGAATAGCAGCTGAAACTGTTACAACGTTTTGTGTCATCGTAATCGCATTACGTATTGCCTCTGTTAATTTTTCATTATTTTTCTTAATGATGTCTACAGAAGCTATAGATTGTAATAATACACTTTTCGCTTGCTGCATATTACGTGTACGTACAAGTATCTTTTCTAATGCATCGTTAATTAACGGGATATCCCTTTGACGCTCTGGGTTTTGTTTCTCAGCTTCAAGCATGCCAGCAAGCTTTTTCCCTAAGTATACTTGTTTATCAAGAGCATGAATTTTATCGTGCGATTGTTCTTTTAACATTTCAAGACCAACTGTATCCTCTTGTAAGTTATCACGACCAATTAGAAGGGATCTAATAATTTCCTCGATTTGTTTATCTATAGATTGGTATTTATGCACGTATGTTTCAAGTGGATTTTTCTTGAATACTTTAAACATTATTTTCTTCATACCACTTGCTTTAAGTGAATTGGGATCAAGCTCTGATACCACTTTTCTTAATTCTAACAATGTATTTGGAATTTCTTCATTTTTCCCATTCATCATCGCTGTTACAGGGCGTTTTAAAGCTGATAACGTTTGTCCTGCTGCTTGTTGCTCTTTATCCCCTAAATCTCCTAGCTGAGACAATACTTTTGATAAATCTGTATTTTGCTCGCTATTTAACTTTTGTACATAAAGATCAGCTTCTTTATTTAGTTCCTCTAATTCTGCATCTTTTATAACTGTATCAACTACTACTTCTACATTATTATCTTTCACAATGGATACAGGTTCTTTTTTCTCGAGTTCAGTCAACAAAATCGCTCCTTTATTTATATGTGCGAATTTATATGCACTATATTTCATCAATTATATCGTATTTCATATACATTCTGACTGCTTGAAATCGACTTTCTTAGAAATGCCTATTTATGCAGTCATTCCCTGTTTCTTACTATAAGTATACCTGTAATCAACATAATTTTCCTCAGACTTAAGACCTAGAGAACAACATGCTGAAGGCGGATTCTTCATATATTCCCTAAATAATTTACGTTCTTTCAATCGTGCTACACTCAATCTTTTGACATTCACCTGTTTTCAATGTGATAATTCTATTACACTCACTTCTATTTATTTTTGCGAGCTACAAATGCTCCCTTTTGAAACGCTAATAACACCGTTTCAAACGTATCATCTTCTTCAATCATTTTTATAAACTCATCTAATTCACTCGCATGAGAAGTTGCATTATCAACAACAAGAAAACCTTTTGGTTGTAACATACGTTTTATATGCTCAAACCACCACATGTATTGCGTGCGCTCTGAATCTAGGAAAATAAAATCAAATGAATGATCTAATTGCGAATCTAAAAATGCCCCGGCTTCTTGATTATGAATATCGATTCTTTGTAACAGGTTTGCCTTTTCAAAATTGACAAGTGCCTCTCCAACTCGTTCTGAAGAAAGCTCTACAGTTGTTACATTTCCATTTGTTTCTTCTACCGCATTAGCTAACCACAATGTAGAATAACCATTAGAAGTTCCAATTTCCAAGATATTTTTTGCATTACACCCTTTTACTAAAATTGATAAAAATTGCCCCATCTCACGAGAAACATTCCGTAATTTTTCTTCCCTTGTTTTTTTATTTCGATCATGCTCTTCTCCATATTGTTCAAGTTGCAATAATAATGAATCTACTGTATCCATTCTTTTCATCGCCTTTCCAAGCAATATGATGAAAAAGCTCTTGCTGCCCGTCTACTTTTTATTATATGCGAAACAAAAACCTTTTTCCTGTTATATGACAAAGATTTATAATTTTTTATAGCATATTGTTTCGTTTTTTGGTAAAGTTAATTTCTACGTGCAATTATTCCATTCATATTATTTCATATTAAAATTGCAGTTATTAAATTATATAAACCCCATTTAAATGAATCGGTATTTCAAATTCAATTAAGCGCCCTTTTCGGACGCATTTTCTTTGTTTATATATTTCCAGAAGAAAGGATGCTTACAAATGAACGTGATTAGCTTAGATGCTGCTCGAAAACGAAAGCAGCATAAAAAATTAATGATTACTATACCGATTATTACACGTATTTATGAAGAAGACGGGGAAATTAAATTTGAGGTAGCGGGCGAAAAAGATGTACCTCTTGAAATGTTAGAAAAATAATAAAAAACGCATTTCTGAAGAAATGCGCTTTTTTATATTTTTACATTTAAATGCATAAGTTTTTCAGGATTAACCATCATATAAATATTTGAAATTTTCTCATCCTCAAATGCAAACGAAAGAACATACGTTACTTTATTATTTATTGTAACTATAACTCCTGGTATACCATTTACCATTTTGAAATCAACAGTGTACTCTTCTGTCAATCGTTGTGCAATCCCAAAGAACAAACGTATAATTCGATCCGCAGAATAAATCGGATTAATCGCAGTCGTAACTTTACCACCACCATCAGCTTTGAGTATAGCATCTGTTTTTAATACTTCTAACATACCTTCCGCATCCCCACACTGTAATGATGATACAAACTTTTCAACATAAGAAGCCATTTTCTCCGTGCTTAATTTTGATTGCTCCGGTTTCTCCAAAATGCTTTTTCGTGCACGTTGAAAGATCTTCCTACAGTTCACACTACTCTTATCAACAATTGAAGCTATTTCTTCGTATTCATAACTGAAAACCTCTCTTAATATGAAAACAATCCTTTCTACCTCAGATAGTTGTTGTAAAAGTAATAAATATGCGGTGGAAAGGGATTCTTTCATTATAAATGACTTTGATGGCTCATCACTCTCTTCTACAAGTGGCTCTGGTAACCACATCCCTACATACACGTTACGTTTATGCGCTGCCGATCGTAATTTATCAATTGAACGATTTGTCGCCATCTTACATAGATATGCTTTCATATTTTCTATAGATTGAGGATCTTCTATATTATTTAACGAGATAAATACATCCTGAACGATATCCTCAGCATCCATAACGCTCCCAAGAATTCTGTATGCTAACGAAAATAATAATGGTTGATACGCTTCATATAACTGCTCCGTTTCCATGATGAACACCCTCACTTTCATATTGCTTTAAAATGTGTAACGCTGCACGTTTCCCGCTTGCTACCGCAGCATCAGCTAATATTTCATCATGCCCTGCCCAATCTCCTGCAACATAAACACCTGGCATTTCAGGTATATTAGGGCCCGGTTTTTCAACACGGTCAATATGAGGAAAATCATGTACTACTGTTATTTTCGGTAAATATTGCTGTGCAACAACTTCTCTTTTCCAAGTTGGATGTAACAACTCCATCGTACTTTCCAACTGTTCTTTATCTTCATGAATATGATTCATCTCTAGCACAGGATTATGGTACTTAATTAGACTCACTGCAATTGATCCATCTTCACTTAATTTAGCTGCTCTCGATTGATTTGTGAAAAATATAGGTCGATCTAATCCTAATACAAATTGATGTGTAGGATTGGGTAATTGTCTCAAGCCAATATCTAATGCAGCAACAGTAACCGGTACCGATTGTTCACTCCATCTATGCAAACTTGTTCCTTCTGCACCTTTTATTATTTTACAAGCTTCTTTCGGCGGAGTCGTCACGATGACTGTACCTACTTCAAAAGCCTCATCATCAACACAATGTATTCTTTGTTTATCTTCGTAATGCTCTATTTCCAAAACATGCTTTTTAGCCAAAAATTGCACCCCGACATCATTCGCTATAGCTCTTAATTTTGTTATTATCGTCTCCCAACCCCCATCTACATAAAGCACTCCTTCTTTTATAGAAAGCTGTATTTGCTTTAGTACAGATGATGCTAATTGTATTGTAGGAGCAAACGTATATGTTGTTGTCCGACATAACGCATAAAATATATTGCGAACCATTGGATCTTTTATTTCATTTTCTGCCCATGTAGTTAGACTCATTTTCGGAACTTCTCCTATATCTAAATTTCCTAAACGAATCATAAGACGTGAGAATTGTACTTTTGCAGACCACGAAAGTAGTGGTGTTGATAAAATTGAGCGAAAATCTGTTGGGATGGTGAATATATCCCCTTTCCATATTCCATGTGCTTTTGTAGATGGTATTCCACCTGGAAGATTCAAACCGAGCTCATTAAAAGTTATAAACGCTGCCCCGCCTCTATATAAAGCATGTGCACCAAGATTCATGCAGATCCCATTTTTATTTATAGTCATCCCTCGGCCACCGAAGTGACTGGACTTTTCTAATACAATCACTTTCCTTCCAGCTTTCGCTAAATATATAGATGCTGTTAATCCAGCAAGCCCACCGCCAACAATTGCTATATCAAATGTATTCATAAAAAAATCCCTCCTTATCATTCTACATACAAGACGAACGATTAAGGAGGGATGTGACATGAAAATAAATTTTTATTACCCTACTATATTTCATTACTTTTTAATTCGATCATATTGCATACGAAATAACTCAATTGCAAATGGAATATCCTCTTCACTCTTTATATAATAACTGATCCATCCTGATTCAGGTAATATATGATGTGGTTTTACCAATCCTCGGTTCACTAATTCATCTCGCTTTAACTTCGGAAATGGTAAATCAGCTAATTTATCACCATGCAGATGGCCAAGTTCTTTCTTGCCATAATTTATTTCAATACCACCAAATCGATGCGGTTTTTCAGAAACACCCGCCCAGCTGAGCACTTCATTTCTAATCATTTCACTATATGACATGAACATTCACTCCTTATAAATGATTGATGTACTTTTAAATTAACATTTTCATTACTTTTTTCCATCAATCCAAAGTATGAATGGGAATACGAATATAGTTTAATCTTAATACTTTATTCTTTATGGAATAAATGAATTTATTAAGCTACCGACAACAGCACAAAACAAAGACTAGACACATATCCTAATTTTGCAACCTAACTTCCCTATAGAAAGGCGGGTAATATAATTGACTGCCAACATCGACTATACCTCCCCCTCAACCAATTTTACTTATGATGTAAATAAAAGTAATTTTTTTCGGAAAGATGCCCAAAATTATATAAATGTACTTGGTATTAAACAATTAAATACTTTAGAAAATACTTCATTATTAGATATTTATTTAAGTACAGGAAATGTTGTAGAACCACATATTCATCAAAATGCAGCTGAACTTGTTTATTGTATTTCAGGGTCTGCTGTTGTTTCTTTACTTAATCCATTTACGAATCAAATATTAAACTTACCGATAAAACCTGGGCAAGTTGCTAACATTCCACAAGCGTGGTGGCATTATGAAATTGCTACAGCAGATAATACTCATTTATTAGCTATTTTCAACGCTCCAGCGCCAGAAGTTATTTTCGGTTCTGACATTTTAAGATTAACTCCGGCTCATATGATGGCACATACTTACTGCCTCAATGAACAACAATGGAAACAAGCGGTTTCCCCTATTCAATCAACTACTGTAATTGGTCCTCCGTCAAACTGCAATCAAAACCGTGAAATGAAAAATTATCCAACCCAGCCCCTCGCTCAACAACATAATCCGTATTACCAAGATTCTTATTACTTCCCTCTTTACTGGGGTTATTAATTTGCGAATTTTCAAAATAATCATCATTTATCTCCTGGGAAAATACCGAGGAGATTTTTTTATTGTATCTTCTCTTTCTATTAATAATAGTAACAATTGATAGTGTACATACATATAATATTTATATATTAAATTGGAGGTGATAGTACTATGAGTAATTATAACTATCGAAAAAACTACTCTTATAATAAAAATAGTAGCTCTTCAGCATCCTCTCAATCTTCCAATTCTCAATCTTCCAATTCCCAATCACAAAGAGACTTAGCCGAACAAGGCTATGTAAAGAAAAAAGGATGTAACTGTAATAAAAATAAATAGTTTATTTTATGGATGAATTCTTTTTTAAAAGAATTCATCTTTTTTTGCTGATCGGAAATTTTTAAAGTTACATAACTTATGCCTTAAATGAGAAAGGGTAAATTATACTTTTTTATACGAACTTAATAAAGAGTAATTATTCAATTGATTTATTACTTATTTCCCTAAAAAATATAGTCCTTCCTAAATTTATTAGGAAGGACTATATACAAACCCCTGTTTAATTTCCTACTAAACATTGTAACAAATTAAACGATGTTAATACCTGCACTTACAAATCCAGCAACTGCAGCTATCGGACTTGCTGCTGTTAATGAAACGTATAATAATACTTTATCCCCAGCTGCTACTGGAATAGCTTCAGCTATGATCCCTGATGATGTAGCACCAATCGCTATTACGGCAAATGCTGGTGTTAATAATAGAGGTGCGCCTTGTACTGTAAACGTATTACTTGCTGCAGGTGCAGTTAATATTTGTATCTGCACTTGAACAGGTGATAATGGAGCTAATGCAGCTGTTGCACTAAAGAAACCTGCTAATGACGTAATAGTTCCTGCGCGTGGTGCTACAAATGCATAATCACCTATACCTAATGCTAATGTGATACTTGTTCCACCAGTTAAAGCTACACCAGGCTGACTAAATCCAAATCCAAGAAGAGTTCCTGTATTAGCTATTAACGCATTAACTAACGCAGATGGTGTTGTACCTGAAGCAAATGGAATAATAGCTCCGCCACCAGTTGCTCCTGTTGCACCAGTTAAGCCTGTTGCACCAGTTAAACCTGTTGCTCCCGTTGGACCTGTTGCTCCTGTTGGACCTGTTGCTCCTGTTGCTCCTGTTGGGCCTGTTGCTCCTGTTAAACCTGTTGCTCCTGTTAAGCCTGTTGCTCCTGTTGGGCCTGTTGCTCCTGCTCCTGTTGCTCCTGTTGGACCTGTTGCTCCTGTTGCTCCTGTTTCTCCTGTTGGGCCTGTTGCTCCTGTTGGGCCTGTTGCTCCTGTTGCTCCCGTTGCTCCGCCACCAGTCGCTCCTGTTGGACCTGTTGGACCTGTTGGACCTGTTGGGCCTCCTCCTGGAGTAGCACCAATTAATTGAGTTAATAAGTTTAATAAAAGTTGTAAACTTGCAGGGTCAATAATTAAAGAGAAGAAGAATGGTGCGAGAGCACTGTAGAATTGTTGCAATAAGGAAAGTAATTTGCTTAAATCTGGGTTAGGAGACTGTAGTACGTTGATAATACTTTGAATTAATTGTTTTAAGAAATTCCCTTCTGGAGAAGGTGCTAATTCATTTAGTAAGTTCAATAGTTGAGTAAACAAATTGAGTAAAGCTAATCTGTTTGCATCACTTGGATTTGCAAAAAACGCTGCAATAGCCGCTATTAAAGAGTTTAGTAAAGTAATTAATCTACCTAATTGCTCACTAGTAATTGGAACTGTTTGTGGATTGTTACAACATTCTGGAGTGAAAACAATCGGATTATTGCAGTGGTTATGACCAAAACAATTATTATTTGTCATTTATGTCCTCCTTACTTGTTTTATATTTGAGTTTTTCCTATTATAAGGATCAAAAAGTTGTGAAAGAGTATGTGTTATATATTGACTTAAAATAGGAAACATGAAATATAATTAAACTTGAAAACACTATTTAATTATGTTCATGACTCACATATTAATTATATGTTTTTAATAATTGACTGCTTAGATTAAATACCTAAACTTAAGAGTTTATTTTATTTTTCCACGTTTATCTCTTAGATTCAAATACACATTTTAATTGGAATACAAAAACCGAATTTACGATTAACAAATATTCCGCAAGTAACAACATCATTTTTTTCATATAAGTAAAGAACATTTCTTTACTAAAATTGGGCTCACCCTATAAAGGTAAAGCCGTTTCTATTATAAAAAACTCTCATACTATATAGTGGACAAGTTATTTTATACTTCGTTCTAATAAAATATTGTAAGGAGTGAAAATTAATTGCCTATCATTCAACCATTTATGGCATCGAGAAGATTTACATCTACACTAGGAGTCGGCACAGGTACAGGTGCAGCTTTTGCAATTGCTGCCACAGCCTGTTTAAACGATGCGGGTACTACTGCAACTGCTTTTCCGACTTTCACGTATTACAACTTATATGTAAACGGTATTCTTCAACCAAGCGTGAACTCCAGTGTTACTACTGGTCCTACTGGTGCTATTACAATTCCTGGTGGGGATGCATTAGACGGCGGAATTCCAATTACAATTGAATTTATCGTCACTTAATGTTAACGAATGTAATTCAGAACAAAAAAGACAGATTCCTTTTCATTAAGAATCTGTCTTTTTTAATTAATAATAATAAATTGTAAAATAATTGAAGAACCTTGCGATGGTGGTTGGTTATCCAATAAAGTTAGTTTACCAGTACTAACTTCATAGAATGGTTGTGGTTGCAAAATTCCATTGATAAACAAATTTATATATGAGACCTCACTAGGTGATAGTATATTCGTTGTACCATATTGAGCTATGCCGTCTGCATCTGTGTATATAAGTTTCTCTCCATCTGAAAAAGTGTAATATAACAAATTAGTTGTTGTTATAGGGCCAATCCCCCCAGTAGGACCTGTTGCTCCTGTTATTCCTGTTGTCCCCGTTGCTCCTGTTACTCCCGTTGCTCCTGTTCCTCCCGTTACTCCCGTTGCTCCTGTTACTCCCGTTGCTCCTGTTATTCCTGTTGTCCCCGTTGCTCCTGTTGCTCCCGTTGCTCCCGTTGCTCCTGTCGCTCCTGTTACTCCCGTTGCTCCTGTTATTCCTGTTATTCCCGTTATTCCCGTTGCTCCTGTTACACCCGTTGCTCCTGTTGCTCCCGTTGCTCCCGTTCCTCCTGTTGCTCCCGTTGTTCCTGTTGCTCCCGTTGCTCCTGTTGTTCCTGTTGCTCCTGTTGTTCCTGTTGCTCCCGTTGCTCCTGTTGTTCCTGTTGCTCCTGTTGTTCCTGTTGCTCCCGTTGCTCCTGTTGTTCCTGTTGTTCCTGTTGCTCCCGTTGTTCCTGTTGCTCCCGTTCCTCCTGTTGCTCCTGTTGGAATATATATTGGTGGAAGAGCTGGAAATGTAGGCCCAATATTCTCAGGTGCTATCTTACCTTTATTTATTGATAATTTATCATTCCGCTTCAATTTAATTCCTCATTCCACATATTTTTAATTAACTTACATAAGTATGAGTCTATTATTAAGGAATACTTTCATAACTATTCTTTTTTCTTTCCAAATGATTCATACAGTTATTAAACATTTTACCGTTGCTTTAACTACTACTATTAATATAATAAAATGATAGTTCCATTCCAAAAACACGAAACTTATTGCATTCTAATTTAAAAATGAGGTGATTTAAATTCAAGATAAAAATGAAAAAAGAATAGAAGAACTAGTATCAATAGCTCTTGAAATTATTCTTCCATACAGACTTACTGGACCTACTGGAAGTACTGGACCTACCGGAAGTACTGGACCTACCGGAAGTACTGGACCTACCGGAAATACTGGACCTACCGGAAGTACTGGACCTACCGGAAGTACTGGACCTATCGGAAGTACTGGACCTACTGGAAGTACTGGGCCTACCGGAAGTACTGGACCTACCGGAAGTACTGGACCTACCGGAAGTACTGGACCTACCGGAAGTACTGGACCTACCGGAAGTACTGGACCTACTGGAAGTACTGGGCCTACCGGAAGTACTGGACCTACCGGAAGTACTGGACCTACTGGAAGTACTGGGCCTACCGGAAGTACTGGACCTACCGGAAGTACTGGGTCAATAGTTACAACAAACTCTATGTTCGCTAATAATACATTAGGTGGTCCCATCTCTGTGATATTAGGTGGAACTAATATTCCTCTTTCTAATAATCAAAGCCTCGGTAATTTTACAGTTAACGCCTCAAACGATATATTTACAATTCCTGTAACCGGAAGATATCATTTAACCTATCAAGTTAATACGACAACTGCTCTACTCGCTGGAACAAGACTACTATTAAACGCTTCTACTCCACTTCCTGGTTCTATTTTTTCTCCCGCTATATCAACTTCAAATTATAACAATAATTTAATTACTAATTTAATTGCCGGTAATACAATTTCACTTCAATTATTCGGCATATTATCCGTCGTTAATTTGGTTGGAGGTGGTTCAACAGGTGCCTCTCTAACAATTATACGAATCGATTAAAAAATGATTCACTCTTTTTCTAATAAACATTATTAAATACCAAGTCTGTCATAATAAGAACCTCCCAATTATTTCATAAAAGTGATGGCGTATTAAAGAGCAAATTGCACTATATCCATAGTGGAAACTATCTATACTAAATTTTCCGTATATATATTATCAATTTACACTGACTTCCACCGATGTTACATTAAATATGAAGACATTTTCTCTTTTACGAACCATCTCAATACGCATTTGAGAAATGTACTCCAATCCTATACGCGAGAGCAATACTATGTTGACACTCTGATGAGTGTCTTTTTTTGTGAGTGATAAAAAATAAAAACCATCTCTTATAGATGGTTTTATCTTTTGTTACTGTAAATGCACACTTATGCAGTTGGATAATAAATTGTCATGCTTAATCGAGTCAAAGATTTCCCTAAATTATAATAAGAGTGTGATCTATCGGCCTTAAAACAAATTGAATCTCCACTATTTAATTTATATTGACTGTTATTCACTTTTATTGTCAATTCACCTTCAAATACCGTTATAAATTCTTCTGCGCCTTCTTTATGCCCTTCTGAACTTAATTTCCCTTCTGTTTCTATTTCCACTGTATACATTTCAAAATGTCTATCATCTTGAAAAGGAAAAGAAGGATACACATTATATTTTCCATTGTCTTCAGACAATACTTGAATATCTTTTCTTAAAATCACTTTCGTATCAGGCTGTGGATTGTTGATTAAAGAGGTAAAAGAAACTTTCAAGCCATTTGCAATTTTCCATATTGTTGTTAGTGTCGGGCTTGATTCTCCTCTTTCAATTTGTCCAATCATCGTTTTACTCACACCTGTTAATTGGGAAACTTTTTCTAAACTCAATTTTTCTTTTTCTCGTATAGTTTTTAAATTTTTCGCCAGTATAAGTTGAATTTCTTCCATAAAAAAACACTCCCACACTATACACAATATAACGACCGTTATGTATAATAAAAAGCACACGTTATATTGTTCTTTTCGGTCATTATAACACACAAAATAATTAGGGGGTCTTCAAATGCCTATATTTTCTTTTTTATTATTTGTTTTTATAAGTAGCTTCACACCCGGACCTAACAATTTTTTAGCGATGACATACGCAAATCAACACGGATTAAAAGGGAGCATGAAGTTTTGCTTTGGAGTATCTTTCGGTTTTTTTATCCTCACTTCCTTATGTAGTTTCTTTAATATTTTATTAATTAATATCCTCCCTATAATTGAAGCTCCTTTAAAAATTTTAGGTGTAGCGTATATGCTATATTTAGCTTTTAAGATACTCACTAACAAAGGGGGGACCAATCTCGATGAAAAGAATAATAAAAATCTATTTACAGTAGGGGTTTTTCTTCAGTTTGTGAACCCTAAAGGGATCTTATTCGGACTGACTGTAGTATCAACTTTTATCCTTCCTTACTACAATTCATATTCAAGCTTTCTACTTTTTTCATTATTTCTTGGTATAGTCGGTTTAACAAGTACATTTAGTTGGAGCTTATTCGGTTCTATGTTTCAAAAACTTCTATTAAAACACAATCAATTATTTAACATCATTATGGCTGTATTATTAGTTTTTAGTGCTATTTCAATCGTTATACACTAATTCAATGCTCATTCTCGTTTTAGGTTTTTGTACTTTTTAATACCACTCTTCATCAATCAGACTACTTTATATACTAATTCATCCATATACCCTATTTGTTTAAAAGTTTTAAGAGGGAACCTTCTAACAATAAGGTTCCTTCCATATCATATTAAATAAGAGGCCGGTTAAATACGGAGGTGATTTTGATTAAGACTACTTTAATTTCTCATTTTTACAATGAAGAATATTTACTTCCATGGTGGTTAATGCACCATACAAAGCTTTTTGATCATGGTATTCTTATTAACCGTGGATCCACTGATCGTTCAGTTGAAATCTGTAAAACATTCGCTCCTAATTGGGAAATACGAAACTCAAAATCACTCGAATTTGATGCTTATTTAGTTGATCAAGAAGTTATGAAAATTGAAAGAGAAATTACAGGATGGAAAATGGTATTAAATACGACAGAATTCCTATGCTGTTACAATAAAGAAAAATTTTTCAAATCACTTAACACTTTGGGTGACAATATGTTTTCAATAAGAGTGATTATGATGATCGATGAACCGACTCATGGCTACACTAATCCAAGATATAGTTCTCCGCTTGTTAAACAACGTTATCACGGCATAATAATTCAACCTACTCCAAATCAACTTTATCTTAACGGTAGATTAATTCACAATAATTCGGATGGGAACTATAGAGTCGGGAGACATGGTTCACATTATCCTTATAGCATTTACATGGAACCTGCTTTTATTTTTAAATTTTTTTATAGTCCATGGAACGATGCAATGAAAAAACGAAAATTGCAAATTGGACCGACCCTTTCTCAACATAGTGTACGGCGTGGATTAGGTTCTCATCACTTAACAACAATTGAAAAATTAGAAAAAAAATATAAATACTATGCAACCTTAACTACGGACCTCCGGTTATTCTCAGAATACCAAACTATATTTCCTGACCTTTGTACTTAATGTCATAAATATTTAGTTTCCACATCCATCCGTTTTTTATTAATCTACCTACTCCAACTAACTACTTTTCTCTAGTAGAAATCTGATTTTGGACTCTTGCTGCACGCAGATTCCCCTTATTTAATCTCGTATCACCAGCCTATAATCTTTCATACCGTTTCTTAAAAAATAAAATCAAAACTAATGTTTTAAGAGTTATGGCCTTATTTTTTCCTATTATTCACTTTAAAATCTTTTTATAATAATATTGAAAAATACGGTATAATATAAATTACTGTTATTTAGGAGGGTCATAATGTCTGATAAGTATAAATTTTTCATTCTTATTGTTACTGCATTTTTTTCTTTCTTTTCCTTAATAAAAGATTTCCGTAACACTTCAAAAAGTTTCTTTTGGGGTAGTTTTGTAATTCTTACAAGCTTCATAATACTTTTAACACTCGCTTTAGATTTAACTCAAATACTCCTATATTCCACGCAAATAGCGCTTGAGATTATTACAATACCACGTAAACTTTTTCTACCATCTGTCACTGAAGCCGCTAGTATTTGCTAACAAAGTATTTTAATTTTCTTATGCATACCAAAATATATTTTGGTAAATTTGACACACATTTATATCAAACAAGCATATTTTATTGTATGGTGACTATCTAATAATACAAATTTTAAATTTTTATAAGATCTTTTTATTTTTAATTAAAAATTTACAACATTCTAAAACAGTATGCACATAATATCCTCAATTCCCTTTTTCAACATGAAACTTGTCTCAGAGCGCCTTTAAAAGCGCTCTTTATCTTTAATAAAGGTTTTATTAAAATTTAGGTTAAAAATTAATACCCTATAGTCATGATAGCTATTTACTGTTTCCAAAATAAGTTGCATTAATAATATAGAAATGAAATACCTATAAAAATTATTACTTTACTATTTCTTTAAACATGCTAGTGAGGTGATTTCGATAGATTATCAAAACAAAGATATGTTCATTAACTTTTCACTTTTAGATATTAACCGTATTATTCTCCCACATTCTCCTACTGGACCTACCGGGGCTACTGGTTCCACTGGACTTACTGGCTCCACTGGGGCTACTGGGGCTACTGGCTCCACTGGCTCCACTGGCTCTACTGGCTCTACCGGTTCCACTGGACCTACTGGGGCTACTGGGGCTACTGGCTCTACCGGTTCCACTGGACCTATTGGTTCCATTGGTTTCACTGGTTCCACCGGGCCTACTGGGGCTACCGGTTCTACTGGCTCCACTGGTTCCACCGGGCCTACTGGGGCTACCGGTTCTACTGGCTCCACTGGTTCCACCGGGCCTACTGGGGCTACCGGTTCTACTGGCTCCACTGGTTCCACCGGGCCTACTGGGGCTACCGGCTCTACTGGACATACTGGCTCTACCGGTTCCACCGGACCTACTGGGGCGGCTAGTGTAGGGTTAACAAACTATCTATATGTTTTTGATACTACTAACCAATCAATCGCAGTGGGAAGTAGTGTTACTTTTAACACAAATGGACCTATAACAGGAACTGCCCTTAGTCACATCACAGGTACTGGAAATATTATAATTAATACACTAGGAACATATGTAGCAGAGTTTCAATTACAAGCTTCTCGCGAAAACCAATTCTCCCTCGAACTAAATGGTACACCAATTCCAGGTGGGCGTTTTGGTACGGGGTCACCACATACAATAAATCAAGGTACTGCTGCTTTTACCGTAACAGTTGTCCCTTCAACATTGACTTTAATAAATAACACCTCTTCAGCAAGTACTATCACTCTCTCAAATAGTGATGGCGGCTCTTTAACAAATGTCTCTGCAAGTATAAGTATTTTTCAGGTCGGATAATGAATTTGGTTTGAAAAGTGATTCATAAAATTTACGAATATAAAAAATGAGGCTTCTCTTTTCTAGAGAAACCTCATTTTTTATATTAAATTTTAAACTGACTCGTATACAGATCAAAATAAAACCCTCTATCTCCCATGAGAGATTCATGATTCCCTCTTTCTAAAATATTTCCATCTTTTATAACAAGAATTTGATCTGCTTTTTCAATTGTTTTAAGTCGATGAGCGATCACAAAACTTGTGCGACCTCTCATTAAATTATTTAGTCCTGCTTGTATTTGTAATTCTGTTCTTGTATCAATATTTGATGTCGCTTCATCGAGAATTAATATATCTGCATCTGCTAAAATTGCTCGTGCAATCGCAAGAAGTTGTTTTTGTCCTTGACTTAAATTCGATCCTTCTGAAGCAATTTCTGTTTCATATTGATTTGGTAAATGCTTAATAAAAGAATTTGCAGATGCTGCCTTAGCTGCAGTGATAACTTCTTCATCAGTAGCATCTAAGCGTCCATAACGGATATTATCCATAATCGAACCAGCAAATAAATACGTATCCTGTAAAACTACTCCTATTTTACTTCGTAAAGAATTAATATCATAATCTTTTATATCTTTTCCATCAATATGAATTTGTCCTTGCTGTATATCATAAAAGCGAGTTAACAAATTAATGATTGTTGTTTTCCCTGATCCAGTCGGACCAACTAAAGCAATTGTCTCTCCTGGCTGCGCTTTAAGACTCACTTCTTTTAAAATCGTTTTATTTTCTGCGTAGCCAAATGAAACATTCTCAAGTGCAACATGCCCTTGTAAATTTTGTACAACGAATGCGTCTTTTTTATTTTGAATTTCTGGTACCTCATCCATAATTTCAAAAACACGTTCTCCACCAGCAACTGCCGCTTGAATTGTATTCATTAAAGTCGCAAATTGACTTAGCGGTCTTGAGAATTGACGAGAATAATTAATAAAAGCCGCAATAACTCCTACTGTTGTCATTCCGTTTAAGACCATAACTGATCCAGTCCCAATGACAAGCCCCATACCTAAGTTATTAATAAAGTTCATACTTGGAAAAATAAAAGCTGAAAATGTATCAGCCTTCGTAGCTGAAACTCTTAGCTGTTCATTAATTTTATTGAAATTTTGTACAGTTTCTTTTTCTTTTCCGTACAACGTTGTAACATCCGCACCTGTAATTGCTTCCTCAATAAATCCATTTAATTCACCTAAATCTTTTTGACGCTTCGCAAAGTTTTTCCCACTATATGCAACTAGTTTTTTTGTAACGTAAAACATAATAGGTACTGTAATTAAAGTTACAATTGCTAAAATCCAATTTAAGGCGAACATCGCAATCGTTACACCTATAAAAGTTAACGCTGATGAAATAATTTGTACAACACTTTGTGTCAAAGCTTGGTTCAAATTATCTATATCATTTGTCACACGGCTCATTAAATCACCTTGGGAACGCACATCGAAGAACCGTAAAGAGAGCGTTTGGATTTTCTCAAAAATATCTTGTCGTATTTTTTGAATTGTTTTTAATGCAACGTTAATCATGACAAACGTTTGTAACCATGTTAAAAGTACAGTTACACCATAAATCGCGATAAGTAACATACACATTCTTGCTGTACCACTTAAATCTTTCGGTACAATATATTGATCTATAATGACTCCCATAAAATATGGACCTAATAATCCAAGTAATGTAGTAACAACGACTAGAAATATAACAAACATAAGAGCAGCTTTTTGATAGCCCATATAGTTCCATACCCGCATTACAGTTCCTTGAGCATTTTTAGCTTTTCCCATCTTTGGGGTATTTCGTCCACCTTTATTAGCAAATTGCCCTTGAAAATTACGCATGTTCTTCCCCACCTTCTTTATCCAAATTACCACCTTGGGAAAGATAAATTTCCTGATAAACCTCACTTTGTTCTAACAATTGTTCATGTGTACCATTGCCAACTAATTCACCATTATCTAATACAAGTATTTTATCCGCATCCATTATGGAAGAAATTTTGGACGCAATTAATAAAGTCGTTGTGCCTTTATATTTTGTTTTTAAAGCTGTTTGAATGGTAGCCTCTGATTTTGCATCAACTGCTGATGTAGAATCATCTAATATGAGAATCGGTGGCTTTCTCACAAGTGCCCTTGCAATTGATACACGTTGTTTTTGTCCACCTGATAGATTTGTCGCGCCTTGTGTTAAATTATATTGATAAGATTCTTCCAGCTTATTGATAAACTCAGTCGCACAAGCTGATGCAGCTGCTACTTCCAGCTCGTCATGTGTTGCATCTTCTTTACCATAACGTAAATTTTCTTCTATACTGCCTGAGAACAACAACGCCTTCTGAGGTACAAACCCTATTGAAGCACGGAGTTTTTGCAAATCATATTTTTTAACATCTATTCCATCTATACATATTTCACCATGATCCACATCATATAGACGTGGTAACAGTTTCGCTAAGGTAGATTTACCACTTCCAGTTGATCCAATAATCCCTACTTTTTCACCTTTTTGTATGCTAAACGAAATATCTTTTAAAACGTATTCATTATTTTTCGTATAGCTATAACTAACATTTTTAAATTCGATATTTCCTTCAATTTTCTCAGGTTCGATCGCATACGCTTCGCTTATAATATCAACCTCGGTATTTAACACTTGCTGTACACGATCCGCAGATGGAAAAGCTCGCGCAATTTGAATAAATACCATGCTAATCGACATAAGTGACATTAAAATGATATTCAAGTAATTAATAAATGCCAAAATCGCTCCTACTTGAAGCGTTCCATCGAATACTTTTTCTCCACCAATCCATAATGTTGCGACAATCCCGCCACTTACAACTAGCATAATGATTGGCATCATTAAAGAAATAAGTTGCACAGCTCGAATATTTATCTTCGTTAAATTTGTATTTACATTTCCAAATTGAGCGATTTCGTATTTTTGTCTTACATACGCTTTTATAACACGCACACCAGATAAATTTTCTTGTAGCTTTGTATTCACTTTGTCTAATGCCTCTTGCACCTTTTTAAATGTACCACTTGCTTTACTTGCAATTAAAATAATCGCAAGTAATAAAATCGGAACAACTACAAGTAATATTGGAAATAACTCTCGCGCTGTTACAAAAACAATAATTATACTTCCGATAAATAACAGTGGACCACGAACGAGAACACGTAATGTCATCGTCATTGCCGATTGAATGGAAGTGATATCATTTGTCACGATCGTTAATAATTTACCTGTTCCAAATGAGTCCCGATTATTACTAGAAAATGTTTCTATTTTCGCAAACACATCTTTTCGTATGTCTGTAGCGAAATTAACAGCTGCTTTTGTAGAATACATCATACACCCAAGCCCTCCAACTAAGCCGAGTGCTGCTGCTCCTATCATAAGAAGCCCCATTTTTATTACATAATTTAAATCCCGATTTGCAATCCCAACATCAATGATATGTTGCATAATAGTCGGTTGAATTAAGTCCATCGCAACCTCAAGTACCATAAATAGCGGCCCAATAATAGCGAAGAACATGTATGGTTTTAAATACTGTAATAACTTACGAAATGATTTCATACATAATCTCCTTTTCCCATGAAATTACCACTGAATAATTCATATCCCTCCTTATTTAAGCTATATATTTTGTAATTTCTTTATTACTTCTATTATATTATGTAAATTAATATTTAACATTATTAAATGATAAGTATTAATGACTTTCTAGTCAATAAATGTGCTTTATATTATATAAATACAAAAACCGTATTCTTAATGAAAAGAATACGGTTTTTCATCTATATTTCTTCAATTGTAAAATGTAAAAACTCAGTCTCAAATCCCTTATTTTTAGAAGGACTACACGTGTAAAAACCTATTTTAACAGGCTCCTTCCCTATATCCTCCATTAAATGAGCGATTCTTATTTGTTCCCATTGATGGCCCTTTTTCACATATATTGTATAATCACCGCTTTTTCGAATAATTCGAAAACGAAGTTGTTGCTTAGCTGCTTCAGTTGGATAATCTTGCGTTGACCAGTCAGAATATCCATTATTCGTTACGACAGCACCTAAGTGAGATGGCCCTTCAGGGATATATTCTAAAGATGTTTTTAGCCAACAGTTCTCCGAAATCATAACAAAAAGACCTGCTTGATCGAATTTTGAATTTGGATTCATACGTAACTGAACTTCAGCTTGAAAGTCTGTCATCATCTCATTATAAAATACATGACCATTCATTACTTCAAAACCATAATGTGTTTTAAGCCAAAAATCAGTTTCTGCTTTCGAACGGACAATAAACGCATGATTATCATTAATTTTATAGTATTCAGGTACATTCATTATAGTGAGTTGCTCAATATGTTCTGGTATATACGATATATTCATAGCTCCTCCATAATAAAGCATTTATATAGACATTTAAAACTCCGCTAATACTGGGAATTTATAACCTTTAAAATCTAACTCTTTATCACTTCGAACCATTAAATACTTGCTAGACTGTACTTCTGTAAACTGTACATCCTCAACCCCTAATTGATCCGGAGAAAAATAAAATTCGATTTCCGTAAACCTTTCATTGATTTCTCCACATAATTCATCTAAAACCGGAAGTACTGGCGCAAATACTCCAAATAATTTCAACTTTTCATTTTCTACTTCATAAACGATTAGAGCATCTAGTTTCTCTGAATAATACAATTTCTCATTCCATTCCGAATCATACATATTCAAATAAAATGAAGGATGGAAGTTTAAAGTTGAAAAACTATTTGAAAGTCTTTGGCTACTATCAATAGTTTCATGTATTAACTGTCTATTCTCTATATTATAGTAATCTAACTTTTTAAGTAGTGAATCGTTATTATTAATATTTTTATCATATGGTATAGTCATCAAATATTCCTGCACAACTTTAAATCCAAATGCTGTATATAGTTCAGGGTTTTCCGTAAACAATAATGCACATTCACATTTCTTATCGATTTCTTCTATCATTTTATCCATTAATTGTGTCATTAACCCTTGTCTACGGAAATTAGGGTGTGTCATTACTGATTGAATACCCGCCGCATTTATTTTTTCACCATTAATTAATAATGGGAGTGAAAATGCCGCAACATTTGCAATCACTTTATCTTCTTGTAAAAACGATAAAGCTTTATATGTATCATCCCAATATCCTTTATCCGAAAAATCATTCAATGTTTGAGTTTTAATTCCAAACACTTCTTCAAATAAAGGAAATAACTGCTCTCTTTTCGGTTCTTCTATTAGAAGACTTGCCAATTTTTCAACATTCCCCATGTTGTACCTCCAAATGTTAAATTCCATTAAATTAGATATACTTATATGACCTACTCTTAAAAATAGAGGTCTTACCAATCAATATACTATCATAAAACATAAAAAAAAAGTCTAATTAATTTTATGTTTTGACTATTTGAAAATAAGTCGAATAAAACAATATTAAGATTTCTGGATATTAATTAGTTTATTATATAAAAATAGCGCTTTCTAATTAGCTTTTACTAATAGAAATACACTATTTATAATAAAATATTTTTATTCTTTTATCCCTTCAAGTCTTTCCTTCGTATTAATTTCTTCTCCACTTATACGCTTTTCAAAAGACTTTCTCCAACTACTTGAAAGTGCGTTTACTTCTAATATCCTTTTTACTCCTTCAATATTTTGTTTTTCCTTGTGCATGATACGGTTAGCAAACGCTACTGAAACACCTTTCGGATCAGACTGTAGCCTTTTTAATGTATCGACTGATGATACCCATCCTTCTTTTAATACACGAAAATAAAATCCTGTATATCCTGTTTCTTGAAAATATAGTGGTAACTTTGGAATATTATATTTTTTTGCTAATTTAAAACAAGGTTGCCTTGGTTGTGTTACCTGTACGATTGCCTCTCCGAGATCAAACGTATCACCAATACAAACATCCTCTTCGCGCATACCACTAACTGTTATATTTTCTCCGAAAGCCCCATATACAAGATCTTGATTCAATTCTTTTTCCCAGTATGGATAGTGATCACCAGTATAAACACAAACTGCTTTATCTACTCCTCCATGATGAACTAAGTCCGCCTGTCCATCTCCATTAAATTTTACAAAGGATAAATATACCGGTTCCTTTACTTGTTTCTTATTTATGCCTGTATGAATTACTTTTCCGCCGTATGTAACCTCTTTTGGTAATCCTATATTTAAAGATAATAATTGATATTCATTAGCCATTCTATTTCCTCCTTTAAAGGTGTTACATGTATTTTCTCTCGATTAATTTTTACAACCCTCTCTGTTACATAAAGATGATTATAAAACCTCTAAAATCATTGTTCAATTCAATTATTTATATAATAATGATAGATATAACCTATCATTATACTTGAGGTGATTCCAATCGAATTACGACAACTTGAATATTTTTTAGCTGTTTCAAAAGAATTACATTTCACAAAAGCAGCTGAAAAATTAAATATTTCACAGCCTTCACTAAGTCAACAAATACGTGCATTAGAGCATGAAGTAGGAATGCCACTTTTCGATCGAATTGGTAAAAAAATATCATTAACTGAAGCAGGGAAGATTTTATTATCACATAGTAAAACCATTTTTCATGAAGTCGAACAAGCTCGTTCAGCTATTCAAGACCTAAACGGATTACAGCAAGGTTCCTTAACAATAGGGGCTTTGTTAACCGTCGTAAATTATTTACTACCACCAGCTATTTTAAATTTTAATAATTTATATCCCAATATAAAGCTTTCTGTATTAGGGCTTCGTACAGGAGATATTCGTGAAAAATTATTACAAAACGAACTAGATATTGGAATTACATTTCTCCCGGTGCAAGATAAAGAGATTATCTCCATCCCTCTATACAAAAGCGATCTTACATTGGTCGTGCCCACTGGTCATCGATTAGCTGAACGTAATCATGTATCTATTGCTGAATTACAGAACTACCCTTTAATTCTTTTACCTAAAAATTTCTTTTTAACCGAACTAATTACATCTCATTGTCAAAAATTAAACTTTAAACCAAGGCCAATTTTAGAAATTAGTACGATGGAATCTTTAATCCAAATGGTTTCCAAAGGAATGGGAATTACAGTGTTACCCAAACCATATATAGACTTTTTACAAAATAAAAACATTAAAGCTATTAAAATAGAAAACCCTACTCCAACAATTGAAATAGGGCTAATTTATAGAAAAGATAAATATATGTGTGCTGCAACTCGAGAATTTATTGAGCAACTAAAAATTACAGTACATTCTTTCCAAAACTAAACAAAAGAGATTATCCTATGAAACCGTTTCACAACAATTTAGTAGAATAATCTCTTCTCAAAACAAAGTAAACATTATATTTAAACTCTTATAAACTTTAATGTACCTTTTTAGATATTGGAATATATTTAGTAAAATATGCACCAACTAGCAATAATACAATTGAAAATAACCAAGTAAAAGCACCACCAAAATGAAACCAATATGCAAACATATTTAAGACTGCGAGTAAAAAGAAGCAAATAGAAGTTAACGCACTTTTCAATCCTTTTATCCCAGATTTTTTTCTCTTTTGATAAGCAATATACATCGCAATGACAAGAAAAAAGATAAGAACAAATGGTAACATAACTTTTAGTATTGGTAATCCCTCCAGTATAAATGCACTCTTTATATTACCATCTTATCCCATTTATCTTTTAGGCATCAATTTATTCTTATCTTCCCTCCAAAAGTCAGTATAAGTTTTATTTTTAAAGTTCACGTTCACCTCAGAAAACGGCATACTTCCTCCAACTTTCAATAGGTACCAGTCGTTTAAAAGTGGTGATCCGAAGCAAATCTTCATTGTACGATCATGTAAATCGAATAATACAGAATGTAAAGTTCCAAACCATTCTTCATAGTTATGTACAGTTAGTCCAGCAGGATATTCTTCTTCTACTAATTTTTTTAAAGACTCTATGCTTACTTGTTCATATCTATTTAAATGCTCATGTAAAACGTGATATCTCTTTGTAGATTGTTCTAATCTCCTATTATTTAATTTCTGAATTGATGAACTAACTGCATGGTTTGTTGATACAATAAAAGCTTGTTTTTCACCATCAATCGTTATTGTGGATTTATGACCGTCAAATATTTCAATATATGCTGCATTTAAAGGATCAGCTAGTATTAAATTAATATTACTAGCAATTGGTATTTCTTCTATTAGTGACTTAGCCTCCTGCACATTTTTGCATTTCTCCAATAACAGTCGAATTACCGCAAAACATTGTAAACCACTTACTACTGGCTTTCGTAGACCTTCAATATTTCCTACTGGTTGACCACATGCTGAAAATGTAACAGATAATCCATGTTCATTAACTCCTTCTGTTCTACCAAAATATTGAGTAGAAAAACCACTATGCGCATACGCACCTTCAACATGCGTCGAGCAAAAACGCATATCATCTATTACTGGTGATAAATCATAGTTTCTTAATACATAAGTGTGAGTTGAATCTGTCTTTTTAGGTAATACTGCACAATGACTACAACCTGCTTTCAATAGTGTTTGATAGTAATACATTATATTTTTAGAAGGAATTTTCAACACTTCACAAAAACCTTCAATTTCTTCATTTATGCCTGGACAATGTTTGTTTAGTATATTTCTCGATTCTGTCCAATGGTTATTAGATATTACATTTTCTTCGTGTATAAATTGCGGGATGAGATACGGATTTTGTTTCACGAACTCCCCTTGTTGCTTTCCAATCTCATAATAACTTCCTTTTAATGATGAAAAATACCCCTTTACTTGATACATCAAACTCCCCCTCACATTGGATATATCCATATCATACCAAATGGATTTCATTCATCCTTGATGTTTTTTACTATCTTTCTTTAACACCATCCCATTTTAATATCTCCACTAATAATTATTTACTAGACAATTAAAGTTTTGTTAATATTGCTGTAATAACTTTATTTCAAAATAAAGTAGTTTGGATATCAAATGAGCAAAATACTTTGTTGAATCCACTTATAAGCAATCATCTAATTCATGAAACTAAGAAACTTACTTATCAAAATAAAAGGAGAATTTATGTATGAATAATTGCAAACCAATTGATAAATTAACTATTGAGGACCTAAAACAAAACCCCATTTGGGAATGGGCAATAGATGAAGAGGAAAACGAAGAACATGACGAAACATGGGTAAAACCAGCGGCAACTACTAATTTTACAGAAGAATTAAACGGTTCAATCGTACTAGGCGAATTATTCTTACATAATGGTGAAAAATTCCCTATGATGTGTGAAATTGATATTGAAGGTGACGAGGCCGTAATTCGTTCTGTTGTTTATTATAAGGAAGCAAAAAATGAGTATATTGCTATAGAAGATATTGTGAAAACGGTCGAAATGCCGTTATCGATTATTATTAATCTTACAATTCATGCAGAATCCAAAACCTTACGCTTCACTGCACATAAAGTAGATATTTATAAAAATTCAATAACGACTAATTTTAATTAAAGTTGGCCGAAATAAAGAAAACAATTATGAAATACAAACTGGGGAATCATTAACGATTCCCCAGTTTTTTAAACTATATTAAAGTATCCCCTTTTCCACTAAAGTCTCTGCGATTTGAACTGAATTCCAAGCCGCACCTTTTAATAGGTTATCGGAAACAATCCAAAGGTGGAATCCGTTTGGCGTATCAGGATCTTTACGTATTCTTCCGACAAATGTATCTATTTTCCCTTCTGCATATAATGGCATTGGATACAGCTGTTCACTAGGGTTATCCTGCAAAATAACACCTGGTGCATCCATTAATACTTCCTTAATTTCCGCAACGCTTGCTTCTTTTTCCAGTTCTATATAAACCGATTCTGAATGCCCCGATACAACTGGAACACGTACACAAGTAGCTGCCATTTTCAGGTTTTCATCTTCTAATATTTTCTTCGTTTCTTGAATCATTTTGACTTCTTCAAAAGTAAAATCATTGTCTGTAAATATATCTACTTGAGGCAGTACATTAAATGCTATTGGATAATGTTTTTTATCTTTTTTCACCGGTAATATATCACTCTTCACTTCTTCACCTGCAAGTATAGACTTAGCCTGCTCTTGTAATTCATGAATCGCATGAATGCCAGAACCCGATACAGCTTGATATGTTGAAACGATAATTCTTTCTAAACCAAATGATTTTCGAATCGGCTGAAGTGCTGTTACCATCTGTAATGCTGAACAATTTGGAACTGCAATGATACCTTTATGCTGTTTTAAAGTGTGCGCATTCACTTCCGGAACAACGAGCGGTACATCTTGCGCCATTCGGTACTCACTTGTGTTATCAATTACAATCGCACCACTAGAAACTGCATGAGTTACAAATTGTCTAGATACTTCTCCCCCAGCGCTAAAAAAGGCAATATCTACACCTTCAAAGCTAGTTGTTTTTGCCTCTTGTATAATTATCTCTCGTCCTTTGAATCTTACTTTCTTACCAGCGGATCGTTTGGACGAAAGCAATGTAACTTCAACTATATTAAACTTCATTTCATTCTCTAACAGTTCAATAATTTTTTGCCCTACCGCACCTGTAGCCCCAACAACAGCTACATGATAGCCCTTTTTGATCATCTTTTCTCCTCCAATATCACCTGAATGAATATTTCTACAATTTCATTTTATACAGAATTTAATCATTTGGAAAATTAAAATACATGATATAATCATTCACAAATCATGATAATAAAAGAGGGATCGCTTATGGAAATGAGACATGTTAAAACATTTTGCGCCATTGTGAAGTATGGTAATTTTTCTAAAGCTGCGCACGCGCTAGGTTATGCGCAATCTACTGTTACAGCACATATGAAAGCTTTAGAGAACGATTTACATATTCCTCTTTTCGATCGGTTAGGGAAAAAAGTGCTACTTACAAAAGCAGGTCATCAATTTCATCCTTATGCATTAGAATTACTTGCAATATATGAAAAAGCGCAAGAAATCCCCCAAAATACAGATTATTTAGAAGGTACATTGAGTATTACATCTAATGAATCATTAGCGGTATACCGCTTACCACAATTGTTACGTACTTACAAACAGAAAAATCCGAAAGTAAATATCGTACTTGAAACGAACACAAATGAACAAGCATTACAAAAATTACGTGAAGGAGAAACAGACATTGTCTTCATAATTGGAGAAAGTATAGAACATAATGATTTTATTACGCGAACTTTTAGTAATGAAACATTTGGATGGATTTTACCAGCTTATTCCGCTGCACATACAAATCCATTCCAGTTATTACAGGACACCCAGTTCATTTTTACAGAACAAAGCTGCGGCTATAGGCCAATGGTAGATCGTTTTTTACGTCAAAGCGGAAATATTCCAGCTAAAACATTTGAAACTTCCAATGTTGAAGTCATTAAACAATCCGTCATGTGTGAGTTAGGCATTTCAATTCTTCCTTATATCGTTGTACAAGAGAGTTGTCAAAAAGAACAACTATGTTTTCAGCCTATTGAAACTCCAGCATTTATTCAAAGTCATGTCATCTATCATAAATCTAGATGGATTTCTCCGGTACTACAGTCGTTTCTTTCCTTACTTGAACGAGATTAAGATATTAAGAAGTACATATAAAAAGAGTAATTGCCTAATAAGCAATTACTCCCTTTCATTAATTAGTATATTATTTATTAGTCTTTCCCCCATCTGCAATTAATTTACTACCTGAATATGTACCTTTTTGCATAAACACTTGATTAATTAATTCTTTTTGCTCAGCTTCCGACATTACTCCTTTTCCTTCTCCTAAATTCCCACTTTGTAATTTCCAAATCTTATTATGATCCCCATCAACTTTTTCATATTTTCCTTGTTTCCATCGTTCTAAAATTTCTACATATGTACTTCCCTGTACAAGATCGTTACTCTTTACAATATCAATTAAACTTTCAATCCGTTCTTGTGTAATAAAAATATAGCCCCACTTTTGATCAGCTTTCGCTTTTTGATGTGCCATTTCATGTAATGCTGTCTGTATGTTCTCATCTGTCCATTTAAAATTTTTATTAAAACCACTATTCGGTAATGAATAGTTTCCATTTTCTAAAAGCTTCGCATCTTCTGCTTTTACGTTACTATCAGCTAGTACTTCTACTGCTGGAGCAGCTGGTGATGCCTTTTTCGCAGCTGGTTTACTATTATTTAAATAATGCAGCATACCATATGTTAAACCTACTCCGATTACCGCCATACCAGCTAGAATACCGATTATTTTAAATAGTGTTTTCATCGCGCTTGTTTCCTCCCAAATATCTCTGTTCTGACTACCTAACTATTTCTTATATAAAAACTGTTACTTCATTTAAAATATCGCATCCCATCCCCTATCATATTATTTATATATACTTCCTCATATTGTATTTCTTTTTCTTTGAAATTGAAAGATTATTCTGTTAAATAATGAAAATATTCTACAAATTTTCCCTTTATATTTATAAAGAAACAAAAAAACAACGAGCGCGTTCTACAACACTCGTTGTTTTTACTTTATGCACGATTTTCGTTTAACCACTTCTTAATAGCATCTAACCTCGAAACATCAAAACGTCTTTCTTCACAAACATTTAAACTGTTTAAATTATTTACAATTTCTATTTCATTCGATTTTACACTTTTCGCCTCAATTAATTTACAATACCCGTCTGTAACGGTATTTAAATTTTCATAATAACGCTGAAGTGGTTTTGATATATGTAAATGCTTTTCAAAGTTTCTTCTTCTTCTCGTCTCATCAGATTCTTTCCGTTTTCTAAGTTCTTCATCATTCGTATATAAATAAAAATATTGATCAGGAAAACCAATTTCCCTATGTATCAGCTTTTCCTTATAAAAGTCTTCTATTAAAGATAATGACTGATCAAATATTTCAAAATGGAAACACCAATTATAGCTAAGTGGCTGATAAATGTCTCCATCAAGTATTACTAATTCATATTGCTCTGACTTCTGCATTGCTATTTTCCAGCGCTCTACTTGTTTTTCAAAATACCATGTTCTATGCTCATTTTTTGGTCTTTCAAATAAAAAATTCACTTCAGGTATAATATAAGCACCATAATTCTTTTCTAACTCACGACACGTTGTGCTCTTACCAACCGCACTCGCTCCCTCAAACGCTATAATCCCCATAGTTTCTCCCTCTTTCATTAACTAAAATCTCGTTGTTTCGCCTTTCTCCCCCATAACTGTTTCCATAAAACAATTGAAGCGATAGAGAGCATTATTGTTGTAATGATACTCCCTTCAATTCCGAACGAGCCTCCATGAAGGAATTCCGATCCAGTTGTTACAGGTTTAAAAAGTGGTGTAGAATACATTGTCATTCCACTAACCGCAAAACCAAATACGTTATATTGTGCCCAATTCCAAATGGAATGCCATGCGCATATCCCCCAAAGACTACTATCTTTCAAAACGTAAAAAGCTGCAAACACACCAACTAATATTATATTCGATATTGAAAGAATTGTAATACCTGGATTTAGTAAATGAAGAAAACCAAATAAAAATGAAGTTACAACAATACCGATCCATATACGGCTTCTAACAGAAAGAACTGGAAATAACCAACCCCGAACAACAATTTCTTCTGTTGCACCTTGTATTAAAAAAGCAACTAAAGATCCCACAATTCCAAGTATAGCCGTTGGTGTAATGTGTTGCATTTGTAGTTGTACATTTCCAGTTAATAAAAGTAGCATGACTGGTATTGAAATAAAAACAAAACCTATTAATGCACCTCTTAAATATTTTCTTATCCACTGATTCTTCCAAAATCCAATGGATGAAATTGATCTTTTCTCTACAAATCTAATCCATAAAAAAACAAAAAATATAGCTCCGCCAAACGTCAATATCATTTCAATATCACTATAAATTGCTTTCATTAAAAGCGTTTCTGCTTTCGGTAAAAACAACATAAATAACATAAACAATTCACCTAAAGTTAAAAATACAATTACAAGTATAACAGCAAATACTGGATGAACTTTTCTTCTTCCTTCTTTGGCTGCTTCAATTATTTTAAATTTATTAGACTGCAATATTCTCGCCTCCTTAACAAATACATCAACACTATTCTTATACTATATATCGATTCACTAATACAATTTCCCAATAAAAATGTTCTTAGTTTATCATAAACCAAAATTAGGAATAATATATAAATAAAAGAGATGTTTTTGTGTCTTTTACCATCCCTATTTCACACTGGTATTACCAGCACTTGCTATTTCCCACCATTTGTTGTAAGATAGTAATTAAGGTCAATTTAATACTATATTTTCTTTGCATATTATCAAGTATCAATCAGGGACATTTTGTACTCCTTATGGGTTTTTGATAATATGTGAACTTTTATTTTCATTCAAATAAGGCCGATCATATTGTAATTTTTCTACTTTTAGGAGGCATTACCATGACATTAACAGGTAAAGTAAAATGGTTTAACAGCGAAAAAGGTTTCGGTTTCATCGAAGTTGCAGACGGTAACGACGTATTCGTTCACTTCTCAGCTATCACTGGCGACGGCTTCAAGTCTCTTGACGAAGGTCAAGAAGTTAGCTTCGAAGTTGAAGACGGTAACCGCGGACCTCAAGCTAAAAACGTTGTAAAGCTATAATTCAAACAATAAAAAGGTTGTTACCAGCAAGGTTAACAACCTTTTTAATATATAACTAAAATTTTTTACATAAAAGGAGTGGTTACATGTATCGCAATCGAAAGAACGATGTAGCAGAAGTACCACCAGAACAAACCCCTGTTTGGGAATGTGAATCAGAGGATTGTTTAGGATGGATGAGAAAGAACTTTTCATTTGAAGAAGAGCCTAAATGCCCTTTATGTAAAAGTAGTATGAAAAGCGGAGAACGTTTATTACCTAAATTAGGTTAATTTATAATAAAAAAAACCTCTTTTAATTAAGAGGTTTTTTTTATTATAAATTTATGTCCTCAATATCAGTTCGCACTATAGAATACAATAATGCATCGTGTTGCTTATTTCCTTGATGAATATATCCGCGCAATAGACCTTCCTTTTGAAAGCCGATTTTAGATAACATTCTACAAGAAGTAACATTTTCAGGATATGTAATAGCTCCAATTCTAAACAAACCTAAATCTTTAAACCCATAATCAATAATTTCTCGAGCCGCTTCTGACGCATAACCATTTCCCCAATAACGAGGATGCAGGTCATATCCAATCTCAGATCGTTTACTCCATAATTGTAAATTATTTAGTCCAATTGTTCCTATTAAAACGTTCGTTTCTTTTAACACAATTCCCCATCGTATTGCCTTTTTCTCAAAGTAATTTTTTGAAAAAGATTCGATCATACGTGAAGCTTGTCCAAACTCCGTAAAAGAATTCATACCGTAATAACACGTTACTTCATCCAACGAAAAGATTTCATATATTTTTTGACAATAAGATTGTTCTATTTCAACTAAACGTAAGCGTTCTGTTTCTGATATAGGAAATGCCATAGGATCACTCCTTTCTCTCTACTCATTCATTATACCAGAAAAAATATTTATAATTAGTAAAGTCCTTATTGTTCCATAAATCAAACATTTCTAATGACGCATTCCCTCTTTATTCTCTATACACGAATTGGATACCTTCTGATTACTACTCAAACATTACGCTATAATTTCCATAAATCGAATTTCAAATTATCAAGAACTGTAAAAAAATTGTTTCTTCATTTTCTCCTTCTAAACAACCACCCTACCCCATACATTTATGGTAAAATATAGTTAATATATTATTTTATTTTGGAGGTGTAAATTTCCTATGTATATATTCATCGGCTTATCCCTCTTACTCATATTACTTATTTTTTTATTCGCAAAAAAATTCACACCAAACTCATTCATGATGACTAGCTTTAAAGGCAATAGCTTTAAGACATTTTCAATCGGTATTTTAATCGCTGCCATACTCTCACTTTCATATGGAACTTATCATGCAGTAACATATCAACCTAGTTATTTAGATATTAAATTAAAAAATCAAAACTACACTGTTTTCGGTAATGTAGGCGAATTCGGTTATTTCTCCGAAGAGTTATTGAAAAAAGATACAGAAGTACAATTATATTTCGTCTATTGGAAAACAATGCAGTTACAAAATCCGTTAATAATTATAGAATATCCTTCAGGAAAACGAGAAACATGGACGCCAACTATCGTATCAATACCGATAAATAAATTACAAGAAAAACATGATATAAAAGATATGTATCAACTATCACCGTATTCATTTAAAGAGTCTGGAGAAATAACATTAACAATAAAAGAAAACAATGTAAAAAACAATAAAATTTCCATTCAAATAAAATAAATAAAAACTGTTCCTCCATTTTGCTGAAGGAACAGTTTTTATTTATTCTACAGTATTATTTATTTAATGTAGCCATTATTTCATTGGCCATATTCTTTCCATTTCCAATACACGCACCAATTCCGACACCGTAATATGAGGCACCAGCTAAATATACATTTGGATAAAGATTCGTCATTTTTTCTTGCAATGTTTGAACCGCTTGATTATGTTCTAAATGATATTTCGGCATTAAATCTTTCCAATTTGTAACTTCGACTACTTCTGGTTCACCTTTAATTCCGAGACTCTTTTCAATATCATATAAAGCTACTCGTACTAGTTCTTCTTCACTATAATTTTTGATTGTTTCATATACCGGATTGGTACTCTTATAAAACATTCTTACTAATAATTTTTGTTTACCCGATGTATGTTTCCACTTTCGACTTGTCCATGTACAAGCATCACAATGTAAATCACTGTTTTCCGTTACAATAAACCCCGTACCGTCAGCTGGTAGTTGTTCATCTAGTATGTCAAATCCTAAGTAAATACTTATAAGAGATGAGTTTTTAAATGTATTAAACTGCTCATTTAACTCATTAGACTGTAATAAAGTTTGTGCAATATCATGTGGAGCTGCTAAAACAACATAATCAGCTTGTATTGTTTCATGATTTGCAAAAGAAATCTCATATCGATCTTCTTGTTTACTTACAGCCGTCGTTATAGCACCTTTTTTTACGACAGTTTCAGTCAGCACTTCTTCTAAGCGATTAATTATCGTAGATAGTCCACCCTTAAATGATACGAATTTTTTATTTCCTGCTGATTGAAATTGTTTTTTATTCTCTTCAAAACCTTTAATAATACTTCCATACTTATTTTTATAATCCAGTAAATACGGTAATGTAGATGCCATTGTAAGCTCATTCAATTTACCAGAATATACGCCTGAAAGCACAGGAGCAATTTGTCTGTCCACTAACTCTTTGCCTAAAAAGCTTTCTAAAAATAGAGCAAGTGATGTATCTTTCGTAAACCCTTTATTTTTCGTTATGAAATCTTTTAAAGCTACGATTTTCCCCTTCGTTGAGACTAGCGTACTGCTAAACAACGACCGGGCGCTCATCGGTATCCCAAATATAGTATCAGAAGGAATCGGATGTAACATGTTTTCAGAATATATGTAAGAAATACCCGTTTCATTATATACCATTTCATCTTCTAAATTTAAATCTTTTACAAGTGGCATAACATGTTCATTACGAGCAACGATTGAATCCGCTCCTGACTCCATAATGAAATCCTTTTCTTCCACACTATGGATTTTACCACCTAAATACTCTTCTTTTTCAATAAGAATTAAATTTAAATCGATATTATAATCCTTTTTTAATTTTTCTAAATAAAACATAGTAGAAAGTCCCGTTATACCTCCACCGATAACAACAACTGTTTTCATATGTACTGCGCTCCTAACCGATACAATTAATAATTCTTTTTTATTATAACCAAAAGTCCTTATATTCGACTAGCAAGTTGCGCATTCTGTAAGAAATTAGACAATATATTTGAATATATTTTCAAATTGCCTAATAAAAAAGAACTATAACATTTACAAACCCCGTCATAGTTCTCTTTATTTTAAAAACATAAAGTAATTGATTAATTTGTCTAGTTCTTGACTCAATGCCAATACTTTTTCATGTTGAATTCCATAATCCGATACTAAATATAAAAGTTCTTCTTTTTTTATTTCAATTACTTTTTCCAATTTCGCTAATTCCATGTCGTTTTACATCTCTCCAAAAATAAAATATATGTATTTCAGTATAGCCTACTTACATAATTAGTAAAAGTAAAATACGCATGTAAAATCTTACATATTTGAAAAAATAATATACTACTAACAAAAAAGAAACTAGATTAAACTTCCTTTTACAGATTATTGACGTTCATTAAGAATGAATAACATACCGGAATTTTTCTAATGTGATATCTTTATAATTTGGAGCTCTCTGTATATGATTAAAATAACTATATGAGAATTTAAATACATGACCAAAATCCCAATCGAATTCACTATAGTCTTTTATCCAAAATATATTTTCAGTTGGTAAAATATTTGCACGTTTAGATTGAATTAAAGGTAATCGATCTATAGGTGAGTGTAAAGTTATTTCCGTATTCAGCTTGAGCTTTTGGCTAGCTCTTAGTACGTATACTAGTTTTAAAAGCGGACGTATCCCTCGTTGAAATATATCTATATGTCCTAAATCGTACATTATATTAATTGCGTGGGAGTATGTAAGCAAATGCCCAATTAAATCATGATGTGATTCCGCTCGATAAATACTATTAAATTTCGATAACTCATTTAAAATGAACTGAGATACTTGTGTTGGATTACTCAATTCACTTTGTATCTCATCTTCAAAACTTAATTGTTTTACTTCTTTCGTCGTATAACCAATCCACGATCTACCTGGAATTGTTTTTCGAAATGATAAAATAAGAGTAGTAATCCCTTCAATTGCTTGATTATCACCCCATTTTTGTAGCTCTTTCATAGCTAATAAACTTAATGATGCATAAATGACGTTATGCCCCACCCAATAAAGCTCATCAATCGTTTGTTCTAAAGATTTTATAATCATATTCTCCGCAATCTGAAAATCTATTTCTTTTTTATCATCAATCATCTCACCAATTTTTTTCTTGCTTAGCATCATCCTTGTTTGCGAATACATATTACGAGCTGTTTCTTCATCAATATTATTATCTTTCATAAAAAAATAACTAGCAATTGCAGCTGCTCCAAAATGCGCATGCCAAATATCATTTGTTTCTTTTTTACATTGAGAAATAATTGAAAGGCCGCCTTTTAAAATACTTTTGTTTTCCATGTTCTTTCTCCCCTAATAAAAATCACTATATTTTCATCCTAAAGATGGTGTCAGTACAAATAAAATGTGATTCAATTCATCACTTTTATTCAAAAATCGATGCTTCACATTCGGTGGAATACGTACAACATCGCCTTCTTCTAAAAAATATTCTTTTCCCTCCAATTCCACATACACTTCCCCTTTCATAACAACAGCAATTTCTTCCTTATCTTCATGGGAATAATGGCTTTCTGTTGTGTTTGCTTGTTTATTTAAATCCATCATTAGCATTTTAATACGTGCTTTCATAAAATCCGGTGTTAATACATCATATACAATGTGATCATTGTTTTCCCGATATACTTTTTTTCGATCTTTTCTCTTAGAAATGAGCGAATCTGTATCAATATCGTTAATAAAAAGTGTAAACAGCGGTACATTTAATGCTTTTGCAATTAATTCCAAAACATTTAAAGAAGGATTAGCATGTCCTCTTTCAATTTGGCTAATTAACGACGTACTAATCCCTGCATAATCAGCGAATTCACGAATTGTCATATTATTTTTCTTACGATAACTTAATACTGTTTGTCCAAGCCTATCATGTACCATAGTAAAACTTCCTTTCGTCCATCATAATGCATGTTTCGTTGTCTTTGTGCTGACATACTAAACAAAGGCAAATAACCCTTCCCTATTATCTCCGGGACTTATATACTTACCTTTGTACATTATATCGCATTAAGTTTATTATAATAAACATTCTATCGGAGGGACAAACTTTGAAATCACCTATTCTTTCATATTGCATCTTATTTTTTGGTGTATTCGCCTTATCAACTTCAGCTATTTTTGTAAAATTGGCAGATGCTCCTGCGACAATCATTGCTTTTTACCGATTATTCTTTGCCACACTAATTCTGTTACCGTTATTACTATTTAATAAAAATAGTCGAAATGAGCTAAAAAATTTAACGAAAAAACAATGGGTATTCGGATTCATATCTGGGCTATTTTTAGCTGCACATTATGTACTATGGTTTGAATCATTACAATATACTTCTGTAGCAAGCTCTACAGTTATCGTAACGCTACAACCTTTATTCTCAATGATTGGTGGTTATTTTTTATTTAAGGAGAGATTTACGAAAGGAGCAGTTATTGGTTGCCTCATCGCTATTTCAGGTAGTATCATCATTGGCTGGCAAGATTTCCAAATTAGCGGAGAAGCTTTATATGGAGATATTTTAGCATTTATCGCTGCCGGTATCATTACTGCTTATTTTTTCATTAGCCAACACGTTCGTAAAGATTTAGCACTTATACCATATTCGGTAATTAGTTATGGAAGTAGCGCTGGCTTTCTTGGCATATTTGCTTTCACGCAACAAGAATCTTTCATCCATTACTCTACACAAACTTGGTTGTGCTTTATTGGATTAGCTTTCATTGCTACAATTTTAGGACAAACCATTTTTAATTGGTTATTAAAATGGATGAGTGCTACTGTAATTTCAATGAGTATTTTAGGAGAAACAATTGGAACTTGTATACTAGCGTACTTTATATTACATGAGACCATTTCTTTACAACAAGGACTAGGAATTACCGTTATTTTTATTGGTTTAGTATTATTTTTATTACAGCCAAGTTCTAATAAAAAAGCATGACAGTATACTGTCATGCTTTTAACTATTCATTATGTACAATTAAACCATCCGGTCTAAAACGACTCATCATAATTTCATTAATAAACTTTCCATGAGCTTTCAAATTCCCTATCTTTACTCCCTCTTCTACAAATCCAAATTTTTCATATAAAGCTTTTGCTTTTGGATTCGTTTCTAACACACCTAGTTCTACTCTCTCTAACATTAACCAATTATCAGCCAGATCAAGTATCTTCGTAAGAAGTGCTTTCCCAACTCCTTTATTATGATATTCACTGTCTACCCCAATGAATAAATCACCTGAATGAGATCTTCGGCCCTGACTTTGTGTTAAACCTACAAACCCAACAACTTCTCTATCATATTCTGCAACAAATTCAAATTGATTTGGTGCTAAATTTCGAATTCTATTTTCCATAGCGTCTACACGCATGCTAGGTAAGAAAACCATATACGGTAAAACGTCATCTTGTATACATATACGATGAATTGCTCTAGCATCTTGTATTTCTACTGCTCTAACGTTAATCCCCATCTTTCTCTCCTCCATATAAATAAAAATATATTTGTGGTTATTCTAGAAACGTTCATAAATGACCTTCTCATCCGTATTTCTTTATGTCATTTTTACATAATTATTTCGATATAATACTTAACTTCCAAAAAGATTAACAACTATATATATGGATATGGTTACCTTTTCACCTTGTTATATAAATTAAGCAAATTTTCAATCGGAATGCCATTTAGTTTCATACCGACTATATCACAATTTTCTATTTCAATATTTTTCAGATTACTATCACTTATGGTACTACCTTCCAAATCACATTTATTGAATAAAATAGGTTCCTTCTCATCTCCGAGACTTGTATTTTTAAATTGTACTCCACCTAAAGTCACCAAATTAAATTTACTGCCAGAAAGATTTAAATCTGCATATGATGACCATCTAAAATTTATATTTCTAAACTTTGATTGACTTACATTACAATTACTCATATTCATATTCATTATATTGCTACCAACAAATGAACTGTTTTTTAAATTCACTTGATAATACTCTGTATTTGCTAAATTACAGTTTTCGTATTGACTATTTTTCATATCTTTATTTGTAACTACACTCTCTTTGTTTGAGCTTGTTTTTATTCTTTTCACGTAACAATACTCATCTTCCGATTCAAAAATCATTTGGTAACCCATCTTTTTATAAAAGTGATGATTATTAATTTGTCTACTAGATGTTTCGAGATCCCAAATCTTTATGTTTGGATATTCCTTTTCTATTAATTTCATAACATGTGATCCAATTCCTTTTCCTTGATAAACAGGATCTACAAAAATACGGTCAATTCGACCGTACGACTTACCAGAAATCGTAACTATTATCCCTCCGATTATTTCTTTATCCATTACAACTTTGAAAGAATCCAATTCTTCAATGGAATATTCCATCATTTCAACTGAAGAATATCCTGGCGGTTGAATGTTATAATCAATGACATCATCTTGGCCGTATAGCCATTGTTTTGCTTCTGCATCAAATGTTCTTTTCATTATCTCTGTTAACTTTTTAGCATCTAAAATTGTAGCTTTTTCTATAGATATCATTGTTGTTTTCCCCTTCATTATTACAAACCAATAATTTTTGTGAATGCCATAATTATCAATTCACTTTTGTTTTTAATGCTTTTCCCATTATTACATATGGAACATCATTTTTACTTGGATGAAATGGCTCCAATACATTTATCCAATCTAATCTTTCATATAACGAACGTGCTTTTTCATTGTTTATTTGTGTTGTTAAAACACTCGTTCTATTTGAAACCCCTTCTAGTAATCCATTATGTAATTTCGTTCCAAGACCTTCATTTTGATATTGTGGGTGAACTGCTAACTCTACAAATTCAAAACAATCTTGTAACCATTCTTCTACTAACTCTAGATGTAACGCTTCTCTCATTAATTGATTATAGTACTGTCCCTCCATTGAGCGATAACCATAAGTAAAACCAACTACTTCATTTTCATCATTTATTGCTACTATACCTTTAAAACCTGTATATTCTATATGCCTATTCATTCGCTCGATTATTTCATTGAAATTTGTTTTCTCAAATACTTTACAATACAAATTTGCCATATTCCCAATTAGGACCTCATTTTTTTCAATGCTTACGAATTTCACTTTATTCCCCCCTATTAAAACATTTATATCCTTATTTTTTCAAAACTAAGAAAATTAACACTAATCATTCTCTTTACTATTAAACTACAAATCACCCTACATTTTCCACAGTTACTTAGTATTAATGAATAATAAAAAGAGACCATGTAATATAAACATGTTCTCTTCTTTTATTCATTTTCAATTTTATCCCGCTATTTGCCGGGCAGTAAGACCCCCACCTCAAAATTCAGCGAAAGCAAAGAAGTTAGGTGGGGGATCAATTGCCCGTAAAAGCCCGATTGGTGAGGACTGATTAAAGTTTCACTTTATATAATTAAAAATTAGATATTACTTAAGCCAATCGTTGCAAGTATTACTTAACTGCTGTAAATCTTCTATAAATTTACTCGCATCATATCCATCACAAACCGAATGATGTACTTGCAATGAAACTGGTAGCATAACCTTGTTTCCTTCGTTAAAATATTTCCCACAAGTTATAATTGGCAATAGAAAATTTTCATCATTATTAATGTTAAGATTGAATCCAGTAAAACTAGTCCAAGGTATGCTAGAAATCGGAAAGACATTAGGCGGAATATTTTCTTTTGTGAAAAGACCATGAACACTAGCATAGCATCTCATATCGTCTTCATAATTTTTATAGAAAGTGCGGAAATAACTTGAATAATCCGTCCATATACTTGAAAAAGACTTATCATCTTTATGAAAGATTGTATAACTCGGTATCATTTCCTCCCAATAGCCTAAAACTCCTTCATCGTTAAAACATGTTCGAAATTTTTTATGATTATTTACTATTCTAGAAATTAAATATATAAAAACGGGATAAAATTTTATTCCCTTTTGATATACTTCCTCTAATAACATCGTGATATCAACATTCACAGTCATACTAAATGTACATTTCAACTTTAAATAATGCTCAAAATACTGCTCTCTATTCCAATCTTCTCTATCAATTACATGGAACTTCATTCTAATAGCCTCCTAAAATTTTCTTTTTATTTTAGAAGGCTAATTCCCTTGCTTTCACCATAATTGTTCACTCCTAACAGTGTACATTTCACCCTAATTATTTATTTAATTATATAACATATGTAAGAATCAATTCACATATTTCTGGAAATCCATCCACATACTATAGATAAATCAAATGAAATTTGGAGGATACATACATGAATAACAAAAATATGAATAAAAAAGAAAATGTTACTGAAAACACTACATCTATTCAAAATAATAATACTGCAAACCTTACTATCGAAGAACAAGCAATGAACGGCTTATATGGAATGCCCGAAACAACAATTGAAGATGCTGATCACGCTGCAGCTGATGATTTGACTTCAAAAAATTAATTAACTAAATTGAAAAAAGCCAAGGAAAATATCTTTGGCTTTTTTAACTATGCATCCACCTTTTGTATTTCTTCACTCTTTCTTGAAAGTTTACCTGGCCAAAAAGCAAATCGGCCTAAAACTACTGTAATTGCGGGTACAAGTAACGGTCTTACGATAAACGTATCTAGTAATACGCCAATTGCAGTTACAATACCAAATTGAACTAATACTTGAATTGGAAGTGTACCTAACACTGCAAAAGTTCCTGCTAAAATTAAACCAGCCGATGTAATAACACTACCTGTTTGTATTACACCATTTTTTACTGCATCCAAGTGATTTTGTGTCTTTCTGTTTTTCCATATTTCTGAAACCATAAAGATATTATAATCTTCACCTAAAGCAACTAAAAATACGAATGCGTACAACGGTATCGCACCTTGAATGGCCGGCGCACCCATACCGTAATGAAGTAATAGCCATCCTGCTCCTAACGCTGAGAAGAATGATAAAACGACAGTTACAATTAAATAAATCATCGCAACAACCGATCGTAAGTAGACAAGTAATAGTAAAGCGATAATGCTAATCATTACTGGAATAATTACTGATTCATCACGTTCCGTAATTTGCTTTGTATCATATAATGAAGCTGTTTCCCCACCAATCCATAATTGATCTTTAGCATTACTAATCCCAGCATCTTTTAATACTTTTTCTACACTACTTTTCAATTTAGGAATTTGATCTAACGCTTCAATTGAGTATGGATTTTCCGCTAAAGAAACTTCATACATTTGTATTTGCTTATTTTCTTTTCCCTCTTTTGGCTCTTTCACTGTATTTACGAAAGAAAATTTCTCTAGTTCTTGTTTAATAGGAAGCTCTTTTCCTTTCGTATCAACAACAACTTTTACTGGTGCTAGTTCACCAGCTGAGAAATGATCACTAATTAACGTAAACCCTTCACGAGAAGGCATATCCTTTGGAAACGACTCTAGTAAATCATATGTGTATTGAATACGTGGTACGAATGAAGCCAATCCGCCTAATACAAATACAGTTACCATAATTATTGTCCACGGTCTTCGTACTACAATATCTCCAAGTTTTTTACTAAAGGAGCCTTTTGATTTTTCAACTTTTACAGCTCTCTTTTTCTTTCTTGCAAACTCCTCATTCATTGAAGTTGTTCTCGGTATAAACGGGAAAAATGCAATCCTACCGAAAATTAATAATAGTGCTGGTAAAATTGTTAAAGCCGCGATTCCCATTATAAATACAGCAACACTAAATGGTACTGCAAATCGATGAAAGGCACCATAATGAGCAAGTAATAATGTTCCTAATCCAAGTACAACAGTTAACGCACTCATTATAATTGCACCGCCAGAAACTTTAATCGCAAGTTGCAATGCTTTATATTTACTTTCTTCTTCTAACAAGTACTCTCTATATCTCGAAATTAAAAATAGACAATAGTCCGTTCCAGCGCCAAACAATAATACTGTCATAATTGATATCGCTTGGGCATCTACTTTAATCCATCCGTGATCAGCTAAAAAACCGAGTGTAGGACTAATAATACCGTATGCAAAGCCAACAACAAGTATAGGTAAAATTGCTAAAATTGGCGAACGGTAAAGCAAAATTAATAAGACCAAGACTAATAATACAGTAGCCACTAACAATTTCACATCTGCTTGACTAAATAAACTAACTGCATCCGTTTGAATACCTACAGGTCCTGATAATCGAACATGTAAACCAGATTCACTTATTTTTTGTTTAAATGGATCTTCATCCACCTTACTATTCACTATTTTTCTAAACTCTTCAAGATTTCCTTTTAATATATCTGTACCAGCAGATTTATTAAAGAATACCGGTGTAACAAATGATGTAGCATCTTTTGATGCACTTTTTGATAATACTTGCTCTGGGATTGTATCAAATGGTGGTAACGTTGATTGTTCTTTTAAAGGACTAGCTTTTAACTCTTTATAAACATCTTGTATGAGTTTATAATCCTGTGACTGTAATCCACCATCTCTATACCATACTACTAACAACGGATTCCCTGCATTATTCGGAAACTCTTTTTTCATAAGCGCTTCCGCTTGCTGTGACATAGCTGTTTCAGGTAAATTTTTCGGATTCGGTTCTTTCATACTGTTCACTTGTGGTAACGTAAATGAAAGTAATAATGTAATAAGAACCCACACCGATAAAGTGATCCATTGTGTATTTCTCCCTGCTACAAGCCTCCCTAACATATGTAACGGGTGCTTTTTCATAAAAACCCACCTTCCTTTTTTCCTCCATTATTAATTATATATACTGGTCGGTTAATTAATCAAGAATGATTGAAAATTATGTTATAATCATCTCAATCATAAATGTCAGGAGCGAATGTATTTGGAACAAAAACAACGTCCTCTCGGAAGGCCGCGTCAAAATAAAAATACAAAATCTACAAAAGAAACCATTTTAGAAGTGGCAACCCGCTTATTTCTTACGCAAAATTATCAAGTCGTTTCTATGGATGAGGTCGCAAAAGTTTGTGGTGTTACGAAAGCAACTGTCTACTATTACTATTCAACAAAAGCCGATTTATTTACCGCTACTATGATCGAAATGATGGTACGTATACGTGAGAATATGTCTCAAATACTCTCTACAAACAAAACGTTAGAAGAAAGATTATTAGACTTCGCTAAAGTTTACTTACACGCAACGATGGATATTGATATGAAAAATTTTATGAAAGATGCAAAACTGTCGTTATCTGAAGAACAATTGAAAGAATTAAAAAATGCTGAAGATAATATGTATGAAGTACTAGAAAAAGCACTCGATAATGCGATGCACATCGGAGAAATTCCGAAAGGAAACGCTAAATTTGCGGCTCATGCTTTCGTATCTTTATTATCAATTGGGAATTTTAAAGATGAAAATCATAATCCTATTCTTGCAAATATAGATGAATTAGCAGAAGAAATTGTTTCGTTTTATTGGAACGGTCTAGGTCATTCATATTAAATAGATTTCCTTTAATAAAAAAGCATGTTTGAATTTTTTCAAACATGCTTTTTTATCATTTAAGTGTTTTATTTATATATCAACAATTAGACTACACTTTAGCATCCATTATTAAAAAATTATTATCTTTACCTTTTACAAATTTTGAAGCTGAATCTTTATATTCCCCTTACTTAATCCCCCATGGTAACAAACTACAGATTCAATATCTAGATTTAAATACTTCTTCAAAGACTGTCGTGCTTCCATAATATTTATAGTTGTTGGGGCATGAATTCCTCCTAACATCCCATTCACACTATACATAGAGTCTCCTGCAATAAGAATTTTACTTTGTTTCAAATATAAACTAATATGACCCGGAGTATGCCCTGAAGTATGAAGAATTAGTATTCCACCGCAATACGGAAGTTCTTGCCCGTCAATCACAGTATCACTCACTTTTCCTTTTGGTCGGTTCTCTATATTTCCGTCCTTCAATAAAGGTAAATCCCCCTCGATATATGGCTTATCTAGTTCGTGCGCATAAACTTTAATATTACTTCGACAGCGCTGCAACAACTCTGGAAGACTACCTATATGATCAATATCCTGATGCGTCAAAATCACGACTTTTAACTTATCAAATGATACCCCAACCTTTTCCATCTCTACTTGTATATCTTCAATTTGCCCTGGGAAACCCGTATCTATTAATACTGCCATTTCATCATCCCATAAAAGAATTGGATGAATAACAAATTCTTGAAATTCAAGTTGTAACATTTCTATCCCTTTAGCAATCTCCATATAGCCATTCTCCTTTATGTTGAAGTTTGAAAATATGTACGAGTAAACTGAAAATATAAAGTGAAACTTTAATCTGTGGGGTTTTACTACCCGGCAAATAGCGGGATAAAGCACTTCTATCTTATAATATGTTTTGTCATCCCAATAGAGAATGCTTCAAACCCTATAGATTCATAGTAAGATTGCAATTTTTCTACACACATAAGTTGTGGAATAACCTTATTTTGTTCACAGTGCTGGATTAATCGTTCCACTATTTCTTTCCCAATACCAATGGACTGATATTTTGGCAATACACATACACCACAAATAACGCCTGTTATTACTCCATCGGATATAACACGCCCCATCCCAATTAATTGTTCCTCTTTAAATGCATATATTGCATACCAACTTTGTGTACACATTCGTTCTAACTCGTTAACCGTTAATTTAAGAGAATTCCATTCTAAAGATTCGTATAAGGATAATAATCCATTAAAATCTGTAGGATGTTCACTTGTGTAGCGTATACTATTTTCCATGTAAATACTCCCTATTCTCTGGCTTGTTTATATTTCATAAAATTCCCATTACACAAATCTGATCGATGTAAAAATAACTAGAACAAACTTCAATAAGAAAGATAGAATTCCTTCTCAACATAAAATAAAAAGAAGTTATCTCACTTAAGATAACTTCTTTTATATAAGACTCTCATTATATTATCAACCAAAAAATATACAACTGCATACGATTAGCACAAACAAAACTAATAAACCATTCGAGAAATAACCCATTGAAAACTACCCCTTTATTAAATTATGTAAAAGATTTTATCATAAAATGATTTACAACTTAATAACTGAAAAAGACATTGTATTCATTAGTTATATATGTTTAGTAATATTTTATATTCGGTTATATTCTCGTTCCCTAAAACCACTTCTCGCACCTTCATAATTCAGTCCACATAAATTCAAAAAAACAGTTATTAGTAAACGTTAATTTACTATAAATAGTAATTTCAATTGATTTATAGTGAATTTAGTAATAAAATAATAACTAAACTCATAAAGGAATCAAAAACAATGAACCAAAACGAATTATTAAACGAATACATGAATTTATTATTAAATATGTCAGGTACTTTTAAATTACTATCGGAGAAATCCTCAGAATTTACACATTTAGAACAACACGTAGTAGAGTATATCGCCCAGCAAAAGGTGCCTGTAAACTTAAAAATGATTGCTAGTTATTTAAACATCCCTAAACAACAATTAAGTGTAACAGTGCGTAACTTAGAACAAAACGGATACATCATAAAAAAGCAAGATATGGTAGACAAAAGAGCTATATTAATCTCTCTGACAGAAAAAGCTGAAAAAGTACATTATGAGAGATGGAAACAAATATATAATAATTTCACAGTAAACCTCGAAAAGTTATCTGAAGAAGATAGGCGGGATTTAACTTATGGACTATATAAAACAAATACAATGCTCTCAAAAATGTTAAATAACGACTAAATATATTGTTTATTATTAAACGGAGGATGTTTCATGGTTAAAGAATTAGATTTGCAATCTGTACAAGGTACAATGCTTATTCCACTATGGGGAAGAGCATATGGCAGTGAGAAAAATAAGGATATTTTAGATGATATAGAAGCTATTCGAATTATTAAAGAATGTGATTTTGACTTCTCAACAATAGCAAATACATTTGGCGAATACGGATGTATCACATACATTACACGTGCACGAAAAATTGACGATACGATAAAACAATTTATAATAAAACACCCGAATGCTACTATTGTCAACATCGGTTCCGGACTTGACACTACTTTTTCAAGAATCGATAACGGTACAATACACTGGTACAACCTTGATTTGTCTGATGCAATCTCTTTTCGCAAAACTTTAATTGAAGATACCCCTAGAAACATTAGCATTGCTAAATCATTTTTTGATACTTCTTGGTTTGACGATATAAAATATAATCCAAACGACGGAATTCTTTTTATATCAGCAGGTGTGTTTTATTACTTTAAAGAAGAAGATTTAAAAAAGATCGTAGTCGCTATGTCAAAACGTTTCCCTGGAGGAGAATTATATTTTGACGCTGAATCAAAGTTCGCACTGAATCTTTCGAATGCTACTGTAAAGAAATCCGGTAATAACGGTGCTATGATGTATTTTTACGTAAACAATCCAAAATCAATAGAAAAATGGTCCTCTACAATAAAAGTATTAAGCTGTTCCCCTTTTTTTAAAGATATAGCTACAAATAAAGATTGGGATGGTAGTACGCGTATAATGATGAGAATTGTAAACTTAATAAAAATGTTGAAGTTTGTTCATTTACGGTTCAAAAAATAATAAATAAAGAAGAGCTCAATACATTTATACTTAGGTCATAAATGTTAATCTTAATAAAATCAAAGGCAGAAACATAATTGATATGTTCCTGCCTTTTTATTATGAGGTACCGCTACATAGGCATCTGGCTAAGATTTTGAATTACTTCAAAATCAAAAATTTAATCTCACAAGGAATCGCCCTTTTCATTCTATAAACCTATTCGTTTTTACACACCTCTATCCTTGTGCGATTCTAGAATTCTCTTTTGTTATTGGATAGCCGAAAAATTTTATAAAGTGAAACTTTAATCAGTAGGGGTTTTGTTCATCCCCCACTGATTATCAGCCCTCACCAATCGGGTTTTTACGGGCAGCCCGCTCCCCACCTAACTTCTTTGCTTTCGCTGAATTTTCAGGTGGGGGTCTTACTGCCCGTTAATGCGGGATAAAATCTTGCATGCGCTTTACGTGGGAGCTAAAATGTTGAATCTCATCGATTTTCAAATCATGTACACCATCTTGCAACATATATTGAATCACTTACTACTATTTAAATGTATATGTTCTGACCATTAACAGCTTTTACCTTTAAATTCTTTAAACCCTATCCTTTCTTATATGAATAGCTTTCTTATTCGAAAATAGATTTTTAAAAATCCCTACTCCCACAATTAATAAACCTATACCAACTAATTTATTTATTTGTAATGGCATGCTCTCCATTCCAAATAATCCGAATGTATCAATGCATAATGCAACGACCAATTGAGTAATAAGACTAATTAGCACCGTATATGCTGGACCTAAGCTCTTTATTGCACCCATTATACAAATAATTAACCCGATGCCAAACAGTCCACTTACATAAAACAAATAATTTGTAGTATACACTTTAATGTTAATACTGTTTTCTGTAATGATATAAAATAGAATAGAACTAATGAGACCTATTCCAAGGACACATGTAGTTGTTAACCACTGTCCTACATTTTCATTTACTTTTGCATTAAAAACAGATTGTAAGCTAATTAATATTCCTGCTAATATAGCTAAACTAAATCCAATCAAAATCTTCCTCTCCCTTTCATTGCTCATATATATTATCTTTAGCGACTTCCTTCATTCTAGAAAAATCTTTAATTACAATAACTCCATTACTCTTTTCAATTAATTTTTCATTATAAAATCTTTGTAATACCCGAATTACGTGCCTATAACTTACCCCTATAAAATCCGCAATACTCGTTACCGAAGTCGCATCCAAATCCCCTTTGTACATATTCCCGTTACTATCTGTTGAAATTGAAAGTAAATAACTAGCTACACGTACTTCTACAGGATAAAGTAAATTAAGAGCAGTAAAACGAGTCGATATTTTTAACGTGTTCGCAATGTTTTCAAGTAAGAACTTCATAAATATAGGATCATGTAATAACTTGTTTCTAATAACCGTATTAGAAATGGAAATTGCTACAACATCTGAACAAGCTTCAACGACATTATGTGCTTTGCTATTTTGAATTAATTCAATATCACCAACAATTGCGAGTGGATTGATAAAGCGAAGGATTAGTTTCTTCCCTTCAGGTGTAATCGTGTAAACTTTTACTTTACCTTTAACAACAAAATATAAACGATTCATTTCGTCATCTATATTGCAAATAAGCTCGCCTTTTTCAAAGTGATTTAATTGAAAATAAGATGTATCTATTTCTGAAAAAATCTCAAGCGTTTTATTGGTTTTCAAATAATGCGTAATTAAACCTGATCTATCCTCCATATGCATTTCTCCTTTCATTTACATATTAAATACAACAATACCTATAATCATTACTATTGTTCCCACAATATGATATCTCTCCATCTGTATCTTTTTTATATGAAACAGTCCTTTCATTTCAATAACTGTTGCCGTTAACAATTGAGCAACCATTAGTGTGCCAGCTGTCAATGTAACTCCTAGTGAATATATCGACATAGTTTCTGCACAAATAATGAATCCACCAAATGCACCCGCTACTAAATATACTTTTTTTACACTCTTTAAATCTGTTACTTTCTCTTCTTTCTTTAACAAAAATACAGTTGTTGCAATAATGAATCCAATTAAATGGGTTATAATACTCGTCGACCATATACCGATATGTGAACTAAGTTTCGCATTAAAGGTTCCTTGAAGCGTTATAAATATCCCCGCAAAAACAGCAAATAGAATACCTTTCAAAAAATCATCTCCTCATCCTTTATTTCTGACTTAATTAAAAACCATCATCCTATAATGGCAAAAGGACAAATGTCACATCACTATGAAAATAACTTGGAATGAAAAAAAACACACCTCAAAAATGCGAGATGTGTTTTTCGTTATTTATATATAATGTTTTATAAATGAAAATTACGCTACATTAAAAGATTTCTTTTTCATAACAAACTTTGCAAATAAGAAACGTACAAGCGGTCCCATAATAATTAATTGTAATGGATATGCCATTATGAAATTTTTAATAAAAATCGAAAAATAAATTGAAACAAATGAATCTCCTTGTAGTCCACCATGTAAATGCATCATAGCCATACCGAAAAATGACATAAAGAACACCATTCCGATTACCATAGTTGTCGCCATTGCAACGATAATATTTATTTTCTTAGATTTATCAAATGGCAACATGAATACAATTTTTTTCGCACAAGGTCCAACGATACATATTTCAATTAATAGCGCAATAATAAAGCCAATTAATAGTTCTAATGCAATCTCTTTAATATAAATTGATCCTCCTGTTTCATTCATTAGTAAATTGTAAAACGTCATTACGATAACCATTCCAAAGCACATCATCATGCCAAATTGGAAGTTTTCCTTTCTTGTTGTTGGCAAATTTCATCATCCTCTCTCTTTGAGTCTTTGTCATTATATCGACATTGGAAACCCCTTCGTAAGTGAACATTTTGTGAACAAATTTAAAACGTTTTCATATATTTTCTTTACTTTCAACTCAAATTCTCACTTTTACTTATAAAGGTTTTATATATTTCAATGTTGAATTACTAAATTTAACATTGCATTACATTATTACTAGGAGGATAACCATGAATGAAGCAGAATTTTACGCATATCACATCGTAACAAGGAAAAAAATGCATATCGGACAAATGATTCCTTTTAACAAAAATCAACAAAATACTCTATATCACTTCTTTTTTGAAAGAGAACAATTAAATGCTAATGGTGAAGATGGCATACAAATTTTAAATAATCACTATAAAAATGACGAATTACATATAAATAATGAAAATGCTACAGTAGTTATGAGTTATATGGATCAAACAATTAGAGCAGTTAGAGAAACAATTGTAGAAATGGTTAGACTACAAGAATTCCCTGAATACCCTTCCAGGTTATCTTGTTTATACGCTTCAAAAAGCTACGAAGATGCTTTAAAATGGAAAGCATTATTTGATTCTTACAATCGAGAAGTTTTACAGATTGTTAAACTACGAGTAATCGGAAGTTCTTTTGAAGGTGACGGTAATCTTTTACCGAAAGAAGATGGTATTCCTTTTTCTCAAAAAATCCAACAAGCTAGAGAGTATTGGAAAGGAAATATTAGAAATGAGCTTCCTGAGCTACTGATTAATGGAGAAATTGAAGTGGTGGAAATTATTGATGACTTTTCCTCAATTCATATTTAATTTCTAACTAAATTATATAGGATGGAGATTACAATGAAGAAAAAAGTATACTTCAATCATGATGGCGGCGTAGATGATTTAATTTCATTATTTTTATTACTTCAAATGGAAAACGTTGAACTTACCGGTGTATCTGTTATCCCAGCAGACTGCTATTTAGAACCTGCAATGTCTGCAAGTCGTAAAATTATTGATCGCTTCGGCGAAGGTAATATTGCAGTAGCCGCTTCAAACTCTCGTGGGCAAAATCCGTTTCCGAAAGACTGGCGGATGCATGCATTTTATGTAGATGCTTTACCAATTTTAAATGAGGCTGGAAAAGTTGTAACACCTGTAGCAGCAAAGCCTGCACATCACCATTTAATAGAAACGCTTCTACAAACGGAAGGAAAAACAACTTTATTATTTACCGGGCCCCTAACTGACCTTGCTCGTGCATTATATGAAGCTCCCATAATTGAAGATAAAATTGAACGTCTCGTTTGGATGGGTGGTACATTTCTTACAGCAGGCAATGTACATGAACCAGAGCATGATGGAACAGCTGAGTGGAATTCGTTTTGGGACCCTGAAGCAGTAGCTCGTGTATGGGATGCAAAAATTAAAATCGACTTAGTGACACTAGAAAGTACAAACCAAGTTCCGTTAACTATAGACATACGTGAACAGTGGGCAAAAGAGAGAAAGTATATTGGTGTTGATTTCCTTGGTCAATGCTATGCAATGGTCCCCCCTCTCGTTCACTTCTCAACGAACTCTACCTACTATTTATGGGATGTACTAACTACCGCGCTTGTTGGAAACACTAGCCTTGCAAAAACTCAAACAATTAATAGTATCGTTCATACATACGGACCTAGCCAGGGGCGTACAGAGGAAACTGCTGATGGACGACCTGTAAATGTCGTTTATGATGTAAAACGTGATGTATTCTTTGAATATATTACTAAATTAGCTAAAAAAGCTGCTACTTGAAACCTCAATTACACAAAAAAATTTATTAAGAATGATATACTTTAATTAATATAACATGAGGTGATAAGATGGATTATGAGTTACTAAAAGAACGAATAGAAATTATAACTTCTAGAATTAAATACATAGGTGGTGAAGTTCAAGAAGTGTGTATAGATAAACCATCTTCCCTTGAACAAATAATCCAAGTAGAAGAAAAACTGGGTATTAAACTACCAAATAGCTTCAAAAAAGTACTTTTAGAGTTCTCAGGAAATTTTAGCTTACGCTGGTTTTTACCTGACGATGTAGAGCTACCAAATGAATTTACTGATATTTTTTGCGGAACACCCCACTGGAGTCTAGAAAGTCTTTCTGAGTTCGAAAAAGAACGTAAAGACTTGGTTGACGAGGTTTTTTCAAATCTAGATGATGAATATGATGTAGTTTGGCACAACAAATTAGCATTTTGTGAAGTGGGAAATGGAGATTATTTAGCATTTGATATGAAAGATGATATAGATGCTCCGATAATTTATCTAAGCCACGACGATGGAGAAGGACATGGATATAAGATTGCGAATAATTTCATTGAATTCATTGAGAATTGGTCAAGAATAGCTTTTGTAGGATGCGAAGATTGGCAGTGGTTACCTTTCACTACCAGTTTTGAAAGTGGTATAAATCCAGATGATGAGCCAGCTAAAAAATTTAGAAATTGCTTGGAACTTAATATTTAAAAGAGTATTGAATTAAATTTCAATACTCTTTTTGTGAAGTATAATACTTTTTGATTAGAGCTGTGTTTTACAGATTAACCATTTCATAACCATTGACAAAATAAGTTATTGTTTCTAACTCATCTTCATTTAATTCTCTATCTAGTTCTTGTTTATACGCTTCCTTTATCTTCTCTTCATCGCCTTTATGAGCTTCTGTATAAGTTCCTACTGTTTTTAGTAAACGCATTTCTTGTAAAAACTCATCCCGATTTATAGCTGTCCCATGAGAAAGGATATAGGTTTCAGCATCAAATTTCTCTAATTCATCTATCAATTTAAACGTTCTTTTCGTCGTATAGTTCCACTTCGAAGAAAAAATATCTGCATATATACAGTCTCCTAAAAACAATATCTTTTCTTCTTTTATATACATAACAACAGAATCATGTGCATGATCTCCGCCCACATGTTTTAACACGCATGTCACTTCACCTAGATCTAATTCAATTTGATTCTGGAACGTTAAGGTCGGAGGAATAATGTTAATATTTCTCGCTTTTTCTTCAAACTCTTTTTTTATGCAATCCGCACAAAATGCAATTTCAGTACCCTCTTTTACGCGTGCATCCAACGCTTCATCTGTCCATTCATAAGATACTATTGCCTGCATTTCTTTTTTCGTTTCAACGTGCGAAATAGTTAATGCATTATGTAATACAGATAATCCAAAAATATGATCCCAATGCCAATGCGTTAGTGCTACAAAATCAGGATTCGATACATTTTTTTCTTTTAACATTTCTAAAAATAATTGTGCATGTTCTTCTGAATTCCCTGCATCAATCATTAACGTTTTTTCTTGTCCAACGACCATTCCTAAGATAGGCCTATCTGTTTCAGAAACAGGTGTCATATACCAAAATGAGTTTCCTATTTTTTTAATTTGTTGCATAACCAATTCCCCTTTTCATTTTCTCACTTAAATTTAATATATAAATTATAACGAATCACTACTTTTTTCTCTATAATCAAACACAATTACTTGGACTAATCTAACTTTCCTTTTCGTAAGCTAAAAATAAGGTGGAAGAATCGGAGTGTGATACTATGGAACGATTATGGATTCCTATGATAGTTACATTTTTTTCATTTGGTGGCTTATTATTAGGCGGTGCTGTTGGCATTGCTACACGCCAGCTAATTGAAGAAAAAATGCATCGTTTATATGCATTATGTGGCGGTATTTTGCTTGGGCTTTTATCCCTTGAAATTATTCCTGAAACATTTTCAAGCTACGAAATGATTGGGCCTATACTTGGTATAGCCATCGGTATTTTAGTTATGAGCTTATTAGATAACTATTGTCATCATCCAATGATACATAAAAAAGATCAACAAGCATGGCAAACCTTCCTTTTTCTCTCTTTCGCTATATTTATTCATAATATACCAAGTGGATTTGCGTTAGGTACAGCTTTTATAAATCATAATGACTCTGCCATTCCGTTTTTAATAGCAATTGTCGTTCACCATATTCCAGAAGGATTAGCTTTAATTATTCCATTTCTTTTTACAAAACATAAATATATTTCCTTTTTATTAACGACTTTATTACTTTCTCTTATTCTCGGCACTGGCACAGTTTTTGGCATTTTGATGGAAGGAAAAGCTCTTCACCTGCAAGGACTCATTATGGGAAGTGCTATTGGTTCACTTGGATATGTCACAATTCATGAAATGCTTTGGAAAGCTAAGAAACAGCTCTCTTTCCTTACATTTCTAATATGGGCAACTAGTGGTTTTTTACTAATAACAGTGTTCACTTTATTCGCTGGTCATCATTAAAGTTGCTAAAGTGAAACTTTTGTTCCTCCCACACTGATTCTTAGATTACAAATAACCAGATAAATTTTCTTATTTGTATATTTTTCCTTTTTATCCAAAACATAATGTTATCTACCTATTATAAGGAGGAACAATTATGTTTGGAAAAACAGCTGGTGAAGCATTAGTTGATTTATTAATTGACTGGGGAGTAGAACACATATACGGTATGCCTGGAGATTCCATCAATTCTATCATTGAAGCTTTAAGAAAAAAACAAGATAAAATTAAATTCATTCAAGTTCGCCATGAAGAAGCTGGTGCATTAGCAGCGGCTGCCTATGCGAAATTAACAGGAAAACTTGGCGTTTGTATGGCAATTGCAGGACCTGGTGCTATTCATTTATTAAATGGTTTATATGATGCGAAACTCGATAAAGCCCCTGTTCTAGCAATTTCAGGTCAAGTAGAAACCGATTTACTTGGAACGGACTTTTTCCAAGAAGTAAATTTAGAAAGAATGTTTGATGATGTTGCGGTTTATAACCAGCGTATTATGTCAGCAGAGCAACTACCTGCCGTAGTGAATCAAGCAATTCGAATGGCTTATACGAAAAAAGGTGTATCCGTTCTTACAATTCCAGATGATGTCCCGAAATTCGAAGTGAAAAATGGTGCTCGTATTACAAATACTTCTTTTACTTTACCTGAGTTGTTTCCACAAAAAGAAGATTTAGATGGAGCAAAACTCGCAATAAATGAAGCGAAAAAGCCTGTGATTTTAGCAGGAAAAGGAACAAAACATGCGAGAGAATCTTTACTTGCATTGGCAGAACATATTGGTGCTCCAATCGTACTTACATTACCTGCTAAAGGAATTATTCCTGATGAACACCCTCTTTGTATTGGTGGATTAGGATTAATTGGAACGAAACCTTCTTATGAAGCAATGAAGCATGCAGATACTTTAATTATGGTCGGTACTTCTTATCCGTTCACCGGCTTCTTACCTGAAAAAGCAAAAACAATTCATATCGATACAGATCCTGCCCAAATCGGGAAACGTTACGCGACAGATATTGGTTTAGCTGGTGATGCTGATAAAACATTGCGATGGTTAATTGAAAATGTTGAAAAACACACAGACCATTCCTTCTTAGAACATTATCAAGAAATGATGAAAAAGTGGGAAGAAAAATTACACGAGCAAGAAGAAGACTCTTCCATTCCAATTAAACCACAACGCGTTATGCATGCTCTGCAGCAAGTAGCACATGATGATGCAATTCTATCAGTCGATGTCGGAAATGTAACAGTATGGACCGCAAGGCACTTCCGTATGACGAACCAGCAATTTGTCATTTCTAGCTGGCTCGCAACACTTGGTTGCGGTTTACCTGGTGCTCTTGCTGGAAAAATTGCGTTCCCGGATAAACAAGTGTTTGCAGTTTGTGGTGATGGCGGATTTGGAATGACGATGAATGACTTCGTAACAGCTGTAAAATATAAATTACCAATCGTTGTCGTCGTATTAAACAATAATAAAATTGCGATGATTAAATTCGAGCAAGAAGTCATGGGTAACATCGAATTCGAAACAGATTTAACGAACCCTGATTTTGCAAAATATGCAGAGGCGTGTGGAGGTATTGGATACCGTGTTGAGAATTTAGATGAACTACTTCCCGCTTTCGAAAATGCAGTAAAACAAAATAAACCGTGTATTATTGATGTAGTTGTAGATGCTAACGAAGCACCAATGCCAGCAAAAATCACATTTGGTCAAGCCGCTGGTTATACGAAGCATATGATAAAAGAATTATTTGAAGAAGGTAAGATTGATTTACCTCCACTTTAAGCGAAAAAAGATAGCTGAAAACGATTTGTCTTCAGCTATCTTTCTTTACTTTTGTATCTCCCTATAAAAAGAAAAGTCATTCATAGTTGGTTGTACTTGTTTCTCTACTTGCACTTCTCTACCTTCCCGCTCTGGCCTTCTCACATTTCCTAGCTTAATCGCATCTTGCATGCTATTACTAATAAGGTTTCCAGCTAAAATTGTCATACTATAAAAAGCAATCGGTATAAGTACAATCCATGTATGAGTAGTTAAGTGGCGGAAGTTTTGACCAACTAGGCCGGTCCATTCTTTTGTTACACTATCTGGATCCATTCCACTGAAGGTTATTGTTCCACCAAAGAATAATTGCAACAAACCAAGGTGTAAAAGAAGTAATAAAGTACTCACAAATTGTTGTGCTACTAATAAAAGAAATGATGGCAACATATGAGGCCATATATGGCGCTTTAACCTTTGCCACTTACTCCCGCCAAGCACAGTGGCTGCCAACATAAATTCTTCTTTCTTAATACGTTTAACTTCTTGCGCTACATACAACATAACCGTTGGTGCAGCAAGACATACAAGAACTATAATTTGAAATGCCACACGCAAATATAACGGCACAACTTCTGCTCCACTATCAAACGTTAATACTTCATTTAACATAAAATAAGAAATCATAACCATCGGTACAATACTAAAAGGATCAAAAAAGGATGAAATAACTGGGAATGATCGTTTACCATACATACCAAGAAGTAACCCAATCCCTCCTCCAACTATAACTCGTAAAGTTGCTATAATTATACTCGCTCCAACTGTCCATTTCGCGCCTTCTATTATTAATTGGACAAGGTCACGGCCTTTCGTATCACTTCCGAACCAAAATTTACTTGATGGCGAAAATGGCGCAGCCTCTAGTTCTCCTTTTTCGTTATACATCATCGTAAGTTCACGAATATTCCCATCGAAAAATAACGTATATCCAATACTAATAATCATTAGTACACTCAGAAAAGTAACACCTATCCAAAATCTCACATCTCTTTTTACAACTTGCCACATGTTACACACGCTCCCTTATAACATTTTGTAAAAGCGTATGTAATATACGAAATAGTATAAAAAGCGGTACGTATAATATTACTAGACTCACTGTAAATATTTCTAATTTAGAATTTTCTTTTACAAAAACAAACATACCATATGTATTAAATATCCATTCAATAATATATAAATTAGAAAGCATAAATAAAATATTTGTTTTCGCGTAATAAATTGTCGTTAATAAAACATTTCTTGAAATATGATGTGTCAAAATATGCCGTAAGCTTAGCCCTTTACTCTTGGCAAACAAACTATAATCTTTCTCTAATTCTTCTTTAAACCGTAATAAAAACAGTTTAATAAACAATAATGTTGTTGGTATTGTAAGACATATAATTGGTAACAAACGTATCCTTTCTTCCCCTAATCCAGCCAGTTTGACCGGCATAAATCCTGTTTTTTGAAACATAATTACAACAAGAAGTTGTGATAATAAAATAAGTAATATATCCGGTATACTCTCTAACGTAAGAAAAACTCCATTCCACATTTTTTGCTTCATATGAGAACGCTGCAATACCCAAACAACAAGTACATACGCTATAAGCAAAGATAGTAAAAAAGCTGATAGAAATACAATCATAGTTTCACTATAATGAATCCATATTTGCGGAAATAATTTCCTCGAGTCTCGAAATCCAAATGTAATTTCCCATGGTCGGAGTAACTTTCCTCCAATAAACACAATCGTGTTCCAAAAACCGATTAAATCAATTTGCAATCCCTTAAATAATCGAGGGAGCGCACCTAAACAGATTATACATAGAATTGCAGCTAATAATTGTAAACAAGTAATCCAACACCACTTAGCAGTTCGCATGAACATAACTATTACCCCTTACCATTCGATAGAATATCTAGAAACAAAAAGAGCTAAATATGTCACATCTCTTTAGCTACAACATGTACTCGCTTTTGCCCACTAGGTAAAATAGCTTGGTATAAACACGTAACAAAAAATAATAAACCAAATAAAATAATATACAAAGTATCCGCCTCAATCCATTTCGGGAATAACATAGCTATCGCTCCAAGAGATAACAATTGAAACCCTGTCGTTAATGGACTTAGCAAACTTTGAACACGCCCCATAAACGATTCTTCTACGATATCATACATCCAACCTGATATTGCAACATTAATAAACGGTAAAAAGAATGTCGCTAAAGCGATACATACATAAAAAGACCATACGTAATTTACAAAGTAACACATACCAAAGAAGACTCCTGAGCCTGCCATACCAAAAACTATAATAGATTTTGGCGCATATTTCTTACCTATACTCGTTGCTACTATGCTTCCAATTAGTAATGAAATCCCTCCAACTACACCGCCCACCATCGCTAAACTTTCATACGTTTCTGGAGCTAGTTTGTATTTTAATATGTAAGTAGTGGATACACTTAAAACACCATTTAATAATCCAAATACGATAAATCCTAAAAGTAATTTTTTTAAAGTTTCATTTTGGTATATATACCTAATCCCTTCTTTAAACTCTGTTATTAACATCTTCAAATTAACTTCTTTCCATTTTGTTCTACCATTTGGTAAACGAACTTTTTCTGGAATGGAGATCGTTTGAATCAAAATACCACTCATAATAAAAGTGAGCGTATTTACTAAAATGCTCCCGTAAATTCCAAAAGTCCAGTACACCATCGTTGCAATTCCTACACCAAACAAAGCATACAAACTATTTACCATTTGATTAATACCCGCTGCTGCACCGTATTGGTCTGATTCAACTACTCCCTGTATCATCGACTGTTCTGACGGAGAGAAAAATTGTATACATGCATTTTCCAAAAATAAAAATATAAAGACGAGTATAATCATCCCGTAATAAAGCGAAATTAGAATTCCGATATTACAAAGCGAACAACATATGTTACTTACCGTACAAATACGCTGTCTATCAAAACGATCCACTACCGTCCCTACTAATAGAAAAAAGATTAATGCAGGTAATGCCATCATAATTTGTGTCATCGTTGCGTAAACTGGTTGTTTTCCGTATTGGTCTAACAAATAAAACATTAAAGAAACTCCAGCAATCATAGAACCGAGTCGTTCTAAAATATTCGCTAGAAAAAAACGTGCATACACTTTGTTGCGAAATAACTGTAGCATTTCTTTCATACTTCGTATCCTTTCTCTCGACAAAATAGTATTGCTTTAGTCATTTCTTGGAAGTTACATTATATTTTTCGACCATTATCCAATCTTTTCCTTCTTTATAAAAAACATAAAAAAAGAGCCCTTATTCTCAACACAAGGACTCGTTTCATAAACTATTTAGCTACCTCTTCTTTCGGCATTACCATACCTTTATAAAGTTGAACAGTTATCCAGTAATAAATGAAATAAATGACTAAGAAAATTCCTATTGGCACCCACACTTTCACAAACGGGTCAACTAATATAAAGCTAAATAAGTTAAGCCCTACTAAAACGTGAGAAATGCCAATGATCGCTGGGAAGATAAATAAATATGAAATTTCTTTATATATACTTTTCGTTAACATACTGCGTCTCACACCAATTTTTCGTAACATTTCATAACGGCGTACGTCGCGAGAAGCACCTGTTAATATTTTGAACATAAGGGAACTTGCCATCATTGCTAAAAAGGCAATTCCGAGGAAAAATCCCATAAACATTGTTCCGCTCATGAAGCTGTTCATAAACTGATAAATTGTCATTTTCGTAAATAAGTCTACCTTTTCACCTGTTGCTTTTTCAATTTGTGCTTTTTGTCTCTTGTCTATTTCGATCAATAACGGTTTATATTTTTTCATATCATCTACTTTTGCTAATATTACAGTGTGTTCTGTTCCTTGAATTCCTTTATAATGCTCTTCGTCTGCAATTCTTACTGGTTTTCCGCTAAATTGATTATGCGTAATTTGTATCTCTCTTACAACTGCGTCTTCCCAATCCTTTGGCATACGAGGGAATTTTGCTAATTCAGGAGCCTCTAAAGCTGAATATACAGGTTCAGTTAAAGGTTCAGTCACACGTTTACGAACAGGCTCTTTTAACGTTTTTGTATCAAAATGGTCTGAAACAAGTGGTGGTTTCGCAGTTAAGTCGTTACGTAAATAATAAACCGCTTCTCCATCTACTTTATATTTGTACTTGCTTTCTTCAACAATTTCCATTTCTTTTAAGGCAGCTTTGTCTTGATCATTCGAATCATGAATTACAACATCATATACACGAGAAAAGTCTGTCATAATACCTACATTTTTTTGGAACGCCATACCTGCCGTCATCGCACCTGCGCCTAATGCAATTAACATAGCTACAGTACCTAATACTCTCGATAAACTATTTACTCGAAAGCGTAGCTGTGCATATGTAAAACTATTTAAGCCCGTTTCATTTCGTTTTTTATTCCCCTTAATTTTCATCACAAAAAATGGGAGTAATGAACTAAAGATAAAATATGTTCCAAGTGTTGTAACGATGGTTGCTATAATAAAACCTAATTCAGCATATATCTTTACATTGATCATAAAATAGTACCCTGTACTTACTAGTAATACACCAAGTACTGTCATTATAATAATGCGAGTTTTACTTTTCTTCACTTCATCTAGTGTTTCATCTTCACGAATTAATTCTAGTTCAGTTTTACGTAACAATCGGACACTGTTCATTACGCCAGTAATGAAAAATAGTATTAAGAAGAAAATAGCTGTAACTAAAATTGCTGGTGTGTATACAGATGCGTAACTACCTTTTGCTGAAATTTCCATTCCATTCATTAAAAGGTTCCCTGCTACACTTGCAAGTAACATCCCTACTAAAATACCGATAATAATACTAACAATACCCATACCGAATGTTTCAATAAATAATAACTGTGCTACTTTTTTCTTTTTCGCACCAAGCATCATGTACATACCGAGTTCTTTTCTTCTTAACGTGAGCAAGAAAGAGTTGGCATATATAATATAAAATACAGTAATGAAAGATAATAGTATTGCACCTACCCAAAAGACGAGTCTAATACTACTAATTAGACTATTATCTTTCGTAAATTCACTATTCATCGCCATTGTTTGGAACATGTAGAAAATACTAATACTAATAACAAGGCCAATAAGTAAAACCATATAATCTTTTAACATCTTTTTCATACTATGACGTGATAATTTAAATAACATAGTTTCGCCCCCTACTTAGACTCAGCAGCTGAGCCCATATGAGCGAGCACACCTAAAATGTCTTGATAGAAATTCTCTCTAGTGCCTTGACGATTTAATTCTTTATAAAGAAGACCATCTTGAATAAATAAAATACGCTCACAATAACTTGCACTAAATGCATCGTGTGTAACCATTAAAATACTTACATTATGATTTTCATGTAAATCTTGCATCGCTTCTAATAAACTTTTTGCATTTTTACTATCAAGCGCTCCTGTCGGTTCATCTGCTAATACAATTGCTGGATTATGTACTAAAGCTCTTGCCGCCGCTGTTCTTTGCTTTTGTCCTCCAGAAACCGCAGTCGGATATTTTGTTAAAATTTCAGTGATGCCTAATTTTTTTGCAACGTCATTTACCTTTCCAGTAATCTCACTTGACGGTACGCCTTGCAAAGAAAGTGGTAAAGCTATATTTTCATAAATTGATAAGTTTTCTAGTAGATTAAAATCTTGAAAAATGAAACCTAATTTTTGAGAGCGAAAATCAGATAACGCATTGCCCTTCATAGAAGTAATATTTGTACTAGCTATCGTCACACTACCACCTGTCGCTTGGTCAAGTGTACTTATCACATTAAGTAAAGTCGTTTTTCCAGAACCAGAAGGTCCCATGATCCCGACAAATTCTCCTTCTTTAATACTTAACGATACACCCCTTAATGCTTTTGACTGATTCTCATTTCTTTTCCCATACGTTTTTTCTACACTTTCTACAGTAACTACATTTGTTGACATCTCTTTCACTCCATCCCTTTTGTATAAAATCAATTTCTCACATATTTCTTATTATTTTGTCATGTAAATTCTTAAGAATTTTTTAATTATTCATTCAATAAGAGTTACACCTTTAACATGAACCTATTTCCTATTTCATATTCTCATTTTTCTACAACTCGTTCCCTCGATTTCGCTTACATTTACCTTACATTTTTGTAAGATAAAAAAGAAAACACACTAATTTCTAATAGTGTGTTTTCTTTACAATCAATATTTTCTATTCTTTATTTCTTCTTCAATACTTGCCACAAATACATCTAGCGCAACAACTTCTGACTTCTCTTCTCCATATTTACGTACATTTACAGCTCCGTTTTCCATTTCCTTATCCCCAATAACAAGAACATACGGTACTTTTTGCATTTGTGCTTCTCTTATTTTATATCCTAATTTTTCATCTCGTGCATCTTGTTCAACACGAACTCCAGCTTGTGCTAATTTATGTGCAATCTCATTGGCATATTGTTCATGTACTGCATTTGAAACTGGAATTACTTTCACTTGAACTGGTGCCACCCATGCCGGGAACGCACCTCCAAAGTGCTCAATTAATATTGCTAAGAATCGATCTAATGACCCTAAAACTGCCCGATGAATAACAACTGGTCTTTTCTTTTCATTATTTTCATCTATATAATTTAAATCAAACTTCTCTGGCATTTGGAAATCTAGCTGGATTGTTCCGCACTGATGACTTCTATTTAAAGCGTCTTTAATATGAAAATCGATTTTCGGTCCGTAAAATGCACCGTCACCTTCATTTAGTCTGTATTTATAATTCAATGAATGTAATACATTTTCTAATGACGCCTCTGCTTGCTCCCATAATTTATCATCCCCCATTGAATCTTCTGGACGAGTAGAAAGCTCTACTTCATATTCGAATCCCAAAGTTTTATAGACGTAATCAATTTGCGCCATTACGGATTTTATTTCATCTTCAATTTGTTCTGGAGTTACAAATAAATGAGCATCATCTTGGCAGAAAGTACGTACTCTTAATAATCCGTTTAATGCCCCGCTAAATTCATGTCGGTGTACTTGACCGAACTCACACATACGAATTGGTAATTCACGATAAGAATGCAATTTATTTTTGAACATTAGCATATGACCAGGACAATTCATCGGTTTTAATGCAAAGCTTTTATTGTCTACTTCTGAGAAATACATGTTATCCTTGTAATGTCCCCAGTGTCCTGATTTCTCCCATAATTCTTGGTTCATCATAAACGGAGTACGTACTTCTTGATACTTATACTCTTTTTGAATTTCTCTTAAAAATGCTTCTAATTCATTTCGGATAATCTGTCCTTTCGGTAAATAAAATGGCATTCCCGGAGCCTCTTCTGAAAACATAAATAACTCCAGCTCACTACCTAACTTACGATGATTTCTCTTTGCGGCTTCTTCAACGAAATGTAAATACTCTTCTAATTCTTTTTGGGAAGAGAATGCAACACCATATATACGCTGAAGCACTTGGTTATTACTATCACCTCGCCAATATGCACCAGAAACTTGAGTTAATTGAAATGCTTTCAAATAACCTGTTGATGGTAAATGTGGTCCTCTACATAAATCTACAAATTCACCTTGTTTATATAGTGTTACACTTTCCCCACTAGGAATTGCTTCTAAAAGTTCTAATTTCAAGCGATCGTTCATTTTTTGAAACAGTTTTGCTGCTTCTTCTCGAGAAACCTCAACTCGTTCTATCTTTATATTTTCATTTATAATCTTTTTCATTTCTTTTTCGATTTTTCGTAAATCTTCTACGTTTACACTACTTGGAAGATCCATATCATAATAAAATCCATTTTCAATAACAGGCCCCACCCCAAGATTTATATCACCATACATTCTTTTTACAGCTTGCGCTAAAATATGTGCCGCAGAGTGTCTTGCAATTTCTACACCTTCATTTGAATCTATAGTAATGATTTCTACTTCCGCATTTTCTTCAATATTTCGGCGTAAATCATATAACCCATCATTTACTTTCCCTGCGACTGCTTTCTTTTTCAAACTACTGCTAATGGATCCCGCAATTTCTTCTAAAGTAACTCCATTTACAAATTCTTTAACGCTACCATCTGGAAATTTAATTTCAATCATTTGTTCTTTCATTTTTCATCTCTCCATTTCATAATAAAAAGCACACTCATCCCTAAAATAGGGACGAGCGTGCTTTTACCCGTGGTTCCACCCAGATTCCCATTGTAAACAACAATGGCTTCTTTTACGGTAACGTCGTTTATACGGCACTAGATACTTAATTTCCCCAGTGCAGCTCTAAGGTGGTAAGTTATTTTTCTGCGTTAGGAAGTTCTCAGCTTTCCTTCCCTCTCTGTATAACCGGGTAAAATAACTCGTGTCCTTTTCTTCGCTTATTATGAAATTGAATGCAAAAAAGCATATTCATCCCTAAATATAGGGACGAATATGCTTATATCCGTGGTTCCACCCAGATTCCCATCACAAAAAACATAATGGCTTCTTTTGCGATAACGTCGCTTACACGGCACTAGATACTTAATTTCCCTAGTGCAGCTCTAAGGTGGTAAGTTATTTTTCTGCGTTAGGAAGTTCTCAGCTTTCCTTCCTTCTCTGTATAACCGGGTAAAATAACTCGTGTCCTTTTCTTTGCTTTTAAAAGTACATCCATTAATTGTTATTTACTATATCTTATTCATTTTATTTTTGCAAGTGTTTAAAAATGATTTTTTTTTAATAAAAAAAGAAACCAAAAATAGATTTTTGGTTTCCCTTCTCAATTTTACCAATCTTGTGGTTCGTAATTTAAGTCTGCAAATAGACGTCTTTTCTCTTTCTTCGATAAATCTCTCCATTGTCCAACTGGTAAATTATTCAATTCGATATTCATAATTCTCGTACGTTTTAACGTGTATACTTGATAACCTAAAGCTTCACACATACGGCGAATTTGACGATTTAGCCCTTGCGTTAAAATAATGTTGAACTCATATTTTGATAACTGTGTGATCTCACAAGGAAGTGTTTTTGTACCTAGAATTTTAACACCCGCTGCCATTTTCTCTAAGAAATCAGGAGTAATTGGCTTATCTACTGAAACGATATATTCTTTCTCATGTTTGTTTTCAGCACGTAAAATTTCATTAACGATATCACCATCATTCGTTAACAAAATTAAACCGTCTGAGTCTTTATCAAGACGTCCAATGTGACTAATTCGTAAAGGATGATTCACTAAATCGATAATATTACCTTTTACTGCTTTTTCACTCGTACATGTAATACCTACTGGTTTATTTAAAGCGATATATACGTGATCTCGAGCAATTCGAAGCTGCTCTCCATTTACTCGTACATCATCACCTGGATTTACTTGGTCACCAATTTTTGCAACCTTACCGTTAATAATTACTCTTCTCTCATTAATTAGTTTATCCGCTCCACGTCGAGACGCTTTTCCAGCTTCACTAATAAATTTATTGATACGCAAATTAGGCACATCCTTTTCTAAAAAAAATTTCAAGCTCACACTGCTTCTACCGTACAATACAAAAGGGTAAGCCTCCTATTATAACTTAAATATATTAACATGAAAGGGTATATAACGTCTTCTATTAATTACTTGTTTATAAGAAAATATCGTTATTATACAATCATTTATGCACTTTTTCATCGTTTAATATACAAGCCATTCTTCCTTACATACAGCTTGTTTTCCTTTTATCTCTTCTATATCTTCATGAATATTAGCTAATTTATATAAATCTGGGAAAATCTCTTCCACATAATGTTGGTGCGCTATTTCATCTTTCCAATACGTTAACACTATGTAACGATTTTCATTTTTTAAAGACTTTCCAACTACTCCACCTAGCATTCCTTTTGCTTTTTCCATTCCTTTATTCCAAATTGTTTCTTGCTTATGTAAAAAATGCTTTTCCTTTTCCAACTTTACATCACATATAGCAACTCTTACGAATGCTCCCTCTACTACAACGTCTTTCAAATGCATATCAGTTATATCATACAACGTTTGAAATAATTCAATTTCACATGAAAGAAACGTATCCTCTTGATTACTATTTAAATAAATTGTATCGTGAGCACCATTCATAAATGATTGATATGCACTTCTATCTTCCCATAAAGTAAATACACATGCCTCATCTTCATTCCATCCACCAAATTGTCCATGAAAACCATCTAGGTGCTGTATATCACGCCATTTTTCTTGCGCACTGGAAAACAATTCTTTTTTCTCTTCTTCCACCTTACAGTAGATTGTTTTTAGTAACATTTTTAATTCCCCCTTATGATTCGATCCATTTACTTACTCGAAGTTTGATGCCCCTCCGTAAATGCTGTAAGTTGATTACCGAAATACTTAGCTTGTAAAAAGACATCTAGAATATAAAAATTCAAATCTCTTGCTTCGCTTTCTTATTCCACTTGCAGTTTACATAACATAATTATACCTTACTGATTATCTATATCATTCAATAAAACATCCTATTTTTTATACTTGGTAAACTATCCACTTATTTTCATAAGAAATACTATTTTATTCTATACGCATAATAAATTTAATTCAAACAATTCAGAATTAAAAACTAAAAAAGATAGGAAGTAAACAATCCTACAATATCATCTACTCCCTATCTTTTTTATCATCAATTATTTTTCAAATATAGAATACGTAATTTCTCCTGGATAATGTAATACAGTTACCTTCCGCTCCCCTTTTTTAAAACTAACAGTATGCCCGTTTTCCCCTAAGTTCTCCCATCCATTTGCTTTTGTAATAGGTATTACACTTATATATTGATAGTCCTCTTCCTTATCATCGTTAATATGAATTGCTGACATTGGTACTGGAAAACCTTTAATTTTAGATTCTTTATTCATAAATATGAATGCAATTAAACCAACTAATAACATAGCCATTGAAATATTTGAAACTAGTTTTCTTCTATTCATTTTCACTAAAAACCCTCTTTTCTCACATATAACTTTCATCATTTTACTAACTTTAATTATTTATGTATAGAAAAGATATAATTTAAATCATTTCTAACCTATTTTCTCTACTTCAAACAACATTATTGTTATATATTATAATTATAAGTTTTTAAATTTTGGAGGCGTTACATATTGCAGAAATTATTTTTTACTAAATGGACAGTTATTATTTCTATTTTCATCATTTTCGGTACAATTTTCTACGTTACTAATGTTAAAAATAACAACGAAAAAGCACCTGTAGAAACAGCGGATACAAAAACTTTCAAAACGAAATTACAACCTAAAATTAATGAATTGACTACTACTTATAATAACATCATCGAAAAAGATTGGTTGCCTGCCTGGGAAGAGATTAACACGAATGGAGATTCAGTAGATCGAAATAAACTATTAATTACAATGAATGCTGTTTCCAAGCAGTATGAAACAATTATGAACGAAATAGACACACTTAAAATTGAAGAAAACATAGCAGATATAGATATACAAAAACAACTAATTCAATTCACAACCCAGTTTAAATCCGCATCAAACTTCATGAAAGATGCAGCAAATTTGATTATAGACGGAGCAAATAACTCTACTCCAACCAATGAAACTATTGAAAAAACAAAACAAGCTTTAGGACTTGCGGATCAACATATTGTCATCGCTTTATCTACTTTAAATGAAGTTGAAGATAAATTAGGACTTACAAAAAAATAAAACTATTTACTATTTTAAAATAAAAAATGATTGCAATTCACAATTTGTATGTCTATAATGTTTTTATTGATTTACAATCAATGTGTTTGTAAATTTTATAATTCGGATGAACCATTCAGGAGAAGGTCTATTGATCTACCGACGGGGCAAAAAGTTGTTATACCAACTTTGAAACTCTCAGGTCTTGGTTACAAGTAGAACTGCATGGGGACGAATCTCTGGAGAGACTCCCTCTCGCTTTTATATAGCGCGGAGGAAAACGAGCACCGAAGGAGCAAATCCGCTACTTTAGCGGATAATCTCTCAGGTAAAAGGACAGAGACAAGCGAAAGAAAAAGCCGATTGTATCGGTTTATTTTTCTATCCCTTGTTTCTCCAGAGACCATTTCATTTACTTGAAGTGGTTTTTATTTTTTCTAAAAAAGGAGAATAAAGATGGAGACAGTAAGTAAAGTATTAGAACAACTGAATCAATACGTGTGGGGATTACCAACTTTGTTGCTACTCGTTGGAACTGGTGTCATTCTCACAGTGCGTTTAAAAGGTTTACAGTTTAGTAAACTATTATACGCTCACAAACTAGCATTTAAAAAATCAGAAGATACCTCTTCTTCTGGAGATATTAGTCACTTCCAAGCACTTATGACAGCTATGGCCGCAACGATTGGTATGGGAAATATCGCTGGTGTTGCAACAGCTGTTACTATAGGTGGACCTGGTGCAATATTTTGGATGTGGATTACCGCATTGTTCGGTATGGCAACAAAGTATGCTGAAGCAATACTTGCAGTGAAATACCGTGTTAGTAATGAAAATGGTGAATATTCAGGTGGACCAATGTATTATTTAGAACGTGGTTTAGGTAAGAAATGGCTGGCAGTATTATTCGCTATATTCGGTACAACTGCTTCTTTCGGTATTGGTAATATGGTGCAATCTAATTCAGTTGCAGAGGCAATGCGAATTAATTTCTCTTTCCCTCCTGCTTTAACTGGTATACTAATGGCATTTTTAATCGCAATTGTTATTTTAGGCGGTGTAAAAAAAATCGGGAAAGTGACGGGATATGTCGTTCCTATTAAAGCTTTCTTTTATATAATTGCTGGTCTTATAATTATTTTCTATCACTACGACCAAATTCCAGAAGCATTTTCACTTATTTTTTCTGGTGCATTTAATGGTACAGCAGCTGCTGGTGGTTTTATTGGGACAACAGTTGCATCAGCTATTCAAATCGGAATGGCGCGTGGTGTATTTGCGAACGAAGCTGGTTTAGGGAGTGCACCAATTGCTGCGGCGGCTGCAAAAACTGATTCACCTGCAAAGCAAGCCTTAGTTTCAATGACTGGTACTTTTCTAGATACGTTTATTGTATGTACAATTACAGGACTAGTATTAATTACTACAGGTGCTTGGAAATCTGGTAAAACAGGCGTTGAAGCTACAACACTTGCATTCCAATCTGTATTTGGTACTGCTGGTAGTATGATTCTCGGTATCGCAATTATTTTATTTGCCTACTCTACTATTTTAGGCTGGTCGTATTATGGAGAAAAATGTGTAGCTTATTTATTCGGAGAAAGTGCTGTTAAATATTATAAAGCAATCTTTATCGTCATGATTGCAATTGGTGCTAATTTAAAGCTAGGAATCGTATGGACATTTGCTGATATTGCAAATGGACTTATGGCCATTCCAAACTTAATTGGTCTAATTGGATTAAGTAGTATTGTTGTTGCTGAAACGAATCGCTTTTTACAAGCAGAGAAATTGAAAGAAAATAATAAAAAACAGGCAAGTTAATCTATGAAAAAAGGAATGACTCATACATGATGAGCATTCCTTTTTTCATCCCCTCTTTTACTTAATTACTATCATTAAAAATATATTTATATCAATGTTTACTCCTTTTTATTCCTCCAAAAGTTTTTCACATAAATGTCATAAATCGTATGGTCTAACTATATAGTTGAAAAGGAATGCGACATTAAAGTGTCGCTGAAAAACTCATCCAAGAAAAGGGAGGAAAAATCTTTTGAAAAACAAAATCATTGTTTTCCTATCAGTTTTATCATTTATCATTGGTGGTTTCTTCTTTAACACGAATACTTCAAGCGCTGAAACATCATCTACTGATTACGTTCCTAACCAATTAATCGTTAAGTTCAAGCAAAATGCATCTTTAAGTAATGTGCAATCTTTTCATAAATCTGTCGGAGCTAATGTCTTATCTAAAGATGATAAATTAGGTTTTGAAGTCGTTCAATTTTCAAAAGGTACTGTAAAAGAAAAAATAAAGAGTTATAAAAATAATCCAGATGTAGAATATGCAGAACCGAATTATTACGTTCACGCCTTTTGGACTCCAAACGACCCATATTTTAACAATCAATACGGATTACAAAAAATTCAAGCTCCACAAGCTTGGGATAGCCAACGAAGTGATCCTGGTGTAAAAGTAGCTATTATTGATACAGGAGTTCAAGGTTCACATCCTGATTTGGCTTCAAAAGTAATTTACGGGCATGATTATGTTGATAATGACAATACATCTGATGATGGTAATGGTCATGGTACACATTGCGCTGGAATTACTGGAGCACTTACGAATAACAGTGTCGGAATTGCTGGTGTTGCCCCACAAACTTCAATTTATGCTGTCCGCGTATTAGATAATCAAGGAAGTGGTACTCTTGATGCTGTAGCGCAAGGTATTCGAGAAGCTGCTGATTCAGGTGCAAAAGTAATTAGTTTAAGTTTAGGAGCTCCAAATGGTGGTACTGCATTACAACAAGCCGTTCAATATGCATGGAATAAAGGCTCTGTTATAGTTGCAGCTGCTGGAAATGCTGGAAATACAAAAGCTAATTACCCTGCTTATTACAGCGAAGTGATTGCAGTTGCTTCTACAGATCAAGCAGATAAGAAATCTTCATTTTCTACTTATGGTAGCTGGGTAGATGTTGCAGCACCAGGTTCAAATATATATTCCACATATAAAGGAAGCACGTATCAATCATTAAGTGGTACATCTATGGCAACACCTCATGTTGCAGGAGTCGCTGCCCTTTTAGCAAATCAAGGATATAGCAATACACAAATCCGCCAAATTATTGAGTCAACTTCTGATAAAATTAGTGGTACAGGTACGTACTGGAAAAATGGTAGAGTCAATGCACTTAAGGCTGTACAATACGCTAAGCAATTACAAGAAAATAAAGCTTCTTAAGAAAACTTTAATCAGTCGATCTACCATGAATGTGGAATAAAATAGAAGGAGAGACTTCTATAATTAAAGCCTCTCCTTCTTACAAACTATATTACTCTCCCTGCTTTTTAACCATATGTAAATACAGTACAAAATCCATCATTGTCGACGAATGACCAAGTTGACGGATCATCGCTGTTATATTTCCTCTATGATATGTACCATGATTTACGACATGTTGTACTAACTCTAAAATTGAAGTTTCTAATGCCTCTGCATATGGGTTCTCAATAACAAATACAGCATTCACGTCTTGTATTGTAATTAAAAAGTCTTTATATTGATTTGCCATGTTTTCAAACATTTTTTCTAATTCATGTAACGATTTAGTTTCAATTTGTTTTCGTAAATTTTCTCGGTCTTGTATTGCTTCATTCATACTTTTACCATGCAATATGTGTAACCACACTTGATCTGTAATATAAATATGCACAAAAGTATCCTTAATGGATGGGAATACACTCTGTATCTGCTCATTAAAAATTGTCTCATAGTTTGGTAACTCTTTTAATCGATTGAATAATCTAGTATTAGCCCAAGCATGGTAATCAAACTGTTTTAATATATAATCTTTCAATTTATATTACCTCCCTATTGTATGAAACGAATAATTTGTTTCTTCGTTTCCGATTCTCTATCAACCTTTGCAATCCCTTTTTCTTTCGTTTCATGTTTATTTATCGTTTTATATTTTACATACGTATGAAATTCCGTTTGAAATGGAAATGGTGTAATCCGAATTGTTTCCTCGTCCACCCATTCAGCTTGAATAAGTTTCTCATCCTTACTATTAAACATTTCTGTTCCTTCAAAACCATCTTTAAATAAATCAATTTCATCTTTCTTTTTTACACCAGGCTTATTCATACATACGTATAAAGAAAGTTCATCACAAAACTTTAATAATCTATAATGTTTATCAAACATCGCAAACTGTTCCTTTGTTAACGTTTTCAAAATTCTTTTTTGTCGTTCTAATTCATGTTTATAAAATGACATCATCTCTTCATCTTCCTCGTTTAGTGGAAATGATAAAAAATGTTTACTGCAAAGCAATGCCCCGTATGGATTAGAATTTTCAATTTCATTCAAGCCAATCGTATAAAAAACAAAACGTAATGGGCTTGGACAATCCATAAATGTATATGGAATATTTTTAGCATCATTTAAAATTGGTACTTTATCTAGCTCTATCCATCCTCTGTCATGCTCATATATTGCATCAACTGTTTCTTTTAAATATGTTTTACCTTCAAAGAAGTCTTCTTTTATATGCTTTGCAATCTCTCCAGCTAAAAAACCATGATCATGTTGACGAATTAATATACTTTCCTTCTCATTTTTTTCACGAAAAATCATTCGTATACTCCCCCTCATCCTCATACTAAAGCTTTTTATATGCATCGATTCTTAATTAATCCCCAAATAATAGAAGGGATTCAGTCTCTTGCAACGAAATTAACATAATTATATAGTATTATTTCTAATCATAGTGATAGCTTTATCTTTACTATCTATTATACTAAAACATTCATTCCAAAAATTTTTTTATGAGGTGAAAACATGAACAAAACAGAATTAATTAAAAACGTAGCACAATCAGCTGATATTTCTCAAAAGGACGCTTCTGCAGCTGTACAATCCGTATTTGACACAATTGCTAATGCATTACAATCTGGCGATAAAGTTCAATTAATCGGATTTGGAACTTTTGAAGTGCGCGAAAGATCTGCTCGTACAGGACGTAATCCGCAAACTGGCGAAGAAATTCAAATCGCAGCTGGTAAAGTTCCTGCATTTAAAGCAGGTAAAGAATTAAAAGAAGCTGTTAAATAAACAAGAAACCAGCCATTTTATAGGCTGGTTTCTTGTTTTTATTTAAGCAATTGCTCTATATTCTCTGCATGATACACTTCACAAATATAAAATACACATTTGCAGTTACTTACAATTTGATACTTTCTAGTTGGATACACATTCGCTGTAACAGAACATCCATCAAACAATTCGATAATATTTCCAGATGGCTGATATCCTTCATATAATACGTTTCTTCTTACTTCCATCTTTTCTATAAGCTTTTCAACAGGAATATTTCCACTCTCTAATTCACTCTTTATTGCGTCTGGTAAAAACGAAGTGTCTGCAAAAATTAGATTTTCAGATAACACCTTGCCTTTATAACTAACATTAGATACACGGTAAAGAAATGTTCCATCTTTATCAAAGAAATTCTTTGCTTCTTTCGGAATGTACTGTCTACCAAGTGCCTCTTGTTCAAGAACATCAAACTGAACTGTATCATTTAAAAGCTTTTCTAAAGCATGAATGGATGATGTATCTCCAGAAAATAAAATATTTTTAATTGCTTGTATGTTATAAGTGAATTCATTCTTTCTATTTTCCGCCACTAACATGAGGAACACCTCTTCTATAATTTTTTTATTTAAGATTTAAAAGTGCTACCGCGTCTAATTGCGTAATTTCAGTCACTTCCTTACTGAATACTGCAACAGAAGCCATATAATCTAAACTAGGTCTTACATCTTCCATCATTGTATTATCTGCCAACTCTTGCTTATCCTTAAAAACTAACAATTTTGGAGGATTATTTGGAGCTGATACTGTAATATGTACTGGTGGAATCAATAGTCCTTCGCCTGTCGCTTTCAGCACCGCTTCTTTTCGAGTCCAATATGTTAAAAAACCTTCTATTTTCTGTTCATTTGGTAGTTTCATAACTTGCGCTATTTCAATGTCTGTTAATACACCTTCTGCCATTTTCACAACATCTACATTTGGATTCATTTGTTCTACATCTATGCCAACAGGTGCAGATTTTGTAAATGCAACGACAACCCACTCACCTGAATGCGAAACAGATAATTGCGGCATACCTTCTGGTAATTGTGGTCTACCATGTTGCAATTTACATACGGAGCACATTCGATCAATTGGTACTTGGACTGGTGACATAGAAAGTATCTTGCCGAGAACTAATCTACTAATTACGCAACCTATTATAAAACGAGCTCGATCTGCCGAATGATGATACGAATTTGCTTTCTCTCGCTCTATATCATTTAGTAAATTGTAATGCCATGATTGTAAATCTGAAATTCTTGCCCACCATATTTGACAATCATTCTCATTCAAAGTTGGAACAGAATCTGCAACTTTACTTTCTATCATGTAAACTCTCCTTTATTCAACGAATATCAATTTTCATAAAAAAGCATACGTATATTGTTATTCATTGACGAGTGCTTTCTCTTTTTTTGATACAGATAATGTTTTTTCTTTCTTATTTGACATTACCTCTTTATCGGAAATACGTAAAGAAAATAGTAGTGCTATGAGCAAAAATATTGCTGATCCAATTAATGCTGCTTGATATGGTAAAAAATCGGATTGAACGTTATTACTTCCAAAACCAGCTAGTATACTAGCTAAAACAGCTACTCCTATCGCTGAACCTAATCGATTTTGCACATTGAATATAGTAGTCGCTCTCCCCATGGAAGGCGGCGTGATATTGTTAAAGGCAGAAAATTGAACCGCACCGACAGATTGACCTAAGAAAATACCGATACCAAACAATAATGCCCGAATTTGCCACGGATTCGTATCGTGATTTACAAAACTTAATAAAACAAAGATAATCGCCGTACAAATTAATCCTATAGAAATTACCTTTCGAGCTCCTAATTTCTTATATGACCATGGCACAATTTGTGAAGAAATCATTAATCCAATCGCCTCTGGAAATGTCGTAAGTCCTGATTCTAGCGCGGAAACTCCTATCACATTTTGATACATAAGTGGAAAAACAAATAACATTCCTAGTAAACCAGCTGATGAAAATAATGATATAAGGCTCATCTTTCTAAAGACTGGTTCTTTTAATAAGCGTAAATCTAACATTGGTTGCTTTACTTTCAGTTCTACGATTATAAACAATGTAATGAATACAACCCCAGCTATCCCAGTACTCATAATTTCTGGAGAAATCCACCCTTTTGATGATCCCTGGCTGAGTGCATATATGAGCATCGCAAATCCTGGTGCTGATAAAATAAAGCCGAGAGAATCAAAGCGACCAGCTGATTTTTCAACATGCTCTGCTAAAAATAGAAGTCCAAAGAGCAATGCAACAATTCCAAACGGTAGATTAATATAAAATGCCCAACGCCAAGACATTTGATCTACAAAGAAACCACCGATGATAGGACCAATTGCTGGTGCTACAGCAATTGGAAGTACAATGAACCGAGAAATCTTCGGTCTTTCCTCTGGTGAAAATGTTCGAAATAACATCGCCATTCCGACCGGTGTTAAAAGCCCTCCACCAGCACCTTGAATAATACGGAAAATATTCAATGAAGTAATATCGTTAGCCATTCCGCATAAAGCAGAGGCAATTGTAAATACGAAAAGAGCAATTAAAAATACTCTTTTCGTACCAAATCGATCTCCTAACCAACCAGAAATCGGAAGGAAAACAGCTAAACTAACTAAATACCCAACATTAACCGTCCCCATTGCAGATGGAGGTACTTGCAGTTCTTTACTTATTGTTTGTAGTGCTACATTTACAATCGTTGCATCCATCGCAGCCATAAACATCGCAGTTATATAAACGATACTTACGACTACTTTTGGATTTAGTTTTGCTTTCATTATCGTTTTCCTGCTAATGTTTTTTCACGAACTTGATTACTTTTTGGATTCAAATCTTTCCAGTTATATTCAACATATTCTAAGCAACTCTGCCTACTAGCTTCTTCATATACGACACTCCAGCCAATAGGTACATCGAGAAAAGCAGGCCAGAGAGAATACTGGCCCTCCTCATTTATTAATACTTTATATGTGTAATTATCATTTTCAAATGGATTCGTCATACTCTACTTACCCCTTTCTTATTCTGCAAATATTTCGCTAATACTTGTCCAATTTCCGTAAGTGGACCTGGCTGACATAAATCTTTATGTCTACAGTCAATATCATGCTGCACAATTTGCCCATCTAAATAATTTAGCCACGTATTTGGAGAAATAGGATCAAACCAGTCTGGTATAACAGTAGATCTAAAGAATAAGATGTCTCCGTTATAAACTTTCGGTACATATTTCCCTAACAACCCTACTGAATTTACATATGTTTCTTTCAAGTTCAATATAGTCTCTTCTTCAAGACTTGCTAATGCACTTCCATCTTTACGAAGGATTTCAACTGCGCTTTCCATTGTAAGTGGTTTACCATCCATGTTATCTGGGTCATATCCGCCTAAAGCGAGTAATGCGATTAACGCTTCCTCTTCAGTAGGCGCTTCCGTATTCGGTAAGAAGTGTCCAGGATAAGAATCAAGCATAACGAGTAATTCTACTTCTTCCCCTTCATTTTGTAGTTGCGCCGCCATTGCATGCACAACATTTCCTCCAAGCGACCAACCTAATAAACGATATGGTCCATGAGGCTGTACTTCACGAACGTGTTTCAAGTAATCCGCCGCCATCTCCTCTAAACTTTTTGGAAGTTCTTCATTTTTAGCGATACCACGTGCTTGTACACCATAGATTGGATAATCTGTTCCTAAAGATTTCATAAGTCCTGCATAGCACCAACTTAATCCACCTGCTGGATGTACACAAAATAGTGGTAATTGATCCCCGCTTGCTCGTAATGGAAGCAACACATCAAGTGCACTTTGACCATTCCCCATCTCAAGTCTTTCAGCTAACCCTGCAACAGTCGGTGCTGCAAATAAAGTACCAATGTTTAGTTCCACTCCAAGCGCCTCTTTAATGCGGCTCATAAGCTGCACTGCAAGGAGTGAATGGCCACCAAGATCAAAGAATCCGTCATCAATTCCAATTTGAGGTACACTTAGCACTTCTGTAAACAAGTCACATAACATTTCTTCTTGCGGTGTTCTTGGACCACGACTAGAAGATGATGCGATAAATTCTGGAGCTGGCAATGCCTTTCTATCTAACTTACCGTTTGGAGTTAAAGGTAACTCATTTACTACTACAAAAGCGTATGGAACCATATAATCTGGTAAACTACCACTAGCAAACTGACGCATTTCATTCGTATCAATCGCTTCATTATTTGATGCAACGATATAAGAAACTAACCGTTTATCCCCTGGCTGATCTTCCCGTACAATAACGGCTACTTGCTCAACTTTAGGGTGCTTCATTATGACTGCTTCTATTTCTCCTAATTCAATTCGGAATCCACGAATTTTTATTTGATGATCTGCACGTCCTATATAATCTAGCGTCCCATCTTTACGCCAGCGAGCTAAGTCTCCTGTACGATACATTCTTGTACCTGGCTTTCCAAATGGATCTGCGATAAAGCGTTCAGCCGTTAATCCTGCTCTTCCTAAATATCCACGCGCAAGCCCTGCACCTGCAACATACATTTCTCCAACTACTCCAGGTGGCACTGGTTGTAAATAGTTGTCTAACACATATACTTTAAGGTCAGGTATACTGCACCCAATTAAACTATTTGCTCGTAAAGAGACGATAGTTTCATCTAATTCAATATAACTAACATGCACTGTCGTCTCCGTAATACCGTACATATTAATAAGCTTTGGTGCGTTATGAGGATGTCGACTATACCAATCTTCTAAGCGACTTAGCTCAAGTGCTTCTCCTCCAAAAACAACATATCGTAAAGATAATTTTTGGCCAATCCCTTCATTTTCACGATCTGCTTGCATCAATTGATAGAACGCTGATGGAGTTTGGTTTAAAACCGTAACCTTTTCTTTAACAAGAAGCTGTAAAAATTCTTTCGGTGAGCGACTTACAGTATGTGGCACTACAACTAAACGCCCTCCGTATAATAAAGGTCCCCAAATTTCCCAAACCGAGAAATCAAAAGCGTATGAATGGAACATCGTCCAAACATCGTTTCCGTCAAACTGGAACCAATGATCAGTTGCTCCTAAAAGTCTTACTACATTTTGATGAGGTATCATAACACCTTTCGGTCTACCCGTTGAGCCTGACGTATAAATAACGTAAGCAATATGTGATGGAGATAATGGCTTAATTCGTTCCACTTCATCAATATTTTCTTCACTATATTTCTCAACTTCTGCTATTACTTTCACATCATCAACTAAAACTTTTAGTGCCTCATCACATTCAATTTCCACTTCTGAATTCGTTAAAACACATGATGGTTTCGCATCGTGTAGCATAAATGAAATGCGGTCTGCTGGGTAATCTGGATCTAACGGAAGGTATCCAGCACCAGCTTTAAGAACAGCTAATAAGCTTACAAGCATGTTTAATGATCTTGGCATCGCTAAAGCAACGAGTTGATCAGGACCAACCCCTTTTGCTATTAGGAATCGAGCTATTTTATTTGCTTTTCTATTTAACTCTTCATAAGTTAATTTCTTATCTTCAAAGACAACAGCTATAGAATTTGGATTTATATGAGCCTGCTTTTCAAACAATTGTGGCAATGTCATTTCTGGTGCAATTTGAAAACCACCATTCCACTTTTCTAACACTGTATTTTTCTCTGCTACAGTTAATATTTCTAATCTGCCAATTGATTGATCCGGATTTGTAGCTGCATCATCTAATAACAAAATGAATCGTTCTATTAGTTTTTGAACCGTTTCACGTTTATATAAATCGGTACTAAACTCTAGTAATCCATGTAAACCGTTCGGAGTACCATCAACCCCGTTACTCTCACTAATTTCAAATGTTAAATCAAATTTTGCAGAACCAACGCTTTGAATTTCAAGGCTCGCTTCTAAATCTGGTGCATGAAACGTTGCTTCTGGTGTATTTTGAAAAGCTAACATAACTTGAAACAACGGGTGGCTGTTTCGAGTACGTACTGGATTTAACACTTCAACAAGCCTTTCAAATGGAACATCTTGATTTTCATAAGCTGCAAGATTTACCTGCTTCACTCTATTTAATAATTCTTTAAAACTTGGATCTTCTGAAGTATTTGTACGTAACACTAATGTATTTACAAATAAACCAACAATATCTGAAAGTACATCATCATTTCTTCCAGCAATCGGACTTCCAATTGGTATATCAGTTCCTGCACCTAATCTTGTAAATAGTGCACTAAGCCCTGCTTGCAATACCATAAACAAACTAACTCCATTTTTACGTGCAAGCTCTACTAACCTACTATGCATACCTTCATCTATATGAAAATGAATTGTTTCCCCGCGGTAACTCGTCTCAATTGGACGCTGGAAATCTGTAGGTAACTCCATTTGGTCTGGTAAACCTTTAAGTTCTTCTTTCCAAAAATCTAATTGTGTTGAAATAAGACTCTCTGGTGTCGTTTCATCACCTAGCAATTGCTGTTGCCAAAGTGCATAATCTGCGTATTGAACTGGTAGTGTCTCCAGCTGAACTCTGTCACCTTGACATCGTGCTTTATACGCCGCTGTAAAATCTCTCGTTAACGGCTGTAATGACCAGCCATCACCTACAATATGATGCAATAGAATTAATAATACATGTTCGTTTTCACTCACTGTAAAAAGTTGCAAACGAACTGCCGGCTCAATATCGAGGTTAAAACTATATCTTACCGCCTCTGAAAGTACACTTTCTAATTCATCTTTACATGTATTAGTTATTACCATTTCTAGATTTAAGTTTTCCATATCTAAAATTTTCTGATAGGAACTACCTAATACGTTAGGGAAAATTGTTCTAAGTGTTTCATGTTTCTCAACTACATCATAAAAAGCACCTTGTAATGCTTCCCGATTCAATATTCCATTCATACGAATGACTAGCGGAATATTATAAGTAGGACTTGGACCTTCTAAACAATTTAAGAACCATAACCTGCGCTGTGCAAATGAAAGTGGAATTTCATTTGGCCTACTTGCTTTCTGAATAGCTGGTCTTGCACTTTTTGCATGGTTTAATTGTTCCGCCAGTTCAGCAACAGTTGGTGATTCAAATAGTTTCCCGATTCCTAATTCCACACTTAACGTTTCACGGATTCTTGCCATTAAACGAGATGCGAGAAGTGAATGTCCACCCATTTCAAAGAAATTATCATCAATGCTAATTCGAGAAACACCAAGTACTTCTGCAAATAAATCACATAATATTTCTTCTTTCGGATTTCTAGCAACCCTCTCATTGTTCATTCCATTAAAATCAGGAGCAGGTAATTTCTTTCTGTCAACCTTACCATTTGGCGTTAATGGTAATTCTTCTAGCACAACAAATGCCGATGGTATCATATAATTCGCTAAACTTTCTGAAACATAAGAACGAATTTCTGAAAGATTAATCGGTTCCTTTTCTTCTGCAACGATATACGCAATGATGCGTTTATCATTGGGACGATCTTCTCGTACCATTACTACCGCTTGTTGAATATTTTCATGTCGTTGTAATACCGTTTCAATTTCAGCTAATTCAATTCGGAATCCACGAATTTTAATTTGATGATCTGCGCGACTAATGTACTCTAACGCACCATCACTACGCCATTTCACAAGATCTCCTGTACGGTACATGCGCTTCCCTGATTCTCCATAAGGATTTGCAACAAACCGTTCAGCTGTTAACTCAGGTTTTCCTAAATATCCGCTTGCAAGTCCTTCCCCTGCAATATATAATTCCCCAATAACTCCAGGTGGAACTGGTTGTAACCCTGCATCCAATACATACACTTCTGTATTGCAAATTGGCTTTCCAATAGGAGGTATACCCTTTTCACCTTCATCAATGTTCATGAAAGTAGACCAAATCGTCGTTTCAGTTGGTCCATATAAATTAGTTATTGAGCAACCTAATTCTTTTAATTTATTTGCTAAATGCGCTGGAAGAGCTTCACCACCAACTAGTATGTTTAGCCCTTGTAGCTTTTCTGGATAATCAGTTACTAACGCCTGCCAAAGCGTCGGTGTAGCCTGCATAATGGTCACTCTTTCTTCTTGTAAAAGTGTCGTTAATGCTGATGGCTCTTGTATGTCTTCTTTTTGCGCAATTGTTAAACTTGCACCACTAATAAGAGGTAAATAAATTTCTAGAGCAGAAATATCAAACGCAAACGTTGTAACTGCTAATAAATGATCATTTTCATTTAATGAAAACTTTTGTTGCATAGCCATTAAAAAGTTACTTAAACCTCTCATAGGAACAATTACACCTTTTGGGTTTCCTGTTGAGCCTGAAGTATATATTGTATAGGCTGGGTTTAAAAGTGATACATCATTCTTACATGCTATATTCATACGAGAATATGTATGTAACGCTATTTTCGTTTCTTCATCATCTAATACAATTTTTTTCATATCATTTTCTATAACTAACTTAGATGAAACAGATGAATGTGTTATGATACAAACTGGTTTTGCATCATTTACTATATAATTAACTCTTTCTGCTGGGTATTCTGGATCTATTGGTAAATACGCTGCACCAGCCTTTACGACTGCTAGCATACTAACTACCATTTCTATTGATCTAGGGAATACTAAAGCTACAAACTGATTTGGTCGTATTCCTTCTTCTACTAAATAATGTGCTAGTTCATTCGCTCGTTCATTTAGCTCTTTATACGTAAGGTTTACACCGTCACAAGTAATCGCTAGTTTATTTGGATTTTTTTGCACTTGTTTTTCAAATGATATAGGTAGACTAATTAACTCATCATCTTCCTTCGTTTCATTCCATTCCAATAAAACTTTATGATTTTCTTCAGGCAGAGTAATGTTTATTTTTCCAATCGACTCGTTTTTCTCATAATTATTTATTACTAATTCAAATAGATTCATAAATCTTTCTTTATGCAATGCTAGCTCTGCGCCATTATATACTTCGGGATTCGCATCAAAATGAATCATTAGCTCATTTTGATCAAAACGTTTATATACATTTATCGATAAATCATCTACAGGTCCTGCTGATAAGTTATGTGTAATACCACGATTTCCAGCAAAATTAAGCCCGTAATCAAAAGGCATAACATTCACTAACGGTCCAAACAACCTTTGATTTTCACCTAGTAACTTTAAGTCTCTTCTTAATTCCTCATGACGGTATTTATGATGGTGACGTACATCTCGAATTTCTTTAGAAACTTGCTGCAATAATTCCGCAAGAGTTATATTTGGAGTTACTGTAATACGAAGTGGAACTAAATTCATTACCATACTTGGTGTATGAATAGATACAGAACCTAGACGTCCCATCATCGGTAAACCTAAAACAATATCATTTTCACCTGTTAATTTATGCATATAAATACTTGTTACAGCGACAATGAATTCCGGCCAACTTGTTAACGAAATATTGATATCTTCTAGTAAAGTTTTCGTGCTAGAACTAGATAAATAAGCTGTTTCTCGTGAAAATCCATTTGATGTTCTCGGTGCTCGTTCTGCCAAACTTACAACTTCTGGGGCATCCGCAAACTTTTCTAACCAAAAAGTACGATTTTCCTGAAATTGTTTAGACTCACGATACTCAATATCTTCTTGCACGACTTTTGCAAGAGAACCAAATGGCTTTTGACTCTTGTTTGTTTCTTCTATAAGTGATGTATACTCATTCGCTACCTTTTGGCTAAGAAGTGAAAATCCATAGCCATCCATCACAATGTGATGGATGCGCTGATACCAAAAGAAACGATTATTTTCAACTTGAATAAGTGCTTCAGTAAATAATATATCTTTTTTCAAATTGACTGGTATAGATAAATCATTTTTCATCCATACTTTAGCAGCTTCTTCAGGGTTTTCTTCTTTACGAACGTCAATAAAATGCATATGAAACTGTGATTCTTCAACAACTTGCCATGGGCCAATTTCATCCTCTTCGAAGCGAACGTGAAGTGCCTCTGCTTCCATTACAACTTTACGTACAGCTAATTCAAAAATGTCTTGATGAATATTTCCATTTATTTCTACATATTCCCCAGTATTATATATCGGATTAAGCGGATCTAATTGTTGCGCAAACCACATACCAGACTGCGCAGATGATAACGAATGACGAATCTTTTGACTGTTAGGCATTCTTTACTACCCCTTTATTATGTAGTCTATTTGTTACAGCACCTGTGCTGTTTGTGAAGATAGTAAACTGTACCAACCTGTAACAGTTGGACGTTCTGCTAAATCTGCAAAAGTGATTTCTTTCCCTTCACGACGCCATTTCTCTACTAAACTCATAATTCTGACCGAATCAAGCCCTCTATTTAATAAGTCTTCATCAATATCAATACTCTCTACTGGCTCACGAAGTAGTTGTGCAACTAGTTCATGCACTTCCTGTATAGTGATTCCTTCACTCTCATCACCTTTTACACTTTGTAAATCTTTTAACAGTAGGTTTGTTGATGTCGTTACTGCACATCTATTAGATGCATACTCCAATGCTTGTTTATGATGCTCTAGTGAAAAATCAGCAACTGCATCTGCTACAAAGAACGGCTCTATACCATCCATAAATGCTTCACAAGCTGTTAAAAGACAGCCAATATGCGCATAAATACCGCAAATAATGAGTTGATCTCTTCCTTGTTCATTTAAAATTTCTAATAGATTTGTCTTTTTAAATGCACTATATCTCCATTTTGTTAGGAATATATCATCTTCATCAGGAGTAAGTTCATCAACAATTTTCTTTTTATCTGGTCCAGCAGGAATACCGTCACCCCAAAAGTCTTGTAATAAACCTCGTTGTTCTAACGTTTGCCCACCAGGTTGTGCTGTATAAACAACTGGTATACCAAGTTCCTTACATTTTTCTCTTATCATTTTAATATTTGAAATAAGTTCTACTTTTGGTGATTCTTTATCGCTATATGCATCAAGAAAATATTCTTGCATGTCATGAATTAAAAGTACTGCACGTTTCGGATCTGGTGTCCAATTCACTTTATTTTTTGGTAGTTCTGATTCAATTGGCATTTTATATACTGAAATAGATGGGATAGCCATCTAATCACTTCCTTCCGGTTTTTATTATTGTTTTACTATAATTAGTTTTTCAGCAATGACTTTACGTAGTTCTTTTTTGCTGACTTTTCCGACTCCTGTTTGCGGGAATGATTCAATAAATTCAATTCGATCTGGAATTTTATAAGCCGCGATACCACGTTCTCTTAAAAACATTTTTAATTCACTTACTGCCGGAACTTGTCCGCGAGCTATAACAAAAGCACAGGTGCGTTCACCTAAATAATCGTCAGGCATAGATACAATTGCTACGTCATGAACTGCATCGTGTGCTAATAGATGATTTTCAACTTCTTCCGCAGCAACTTTCTCACCACCACGGTTAATTTGATCTTTATCTCTTCCTTCTACAATGATGTATCCTTGTTTATTTACTTTTACAAGATCACCTGTGCGATAAAACCCATCCTTTGTAAATGATCGTGCATTATGCTCTTCGGCTTTATAGTAACCACGAATTGTATATGGACCTCGTGTTAATAAACTACCTACTTCGCCAAGTTTTACATCGTTGTCATTTTCATCAACAACTCGTACTTCATCGAGTGCAGACATTGGTCTACCTTGTGTATAAATAATAATTTCTTCCGGATCGTCTAATCTTGTATAGTTCACTAATCCTTCCGCCATACCGAATACTTGCTGTAACGTACATCCAAATGTAGGACGTATACGTTTTGCAACCTCAGCGCTAAACTTAGCACCACCTACTTGAATAACCTCTAGGCTTGATAAATCGGCATTACGAGAAGATGCAGCATCAAGCCAAATCATTGCTAATGGCGGAACGAGCGCTGTAATTGTAACCTTTTCTTTTTCGATGAGAGCAAATGCCTCATCTGGACTACCACCAGTTGCCAATACCACTTTTCCACCCGCATAGAAAGTTCCAAATGTCCCTGGAGAACTCATTGGGTAATTGTGTGCTACTGGAAGAACTGCCATATAGACGCTTTCTGCATTCAAATTACAAATTTCAGCGCTTACACGTAAACTATAAATATAGTCATCATGTGTTCTAGGAATTAATTTAGAAAGACCTGTTGTCCCTCCTGATAATTGGAGAAATGCAACATCACTTGGCTGAACTTCTGGTAATGAGACGGGATCCATATACAGATCATTTATGTTCACAAACTCTTCTTCTTCCCCCACTACAATTACACGTTGTAAAGTTGGCACTTTCTCTTTCACTTCTCTTGCTAGTTTTCGATAATCAAAACCGAGAGCCTTATCTGAAATAACGTAAGCGTTCGCCTCGCCAAACTCACAAAAATAACTAATTTCACTACTTCGATGTGAAGGTAGTGCAAAGACAGGAAGCGCTCCAATTCGAAATAGTGCAAAACATATTTCGAAAAACTCGATAATGTTAGGTAACTGGATTACAACTCTGTCCTCTTTCTTTATTCCTAAACTCAGTAAACCTGCTGCTAAACAATCTACCTTTTTATCAAGTTCACTATACGTTATATGCGTCTTACCGCTTACAACCGCGATTTGATCTCCGTATTTCTCAGCCCGCTCTCTTAACACTCCTCCAAATGTTTCACCAAGCCAACACCCTTCTTCTCGATAACGATCTGCAAATTCTTTTGGCCATTCCGTATAACCTACTAGCATTCTTTCTTCCCCCTATTTTTCATTAAGTGAACTATCTCTTAACCCTAAAGCTTTTAACATTGTTTGGAACTTAGCCGATGTTTCTGCTAACTCATCTTCTGGTTTTGACTCAGCAACAACTCCAGCTCCTGCATATAAACGAAGTGTATTTTCTTGTACTTCAGCACAACGAATTGTAACAATCCATTCTCCATCTCCATTTAAATCGCTCCATCCTAGCATTCCTGTAAAGAACTCGCGGTCAAATGGCTCAATATGCTGTATAGCCTCTCTTGCTTTTTCCATCGGAGTTCCGCAAACTGCTGGCGTAGGATGAAGGGCAATTGCTAATTGTAAAGAAGAAGTATTTGGATCCTTAAGTTCACCTTTCACTTCTGTAGACAAATGCCACATCGCTTCACTATGAATAACTGATGGCTTTTCTGGAACATGTAATGTATGACAATACGGACGAAGTGCAGCGGCAACCGCTTCAACTACTACCGCATGTTCATGTAAATCTTTTGGAGAAGAAAGTAATTCCTCTGCTCTTCTTTTATCTTCTACTGGGTCCTCACTACGTGGCCTTGAACCAGCTAACGGATTAGAAATAACTTGCATACCATTACGTGAAACAAGCAATTCAGGACTTGCTCCAATTAGCGTCTTACTGTTCTCTTTTTCATCTTTCGGTAAATTCACAGCAAATGTATAACCATGCTTATTATGTTCTGCTAATTCTCGCAGAAGTTTTTGCTTATCAATCTTTTCGGAAGATTTAACATCTAACGATCTAGATAGAACGATTTTCTTTAAATCACCGTCCTGTATTTTTTTAATTCCTTGCTTCACACCATTCATATAAACTTCAGGGTCTGGTACTGGCGTCATTTCAAATGTTACGTTCTCATTTGTTTCAAGCTGATTTGTTGTATCCAATTGTAAACGCTCAGAAATTCTACTATATTCTGGTACCATAAGTTGAACTTCTTTTCTACGATCAAATGGCAAAGCACCCACAACGATAGGATTTGGATTTCCAGCTTGTTTCGCATTACTTAATGTCGCTTGCACAAGCTCTGGGAAATTTTCAATTTCACGATGCTTTACTGTAGTAAACTCTCCTTCTGCTAATATAGTTCGAGTTGGTGAAGCGAAAAAGAATGAAGATTCAGTCTTATAATCTTCTAAAAGTTTTTCTGACAATTCCTTTACAGCTATATGTTCATTCATAATATAATAACCTCCTGAATTTTTATTAAACTCCTAACGTAGCACCGCCATCGACACATAAATTGTGCATTGTAATATGACTTGCTCTATCTGAGGCTAAAAATAACACTGCTTCAGCAACTTCTGAAGGTTGTGCAATTTTTTGTAATGGAATTCCGAGTCTATATGTATTTTGAGAACCAGCAATTATATTTTTAGCTCCATTCTCATCAGCCCATAGTAATCTTTGCATCTCAGTTTCAGTAGAACCTGGAGAAACTAAGTTGCAGCGTATATTGTATGCCGCAAGCTCTAGTCCTAAACATTTCATAAACATCGTCGTTGCAGCCTTTGACGCAGCATACGCAGCCATCTCCATTCTCGGCGTATTTGCCGCATTTGAACCGACTGTAACAATTGCCCCTGATTTTCTTAACATCATATTTTTACTTACCGTTCGGGACATATTGAAAACCCCTGTAGTATTTACAGAGAATGTTTTATTCCAATCTTCATCACTTAACGAATGAATTGGTCCCATACGCAAAATCCCTGCAACGTTTACTAAAATATCTATTGGCGCTATTTCATTTGCAATATGATTTACCATGTCTTCAACAGCAGCGCTATCACTCACATCTAAACGAAACGTTTTCATACGTGTATTATTTAATTCATTTTGATTTAAGAGTACATTTAACCCCTCTTCATTTTGATCAACCGCAATAACTGTGGCTCCTCTTTCTAAAAACATTTTGGCAACAACACTGCCTATGCCTTGTGCTGCACCTGTTACTAAAACTGTTTTCCCATCAAATTCCCCTAAGTTCATTTTCTCTATCCTTTCACATAAACATTAATTTCATTAAGTAACACCAATGATATTGATTTTCATTATCAGTTGTGTTGTAAAAAATAATACACTTACTAAACTAATTGGTCAAGTGCGCATTACTTTAAAATCCATTTTATTGATAATGTTTTTCATTTACTATCTTACACCGAAATGATAATGTTTCTCAATAAACTTGTCAATCTTTTTTTATTTTTCAGACAAAGTATTTTAATGCTTCTTAATAAAATCATATGTAAACGTATTAAATGTACTTATATTATAAATAAAATTCCAAATCCTCTTTTTAAAATTGAAGAAGACAAACTAGAGATACGTTCATTTACAATGCTTTATGAAAAACTCAAGTATATATTTTCTCAATATTTTTCTGAAAATATATCTTACAAATACTAACGAATGTCTTCTTTATCATTTAAGATTTAATATATATTTCGAATGCGATATATCAATTTATTATATTCCAATATAATCCAAATGGGTGTTTCACTCACTTTTACATCTATAAAAATCCCAAAAGTAATTTAACCTTGTTAAAATAACTCATAAAAAAAAAGCATCCTAATTAATAGAATAGGATGCTTTTTCGTAATCATAGTGTTATAGAAGATTTGTATACTTACGCTACGCTGCGATACTCTTCTTCGTGTTCTTTTTTCTGTTTAGGTGCTTGAATTAAAATTGAGATAATGAATGACACGACACATAATACACCGATCACCATGAACGTTGGTTTGAATCCACCTAGAAGTGCACCGATAAAGGAACCTGCAAGCGCCCCAAATCCAAATCCTTGATACACAATTCCGTAGTTCTTACTATGGTTTTTCATACCGAAGAAATCACCAACAATAGCTGGGAAAATAGTGATATTTCCACCAAAGCAAAACGCTACACTTGCTACACATACGAAGTATATACCGTAATTTAAATCTACAAAACTTAGAACTAAGACTGAACTCGCCATAACAACAAAAGTACCAGTAACGATTTTTAAACGCCCGATTTTATCCGATAACGGTCCTAAAATGATACGACCTAATGTATTAAAGATTGCAACCATAGCCACCGCATTAGCTGCTGTTGCTGCGCTAAGTCCTACAAGTTGAACACCAATGTCTTTTACCATACCAATTAAGTATAAGCCACTCATACATGATGTAAATAACATGATAAATAATAAGTATACTTGTTTTGTGCCTAACATTTCTTTCGTTGTGTATTCCTTAGTTTTTGTTTCATGAACTGCTCTTTGATCTGCAGCTTGATGAATTAAACAAGCACCAATTACAATCATAGCTGTAACAATTAAACCCCAGTATATAAATGCTTGCGATACACCAACTGATTCAATCAACTGTGCGTTAACGTATTTAAAGATTAAGCTACCTGAACCATATGCAGAGACAGAAATACCAGCAATTAGACCTTTACGCTCTGGAAACCACTTTATTAAATTTGATAGTGAAGTGATATATGCTGTACCATCTGCATAACCTACAACAACTCCTGCTAGTGCATAAAGCAATATTAATGAAGACGCTTGTGAACTAAGTATTAACCCTAGTCCTAATGCTAATCCAGCTATCATAATAAGTTTACGAAGTCCCCATTTTTCTTGCAATTTACTCGCAAATAAAGTTGAAAATGCTAAAGAAAGACTAGTAATTGAGAAAGTTATCGCAACAGCGTTAAGACTCCAACCGTATTTACTAACTAAAGGCTGATTGAATAAACTCCATGTATATATCGTTCCAAGCCCCATTTGTACTATAACTGTGCCAAGGACAACAAACCATGGATTAACAGTTGATTTTTTCATATCTTTCCGCCTCCTCTTTCTATTTCAATGCTATTCGCTAAAATTACTTTTTTTATGTTCATTTTGGTCACCTCTTTTGATTTAACACCTTCATTGTATAAGATGTTTCCGTTTATGTAAGCACTTACAAGATAGAGCGTCAAAAACATGGAATCAGTTACAAGAAACGAAGGATGAAATACAAAAGGCTACTGATTAAATACAATAGAAAAATTTTTTATACTTCGATTCACCTTATTTTTTATAAAATCACAATTTTTTTCCCAATAAATAAAACTAAATATTCACTAATATATCTATCCGTGGTTTAATATATATAATAAAAAAATATTTCTGTCTTTAATGAGGAGGTACTATGAAAGCAAACGTAGGGGATACTATACTTTTTCAACGAAACAATTTAAAGATTACAGGATCTGTATTAAAACTTTATACTGAATCGGTCTTAGTTGAAATTACAAATGTAAGCGGTGGTACTTTTGAATTTGATCGAACAATTGTAAATCATAAAAACTATAAAGTTTTAAATACAAATACATAAAACAACACAAAATAGCCCCTGCTAAACAGCAGGGGCTATTTTATATAAAAATATTTCACTAGTTTATATACCCTAAAACATTAACAATTTTACTCGCTTTTAAATTGTTAATATGATAATAAATTTCTAAACCTCTTCTCTCTGCTCGTAACACTTTACCCTTCATTTTTGATAAATGTTGTGAAACAGTAGATTGCGGAATATTCAATAACTCTGTTAATTGTGTTACATTACAAGTTTTTCTTGTACTTAATTCATTTACAATTTGCAGTCGGATTGGATGCGCCATAATTTTTAAAATATCTACATCTTCTTCTGAAACTAAAGTTTTTTTCATTTCACTTGTATATGTTGTCATAAGACATTCCCCTTTTATATGAATTCCATTTTTATAAGATCTATTTCCAAAATTTTTAAAACCCTCGATTAAAACTTTCATATAGAAATAAAAGGATTTTAAATTTTTGAAAACAGAACTTACATTCACTTTATTTATTTGGTACATATACATAATACAATGTTAATATGTGCTCTATGTGAAGTTCGCATAAATTTGTGATGAAGATTTATTTAGCCACTCGCATCCTACTCATCTAATTACCCACTGCATAAAATCATCAGTTATTTTAACACATTTTAGGCGTTTGTATATACTATTTATAAAACAACTTTTATAAAGGGGAATTCATATGCCTACAGCGTTACAAGAAGAAGTCGAAGAAGCACGGGAAACATATGTCAGTCGTATCATCTTAGTTGGAGGATCCGCTTTATTTTTAGTAGGCGGGGTTATCTCAGCAATTTCAGCTTTTAAAGCTTATAATCGTTTGGAGAATACGCCGCCTTCTACAGATAATTCATAGATATTTTATAAAATAAAACGTCGCCTCCAATGAAGAGACGACGTTTTATTATTCATACATATGACACTAAAAGTATCGATAGATTCCCTACTCCATTTTCTAAGCTTACTTCACCACAAACCTAGTCTGACTACACCCATCCTTTTGCTTCGTTACTTCTAATACAGCTGGCATTGCGTTTTTCAGCTCTTGGACGTGTGAAATGACACCGATAAATCGACCTGATTTTTGTAAGTCAATTAAGGCGTCTACAGCTTTCGTTAATGATTCTTCATCTAATGAACCGAACCCTTCATCGATGAACATCGTTTCGATAGAAATACCACCTTCATATGCTTGAATGACATCTGCCATTCCTAGCGCTAAGCAAAGTGATGCGTTAAATTTCTCTCCGCCGGATAATGTTTTTACATCGCGCGTTTGGCCAGTGTATGCATCGTACACATCTAAGCCTAATCCACTTTGACGGTTTCTTTTTTCAACTCGTTCACTTCGTTTTAAATAAAATTGTCCATTTGATAATTTACGTAGTCGTTCATTTGCGATTTGAACGATTTGTTCTAAATACTCAATTAAAATGTAACGTTCAAATGATATACGACTTTCGTTATCACCTTTCATTACTTCATATAAATCAACAAGTTCTTGGAAGGCTTTTTCTTCCTCGTGAATTTGTTCGTCAATACGTCTAATGTTTTCATGTAAATCAGAAATATATGTTACCGCATTTTGCGCACGTTGACGTTTTTCTTTAATTATATCGAGATTAATTTCTAGTTCTTTTATGTGTTCACCTAAAGATGTAATATCCATATACTCTTTATCTTTTAATTCTGAGTTTAGCTCTTCAATTTGTTTTGCAAGCACTTCAAGAGATGAATAATAACCTTGAATTTCTTTCTGTAACATCTCCATCTCGGCATCGCTTAATTTGGCTGCTTTATACGTGAATTGATCTGTAAATCCGCTTTGTTCTAGTTCTTTCATAAAGCGTGCCAAAGTCTCTTCTTTCTTCAATTTTGCACTTTCAAATTGATTAGAAGCACCTTTCTGTTCTGCTTGAATACGTATATTTTCATTTTGCCAATGCTGATACGCTTCCTGCACTTTCTTCCATTCATCCTCCATAAACTTGAGTTCGTGCATAGCTTGGTCAAACTGTGCTTTCCAAGCTTGTACTGTTTGTATGTTTTCTGGAATATTTCGTTTATCATGTTCATATGACGTACGAAGTTGCATGCACTCCATTTCTGTACGGTGCTGCATTGTTTCTACTTCCCGTTTTTGTTTCTGAAGTTCTTCTATTTTTTCTTCTACGCTTTTCATGTTCGCAGCAATCTGCTTACGTGTTTCTTCACTTGCTTTTAACGTATTAACGTCTGCTGCTAATTGTTTTCCTTTTTGAACAAGTGCACTATATGTTTCAACTAATTTTTCGGAGTTATAGCCACGCTTCACAACTTCTTCTATCACTTGTTCATATTGTAGTCGATAAAAATTCCATTTCTCCTCTACTTGCACATGTAATTTTTCAGCAATGTTCTTCTTATCTCTTAAATCGTTTAACTCTTTTTCATCGATCGCATTACTTTGCTCTGTAGCTTTTTGCGGATGATTCGTACTACCACATACTGGACAAGATTCACCGTCATGTAAATGAAGAGCTAATATACCAGCTTGTTCACTTAACCAGCGGCGCTCCATGTTTTCGTATGCGCGAACTGCCACTTGCATTTTATTATTTGCCGATTCTTTTTCTTGCTCGAATTTTTGTTTTTCTTGCCAAACATCATATGCTTGCTTTAAAACTTTTGCATCTTCTCGCATATTCGTTAGTTCTTCTACTTTAGCTACATATTGCTCAAGTGCTTGTTCTAATTGTTGCAATTCATCAGACATTCTCTGTTTTTGGCTTGTATGCTCTTCTAGTTGTTGATCCAACTTTTGCATACTTTCTTTTAATTTCCCTATTTGAATCTCGGCATTTTGTAAATTCAGCTTTCTCTCAGCTAATGATTCAATGATTGCTTGTAACTCTTCTAATCTTTGAACAAGTTTTTTAGCCTCTTCTCGTTCAGCTTCTTTATTCTTTACTACTTCATACTTCTCCTCAGCAAGTTCAAAGCTGTTCATTATCTGTTCTTGTTTGACGATTATCTGTTTTAACAAACTTTCAGCTTTCTGCTCATTTTGCATCGCTTCTTCATACCATTGTTCAAATGGTAATAAGCGCTTTGCTTGTTCCGCACGTTTAAAGGATTTTTCTTTTCTTTCAATTGCTGCACGGTTCTCTTGTAAAGTGTTATATTTCTCATTCTTTTGTTGTAAATCTATAAATTTCTCATTTACAGATTTTGCTGCATGAAAACGTGTTTCTGCATCCTTTAATTGCTTCGTTTGAACATCTTGTTCTACTTGTAATTGCTCAACCTCTGCCTTATACACTGTTGTTTCTTGTTCTAACGCTTCTACTACTTGATGCGTATTTACATGTTCTTGTGCCGCTAATGTCTCTAATAATGCTCCATCACGGATTGGTAATTTAAAAACATTACGGAAATAGAGCTCTCTCTCTTTTTGTTTTTCTTGCAAGACGTCTTTCCATTGTTTTCTCTTTTGATCAAGTAACTCACGCATTAATTTATAACGATCCGTTTTAAAAATGCGACGTAAAATCTCTTCTTTGTTTTCTGTCTCAGATGTTAATAGTTTTCGGAATTCCCCTTGTGGTAACATAACAATTTGGCTAAATTGATGTTTACTTAACCCAATTAAATCCTCCACTTTTTTGTTTACGTCTGTTACATGAAAACGATCGACGGCTGGAACGTTTTCTCCATCAATCACTTCATATAATTCTACTGCATGTCCTGTAATGGTCTTATTCCCTTGTTTTTTATGTCCAAGTTGTCTTTTTATTTCATAGCGCTTCCCTTTTAACTGAAAGGTTAGTTCTACACTTGTATAAACATCATCATCAGCAAATTGACTTCGAAGCATGCTCGTATCACTACGTTCTTCTCCACTAGCCTCACCATATAACACATAACAAATCGCATCAAAAATCGTTGTTTTTCCAGCTCCCGTATTCCCAGAAATAGCGAAAATACGATGTTCTCCAAGATCTTCAAAATCGATTACTTCTTTCTGTTTATATGGCCCGAATGCTGTCATAATAAGCTGAATCGGTCTCATCCTCGTTCACCTTCCCGTTCTTGCACTGTTTGTAATACATCTATAAATAGGCGTTCTTTCTCTTCTGATAAATCTAACCCTTTCATTTCTTTATAGAAAGCCTTTAAAAGAGATAAATCATCCGTTTTATGTCTTGAAACAGTTACTTCATTTGTATCTGTGAGTTCTCGCCTTTGCATCGCTCTTTCAACGTGCATTGCATTTGGATATACAGATCGTATTTTCTCCATTGGCTGTAAGACAGGGTTTTCGTCTAATAATTTTACAAATACGTAATCTTCACTTACTGGGTGCTGTAATAATTCATCTATTTTCGCTTCTACTGTTCGCATTTTACGACGTGGTGAAAGTAACCTTTTTTCAATTGCTACTTCACCAGTTTCATTCAGTTCTACAATGTAATAACCTTTTTTATGTTTCTCTTCAGAAATTGAATAGGCAAGTGGTGAACCTGAATATCTAATGGTCTCATTACGTACGAAATGCGCTTGATGTAAATGTCCAAGCGCTGTGTAATGAAACTTATCAAAATAATGACTATTTACATATTCAGCACCACCAATTGAAAGTGGTCGTTCTGCATCACTTGTATTCTCCTCCGCTTCTCCTGAAGAAGTTACAAATGCATGTCCAACAAATACATGTCTAGCTTCTTTATCCATTGTTTCAGAGAGCTCATTCATAAAAATGCGCATCGCATCATCATGAGAACGTACGTCTTCATTTTTCAACACGTGTCTAACTATGCTTGGGTCTGCATACGGTATTAGATGGAAGTGAACCTCTCCATATTCATCATTTAGTACAACAGGTTCATACGGGAATTGAAATTGGCCTGCAATATGTAATCCCTGTTTTTTCATTAAACTACTTCCAAAATGGATACGATCCGGACTATCATGATTACCAGCTACTGCAATAACTGGTGTTTGTAAATCAATAACTATTTTTTGCAGCACATCATTTAATAAGTCTACTGCTTCTGTAGGTGGAATTGCTCGGTCATATAAATCCCCTGCAATAATTACAGCATCTGGTTTTTCTTCTTCAACAGCCTGTACAAACTGATCTAATACAATCTTTTGGTCTTCAGTCATATACACGCCATGAACAAGCTTACCTAAATGCCAATCCGCTGTATGAAATAACTTCATATTTTTCTACTCCTTTTAATTTACTGATTTTAGTGAAACAAGTTGATAGTTTATTGTAGTTTTTCCGTTCTCCCACTCTAGCTTCAATATCGTTGCACTTCCAATTCTTTCTTCATTGGATTTATATAAAGGCAATATTTCTTGAATTGTAAATAAGTGATAACCATCCAATATTAATTGAAATATATTTTCTTCAATATGTAATCTTACTTCTTTTTCATTTGAAATAATTTTTGTGTGCATCTCAAATTTCATGATAGATACAACCCCTTTTTATAATCTCTACATTTTAATAGTATAGTGGCTATGCAAGATTGACAAGTACATACACAGCAAAGTACATACTTTTCTATTGTTATATGTTTTATGTATTTTATATAAAATACGGTATGTGAAATTTTATATTTTTCCCAAAATAAAAATGCCTATTATGACATCTTTATTTTTGTATAAAGTCTTTCATTACATAATATAAAACGGTAATTAAAACGATTGCGACGAAAAATGAGAACACTGCGACAATGTACCCATCTTTATTTAATAAAATACAGAATGAAATAGATATTATAAAAATCGGAAATACGAGACGTACTTTATCCTTCACTTCTTCTGTCGTATCTGTATGATGAAAATACTGCGTTATCCCTATCATTAAAGAAGACAAAATAATAACCGACAATAGTAAAGGTCCTGGCATTCCGATTTCTCCTTTCTCTATTTCTAATTCAGTGTAAAATTTTTTATTACAATTGTACGATTCATTTTTTCTTCAAACACTCTTTTTAGAATTGATAATGAACAATTCACACCTATATAATAGCGCTTTTATCATTATAACTTCAAATAATTACACTTACAGTAATGTTGTAATATTCCCCCTCAGTCTCTGAAATCCTGCAAAGATAACTCGTCAAAATACGCGGTGACCAAATTAATATTTACCGTCAACTTTTGACGAAATTTATAAAGGACATTTCAGTACATATCAAGAATTAAGAATAAGAAGATATGTAAGGGAGGATGCATTATGACTGAACACGTTTTATTTTCTGTTAGTGAAAACGGCGTAGCAACAATTACTTTAAACCGTCCAAAAGCACTTAATTCTTTATCTTATGACATGTTACAACCTATCGGACAAAAACTTAAAGAGTGGGAACGCGATGAGCGTATTGCACTTATCGTGTTAAAAGGAGCTGGCACAAAAGGTTTTTGTGCAGGTGGCGACATTAAAACTCTTTATGAAGCGCGTTCCAATGAAGTGGCATTGCAACATGCAGAAAGTTTTTTTGAAGAAGAGTATGAAATTGATACATATATTTATCAATATACAAAACCGATTATTGCTTGTTTAGATGGAATTGTAATGGGCGGTGGTGTCGGTCTTACAAATGGTGCGAAGTATCGCATTGTAACTGAACGTACGAAATGGGCAATGCCAGAGATGAATATCGGCTTCTTCCCAGATGTCGGAGCTGCATATTTCTTAAATAAAGCACCTGGATATACAGGACGCTTCGTTGCTTTAACAGCATCTATTTTAAAAGCTTCTGACGTATTATTTATTAATGCTGCTGATTACTTTATGACATCTGATTCATTACCAGAGTTTCTTACTGAACTTGAAAGTGTAAATTGGCATAAAGAAGATGATGTACATACTAATTTAAAAGAAGTTATTCGTACATTCGCAACTGCTCCAAACTTAGAAAGCGAGCTGACTCCTTCATTAGAAGTAATCAATTCACATTTTGCTTTCGATACAATTGAAGAAATCATCCATTCATTGGAGAAAGATGAAAGCTCCTTTGCTCTAAAAACGAAAGAAACACTGTTATCAAAATCCCCTATTTCACTAAAAGTAACATTAAAACAGTTTATTGATGGACAAGATAAATCCGTTGAAGAATGTTTCGCTACGGACCTTATACTTGCTAAAAACTTCATGAGACATGAAGATTTCTTCGAAGGAGTACGCTCCGTTGTCGTTGATAAAGATCAAAATCCGAATTATAAATATAAACAGTTAAGTGACGTTTCAGAAGAAGATGTGAATCGTTTCTTTAATTTACTTAATGCATAAAATGAAACTGTAACGAGTGGGTGGTTTGTTCATCCCCCACCTAATTTCTTTGCTCCAGCTAAATCTTGTGCGGTGGAAATCTTACTACTCGCAAATAGCGGGATAAAATCGAGGCTATATAGTAGTGAAATTACAGCTACTATATAGCCTTTTTTATTTAATAATTTTTAATAAAATTTAATTTTATTAAATCCATTTTTGTGCTACACTGATTTTAATCAAATATTCTAAAAATAAAAAGGAGGGGCGGCTATGATAGAAAATTATCTTCTTTTCATCATTATGTCTATTTGCCTTATCATTTTACCTGGTCCAGATACAGCAATGGCTACGAAAAACACATTGGTTGCTGGTAAAGTCGGTGGAGTGAAAACAGTGTTTGGTACATGTATTGCACTATTAATTCATACTTTAGCTGCTGTAATTGGTCTTTCTGCACTTATTGTAAAGTCAGCTCTTTTATTTTCTATTTTCAAGTACGTTGGGGCTCTCTATTTAATATATATCGGTATTAAAGCCCTTTTAGCAGTAAGAAACAAAGAAAACTTAGATACAAATGATCTATCTTTGAATAATGAAAACGAACATACTTCTTGCTTTCGCCAAGGATTTCTTACAAATTTATTAAATCCTAAAGTTGCAGTCTTCTTTTTAACTTTTTTACCGCAATTTTTAAATCCAAATCATAATACATTTATTCAACTTCTTGTAATGGGCCTTACTTACCTCGTTTTAACAGTCATTTGGTTTGCATTTTATATATTTTTAATTGATAAAATTAGTGCTTTTATGAAAAAACCAAAGACGCAACGTTATATTCAAGGGCTAACAGGAGTCGTCCTAATTGGATTTGGTATTAAACTAGCTTTTGAAAAAAATAATTAACAAGATGAAAACCACCACCACTATTAATAGTGGTGGTGGTTTTCATTTAATAGCTGATTTGACTGTTTACTCTATATTAAAACCAGCGCTCAGTTACAACTTTTTTACGTGTATAGAATTGAACGCCATCTGTACCATTTGTACCTAAATCACCAAAGAATGAAGCTTTATTTCCTGCAAATGCGAAGAATGCCATTGGTGCTGGAACGTTTACGTTTACACCAATCATACCAGCATCGATGTTATCACGGAATGTTTGTGCATGTTTACCATTTGACGTATAAATAACCGCACCATTTGCAAATTTAGATTGATTTGTTAGTTTAATACCTTCTTCTAAATCTTTAACACGTACAATGCTTAATACTGGAGCAAAAATTTCATCTTGCCAAATTTTCATTTCTTGATTCACGCCATCAAAGATTGTCGCACCTACAAAGTAACCTTCTCCAACTTCTTCATTAATTTTACGGCCATCTACTAATAAAGTTGCCCCATCTGCTACACCGCTATTAATATAGCCTAAAACGCGCTCTTTATGAGATTCACGGATTAATGGTCCAACATAGTTATCTTCGTTAAAGCCATCGCCTACTTTTAATTTTTTCGTTTCTGCTACTAATACATCAATGAATTCATCAGCAATCTCATCCACTACTGCTACTACTGAGCATGCCATGCAGCGCTCTCCACTACTTGCAAATGCAGATCCAATTACACCTTGTACTGTTTTCTCAAGATTGCAATCTGGCATTACAATCGCATGGTTTTTCGCACCTGCTAACGCTTGTACACGTTTTCCGTGTTTCGTACCTGTTTCATATACGTAACGAGCTACCGGCTCAGAGCCAACGAACGAAACAGCTTGAATATCTTTATTTTCTAAAATGCTATTTACAACATCTTTTCCGCCTTGTACTAAATTTAATACGCCTTTTGGGAAACCTGCTTCATAGAATAATTCTACAAGTCGCTCTGCTAAAAGTGGCGTTCTTTCCGATGTTTTTAATACGAATGTATTACCGCAAGCAATTGCAAGTGGGAACATCCATAACGGAATCATCATCGGGAAGTTAAACGGCGTAATACCAGCAACAACTCCGATTGGGTAGCGCCAAATCGATCCATCAATTCCGCTAGCAATATTCGGCAGCGCTTGACCCATCATTAAATTTGGCGTAGATGTTGCAAGTTCTACCGCTTCAATACCACGCTGTACTTCACCTGTTGCATCCGTTAGCGTCTTACCATTTTCTAGCGTAATGATTTTTGCAAGCTCATCTTTATTTTCTTGTAATAGCTGCAAATATTTATATAAATTTCTTGAACGATTCGGAACTGGTACTTTAGACCATGTTTCGAATGCTGCTTTTGCCGCTTCAACAGCTTTTTCAACATCTTCTTTTGGAGATAGTGGAACGTAAGCGATAATTTTTCCAGTCGCTGGATTTGGAACTGCTTCTACTTCCGTACCTGTCGATTCAACCCACTCACCGTTAATGTGATTTTTTACTCGTTTAATTTCAGTTGTAATCATTATATTCTCTCCTTTGTATAATTTATTTTTGATTAGAAATTAATTGCTCGCTAACTTTCTTATATAAAGCTGCCATATCGTTTTCACCATATCCAGCTTGACTCGCTTCGTCATATACGTTTAATAACATTTCGCTTACCGGTAAATGGAGTTCGCTTTCCTTAGCTAAGTCAACTGCAAACCCTAAATCTTTCTTCAATAAGTTCACAGTAAATCCTGGCTCGTAGTTTTCAGGTGCTATAAAACTTTTAAAATTACGTTCATAGATTCTGCTTTGACCATAACTTACATTTAAAATATCAAACATTTTATCTAAATCCATATTGTTCTTTTTCGCTAATGTTAAAGCTTCACTCACACCAGCTGTATAAAAACCAATTAATAAGTTATTAATTAACTTAACAGTTGTACCACTATCAATCTGCTCACTAACGTGGAAAATATTCGCGCCTAGTACGCCCATGATAGATTCCGTTTTCTCATATACCTCTTTTGATCCACCAACCATAAACGTTAATGTACGATTTTCGGCTCCAATTACACCGCCGCTCACAGGTGCTGCTAAAAAGTTTACTTTCTTTTCCTTTGCAGCTTCCTCTAATTGTTTGTTTAACTGCGGCGATACCGTACTTGTATCAATGAAAACTACATTCGAGTGACCATTTTCAAATAATCCTTCTGCTCCAAAATATACCGCTTCAACAGCGCGAGGTGAAGGTAAACTTGTAAAAACTACATCACATGTTTCTGCTAGTTTTGAGATTGATAGACCGATAATTCCGCCTTCTTTTTCAAAGGACGCTTCTGCCTCTTTATTTAAGTCCACGCCATATACTGTGTAACCTGATTTAACTAGATTTTTTGACATCGGAAGACCCATGTTACCTAAACCGATAAAACCAATCTTTTTCATATCGCTTTCCTCCTATTTACACAATATATTTCCCGCGATTTATAATAGCTTTCGCAATTTCTCTCTTCTTCGTAAATACGTTCGTGTATAAAGGTACTAATAATTGACGGATTTCAGCTAAAATCACATGTCTATCTTGTTCTTCTGTGACAGCCGCCGAAAGTACAGAAATCGCTGCTTCTTCTACTTTACGGTATCCTTCTTCACAAATAACATCCGTTATGAGTTGCTTCGTACGTTCTTTTTCCTCACCATTTTTCCTTACCGCTTTTCTCGTACGTAAAAACGCTGATTCCATGACGTACACGTCCGTCAACATATTTGAAATTACACGTGAATATTCTTGTTCTTGGTCGATTTTTAGACCTGGAGTTTTAGAGAGCGTTTTCAAAGATTGTTTCAACAATTTTTTCGCTAATAAAATGTAACGATGGTTTCTTTCGACATTTGCTACATCACTTTCTACTTCAGTATCTTCTAATTGTTCGATTTGCTTCATTAACATTTTGGCAACTGTTAATCTATTAATTTCATTCGTTCCTTCAAAAATACGACTAATTCTAGCATCACGATATAATCGTTCTACCTCATACTCTTGCATATAACCGTAACCACCATGAATTTGTACAGCTTCATCTACGATATAAGCAAGTGTTTCAGAAGCGTTCACTTTATTCAGTGCACATTCAATTGCAAATTGGGACATTTTCTTCATAAGATCTTCATCGCTCTCATGAATTGCTTCATCGATTACACCTGCTGTACGATAAGCTGCACTTTCTGCTCCATATGTAGCAATGATCATATTTGCAATTTTCTCTTGAATCATCGTAAAATCTACTAATTCCGTTTGGAACTGTTTTCGCTCTTTTCCATATTGTACCGACAGACCAATTGCTTGTTTTGCCGTTCCAATATTTCCAAAAGCCAGCTTTAGTCTAGCGAAGTTAAGAATATTAAGAGCTACGTGATGCCCTTTGCCAACTTCCCCTAAAACATTTTCAGCAGGGATGACAACATCTTCTAAAATTAGGGTAGCCGTTGAAGAACCTTTAATCCCCATTTTCTTTTCTTCTAGTCCAATGGATACACCTTCACATGTTCTTTCGACAATAAACGCCGTCATTCCTTTATTTGTCTTCGCAAAAACAACGTATACATCTGCCATATGAGCATTTGTAATCCACTGTTTCTCACCATTTAACTTCCAAGCAGTACCATCTTCATTTAATACTGCACTCGTTTTTGCACTTAAAGCATCAGAACCAGCATTTGGCTCAGTTAAAGCATAAGCCCCAATCCATTCTCCTGATGCAATTTTCGGTAAATATTTTTCTTTCTGTTCTTTCGTTCCGTAATATATGTAAGGCAATGTACCAACACCAGCGTGTATATTAAAGGAAACGCTAAATGCCCCAGCGTAACCCATTTTCTCTGCTACAAGACCTGAGACAGCCTTTCCTAACTCGAATCCGCCATAATCTTCTGGTACCTCAATACCTAATAATCCAAGTTCCCCAGCTTTCTCAAATAATTGACGAGAAACTTTATAGTTATGTTGTTCAATATTCTCCATTTGTGGAACAATTTCTTGTTTAACGAATTGTTCTGTCGTTTTTGCGATTAAATCTTCATCACCTGAAAAATCTTCTGGTGTAAAGTAAGTATGATTTATATCTTTATTAAGTGAAAAAAACTCATCCCACGGTAACTTCGTTTTCTCCATATGTATCCCCCTATCATTCGGCTTTCATAGCTTTTTGCTTATGCTCGTCTACGATGAGTGGAATATCTTTTTTGAAAATAGAAGGCGATGATTTTTCACATCAAGCATTTTTTTTGCCAAAGATGTATTTTCATCGCCTTCGCTGCTTTATCTATTGATCTTCTGATAGTACTGTTTTTGCAATACCCGTATCTAACTCTTCAAAGTCATGGTATGAAATTGTTTCGTATAATTCACTTCTCGTTTGCATATTAGAAAGTGCATCTTTTTGAGAACCTGTTTCTTTAATTAAAGTAAACACATTTTCATACGCTTTCGCTGCAACGCGAAGTGAAGTTACAGGATAAATAACCATTTGGAAGCCCATATTTGCAAATTCCTCTGCACTATAATATGGAGTTTTTCCGAATTCAGTCATATTCGCAAGTAAAGGTGCATTTACCTTACTATTAAATAGACGGAATTCTTCCTCTGATTGAAGCGCTTCAGGGAAAATTGCATCTGCACCTGCTTTTACATATGCATTTGCTCTTTCAATTGCTTCATCTAATCCTTCAACGCCGCGAGCATCAGTACGTGCTACAATGTATAAGCTCGGTGCAACTTCTTTAATCGCTTTAATTTTTTGAACCAATTCTTCTGTAGTAACAAGTTTCTTACCATTTAAATGTCCACATTTTTTTGGTAATTGCTGATCTTCAATTTGGACAGCTGCTACTTTCGCTTCCACCATTTCTACAGCTGTTCTCGCTACATTTAGTACACCACCAAATCCTGTATCAATGTCAACAAGAACAGGTAAGTCTGTAGCTCTTACTAAATCTCTTGCTCTCTCAGCCACTTCAGTAGACGTCACGATACCTAAATCTGGTAAGCCTTTACTTGCAGTATAAGCAGCTCCTGATAAATAAAGAGCTGAAAAACCTGTATTTTTTGCAACTAAAGCCGCCATTGCATCATGAGCACCTGGAATTTGCAAAATTTCATTTGCTTCTACTAAAGCTCGGAATCGATTCGCAAGCTCCTCTTGTGTTGACTGCTTTTTCACAACCCAAGCCATTCTAAATTCCCCCTATTATTAAATTAAGAATAGATCTACAAATTCATTTACATTCATATTTTCTAGCTTTTCTTCATTTAAACAAACTTCATGAATTTGTTCTTGTTGCTTACTAGAATAATGACCTGCCATATTTGCAGTGAATTTTTGAACAACTTTTGGAATTGCTTCGTCTCTACGGAAACGGTGACCAAGTGGATATTCACATTCCACATTTTCTGTTACTGTGCCATCTTTAAAGTGAACTTGAACAGCGTTGGCGATTGAGCGCTTGTTCGGGTCAAGGTAATCTAAACTGTACTGTTTGTTTTCAACAACAACCATCTTATTACGTAATTCGTCTACACGTGGATCGTTTGCTACTGCATCTTCATAATCGTCTGCAACGATATCTCCTTTTAATAAACCAATTGCCGTAATGTATTGTAAGCAATGATCACGATCAGCTGGGTTATTTAATGGACCTTCTTTATCAATAATACGAATTGCTGATTCATGAGTTGTAATTGTAATACGGTCAATTTCATCTAATCTCTCTTTAATTTCCGGATGCAACTTCACTGCACATTCTGCAGCTGTTTGTGCATGGAATTCTGCTGGATATGACACTTTAAATAATACATTTTCCATTACATATGACTCTAGTGGTCTTGCTAATTTTAATTCTTGTTTATTGAATAATACATCTTGGAATCCCCATCCTGGCGCAGATAATGCTGTTGGATAACCCATTTCACCTTTTAGAGCAGTCATTGCAAGATGAACACCGCGGCTCGTTGCGTCACCTGCAGCCCATGATTTACGTGAGCCCGTATTTGGAGCATGACGATATGTACGAAGACTAGAATTATCAATCCACGCATGTGATAATGCATTAAAGATTTCTTCACGTGTTCCGCCAAGCATTTTCGCAACTACTGCAGTTGTTGCTACTTTTACATATAATACATGGTCAAGACCAACTCTGTTTAAGCTGTTTTCTAAAGCAAGGACGCCTTGAATTTCATGTGCTTTAATCATCATTTCTAATACTTCACGTACTTTTAAAGCTTCTTTTCCTTCTGAAATACGAACACGGCTAATATAATCTGCAACCGCTAAAATTCCGCCTAAGTTATCAGATGGATGTCCCCACTCTGCTGCAAGCCAAGTATCGTTATAGTCTAACCAACGGATCATACATCCGATATTAAATGCACCTTTTACTGGATCTAGTACATAAGACGTACCTGGTACACGTGTACCATTTGGCACGACTGTTCCTGGCACAACTGGTCCTAGTAATTTCGTACATTCTGGATATTGTAGTGCTAAAATTCCACATCCAAGTGTATCAAGTAATACGTAACGAGCTGTACTGAATGCTTCTGCACTAGTAACCTCTTTATTTAATACATAATCCGTAATCTCTTCTAATAATGCATCTTTTTGCTTAATTTCATTTGTTTTAATCATGCTATCCTTCCCTTTCTGTCGAAAATTCGTTATTATTAATGATGGGTGTCGGTCAAACACCCATCTGGCGGGCGGCGCTAACAACTCCCCAGTTGTTCTTATTTACTAAGTACATGTCGCTCGCCAATATAATTTACACGTGGACGGAACAAACGATTATTTGCATGTTGCTCAATAACGTGTGCACATAATCCCACTGTTCTAGAGCTAAAGAAGATTGGTGTGTAAAGTTGAATTGGAATACCTAGCATCCAATATACTGGAGCTGCATAATAATCAAGATTTGGATAAATTCCCTTCTCCTTTTCCATAATCTTTTCTCCAGCTTCACACATTTCATATAGTGTATAATCACCTTTTACATCACATAACTGTTTTAAAGCTTCCTTCATCATAAGTGCTCTTGGATCCATCTTCTTCATATAAACACGGTGTCCAAAGCCCATAATTTTTTCTTTGTTATATAGTTTCTTCTGTAATAACTCTTCAAATTTCTCAACATTACCAGCTTCTAAAAGCATGTACATAACCGCTTCATTTGCACCGCCATGTAAACTTCCTTTTAAAGATGCAACTGCACCTGTTAAAGCACCGTATAAATCTGATTGTGTTGATGCAATAACGCGAGCTGTAAATGTAGAGTTTGGCATTTCATGCTCACTATATAAAACAAGGGAACGATCAAAGATCTTCTCCTCAAGTTCAGTTGGTTTTTTACCAGTTAACATATAGAAGAAATTCGCACTATAAGATAATTCTTTAAGAGGTTCAATTGGCTCCTCATTATTTAAAATATGATAGCTATTCGCTACAATGTTTGGCACTTTACTTAACAGCTTGTACCCTCGGCTTTTATTCACTTCTAACGAGCGGTTTTCGATATCATTATCGTAACCAGCTAACGCCGACACACCTGTACGTAATCCATCCATAGGATGCGTCTCTTTAGGCAATGCCTTTAGTACGTTGAATACACCTTCTGGTACTGCATATTCTTCTTTTAATTTCTTTTCAAGTACTGCTTTTTCATCTTCATTCGGTAGTTGTTCCTCCAATAAAAGGTGCACAATGTCTAAATACTCTTTTGTTTTTGAGAGTTCGATTAAGTCATACCCTTGAATTACAATTTCACCTTTTACTGTGTCAAGAAACGAGATTTTCGTCTCCGCTGCCACTATACCATCTAATCCCGGGGAAAATTTTTCTTCAGCTTTCATCATTATTTCCTCCAATCCTAATAGATCTTCGTGCACATAACTGTAAGCCTTTACAATATTGTGAAACTACATTTCTATTTCAATGTATCAGAGTTTTTAGAAGATTTCAATTTATTTTATAATGATAAGTTTCCTACACTTTTTTTACTGTAACAATACAATTTTTTGAAAATAATTATTATGTTTTATAAAGAAAGAATAGACTTCTTTGTGTATTTTTAAAAACAAGATATAAAGATTTTTCATATAACACCGCCAAATACACCATTATTCTAATTTTATTTGAGAAATAGAAAAAACGAGCTGTACATAAATACAGCTCGTTACTATATGATATTTATTTCACTATCTCTTAAATATAATTTTTATATAAAACTTATTCATTTTTAATAAAGTTATTATTTTACATAATTAAATTGAATTTCTTCCATTTTCTCATGATAACTTACAAATAAATCATAGTTTTGAAAATACCAAAGATCATCACAATCTACAAAGAATATAATACCTTCCTTCTCAACTGACACTATTTCCCCATCTGCTTTCTCAACAACAACCCCTCAAGAATATCCGGGCTGAATTGAACTATCCCCTCCGTACCTTACAGTAAAACGTACAGATTCACCGTGCTTTATACGTAATTCTTCCTGGAACCATTGCAGAGCTTTACGATCAATTGAAATTCTCATCTTTATTCCTCCAGTTTACGCAAACTCTTTTTTTCCTAATCGTTGTTTTACAAAGAAGACGAAAATAATTAAGGCTATTAATGCTGAAATTGCGCTCCCCGAAAATAAAATACGATAACCAAACATTTGTGAAACCACTCCAAGTAAAATAGCACCTAATCCGATTCCTAAATCAAATGCTGTAAAAAATGAAGCATTCGCAACTCCTCTTTTACTCGGATCAACAATTGTAAGCATTGCCGCTTGCAAAGCTGGCTGCGCTGAACCAAATCCAATACCGTATAATGTTGCTGCGATAATTACACCTAACAAACCATTTGAAATAGTTAAAACAACTATAGCTAAAATAGTAATACATAATGCGGGGAGTATGATGAATACTTCTCCATACTTATCTAATAGTTTCCCTGAAATTGGTCTTACAATTGTTAATGCAATTGCATATACAAGAAAGAAAGTTCCCGGATTCACATGAATTGATGATGCAAATAACGGTAAAAAGGTTGTAATTCCTCCATATGCAAACGATAAAAAGAATACTACAATCGTGATTGTTAATACGGATTTCTCAAATAGCTGAATTTTTCCTTTTTCTTTTTGTGGCGTAAATGGCATCTTCGTTATTAGTGATAATACGACTGCCATAAAAGATAACAACGTCGCTAATAAAAATAGACCATGAAATGAATAATTTTGTACAACCCATAGTCCAATCATTGGTCCGATCGCCATTGCAATTGTCATCGCCATCCCGTACCAACCCATACCTTCACCGCGGCGTGAATCTGGAATAATATCCGTTATTGCTGTTCCAACAGCTGTTGTAGAAACAGCCCATGTTACTCCGTGAATAACACGTAAAACAGCTAAAAGGACAATAGTCGATGCTATATTATAGGAATACATCGTTAATCCAAAAAAGATGAGTCCGAAAATAATAAAGGATCTTCTACCATATTGATCTAACATTCCTCCAATAATCGGTCGTATTACAACAGCAGCTATTGTAAACATCCCCATCATGAGTCCAACTTGCGATTCATTGCCACCTATCTCTTTAATAAATAGCGGTAGCGTTGGGACAAGTAAATAAAATCCTGTAAATAAAAATAACATTGCGAAAGTCATTTGAATAAATGATTTCGTCCATAATCGTTCCATAAAAATCCCTCCATACACTCGTAAAATATTACGATTAACACCCTCATTGTACATTTTATTGATCTTTTTTCCCTCCGCAAATAGACGTATCTTTTCTTATTAAATAGTCCACCATCAGCTTACATTAGTCTTAAGACTTTGTACGCATGTTTTAAACGAAAGTCCTATATATGTACCTTTATACGTGTGAAAAGAATATACTAATTTATTATCACAACTTAGGAGTGATTATTTTATGTGGGTATTATCATCAAGAGTAACTGTCGCGGTTCCTTCGATACCCGAAATACATGCCCCCGCCGTTCATACAGCAAGTTCCGATGTCGGCATTGAACTTCCAGCAATTTGGCAACAATACCAATCACCAGGTCAAACTACCCCTTCATTTTGGCATCATGGTGCCCATCCAAGTAGCACTACCTTTTATCACCCTAGCTACGCTCCACCACCTCAGGCCCAAGTCTTTTATCATTTCCCATCAATTTATTTTCAAAATTTTTATGGTACGTTTAACATTTAATAGCCATCACTGTATTCCCCCTACATTGCAATAAAGATTAACTTCACTCCAGTTTCAACATAAAAAAGTCGAATTTCCTAAATAAGAAATTCGACTTTTTAAATTGTTTCCCCAACTAAAGTAACCATTAAAGAAAGATATTTATTAAAGATTTGAATATAATTTTTACTTATTTAATACTTTATATGATTCATCACAGTTAGTCACTTTGCAGGATAACCAACACATACCATCTTTTGCAAATAGACTTTCCTCTCTTTACGTTAATTCACTCTTTTTCTTCTATCCAGCCCTTAACATTACATTTTCTGTAGCAAAATGAAAAAAGCACTTAAGATTGTAAATTCCTACAAATCTTAAGTGCTCTTTTGAAAACTTTTCTATAAATTTTTCTTATTGTCCATTATTGGCAGGAACCTCTCCTGTATTTCCACCATTATTTGGTTGTACTGTTGCAGGTGGGGTTGGAGTTCCTTGACCTCCATCATTATGTGCTGGAGGTGTCGTTCCTTGGCCTCCTCCGCTATTTGCTGGAGGTGTCGTTCCTTGGTTTCCTCCGTTATTCGCTGGAGGTGTCGTTCCTTGACCTCCTCCGTTATTTGCTGGAGGTGTCGTTCCTTGGCCTCCTCCGTTATTCGCTGGAGGTGTCGTTCCTTGACCATTTCCGTTATTTTGTTCATTTTGTTTCTTTTGCTCTTCTAGTTTCTTTTGTTCTTCTTGCTTCTTAAGTTCCTCTTGTTGCTTTTGTTCTTCTTGTTTTTTCAGTTCTTCTTGTTTCTTTAATTCTTCTTGCTTTTTCTCTTCTTCAGTTTTTTGCTGTTGATCTTGTTTTGGTTGCTCCGTTGTATCCGGCACGCTAGTATTTGGCGATGAATCACGTTTTTCACCTTTTATACGTAGCTCACTACCTTCTTGAATGACGCTACTTGGCATTTTAAAGCGTGATTTATCTGTAGCCATTTCACTCATCATTTCTTTAAAGATCAACTGTGCAATTTTCGTATTTTTACTACTAATATACTCGTCTTTACCATCTTTCATATACCCAGTCCATACTGCCATCGTATATTGCGGTGTATATCCAGCAAACCAACTATCACGAGTTGCACTTTCTGGAATTTTATATTGAGCTAATTGTTTTGATGAGTAGTTTGTCGTACCCGTTTTACCAGCTACATCTAAGGATGCTACGTTTGCAGATGTACCAGTACCTGATGTAACTACAGTACGAAGCATATCTGTAATCATATATGCTGTAGAATCTGTCATAACTTGTTTTGGTTTTTGTCCAAAACTTTGTGACTTACCATCTGGATAAACGACTTTCTTAACAAAATGCGGTTTCGTATATTTACCCTCATTACCAAATGCCGCATAAGCGCCCGCTATTTCAGTTGGTGATACTTCATTTGTACCAATCGCTGTTGATTCAGTCGGTGCCGCATTAAATGTAATGCCTAATTTCTCAGAGAAGTCTTTTGATTTATTAATTCCAACTTCTTTCGCAGTCTTAATTGCTGGGATATTTCGTGACTTTTCTAATGCTACACGCATTGTAATTGGACCCATATGACTTCTATCTGAATTTCGTACTTCTTGTCCCGTTGAATACTTAAATGGAGAGTCATCAATTTGATGGTACGTTGCCCATTTTAAATATTCAATTGCAGGAGCGTAGTCGAAAATCGGCTTCATCGTTGAACCAGCTGCACGATCTAATTCAATTGCCATATTATGCCCTTTAAATACAGCTTTATTTTCTCCACGGCCACTACCTATAGCACGAACTTCTCCTGTTTTCGTATCCATAAATGTAAATGCACCTTGGAATTTATCATTCGGATAATCAATGATATTATTATTTAAAATATTATCAGCAAGTTTCTGTGCTTTCGGATCTAACGTTGTATAAATTTCTAAACCGTCAGAACCGATATTAGCATCTGGTAATTCTTTTTCTACTTCTTTCACAACTGCATCCATAAATGCAGGGTATGGCATTGTTTGTAGTTGAGTTGCAGGCTTGAGTCCCTTTTCTACGTCAACTTTTGATGCTTCTTCCATTTCCTGTTTTGTTATATATCCATGTCGATTCATTAAGTTTAGAACAACATTTCTTCTTTCTGTTGCTTTTTGAACATTTTCTTTTTTCGTTGGATCATAGTTATTCGGTGCTTTCGGTAAACCTGCAAGCATCGCAACTTCTGGTAATGTTAAGTTCTTCAATTCTTTACCATAGTAGTTTTGTGCTGCTGTTGCGATCCCATATGAACGGTTTCCTAAGTTAATTTTATTTAAGTACATCTCTAATATTTCATGTTTTGAATACTGTTGTTCTAGCTTATAGGCTAAATATATTTCTTGTGCCTTACGCTTTGGTGTTTTGTCCATTGATAAGAAGTAATTTTTAATAACTTGCTGTGTTATCGTACTTCCACCTTGAGAACCATAATCTCCTTTAAGACTTACTAGAACAGCACGGGCAGTACCTTTAAAATCTACTCCGCTATGCTCATAAAAACGTGAATCTTCTGTCGCTAAAAATGCATTTTCTACTAATTTAGGTATTTGCTCATACGTAACATTCGTCCTTTTTTCTTTTCCATATTCATATACCAAATCCCCGTTTTTATCATAAATTTTTGAGGATAACGGATTAACAAGTTTTGCTTTCTCAAGTTTTGGTGCATCCTTAATCATTACGAAAAAGGTAGCAACCCCCGCCACTAAACCAACAATACCAAGTAATAAACAAGTAATTAAAAACTTGCGAAAGAATGATGTTTTACCTTTTGGTTTTTGTGTTTTAGAAGCTGGCTGTTTTTTCTTTTTAACTTGTCGTCGTTCCTCTCGAGAACGATAATTTTCTGACATGTTACTTTCTCCTGCCTTTCAATTCTCCCGTTGATTTACTTAAAAATATTGAGGTCACTTTCTAAAATGAATTTGATTAAGAAAGTATATTGACCTGGAGCATTCAATATTTTCCCAATTCACAGATTATAAATTTTAGAATACTTCTTATACAAACTATTTTCACTTCTATTTTTCCTAATAACGCTGCCCCTTTAAGCATAGAATGTAAAAAGTGAATTTTTAATACCTCGTATAAATAATATACCTTTTTTTCAAATGGTCAATATTTTCTTATTTATAAATCAAAGGTGAAATAAAAATAGCACAACGATATGTACTTCGTGTGAACTTCTTTATAATTACGTATAACAAACATTTAATATATTGCATATAAGTATAATACCTCTTAAATTATAAGGATTTCAACTTCACAACCTCAACATCTACAAGAAATTATTAAAAATGAAAAGTGAGGAGTTGCGTAATGATGAAGCTATCTCCCGTGATTTCAAAAAATATAGTTGCTGTTGGCTATAATCCTTTTTCTATGATTTTGCGAATCCAATTAAAGAATGGTATGTACGATTTCTTTAATGTACCAGAAAGTATTTATACTGGCCTATTACATGCACAATCTAAAAGTTATTACCATAAAACTTATATTAAAAATTCTTTCCGCCACACAAAAATTTAAACTTAACACCCACTAAAAAAAGGAGGTTAATCCTCCTTTCTTTTAAAAATATTTTATAGATGAATTATCTTCGATTCCTCTTATTGATTTCATCATATGCTTGAATTTGTTTTTTCAAACGCCGATCAGCTTTTTTATCATGCACTACAAGAATTGCATGTATAACTCCTGGAACCCAAAATATTAATGTTAATATGAAATTTATTATTGCCTGAATTGGTTTTCCACAAAATAATACAGCAACAGGTGGAAGAAAAATTGCTACTAAATACATCATCCCTTGAAAACTCCTTATTTTGTATTTTATATATCACTTTTCAAAATATAAGCAAAGAAACCTTATGATGTTGGCATTACATAAATTTTCATTAAGTATACATAGCATCTCTTACTTTAATATATTCTAACTATAGGCAAAAAAACCTACTACTATTTTAATCTTAACCTGCTTCTAAAATCAATGTATCTCCTTCTATTTATATAAGTATTTCAGACTTCCCATTGTTTTCTAGCCTATTTTCTTCCTCTATTGCAGTTACTCCAATTGCAGAAATTAACGTTCCTATCGCTTGTATCCAAATACCAATGAGTGCAATTATTCTCTCATCCTTCTTATCAAAAATACTATCTTCATTTTCTCTCTCATCTTTCAATACATTTGAAACACCTTGATACGCTTGTAATCCAGCACCTAAACTTTGCATGGAGTTACCTAATATAATAATTTTCTGTAATACATTTATATCTATCAAAGCTGCTTCTACTCCTAAAAAAGCACCGATTGATTGTAAACTGTTCCCTGTAATGATAAGATAATCATTTTCTTTCAATTGTTCATTTATATTAAAATATGTTCCTATTACAGTTGATATATTCCCTAATGCTAATAACTCAATTCCTATTCGATCAAGTAATTTACTTTGATTCTCTAAGCCTATATTTTGCTTTTCCCTTTTTTCTTCCCCGTCATTATACTTGCTCGCAATGATTTGTAATATATACCCGAGGGCTTGTAATGAGCTTCCTACAATAACAAGATCCGATTCAACTTTCTCTTCTCCAATAAACCCTCTTGTCGTTCCAATTGCAGCTGTAAGGTTCCCTCCTACTTGAAACCATGCCCCTGTCACTTTTAAACCGCTTGGATTCATTTTTATCACCTATTTAAATATTTTCTAAACCTTTCAAAATAAAGAGAAACTTTAATCAGTGGTTTTTTCTTCATCCTCCGCCTAAATTATTTGCTTTCGCTGAATTTTGAGGTGGGGGTCTTACTGACTGGCAAATAGCGGGATAAACAAATTCCATCCTTAATCTTTTATTTTATTTTTCAGATGTAATTTTGTGAATGATATAATGTGTTACTAATATAAAAAAGCACCTTAAAGGTGCTTTTTTATATGCATGCTGGGCATGTCAATGAATCTCCATTTTCATCTATTGTTATATTCAATATATATTGAATTGCTTTATGTGACCAAGTTTCAGGTGTAGGTGATTCATTTATATATTGTGGCGCACATGACTTCAGCATTGGAGTGCTAATACTCCCTCCAGGATCTAAAGCAACTACAGCCATGCCATGGGGTAATTCCAGTGCCATAGATTTAGTGATACCTTCAATTGCAAATTTCGAGGCACAATATGGCGCAAGCTCAGCTTCACCTTCTCTCCCCCAACTAGAACTCATATTAATGATAATTCCTTCTTTCCTAGCTACCATTGCGGGAACAAACGCTCTTATTACATTTACTACACCATTCACGTTTACATTCATTACATTTTCGAATTCTTGAGCCGTAATTTTCCAAAGTTGTGCATTTTGATTTACAATCGATGCATTATTTATTATAAGATCGGGAGCCGTATGTCTATTAAGTATATAATTTGCCCAATTGTTAACTTGCTGAGAATCTGAAACATCAATTACTTGGAAATCATGTATTTTACTGTACTGTTTTTTCAGTTCTTCAATTTTATCTTTTGAACGTCCACAACCATATATGTTCCACCCTAATTCATGAAATCGATCAACCATCGCACGTCCTAGCCCTTGTGTCACGCCTGTAATAATTACAGATTTACTAATTTCTTTTCGCTTCATTTCTCTCATCCTCCTTCCCTATATCTTACTCTCTTCATTTTTATTCAGCCATTTACTAAAGTATCAACTCAACTCATACTTTAGTAATGGTTTTGATATTGCATACATAAACAAAAAAGTAACCATCATGGTTACTTTTTGCTATATATCTAAAAATTCATTGTTTATTTCATTATTGTTTTTACATTTCAACTTCTCTTTTCCACATTTCTCACATTGATACATATAAAGTGAAACTTTAATCAGTGAGGGTTTTGTTCATCCTCCACTGATTATTAGTTGAACCAATCGAGCTGCCCGGCAAATAGCGGGATAAACTACACCTAGTGTACTTTTTCAAAAATTTTCATTATCCTGCATCTTAATAAAAATATATTTATGTTTACAATGCGATTCACTCAAATAATTTTTAAACCACTTTTTCAACACAACACATTCCATCCTTATGATAGAACCTTTATTTAGCTGCCTTATTACATACTTTTATTTAAATATTCAATCTCATGTTGCAATTTTTTAAATTGCTCAAAATGCATGGTAATAGATTGGCTACTACCATAATCAACATTTTGTTTCACTAATATAACACCCGTATCATGAAAAAGCGCTTCAAGTTCTTTCCTAATAGACACTTTCGCAATATGAGCTGTTTTAATTGCAGATAAAATTGCAATTTCATTAAACTTTAATTTTATTTCATTTGGACAAAATGCGTCTTCAACTAATATAACTTCATTACTATAAATTAGTGCAACAAGATTACTTGATTTGGCATCTGTTAAATCAACTTTTTTCATAATATCTTTCATTACATTTTGCCTCCTTTATTTTCGTATATATCAATTATACAAATTTTTTTAAAAAATTACTCAACTTTATTATATTAATTTTAACACACTTTTATTGAAATCCATGCTCCAAACGTTTTACTGTTCCACAATTTTTATTATATGAACCATCTGGACTATACCTCCATATAGTAATGTTAACAACTTATTATAAAGCAGGTGAAAATTATGCCATCAGTTGTAGGGAATTTAGTTGTACAAAATAGTAATGGTTCATTTAACTTAGGTGATTTCTACAACGTTTCTCCGAAAGAAAATACGAAAGCTTATAATGGTTCCGGCGCATCAAACGTTGGCTTTGTTGTTAATACTTTTAGCGGTGTTAGTGCGACCAATACATTTGATTCTGACCTTGCAGATCAAAACCAAGTGGGTACAGCCTAATCTTATGTTCAACTTTCTGTATAGAAAATTTAAATTTGTCTATACTATAATCAGGCTGTTTGACAGCTCTTGTTGATTTTGGAGTACCCTATCTTTTTCTCCCTTTCCCTGGGGCTCAGCAGCTAGCACGAAGCTAGCTGCTTTTTCTTGTATTATTTGTTTCATAAATCAGAAATAAAAGAAGCTGCCATTTAATATTCAGCTTCTTTTACGTTATTTCAATAATATCCATAGCGTTAAATACATAAGTTTTATAAAAGGCGTCTGTACAAATTACAATTTGTTTTACCGGATTGATATGTACAACTGTCATATAGCTTGTTAATATGTAGCCATCTTCAAAATATGTTACCAATATTTCTTTCTCAGACAGTAATGACGTTAATAATTTATCAGAAATTCTCTCTTTTGCTTCGTTTGTTAAAAGCGGTTTTTGTACTTTTAATTTCTCTCCAATAATCTTTCTCATATTTAAAAGTTGTTCGGACATTACTGTAAACGGAACCCACTCTCTTTCTTCTTTTTGTATCTTTACATCGTTCATTTTTTATCTCCTTGATCATTTATACATTTATTTAGCCATACTATCCCTTAGTTATTTTTAATACTCACTAAACTCGGATTTACTTCTAAACTATAATTAGGTTACCCTCTCAAAAGAACATTCGTTCTTATTACACACGAACTTACGTTCTTTTGAGAAGAGCCATACTTATTATTTTTTAACAAAAAACAAAATTTTAATTATCTCCATACTTTTTTCCTTTATCAAATAAACTTCTCATTTTTTATGTAAAATGCATATAACAACTAAAAGGCGACTTCACACAAAGTGAAATCGCCTGTTTCTAAAAAATATTTCAAATTTTATTTTTCTATCCTAACTAATGTTCTTTCTGGAATACATAATTCATCTATATTAAAATGATTTATTTTTAATTTCAATTCCCCTACTCGTTCCTTATCTTCATCACCAACCCAACAACTAAATAATTCGAAATAGTCTCCATCTTCCGAATAGCCTTCCATAATCTTGCATAAAGTTAAAATTTTTTCTTTCGCTTCTTTTTTTCCTTTACGTTTTGCCACTCGACAAGTTCAATTCCCCAACTAGTTGAAACCTCATATGTGTAATTTGTTTGGAATTGATACTCATGTACAATTTCAAGCATACTTTCATCTGCAAAACACGGTCCAAAAACAATTACATCATTAGAATCTGGATCCGTTAACGGAATTTCTACATTACAGCCTATGTAACTTGCTAAACTCATTTTATACTCCTCCAATATTCGTATAAAAATACTTCATAGTATATTTGTTTACTCAAATATAAAATCCCTGCCTAAACAAAAAAGTTTTAAATTTTTTCGTTTATTAACCATCTATAACTGAAAACATATGCTATGATGAACGAACTCACAAAGCATAAGAAAAGAGAGCATTTACAACACTCTCTTTTCTTACATACTCTATGAAACTTTACAAAACTGAATCAGTGATTTTTATTATTACATTTCATTACATATACTTAGGTTGTACTATTATATGTAACTCTCTCTCTGTATCCGCTTTTTTCGGATGACGAAAATAATTAAGTTCGTACTTTAACACTTTATACTCAACAATCCCGATTTTAATCCCTTTCGTTTCTTTTAATATAGCTAATAAATCACTTACATTTTCATCATATGACTCAAAAATTTTCGCGCGGCCCTCTCCTTGAAAGATTACTTTCATATATTCTCCCCACCTTAATTTATTGATGTGGTAAATGACGCGTTTAAAACGATTCATTCTTTATCCTAAAATTTTCACACCAAAAAGAACATCCTTTCCATTCGAATGCTCAGCTTTTTACTAATTATCCATGTTAAATATTTATTCAAAAACATTATATGTATTATTTTTCAAATTATGTTCGATATCCATTATTAAAGGATAAATATATGTAACACCCTTGCATAATGAAAACCGTATAATATACACTTTCGTTGAAATAATTATAGCACCTTTAATTACCATCCATAATTTCCCATTGTAATTCTTAATATTTAAATGTAATATTGTATTGTCTTACTATCTATTTATAACTCACACACTAATTAGAAAAGGGAACTCTATATGAGTTCCCTTTTCTAATTATGATTACAATCATTATTTCTTTTCTAGAAATTTAAATGTATCTTTAAATTCTTTATTATTCACTTTAATATCAGCATCTTTCAATAAATCATTGACTACTTGTTGTTTCCATTTACCTGTCGTATCTTGTAGTCTTTGTTGTTCTAAATCTTTACGAATTTTTTCCTTTACTTCATCAAATGGCTTTAATTCTTTTTTATCCGTCACTTTAATAATATGGTAACCGTAAGTTGTTTTAACTGGATCACTTACTTGGCCTGCATCTAATTTATACGCAGCTTCCTCAAATTCTTTCACTGTTTGTCCAGGAGCAAAACCAGATATTTCCCCACCCTGTTCCTTTGACCCAGTATCTTCTGAATACTGTTTTGCTAAGGCAGCAAAATCTTCACCATTATTTACTTTCTCCTTTACTTCTTTAGCCGTTTTTTCATCTTTCACTAAAATGTGACTTACTTTCATTTCTGGTTTATAGTTATCTTTCACATCTTTTTCTGTGACTGTTGCTTTAATCGCTTTCTCAAATGCAATTTCTGGCTTCATTTTTTCTTTTAATTCATCTTCATTTTTCAATCCAAGTTGTTCTAAAGTCGATTTAAAGTTCTCACCCATTTTATCTTTTGCTTCTTCTACTTTCTTTTTTGCTTCCTCATCCGAAACTTTATATTTATCTAGTAATGCCTTACTTAACATCATTTGATATAAAGTACTTTCTCCATATTGTTGTCGTAATTCTTTACTTAATTCTTTCTCTGTAACATTTCCTACTTTTGATGTTACTACGTTGTCTGAGGAACCGCATGCAGATAATGCTAGCATCACGCATGAAATAATTGTTCCAATAAATATTTTTTTCTTTTTCAATTCAAATACCTCACTTTTATCATTATGCAAATTAACTATACACAGGCATTGTGAAAACAGTGTGTTTTCTACATGTAATTCATTTCATATGAGTTGACTATGTATCATGCATTTCCATTTTCAAACATAAAGAGTCTTCTTACTATTATGTATAGTAAGAAGACTCTTTACATACACCTCAAAAACAATACGACTGCTATAGTTACTTAATACTTACATGTTCTTCAGGTATCCAACGATTCTGCCCGATATCTACTGCATTTCCCACTCTAACCCACACTCGAAAAGATGTCGATCCATCTATAGTTCCTTTATAATTCATACATTCAGGCTCTTCATAATAATTTACTCTGTAGCCAACAGGATATTTCGAAGTTGTATAAAACCATTTCACCTTAAAATGTTTTAAATATGCCCACTGCTTATCGTTCCCTAAACAAATCATATCTTGCTCACCGCCTCCCCAATAACCTGTTAAGATTAAATATGGAATTTTCTGAGTGAGTGCACCTGTAAATTGAGGATTCATGGGGTTTTCATATAAATTTATTCCGTATCCATCAGGATATTTCGAAACTGCAATACCAATGCCATTCGGTTGCTGTGTATACACTATGTTAGGTTGATTTGCTTTGTTCGAATCTATAAACCAAGAAAGTGACTTATTTCCTACTAATCGATTCAGATCACATTTCCCAATCCCAGGAACATTCCCTGAATCCGTATATTGCCAAATATCACATGGATATGCTGGCTTATTCCCTCCATAACGAGGAATCCATACGAAATCAGCTTCCATATTACGTGCTCCAAATGATAAATACGTGTGATGCCCTACATATAATCCTACTTTTTCCGCACCTAAACGGCGTAATTCATCAATAAATGCCTGTGTCCCGCCTTGCATATCTGCCATCGTTTGAACTTCTACGTCCGCCACCCAAAACTTAGCTGATTGATCACCACGATTCCAAAAATCTTGTGCCTCTTTCTTTGCATCAGCAATAGATATAAAACGGCAAAAAGCATAATTACCAAATGGGATACTATGCTTTTTCATTTCACTAACATAGTTTTGATACATAAAATCCACCGTATTAGAGCCATCTTGAACTCTAGCTATCACTAAATCTAGCTGAGATGCTGCAATATCCCAATTGATAGTTCCATTCCATTTTGAAATATCTACAATATAACCCATACATTCCAGCTCCTTTTTAATGTCCTATTCATAGCTTGTTTTATTGTAAGCCTCCCCTCTCTAAAACTAGCTATCTATAATATAAATAAAAAGAATCTTTACTGTTTTTAAAAATATATTCTCTTTCAGAAATATTTCTATTAGTTTTAACATATTTGCCACATAAAATATTCGAAATACACCCTACTATTCATTTGTTATGTAATCTCGTCCTATCAATCATTTTTACGGATATTAGAAAAAATCCTCCTACATTATTAAATTAAAATTTCCAATATCAATTCCCTTTCAACTAAAAAAATTCATCCCTCATTTTCTATATATTCTTAAGTCAAAATTACTATCTTTACATGCTGAGATTTAGAAAAATTTTAATTAACGGGATATTAGCTAAAAAAACGACTTTGATACATATAAAAAGACATTTTCTATTCATGAAAATGTCTTTTTACAGTTTAATAAAATAACTTTGGTGCTAAATCTGCATTTTGCAATTCTTGATTTTCACTACTCATAACACAACTTGTGGAAAATAGAATTGGGGCATCACAAATCTCATCCTGCATAACATCATGAAATACATTTGCAGCAACACCTGTAAACGTTTGACATAAATTTGAAATATCATCATTAAAAAATTGAATCACTTCGGCTTTAAACACCGGAAAGACAACATTAGATCCGCCAGGGAACTGAGGCTGTACCACAACTTGATCAAAATAAGGATTATTTTCTAGTGCTACTAGAAATAAATGTGCAATTTCAAAAGCATCTAGTGGACAAGGTACTGGATTTACGATTTGATTTTCATTATTCGTTACAATAACTGTCACACTTACGTTCCCAAATTCTACAAAAGATTTTAGAAGCGTTGCTAACGCTATCGCTTTTTCATTACTTAACGCATGCACTAAAATAATAAAATTCCCACCAACTGGAATAAGTGGACCAACTGTAACAGTTGGATCAGCGCCTATTGAATTTACCAATTTATTAAAATATGTGATCCACGGTGGTGAAAGCTGAGGTTGAGCTTGTACATTTTCTTGCATTCTTTTATTACCTCCTCATACAATTCTCACTACCATAATATGTATTAGGACAAAAAATGCATTAGATAAACTACTCATTTTTCATATTATATTAATTATACATTTCATATAGTATTCTCAGTTTTTTTTCACATGTTTAAGTACTTATATGGCCATAAGGCTCTATACTATAATCAACTTAACTAAGATTTCATACTATATAAATACACCTTAATAATTATTTAAATAAAGAGGTGACGCATATATATTATGGAATATTAGGAGCTGATTTCGTGAAAAAAAAACCTATCATATTTAAAGTTCCACCTAATTCAAAACTAAAAGTTACATTTTTCGGTCCTTGTAACGAAGTAATTACAAATGTGTCTATAATTAATCAACTATGCACCCCTAAATGTCAGACTATCACGCAATACCCAGACTTTAAGAAATATGTAACTGAAGTACGATTGCTATCCCGTTGTTAGTCCGCATAATGTACGATTTTCACAACTTTGTTACCTAAAATAACTGAGAAAGAAAATAACTGCATTCCTAAACTAAAATTACTCATTTTATGATATTCCATTGATAATTTATTGATTCTTTACACTTTTTCATTAAAGGAGCATATATTATTGTATGGAGATTATCCACTCATAAAACCTATCTTTCTTTGGAGCGTACTTTTTATGTATGCTCTTTTTTTATGTAACCTTCCCCTTCTAAATTGACCTACAATATATTAAAATTCTTTATATACTCAAGGAGGTCAAATATGTTCAAGCTGCATCCAATACTACTCATCTTAGGATTGATTTTGTTTTTATATAGTGTAATCGTCTTTATGTTATTCTTTTCAGTGCATTAGCATTCCCTACACAAATCTATGTTCAATATATAATTTCTATATAGTAAAAAAAACGTAATGATACGATCTTTTATGTATTCCATCTTTCTTGTTCTATAAGAAAACTAGTAAACTTACTAACAATGAGTTTTCAGAAGCATGTTACTTATTTACGTATTATTTTGTTCATTATCTGAAGAAGGTTGAAGCATCTAAAAATTAAACTACACTTTACCTATTTACTTATATATTTTAGAAAAACAATAATAATCCCCCACCATTTGGTAAGGGGATTAACTAAACCTACTAAAAAACATTTGATGATCTGCTTTATTTAATTGGAGAAGGAAATCTTGCTGCTTCAAAGTGAACCGTATTTACACCATTAACATTTTGTACAATTACGCCCGCAATACTACTTTCTGCAAAAATTTCAACTAAATCTCCTGCTTCTAATTGAAGAATAGTAGTTACGGAAACATCATTATTAAAAAATACTCCTGTTCCAAAGAAATCATTATCTATCGCTATTGCTGGATTTCCATTTACACGAATTTCTACTCTAGCTCTGTAATTCACATTAAAATCATTTGGAGAAAATGTTATATTTCCTAATACACTATATACCCCTCTAGTTTTCGGAGTAAAAATGGATGTTACTGGATTATATTCATTCGCTAGATCAAATTGTTCATTTTGAAATAATACTTTAATAGGAGTATTTGCTAGAACAGGTTGATTAACTGTATTCACAGCTCTAAATGCCGATGCCCTTACAAGCTCCTCTTTCTTATCATCACAACACTTCACATTTACATACTTCCTATCACATTTACTACTTTTCCTATAACAATCATGACTTTCCTTTTTGTAATCTTTACAATACTTACAGTAATAATAAGACATAGTTAGTCCCCCTTTACACTTATTTTTACATAGTATGCAATATAGATTAGAATAACTTGGACGACCTGTTACTATTTTTAATAGAGTTAAAAACCCTCACCATTTCGGTGAGGGTTTACCTTTAAGCTTCTGTAAACTCATTGTTTAATAACTTTATTTAATTGGAGAAGGAAATCTTGCTGCTTCAAAATGTGCACCATCTTCTAAAGGACTTAAAACTCCATCTATACTACTTTGTGCATAAATCTCAACTTCATCCCCTGCATTCAATTGAACAATCGTCGAAACACTTACGACATTTCCAAAACTTATTGGACCAAAAAAGTCATTATCTATTGCTATCGCTGCGTTTCCATTCACACGAATTTCTACACGTGCTCTATAATTTAAAGTTGGATCGTTTGGAAAGAAACCAATCGTTCCAATAATAGAATATACACCTTTAGTCTTCGGCATAAAAATAGATGTTGCTGGATTATACTCATTCGCTAAATCAAATTGTTCATTTTGAAATAACACTTTCACAAAAGTATTAGCAGGAACATTTTGATTCACAGTATTTCTAGCTCTAAATGCCGATGCTCTAACAAGATTGTCCTTGTTATCATGACACTTACTAGTGTTCTTACAACAATCATGATGCTTCTTTTTATACTCCTTACAATACTTACAGTAGTAATAACAAGACATACTAATTCCCCTTTCAAACTTATTACTACATATTATGTAAGATTGATTTATAAGGTTTGGACTAGCTATTTTTATTATTCATAAGGGCGCTATTAACCTGCACCCTTATTTATATACACCACTTCATTCCTTACTAGTTATAAGTTGTATACAGTCCCATATGGAATAGTCAGAAAAGAACTTCCGTACGGTGTAACTTGATGTACTGGGTAAAAATACTCTACGGATGAATAATACGGTTGTACACCTTGCTGCTGCATTTGCAATTGTTGTTGCATTTGCAATGCTTGTTGAATAGCTTGGACTGTACTTTGTGCTCCACTATACGTTATAGATGTACCATAAGCTGGTCGCATACCAGCTTCAAAATTAAAATATGAATAAAACATTATTTTCAGCTCCCTTCCCGTATAATTTATTACAAATTATATTATGATTCATTATTTCAGTGGGTACTATAAAGCTAGTCCGCTCGATTATATTCAAATGACAAAATAAAAAAGTAGCTGCTAGACTACTTTGAATTCTTCTTATCACCAAATGAAATGATATACATATTCTCCCGTTACACGCTCATTAATTCCCGCAACCCTAACGAACCTAAGTAAATTCGCTCCTTGAAGGAAATATACCGAAATCGTAACCGGTACTTGTGACCACATGAATTGATAAAGCTCATTCACTCTCTGATTCGTCGTAACGATTAAATCATTTACAGGTCCATGATTCCATGCAGAGGTTTGTACTGAAGTGAAAGAAAGGTCTTTCCCATTAACCACTATTCTTGATACGCTTTGAGTTATGTCCACAATAATTCCCTCCAACATTACAAAATTTAGACCTTTTTTAGTTCATATTATTATAAATATTCTTGACTGTAATAAATGTTTAAGGCAAATCCCTAATAAAGTGAAACTTTAATCAGTGGGGGCTTACTGCCCGTTAATGCGGGATAAAATTTTTTATTCATATCCCTTAATTCCTATTACAACCATATACTTTCTAACCTTATTCAATTTTTGTAATTAAAATAAAAAGGCATCTTAATTAGATGCCCTTTACTTATCTTTTAATACAATTCTACTGTTAAAATAGCAACGCCAAATCCGATGCAAACCAATCCTATCAATATGAATAGCAATTGGAATCCCCATAAATCACTGATTATTTCTATAATATGCACCAGCACAATAATAATAAAATCTTTAAACCCACTGAAACCATGTTCCTTTGTCTCTCTGATTCCATCAATTACAGTCAGACAAACAATAAAAATACCTAAACCAATTAACATAAAACCTAATACAAGCATTCATATATCCTCTTTTTTCTTTTATCTCCTATTAACGAACATTTCCACATTAAAATTCAGTACATACGGGGAAGTTAGATAAAAAATTAACTACCCGTAAAACCTGATTAGTGTGTACTAATAATTAAAGGGAAGGCCCTCCTCTTCACTTTATATTATCATGAAAGGATATGAGCTTCGGAGTTATTTCTTTATAGAATAAAAAATAGCTAATTCACTACTTAAAAAGTAAAAAAAGCATCAGATTGACTAGTATGTAGATGGTTAAATGAATGTAAAATGTTTTTAAATTATTTACTCTTTTTTTAGCTCGGAAGTAACTCTCATCTCGTCCCATCTTTATACACCACTTTCTTAATCACACTGAACGCAATATTCAATTGATGAGTTTGTCATTTCGTTACCTCCAATTAACGCTTTTGTTCAATGTAGTTATTTTCTTGTATAATAAAAGTTAATTAATCTAGAAGGTACTCTGAGAAAGAGCGAAAAATCAGCTGGAAAGCTTATCGATTTAAATATCTATTCGAAATTAATAAGCGATTAATTTTAGTCACTCTGCCCATACTCAATCAAAGTGTGGGCTTCTTTAATTTCTGTATAAAATTCAAAAGTTTGACACAATCCTGGAAAAAGCTTATAAAGAAAAGTGAGGTTCCGTTATTTTCACACTTAGTAGCGCAGTCATGTTACATACAATTTTATAAGTGTGAACGAACTACAAAACTAAAAAACAAATAATAAGTTTGCAACATGTTTGCAAATACGAATTTTGCATATAAATTCGTGTGATATTGAAAGGAGTTTTACTTATGAAAGAAATTAAAACAGAACAAGAATTCAAAGACATCATCGCAAGCGAGGAGCCAGTAGTTGTTAAGTTCTTTACTACATGGTGCCCAGATTGCGTACGTATGGACAACTTTATCGGAGATGTAATGGAAGAGTTCAATAAATTTGAATGGTATTCTATTAATAAAGATGAGTTTCCAAGTATCGCTGAAGAGTATCAAGTAATGGGTATTCCAAGTTTACTTGTATACCAAAATGGTGAGAAGCTAGGCCACTTACATAGTGCTAACGCAAAAACTGAAGAGCAAGTTACTGAGTTTTTAGAAGCATACTAAAATAAAAGCCCTCTGGAAAATATTTTTCAGAGGGCTTTCATCTATTTTCACAATTATCTTTTGACGTTTTTCATCGTTTAATGAATTACACCTTGTCATTATAAGAATAATACATAGTAAGAAAAGTATTCGTTTCTTCATCCATCTACCCTCCTATCTCTTTAGTAAATAAACTCCAATTCGGTTTACACCCTGACTTTGTACTTTTCAACATATTTTTCCTTCACGAAACTTTGTTATCCCCTTCTTAAAAAGCTATAAAACGTCAACAATGTTTGTATAGACCCACACGACTTTCGTTTGATACTCTATTTATAGAAAGAAATTCCTTTAAAGAAAGGTGAGTGATTAAAATGGATACTCTTTCTCATAAAGAAGCTGATAAAGGTGCTATTGTCAGCATTATGGCCTACATATTTTTATCCTCTATGAAAATCATCATCAGTTATATTACCCTCTCTAGCGCATTACGTGCTGACGGTTTAAATAACTTAACGGATATCGGTGCTTCTTTAGCGATATTAATTGGTCTAAAAATATCTCGTAAACCTCGTGACCCAGATCATCCGTATGGGCATTCGCGGGCCGAACAAATCGCATCACTTGTTGCGTCCTTCATTATGGCAACAGTCGGATTAGAAGTTGTTATTAGTGCCATTCAATCTTTCTTAAATCCGAAACAAGCAGCACCTAATGTACTCGCTGCATGGGTTGCTTTATTTTCTGCTGTCGTTATGTACTGCGTGTATTTGTATACGAAAAAAATTGCAGCACGAACAAAAAGTAAATCATTAGAAGCCGCTGCAAAGGATAATTTATCAGATGCACTCGTAAGTATTGGTACTGTAGTAGGTATTGTCGGTTCTCAGTTCCAAATGCCTATTTTAGACCCTATTGCCGCTTTAATTGTCGGTCTTATTATTTGTAAAACTGCATGGGAGATTTTCGTAGAATCTTCTCATATGCTAACAGATGGAATTGATCCTGATAAAATGGAAGAATACGCTGATGCTATTGAGCATATTGGCGGTGTGGAAAACATTGTAGATATTCGAGCACGTATGTACGGGAATCAAACGTACGTTGATATTACAATTGAAGTAGATGCTCGTATGGATGTTGGAGAAAGTCACTGTATTACTGACAATATCGAGGCTATGCTTCGCAAAAAGTTTGGAATTTACCATGCACACATTCATGTTGAGCCAATGAAAAAAGAACCTATTATGACATAGGTTCTTTTTTTATGAACGTTTTATGAAATATAACACATAAAACGAGCCAGCTACCGCCAGCTGCCCATCCTGCTAATACGTCAGATGGATAGTGCACGCCAAGATATATTCGGCTAACTGAAATAGATAATACAACAAAGCTTGCTATAAGAATAATTAATAATTTTTTATGCAACGAAATACGATCTTCAGTAATTGTGACGTATGCAATAAATCCTAAAAAAGCAGTAGCATTCATCGTATGACCGCTCGGAAAACTATATCCAGTCGCAGTAACAAGCTGCGTGACATCAGGTCTTGCTCGTTCGTACCATAGTTTAAGCATACTGTTTAAATAACGAGATCCGTAGTAATTAATTGTTAGAAGTAACGCACTAAGCAACTTTTTTCTAACGAGAAAATACATTACAAGAATAATGAGTAATGGAAAATATATTCTTTTGGAACCGATAAAAGACACCCAAGTAAAATAGGTCGTCAAATAATCGTTTCGAAAGCTTTGAATAAAATGTGCGACTATATTGTCAAAATTCTCAATACAAGCGGTATGATACGAAAGTGATAATACGACAAAACAAATGAGTAACGTAAAACTTAGCAAGTATAAATGTCGATATCGTTTCACATACATAACCTCACTATGCAAAAAAATGGAGCGGTTGTTTTAGTTTTCCTCTCCATTTCTTTTTTATGCATAGTTTATTAAAAAATATAATTATTAATTTTTTGCTTCATCTCAGGGATATCTTCTCTTGTTACGGTAAAACGAATCACCTTCTCATCAAGATCAAGCGCCTCAGCGAATAATCCAGCTAAACCACGGGATTTTCTATCTACTTCCATAATAATTTCTAGTCGGTCGTATGCACGTGGCAAGATTAATAATTCTAATTCATCTAATTTCCCATAATGCTCTCCAGAAACCGGAATAAACTCAAATTCTTGTGCGAATGGAACTTGCTTACGTAATCGATGCGGTAATTCTTCACATTCTATATGACGTGCTTTAAACCCTAATTCATTTACACTATCTAAAACACTACTTAATAATGCATTGGGTAACACTTGAACGTAGTCGCGGTCACTTGGGTCTATACTACGTTTAATATCAAGACCTGTATGAATCCAAACCGTTTTCATACCAAGTGTAAGTGGTGCTTCAATTGGCATTGAAAAAGAAAATGGAATTTCAACTTTTTCATTCGGTTCTACAGAAAAAGGTTCTGTTAAGCGTACTCGCTCTAAATCATATGTTGCTGTTACTTTTTTATCATCCACTTCTCGTACATACGACGTCGATAATGTTAAGTAAATGCTTTCAATTTGTTGGCTAACTGAACCTCCAATTATATGAACCTTTCCAACTATTTCTTCCCCAACAATATACTCATCTTTTTCAAGAACAGTATCTACCTTTGCACTTCCAATACCAACGCTTGCTAAAAACTTTTGAAACATGGAGTCTCCATCCTTTCTAAAGCAGAAGCTACATCTTGTTTTAAATCTTGTACATTCTCATAGTACGGCGTTTTTATTTGTAACATTCGCATAAGAATTTCGCGATTATAATTTTCCAAAGTTAATTCTTCGTACCATGGTTTTTCCTGTTTTTCATTAGATTCATATCCTGCATATAATAAAAATAATGAGAAATGACCGAGCGCATAAAAGTCGCTACGAAAGTGAACTTCTCGCATCAAAGCTTGTTCACCTTCGTAAGTTGTAGCTCGCTCATCATCCTCACCTTTCCATTTAGCCAATCCAAAATCAATAATACTAATTTGATTTTCTTTCATTAGTATGTTTGGAATGCGTAAATCTCGATGAATAATGCCTTCACTATGAAACACCGATACAATTTCTAATATTTCATATAAAATCTCAAAAACTTCACGTTCTGTATATACATACCCATCTATGAAAATATAATCTTCAAAATTTTTACCAGGCATGTACTCCATCACAAAGAAGCTCTTTTTCTCCCATATGAAATGATCATATAGACTAGGAATTGCATGATGATTTAATGTTTGTAAAATCATTTTCTCTTGTTCAAATGATTTTCTACCAGACTCATATCTTTGTTTACTTTGTCTTAATTGTTTTAAGACTTTATATCTATTTATTTGTAAATCATTAACGACATATGTAACCCCATAACTGCCCATTCCAATTACTGATTCAATTTTATAACGTTCTGCAACAATTGTATTTTTTCGCAGTGGTCTATCAAATAATGCTAGTACACGACGCCATTTCATCAGCTACTTGAAAAGAAGCTACGGCTTTTACGTTTTCTTTTATAATGTTGATGTCCATAACCAGATGAACGTCGTTTATAATCGCTACTTGAATAAGAGCGCCCTCTACGACGATAATCACTACTTGAATACGAACGATATTTTTTCTTTCCTAATAAAGAATCAATAATTTTTTTGAACATCCCTTCACCTCTTGAGTAAAATTTCCTTTTCATTATACCAATAATTATTGACTATATTTGTGACAGGTTTGTAAAGAGTAAAAAACGACGAGTTATGCCCGTCGTTACTTTCATTCATCCTCTTCATCAAAAACTTCATCAATCATGCATTTCTCTAATAAATACTCAAATGTAATATCTGCGAGATCTTCAATTTCTTCTCGTTTTGGGACGTACCCTCTTTCAATTAGTTGCTCATAAAAAAACTCCGCAATCTCTTCCGTATCAATCACGACTTCAATTTCCTTCATGAGCATCACTCCTTTATTTCTGTTTTATGAAAAAATCTCAAAATTATGTATATGAGATTAGAAAAATAGATTTTATTTTTTTATAGGTCATAAGCTTTGGACGAGATGCATACGATTGTAGTACAAGCTATTCAAAGGGGGAAATAATAATGGAAAATCAATATGAAGTAGGACAAACAAAAGAAGAGTTCATGCATGAAGATCAATGGGCAGACTCTCTTATAAAGTGGCTTTTTATTTTTTTAATAGTTGTAGGCATACCTTATACTGCATATGTTGTTGTTCAATTTATTCTCTCTTTCTAGTTAACTATTTTTTCTCTGTCAATTTAACTAAATAATTATGAACAACATCCATTACAATTTTATATTCTTCATCTTTAAATGTATCGAACAATAATTGATAATCGTTATAAATATCAAGTAACCCATCAATGATTTCTTGACGATTCGTCTTAACACTCACTTTTTTCGAGTTGTTAATTGACTTTAACTTACCTAAATCTAATTTATTCATACCTGCTTTATCTTGTTTCAGTTTCTTCAAAATGGCATTTGCCGTTTGAGCATTCGCAAGTAACGTTAAATCTGACTCATCCGCTTCTAACCATTCACCATCCGTAATCCGTGACAATTCATAAATTGTATCTTCCCAGGCGTCATTCTTATATCTCCATACTTCTGTACGAAAACCAACAATACGGAAAACATCTTTATCATATCCAGTTACTTGCACAAGATCACCAAACGTGAAATTATAATTTAATTCAATCCACTCCGTATCGCCCTTTTTCATATCTTGCTCTGTAACGTGCTGCAATGTTTGCTCTACGTAAAATCCATCGTGATTATTGACTTCGTATACATAAACTCCATCTAAAACCTTCATATTTGTGATTTTCCCAACGGTTCCATATAGCGTAATCACGACTATGTCCCCTACGTTGTATTTAGGTTGTTTTTTTCTTGCCATCTCTATCTCTCCTTTTTTTGACGTCGTGATTTTGATATCAGTATATGCAACCTACATAAAAACGCTTATCACAGAAGCTTATATTCATAAATTTTTTCAATAAAAATTATAATCTTATAAAATTTACGTTACACTCAAAAAAAAGCTAGTAACTAGACTAGCTTTAAATCAACAAATTTCATAATAAAAAAACATACAGAATACTTCACTTTACACAAAGTAATGTATTCTGTATGTTTTCAAATAGTTTTTATCTATCTTGTATGTATAAATCCCAGGCTTCATCAAATATAGACATACTTTCTAGCATTCCGCTCAACTCTAAGTATGAACTAATTTCATCATAGTCTTCAGATTGCTTCGGAAAACTTAAATCATCATACATCGCCTCTGCTAAATCTGAAATTTCATTTCTAAATAAAGCTGCACGATGCTTCATCATATAATGGTAAAATGTTTTTTTCAAAAATATTCCCTACCTTTCTAACTTGGGTACATTATACAAGGCAAAAAAGAAAAAAACCAGCATAAAAGCTGGTTAAAAGTCGAAATAATTTCTTTTTAATAGACGTGGTCTTCCCATTAATTCTTCATATGTTAGTTGTTTTGGTAAATCTTTCGTATAAATTAAAAATAATTGATCTTCAATTTCTTTTACTGTATGGTCTGATTGATAGTCCATCCCGCACGAGGAACAAGAAATACATGGTGTCTTTTGGATTTCAATGGCTTTCGTACCATCTGGTAATTCCCAATATACAGTATTCAAGCTTTCTTTCGCTTCTGTACTGTCACACCACATACAATTCATACTGCATCACCCTCAGTTTTTTTGTCGTTTTCTTCTAATTTAGCCATTTGCGCTTGATATTTTTTATCTTTTAATTGATCACGCTTATCACGTTTATCTTTTAAAGATGCATGAGTATCATTATCTTCATAGTCTTTACGACGGTTCATACGCTGTAAGTCGTCTGGAACGAGGTTAAATTTCTTATCGCTCATAAGACCTGCGATACCAACATCTGAACGTTTTTCTTCGTAGTTCGGATAAATCTCTTTAAAGTATCCTTCCGCTCTTCCTGGAATATAGCTCTCTGGCTCTGGATACGTCGTAATAACACCTTCAAAGTTACGAAGTACAACTTTATCTGCACTTTGTGAGATTAAATAGTTTGGTTGAAGTGCAATTTTACCGCCTCCACCTGGCGCATCAACAACGAATGTCGGAACAGCATAACCAGATGTGTGTCCACGTAAACCTTCAATAATTTCAAGACCTTTAGATACTGGTGCACGGAAGTGACCGATACCTTCAGATAAGTCACATTGATAAATGTAATATGGACGTACACGGATTTTTACTAAGTCATGCATAAGTTTTTTCATAATTGGAACGCTGTCGTTAATACCAGCTAAAATTACTGCTTGGTTTCCGACTGGAACACCAGCATTCGCTAACATTTCACATGCCTTTTTCGATTCTTCAGTAATTTCAATAGATGTATTGAAATGTGTATTTAACCATACTGGATGGTATTTTTTAATAATGTTACATAAATTTTCTGTAATACGTTGCGGGAATACTACTGGTGCTCTCGTTCCGATACGAATAATCTCAACATGCGGAATCTCTCGTAAATTTTTTAATACATATTCTAAAATTTTATCGTTAATTAGAAGTCCATCACCACCGGAGATTAATACATCTCGCACTTGTGGTGTTTCACTAATATAAGCAATCGCATCATCTAATTGTTTCTTCGGTACACCCATTCCAATTTGTCCACTAAAACGACGACGTGTACAGTAACGACAATACATAGAACATTGATTTGTTACTAAGAATAGTACACGGTCTGGATAACGATGTGTTAGCCCTGGAACTGGTGAATCTTCATCTTCGTGAAGTGGATCTTCTAAATCATATTTTGTTTTATATAACTCTTCCGAAATCGGTACTGATTGCATCCGAATCGGACAGCGTGGATCATCAGGATTCATTAGCCAAGCATAGTACGGTGTAATGTTTAACGGGATCGTTTTCGTTGAAATTTTAACGCCCTCTTCTTCTTCAGGTGTTAAGTTAATTACTTTTCTTAAGTCATCTAACGTTTTGATCGTATTCGTTAATTGCCAAACCCAATCATTCCATTGCTCTTCAGTAACATCTTTCCATAATTCGATATCCTTCCAGTGACGATTTGGTTTGTATACATCATGTAACATTGCTATTCCCCCTTTTTATACGCTCATCCTTTATATAAGCAATAGTTATGCCAACTTTACATTGTTGATAAGTAAATGTGCGGAGAACCCTATTACATAAGCGAAAAAATATTTTTAAGCGTTGTATGAAATCAATACTTAACATCATATTCATTACTTTTTATATATGTAAACGCTCTTTTATTCGTGCAAACACACAAAAACCGCCGATTATTCGGCGGTTTTGTCGTACTTGCTCAGTTTATATTGAAGCGTTTGACGAGGGATACCTAACATTTTTGCGGCTTGTAATATATTCCCTTCCGTTTCAATCAACGCTTGATCTATTAATTCTTTTTCTGTTTGATGAAGTGCTGCTCTAAGTGGCATTATACCCTTCTTCTTCGAAAAATTCTCTTTCCGAAATGTACGTGGTAAACAATTGGCTGTTAATGTATTCCCTTCTGCAATAATAACAGCATGTTCAATCGTATGTTTTAACTCTCGGACATTTCCAGGCCACTGATAAGCTTGCAGTCTATCTTTCGCTTCCTCATCAATTTGAAGTACACCTTTTTTATAACTTTTATTATATTCTTTCAAAAAATAAGATGCTAATAATAGTACATCCTCAGTTCTTTCACGAAGCGGTGGGATATATAATGAAAATACGTTTAAGCGATAATATAAATCAGTGCGAATTTTATTCTCTCGTAAACATATTTCTGGAGGCTGGTTCATTGCGGTAATAACACGAACATCTACTTTTCTCGTCTTATTATCACCAATTCTTCTAATGACTCCATCTTCTAACACTCGTAACATTTTTGCCTGCAAATCAAGAGGCATTGAATTCAGTTCATCTAAAAATAATGTACCACCATCAACAAGTTCAAATAGCCCAGCTCTTTCAATCGCTCCTGTATAGCTTCCTTTTGTCGTTCCAAACAATAAACTTTCTAATAGCGACTCTGGTAAAGCTGCACAGTTTTGTGCAATAAATGGCTTGTTTTTTCTTTTAGAAGCTTCATGAATTGCTTGTACGAACAGTTCTTTTCCTGTTCCTGTTTCACCATATATTAAAACATTTGCGTCTGTTGGTGCTACTTTTTGTGCTAACTCTTTCGTCTGTTTAAACCGCGTATCATTTGTCACTATCGTCTCAAATGCAGCATGCTTTTTAATCACTTTTTTTCTAGATGATCGCTTTATTTTCGACTGTAAGTCAACAATTGTGTCAGTAAGTTTTTGAATTGTAGAGTAATCCTTTGCAATTTCAACAGCCCCAGCAATATTCCCATCTATAAAAATAGGTAACGTCGTATTTACTGTACAAACATCTTCACCATTTAAATTTTGATAATGCTGTGCTTGATGTACGATAGGTTTTTTTGTATCTAGTACTTTCATCAATGTACTCGTTTCCCTTGATAAAGACGGGAACGCTTCTAATAGATGTTTCCCTAACACTTTTTCAATCTTCGATCCATCGTGTTTTGCAGCTACAGAATTATAAAATATTGTAATTCCATTCTCATCTACAGCGTGTATAGCCTCATCAATACTGCCCAAAATCGCTTCAATGACTTCTTGTGTCGAAACTGCTAGCAATGTCATCCCCCCTCTTGCCGAAAATCCAGCAATTACATGCCGAATTTTCGGCACACCTATGTGCGATTGTAAGCATGACGATTCCGTTCTATAATTTTGACCAATTTTATATTTTCATTAGATAACTCGAAATTCTAATTAGTACAGCTTTTCGAACACCCAGCTCCACCTAACTGTTTTGCTTTACAGCCGAATTTTGAGGCGGAAGTTTTACTGCTTTCGAATAGCTAGATAGATCTTTCACCCATATATTCATATCTTCCAACTTATCGAAAATGTAGCAATTATTCGCCAGTCTTCCTGTATACGTATAGCCTAATTGATGAAAGGCAGCATTCATTCCGAAAGAAAGCGATCGAGCAATTGTATAGGAGCAGAAAATAGATCTTTCTCGAAGCTCTTCCTCTAATTTAATTAGTAAACTTTTCATAAATCCATGTTTACGATATTCAGGTAAAGTAGCACAATTCGTTAATTCTGCATTCCCTTCTTTTATATTCATTTCTGCAGATGCTGTACTAATAATTTTCCCCTCAAATTCATATACGTAGTAAATTGTATCGTCTTCTTTCATCGTCTGTAATACATAACTCGCTTCATTTAAAGGTGTCGGATACACTTCAAATACTTTTCCGAATACAGTTGCTAATTCTTCTGCATCTTCTTCATTCGCTTTTCTCAGCAAAAATTTCTCTGGAACTACTTTTTCTTTTATTTCTTTTCCTTTTACACCGCTTAATATAGTATCTTCCTCAGTCCAATGCATACTATTTCGTCTTTCATCATTATTATATTTCACAAAAAAGTATGCATCGTGTCCTTGAAAATAATGAGGTATCGTTGCTTCCAACAAAAAACCGAAAGAGAGCCATGTTGAAACATGCTCTCCCTTTCCTTTAATAATACATTTAGTGAAAGAATGCTTCTCTGCTAGTTCGTCAATTGTCTGTATAATACTTTCAACATTTCCTGTATAGTGATCTACCCGAATACGCTTATTAAAATAATCTAAAACGCCTTCTACTGTATAACAATTCGTCTGTTCTCTAAAAGATTCATAGTATTTCATTTTTTCACCTCACACCAATCTAGTAATGTACATGCAATAATTTTTGCGGCAGCTATCATTTTATCAACTTCTATATATTCGTTTGGATAGTGTGCTACTTTCGTCTCTCCTGGACCAAATACTATTGTTGGTACGTTTGCAATTTGTGTAAATAAACCTCCATCAGTCCCCCACGGAGATGCTTCAATAATTGGTTCGTTCCCTTCGATTTCAACAAAGTTGTGATGAAGTGTCGTAATGAGTTCATGATTCTCTTCTAATTCACCAGGAACCCATCTCGCTCCAAACCACTCTACTTCTACTGGATTTTCAACAAACCAATTGTCCACATCATTTAATTCAACAATCCAATTCTCAAACTCTTCTTTTGCCGCCTCTATAGTCTCATTCGGCGCAACACCGCATCTTCCTTCTAAAATTAATTCATCTGGAACAGAACTTGGCCAACTCCCTCCTTCAATTTTCCCAATGTTAATTGGAATTGGAATCGGAATCCCTTTAAATAACGGATCTGTAATTCGACTATTTCTTTTCTCCTCTAGCTTTCTTACATGTTCTATAACAAACATACTTTTTTCAATTGCACTAACCCCTTCATAACGCGTTCCACCGTGTGCAGCTTTCCCTTTTACACGTAAACGAAACCACATGGAACCTTGTTGTTTCGGGAAAAACTTCATATTAGTAGGCTCTGGAATAATGACACCATCTGCCTTATATCCTCGTAATATAGTTGCTAATGTCCCTGCTCCGCCACTTTCCTCTTCTATTACACTTTGAAAATAGATGTCTCCTTTTAATGCAATGCTAGATTCAATAATCGCTTCCATCGCAAGCATGAGTGCGACATTTCCGCCTTTCATATCCGTCGTTCCACGGCCATATATACGATTTCCTATTTTCTCACCGCTATAAGGATGATGTTTCCACTGATTGACATCCCCTTCTGGAACTACATCAATATGCCCATTTAATATCATAGATTTCCCGTCTCCACTTCCTTTTAAAGTTGCTACAATATTTGGGCTATCTGAAAAACTTGTACGGGGTGATACAAAATAAGGATGATCTTTCATTTTAGAAAAAGAAGGCTCCCATATATCGAGGTCCAAACCTAATTCACGTAATTTTTCAATCACAATCGCCTGCGCACCGCTTTCATCACCAGATACGCTCTTTTCTTGAATTAATCGTTTTAAAAATTTCACACTTTCTTCTTCATGTCTCTCAATATAATCACAAACTTGCTTTTTTAATTGCTCCATATATTACATCTCCCTTCATTCAATTACTAGTAAGTTAGAACTAATTTGAAAATCCGCTTCTGTATGTCGTTTTATATCTTCTACTGTGTATGGGCTCATTAATTCTTGTAATATAAGTCCACTCGGAGTTACCTCCATGACCGCCATATCAGTAATAATTAAATCTACACATTTCTTTGAAGTTAATGGCAATGTACACTCTGAAACAATTTTTGCATTTCCGTACTTATCAACATGATTCATCACAACAACGACCCGCTTCGCTTTTTGTGCTAAATCCATTGCTCCACCAATACCTGGAACACGTTTTCCAGGTACAATCCAGTTTGCTAAATCACCATTTTCACTTACTTGTAATGAACCAAGAATCGTTATATCTAGCAAACCTTTTCGAATCATCCCAAACGCTGTGCAACTATCGAAATAACTCGCTCCTGTTATAAGAGAAGTTGGTAAACCTGCTGCATTACACAAGTTTTCGTCTTCATTCCCTTTACTTGGCGTTGGTCCCATGCCGACGATTCCATTTTCCGCATGAAACATAACATTTATATCGTCAGGCAAATGATTTGGTACAAGCGATGGTATGCCAATACCTAAATTTACAATCATACCATTTTGTATTTCTTTCGCCGCACGCCTAGCAATCTTATCCCTCACTTCTACGCCCATACCCATTTCCAGTTCACTCCTTCCGACGGTACAATATAATTTACGAAAACACCTGGAACGACAATTTCCTCTGGATCTAAACTTCCTAGCGGGACTATTTCTTCTGCTTCTACAATTGTTATATCCCCAGCCATTGCTACGTGAGGATTCATATTTCGTGCACTTTTGTCAAATACAAGGTTACCAAACGGATCTGCCTTTTTCGCATATACAATTGAAACTTCAGCAGTTAATGCTGTTTCAACTAAATATGTCTTACCGTTCATTTCAACTGTTCGTTTTCCCTCTTCCACAATCGTATCAACACCAACATCAACTAAAATACCACCAAGACCAACACCACCTGCGCGAATGCGTTCCGCTAATGTTCCCTGCGGAGAAAACTCAATTTGTAATCTTCCCTCGTTTAGTTGCCTTCCTGCATTTGGGTTGGATCCAATGTGAGAAGTAATTAGTGATTTAACTCTTTCATTTGTAACAAGACGACCGATACCTACATCAGGAAATCCAGTGTCATTTCCAATCAAATTTAAATTTGTAACGCCTTTTTCTAAAATTGCCTGTATTAAAGATGGAGGGGATCCAATCCCTCCAAATCCCCCAAACATTAATGTCATATCATCATGGAACAAAGAAATTACTTCCTCAATTTCTTTTAATTTACCGAATGTATTTGTAATAGTTGTCATGCGATACTATGCCCTCCTTTTTGCATCATCTCTTCCACACTTTTAGAGAAAATTGAAAGTAATTCATCTAACTCGGAATATGTAGTTGTCATTGGCGGTGCTACAAGCAGTGCACTATCTTCTTTTCCTGCTTGCCCTGAAACTGCTTGATATAAAAGCAGGCCATTTTTAGCTGCAACTGAAATAAGCTCCGACGCTTTTGTAAACGGTTGCAATTCTACTCCGATTAGCAACCCTTTTCCGCGCACATCAGCAATGATTGTCGATTGTTGCTGAACTTTCTGTAAGCCTTTTATTAAATACTCTCCCTTTTCTGCTGTTTTTTCAGGGAGATTATGTTTCTCCATATATTCAATAACAGCTAAAGCCGTTGCTGCAGACAATGGATTTGCACTTAACGTATGACCGCTCATTACTGAACGTGACCCACGTAATATTGGCTCCATAACACGATCACTTACAACTGTCGCTGCCATCGGTGTATATCCCGCTCCTAACCCTTTACCAAGTGTCATAATATCCGGTTCTACACCCCAATGCTCCATCGCAAACCATGCTCCAGTACGACCAAGCCCAGTCATTACTTCATCCGCAATAAATAAAATATCGTAATGGTCGCAAATATCTTTAATGACTTTATAATAGTCTTTCGGCGGAACAACCGCGCCTCCAGCTGCTCCGATAATCGGCTCAGCAATAAAAGCAGCAATATGCTCTGCACCAATTCTTTCAATTGATCTTTCTAGTTCAGTCGCACATGCCAGCTGACAAGTTGGATATACCTTTTGAACAGGACACCTGAAACAATATGGAGCTGGTATAGTCGGATAATCTTCCAAAATAGATACGAAACGTTGTCTACGTAGTGGGTGACCAGACATCGATAACGCACCCATCGTAATGCCGTGATAACTCATCCATCTTGATAAAATTTTGTGTTTCCCTTGAATGCCTCGCTCTTGAAAATGCTGAATTGCAATTTTCATAGCTGTTTCATTTGCTTCCGTACCACTATTTACAAAGAAACTCCAGTTCAAATCTCCTACACTTAAATCACTTAACTTCTTCGCTAATTTTTCAGCTGGTTCACTCGTAAACTGTGATCTATAAACAAAAGCAATCTCCTCAGCTTGCTTTTTAATAACGTCTGCAATCTCCTTTACGCCATGCCCAATACCTGCCGTAATTGCTCCTGACGAACCATCAAAATATTTATTGCCATTTTGATCATACAAATAAACACCTTTTCCATGTGAAATCATTGGATACGGCTGACCAACAAGTGGTTTAATTAAGTAATCGCGCATAGCGCTCCCCCATTTCTCCAATTTGTATATATATATGAAGAAAATTGACGTTTCTTTCATAAAAAAGAATCCTCTGCAAAAGCAGTGAATTTATCAAAAAACTATTATAAAATATACAAATGAGTGCTTAAAAATATTTATAAAACAGAAAATTCAGAACTCAAAGCGAAGACCAACCCTTTTCTATACGCCCAAATAACCCTCCCTTTTATATGAAATGACTACATCACCAAATGGTTTTATAGCATAATGCCAGCTGCCCTTATATGCCGACATTCTGTACACTTCGACGGAACTCCGGTTAAACTCCTTCCTATTATCCTACTTTAAATTGCATATTTTAAAACAAATTTCGACACCCTGCCTTACTAATCAATTCAGATTCATATTTAATATGTAAACTTTTCATTTTTAAACTATAAAAAAAGAACCGATTAACCACACTAATCAGTTCGTCATGACGCTCTCTTATGGGTTAATACTGTCAATTGCTTAAATAAATAGAAAAATCAAGTTTACAAATTCATCCTACAGCCTATAAGACAAAACCTTTTCATAACTTCATTCACAATTACTATCGGGATATCCCTATCCCGAAGTGGCACCCCTTTCCTCAGATTCAAACTACCTTTCCTTTATAATTTATGTAGGACAATTATCACTTTGTATGTGTATTTGCCTATAATTTAAAAAAACTCTAGTTTTCTAGCGATTGTTGGACATGTATTCAATATGTTAATTGAAATGCACTGTCAATTTGGCATTTATATGTTTTTACTTTCGTGCAGTCATATGTACTGCTTTAATCTACGAAATACTCGTAAGTACCAGCACCTCTTTATGACGACATATTTGTTGTCAATTTTTAATTTTCCCTTTATAAAATTATTTTTTTCGCATAACCGCTTTCTTGCTTCGCATATAGTTTTAATGATGACAAAGGAGGAATGTTCATGTCTCAACCTGAAATCGAAAAATATGGACAAGAAGTTACGCAATACGAACAGCTCGCACGTTACTATCAGTTTCGTAATCCTAAAAAATATATAGAATTATATATGAAATATTGCGATGCACTATCGAAACTTGTACAGGCGTATGAAACAAGGGATTCACAAGAAGCTGCTTTACCGTCACATATAAGAATTTTTCATGCCGATCCAAATATACCGGCGGTTGACATTTTAGTAAACGGACAAAAGATTATTAAAAATATTTCATTTAAGCAATTCAGCCCTTATTTATCATTAGTACAAGGTAAATACCGTATAGATATTGTACCCGTCGGAAATGAAACTCCAATCTTTTCAGCATTGGTACCAATAATGGGAAATCATACTTATACTCTTGCTGCAATAAACAGTGATAATCACCTACAATTACAACCTATACTTGATAATACACATTTACCAGCTGGTCAAGCCAAAATACGCTTTGCACATTTCTCTCCAGATACCCCTGTTGTAAATGTAGATTTAAAAGATGGGGATCATTTATTTGAAAATGTACTCTTTAAACAAATAACAGATTTTTTGCAAGTTAGCCCCGGTACAGCAGATATTGAAATTTCACTCGCAGATAATAAAAACGTTTTATTGACTATACCGAAATTCAATGTTGAACCAAATGTTATTTATACAATTTCAATAGCAGGTTATTCAAATAAAGATCCTAAATTAGAAGCAGTTATACTTACAAATTAAAACAGTCTACACCATTCATTTGGTGTAGACTGTTTATTTTTGAAATGCAATTTGAAATTCTGTCCAATCGTTATCTGATCGACACATAATGGACCCATTATGTTTTTCCACAATTTGTTTACATACAAATAATCCAATACCTGTTCCTAACTTTTTAGTAGTTACAAATGGTTCAAAAATCGTTTCTACATTTTCAGCTGGAATCATTGGCCCATTATTTTTTATCACAATTCGAATAGCTTGATCTTCTTCAAATACATCAATGATAATTTTCCGTTCTTCTTTCATTGATTCAAGAGCATCAATTGAATTCATTAATATGTTTAAAAATACTTGTCTCACTTCACTTCGATAGCCAACAAGCGGAATTGGATACGGTAAATTCTTTTCAATCGAAACATTCGCATTGACCAAACTCGGATATAAGAATTGTATAATGTCTTGAAACAAGTCATTAAGCCAAAACCGTTCCGATTCATTCCACATTTCTTTTTTCGATACGAGTAAAAATTGCGAAATACGAAAATTTAATTGATCTAATTCATGCGAAATAATATCTAAATACGATAAACTCGGATGATCTGCCTTTAATAATTTGACAAATCCCATAATGGAAGTAAGCGGATTACGAAATTCATGTACAAAACTAGCTGACATTTGCCCTAAAATCGTCAGCCTTTCTTTATGTGTTTCGTTAATATATTGCTGTTTTTCCTCTAAATTCTTCGATATAATTTCCGAGTATTTTAAAACGGTATAATAAATTAATTTGTCAAAACAAGTATGTATTTTTGCCATAATTGGTTTCAATTCACGAGCACTAACATCTAATTCACACATCGCTTCGAAAAGTTCATTTCTTCCCACGTTTGCGTTATAGACAAAATCTCCAATATTCGCATCCGCTCCAGCACGTTCAATAGCAATTTTCTCGCATAACGGTTGAAGATAAGTTATATCTTTATCTTCCATAGTAAGTTCGATAATTAACTCTAGTAAATCCTCTCCATTTTGAACTACTTCTAGTTTAAATGGATCTTTTTCGGAAATTATCATTTTGTTTTTCCAGTTCTCTACGAATTGGTGCCTATTGTTTTTCAAGTGTGAACAAAATATTTCTTTAATATCCTTATCGATTGGAAAAACCTCCATTCCCTCCATTTCCATACGACGAATACCCTTTATATTTTGAATATTAACACAAAAAATACGATTCGTTAATAGATTTTTGTCACATTTTGTTAATTTCTGTTGATAAAATTAATTTTTTCTTTCTTATTTAACTAATTGTATTCACATACCCTTTTTCCTTCACATATTTTCATTATTTCCGTAGTCAAAATGACTTTTTTTGCATCATTTTTAATTCTTGCGTACAATAGAAAATGAAAGGTGTGAAAAATATGGTAAATAAAAATGTGGAAGATTATCTCCAAGAAGGCATTTACGGCCAAAAGCAAAACAAACCAGAAGAACGTAATATGTATTTAACTACATTACGTGAGCGTGTAGAAATCGCTTTAACAATCGGTCAAGTAATGCAAAGTAATGTATATTCTGAAGTGGCAAGTAGTATGCGCCCTTCTCAATCATTACAAATATTCCTAAATGGTGGCATTGCTTACTCACATTTATCAAAATACATTAAATTAGCAAATGAAAAAAATGTTCCCTTTACAATTGTACAAAATAAAGGAACAGAAACACCAATCGGTTTAGTACTATCTCATAGCACCGCTGTAGACAAAGAGCATATTTATGTAGAAGATACTATTTTTAAACAAGAAATGAAGTAAAAGGTACACTTAATTAAATAGTAACTAGAAACGTAAAAAACACTAAAAAAACGAGTATGGAATCGTAAACATTTTCCTACTCGTTTTTTAGTGCAATGTTTAAGTTCTATATGCTTTATTTTTTAATACATACTAATTTCATTTCTGTCATTTCTTCTATTGCATATTTAATTCCTTCACGCCCCGTGCCACTTTCTTTCACACCACCATAAGGCATATGATCTACTCTGAACGTTGGAATATCATTAATCATGACACCACCAACCTCTAACTCATCGATTGCACGCATTGCTTTAAATAAATTATTTGTAAATACTCCTGCCTGTAAGCCGTAACGCGAATTATTTACTTGCTCAATCGCTTCATCAAATTCTTTAAATGTATTTACTGTCATGAGTGGACCGAATACTTCTTGACACTGCACTGATACATGATCTGGAACATTTGTTAATACAGTCGGTTCAAAGATTCTTGCATCCCGCTTCTTACCACCGCATAAAACAGTTGCTCCTTCCTCAATTGCTTCTTGAACCCACATATCAATTCGCTCTACATCTTTTTTTGAAATTAAAGCTGATACATCCGTTTCTTCAAGCAGTGGATCCCCAACAACAACTGATTCCATCGCTTTCTTTAGCTTCGAATGAAATTCATGCTTTTTCGTTTCATGTACAAAAACACGTTGTACTGAAATACAAACTTGCCCATTATTAACAAATGCTCCCCATTTTACACGTTCAACTATTTCATCTGTTAACTCTACATCTTCATCAATAATAACAGCAGCATTTGATCCTAGTTCTAACGTAACTCGTTTTAACCCAGCCTTTTGTTTTATTCCGATTCCAACTTTTGGACTTCCGGTAAAAGTAATAGAAGCAACATAATCATTTTTAACGATTGCCTCACCAACCGTGGAGCCAGGACCAGAAATGATATTTAAAGCTCCATTTGGCAATCCTGCCTCTTCAAATAACTCAACTAATGCATAAGATGATAATGGCGTTTGATCAGCTGGCTTTAACACAACTGTATTTCCGGCAGCAATTGCAGGTCCAACTTTATGCGCAACTAAATTTAATGGGAAATTAAATGGGGTAATAGCCCCTATAACCCCAATCGGCTTTCGGATTGTATATGCAATACGCCCATCCGCACCAGGTGCGGCGTCTAATGGCAATGTCTCACCATATATACGCTTCGCTTCTTCAGCTGCAAATTTGTACGTTTGAACAGTACGATCTACTTCTCCCCTTGCAGCACGTATTGGTTTTGCAGCTTCTTTTGCAATAATCTCTGCAAATTCTTCTCTTCTTTCATCCATTTTTTGTGCAACCTTCTCTAAAATAGTCGCTCGATCATATGCAGATAATTTATTCATTTTTGTCATTGCATTTTTTGCAGCAGTAACAGCCTCTTTTACATCTTCTTCCGTTCCTTGTGCAATTTCTGCTAATGTTTCTTCAGAATATGGTGCGTATAATGGTTTATACGTGTTTACAGATTTCCAATCTCCGTTTATATATAAATGCTTTTTCATACTTCTTCTCCTTCCAAATATATGTATACAACAATACTTCACCTAGTGAAAGGTCTGACTTATGTCATTGTATCATAGCCCCTATTCCTCAAAAAACATTATGCTCAAAAAAACTCTGCTATATAGCAGAGTTTACGAGCTAATTTGCTCTTGTAACGAAATTTGTTTTTCATCTTCTAAAATAACAATCGATTCTACTATCTTTGTAACTTCTAATCTTTTTATATAATGTCCATCTAATTCTTTCACACAAAACTTATAATTTTCAATTTCAATGAAATCCTCTTCAGCAATCTCTATATTCTTCGTTAAAATCCAACCACCGATTGTATCAACACCATCATCATCAATCCCTAAACCAAATAACGTATTCACTTCACTAACAAGTACTTTTCCCTCTAGTATCGTCTTCGTTTCACTAACTTGTTGAATTTCTGGCTGCTCATCCGTATCAAACTCATCCTGAATATCTCCAACAATTTCTTCCAAAATATCTTCAACAGTAACAAGTCCAGATGTCCCACCATATTCATCTATCAATATAGCAATATGTGTTCTTTCTTTTTGCATTTTTAAAAACAAATCATGAATTGGAATAGAATCGATAACTAAAATAATTGGTCTCATATATTGCTCTACTGTATTCTTATTAACAGCTTTATGTTGTACAAACTCAGTAAAAATATCTTTAAAATTCACAAAACCTATTACGTGGTCTTTGTCGCCATCAACAACTGGATACCTTGTATATTTTTCGCGAGACATTTTTTGCAAAGCTTCTTCAGCGGGCATTTCTTTACTTATAATATTCATTTCAGTTCGAGGTACCATTATTTCTTTTGCAATCCGATCATCAAATTCAAAAATTTTATTTACATATTTATATTCAGATTGATTAATCTCACCATTTTTATAACTTTCTGAAACTAACAACCGTAATTCTTCTTCTGAATGAACCTCATCATGCCCCTTCGGCGGTTTCAGCCCTAGCAGCTTCGTAATGATTCGAGCTGAACCATTTAATAGCCAAATGAATGGGAATGCAATACGATAAAAGAAAATTAACGGCTTAGAAACAAGCAAACTCACTTGTTCAGATTTTTGAATTGCAAATGTTTTTGGGGCCAATTCCCCTATTACAACATGTAAAAAAGTAATTAACAAAAATACTAAAGTTACAGCAAAAATGTCTGCTAGTTGAGTAGAGATATTCCAATTTGCAAAAAGCGTATCAAACATTTGCTTTAACGCAGGTTTACCAAACCACCCAATTCCTAAAGCTGTAACAGTAATTCCTAGCTGACAAGCAGATAAATATTCGTCTAAGTTTGTAATGACTGTTTTGACCGATGTTGCACGATTATTTCCTTCTGCAATTAAATAGTCAATTCGTGAACTTCTCACTTTAACAATTGCAAATTCTGCTGCAACGAAAAATGCCGTTAAGGCAATTAAAACAATCACTATACTTATACTATATATGTCCAAATACTTTTCCTTACTTACATTGTAAGCAAGGAAGCCACCTCCTACTTAATTTTATTCAAGTGAAGTAAGCATTCTAATACTCTAACAAAATTCTACATTAGCAACCACCTTTTTATATATTATATGCATACATAAAAAAGATATTTATCATTATGATAATCTAATTCATTTACACTAGTCAAATTATTCTAAATGTTACGATAAAACATTTTTATTTAAACAAACTATTCTTCTTAACTCAATTTCGTGAAAAAACACTTTCTTTGCCGATTCCACACTTCTTTTGTCGCACTAGAAGGGAACTTACTTCATAGCTCGAAATCATTCAACAGGATATATATAGGAGGGATTATTTTGGAATATAAAACACCATTTATCGCAAAAAAATTAGGTGTTAGCCCAAAGGCTGTTGTCCGGATCGCGCAACAATTAAATCTTACGATAGAAAAAAATAAATATGGTCACTTTATTTTCACACAAGATGATGTCGATCAAATGTTAGAACACCATCTATTTCAAATAGAGCAGTCTCAAAATTCTCAACCTACTCAAAAGACTTCCTCAAATGAGGTTGAAGAATTAAAAACTCAAGTCAATACAATTGTTCAAAACATATCATCGAATGATTTTGAACAATTAGCTGATCAATTAAACACTATTACGAGAAGACTCGATCGAATGGAAGAACAAATGCAAGATAAGGCAAATGATGTCGTCACGTACCAACTTTTACAACACCGTCGTGAAATGGAGGAAATGTTAGAGCGAATTCAAAAGTTAGAAGCTGCCCTAACGAAAGAAGAACCCATTTATATTACTCCTGATTCAAAACCAACATACGAACGAGAAAAGAAACCTAAGCGCCGCAAAATGATTTTTAGTATATTTGGATTATAATTTTTAGACCCTTATTAAAATAATAAGGGTCTTTTTTAATGAAGAGTTATATCCTATAAAAATATTATTCTCTTTATTATACATATTCACTTCGTTTTATTTTGTTAACATAATATTTTTACTGTATTCTGCAATTAATGCCTGTGCATGAGCATTCCCTTGAATCACATCACGAAATTCTTTTAAAGAATATAAATGCGTAACCCCTTTTCGAGCATGAATTCTTACTGGTACACCTTGTAAAGTATCATGAAACTGAAATGGATTATCTATCGGTTCAATTGGAAAACCGAGTGTAAGTAAATACATATACATTCTTTTTGTTACTGCTGCAATGTACCATTCAGCTTTTGTTTCTAACGCATGTATAAATAAAATAGCTGTTAGCCTTTTAAAATGTCCTCTCCCACGAGACGTTTTCGAAATACTTAACTTGCCTATTTCATACACATTCTTCAAATCTTTTACTAAATCATTTTTAGAAAACGGATAGAAAAACTCAGAATTTGATTGTTCAGGTACCGTATACTTAATACATTCTACTGTACCAATAGGATGTTCATCTTCTATTAATAAAAATCGTGATGGATTTAAATTACGTTCTACGAACATTAAGTTTCTTTCTTCACAAAAATCTCCCCATAGTTGCTCGAACCCAAAATGTTCTTCCTTTGTTTGAACACGCTGGAACATATTTAACCGCCTTTCCCATCGTCGCTCTGTTTTTGATAACGCTTTCACTATCTATCATATAAGAACAAATCTTCGTATGCAACTAAAAATATTTATGACTTATTATATTCTGCAAAATGAATTAGATTCCAATTTAATCGACTTTTATCCCGCGCTCACATTCCTTTTAATAACACATTTGTATCACTTTTCAAATCTAAATTACAATATGTTTCTTTCCATACAGCATATAATTCTTCTTAATCTAAAAAAATCCTTTATGAAAAAGGATTTCTTTTACTTCTCAATGCTTTTTAACCACTTTTCAAAAATTTGTACCATCCCATGTTTTCCAGCTAATTTCTCTTCCCCTTGTTTCGTCTTATATGGATATAACTGCAAGAAAACACCGCATCCAGACTCAATTTTTTTACTATGCATATGGCTTCCTGGATATACACAAATGACTTCATAAATTGACCTTCGATAATAGACTCGCTTTCCATCCTGTTCTTCTACATACTTTATAGACCAATACTTATACATTTGCTCAGTTGCTTTCGTATTTCCAACGTGCTGAAAAATATTGTACATTGGACTATACTTCACTTCAATAATAATAGAAGATTTATATACGTATTTCCCATCTTCTTTTACATAACAGTCTAAGCGAATATCTGGCTTCTTCGTATCCTCACCATTGTAAAAATTACTCCCTTTACTTAATGCAATAAGAGGATGTGTTTCAATTAAGTCATTAAATGCGACATGCACCTTTATATCATCTCGTTGTAAAACTACTGTCGTTCCATCTTGTAATCCATCTACATAAAAATGTTCTTGTATTTGTTCACGAATGGAATTTCTAGCCTCAAAACCAATTTGCTCTAAAATTGAAATAACGATAAAAAAAGCGTAATATTCATACACTAAAAACGTTGGCTTATTAACAAATAATAACGATGGAGATTGATCCGTATATTGCGGGAGTACTTCTAAATGATGTAGTAATTGTTGATGTGGTATCGGTAAATCATGTAAGTTCATGTTACTCGTTTCAGTAACTTCCCTCCAAAACGAGGAGTGCATTAATATTTGAAAGTATTGTACATTTTCATGAACAATATGCGCCAATATTTTATATTCTTGTATTTTCATTGAGCTCTTTCGTAAATCAGCTTCTTTTAGTAAATGTATATTTTTATATTTTTGCTTCTCTCTATCGGTTACTGATCCATTACGCTCAATTGTTTGTATAATCGTTTTTACGGCTTGAAACTCTTCTGATTTTTTCTTTTTCTCTCTTTCTAATATTTCAATTGTTTGACGTAAAAAACTTTTAGCTTCAATTAAATAATGATGAAATTGCATCGCTTTATATTTAAGAAATGCATTTTCCTTACTATTTTTTTGTTCCATAAACTTACGATTATAATGTTTTGCATAAGGTTTTCTTTCTGCCACTATCGTTCCTTTTCTTGTTGGCTTTCTCTCTTTTCCTTCCCATTTATATGCATTTATAAATTTTGAGCTTGATTCTATTTTCTTAAAGATTTGCTTTATCATCTTCATTTTTTGGGGTAACTTTCTAAGCAACACTAAATAAGAAGAATCCTCAATATCGCTAAGTGCAGAGAAAGTCTTTTTATAATAACCTCTATCCAAAATCAACTCATTTAAAATTGACTTCACATAGTCTTGAATCATTTCAAATTGATCATCAAAAAAGTTTTTCGGTACGATTTGAAAAGCGCCATAATACGTTGTATCTTCTATACGCACTTCAAAATGGTATAAACCACAGCGCCATGGATAAAAGAATTCTGTTTTCCCATGCTCATATATTAATACTCTTTGTTTTTTTTCATTTATTTCATATTGAGCCTCTTTTATATTTTTCTGTCCCTCATATACTTTATTCCATATAAAAGTAATATTCATTGGAATTTCATAATTGTACTGCAATCTAATTGGTTTTAATTCTTGTACTTTATAAATACATTGAACTAATGCTGTAGTAGATGTACAAAGACGATTCAATAAAATATAATCTCCTTTCCCCTCATTTCCAATGATTAACTTTAATACAAAAGGGAGCGTTTCATTCGTATCAACGATTTTTGTTTCGTAACGCCCTTCATTTTGCATATCCATACAGCTCCAGTTCCCTACGTTTTTCTCGTATATATGCTAAAGAGTGTTCAAATGTAGATACTCTGTTTGCAAGTGCAGATTGCAAAAGAGGTACTAAGATCGCTCCCCTTTTTGCTTCTTCAGAAAGTAAAGAACCAACCATCATTTCGGTCCCTCTAATTTTCGTCAATACACGCTGCTTTATTTGTAAATCAAACCCCTCTTCTCTACTGATCATATAGGTATGGTTATTTTGGAACGGTATGTTTTGCAAATAAGTCGCAATTGCATTTGCACATCGGAAAGAAATTCCCTTAGACGCATCATGTGATGACAATACGACATGCAACTTATCTAATAGCTCTAATTCTTCTTCAGAAAACACTTCAATCATCGCTTTATTTCTCATCCAATTTATCCGAAATTCTCCTGCTGTTACTTTCAAAGGTGGGTGTAATACGACTTTCCCCTGTTCCATGCCCATCTCACAAAACGGAATTTTCTGTAACGTTATTAGGTTCGTTCGGTCTAATAATCGATCAGAGAGCTCTTTCGTTGTTTCATCAAAATTCACAGTACCTACAAATATAATATTTTCTCCAATTTCAATTGTTGACGGAATTGAATTCTCTATGTCCTGTACACCCTCATACAAGTTTAAAATACGATTTTTTGTTTCAAGTTGAAGAACAGATAGAAACGGAGTAAACCAATGCTCAATATGAGACATGTTCATTTCATCAAAAACGATTATATACAGTTGATTTGGATTTTCTTTCGCCTTCATTAACGTCCTAACTAACTTCGTTTCACTTTCAATAAAAGTACCATTTGGATGAAGGTAACCAAGTAAATCATGTGGTTCTTGATACGATGGCGAAATTGGAATCCAAACCAATTCTTCTCCATACTGTAATCCTAATGCTTCTGCATAAGTTTGCACAAAACGCGATTTCCCAACGCCCGGTATACCACCAAGAATTGTTAACATATTTGTTTTTACACTTATATGGAAATTATAAATATCCGTTTCATCCAAATATAGCCCTTTATTACGCACCATACTTTGTACATACTGTAAAAAGGACGATTCACGCTCATCCCATTCCCATTCATCTTTTTGCACTTTTATATCTTCTACTTCAACTAGCTTACCTTCTTCATGCATTCGTTTCTTTAATTGCTCATACACATGATCACTTACAAAATACAATTGATCTTCTACCGCTATTTCTACATACTTCGTCCAATCACTGCAGTTTATATATTTACATTCCCGATTCTGTTCAAAATATGCGATTGAGCTAATTGATGACTTTAAGGATATGTTTCCATACAGTCTTCCATCGTGCCACAATAATTCAGGAGGCTCAAAGTCCTTCGGAAATTTAGGCATTAGGAATGATAAATAACCGTTGCTAAGTTTTCGTTCTAAAGACTCTCTTTTTTTATTATTTGTAACTTTAGGTGCCGGAATCATTTTATAGCTACTTGCTATTTCTTTCGGTTCTTCTGTACATATTAACTCCACGTATACATTTCCTCTTTCATAATAAAGACGAAACATCACTAATTGCTTTTCTAATTTTCTCTTCTTTAATTCCGAAAAGATTTTTTCATTCTTTTTATTGCTACATAACCCTTCAAATACATATGGTTCATTTGCAAATTGTTCCTGTAAAGTGAATGGTATTGGCGATAAGCATTGTACAAAGAAATTCTCTCCACTCTTCTCTTTTTCAGCTTTTGTAAATTTCCCTAAAAATCTCATATAGTACATTCGTTTTATAAAACTTGGCTGAAGAGCTTTATGTAATTTCACCTTAGTCACCTTCTTTTTTCATACTATTCTTAGTGTATGAAAGAAACGAAAAACTAGAAATAAAAAACCTGACGTTATCCGCCAGGTTCAAAATTAAAACGTATATTAATGAGAAGGAAATGCTTTTTTCTCTTGTAAAATTGCATTATGAGCAATTTTCATTTTAGCAAGTACGTAACGTAATCGATCTTCAGCGTTTTCATCTTTACTTTTTTGCAATTCCGCCAAATTTTCAACAGAACTAGCTAAATTCTCAATGACTCCTCTCAGTTCAGGATGATGATTAAAAAAAGATTCTTGCACTAATACTTTCCTTAACTCACTAGCTAAATCAATTATTCTAGACAACTGTTCTTTTTCTTCCATTCTCATCCCTCCTGAATATCTTATGTAGTAAATATTCTCTAAACAAAGAAAAAAGCCCTTTAAATGAAAAGGACTTTTTACATTTTTATATTTCCAGTTAATAACATATACAGTGATGTGATAGCCGCAATAATAATTGCCCACATCACATATTTCTCTGCACCTGCAAAGCAACGGTTCCCTTGTTCTTTTCTTGCAAACGTGTAAACAATAATTCCAATTCCATACACAATTGAAACGAGTAGTAAATTCTTTAAACCAGCTGCGTAAAGAAGCCATACAGAGTAAATAGAAGCAATTAAAGCTAACGCTCCGTTTTTTAATTTAGCGTCTTTTAGCTCGTTTGTAATGACTAATTTAAATTGGAATAACGCTGATAATAAATATGGTAATAAAATTGATGTTGATGCAATGAAATACATAATTTGATATGTTGATTCTGAAAACAGAACGATGATAAATATAATTTGGGCAACACCATTTGAAATCCATAATGCCATGTGCGGTGTTTGCTTTTTATTTGTTTTCGTAAAAACTTTAGGAAATACGCCATCTTTTCCTGCTACATGAGAAATTTCAGAAACAAGTAAAAACCAGCCAATTAATGTACCGACAAGTGAAGCAACTAACCCGATGTTAATCGCAACTGCACCCCATGGACCAACAACATGCTCTAATACATGTCCCATTGACGGAGTTTCTAACACAGAAAGTTCGCTTCTTGTCATCGCTCCCATTGACAGAACAGAAATTAAAATATAAATGGACATTACTAAAATAAGTCCCATTACTGTTGCCTTACCAACATCTCGGCTATTCTTCGCTCTTCCGGATAATACAACCGCTCCTTCAACTCCAATGAAAACCCAAAGTGTTACAAGCATTGTATTTTTCACTTGACCAAGTATAGCGGAAAGTGAGAGCGTTCCTTCTCCCCAAAAATCATGTGTAAATGTATCCCAGCGAAAGGCTGTTACCATTACAACAATAAATAATACGATTGGAACCAATTTCCCTATCGTTGCAATAACATTCATAATAGAAGCTTCACGGATTCCAAATAAAATTAGAAAATGAAGTGTCCATAATAAAAGTGATGCCCCAACGATAGACGCAACATTATTTCCTCCTTTGAAAATTGGAAAGAAATAACCTAATGTACTAAACAGTAACATAATTGTTGCGACATTACCTAAGATTCCTGCTAGCCAATATCCCCAAGCACTATTAAATCCAATATATTCACCGAAACCAGCACGTGCATAACTATAAATTCCACCTTCAAGTTCCGGTTTTTGTCTTGCTAACGTTTGATATACGAGCGCAAGTGGAATCATTCCCATCGCTGTAATACACCAGCCAATTATTATTGCGCCACTGTTTGCTCCTACTGCTAAATCATGCGGTAAACTAAAAACACCGCCACCAACCATTGTTCCAACTACTAATGCGATTAACGGAAAAAATCCTAACTTCTTTTCTATTTGTACCACCCCATCTGTCATTCTAGGTGTTATGTTCGTTCAACTATTAAAGTCACCTTTTTCTCTAATAGACGTTTCTCTTATATTTTTTCAGGAAAACATTACTTATTCTAAAAGAAAATGAGCAAAAATGGAATACTTTTTTGAAAAAATGTATAAGTATGCACAAAAAAAACCGCTCATTTTGTAATGAACGGTCATTTCAAACATATAAATTTGTATATTTCTTGTAAATTTAACGAAGTAATTTCTCTTTTTGTAAAAATTGTTTTGCGACTTCTTCACTATTTTTACCATTTACGTTAACTTCATAATTCATTTTTCGCATTTCTTCATCTGTAATCTTTCCAGATAATTTATTTAATACCTTTTCAAGTTCAGGATATTTCTTTAACGTTTCTTTTCTTAATAATGGTGCTCCTTGATAAGGTGGGAATAACCCTTTATCATCTTTTAGCACTTTTAGTCCGTATTGCTCCAATTCACTATCTGTTGAATATGCATCGATTACGTTAACATCTCCAGATTGAATTGCGCTATAACGCAACTTCGGCTCCATCGTTTTAATATTTGAAAACTTATAGTTATATAATTTTTGCATTCCTTTATAACCGTCTTCACGATCAGCAAACTCTAATGTAAATCCTACTTTAGTATTTTGTGCAATATTTCCCAAATCAGAAATTGTATTTATATTATTTTGATCTGCTATTTTTTTCGGCATAGCTAGTGCATATGTATTGTTATACTCCATTGGCTTCAACATAACCATATTATATTTCTTTTCCATTCCAACGCGAGCCTGATCATATACTTCATCACGATTTGTGCTCTTTGGTTCTTCTTTCACGAAAGTAGATAATGCTGTTCCTGAAAATTCTGGGTATATATCTACTTCCCCTGATTTCAACGCTTCAAATACAAATGCTGTTTTTCCAAGACCTGGTTTTAATTGTACGTGTAAATCGGTATCTTGTTCAATAAGCTGCTTATACATTTGAATTAAAATTTCAGGTTCTGATCCAAGTTTGCCCGCAATAACAATATCTTTCTTTTCTGTACTCCAAAGAAATGGAGAAGCAATCATTACTACAACTATACATATCGTCAATATAACACGCTTAGAAGAGCGTTTCGGTCGTTCAAGTATGCGAAGTACTATATCAAAGAATAAAGCGAGTAACGCGGCTGGTACGGCCCCTAAAATGATAAGTGCATGATCATTTCGATCTATACCTAATAATATAAGCTTACCTAGCCCACCAGCACCAATGAGAGCTGCTAATGTAGCCGTTCCAACAATCAATACCATCGCTGTACGAATACCGGCCATAATGATAGGCAATGCAAGAGGAAGTTCTACCTTCCACAACCTTCTCCAACTATTCATCCCCATAGCTCTCGCCGCTTCTATTAGTGATTCATCTAATTCCCTTATTCCTGTATATGTATTTCGTAAAATAGGTAATAGTGCATACACAACTAATGCGATAATCGCTGGAAGTTTTCCAATTCCTACTAACGGAATTAATAGTCCAAGTAATGCAAGTGATGGCACTGTCTGCATTACTGCAGAAGTTCCTATTATAAATTCAGCCATTCGTTCTTTTCTTGTTAATAAAATGCCAAGTGGCACCGCTATAATTACTGCAAAAAATAATGAAATAAGCGATATTTGTAAATGCTCACTTAATGCAGTTAGTAATTCTATTTTTCGTTCTTGGAACGTTTGTATAAAATTAGTCACTGTTTAGCCTCTTTCCTTCATTTGTTCAACAATGTAATTGACAATATGACGACTTGTTAACGCTCCAATATATTGACCATTTTCTTCAACTGGAACGACCTCCTCATCACGCACACGAACTAACGCTTCTTGTAAAGAAGCATGTAATGATAGTGCCTGCCCTTCTAATTGCACACTTTCGTCAAGCGGCAATACATCTGCTACACTTTTCCCCTCATACCAAGTTCGTCCACGATTTCCAATGAACTCCTCTACAAATTCATTTTTCGGATTATGTATAATTCCTTCTGGTGTATCAAGTTGAACAACTTTTCCTTCTTTCATAATACAAATGCGATCTCCAAGTGATAATGCTTCTTGCATATCATGTGTTACGAACACGATTGTTTTTTGAATCTTTTTTTGCAACTGTACAATATCCTTCTGAAGCTGTTCCCTACTTAACGGATCTAGCGCACTAAATGGTTCATCCATAAGAACGATTTTCGGGTTTGCGGCTAATGCTCGCACGACACCGACACGTTGTTTTTGTCCTCCTGATAATTCATCAGGCATACGATCTCGATATATATCCGGATCTAATCCAACCATATGTAACAAGTCATCGACGCGTGCTTTTATTTCCTTTTTGCTCCATTGCCTCATTTCAGGAACAACTGCAATATTTTCAGCGATTGTCATATGAGGAAATAAAGCAATCTGTTGCAACACGTATCCTATATCCCAACGTAATTCGTTTATATTATATTGTTGAATATCTTTTCCATCGATTAAAATCGATCCTTCAGTCGTTTCGATTAAACGATTAATCATCTTCATTGTCGTTGTTTTCCCACAACCACTCGGACCGATGAGAACGAAAAATTCTCCCTTTTTAATTTCTAAATGCAATGAATCCACTGCTTTCGTGCCATCTTCATACGATTTTGACACATGATTAAATTGAATCACAAACACAACTCCTTTACTGTTGTTTCCTTTATTTTGATGGAATATGGCATTCATTTCAAATGATACGCTTTTAAATTAAAAAAGAGCTCGCATTTGAGCTCTAACGGTCGAACAATATTGTTTTCATAATAGCAGCATATTCGCGAACATACATTTTTCTCTTAGAACGCATTGGCGTTTCAGCAGCTAGTGCCTCCATCTTCATGCCTAAACGCTTTGCAATTATTTTTGTTCGATATAAATGATACGTATTACTTACAACTACCGCATGTTTCACATTATATAAATCCATACTAAATTTTAAGTTTTCATACGTATTTGTAGATTGATCTTCTATTAAAATACGACTCTCATCTATACCGTGTACCATTAAATAATTTCTCATGCTGTGAGCTTCCGGTATATCTTCATCTTCTCCTTGACCACCCGAAACAATTACTTTCGCTTCAGGATGGGAAAATAAATACTCCAACGCTACATCCAAACGATTTTGAAGAGATAAAGACGGTCTATCTCCAAATAACTTTGCACCCAGTATAAGAACGTACGGAGAGTGATAGCTCAACTTTTCACGAGTAACTTTGTTCATTCGAAAGGTCATATAAAGGATGTATAGTGGCGGTAATAATAAAATCATAAGAAAGATCCATTTGTTCATAAATAAGTATTCACTCCCTTTCTTGTTATTATATAGAAAAAGAAAGGGAGGCAGAAGTGTTTTTTCAAACGATTGATTTATTAGAAACATGCGCCGCTACTTTACGTTGTGATAGTACATAATAAATAGCGATTCCTAATGAGAAGATCAATATGCAACTTAATACGTAAAACGGCAGCATGACTCCGACTTTAGATACACCCGCTGTAAACAACATTAATAATAAAATTCGTATTCCAGTACCAATTAGGCGAAATAAGCTGTCTACACGTCCCATTACTTCATTTGGAATTTCCTCCATCATCAATACATTTCTCGCCACTCTTGTACCCGCATTTCCAACTGCATGAAAAATTGCAAGTCCATATAAGAAAATTACGGAAGGTTCAATAATCATTACGGTAATTGAAATTACATAAATGAACATCGTCATAACGATTGAAACTTCTGTTTTTACATATTTCATTATGAGTGGAATACAGATTCCTGCAACAACCGCTCCAACACCGTACATCATCCCCTCTATTGCGTATACAGAGGCATTGGCTTTAAGTATATCCGAAATATAAACTGGTATTAAATAATTTGCCATCATAACACCTATAAACGGCATATAAGTGGCCAGTAAGAACCAAAAGAGCTTAGGACGTTTTTTCATAAAGTGAATTCCTTCAAACAATTGCTTCTTAAATGTTATTTTTCTTTTCACTTCTTTTTTCTTTACGTACGGTATACATAAGAAAAGAAAAAATGCTCCAGCAAAAGTTAACATGTCTACTAACAAAATCCACTTCAAAGATACAATTTCAATTAAGAAGCTCGCGGCCGCTCCAGAAATAACTTGTGTTAACTGTCCTTGTATTTCCATCGTTCCACTTAAACTTTTATAATGTTCCGCTTGAAATATCTCTTGGTTGAACGCAAATATTGTAGGATAAAATAATAAATAATAGAATGATCCGGCTATATAAATAAGAATATAGTGAATAGAATAATAAGGTTGCCCCGCAAATCCCCATATAACCATTATTCCAATTACGGCAATTCCGATTCCTTCGTTACATAGCAATAAAGATTTTCTTGAAAAACGATCAATACTTTGCCCAATGAATGGTGTTAATAAAAACATAATGAGGGTTGCAATGATAGAAACATAGCCAAACGTTGTCTCTCCTCCACTCTCTTTAATTAACAGCCACGGAATCGTTATCATAACAATTCCGGAACCAATAGCAGATAGACTATTGGCCCCTAGAATGTAATACAAGCGAGAATCATGATAAAGTGAGGACATATCACTCCACTCCTAGTTGCTTTTTCACCTCTTTATATACGCTCATATATGCTTTTAATTCTTTAACTACATCATGAATTAATGGTTTGGCATCTTCCCCAAGTTCACCATCTTGCACATGTAATCCATCAAGCACAACTTGTTTTGGAATGGCATTTGCATAAACACCTCTAGCGACCGTTCGCATGCTGTTTAATGCATTTATTCCACCTTTACCGCCACCAGCAACCGCTAACAACGCAACTGGTTTATGAATAAATTCACTACTACTTAAGTAATCTAAAGAGTTTTTCAGCGCACCGCTCATCGCATTATGATATTCTGGTGTACATAATACAACCCCATCCGCAGCTTTCACTAACGTTTTCAATTTTTTTACTGCCTCTAAATCACGTTGTGACTCTTCTCCATTGTATAAAGGTAACTCCTCAATTGCTAAATCATATAATTCCCCTTCAAATTGATCCGCAATATATTTTGCCACCACGCGAGTTCTACCAAATTTTCTTGGTGTACCGTTAATAACGACTAGTTTCATGATTATTTCTCCCCTTTGTTTTCAAGTTCTACTTATATATTATCAGAAATTTCTATACAAAACACGATATAAAGAGTTAACTTGTTTCATAAAATAGTATGATAAACAAAAAAGAACTCATACTTTCGTATGAGTTTCGCACAATTACTTCGTTTCATCTCTCAGACTCAATGTACCTAAACTTTCATTTGCTTCAAAATGATTATATGCTTTTCCCGCTAATTTTTTCCGTTCTTCTGGTAATTCTATATATTTCATTACGTTTTCAATTATTTTTTCGTACGGAGTAAATACAATTCCCGGCCACTCTACCTCATCTTCTGGATTACTATTTTCGGAAATAATAAATTTCTTATTTGCGACTGCATAAGACACGCGAGGTGTTTCAAGAATTCCTGATAAGTAAAAATGAATATTTAATATAATTTTAGCTCTAGCAATCAATTCATTTCTAACAATTCCCCACGCATTATTTTTAAAAACTATATTTAAATTCGGGGCAATCGCTTTTAGATGATCAAAAATAGCTTGCCGCCTCGGATTAAGAGCACCTATAAACAGAATATCAATATCTTCAGTAATGTCATCTTCAAATGCATCTTTTTTTATTTCCAAAGTTGGAGCATAGTTCATTTTTACATGTTTTATTTCTTTTCCTACCCCTTTTTGTTTTAGCCATTCTATATTTTGTTTACTATAATCCCAAATCACTCTATCTTTTAATAATATTAAATAAAGGGGATGCGCATATGGACTTCCTTCGTATAGCTGTTCTAAATTATAAATAATTGCATCTTTCGGAAGAAGATTCGGGTTATATGCGTATGTATGTGCTCCAAAAACAACTGTATTCTTTACATTTTCCAGTATTGTTTCTGATATAATTACTGTATTTCCCTCCTGCTCCAACCGCCACTTTAAAGCTCGCGCAACATCTATGAAACTACCGTATGTCTTTGGGCATATAAAAAGACAATAATCATATTCTTTATTCAAATAAGCTTCCATTAATTTTAAATTATTTTTATATAAATCTACATCCGGATGTTTGAGTGCTAACTCATTTGCATGTTTTCTTGCTACTTTATATAATCCAGCATAATAAGCAGCGATGCATCTTCTTAATTCGATTCTTTCACGATGTTCATCTAATACATCCATGTTTAAAAGAAGATTTGCGATACAATACGCTTTTAAATGATCACGATCATAATAATAGTCTAGTAGTGGCATCAATTCTTCATACGTATTTCCATGCACCGATTCTCCTAGTTCAATCGCCCATCGCATTAATTCCATGATTACTCCACTACTCCTTTAACCGAAAATGTATTTAATAAAACTTCGCATTATTCTCTACTATATTTGCTATATGAAATGGAATCTCTTCTTTAATCGATTCCAAATACTTTTGCGACACGGCCCCTAAATGTTTTTTATGAGGTATATAGAAAGCACTAATAGAAATTTCATAGTCAAATAAGTAATCATACACATGATAATCTACAAATAGAAGATCATCCTTTGGAAAAGGAATTTCCTTCCCTTGCAGAGCATACATCAAAGCAATATTGTTTTGAGATCGTAATCGATACAACCTTGCAAGTTGGTATAATGGCTCAGCCCGAGTTGGTCTATATTCCCACGCTTTTTGAAAATAAAAAACAGCTAATGCTAAATATTGCTCTTCTTGCCCTTTAACATTTTCTTTTTCATCAGCATCTGTCACTTCATTTTGTTTATTTGCTGAACGATTTGCTAACTGCTCATAACAAAATCCTATTCGCAATAACGAATAGAATACCTCTTCAACCCATCCCCCTGCTTCCACTCGTTTTTTATACCATTTAATCGAATCTTCAAATTGACTTAAATGAAAATAAGTCTGGGCTAAATAAAATAAATATCTTATATGCAAATCTGGCGTTGTTTCTGGGTCATTTATTCCTTGTAACAACAACCTCTCATCTCTTTCAAATTTATCAGCTTTACTCCCCCCATCTCCGGGATCATTCACGACAAGAGTCTCTAACCGATCTACCCTCGTATTGTAATTCGCTCCAACTTTTGAACGATCTATATCCCAATACTCATGAGTAACACCGACAGATTTCCATGGTAAAGAAGCTTTTAATAGACGTGTAAGCCAATATTTAATATGAACATCATATTGCAATGTAAGATAATGATCTTCCGTTAAGCTCGTTTTATCGAAATTCGGATCAACCTCTAAAATCATATCCGCATCTAATATTAATAAATAATCCGCTTCTGGATATGTTTTTTGCGCTAATGAAACTGCTAAGCTTCTGTTATAACCAAAGTTTTTAAACGGCTCATGATGAACTGTCCCAGGTATCTCATTTTCCTTACACCAATTTCCAATAATTTCAGGCGTATTATCCGTCGATCCAGTATCACAAATAGAAACATAATCTACAATTGATTTTGTTGCATTTAAACATCTTTCCATAATTCTAGACTCATTTTTGACGATCATACAAAGACATAACTTTTTTTCTTCCTTTACAGACTTCACTTGCTCATTTCCCATTTAACCACCTCATATTTTATTAACACGCTCTTCTCATATGTAACAACATTTTTTAGCTATACTGATGACATAAGCACCCTTTTACTATTTATGAAAACTTCATTTTATTTATTCTTACTTTTATGTTGGGACATATTTCATGCTTCGCTTTATATTTGATACAATCAATACAAAAAAAACATAATACGGGAATCCGTACATTTCAAAGTCTAAGAGGAGGTTATATTTTGTTGGATTACATTTGGCTAGATGACAAATCACCAATTTTAGAACAACTACCAAGAAACTTTAAATCTGCAGCTATATTGCTACATCCTTTTGTCCAAATGCCTTTAGGATGGGAAAAGTCTGTGAGAAAAAGACCATATGAGCACATCTATCCTAGCGCTGAAGAAATCATTCATAATGGGAAATCCGTTTCTTGGAAGGAAATGATGTCTTGTAGTGGATTACATTCATACGCAGACCTAGCAATGGCCATGTTGACTTCCATTAGTGCCTTTTCAGAAGAATATAAAAGAGAGGATTTAGCTGAAAAGCTACATTCAAACTTAAAAAAAGATTTTTATTATCCAACAGAAGATTATACGTCTATATTTTCATTACACAAATTACTTAAACTCCTCGGTTCTAGAGGTGCAAGAAATCTATATTTCTCTGAACCAATTCTTGATACAAACGGATTATTACAGGTAAATAATACTACTCCATTAGATATTTGGGACATTAGCAATAATGAGTTAATTATTACTGGCGAAGACAATGAGTATGCGTTTATGAGTATATACGATTCCTTTACAACCTTATTATTAGCTAAAGAAGAAAATATAGAATATATTGTTCAATCAATGAATGTTGAAGCTGTCATTTGTGACAAAAAAACGATGATTGATTGGTATTTGTAAATTAGTAATTTCTTAAACTATAAAAAAGAAACTTGCGCTTATGCACAAGTTTCTTTTCAAAAACATCCTTATTTTTTTACAACTTCATGTCCACCGAACTGATTACGTAGTGCTGAAACTACTTTTCCATGGAATGTATCATCTTCCTGAGAACGATAGCGCATAAATAATGACATCGCGATTACTGGTGCCGCTGCTTGTAACTCAAGCGCAGTTTCAACAGTCCATTTCCCTTCTCCTGAAGAGTTCATTACACCTTTAATGCCATCAAGTTTAGGATCATCTGCAAATGCTTTTTCAGTTAAGTCCATTAACCAACCGCGGATTACTGATCCGTTCGCCCATACTTTTGCAACATCTTCATAATTGAAATCAAAGTCACTCTTATCTAGTACTTCAAATCCTTCAGCGATTGCTTGCATCATGCCGTACTCAATACCGTTATGAACCATTTTTAAGAAATGACCACTACCAACGCGGCCAGCATAAGAATAGCCATTTTCTACTGCTAAATCTTTAAATAAAGGTTCTAATTGGTCATAAATTTCTTTTTCTCCACCAACCATTAAACAAGCACCGTATCTAGCTCCTTCTACACCGCCAGATGTACCGATATCTACATAATGTAATCCGAAGCTTTTTGCTTCTTCAGCACGGCGTAACGTATCTTTATAGAATGAATTTCCACCTTCAATAACGATATCACCTTCATCTAATAACGGATACACATCTTTTAATACTGACTCTACAACTTCTCCTGCAGGCACCATTACCCAGATCGTACGAGGAGCTTCTAATTCAGCGATCATTTCTTTTAATGTATGACGTGCAGTAATTCCTAGTTTTCCTGCCTTTTCTACAAGCTCTTTATTTACATCGTATACAACTACTTCATGCTTGTCTTCATGTAAGTGTTCAGCTAATGGGAATCCCATTTTTCCTAATCCAATTAAACCTAGTTTCATATTAATCAATCTCCCATTCTATACAAATATATTTAATATCGAAATTAATCCAAGTGCTACAACTGATAGTATAGTCTCCATTGCGGTCCATGTTAATAATGTTTCTTTCACAGTCATTCCGAAATATTCTTTAATCATCCAAAATCCCGAATCATTCACGTGTGATAAAATTAATGACCCTGCGCCTGTTGCAAGTGCTAGTAGTTCAACATTTACACCAGGTGTACTTGCTGCAATCGGTGCTACAATTCCAGCTGCTGTCATCATAGAAACAGTTGCCGATCCTGTTGCAACTCGGATAAGTGCAGCAATTCCCCATCCAAGTAATATTGGTGAAATATGTGATTCTTTCGCCATTTCAGCAATTGTAGTACCAATTCCAGAATCTAATAACACCTTATTAAATGCACCACCAGCACCAATTACTAACAGTATGTTTGCAATTGGCCCAAGGCAATCATTTGTAAATTGTAATACTTTATCTTTAGAAAATCCTTTTGCATAACCAAGGCTAAAGAAAGAATAAATCGTTGCAATTAATAAAGCGACTATTGGATCTCCAATAAAGTGTAACACTTGTGCAAGTTGACTCGTTTTATGTAACGCTACTTCAGCAATGGATGCACCAAGCATAAGAAATACTGGAAGTAAAATAGTAAACAATGTATTTCCGAAGCTAGGAAGTTCTTTCTTCTTATCTCTTTCAATAAATTGCTCCGCTATATCTAATGGTACTTCCTTATGGATACGAGCACCAATCCATTTCCCATAAAGTGGACCTGAAATAATTGCAGTTGGAAGTCCGACAATTAACGCATATAAAATTGTCTTCCCTACATCTGCTTTAAAAATACCAACTGCCGCCATTGCCGCTGGATGCGGTGGAACAAGTCCGTGTACGACTGACAGTCCTGCTACTAGCGGAATACCGATTGTAATAAGTGATACCCCAGTTTCTAACGCAATTGTAAATACTAACGGAATTAATAGGACAAATCCAACTTGGAAAAATACCGGAATCCCTACTAAAAATGCAACGAACATCATCGCCCAGTGAACTCGTTTCTTCCCAAAACGATTAATTAATGTGTTAGCGATACGTTCAGCACCGCCAGATTCGGCCATCATTTTTCCAAGCATCGTTCCTAGCGCTAAAACTATTGCTAAAAAGCCTAACATATTACCAAGCCCTAGTTTAATAGAATCAATAATCCCTGGATCTTTTGGTGAAGTTCCAATTAAAGGCATTCCCATTGCCAATCCTACACCAATTGCTGTTAAAATTAATGCGACAAATGGATGCCATTTTACTACCGTAATAAGTAAAAGTAGTATGACAACTGCCGCTAGTACGATCCCAACTACCATTTCTCCCAATCCCCCTATTGTTTACGTTGGAAAGCAGCTATACAATCAAATTCTTCTTTCAAACGATTGTAAAGTCGTTCATACATATAAAACATTTCTAAATATATAGCCGTATTTTCTTTATTCGGTACATGATGATGGACAATATCAATCCAATCCTTTACCTCTTCAAGAGAATCAATTTTTCCTACAGCATATAAAGCAACTGCCGCTGCCCCAAGCGCAGATGCTTCATGACTTTCAGGTACAAGCAATTCTTTCCCCATCATATCGGACAACATTTGTCTCCAAAATGCAGATTTCGCAAACCCTCCTGAAACTCGTATTTCAGTAAGTGGCCCTGTACAGTCCCTGATTGCGAGTGCTACTGAATATACACTCATACAAACACCTTCCATCACTGCACGTATAAAATGTTCTCGCTTATGTTGAAGATTGATTCCAAAGAATGTACCACGAGCATTTGCATTCCAGTAAGGTGCGCGTTCTCCAGATAAGAAAGGTAAAAACAATAGCCCATCCGCTCCAGCTGGTACGCTTTCTGCATATTTAATTAATAAATCATAAGGATCAATTCCGAGCTTCCTTGCAACTTCTTGCTCTGGACTACCAAATTCATCACGTAACCATCTCAGTAATATTCCACCATTATTCGTTGGACCACCGATTACCCAGTGCTCATCTGTTAATGCGTAACAAAACGTTCTCCCTTTCTCATCTGTATTTATATTTGATGAGATTGTTCGAACCGCACCACTCGTTCCAATCGTAATTGCAGCCGCACCCGGTGATATCGCCCCAACTCCTACATTTGCAAGAACCCCATCACTTGCTCCGATGACAATTGGTGTCTCTGCACTTATCCCCATCTTCTGTGCTAATTCTGACTTCATACCTGATAAAATATATGTAGTTGGTACAGGGGTTGATAATTGTTCTGGTGACATATGTAACATCGTTAAAACATCTTCATCCCAATTTAATGTTTCTAAATTAAATAACCCCGTAGCAGAAGCAATCGAATAATCAACGACGTAGCGTGAAAATAATTGGTAAATCACATACTCTTTAATGGAAATAAATTTATAAGCACTTGTATATAACTCTGGTTCCTCTTCTTTCATCCATAACAATTTAGAAAGTGGTGACATTGGATGGATCGGTGTACCTGTACGTCTATAAATTTCATGCCCATTCATTTGATGTAATAATTTTTCTGATTGCTTCGTACTTCGATTATCTGCCCAAATGATAGAACGCGTTAATGGCGTACCATTTTCATCTACTGCAATTAATGCGTGCATAGCTGCACTAATACCGATCGAAGAAATATCTTCTGGTAATACATTACCCTTTTCAATGGCAACGCTTACACTTTTGTATACAGCGGCACATATTACATCAGGATCTTGCTCAGCCCATCCTACGTTCGGTTGAATAATTGGGTAATCGATTGCATGTGATGCAATAACTTTTCCTTTTTCTGTAAAAACAACCGTTTTCGTACTTGTGGTACCGATATCAATCCCGATTACTCTCCCCCTTGTTTCCATGCGAATCTTCCCTTCATTTCTAGCAAAACACGATTTAGTAAACCGCTTACATGAATTAGTGTATAAAATATTTTTTCGTTTATCAAGTTATAAAAAGAAATTTTTTTTCATAACGAAAAATATATCCCCCTCATTCCATTTCACTTATATACTAAATTTAGCTTTTCCGTGCGGTAAAATTACGTTATATTGCGTTACGCAATACACTCTTTCCTCTCATTAACAACACATACATAGTCCTCCATACGTTCTACTCATTTGCATGAAAAAGCGTTGAGAAGCAATATTCATTTTTAGGGATCACGTAACATCACCATCAAGCCAAGAAAAGTAACTATCCGCAGAATAAGAATTCTGTGCATTTTGCTCTTGTTTATTATTTTAGATTCACTAGTCCTTTTATCTTGATAAACATAGAGCGCGGCCCCCTACTATCACTTTTTTATCTTGTAAATATATCTTGCATACTATAAAATTTAATAGTATTTTTATTTTTCAGAAAAGTAAAACAATAATATAGGATTTATTGTATAATGTTGTAAAAAGATGTCGGAGGGATTTAATGTTAAATAAAATATCTCAATTCACAATTAAGCTTTCATCAATTCTTTTATCACTCTTACTATTATTAAATTTACCTTATTTATTTATCACTCAACAAGGGTTTACCTTTCAACCAATTTATTTTTTTAATCAGATCGTTACCATGTTAAAACAGGTCTTCTCTCCTGAATCATTAGTGATTATAGGATCAGACCCGAAGTTTGGCCATTTCAAAAAAACACCATTATTTCCAACTGTTTTAGAACCTTACCTATATTCATTTACTATATTATTTTCAGCCTTTTTTCTTGCTCTCTTTCTATCATCTAGCATGGCATTTTTTTATTTTTTAGCAAAAGATTATATAAAAAAATGGATAAACCGAATTGTGTTCATATTAGAAGCTGTCCCTGATATGATGATGATGATTTGTTTGCAAATATTTTTCATATGGGTACTTCAGAAATTCGGGGAATCTCCTGTCACTATTATTTCTTTTAATGAAAATCGAGCTTATTTACTCCCTATTTTATCATTAGCTGTCTTACCTACATTACAAATGTTTCGGATGATGGTGTTATACATAAAAGAAGAAGAAGGAAAACATTACGTAGAGGTTGCATATGGAAAAGGCCTTTCATCAAGTTATATACTATGCATTCATTTATTCAAAAATATATCTATCCATTTCTTCCATCATTTAAAAACGATTTTCGTTTTCTTACTTTCTAACTTATTCATTTTAGAATTTGTTTTTAATATGGAAGGCATTATTCAATTTTTATTTAAAAAGGCGTTTGTTTCACCTCCAGCTGCATTTATCATACTTGTTATGATTATTTTACCGTTTTATGCCCTTTTCCACATAGTCTCATTCATGATGAATAGATGGAAAAAGCAATTGAAAGGAGTATCATTATGAAATCTATTTGGAAATCAAAACGCTTTTTAATCGGCTTTACTTATCTATTCATACTTATTTCAGCTAGTTTTATTTATAGTTGGTTCTTTAAAGATAACATCCCAAAACCTCCTCAGTTACTTTACAATGACAATAACGAATTACTTGGAAAGGCCCCCTTTCCACCATCGTTAATTCCGCCTTTTGGATCTGATCGTTTTGGAGAGTCTGTTTTCTTACAAATTGTAGAAGGAGCAAAATTCACCATTTTATTAGCCGTGGCAATTAGCTTCTTTCGAATTTTATTCGGAACATGTATAGGAATCCTCTTAAGTTTATATGCTCCAAAATTCAAGAAATTTTTCCAATCATGCTCAGAAGTTTTTTATTATATTCCAACTTTATTTATCGCATTTATACTCATCACGCCCGTTAATATTGTAATCGTATCAAATGCTGATAGATTAGACCCAAATATTTCATTTGCGTTTTATCAAGTACTCGTACTTATTTTCGTGGCTCTGCCTACACTTTCTTTATATATATCCTCAGAAGTCGATGAATTTATGAAACAAGATTACATTTTAAGTTCACAATTACTGGGTGCTAGCCGTTTTCATATTATCAAAAAACACTTACGAGTCTTATTACTTGATCGCTTATTTGTGGTATTTATGGAACATATCGTCCAAGCACTCATACTCGTTATCCATTTGGCGTTGCTTGACATTGTAATTGGCGGGATACAAATGCGTGAACTCTATGACGGAGTGCTCAAACCTGTTTCTCTATCTAATGATTGGGCAGGCCTTATTGGATTAAATCGTTATGAAATGAATCTTTCATGGTGGATTATTTTTTATACTCTCGTTTCATTCTTTATTACGATTCTATTTATTAAGCTTATGACAATCGGGATTCAAGATGCACTGAAAGCAAGAGATTCGCAAGTTGTAGCAATTCAAACCGTTCCAAATCATAAAAAATTTGTTAAACATAAAGATTCTTTTTCGTTTGCAAATAAAGTGAACCTTTAATCATTTTTCATTAATCAAATATTAATTGGCATTGATATTAGTAGAATATAAAGAAGATGATCCCTATTAAATACAGGGATCATCTTTTTATGCCGTCTAACTTTTTTACATGTCCTTCGCTAGACTCATGCTTTTTATATTTAAAGTGAATTATTTGCAATCGCAACTATGCTGTTTAAAATCAATTACCATACGCCCTTGAATTCTACCTTGTTCCATTTCTTCGAATACATTTTGTACTTTATCTAGAGAACAGGTTTGAACAACCGGCACTACTTTTCCTTCTGCCCCGAACATAAACGCCTCTTCTAAGTCCTTACGAGTACCAACTAGAGAACCAACTACTTCAATTCCATCTAGTACAAGTCGCGGAATGTTTAAATCCATAGTTTCTACTGGTAGCCCTACTGCAACTACTTTACCGCAAGCACGTACTGCATCAACTGCTGAGTTAAAGGCTACTTTAGAGACTGCTGTTACTACAGCAGCATAAGCGCCACCAAGCTCCTCTTGAACAATTTTATCAGCAGGACCTTGAGAAATTGGATTGATAATCATATCAGCACCAACTTCTTTTGCTAAGGCTAATTTGTCGTCATTAATGTCTACTGCGATTACCTTTGCACCAAATACATTTTTGGCATATTGGATAGCTAAGTTACCTAATCCACCGCAGCCATAGATTACAATAGGTTGACCAGGTTTAATATCTGATACTTTAATAGCTTTATATGTAGTTACACCAGCACATGTAATTGATGATGCTTGAGCAGGATCTAATCCTTCTGGTACTTTTACCGCATAATCAGCTGTAACGATACATTGTTCAGCCATACCACCATCTACTGAATAACCTGCGTTTTTAACTTCACGGCAAAATGTTTCTCTACCAGTTACGCAATATTCACAACGTCCACAAGATTGGAACATCCATGCGATACTTACACGGTCACCTATCTTTAGTGAAGTAACATCATCAGCTATTTTCGTAACAACACCTACACCCTCATGACCAAGAATACGGCCATCAGTGTTACCAAAATCATGATTCGCAACGTGTAAATCAGTGTGGCAAACTCCACAATACTCTACATCTACTAACGCTTCACCTGAGCGTAACGGACGTAATTCTTTTTCAATCACTTCGATGTTTGCTTTGCTGTTTTTATTAACCACTACTGCTTTCATATGTGATCTCCCCTTTAGTGTTTTAGCGTTTTAATGAGTTTATCTCACAACTACTTTCCCCACTACTTTGGCTAGTTACCGTACCAAATTTAAGTGTTCAATCATCATTACATGTTCATCATAACATGATACTTCATAAACAAATTGTGAAATTATGAACAATATTTGAATTATTACATAAATCGGTTTTTATTTTAGATTTTAAAAAATGAGAGTTTATCACTGCTTATAAGTAAGTCATACATTTCTAAAAGAAAATAAATTAACAAACTTCTCATCGATAAAAAAGCTCTTCACTCAACATTTTCTACATTTAAACACTTAGTTTCACAGTAATAGCCTTTGCCGCCAACATAAACTTTTTCTATTTTATTCTTGCTATTGGTTGCTAATTTAACTAATATTTCGGAAGGCGAGTGTAAAGAATAACCTTGTTCAAATACATAGACTTCTTTTTGCAAATAGTGCTGTTCATAAAGGTAGCAAGCTAATGCACCGTTTGAAGTTCCAGTCGCTGCTTCTTCATTAATGTCGTATAGTGGAGCAAAATTTCTGCATATAATTCGATTGTCATTAAAAGTATATAGATGCATCCCGACAACATTATAATACTTGCTGATTTCTTTAATTTTTTCAAAATTAGGTTGCAGTGCATGTAATTGTGTTTCGCTTTTTATAGGAATTAAAATATCTTTTAAGCCCGTGGAGACAATTTGAATTGGGTATTTATTGTCTATATCTTTAATGTCAAAACAGTCGATGAACTCGTTTGGAGATACAACATCATAGAATATCGGTTTATTTTGTTCCATGAATATGATGTCATCTTTTATGGTAATAGTAAGAACACCTCTGTTCGTTTCAATCGTATAGCGATTCCTGAAAAGTTTATTTAAATGCATCAGTATCGCGAAAGAGCCAATTGTGGCATGACCACATAAATCAACTTCTTCTTTTGGTGTAAAATACTCAAATTTATAATCAGCAATTTCAGATTCTGATATAAATGCGGTTTCCGCATAACCCAATTGTTTGGCTATTGTCATTTTTTGAGTAGTGGTCAATGTATTTGTATTCTCAATAAATACCACTCCTGCTTTATTTCCGCCTTTATGATCCTTGCTAAATGCACTTGCAACATAAACGGATATTTTCATAAGACACCTTCCTCACTTATACTATAGAAAGCACTACATATAAATAGCATTGGATAAATTATCCATAAAATAAGAGACAAACTATTTTTAGCATTTGAACTCTCCAAAAATAATTGGTCTACAGTCTGAAAGCTCTTCATTTGAAGAGCTTTTTTATATTCGCTTCATCGAAATCGTTTCACGTATACTTTGTAAATTTTTTAGAGTTTCCTCTTGTCGCTGCAGCGACAACCCTACATACAAAGTATCTAATAAACTTAACTGTGCTAATCGTGATGAACTTGCTTCTGTGCGGAATTCAGTCTCACGTGTTGATGTATATAACGTTATATCAGCAAGTTGACTTAATGCTGATTTCTTATAGCTCGTAATCGCAATAATTTTGGCCCCTCTTGCTTTCGCTACTTCTAACGCTTCAAGTAATCCTTTATTGCTACCAGAATGAGAAATGCCAATAACAACTGAATTTCCCGAGAGTAAACCTGCTCCCATAATTTGAAAATGTGAATCAGTATGAGCGATACAAGAAATACCCGTTCTCATAAACTTATGATACGCATCCATCGCAATAATACCAGAGCCACCATTTCCATAAAACTCAATTCGACTTGCTTCTTGCAAGGCTCGTACAGCCTGCTCAAGTGCTGTTTCATTTAGCAAATGTAAAGTATCTTGCAATCCTGTAATATGCGAATGAAAAACTTTTTTAGCAACAGTTACCATACTATCTTCTGCTGATACCTCTTCATGAATATTTTGCATCGGTGTATGTACAATTTCACGAGCTAATGTAATCTTTAAATCTTGAAAACCTTGCAAACCAAGGTGTTTACATAAGCGGAATATCGTAGCTTCGGAACTATTCGTAACTTCAGCTAATTCTGTAATAGATTTATGTACAACATCTTGTGGATGTTTCAAAATATGTTCGGCAATACTTCGCAATTTCGGTGATAAACCATTTAACGAAGCCTGAATCTTTCCAATCCCACTTCTTGTACCAGGCATAGCATATCCTCCTCTTCCATCGTAGCTTTATCCTGTAAAAACCGATTAGTTTAACTAATAATCAGTGGGGATGATCCCCCACTGATTAGAGTTTCACTTTATTGTACCTAATTATTGAAAGAAGAAAAACCTATATTAGGGATTACTATAAATTTTAATCGCTCCTATGTATTCTGTCATACGATATAACAGAATTATTCATACTTATGAATAATTCTCCCCATGTTTCACTGCGTATAATGCGGCTTGCGTACGATCATCCACTTCCAATTTAGCTAAAACGTTTGAAACGTGTGTTTTCACAGTTTGTTCTGTAATATGAAGTTCTGCTGCAATCTCCTTATTGCTTCTTCCTTTCGCAATTTCGCGAAGTACCTCTTGCTCTCTTTTCGTTAACATCGAAAAAGGATTTTCTATTTCCTTCTTTACTGCAGAACGCCCCATTAATGCAGGTGTTACTTTCGGGTGAAAATTCGCATTTCCTTGATGTACTGCAATAATTGAAGCCACAAGTTGCTCAGGTTGTACTTCTTTTAATTGATAACCATCTGCTCCAGCTTCAAGTGCTGGTATAACATAATCTTGCTCTGAAAAACTACTTAATATAAGTACCTTTATCGTCTCATCGTATTGCTTTAGACGTTTTGTTGCCTCAATTCCATCCATTTTCGGCATCGATACATCCATTAGTACGACATCCGGTCTTTCTTTTTGCACGAAATGTAATGCCTCTTCGCCATTTTCCGCTTCCCCAATAATTTCAAATTCTTCTCTCGTTTTCAAAAAGAATACAAGTCCTCTTCGAACAATATGATGATCCTCAACTAGTAGCAATTTAATCTTCAATCTTATTCTCCCCTTCAAATCGGCAATTGAATTTCTATTTTTGTTCCCTTTCTCAGCTCTGTTATAATTTGAAACGATCCCTTCATTAACTGAATACGTTCCTTCATACTTTTCAGGCCAAGTGCTGACTCCCTTACTTGCTCTTGTATAAATCCTATTCCATTATCTTCTATGTAAAAATGTAACTGGTTATTTTCTATTTTCAAAAGAACATGTACCTTTTCACACGAAGCATGCTTTTTACAATTATGTAGCGCCTCTTGGCTAATACGCCATAAAACTTCTTCTATTTCATCCCCAATTGAAACCATCCCATCAATTCGAACTTCCACTTGAACTCCTAATAACTTCCCGTAATTTTGAATTGCTTCTGCTAACCCTTTCTCTAATCCTTCAGGTCTTAATTGCCAAATTAATAGAGTCATCTCTTGTAATGCTTCTTGTGATAATTCCCCAATATAACTTAACATCTCTTGCAATTCTCTATCTTGCGTCATATTCAGAGTACCTTTCGCTGTTAGCATAATAGAAAATAACAATTGTTTTACTGAATCATGTAAATCACGTGCAAGTCGATTTCTTTCCGCTACCACTACATATTTACGTTCTTTCTCAACTAATTGAATACGTTGTATTGTCGTTCCAATTTGAAATGCAATTGATTCTAATAACGCTAACTCTTCCTCTGAAAAATGAGTCTTATGAGGTGCAGCCACATTTAGTAGACCAAATTTTTCTGATCCAGACCTAAGTGGAATTGTCGCATGATGTGTAACATCTTCTGTCTCTCCCCAATTACATTCAATTGCATCTTCTATTCGCTTACATTCAATAATATTAGTCGCTTTTTCCAATCTCCCATTCACAAAACGTTCTACACACCAACAGTCCCCTTCACACATCGGCTTCTTCTCTTGCCACGTAAGAGCTGGTGGTAAATTTTCGTCTACAAGCATACGGTGCTTTCCACTTTCATCAATAAAGAAGATCCACCCTGTTTGTAAATTCATAACTTGTAACAATGTATGCAATACTTTTTCTAACATATCCTGTAAGTTTGTTGCTTCATTTAATAATTCAGCAATTTCTTTTAATGCTTCTAAACGATGCATCTCTTTTTCTTCAAAGTTCATTCTCATCACCAACTACAATTATAACATTAAGAAATTTCTAAATTCTATAAATAAAAAAAGAACCGAATCCCTTCAGCCCTTTCTTTATATCAATCATTTTATTATTGTTATTCTATCCAATGTTGGAAGCAAAATTTTTGTTAACAAACGATCCTACTTTAGCTGTCCGATAAAGATTGTCCACCATGGATATGCTGTAAACTTTCAGTAGTAACAACCATATTCGCTGCTGGCATTTGCACTTGATTCTTATGAAACATAGACATTAATTCAAATCTTACTTGTCTAGAAGTTTCAAAATAATCTTCTGGCTTTATTAAACCTGTAATACAAAATTCATAGCCAACATATTTCAGGTTAGGATTTAAGTCTGTAACACCGACGTATTTAAATGGTTCAACAGCGTCATCCTCTACTCTATAAAGAGTTTGATCCAATTTTTCATTGCATATAACACATACTTCTTCTAACAATTCCTTCACTCTTGTTGGATCTTCCTGATAACTTACCGTGATGCGTTCAATTACACGCATCCATCCTTTATTAAAATTTTGTATCGTTCTAATCTCTCCGTGCGGGATGGTAAGTAGTTTTCCTGACCATTCACGTATTTGCATAAAACGAATACTAATCTCTTCAATAGTTCCTGAATTTGTTCCGTTAAAAGTTACAAAATCACCAACTCGAAACTCTTTGTCCGCTAATCTTGCAAAGCCTAATATAACATCTTTTAGCATCTGTTGTGCTGCAAAACCGATGACAACTCCAGCTATCCCTGCACCTGCAATAATACTTTTTATATCTACAAATTGGCTAATTAAATATATGATAAGACTGATGATAATGATATATCTAAAAATAGATCGAATTACACTTTGAATCGTCTGCTCTACCTCTTCATCAAAAAAGCTTGATTTCCTAAAAAACCAATCAATAATACGGTTTATTACAAACGAAATAATGATTAAAACTAAAGCAAATAGTAAAAATCTTAAAAGTAAAAACTCCCTTACATAATTAAAAAATTCTTCAGTATACGTTAATAAACTCATCCATCCACTTCCTTAACTAATAAAAATTCTATACAAAGCTGCTATATTTTTAAAATTCATTAGACATTCTTCTATAAATATACCCTTTTTCATAACCTAAAGGGAGCTAGCAATTGAATTTTTTTATGACTTTACTTTAAGACTACACTACCCACCCTAACAAAAGGAAAACATTTACATAATATCGAATAGTTCATTTGAAAATATTATTACTCACGGAGGTTACAAGCAATGGGATATATTGAAGAACTAAGAGAAGTTGTTGGATCAAGACCGCTTAATTTAGCAGGCGTTGCGGTAGCTGTTTTCAATGAACAAGGACAAATACTACTACAACAAAGGCGACATGGCATGTGGGGCGTTCCAGGAGGTTTTGTGGAACTTGGTGAATCTATAGAAGCAGCCGGAAGACGAGAAGTACTTGAAGAAACCGGAATCGAAATTGGTACACTTCAGCTAGCAACTGTATTTTCAGGTAAAGAATTTTTTATGAAATTACCGAACGGAGATGAATTTTACCCTATAACAATCGCTTACCTTTGCAAAGATATTACAGGTGGCTTGCTAAAAGCTGATGGAGTCGAATCATTACATGTACAATTTTTTAATTTAAATGAGCTACCACAAAATATTAGCCCATTCATAAAAAAATTAATTGAGCAAAATATCGTCTCAGTTTAAACGCAAAAAAGAGACCTTTTTAAAGGCCTCTTTTTCATTTCACTTCTGCATGTAAACAAGATTTAAAATGTCCAAGTGCAAATTCATGCCCTTGCGCATTAAAAGATGCAACTGCCTTTTCATAAACAACAATTTTAAATCCTTTATTATAAGCGTCTACTGCTGTGTGAAGAACACAAATATCAGTACAAACACCTACAAGATGAACTTCTTCTATTCCTCTTTCTCTTAACTTCATTTCTAAGTCGGTTCCTGCAAATGCACTATATCGTGTTTTATCCATGTAATATACATTTTCAGCATTTTTATATGTTTCGTATACATCTTGTAATTCACCGAATAAGTCTCTACCATTTGTACCTGCTATATTATGAGGAGGGAATAATTTCGCTTCGGGATGATATTCATCATTTTCTTCATGTTTATCAATTGCAAACACTACATAATCGCCATTTTTAATATATTGCTTCGTTATATGTACAATTTCCTTCTCAATTTCTTGGCCTGGTTTTCCGCAAGTTAAAGCACCTTTTTCCGCTACAAAATCATATGTATAATCAATATTAATAAGAGCTCGTTTCATAACTATTATCTCTCCTTCTTCTGTTTCACAGTAAACAATAGAAAATTTGTTATTACGACATCGTATGTACTATTCGACATTTCAAATGAAATACCTACATTTTTCTTGTAAAACTTACCTTAATTCGAGTTTATCATAAAGTGAAACTTTAATCATTCGAGAGTTTGTTCATCTCCAATGATTATTAGTTAAACCAATCGGACAGTTGATATCCAACCTAATCTCCTCACATATACCGAGTTTTAAGGCGAGGTCTTACTGCCCATTAATGCGGGATATAATAGATACACAATGGTAAAACAACTAGCTCCTATTACGAAGTCACAAACTCGATAATTAAGCATAATTTGAATAACTTCTTGGATCGTAAACTACATTACTTACAGTATTATACTAATCACGAAGAAAAGAACACACCGATTCACATCTTCAACCTCTTTCTCTGTGATAGTAGAAACAAGTGATTTCTTCCTTCTTAATCGTATTAGAAAACGAAACAAGTTAGTCACTCTTGCACACTCTAGTCCAAACAAAAAAGCACATTACTTTTTGAGTAATGTACTTTTTATTCATATTAAGACGCTGGTTTTGTTTCAAACGTCGCTTGATTAAAACTAATAACTTTTCCTTTCGGATCATTATTTTCATACTGAACTGCAGTAATTGTATGACTACCTGTTTCTAGCGTCTTTTCTTTTAATTGTACTGTTGTCTGCGTTGTACTAGTTACTTGATGTTTATCTGTATACATTTGATCTACAAATATGAATGTTTCTTTATCACTTTGAAAATTAGAAAGTTCTAATTCAACTTGCTGAATTAAAGTATCCTTTTTGATGAATACAGTCGGTATATTGCCATTTTCAGAAGTACCATCTGGAGTAATAACTTTTACTTTCCCTTCTCCAATTGACATTGCACCTTCAGGAAATACAACCATATTCTCATCACTTGCGTTTACAACTTGTTCTTCCTGTTTTGATTGCGCGTCCTCTTTTTCCTGCGGAGCACCGCAACCTACTAATAACAATACAGACAATCCAGTGATTATGAATTTTTTCAAAATCCATCCCCCCTGTCATTTGATTATAATTTATTATACAAAAATAACGTTTAAATTTTAAGACAACATTTAAAACTTTTATGAACATATAGAAGCTTGCTCACGATTAATGTATCATACTTTCCTTAATAGAACATTAATTTTTTTTATGAAATAAATAGTAATTCCTTCTTATTTATCATTTTAGCCCAACAAATCGATATAATACCCGCTCAAAAATAAAAAGACATTGATATGTCCAATGTCTTTTCTATGTAGCACTTTAAAAAACAAATGTTGTGATTTCTTCTACTTCTTTTCTTGGAAGCTTTTTTGGCTTATCTTTCGGAAATCCGAGTGAAATAACCATATTTATTTGTTTTTCAGGCTCAATTTGTAAATATTGGCGCAGTTCATCTTGAGCTAGCAATACTGGCCCTGTCATTGGACAAGTACCAAGTCCCTTTGCATGTGCAGCTAACATTAAGTTTTGTGCAGCTAAACAGCTACTCTTAATCCCTTCTTCTTCCCAAACTGAATCTGGAACAAAAGCAATTGGATCAAATATCTTTTCACGAAACTTTGATTCATATGGTGTTGCCAAACATACGATTAATACTGGTGCCTCAGAGAAAGCTGTCGCATATGGTCCGAAAGAACGTGTAAGTAATTTCCCTGCTTTCTCTTCTCCATTTTCTGCTGCTTTTGTCGCAAGTTTATGTAATGCACCCCATGTCATTTGTTCAATTTCTTTAATCTTCTCTCGATTCATAATAACCAAGAATTCCCACGTTTGTGAATTCGTATCACTCGGTGCGTAACGAGCACAATCAATTATTTCTTTTATATCATTAATAGATACTTCTTGATCTGTAAACTTTCTAACACTTCGTCTTCCGTGAATTACTTCTTTAAAATCTTCATAATTCATATATTAAATCCCCTTTTTACAGCGTTTTCAAAACTTGTCCTACGCTTGAATTATATCATGAAAAAAAGCCGGAAGAATACCAGCTTTTTTCTTCATGATTAATTTGTCACTTTAAACAAATGAATACTCTCTTCATATGCAACTTGTAATTTTTTCGTAATTGGTCCTCTTTCACCAGCTCCAAACTGTTCATCACCAATTTGAACGACTGGGAATATTTCAAGTGGCGTCGCTGTAAAGAAGCACTCATCAGCTTCATATACTTCTTGTAATGAAAACTCTCGTTCTTCTACTTCGATATGTAACTCTTTCGCTAATGTAATCACGTAGTGACGTGTAATACCATGTAAAATTAAATGATCCGCTGGATGTGTAATTAACTTATTATTTTTCACGATAAAGAAATTGGAATGACACCCTTCAGTCACAATACCATCCCGTACTAATATTGCTTCTTGATACCCTTGTTCATTTATTTTATTTTTGATCATAATATTAGGAAGCAAATTTAAAGATTTTATATGGCAAAACTTCCACCTAATGTCCTCTTCTACTGTTACCTTAATCCCTGACTCCATTGAAGCCACTGGTCTTGGGAACGAAACAAGATTTGCAAAATATGTCGGTTGTAAATCTGATTCATATACATGATTGCGTGGTTGTACACCTCTTGATATTTGTAAATATACATTCCCATCTTCTTGAAATTGATTTTTTTCAATCATTTGATGTAACTCTTCCACTAATTCTTCCTTCGTAAATGGTGGAATTAGTTTTATTTCTGCCATAGAGTTAAAGAATCGTTCCAAATGTAAATCTAATAAATGAGGCTTTCCATCGTATAGTCTAAATACTTCATAAATACCATCACCAAATTGGAAACCACGTTCTTCTAATGCGACCATCGGCTGTTCTTCCTTCGTATTAATCATTCTTCCATTAAACAAGATCCAATCTTTATGAGTAGCTTTCATTCTTCCCCACTCCTTTATCACATGATTGATTTTATTGTACAACTTATGTCACCCTGAAAGAAGGAATTTTCTGTATTTTCACAAACAAAAAATACATCACTTCGTAAAAGTGATGTATTTAATCATTTATTTAAGGAAATATTTTTCAATGTCATCTAACATAAGGTTCGCAGCTTTAATACCGCCTGCTGTATTCCAGATTACCTCATCTACTTGGAATACTTTATTATTTTTAGAAGCCTGAAGTTGCTTAAAGAGTGGATCTTCTGTCCATTCCTTTGCTAACGAATTTCCTTCATTATTCTTATCTGCATCTTTATCAGACGTGAAATAGAATAAGTAGTCTCCGTCCATATTTGGAATTTGCTCTTTTGTAATTCCTTTTATCGCAAAATCATCTTTATCTTGTAATGGTGGTCGTTTAAATCCAATATCATTTAAAACAATTCCCGAGAATGAGTTTTTTTGATAAATACGAACATCACCTGGCACGAAACGAATAATAGAAACTTTAGAATTCAATTTATCGCCTAACTTCTCTTTCATTCCTTCAATACGTTTTTTATAATCATCAAGAGCTTTTTGCCCTTCTTTTTCTTTATTTACAGCTTTTGTATAAAGCGTAAAGTTTTCTTTCCAATCACCGCGTAATGTTTCTGCATAAACAGTTGGTGCGATTTCTTTTAGCTGATCATATATTTTTTCGTGACGCATTTTATTTCCGATAATTAAATCTGGCTTAAGCTTCATTACTGCTTCTAAATTAATATCACGTTCAGTTCCTACAACTTCCGTATTTTTCAACTCTTTCGCTACATGAGGATACCATTCATCACCAGCACGTGGTTTCGTAGTCCCCACTGGCGTTACACCCACAGCTAGGAGAGCCTCTGCACCTTCATTTGTTAAAACAACAACTTTTTTAGGTGTACCATTTACTGTCGTTTCGCCCATTACATGCTTTACTGTATATGAATCTTTTGCTTTCACTGATATATCATTTTCTTTTTTCTCTTCTTTACTACATCCTGCAATTACAACCATGAGTATCATAATGCAGAACATAATTAGTTTTTTAGTATGTATCATATGTCCTCCCTAGATGAAATCGATTATCATTAACAATTAAAGATTAATGTATACTACATACATTGTCAATGTATATCAGAAAACTTTTTTAATATATACCATTTCGATTCTATCCGCTTTTCTAATGTTTCTTTTTAAAACATAGTGTATAAGTATAAAAATTTATGTTGTTATTACAATGCGTATCTGAGTTATACATAACAAAGATACGCATCCATATTGTATTATCGTTTTAATTCCTAATATTGAGTATATTTAATATAAGATGGATCATTATATACCCACTGATTTCCACCAAGGTTTAACCAACTATTTTCATTTATATATACTAAATAAGATTCTGGAGGATTTAATTGACGGATAACTGCAGATGTAGTTGATGGACCACTTCTTAAATTTACATTCATCCCTTGTATATATGCAACCCCAATCGGACTTCCATCACTATTGCTTGTCTTTACAAAATTAATGTAAGAAGGATCATTATACACCCATTGTCCATTCCCCAAATCTAACCATCCGTTACTTTCCTGATATACAACGTAAGATTCTGGAGAATTTAATTGACGAATAACTGAGGAAGAAGTTGATGGACCATTTCTTAAATTTACATTTTTCCCAAGGATATAAGCGATTCCCTTCGTTTGAGGTGTCGGTTGTGGGTTAGGTGGTTGTGGATTTGGAGCTACTCCAAAAATAGCTGCTATTCCATTTGCATACGCTTGACTTAGATCTTCAATAAATTGTGGATTTTTTAATAAATTTGCATCAAACGTTGTATCAATAAAGGCAGTCTCTGTTAAAATTGCATCCATTGCGGTTTCTCTTAATACCGCATAATTTTCTTTTTTTGCTCCTCGATCACGAAGACCGTATTTTGTTAATACAGGATTTACTGCTGTATGCATCTTTTGTTGCTTTGCATATGCAGTGCTGCTGTTGGATAACGCATTATAAATATAGCTTTCAAAACCTGTACCCCCGCCGCTATTAATATGAAATGAAATAAAATAATCCGCACCAAAAGCATTAGCAATATTAGCACGTTCCGATAAAGAAATAAACACGTCACTATCACGTGTCATTTTAATTGTAATTGGGTAATTTACCGTTAAAATGTCTCGAACGCGTCTAGCAATTTGAAGTGTTAAGTTTTTTTCTACTAAGCCATTACCAACAGCACCAGAATCATATCCACCGTGCCCTGCGTCTATAACAAGTTTCATTTTACTACCCTGCCCCTTTCTTGTAATATGTTAGCATTGCTACTCGTCCTATTTTATGTGAAATGTACAAGTTCTGTTACAATCGCAAATTAAAAAACCGCCTTATGTAAGGCGGTTTCTATCATCTTGCTTTAACCAATTTAAAATAAATATATACGATTGATAGTGAATATAACGTATGCAAAATAAAATAAATAAAAGTGCTATTCCAACACCACTATAAAGTAAACCAAACTTTAAAAAAACATTCACAAGTGGTGGAAAGTTCATTATATTTTGTAATGTACTAAGCATACAAAATATAATGAAAAAGACAGGGACGTATTGTAATTCATACGGCTTTCTTTTCTTAATCATTCTTTTCCGAATGATTATATGACATAGTTCTGCTACTATAAAGCACACTCCAATTAAGACAAGACCAGCAGTCATCGTCATACATCCACCTGCCTTATATTTATTGTATTACATAAATAATCATCGTTATATTTTCTTCACATACGCTTCATCTTCTGAAGTAAAGCCAAAACTCTCTATGAAAGACTTCGCCTTTTCTGTTAATCCCTCTTGTAGCACTTTTATTTCTTTCACATTTCTTTGTTTCATCATTTCTTCAAATGTAAAATACGTATTTGTACCATAACCGTAACCTTGGTAATCAAAATGAATAATTAGCTGTGATAAAACAGCTCGTTCCTCTTGAACACTATAATCTATTACACCAATATATGTATCATCAACTTTCACACAGTACTGTACCTTTTTCTCACCTAAACTATGCGATTTAAACATTTCTTTAACAACGCTTTCATTTTCTACAGAAACTTTCTCAAACGTAATCATATGTTGTCCATCCTTTTACTATTATTGTATCAATAATACTTCCTATTTATGAAAAAAACCTTAAGACCGTATGCGATCTTAAGGTTTTTCTAATTAAACTAAGCTATACGCACGTTTTGTTTCTTCATGGAACTTATTCGTATCGTATTTATGCTCAACATAAATTTGGTGCCATACCATAAACGCAAGTACAGTCCAAATTTTACGGCTATAATCGCCTTTATCTGCACAATGTGCTTCCAGTAAGTTTAATACATACTGTTTGTCGATTAAATGCTCTGTTTTACTCTCGTTTATAATATTGATAGCCCAATCATGCATTTCATCTTTTAACCAGTGACGAATTGGTACTGGGAATCCAAGTTTTTTACGATCTAATACGTGATCTGGAACGATTCCGCGTGCGGCTTCACGTAAAATAGCTTTCGTAGTTCCGTTAGCAATCTTAAATTCAGTTGGAATTTTAGATGCAACATCGAATACTTCTTTATCTAAGAACGGTACACGAAGTTCTAATGAGTTTGCCATTGTCATTTTATCAGCTTTTAATAAAATGTCACCGCGTAACCATGTGAACATGTCAATGTACTGCATTTTGCTTACATCATCATAATCTTTAATCTCGTTATACAATGGTTTCGTGATATCCATATAGTTAACACTTTCATTGTAATACTTCATTAATTCAACTTTCTCTTCTTCACGGAAGATTTTCGCGTTTCCATAGTAACGCTCTTCAATTGGCGTACATCCACGCTCTAGGAAGCTCTTACCTTTAAATCCTTCTTTAAGAGCACCACTTAATGCTTTTAGAACACTCTTACCTGGGCTAGGAATGTAAGAGAACATTTTTAGTGAGTTTGGCTCACGATAAATGTTATAACCACCAAATAGCTCGTCTGCACCTTCACCTGAAAGAACAACTGTTACATGCTTACGTGCTTCTTTTGCAACGAAGTACAATGGTACAGCTGCTGGATCTGCTAAAGGATCATCCATATGCCAAATGATTTTTGGGAACTCATCCATAAACTCTTTCGCTGAAATGAATACGTTATGGTTTTTAACGCCTAATTTCTCAGCAGTTTCTTTGGCAACATCAACTTCACTGAAACCACGTTGCTCAAAACCAATAGAGAATGTTAAAAGATTTGGATTCATTTCTCTTGCGATAGAAGCGATAATAGATGAATCGATACCACCAGATAAGAATGAACCTACTGGTACATCACTGCGCATATGCACTTTTACTGAATCGTATAACACATCACGAATTGCTTGGATATGCTCCTCTTTCGTTGCGCTTGAAGCGTTGAAATAAGGTTTCCAGTAGCGATGGATTTCCATCTCTTTACCGATTTCTTTTACGAAATAATGACCAGGCTCAATTTTATTAACATCAATTGTTAATGTTTCTGGCTCTGGACCATATTGGTACGTAAAGTAATGTTGTAGTGACGTTGGATTAACTCCTTTATCTTCCATCACATGCATAATACTTTTCTTCTCAGATGCGAAGAATGTAGTATCACCTTGATGTGCGACGTATAAAGGTTTAATACCGAAGTGATCACGTGCACCGAAAAGTTTCTTCTCTTCACGATCCCAAATCATAAATGCAAACATACCACGAAGATAGTCTACACATTTTTCTTTCATATGTGCATACAATGCAATGATAACTTCTGTATCAGATTGTGTTGCAAACGTTGCACCTTTTTCAAGTAACATTTCACGTAATTCTACATAGTTGTAAATTTCACCATTAAAAATAATTACATATCGATCATTTTCATAAGTTAGCGGCTGATGTCCTGCCTCTAAGTCAATGATGCTTAAACGGCGGAAGCCAAATTGTACATGTTCATCACGAAAATATCCTTCGTCATCTGGACCGCGGTGGAAAATCATCGTGTTCATATTTTCAAATTGATGTTTTTCTGTTTCTGAAAACTCTCTAGGGTTTTCACATAAACATCCTACAAAACCACACATACTTCTTACCCTCTTTCGGTTTTCATTCTGTTTCTATACTACTATATCAACCCTATTTATACTAGCATAATCAACTGAATATGGCGACCAAAAACTATAAAAAAATCACTCCATTTCACATTTTTAACAATTTTTTATGAAAACATGAAAACTAGACACTCACCTTTCTCCGCTTTTGTCATATGATATTGCAAATTGATTTCTAGGAGGGAATACCATGAGTGAAGAAAAAAAAGATTCTTCTCGCCCACCGGTTCGTAATTACTTAAAGCAAATTGATGATTTCTTCGAGCAAACACCTCTTCGCAATGTAATCGCTGATTTAAATCATTTTTTCCAAAAAGGAAACCGTTTATTAACATTCCCTGTAGATTTATATGAAGTTGGTGAAGAACTCGTTGTTACAGCTGAACTACCAGGTATACAAAAAGAACAAATCCAAATTGAAATACAAAGTGAATACTTAAAAGTCTCTGTAAAAGAAGAGATACTCGAAGAGGAAGAAGAAGAACAAACATCCCATAACTATTATCGCCGAGAACGTTCCATTTCAGAAGCATCAAGATTGATTAAGTTGCCGTATTCAATTAATAAAAAAGCAGCGAAAGCTTCTTATCAAAACGGCGTATTAGAAATTCGGGCGCCGAAACTTCCCCAGCAACATGACATTTTATCCATAGACTAATGCAAAAAAAATAAGGGTGCTATGCACCCTTATTTTTAATCCACTAATCGCTTCATATCACGTATAATGTCTTCGTATGGCGTATTACTAATGCCACTATACTTTTTCATTACTTTTCCGTTTTGATCAATTAAATAAAATGATGTACCATGCATGACCTGACCGTTCTCCGGCTTATCCACAAGTGATTGGAAATTATCTTTTGAAAACTTTGTAATATCTTCTAACGAATATCCCGTTAATAAATTCCAGTTACTAGTATCCTCTGTAAACTTTTGAATAAAAGCTTTCAGATTTTCTGGTTTATCAAGGTCTGGATCTACACTAAATGAAACAAACTGAACGTCTATCTTCTCTTCTTTTGCCATCTTTTGCAGCTTGGCCATATTTGCAGTCATTGGTGGACAAACTGTTTGACAATTTGTGAACATAAAATCTGCAACCCAAACTTTCCCTTTTAAATCTTTTGTACCAAATTGCTTTCCATCTTGATTTGTAAATTGGAAAGTTTCTAAATCCCAATTTAATGGTTTACGAAGCTTTGAACCTGATTCACTACATCCAGCAAGTACAAAGAGACAAAATACAACCATAAGACCAATTATTTTTTGATAACGCTTCATTTATAAACCTCTTTTCTCTATCCTAAATTTAAATAGGTTATGTTTATAATAACAAAAGTTAACACTACGAGAAAATTGTTTACTACATTTGTTCACGAAATCGTACGAATTTACGTATGTTACTTCTTTATTTCAAGCGAATTACTAGACAAAATATATTTTTTTACTATTATTTCTATAAATCGAAGTGATAAAACTAATTTTATTGTTACTTTTGTAAATATCTCTCCCTATTTTTTAACAATTCCTTAAACATTAATCCATGTTTTACACTGTATTCCTTAACAACATTTCGGTACAATACAAATACAACGATTTTAAATGAGGTGATGTTCATGGCAAAGCGCTATGAAAATATGGATAATGTTAGTACAAAAAAATCAATTCGCTCTTTTTTACGCTGGCGTAAAGAGCGAAAGCAAAACAAAAAAGATTTTTCTTTCTTAGTAGAACAATCACCCGTTAAACAAAGTGCATTTTTGCAAAGTAATGTTGAAAAAACGACTATCACATGGATTGGGCATTCTACTTTTCTAATCCAAACGAATGGACTTAATATATTAACAGATCCAGTATGGGCCAATAAATTAAAGCTAGTTCCAAGACTTACAGAACCTGGACTCTCTATAGAAGCACTACCTAAAATTGATATTTTCCTTATTTCACATGGTCATTATGATCATTTAGATTTTTCAACTCTTCGTCAGTTGAATGATGATGTTCTATATCTTGTACCTATTGGATTAAAACAATTATTTACTCGTAAGAAATTTAAACATGTAGAAGAGTATAAATGGTGGGAAAGTACGAAAATTAACGAAGTTTCTTTTCACTTCGTACCTGCTCAGCACTGGACGAGAAGATTCTTATTTGATATGAATACGTCTCACTGGGGCGGATGGATTATTGATAATGAAACGACTATGGAAACCATATATTTTTGTGGTGACAGTGGCTATTTCCAAGGTTTCAAAGAAATTGGTGAACGCTTTTTAATTGATATTGCTCTTATGCCCATTGGCGCTTATGAACCAGAATGGTTTATGAAAGTATCTCATGTTTCACCTGAAGAGGCTGTGCAAGCTTATTTAGATTTAAACGCTACGCATTTTATACCGATGCATTACGGAGCTTTTGCACTCGCCGATGAAACACCTCGTGAAGCAATAACTAGACTTCGAAATAATTGGAATTTGCGCATGTTACCATGGGAACAATTGCATGTACTCTTTTTAGGCCAAACTTTTATTTATAGTAACGCAACAAAAGATAAGCAAGTAAATGAAAAAATTGAAATTTTACATGTGTAACGTAACGACTGATTTTCTATATCCAACATATAATATAGAAAATCCTATAAAGAAACTTTAATCAGTGGGAGTTTCTTTATCCCCACTGATTATTAACCTTCACCAATCGGGCTTTTACGGACAGCCCGCCACCTAACCTCTTTGCTCCAGCTAAATTTTGAGGTGGGAGTTTTACTGTCCGCAAATAGCGGGATAAAGGGTGTTTTCTATGAATGAATATTTACAGACTCGCTATATCATTAGCGGTAGTGCCTGTATAGCTCTTCTTATTTCTTACTTTCTATTTACATAAAAAAGCTACTTGAAATATATTTTCAAGTAGCTTTTTTATTACTCTGCTAAATACATAAACCCGATTGCACCCGGACCTGTATGAGTACTAATTATAGGCGTTGTATAGAAAATTTCTGATTGAGCAAACCCACTCACTTTTTCAACCGCTGCTTTCATACTTTCAGCTAAAGGAATTGCTTTCGCATGCGGAATTGCAACAGCCTTTACAACTTTTCCAGCTGTATCTTGCTCAAATAACTTAGCTAATGTTTTTACAATTTGGCCTTGGCTACGAACTTTCGTTACAGGATTATAAACACCGTCTTCAAGACTAGCAATTGGCTTTATATTAAGTAGCGAACCGACAAACGCTTTTCCTTTACCGATACGTCCACCCTTCACTAAGTTTTCTAATGTATCTACTACTACATATAAACGAGTATTCTTTCTTACTTCATCTACACGTTTTAAAATTTCTTCTAGTGAGCGTCCTTCATTTGCCATTTTTGCAGCTTCAATTACTTGATATGCTAAAGCATGTGTAATAAATTGAGAATCAACAACTGTTACTTTTGTATCGGTCATTGATGCAGCACTATTTGCAGTTGCTACAGTACCACTCATTCCACTTGTCATATGAATGGAAAGTACTTCACTTCCATCTTCGCCTAACTTGTCATACATTTCTACAAATGTACCCATTGCTGGTTGTGATGTTTTTGGTAGTTCCTCTGATTTAAGCATTTCTTCAATAAATTCATCTGGTTGTAGATCAACGCGATCTAAATATGTTTGTCCATTTACAGAGATTGATAATGGTAGAACATGAATGTCATACTTCTCGATTACCTCTTGTGATAAATCTGCTGTTGAATCTGTTACAATTTTAATTTTTTGCATATTATATTCTTCCCTTTCCAATACGCTCTCCTTGTTATTATACTAGTATTCCCACTGCTTTCAACAATTTGGAACGAAATTTCATCAAATTAATTATATTTTTATATCTAAAATGAAAAAGACAGAGCTCCTAACCCTGTCTCTACTCTATATCATGCATTTTTTTCAAGAGTATTTGTTTTATATACATTTAAATAATCGTTCCACTTCAAACAATTTTGTAAATATTCACGGAAAGAATATGAAAATCTTGGATGTTTTTGTTTTTGAATTTTTGCAATAAATAATTGAAGACGAGACTGAATTAGAAACGATAATGGATGCTGTGCCTGTAGGACAGGGATTTCGAATATTTTAATACAATCCCCTGTTGAATGAGTGAAATAAAAACTTTTCGTAATCACAATATCAATCCTCTTTTTCATTGGATTTTTGAACTTCCTCTACTTTGCGCTGTAAGACGTTGTTTAAAGTGGAGTAAAATCAGACTTATATGATTTCTGTAGTCCTTATGGCTAGAAGATTTATACTCTATTCATCTCCACCTAATCCATCTTCCCGTCCTAAATATCCCTGAGACGGGAATCTCATTATCCATCAATTGTTTAATACATTTAGTATAAGCTTATAAAAGCGCAAAGTTTGTCTAAATTTTGGAGATTCTATAATTTTTTTCTTCTATATATTGTATACGTTTATAGCTATAGTATAACAAATAAATAAAAAAGTGCCTTTATAACGAGGCACTTTTCGACTGCATTTCTTCTCTTTTCTTTTTTCTCTTACTAACAACCTTTGATAAAGCAATACTTACTTCATAAATACAAATAAGCGGCACCGCAACTAAACTATGAGATAAAAAGTCAGGCGGTGATATGCAAGATGCAATGATAATCAATGCTACGTATGCATATCTTCTTATTTTTATTAAAAATTCCGCCGTAAGTATTCCAATACTAGTTAAAAACATTACAACGACTGGCAATTCAAAAATCACAGCAAATGGAACTGTTAAATTAAGTACAAAATGAAAATACTTTTCTGTCGTAAACATCGTATTAAACATTTCATTACCTATTGTAGTTAAAAAGTGAAATAGAAACGGCATTACAATAAAGTATCCAAAACATAAACCTGCGATAAATAATATAGACAATACCGGTATATACATTATTGTCATCTTTTGTTCATTTGGATGTAAACCCGGTTTTACAAATAACCAAATTTGTATAGCAGCAAAAGGAATTGTACAAACGATAGCAAATACTGTAGCAATCGAGAAAAAAATCCACAATACATCACTTGGACCGAGAACAGTTAATTTCATTGGTAAATCTTTTACAAGCCAAAAATAAATATCCTTTGTAAAAGTAAATCCAATAATTAAAAATAGTACAAAGGATAACACCGTATATATTACTCTTTTTCGAAGCTCAACAATATGTTCTACTACGCTCATTTCCCGATCTTCCATCTCGTTCACCACACTTTATTTATCCATTACAAGGAAAATACATTACAGTTTTTCTTTCTTTTCCTTTTCTTGAAATGCGTCATCTGTCAATTCTTTCGTTGATTTTTTAAACTCTTTTAACGTTTCCCCTAAAGCCTTCCCGATTTCCGGCAATTTTTTAGGTCCAAATAAAATGAGTACTGCTACTAAAATTAAAATTAACCCTGGAAAGCCAATATTTGAAAACATTTCCCCATCCCCTTTATTAGTAGTTTCCTTGTCCTACTATTACATAATTTTATTTTGTCAAAAAAGTTTGAAAACGTCAACAAATCCATTGCCTTTTGTCAAAAAAATTCAAAAATATAATCAATTATACAAATTTCATTTTCTATTGCTCTTGTGTATGATATGGTAAGGGAAATGACATATTATTTTATGATAGTAGAAAGGATTTGCATTATGACTGAAAAAATGACACGAATGACCCAATTTGTAAAAGAAGAAATTGCAAATGCAATTACACATGGTATCGGTGCCATTTTAAGCATCCCTGCCTTAATCATATTGATTATTCATGCTTCTAAGCACGGTACCTCATCAGCTGTAGTCGCATTTACTGTTTATGGTGTAAGCATGTTCTTACTGTACTTGTTTTCAACATTGCTACATAGCATTCATCATCCTAAAGTAGAAAAAATATTTACTATTTTAGATCATTCAGCCATTTACTTATTGATTGCTGGCACGTATACTCCTTTTCTACTTATTACACTTCGTGGCCCATTAGGATGGACGTTGCTTGCTATAATTTGGACACTTGCAATCGGAGGTATCGTCTTCAAAATCTTCTTTGTACGTCGCTTTATAAAGGCATCAACTTTATGTTACATCATTATGGGCTGGCTCATAATCGTTGCCATTAAACCACTTTATGAAAATCTAACTGGACATGGTTTTTCACTGCTTTTAGCAGGTGGAATTTTATATTCTGTCGGAGCTATATTCTTCCTTTGGGAAAAGCTACCTTTCAACCATGCCATATGGCACCTGTTCGTTTTAGGTGGTAGTGCGATGATGTTCTTCTGTGTACTCTTTTACGTCTTACCTACAGCATAATAAAAAAGGTTTCAGCTTATAGTAAACTGAAACCTTTTTTATTACTTATGTAATTGTGATGCGATAACTTCCTGTGTATGCTTCGTTAATTCTTTAATATCCATATTCGCATACTCTTCAGGTGTAATCGGCTTAGAAATTGTTACTGTTGCATGAGCTGACTTCATACGATTTCCATTCGCTTCAAACATCTTATATGTACCATCTAACGTTACAGGTAAAATTGCTACACCTGACTTTACTGCAAGATGGAAACTACCAGCCTTAAACTCTCCAACTTCGCCACCTTTACTTCTCGTTCCTTCTGGGAAAATTACGATAGAATGTCCATTCTTTAATAGTTCGATTCCATCTTTAATTGCTTTAAGAGATTGACGACGATCGCTACGATCCATAAATACACAATTCATAAGTTCCATCCAAGTTGGTACAACTGGGAACTTTTTAATCTCTGCTTTTGACACGAATCCAATTGGTTTATTTAAGTAACCTAGTAAAACAGGGATATCCATATTACTTTGGTGATTACTTACAACTAGTACCGGCTTGTCTTTCGGAACATTTTCAAGCCCTTTCACTTCTACTGTCCCTCCAGCTACACGTACCATTTTCTTACCAAACCAATTTGTCGTTTTGTACACAGCATTATCTTTTTCTTTTGGCGCCATCGTATTTACTTGTCTTTTAAGACGCCACATTCTCGGTGTAATCGCAATTACAATTAAAATTAAATAAAAGATTTTAAAAAACGTTTGAATCATACAGAACCCCCACCTATTATCATTCCGACCTTCATTATACTAGACAAACGAAGGAAAAAGAAGAAAAAAAGTCCAAACATCAAGTGTTCGGACTTTTTAAGCATTCTATATTAGAAACGTTTTGCTAATTCACGAGCATTAGCAATTGCCGCTTCTTTAATTTCTTGTGCTTTTTCAGGGTTTGCATTCATACCTTCAACTGCAATATAATCAGTATCATTTACACCGACAAATCCTAATACAGTTTTTAAGTGATTGCGTCCGAAGTCTACAGCTGCGTATGCTCCTTCAGAATATACGCCACCTGTTGCTTGAATGTGAAGTGCTTTTTTACCTTCTAATAAGCCAACTGGACCATTTTCAGTATATTTGAATGTTTTACCTGCGATTGCTACGTTATCTAAGTATGCTTTTACTACTGGTGGATAGCTAAAGTTCCACATTGGAGTTACGAATACATAACGATCTGCATGCATAAATGTTTCTAAGTTTGTGTTCATTGCTGCTACTTTTTGTTGTTGAGCTTCCGTTAAAGTTTCAAAGCCTTCACCTGCTGCAAATTTACCCCAAGCAGCAAATACATCTGCATCGATTGCTGGTACAGTAGTATTGAATAGATCAATTGTTACAACTTCGTCTTGTGGATGCTCGTTTTTATAAGCCTCGATGAAAGCTTCCCCTACTGCCATTCCGAAAGAACCTTCTGCTGAATTTGGATTTGCTGTGATAAATAGTACTTTTGTCATTGTATTCTCTCCCTTTTCTCTCTTTATCTTTAATTCAAGATTTGTTTTTTAAAAGTTAATAACTTACCTTATGTAAGTATAATACAAAAAGTTTTAATCAATGTCAATAAAAAATAGCTACTTTTTTTTCGTAAGTTAATGATTTATTTTGTTTCTCTAAAATTTAGTATACAGATATTAAGAATTCTCATACAAAAAGGCTACCTCTATAAATTATAGAGGTAGCCTTTTATTACATATTATTTTTGAAAAACATGTTTTACTTTTTCAGCTGGAATGTTACTTCCGCCTCTACCTTTTACATCTTCAATCATCATTGTAATGACCATATCTGGCGAATTCAAATCAAATGCAGCGAACCAGCCTAGTTCTTTTCCTTCGGCTTCTTTAGATACTTTTAATTCCGCTGTACCTGTTTTTCCAGCAAGAGTCATTCCATCAATCTTAGCAATTTTCCCTGTACCATCCGGATCATTAATTACTTTCGTCATAGCAGTTTTTAATATATCCTGATTTCCTTTAGAAATTACATTTTCTTTCCAAGCTTTTGGTTGTTTATCTGTTTTAATAATATACGGTGATGGAATCGTTCCATCATTTACAATTGGCGCATACGTTAAAGCTAAATGAAGAGGAGTCATTAATACTTGTCCTTGTCCATATCCTGTATCTGCCATTTGAATATCATTTTTAATACCGTCATTTGCAATTTTAGAAGCAGGGAATCCATATTCAATTGGTAGTTTCTCATCGAATCCAAATTTTTTCGCTTCACTCATAAACTTGTCTTTTCCGATTTTCAACGCTTCTTGTGCGAAGTAAATATTATCCGAGTATTTCATCGCCTTATCAAAATCAATCGGATTTGCATCTTTCACACGCGTTACATAATAATTACCCCAAGAAGAATCTTTTGTCCATTTTAACCCTTCAATTTTTAACTCTTCTTTTGGATCGATCGTTTTCGTTTCAAGACCAATTGCAGCTGTAATTGGTTTAAATACAGAACCTGGTACCGATAATTGTGTAAAGCGATTCGTCATCGGTTTTTTCGGATCATTATTCCAAGCTTCGCGTTGCGCTTTCGATGTTCCTCGTGCAATTAAATTAGGATCATATGCTGGACTACTTACTAGTGCAATTGTTTCTCCACTTTTCGGATTAATTGCTGCACTTGAACCAGCTTCGCCCTTCATTTCATTGTAAGTTTTTTCTTGAACAGCACTATCAATAGTTAAAGTTACGTTTTCTCCATCAACAGCATCTGTTTTTGCCAAGTTTTTAATTTCTTTTCCTTGTGCATCTTCTACAAAGACACGGCCACCTTTTTTACCGCGTAGCTTTTCCTCTAATACTTGCTCTAAACCAGCTTTACCAACTGGATCATCAGCTTGATAGCCTTTCTTTTGAAGCGTTTTTAAATCTTCAGCATTTACCTTTCCGATATAACCAGTTAGATGAGCTGCCGCTTCCCCTAATGGATATGTACGAACATTTACAGGTTTTGTTGAAACACCTGCTAAATCAATATACGTATTTTGCGTTGCCCCTTCAGGCAAAATTCCAATTGGTACGAGATACCCTGGTTTTACCCATTTAGCAGCTAATTTTTGATCAATTTCTTCTACAGTCATATTTAACAACTTCGCTACTGTCTCTTTCGTTTGCGGAGCAGTATCGTCTAATTTTTCTGGAACTATTCCAATTTCAGAAGCTTTCCCATTCGTTGCAAGACCTTTTCCATTACGATCGTATATTTCACCACGTTTTGGCTGTGTCGTCTGCATACGCACTTTACTATCTTTCGTCATGCCAGGGAAAATAAAATCAGGAGTCCAATCTATTTTCCAAGATTCTTTATCTCCATCTTTTTCTTTCACCATTTTTGCTTCATGGCCAAAAGTAACTTTACCACCAACTGTATCCATGCTTACTTTAAAAGGAACAGGGCCTTCATCTTTTTTATCTTCTTTTACTTCCCCTGTTTCTACCTTTAAGTCGTTCACTTCGATACCAGAATAAATTTTTTCATATTTCTCAGTAAACTCTTTCTTTGAAATATCTTTTTTTGCATTTTTTGATAGTTGATCATACATATCTGCAAATTTTTGTTTATTCCATGCTTTTACATATGTATCAAACGCTTCTTGTGGTTTTTCTTCTTTACCGCATCCAACTAACATGAATGTTAAGCAAAGAAAAAGAATCCCCCATATCTTTCTCAATCCATTCTCCTCCTCTTTCTATATTAGTACTTTTGCAAATTTTAGCATTTTTTACATGCTACCTATCATTATAGCACTATCGAATCTCATCTATAAACTTATATTGGTGAATATAAATAAAAAGATTGATGCGAATTCTCACATCAATCTTTTTTATTATTGTTGTTTCTCATATACGTGGTAATAATACGTATACGGGTTTTTTTCATCCGTTAAACCTTTTTCTACAAAAATCTCTTCCCAATTTGTCATATCTATTTCTGGGAAGAATGTATCTCCTTCAAATGCATGATGGATTTTTGTTATATATAACTTGTCTACATAAGGTAAAAAGAGATCGTAAATTTGCGCTCCGCCAAAAATAAAAATCTCTTCTTCATTTTTACATAGTTCGAATACTTCTTCTACAGAATGAACAACTTCACATCCTTCAACGTGATATCCTTCATTACGAGTTACAATAATATTACGTCTTCCAGGCAGCGGTCTACCAATCGCTTCATAGTTCTTTCTTCCCATAATAAGCGGGTGACCCATCGTTGTTTTCTTCACGTATTGTAATTCACTCGGTAAACGCCAAGGTAAATTATTATCTTTACCGATTACTCTATTTTCGTCCATTGCGACCATAAATGAAACAATCATTTTTTCATCTCCTCTACAATTATACTGCAACCGGTGCTTTAATTGCTGGATGTGGATCATATCCTTCAATCGTTAAATCTTCCATTTCAAAATCGAAAACAGATTTCACATCTGGATTTAATGTAAGTTTCGGGAATGGACGTGGTTCACGTGCCAATTGCTTTTCTACTTGTTCAAAATGATTTGTATAAATATGTGCATCACCAATTGTATGAACAAATTCCCCTACTTCAAGACCACATTCATGTGCAATTAGATGTGTTAGTAGTGAATAACTTGCGATGTTAAATGGTATTCCAAGGAATATGTCACCACTTCTTTGATATAGCTGACAAGAAAGCTTTCCGTCCGCTACATAAAACTGGAATAATGTATGACAAGGGGGTAATGCCATACTTGGTACGTCTTCAGGATTCCAAGCAGAAACGATTAAACGACGTGAGTCTGGTGTTTTTTTAATCATTTCAATTACATCTTTTAATTGATCAAGTGTCTCACCAGCTGTCGTTTTCCAAGCTCGCCACTGTTTACCGTAAACGTCTCCTAAATAACCATATTTATTTGAGAAATCATCATCTTCTAAAACTTTCTTTTTAAACAATTCCATCTGCTCATCGTACTGTACTTTAAATTCTTCATCTTGTTGTGAGCGAAGACCAAAATCCGTCATGTCAGGACCAGTATACTCATCACTTTCTACCCAGCTCTTAAACGCCCATTCATTCCAAATGTTATTATTATGCTGCAATAAATAGCGAATATTTGTATCACCTTTCATAAACCAAAGTAGTTCACTTGCTACAAGGCGAAATGGTACTCTTTTTGTCGTTAATAAAGGAAATCCTTTACTCAAATCAAAACGCATTTGATATCCAAATACAGATACAGTTCCTGTCCCTGTACGATCTTCTTTCTTCGTACCATGTTCCATTACATGGCGGCATAAATTTAAGTAGTCATTTTCAGCATGTTTCATATGTAGGAAAACCTTCTTTCAATCGTATATGCAATTTATCATAACATGAAAAATGGTAAATTTAATAATCCTAATTAATAAAATTTCTTCCGCTAATTCTTACAAAATTATTAACTTTCCAAATTTAAAAAGGTTTTCATTTTCTATTACCGAAAGTATAGTGCGGTAGAACAAAATTTATATTTGGAGGTTAGAAGTATGTCTAAAATTGAAACGCCTGTTATGACTTCTTTACAAACAACGGTTGAAAAAATGATGAAGAATTTAAATGTTCCTGGTGCTGCTGTAGCTGTTATAAAAGACGGTGAAGTTATTATTTCAGAAGGTTTCGGCTATCGTAATATAGAAACAAAAGAGGCTGTTACACCGAATACCCGGTTCGCAATCGGTTCCTCAACGAAAGCGTTTGGCACACTTTCATTAAGCTTGTTAGCACAGCAAAAAAAGTTTAATTGGGATACTCCTATCCATTCTTATATACCTAACTTTACTTTATCTGAACTACTTGCTAGCTCACAAGTTACAGGACGGGATTTAGCTTCTCATCGAACTGGAGTGAGTCGTCATGATGCTCTTTGGTACAACTCTTCCTTATCTCGACAAGATCTCGTTGAAAAAATAAAACATTTACCACTTGATGCACCGTTCCGGACTGCATTTCTATATAACAACTTAATGTATGCAACAATTAGCTGCATTGTTGAAAACATTACAAATCAAACGTGGGAGCAATATACTACAGAACATATTTTAGAACCTTTAAATATGAGACATACAAACTTCTCTGTTAACGATTCACAAACTACAGATGATTACGCTTTACCTTACATTGAAAATGACGGTGAAATAAAAGTAGTTCCATTCCGTAACATCGATACAGTTGGCGCTGCTGGGTGTATTAATTCTACAATTGAAGATATGGCAAATTGGGTACTTCTCCACTTAAACGAAGGAAAATTTGGAGATCATGAATTAATCTCCTCTGAATTATTACAACAAATGTATACACCACACAATTCAATTCCAGACCAACCCGTTTTATCACTCCCTGAATCTCCATTAAATAGTTACGGTCTTGGTTGGTTTATTAGCGCTTATCGTGGTAAAAAAGTAATTCATCATGGCGGTAATATCGATGGATTTTCAGCACTTGTTTCATTCATACCAACAGAAAACATAGGCCTTGTCATTTTAACGAATGCTGGAGGAACATTACTTCCTACTTATCTCGCTAATCAAATTTATGACGAACTACTTGAATTAGAATCCATTGATTGGCATAAACGTGCTGTAGAAGATACTAAAAAAATGAAGGAAATGATGAAAGAAGCAACTGAATCGCTCCCTGAACAAATTAAAGGGACTACACCTTCGCACAAGTTAGAGGATTATACTGGTACTTTTGAACATCCTGCATACGGAACATTACAAGTATACAAACGAGATGATTCGTTATATGTACAATTTATGGAAATGGATATTCAATTAGGGCATCATCATTACGACATCTTCTCTGCAAAAGTTGACTTATTCCAAATGAAAATGAGCTTATTATTCGCTTATGAAATGAATGTAAGTGGTAAATTCCCATCCCTTCAGTTACATGTACCAGCTACATTAAGTACTCAGCCGCTTACATTTAAGAAAATTAAATAATTATTTTAATAGAGGGAAGATACACTTCCCTCTATTTTTATATTCTCATCCAAATAAAGGATTTTACGTATAGAACAAGGAATCCTTTTATTTAGTTATTTAAACTATAAGGAGGAAAAGCATTGTACACAGAAATCTTCAAAGAAGTTGTTTCGATTACTCATCACGATTATTCCGGTTGTATTGATAAAAAAGGATGGGATGATCCTACTACATATTTACAAACAATTGAGCAACTAGAGAAGCACAGAGATTTAACACCAGTACAATTCACTGAAATTGTAAATGATTACTTATTAGACTTCAAAGACAATCATATGTTTTTCAAAATGAGCTCTAACGATCAACCTCTTAACAGTGTTGGCTTCCAAGTGAAAAGATACGAAGATCACCTATATATTACATCTACTTCACAAGAAAAAAGAGTGAAAAAAGGACAAACTATCGTTGCATTAGATAATATGAAAATTCCTGAGCTATTAATAAAGTATAAAAAGTATGTAAATGAGAATACATATGAGCGTGAAAAATGGGACTATGTTTTATTAAAATCATCAAATTGTACACTTATAGATAAAGATGGAGTAACCGAAACCATTTCTTTACAAAAATATAAACAAAGCGAATACACACCTATCTATTCATTAAAAAAGTACAATAAAGATACACTCTTAATTACTTTAACTGACTTTGCAAATGCTGCAGCTATTAATCAATTAATCGACTCATACAAAAACGAGCTGGATTCTTTTCAAAACTTAATTATAGATGTGCGATTGAATCGTGGTGGAAGTGATGATGCATTTTTCAACATACTTCCTTACTTATTTGAAGACAAAGAAATTTCTCTTTTCGACTCTTCAAATACAATGCAATTAAATCATACAGAACGAAATTATTATTTACGAATGCAAGACTTCGAAGAAGATTATGATTCTTCAGACGACCTTTCAAAGTTAGTCACCGATATGTTTATTCACGATTTAAAAGAGAATTATAAAAAGGGCCTTGTTACATTTGATACATCTGGACTACCAAAAGAACTTCAAACTTTGAAAATACACGGACGAACAACACCAAGTAGAGTAGCCGTATTAACAGATGTTACATGTGGAAGCTCTGGTGATTCTTTTGTAGAAGCAACAAAAAAATCACCGAAAGTAAAAGTAATAGGTCGTCCTACTGCTGGTTTAAATGATTATTCTAATTTAGCAGTAATGGAATGGGCTGGTACGTTCGCTCTTTACTATCCTACTTCACGGCTTTCTATTATAGATAAAGGCAAAGGAATGTCCGGAATTGGAATACAACCTCATATACATATCCCATGGACTCCGGAACATATACAAGAAGATGTGGATTTAAAGTTAGCATTACAACTACTTCAAAATGAAGAATGGTAAAAAATAAAGGTAGGTGCGAATCACACCTACCTTTTCTATTTCATATCAATCTTATCTGGTTGAAACCAACTTGGTTTTAATAACTCAAAGTTTTTATGATCTTCCAATACAATATGAAGACGCTCTAACGTATCATCCAACATATGTGGTGCTGCTCTTAATGTCCAGACAACTGATGAGAAAACTGTCATGCCAACGTACACCGCATATAATTTCCAGAACTCTTCTGGTATTCTCCTATTAAAGTATCCTTCTATTTGTCCGATTGAATACGGAATACTAATGTCCCTTGCAAATAGTGCAATTTTCACGAAATCATGCAGTGGATCGCCCCAGTCATAACCATTAAAATCAACTACACCTACATAATTCCCATCCCGTACAATTATATTTTCTAAATGAAAATCATCGTGTTGAAATCGATTTGGGCGATCCTTTACATACATTTCATTTTCATCTATAAACTTAATAATTTTATTATCATTTTTTATTTTTATTCCGCATGTTTTGTATGCTTCTAAATATTTACTATGTTTTTTCATTGCTCTTTCATACCATGGAAGTATATCATTAGGCGCTTCATATGTATGCATTTTCGCTAAATCTTTTCCTGCCTCTATGCCAATATCATATTGTTCTTTTGGTGAATACGTAGGCAATAGCTTCTTCGCATCTTCCCCTTCTAAATATGAAAAAATACTATAGCATACACCTTCTTCTTCCAATATACCTATTTCAATTGGCCTTTGTGCCTGTACGTTACGTTTTACCATTTCATTTAAAATTTGAAACTCTATTTTCTTTCTTTCATACTCTTTTATATCTCCTGTCCGAAATAAATATTTTTCATTATTTGCATTCGTAATTACATATTTCTTATCTGGAGAGAAACCTTTAGAAATTTCTTCAATATTCGCTGCATCTTTTACAATTTGTATATTGTTTTGCCGTGCTGTAATTATCTTCATATCTATTCCCCTTACATTTCTGCATTTGGTGTATAGGCTACTTCTACAATAAATCCATTCGGATCGTAAAAATCAATCGTATAGTACCCTTCTGAATAATGATTCATTTCAATTGGACCACGTATTACCTTCACTTTCATACTAGAAAGAAAATCTGCTACTTCATCAACTACTTCTCTATGAATAGCTTGATAACAAATATGTCTAGGCCCTAACGTCCTTACGATTTCCTCATCTACTTCTTTAAAGTATATTTCACTTTCTCCCGTGCTATATGCTACTTCATTTAATTTTCTCCATCCAATTATTGAAAACAGCTTATTATAAAAAGAAATGGATTCCTCTAAATTTGCTACCCAAAATTCAATATGATGAATACCTGCTCGAAGTGTATTCATATTAAGAATACGCTCCTTGTACTACTTGCACAATTTCCATCGACTTATGAACCATATAATCGGGTGCGTCTTTTTTCACTGTTTCAATAACATCATATCCCCAAGATACCCAAATTACGTTTACCCCAGCCTTTTTACATGCTACTACGTCTCTCTGTTCATCACCGACATATAACATATCTTTCTCAGTTATTTTTTTTCGATTTTAAAAATCTTTTTATCATCTTGTCTTTACCGAACAAATTTTTAGAACAATACACTTCTTGTATATTTTCTATATCATTCTTTTGTAAAAATGCTCGAATATGCTCTTCCGAGTTAGATGATATAACCGCAATACCGTATTCTTTTTTATGTAGTTCATCTAATACATCCTTCATTCCATGGAACAAAACGAGATCTTTTATAGCAGGCTGGTATAATTTATAAAACTCCAACGCTAATATCGGTAATTTATACAGTGGTACATCGAGTTGTTTACATCTCTCTGGCATCGTTAATTTACGTAAATGTTCAATTTCTTCTTCCTTTACTGCTTTATACCCATGTTTTTCAGCAAGTTGATTATAAATCGGTACAAATATATTTTGTGAATCTACTAATGTGCCATCAAAGTCAAAAACAATGTATTTTTGCATCTCCATACTCCTTTTGCTTCTTTTTTCTAAACCTATGTTATTCAACAACATAGTTGTCTGTCCCTTCTATAAAAATAAAAAAGAACAAGATTTTCTCTTGTTCTTTTTAAGAAAGCCATTTTGGCGGTACATTCGTATTCCAATAAATATTCCCTAACTCATGATGTCCAGAGTATCCATCATCAAAACGATGATAGTGGAAATTAAAATAATAACCATCTTGCGGTGGATGATCTCTTCTTACATGGAAACGCAATAAGTCATTTCCTGTTTTCGTATCGTAGACGTGAAAAATCTTTTCATTATTTCCACCAGCTGGTCTTTGAGAAATCGCTAATGATTGCAATGACTTCTCTGGTACATCATTGGCAAGTTCAGCAATTGCCTCTTCAATCTTTGGTAATATTACATCTTTAAATTCATCTTCAATTACTGGGCCAATTTTAGTACCAAACTTTTGCATCGACTGTTTTTCTGCTTCTTGCATCGCATAAGTAATAAAAGTATCGGTGGTTAACCTGTCATTCGTTTCTTCATATGTATAGGACGTACTCTCCAAATTTTGTTGCCCAGCTGTGCTCGTAGGCTTGTCCGCAGCTTTGGCATTATCAAGCAATATGGAAGGAGGCGTCACTAAACCAAATGTAAATACGGTAATTAATGCGACTAAGGTTTTTCTAAACCAATTTGGCATTTATGTTCCCTCCCCTTTCACTCATTATTTTTTTATATAACGGTGGTTTCTTCTATTATACAAAATGATTATAATTTTTGCACTTTACAATTTTGTTAACGTTCACATATTTTTCACTTGAATATGAAATTGTAAGATTTCATACAATATTAATACCACAATATTGAGGAGGCACTTGAATGACTTTAGATGTCATGTATTCCGCCGCAAGCATACTCGTTTTAGTATATTTTATTTATCAATGTGTTACAGACTAGAAAAAGAGCCGTCAATGGCTCTTTTTTAATGGTAAAAATACAATCCATACAATTAATAAAATAAAAATAATGCCACCGATCACAGCTGGCAATAAATAAAACTGGAAAAGTATAACTATTACATATAAAAGTATTGCTGGTAGTAGTAAATAACGATCTGCCTTCCATCTTAACAAAAGTAATTTCCCTTCATCACAATATAAATGAAGAAACATCTTATTCGTAAATTCATTCCAATAATCACGTGCATAGCGAGAAATTGCAACTACAGCAAATACGAGAATAATAGCTGTAATCCACCTTGGAGTCATAATTATACTTGCAGTACTGATACATACAATTTGAATATAAAATATTCGTGCAGTACTTGTACGGAAAAATTCTTTCAAAAAAGATTCGACAATACGAGAATCAGCTTTTTTTCCTAATAGTCTTTTAGAGCGCGGAAACATCCACGGTTTTTTATTCGAACTACTCGGTTTAGCCGCATGACCACCAACTTGCATAATTCCGCTCGTCCAGCGCATGCTTTCCTCCTTTTCTTTCTCGATTTCTTTAAAAAAGAACTTTTTATAATTCATTTTCTCTTTTACTAATACACTACTTAAGAAAATTACTAAACCGATAAATAGAATTGAATAAAATGGATTTTTATAAATAAAAAATAAACTAATTCCCAAAAAGGACACGCTCATAGAAAATACTACATTTTTTATAATCCATAAAACCCATCGTTTCCCCACATGTACATGAATAAATCTCGTTAACAACGACAACATAAATCGAAATATAGTAAAGAATACCCAAAATAATAGGACTTGTATCTCTGTTACCTCGATACTTTTCATCAACACCGGTAACATAATAACGACCACTATTATATTCGTTATCGCTATTCGAATAAATGTGTACATCATGCCATACTGGACTAATTTTCGCATATGTGTTGCATACGAAATTAAAAATAAACTATCCGCTTGCTCAAAAAATGAACGAACTCCTCTCGGATATGTTACTAGATAAAATGCTAGTAATCCTAATCCGAAATAAATCGTCTCTTCCATTGATAATTCATTTATCCATAGTGACCTATAATAGATTCCCATAAATATAAGTATTGGAATAATAATATATAACGCGACTGTCCAATCTGTTACCGAACGTATAGACTTCCACTTCCGCCGGAGCTCATGGCGTAATCTTTTATAAAATTGTTGTTTAATCATGTTGTTCACGCCTTACAATTATATCAAAGCAGTCTAGTAATGAGCTACCAGGCATTTCCGCTAACATTTGAATAGATTCTAAATGTCCATCTGCGACTAATGTACCTTGTGAAATGAGTAAAAATCTTTCACAAATTTTTTCAGCCGTATCCAATACGTGCGTACAAAGTAAAATTCCTGCCCCACGCTCTTTTTCTTTATATAAATAAGTTAAAAACTCTTTCGTAGCTACTGGATCTAAACCGATAAAGGGTTCATCAATAATATAAAAATCTGGCTCAGTTAAAAACGCCAATATTAGCATCGATTTTTGTTTCATACCTTTTGAAAACTTTGATAAATACTCATGTTTATGCTTATCCATTCGAAAAGTATGTAATAATTGTTCCGCTCTTTCTTCCCAGTTTCCCATTTCACTTCCACGAGCAGCCATTAATAATTCAATATGTTCCCAGAACGTCAAGTAATCATAGTATGTTGGATGTTCTGGCACATATGCATACGGATTTTTCTTTTCACCGAATGATATTTCACCGTCCATATTTACAAGTAATCCGAGCATCGTTTTTATCGTCGTACTCTTCCCAGCACCATTTGCTCCAATAAGAGCAACTAGTTCACCTTTTTCGATAGAAAAAGCTATATCATGAATTGTTTCTTCGCCTATTTCATATCCAGCTGAGCGGATATTTACTTCTAACATGTCTTTCCCCTCTTTCCATTTCCAATACAATCAAGGAAAAGAATAACATATAACTATCTATATATCATTATAAAATATTTATTTTCATAGCAGGAAAAAACATTTTTTAACAGAATATTAAATGTTTGATTACATTTTATTGGAGTGGATAATATGTCTTTTCAAATTCGTGAAGCAACGATAGATGATATAGACGCACTTTGTTCTTTAACGAAAGAATTAAAAGGTTCCTCTATTTCCTATGAAGATATGAACAATCGATTACAATTCGTACAAATGAGTCCGTTTGATTTTTTATATGTTTACGAAGAAGAAGAAGCTATATTTGGATTGCTTGGATTTCGTATACGTGAAAATTTAGAAGATGTAACACGTTATGGAGAGATTTCAATTATTAGCGTCGATTCTAACATACGACGGAAAGGCATTGGACAAGTGTTGATGGATTATGCAGAGCAATTAGCAAAGAAACATAATTGCATTGGCACATGGCTAGTTAGTGGAACAAAAAGAGTAGAAGCTCATCCTTTTTACAAAAAATTAGGTTATGAAGTAAATGGCTACCGATTTGTAAAACATTTCTAAACTACTTATAATTGAAGGGACTATAACTATGACAAACATTAAAGCAATTTTCATTGATCGTGACGGTACAATTGGTGGTGACACTACAATACATTATCCGGGATCTTTTACATTATTTCCATTCACAAAAACATCCTTGCAAAAACTAAAAGCTAAAAATATAAAAATTTTCTCTTTCACAAATCAACCTGGTATCGCAGATGGAATAGCAACTGTAGCCGATTTTGTACAAGAATTAGAAGGCTTCGGTTTTGATGATATTTATGTATGTCCTCATAAACACGGTGATGGTTGTGAATGTCGTAAACCAAGTACAGGCATGCTGCTTAAAGCAGCAAAAAAACATGGGCTTGATTTAACACAATGTGCTGTAGTTGGTGATCGCTGGACTGATATTGTTGCAGGAGAAAAAGTAAATGCGACTACGATTCTAGTCCGAACAGGAGCTGGGTATGATGCTTTGCATACGTACCGAGACAAATGGGCACATATTGAACCAAACTACATTGCAGATAACTTTGAAGATGCAACAAACTGGGTTTTAAATCAACTATAATACAAATGAAGATTTTGATGCACTCAAAATAATTTAAATCATAGTTAAAATATCCTTTTTGGCAAATAATTTTCTTCCACAAAACGGATTACCTCAAAAGGTAGCAAGTTCCCTTTTGATACGCAAACATTGCAATTCAAATTATATTTTTTATTACTAACAGCAATTAACATAAAGAAGGATTAGCTTAGTGGCTATCCCTTCTTTATTGACTTCTATTATTTACATTTGTTATCTTTTTTTATTGAGTATTCTCATCGTTTTTATACTCCAAAATATCCCCTGGCTGACACTCCAAAGCTTTACATATCGCTTCTAATGTTGAAAAACGAACCGCTTTTGCTTTCCCATTTTTCAAAATAGAAAGATTCGCCATCGTAATTCCAACCTTCTCCGAAAGCTCCGTTACACTCATCTTTCGTTTTGCTAACATGACGTCAATATTAATAATAATTGTCATATCCGCCACCTCAGACCGTCAAATCATTTTCTGATTTTATGTTAATTGCTTCTTGTAGAAGGCGTTGAAGAATAGCAGCAAAAACAGCGATAACGAGCGAAGCAAAAACGATAATAAGTCCCACTAACCCAATAGGAGGGTCCATTTTTTTCGCTATAAAATGAAAAAGTGGCATACCCAATACATACAAACCACTGATTGTAACTGCACAGCGCTTTATATTCTTTAACGACTTTACAGATAATTCCGAGAACGCTGTGTTCTCGTCAATATACTGTAAAAGATTGAAAGCCTGATAAAGAGCAACGTAAAAAGGCACAGCTGCTCCATACATCACAATGAAAACAAGATATTTTATCAGAGTAATATTAGGATACAAATTCGCTGCGAAATTCGCCATTTCCGGCACTAAAAATATGCATAAAGCAAGTACTGCAATTCCAACAAGAAAAATAATTACTTTTAAGAACGTTGTTGAACTTCGTTTAAGATTCATTTACAATACCTCATTTATTTAATGATAACATAATTTTATCACATTATTTATTGTTTAACAATAAATAAATATCGTTTTCATTATGTTTAATTTAGGAAAAAATAAAAAAGAATTTCTCATTACAAAGAAATTCTTTTTCTTGAAAATGTCTCTTTCAACTTAATTTTTTAAAACGTTAATTCGTAATGGAAATAACGATTATCTCTCAAATAACCATTTTCAGCATATAATCGTTGTGCTGATAAATTATCAATCTCTGTTTGCAATTTTACACCTTTTGCTCCATTCTCTAATGCGTATTCTTTAGCAGCTTCTAATAATTTTTTACCTGTTCCGGCTCCACGCTTCGCCGCTTGTACAAATAAATCATTTAAAATCCATAATTCTTTCATTGAAATGGAAGAAAATGATGGATATAGTTGTGTGAACCCAATATATTCGCCGTCTTCAACTGCTACGAAAATAACGGACTCTTTTTTCTCAATTCGATTTCGTAAAAATACTTTTGCACCTTCTAAATCAGAATCCTGCCTATAAAACATGCGATAGTTATTAAAAACTGATGCTAGTCCATCTAAATCTGCAATTGTTGCCTCATATATTCTCATTTTACTCCATTCCCCTTCCAATACTGTCTCATTATATCCGTTGCCCATTTAGGCTGGTGTATTTCTTCTTTCGGCATAAACTCTTTCATTATTGGTTTTATATCCAATATAGGAGTACCATTAATAGCATCTAATCCCTCAACAATAATTGATTTACCTTCTCTTTTGATCACCTTTACAATTGTTACACCTATGCGATTCGGGCGATTTTTTCCGCGCTGTGCAAAAATACCTACTTCAGGATAATCTTTATTATTTCTAGGATGTCTAGCAAAATACTGAATTTGCTCGTCAGTTACTTTATGAAAATAAAAAACAACTTCAATATGGGAAAAATCTTCAATCCCTTGTATACTTTCTTCTGCATACATTTCAGTTAAAGTTATACGGGATCTTACTTCTCCCCACTCATCATCTTTTATTTCCTTTCTTTCATTATGTACAAATGCGATTGGTTGAACTGAAAACATACGCATTCCCCCTTAAATGTAACCACTTACATTATAAAATATTTTCTGAATGTTTTCCAGATATATGAATTAAGTTTACATAATATAATTATAATCTATTTATCTAAAGCTACCTTGACTGCTTCAATTGCATGTATATGGGTCGTATCAAATATCGGGACTGATACGTTTTCTTGTTTTATTAATAAACCTATTTCCGTACAACCTAATATAATTCCTTGTGCTCCTTCTTGTACTAATTCTTCTATAACCCTTTTATAATACTCTCTAGATTGAAATACTATTTTTCCTAAACATAATTCTGTATATATTACTTCGTTTACTTTTTCTCTATTTGTTCCTGATGGTACTATTACTTTTATATCATGCTCTTCAATACGTGACTTATAGAAATCTTGCTCCATTGTATATTTAGTTCCAAGCAGACCAACCTTTTGAATGTCTTTTCTTTTAATTACTTTTGCAGTTGCATCGGCAATATGTAAGACTGGAATATCAATTTTCTCCTTTATTTTTCCAACTACCTTATGCATTGTATTTGTACAAATGATTATAAAGTCTGCTCCTCCCTTCTGTAATGAATACGCCGCATTCGCTAAAACTTCACCTGCTCCATTCCAATCTCCTCTAGACTGGAATCTTTCAATCTCTTCAAAGTCCACACTATTAATCAAACATTTTGCTGAATGTAGCCCTCCTAATCTCTCTTTTATTTCTTCATTAATAATTCGATAATATTCAGAAGTTGATTCCCAACTCATACCACCTATAAGACCTATCGTTTTCATACAAACACCTACCTAAACTATTTTTATGAAACTAATAACAATATTTTATTATGTATATTATATATAATAAAACAAGACTTTAAGTTTGGAATATAAAGTCTTGTTTTAACGGAAATATGGAAATAATAAAGAATAATTCTACTTTCATTTCCAAGGAAATTTTTATAGAATATTCTGAAATTAATAATCTGATGTTTTTATAAATTCTTTATACTTATAATTAAAACACTCTCGATACAGCTCTTTGATTTCATCATATGATGGAACACGTGGGTTATTAGCTGGGCTACCACTTTCAATTGCATCTGATGCCATTTTAGAAATAGCATTTTCAAATTCAATTTCATCGATTCCGTATTCTTTTAAATTTGGAATACGAAGATCAAAGCAAAGTTTTTTTATTTCACCAAGCATGTAGTCTGCTACTTCCTCATCAGAATTCGAATACAAATCCTTATTTAAACTACGTCCAATTTTTGCTAACCTTTTCATTGCACTTGTTTTTGTAAACTCTAACACTGTAGGTAATAGTATGGCATTTGATATACCATGCGGTACATGAAATAATGCTCCCACTGGCCTTGACATTCCATGAACTAATGTAACTGATGCATTAGAAAATGCAATTCCAGCTTGTAAGGAAGCAATCATCATCGCTTCTCTTGCCTCCATATTACGTCCATCTTCATATGCTATACGTAAATATTTCATAATACTTTCAATAGCTGAAAGAGCAAGTACATCTGTAAGTGGTTGTGAAACTTTAGAAATATACGCTTCAATCGCATGACATAATGCATCTATTCCTGTTGCTGCCGTAATTTGTGGTGGTAATGAACTTGTCAAAACTGGATCTATAATTGCTACTTTCGGTATAAAACTAGGATGCTTCATCATCATTTTTACATCTGTTTTTTTATTCGTAATTACTGCTACACTTGTAACTTCCGATCCAGTACCAGAAGTTGTTGGAATTGCAATAAGTGGTAGTGGATTGTTTTCTATATCAATATCCTTTTGGACATAATCCTCAACTTCTCCACCATTTGTATATAAAACCGCTACTGCTTTCGCAGCATCAATACAACTTCCACCACCAATACCGATAATAAAATCACACTTTTCCTCTTTACAAAGAGATAACACTTCTAACACGTGTATATTTGTAGGCTCAGCATCTACTTTATTATATGTACTAACAGTAATACTTTTCTTATTTAGTTGTTGTATACACTTTTCAACATATCCTAATTTCTCCATAATTGTATCAGTAACTATAAAAGCTCTTTTCCCTAACTTTTTTGATTGTTCCCCCAGTTTTTCAAGCGAATTCCTTCCATATAATACCGACTTTGGCATACGAAACTCAGAAACTTCTTGCAAGTACTCCACCCCTTCTTATCCTAATTAATATTTTATGATATAAATTATCGATTTGATGAATCTTTACGATTCGAATGTTTAATAGAGTCCTGTTAAAGTATAGAACGCGATAACTAAAAATACAGCAACCGTTTTCAAAATTGTGATAGCAAATATATCTTTATAGGACTGTTTATGTGTTAATCCTGTTACTGTAAGAATAGTAATAATAGCCCCGTTATGCGGTAGTGTATCCATTCCTCCTGATGCCATTGATACGATACGGTGCATAACTTCTAATGGAATATCAAATTGATTGGCCGCTGCAATAAATTTATCTCCCATTGCGCTTAAAACTATTCCCATACCTCCTGATGCAGAGCCTGTAATTCCAGCTAAAATATTCGTCGTTACTGCACCATTCACTAACGGATTTGTGAAAGTAGCAGAGATACCATCTCTCATAATTGCGAAGCCTGGAAGTGCTGCAATGACACCACCGAATCCAAACTCAGCTCCTGTATTCATCGTTGCAAGTAGCGCTCCACCAATACTTGTATTCAATCCAGCTTGGAAACCTGTTACTACTCGCTTCCAATATAATAATAACGTTGTTAAGATCCCTATAATAAGTGCCAATTCTACAGACCAAATTCCTACTACTGCACTTAATTCTACTTTTCCAAATGCTTTCATACCAATTGCAGAAAAATCAAAACCGCTTGGATACCACTTCGGTATCATAATAGTAAACACTTTATTCATTACACCTACTAAAATAAGTGGTATAAATGCAATAAGTTGTTGTGCTCTTGTGATTTCAATGTTATTAATTAATGGCATATTTTTTTGTTCTAATTGCAAAGATGCTGCCATTTCAGTATTTCCGTCATTAAAACCAAAATATCCTTCACCTGCCGCTTTTGCCTTCTTACGTCTACTCTCTAAATATAGTAAACCTAATGTAAGAACAAAAATTGCTCCTACAATCCCAAGTATCGGTGCAGCATAAATATCTGTTTTAAAAAATGTTGTAGGTATTACATTTTGAATTTGTGGTGATCCAGGTAGTGCATCCATTGTAAACGTTACTGCTCCAAGAACAATCGTTCCAGGGATTAAACGTTTTGGAATATTAGCTTGTCGAAACAACTTAGCTGCGAACGGATAAACAGCAAACACTACTACATACACACTAACACCACTATACGTTAAAATAGCCCCCATTAATACAATCGCTAATACAGTACGTTTTTCACCAACTAACTCAATAATCGTTTTTGCAATAGAATCCGCAATTCCTGACATTTCCACTACTTTTCCAAATATTGCTCCTAATAAAAACACAGGAAAATATAACTTTATAAATCCAACCATTTTCTCCATAAAGATATTAGAAAAGAAAGGTAATACATAACTAGGTTCTGTCAAAAATACTGCAAATAATGCAAATATCGGTGCGAATAAAATAACAGAAAAGCCTCTGTATGCTACGAACATAAGTAAACTTAGTGCTAATAATATAATAACTAACTCCAATTTTACCCCTCCATTAAACAGAATATTCTAAATTTTATTGATAAACTTCTACTAATCTTTTAATTCTGACATCCCTCCTCTTATTCATACAATTTTTTCATGCTAAAAATGTCTAATTATAAATATTCGATTACATATGAAAAATCCCTTTAAACAGAAACGAATTCCTCATCATACGTTATAAAGGGATTGCTAGCATCTATATTTACTAATTTATTAAACTTTTTTCTACACAAAAATGATACAGTTCTTCAACATCTTTCACTATGTAAGTCGCACTAGCTTCAGTCAGTTCTTTCTCACAGCCATAGCCATATAAAACACCAATTGAAGCAATTCCATTCTGATTCGCACCTATTATATCGTGCTTTCTATCACCGATCATTATCATTTCTTCTTTATTTAGTTCTTCATTTGTTTGTAAAATATGAGCAATTATTTCATCTTTTTTTATTCTTGTACCATCTAAATTACTTCCAATGATATCTTCGAAATAATTCGTCAATTGAAAATGCTCTATAACTTGTTTCGCAAATACAGTGGGCTTTGAAGTTGCTACAAATATGCGATTCCCTGAACTTTTTAATTGTTGCAAGAGCTTCAGAATCCCCTCGTATACATTATTCTCAAACAATCCACGCTGCTTTAAATACTCACGGAAATAAAAAACAGCACGTTCAAGCTCTCCTTCACTCATATTATATCTCTCTATGAATGATTGCTGAATAGGAGGACCTATAAATGAATCTAACTCACTTATATGTACTTCTTCAATTCCTACTTTTTTTAATGCATATAAAACCGAGTTTACAATCCCTTCTTTCGGATCCGTTAAAGTTCCATCTAAATCAAATAGAAATGTTTTATACATGTTTCATTCCTCCACTTAATTTGCTGTATAAATAAGTGCTAACATCTCTTCCACTTCTACCTATTATACTATCATTATCTATTTTTTCGAAAAATCAATTTCCATATGTCACATACTTTCAGTTACAAAATACGATAGATATGATACAGTAAAAAAGTTACAATTATTTTAATAGAAACTGGTGAAACAAATGTCAATTACGTTAATTTTTATAATGGCTTTCACAATTGTGATCCACGCAGTTGAAACAAGCTCTTATAGTATTCGATTAGCCGGGGTTCGTTTAAAGAAGATTGCTGTCGCATTATCCGTCGTAGGAATCGTATTACTCATTTCAAGAACATCAAACTTACTACAAGCCTTTTTACTTGGCGGGATTGTTGACGAAGCAAAACAAGATCCTTCTATTGATTTAGAGCATATTATACGTCTTGTACTATTATCTGCTTCTATCGGTACATTGCTTGCGATTATACTGTATCCAACTTTGACAAAACTATTTGGATATGTCATTCAAAACTTTGAAACAGACGGTTCTTTCATTCGAATGATGAAAACGAATAACATTCAAAAATTAAAGTACACAAAAAAATATGTCCGCTTTCCAAAGTTAGAAATGATTCATAGATTGCGTATCGGCGGTATTCCAAAGCGTATAATGCTTATTAACATGTTCGCTACTGCAATTTATACAGCGGGGGTTCTTTCCGCACTATATGCTTCTTTTTTAATTCCAGCTTTCGCAACAAAAGCCACTACAGCTTCTGGTCTTATTAATGGTTTTGCTACTATTTTATTAACAGTGCTACTAGATCCACGTATTGCTCTTTTAACAGAGCGAGCTCTTCAATCAGAAGAAGGTGCTGAAGCAATGAGTAAAATGTATGCTTGGCTAATGATTTCTAGACTTTTTGGTACATTACTAGCTCAACTGTTATTCATACCAGGTGCTTACTGGATCACATGGATTATAAAGCTTATGAATTAAATCCACACTCTAAAAAAAGCAGGTGAGATAACAAATGACTATACAAACAGAACAAGATATCATTCGCTTAATAGAAAACGACGAATGGATGATGACTGTATTACAAATGGCAAAATCACTAGAGCTACCTGATTGGTGGGTTTGTGCCGGCTTTGTTCGTTCTAAAATTTGGGATACTTTACACAACTACGAAATAAGAACAGATACGCCTGATGTAGATGTTATTTATTACGATTGTCTACATAAAGACGAAACATATGAAAAGTTATTAGAAACGAAACTAATGAATATGGATGCCACTATCCCTTGGTCAATAAAAAATCAAGCTCGTATGCATGTAATGAATAACATGCCGCCATATTCTTCTTCTGTTGATGCTATTTCTAAATTTCCTGAAACAGCAACGGCATTAGGAGTTACATTAGATGACCAAAACAATATTATATTAGCATCTCCATGCGGAATCGAAGATGTACTTTCACTACAAGTGAAACCAACAGCTCATTTTCTTGAAACAAAAGAACGTATACATATGTACAAAAATAGAGTTATAAAAAAGAATTGGCAAATTAAATGGCCTAACATAACAATCGCTTATCCAGAAATTTAAAAAGGGTGCTTCTCATTTATAGAAGCACCCTTTTCTTCATTTCAAAAAATGAATAATTGTTTCTGCGAATCTATCTGCTTCCTCATAGTGAGGTGAATGACCACTCTCTTCAAATACGATACACTTACCGTTTTGAGCATCTTTATTAAATATTTCAATTTGTTTTTCACACGTTACTACATCATGTTTTCCTTCAATTAATAACATTGGATTCTGTACTTCTTTTATTTTATATAATAATGATTTATGACATGCACCCTCTAATTTTAATCTATCAAAATGAGTTTGAGAACGATTTGAAAATACTTCCCACTCTTCATCACTATATAAACTATAGTCTGTTTCATCTTCCTTATAATTGTAAATCTCCATTCTTTTTTCTTCTAATTCAGCGCTTAATCTTATATAAGCTTCTAACAACTCTTCTGAACTAGCATTGCTAGATGAATAAGCAATGCACTCTTTTGCTACTTCTTCTTTTCCATGCTTTTTTAATAAATGCCCTGTCTTTTGCAACAAAGCTCTACTTGTTAATGCAAAGTCGAAAGTTGGCCCTTCAAATATTATTTTCTCTATTGAACTTGGATATATCGACGCATATAACAATGCTAAATAGCCACCGAAAGAATGTCCAATTGCAGACCACTTTTCAATTTGTAATGCTTTTCTTAGTTCCTCACAGTCTTCAATTAAATCATTTAATCCAAAAGCTTCATCCTCAGTAATTTCTTCTGAGCGACAAACACCCCTTTGATCTATCATCATTACATATAAAGAATCTTTTAAACGTTCCGCTTGATGAAATGAAAAATCATAGCAACTTTCTCCCGGTCCACCATGCAAGTATAAGACCGGTTTATTTTTAGGATTTCCATGCGTTTCAACGTATAGCTTTTTCCCTCTAATGTTCATGTATTTCCCTAATTCTATCAAATTTGCCTTTATGATCATCACCTCCCCTTTTTCACTGAATATTATAACATTTAATGTTAAATAATCCCTATTACATTTAAGAAGACGATAATTATTGCAAGTGGTGCTACAAATCGAAGTAAAAATGCCCAACAAGTAAATACTTTCTTTCCATAATTACCACCTACAAAAAACTCTGCTTCTAGTACCTTCTTCTCCATTTTGAATGAAACGAAAATACTAATAAATAGTGCTCCAAGTGGCATTAATATATTACTAGATAAAAAGTCTACCGCATCAAAAATATTCTTTCCGAAAATCGTAATATCACTCCATACTCCAAATGATAATGCTGATGGTATACCTACTAAGAAAATACCGAAACCGATCATCCATGATAATTTCGTTCTTCTTTCTTGTTCACCATTTGCAAACGCTGAAACAACTGTCTCTAGTAGAGAAAATGCCGATGTTAATGTCGCAAATGTAAATAGTGCAAGAAATACTGTTAAGAAAAATCCACCGAATGGAATTTGACTAAATACAGATGGTAATACGATAAATAGTAATCCAGGTCCTTCTGTTGGCTCCATTCCTAATGAAAATACAGCCGGAAAAATAGCAACACCCGCAAATAAAGAAACAAATAAATTCAATCCAACAATTGTTATTGCTGATTTTGGTAAACTTTCTTTTTTATTTAAATAGGAACTATAGGTAACCATAATTGAAATCCCGATACTAATCGCAAAGAATGATTGCCCCATTGCGAACAAAATACTTTCCGAAGTAATCTTTGAGAAATCTGGTTGTAAGAAAAACTTCACACCTTTCATTGCATCATCAAGTGTTAACGAACGAATAATAAGAGCGACAAATAAAACGAACAATGCTGGCAACATATATTTACTTGCTTTTTCAATTCCGTTTTGTACACCTTTTGATACAACCCAAATCGTAATAAACATAAAAGCGAAATGCCCTATAATCGCCCAAGTGGGATTTCCAATTGTTTCAGTAAATAACGCACCGTAATTTTGTCCTGGATTAATAAGTTGTCCAGTTATTCCTCTGAATAAATAAATTAATACCCATCCACCTACAACACTATAAAACGAAAGTAGTATAAAACACGTTCCAACGCCAAGGCGTCCGATCCAGTGCCATCCTGTATTTGGTGCGATGCTTTTAAATGCTCCAACTGCTTGTTTCTGCGTACTGCGTCCAATCATAAATTCAGCTATAAGTAGCGGTAGTCCAATTAAAACAGTAAATAATATAAAGATTAAAAAGAACGCTCCTCCCCCACTCTTCCCAGCGATATAAGGAAACTTCCATATCGCACCAAGTCCAATTGCTGATCCGGCTGCTGCCATTATAAAACCTAATTTCGAAGTCCATTGCTCCGTCTGTTTCATCTCATTTTCCTCCTAATTAAATCTTTTTATATAAATAAATAAATTTTATAGACCTATCCAAACAAACCCTCCATTTCTTCTTCCATATAATAAAAAATGGCCTAGCATCTCTATATAAAGAGACGCTAAGCCATTTACTTAACGCGGTACCACCCTTATTGATTCCATTATGAATCCACCTTAGTAGTAATCGTTTGATTACAAACCTAATATCGAAGGTTAACCGTTAAGATTTACTAAGAATGTGATTCCGTTCCACCTTACTGCTCCTAGGCGAGTTCAGGATGTCATTTGACTATGTCGCACCAACCCATAGCTCTCTGTACAAATACATGACCTTACTACTCCTATTCAACACATTTTAATATTCAGAATATATTTTCTTTTGAAATTAATATGAATTATATCTGTTATATTTGTAACTGTCAAGGGGTATATTGATTTTTTGTCGAAATGGTTCATATTGATAACTCACTTTCACTAAGCTTATTAGCAAAAGAAAGAGTCTATATTTTCACCTTTTCAAACGAACTAAAAAAAAAGAATCTTCGCGATAGTCGCGAAGATTCTTTTTACGGTATAAGACGAGTACAATCTCTCGGAAAAGCACTCGCCTCTCGTACATTTGTTAATTCTAATAGTTTATATACAATCCTTTCTAGCCCAATCCCGAAACCTCCATGCGGGGGACAACCGTATCGGAATGTATTTAAATAAGATTGAAATTTCTCTGGGTGTAATCCTTTTTCTTTAAACGAAGCGAGTAACATTTCATAATTATGAATTCGCTGTGCCCCTGACGTTATTTCTAACCCTTTATATAATAAGTCGAATGAATCAGTAATAGCTGGATTCTCTTTATTTTGCATCGTATACATCGGTCTCGCTTCTTTCGGATAATGTGTAATGAAAACAAATTCACTATTATATGTTTCCTTTACATATTTCCCTAGTAACTTTTCACCTTCTGTATCTACATCCCCTACAGGAGATTCTTTACGATACTTACTTTTCAAAATTTCTTGTGCTTCTAACAATGTAATTTTAGGTATTTCAGTAATAACAGGTACTTCTATTTGTAATAGTTGTAGTTCTATTTCACATTTTTTCGCTACTTGTTGAAACATATATCGTAAAACATCAGTTTCTAGTTGCATCACTTCATAAAAATCATGAATAAAACCAAGTTCTACGTCTAACGATATATATTCATTCAAATGACGGGAAGAGTTATGATGTTCTGCTCTATATACAGGTGCAATTTCAAAAACTCGTTCTAACCCACCCGCTACCATCATTTGTTTGTAGAACTGTGGTGATTGTGCTAAATAAGCTTCTTTTTGGAAGTATGGAAGCTTAAAAACATTTGCTCCTCCTTCTGCCCCTTGCGAAACAATTTTCGGCGTAAATATACGTGTGAAATCGTTCTCTATAAGAAATTCACTAAAGCTCTGAACGAGTGTAGATTTCACTTTAAAAATCGCTGCGGTTCGCTCATGTCTTAGTGAGAGTACCCGCTCATTCAATAGTTGATCTAAGCCAACTTGTAACTTCTTTTTATTTATTTCAAATGGAAGTGGTTCTGCACCGTTTATTACTTTCACTTCATGAGCAAGTACTTCAACACCTAATTCTGTTTTCGACGTCTCGACTATCTCACCGATTACATGGACAACACTTTCTACATCAACTTTATATCCAGCCAATTCATTTTCTAATACACATTGAATTACTCCTGTTCTGTCCCGTAATAATAAAAAACTAACATTTCCAAGATGCCGAATTTTTTTTACCCATCCTTGAAGTAATACAACCTTTCCACTTTGATTTGTACATTCTTTTGTGAGTGAACGCTTCATTATTGAATCCATTATTTTTCCCTCCAATAATTTTATATTTATTTACGTTATTGTTGTCATCGTCATCATCCACGGTCACTCACCCCCTTTCAAAGAATACAAAAATCCGCCCCTATAAATAGGGACGGATTTTTTTCCGCGGTACCACCCAAATTGTCATACTGACCATCTTAGCCCTGATAACGGTAGGTACCGTTTGCTTTTACTAATAATCACGTTCAAAGCAACACTCACAGGTGTCTTTCCATCATGCGGTATCGCAACCTTCCCAGCAACCGGCTGCTCTCTGTAGACCTTTGCATCATGTACTTTTCCTGATCATCACTTTTTATATTTACAGAGTATTCTAACTCCTTGTTTTATAAAATGCAAGCTTTTTTTGAAACATTCTGATTTTCTAACTCCTAACTTATTCTAAAGTGTGAAAAGTTAATTTTGTAATACATATTCTTATGTATCAAATTCGAAATTACACCCCTAATATTTTTCCAATTTTTACATAAAACCAAATTCATTTACGCATATTAATAAAAAATTTTATAGCGAGGTGTGTATATGCAAAAAGCAATTAGTTTCTTTCTCCTATTGTTTTGCCTAATTGTAGTAAACGAAACATACGCCTATTCACCAAAATCTTTACCAATCTCTCAAAACTCTGATCAATGGCAAGTGAATATTGATAAACCGAAAAAAACAAACAAGAATATGCTTCAAGCTAAAAAAGATGAATTTCAAACATATCATTTTTCAGTAAAGAATGTCGGGAATAGTGAGGTATATAACGTAAACGTCGAAGTATTCCGCAACGAACCAAATAAGAAAACGAAATATGAACTCTTTTCCCTAAAGGAAAGTCGTTTAGCAAGTGGAAAAACTGGATTTGAACACGCTAATTTACCTGTTGCTACAAAAACGGATGAGGTTGATGTTATTATTACATGGCAAGAACACCCATTCCGATCAATGCGAAATGGTCAAAAAGTTGAATCTAGAAAATTTAAAGAGCATTTTGTTTTTAAAGAAGCTAAAAAGTAAATGTGATCCGGATATATTCACACTATCATTGATATAGCTTTATTTACTAGTACCAGTTCGTAAGCAAATTAAAAAGTCGTGGCTTAATGCCACGACTTTTTATATTAATTCGTACTAATGCCTCTCGCTGCCCAAATGCGATCGATATCAGCAGCATGTTGTCCACCATATAAAAGAGCATCCGCTTGCTTAATCGCTTTTGCTCCATCACTGAATTTAGAGTTTGGTGTTAATGACCAGTGTGATTGTAAAATGATTTTTGTTGCTACATCACGGCCAAAAGCTTGTGCCATTTCGTATTGACCTTGAGCCCAAATTTCACCATCATCATGCACTTCATTCGTTATATCTTTCGGATATACTTTATTCGTATCTAATCGGCGTAAGCATGTTGGATCTGAACTAGAATAAGCTGTCGCATCCCATTCTCCAACACATGCTTTACCATATCCAGTAGTCGATACTGCATCTTCATATGTAGCACCTAAGAAGTCGCCAAATCCTTCTCCCATCGCTCCACCTTCTGCTGAACTACCAAAGCCAGGAACTTGGTTATCTTGAATCGAATGCCCATATTCATGTGCGATAATACCAGCATCTTCTGCATCATCAACACCGCCAGTACCGAAAGTTAAAGCTTTTGTTGATGGAGAATAGAATGAGTTATCATCAGTTGTACCATTAACATTCACTTTTATCGAACGGTTATTAATATTTTTAAAACCTAGACTTTGAATGTAACGTTGCAATGTGTCGATATGATAGTACGACATAACATCTTCAAAGCTATCATTTGCGCGTGTATAGTTAAATTGTAAATTCGTAGATTTTGTTTTCGCTTTTGAAGAAATCGTTACATATTCTCCAATTAAAAATCCTGTTCCATCTAAACCTTTTAACGTAACAGTTTTCAGTTGGTTCGTTAGAGCTGTTGAATCTGCATCGTTATTATCTTTTAAGCCTACTTTACTACCGCTAGATACGACTGGGTTAGGTAAAAATACTTTTCCTGACCCTTCAGCTTTTCGGTTTATATCAACCTTTTTAATTAACTTTCCATTTTCTGCATCAATAAATGTTTCCCATGCACCAAATGGATTATTAGAATGGACTACAACTTTATATACTGGACGAGCAATTCCTTCTTCAACAATATATCCGAACTCTTTATCTGTAGGAGCCCATAAATTTTGCTCACTTGCTTCTCCAACATACGCCATTGATTTTTGTATTGCATCTTTTTCACTAATTTTTGTCGTTACTTCCTTCACACCTGTAACAGGCTGATAATCAGAAACAGCGAGTACTCCCTTTCCCTCTCCGTTAAGCGTAACTGTTATTTGTTTTGAAAATACAGGTGCACCATTAACAACTTGTTGGAACCTAACATATGAAGCTACTGACGTTTCTGTTGTAGAAATATATTGCAAGTCTGAAAGGTCTGTTTTCAATCCATACTGCGCAGCATTTTCTTTTAAATATTCAGTTGCTTTTTTCTGTGGCGAATAAGCTTCTAACTTTACTTGCTGTTGTTTTTCCAATGCCGAAACCGTAGAAATCGTCCCCATTACTAACGGTACAGTCATTGCCATTGCCACCATTTTTTTATTAAACATAGAACCACTCCCCCTAATAAAGTAGCTCAACCTTATCCCATTACCACTAGGCAATCATTCCCCACAAAATGGGGGGATAAAAATTGAATCTACGAGTAATTCTCTATAAACACTTCTATTACCTTTTCATTTAGGGTAAGTGAAATTTTCTCAATATTTATGTGTAAAGTGAACACAATACTTTAGAAATATATTTCTAAAGCAATTCCTTAACTCTTAAACTTTTTAAATGACTTTGTAAAAAATAGGCTACTTTTTACCTAACGGTAGGTTGAAAAAAATATTAATGAATGATACGATTTATATAACCTTTTTTTAGGAGGCTTTATTATGAGCAAAAGTGAAGAAACACTCTCTTCAATTATGGAAGCAAGCTATCGACTGTTTGCCGGACATGGTATTACCAAAACGACTTATTCAATGATTGCTGAAGAAGTCGGAATTGCTAAACCGTCCATTTATTATTACTTTAAATCTAAAGATGCATTAATCGAATGTATTTTCACAGAATTATGTGCTGCGATGCAGTTTTCTTCCTTCTTCCATACAGAAGAGTTTACGAAAGAAAATTTTATTGAGAAATGCATTGAAATTGGATTCAAAATAATTGATGAACAGCAGAACGATCCTTATTTTAATCGTGTGTTGCAAGAATATGTATTACTATCTTCAAGAAATGATATGTACAAAGATCGATTACTAACTGTGCAAACAGAATATTTACAAGGATTTGAATCCCTCCTTACAAAAGCAAATGAGCTTCAATTGATTGAAAATAAAAATCTAGTTTCAAAAGCTCATATGTTAGCATTAGTGCTTGATAATGTCGGGAATTTTATGATGTTACATGTGGATATAGATTATAGACAAATATGGATGGAAGCTGTAAACAGTATTTTTGAAAGAAGGGATTGAATTGAATACTAAAAAACGAATTATCGGCTTAGACTTTGCTAGGGCCTTGGCGATGTTTGGTATGCTGCTTGTTAATTTTATGGTGATAACAGGTGCAGAAGGAAATGGTCCCCCATTTTTAATAACTTTCATGTCACTTTTTGAAGGTAGAGCTTCTGCCTTGTTTGTTATACTTGCTGGAATTGGCATATCTTTAATGACTAGATCATCTGTTGCTAGCAATGAAAAAATAAAAATTTCTAATAGCCGAAAAATCATCTGGAAACGGGCACTATTCTTATTTATTTTAGGATTATTTTTATACGTAATGGAGTGGACTGGGGATATATTACACTACTACGGTGTTTACCTTTTCGTTGCTGCATTACTCATTACAGTCCGAAAAAAAGCATTACTCTTGTTATCTATTATTATCCTACTCTTGGCACAATCTCTTCAGCTTACTTTCAATACTTTCGAAGGTTGGGGAGGCCCTACTCCATTTATAAACTATGTAGACTTCTGGACAATAAACGGTTTTCTTCGCAATTTATTCTTTAATGGTTATCACCCTTTTTTCCCATGGTTTTCGTTCTTCTTAATCGGTATGATAATTGGCAGATTAGATCTTCATAATAAAAAGATTAGAGATAGGTTGCTCTTGCTCGGTATTACATTCACCATACTGATAGAACTTTTATCAAAAGGGCTCACATACTACTTCATTCCACACATTGGCAAAGAAGCTGCTACATTTTTGTTTAATACAGGACCCATTTTACCAAATATATTATATATTTTATCAGCTACAGGATCCGCTATTGCTATATTAATACTTTGCCTCTATATCACTGAAAAATATGAAAATAATTGGTTTGTTACTTCCATTATACAAACAGGTCAATTAACATTAACTCATTATGTAAGTCATGTATTTATCGGGATTGGGACATTAATTCTATTCAATAGAATGGAACATCAAACACTACTTTTCGTTTTATTATTTGCTACTGTATTTTTCATTTTCAGTATTTTGTTTAGCGTATTATGGAGAAAGAAATTTTCTAGAGGACCTATTGAATGGATTATGAGGAAATTAGCTAGTTAATTTACCTCCATACGAAAAAGGAAGTTGGAATCATTCCAACTTCCTTTTTCCTTTAATTAGCTGCACTTAATTTAATTCTAAGTTTTGTTTCACCTAAAGAAAGTTCATCGTCTTCGTTCGTTAAGTGACCAAATGTAAATTGTTTAACGAGTAAGTTTTCTTCCAATAAATCTTTATGGTTCGTTAACGTTCGTTGTAGTTCTTCTTCTGTATCGAGAATAACATCGACTCGTAAATTAACTGGTAAATTCAACTGTTTACGATATTCTTGAACCGCACGAATGAATTCACGCGCTACTCCTTCTTGTAACAATTCTTCCGTTACATTCGTATCTAACATAACCGTATATTGTCCGTTAGTCGTATTAGAGAATCCTGATTTTGCAACTTTTTCAACTAACACATCTTCAGCAGTTACAACTACTTCTTCTCCTGGTGTTGCTTCGTAAACTGCTCTTTCTGTTGATACAAAGTTTTGTACATCTTCTTGTGATAATTGTTTTAGCCAACCATTCACTGCATTCACATTTTTACCGAATTTCGGCCCTGCTGTTTTAAAATTGAGCTTCAATTGATATGATGTGTATTTTGTTTCATCGAGTTCAACATGGAACGCTTTTACATTTAACTCATCCATAACGATATCACGATAAGATTCCCAATCCATATCATTCTCGTTATGCTCAAGTAATACAAGTTCTGCTAGCGGCTGTTTTACTTTTAAAGAATGCTGATTACGGTTACTTCTTCCAAGTTCAACAACTTGTAAAACAGCATCCATTTCCGCTTCTAATTTCGGCTGAAGTAGTGATTCATTTACAACTGGATAATCAGCTAAATGAACACTACTTCCTTCTAAATTAAGATGAATGTCTTCCGCGACAAACGGTGTGAATGGTGCAATTAATTTACTAATTGTTACAAGTACTTCATGAAGTGTCTCATACGCAGCAGCTTTTTCAGCGTTCATACCAGATTCCCAGAAACGATTACGTGAGCGTCTTACATACCAGTTACTCACTTCATCTACAAGTGCTGCAATTTCACGAGCTGCATTCGTAAATTGATAATCATCAAGTGCTGTTCTCACTTTTTTCGTTGTACTATGCAATCTTGATAATACCCATTCATCCAATTTCGTACGCTTTACATCATACGTTTCTTTCGGGTTATACTCATCTAAATTTGCATATAAAACGTAGAAGCTATACACATTGACTAATGTATCTACAAATTTAGATTTCGCTTCCAGTACGGTTCTTTCAGAAAAACGCTTCGCATTCCACGGAGCACTATCAACAAGTAAAGCCCATCTTAGCGCATCTGCACCAAACTTATCTACTAAATCAACTGGATCTAGTGCATTCCCTTTACTTTTAGACATTTTCTGCCCTTCTTCATCTAAAACATGCCCTAGTGATAACACTCGTTTATACGGTACTTTTCCTGTATACAGTGCTGAGACTGCTAATAAACTATAAAACCAGCCGCGTGTTTGATCAATTCCTTCTGCAATAACATCAGCTGGAAACTGCTTTTCAAATAACTCTTTATTTTCAAATGGGTAATGATATTGTGCAAATGGCATGGAACCACTATCAAACCAAACATCAATTACTTCTGGTGTACGATTCATTGTGCCTCCGCATTTTTCGCAGCAGACTTGAACTTCATCTACATAAGGCTTATGCAATTCTAAATCTTCCGGTGTTTCTTTCGTACTATGCTTTCTTAATTCGGCAATGCTTTTCGGCGCAAACTGATGATCACAACTTTCACATTCCCATACGTTTAATGGCGTTCCCCAATATCTATTTCGGCTAATATTCCAGTCCACCATATTTTCTAAAAACTTACCAAAACGTCCATGTTTCATATGATCCGGATACCAAGTAACAGAATCATTATTTTGTAAAAAGGTATCTTTAATTGCAGTTGTTCGAATTAACCAACTTTCTCCTGCATAATAAAGTAGTGGTGAATCACAACGCCAGCAATGCGGATAGCTATGTTCATATTTTTCTTTATGATACAGTAAACCTTCCTTAGCTAAATAACGAACAATGTCAACGTCACAATCTTTTACAAATTTACCTTTCAAAAATGGTACCGCTTCTGTATACTCACCTTTTTCATCTACAACGTGCAAGAATGACAATCCTTCACTTTGAACAACTCTATAATCGTCCTCTCCATATGCTGGAGCAATATGAACAAGTCCTGTACCACTATCTGCCGTTACAAACTCTGCTGCGATAACGCGGTAACCATTTGTAACTTCTTTCATCGGAAATGGCGCTGTATAAGATATGTTTAATAATTCTTCGCCTTTATGAACAGATAATACTTCATAGTTTTCTTTTAATACTTCTTGTACACGTTCTTTCGCAACAATGTATACATGACCTTCTTGTTTTGCTTTAACATATTCCATATTTGGATGTACAGCAAGCGCTACGTTTGCTGGAAGTGTCCAAGGCGTTGTTGTCCAGCCTAAGAAATACTCATTTTCACTATCTTTCACTTTAAACTTCACAGTTGCACTTAAATCTTTTACTGTTTTATACCCTTGTGCAACCTCATGTGAGCTCAATGAAGTTTGGCAGCTTGGGCAGTATGGTGAAACTCTATGTCCTTTATATAACAATCCTTTTTCATGGATCGTCCCCAAAATATGCCATACACTTTCAATATATGGATTCTCTAAAGTTACATATGGATCATCCATATCTACCCAATAACCAATACTTTCAGTGAATTCACGCCACTGCTTTTCATATGTGAAAACACTCTCTTTACACTTTTGAATAAATGGTTCAATGCCATATTCTTCGATCTCATGTTTACCAGAAATACCAAGTTGCTTCTCAACACCTAGTTCTACAGGTAAACCGTGTGTATCCCATCCTGCTTTTCTTACTACTTTATAACCAGCCATCGTTTTATATCTTGCTACTAAATCTTTAATTGCCCGACCAAGTGCATGGCCGACGTGTGGTAAACCGTTCGCCGTTGGTGGTCCTTCATAAAACACAAACGATTGTGCGCCTTCTCGATTCTGAATTGATTGTTCAAAAATGCTTTGTTCGTTCCACTGCTTACGAATACGTGTTTCTCTCCCTACAGCTGACTCTTTTACATCTACTTTCTTCATCTACAATCACTCCTTTGAATGTTTTAAAAGCACACAAAAAACCCGCCCCTATGAAGTAGGGACGGGTTTACCCGCGTTACCACCCTAATTCTATTAGCTTTTCACTAATAGCGCTTAGCAACGTACTATCATACGTGTTCTTTGTAACGGTAGACATCCGTCCGGGCTTACTCACTTTCAGCCTCGGCTCCTCGGAGATGATTTTCAAATAACGTCTGCCCACCGGCTTTCAGCAATATACCGGCTCTCTGGAGAACAGTTCACTATTTTACTCTTTCTCGTCTTCAGATTTGTATACTTTATTAAAAGTTATTTTATGCCATTTGACAACTAATTGTCAACTAATTCAAAATATATTCTTATCCTTATCCCCTATTCTTATACAATTACTTTTCAAATTCTCGCAATGCTGCTAAATTTTCATCATCCTCAATAAGTTCAGCAAAGAATCCCGATTCATCCTCACGAAGGACAATTTCAAGCTCTTCCTTCGCCTCTTCATTTCTATTTAACTGTGCTAAATAACAAGCACGATCATATCTTGCTAACAAATCACTTGCATCCATTGTTAATACTTCATTTGCTATTTTTTCTGCCTTTAGTGTTTGGCCGGCCCCATGATATGAAGACGCTAAAGAAAGAAGAATTACTGTTTCATTTCGATGATGTATAGAAGCATTTTCTAATACTTGAATTGCCTCTTCAAACCTTTCTTGACTTTGGTACATTTCTCCTAAAGCAAGAAATGCTCTACTTACGAACGGTGTTTGCTCCGTTAATTGTAAGGTAATCTTTTCTGCTTTTCTTTCTTCCCCTGCTTTAAAGAATACTTGTGCTTGCAGAAGAAGAGTATCATAATCATCTGGTAGTTCTCGAACCATTTGCTTCGTTAATTCCAAAGCATCTCTTAACATATCTTCTTCCTCGCACTCAACGAAAAGATTTACAAGTTGCTTCGCTACTTCATAATCCCATTTATTTTCTAGTGACGTGTGCAGAATCTCTATCGCTTCTTTATTCATCTCTACATTCTCATAAAATAGCGCAAATCGCTGTGCTGCCATACTATTTTTCGGATTTAACTTTAAAGAGATTTCATATAAATCAATTATCATAGTAACCATTGAAATTTCTTTCGCACGATTTTTCATACGATAAAAAGCTCTCGTAATGATAGATCGTTTCGGCTGTTCATGCAGCTGGCGTTCAATCCATATTTCCGTAACCGCAGCTGCAGCATACATGAATGCTGTACTTCTTTCTACTTTTTTCACCTTTAACGTATGAAGAAAATCTCGTATGTTAGACAATTTTTTATGTTGCTCTACTGCTTTTACATAAACATCAAATATACGTTCATTATCAAAATCTTTTTGTATTACTTTCATTGCAACTTCAATTGCTTTTACATTTCTTTTTTTCACTAATACTTTTGCATAATGATATAGAACTTCTATATGCTCACCATCTAATTGTAGTGCGTATTCAATCTGTGCTTGTTCTTTATCTATTTCATTCATCGCTCCGTACACATATGCAATCGCATCTAAACGCCATATTTCAGGTACTTCTTCCTCTAATTGTTCTAGTTCAGTCAGCAATTCTTCCTGAAGATTCATATCTACTGAAAGCTGTGCCAAATATTCCATATTAATATGCAACGGCTCTTCCTTCATCGCCTGAACCATATGACTTTGTTCTTTAGAACGGTTTTCTTCTTTTTCGTATATTTCCGCAAGCTGTAAATGTACACCTACGAAATTTCCATCAAGCTCTAAACATGTTTCATACGCTTGTTTTGCTTCCGTCAATTGCCCTAATGCCATAAGTGTTTCACCAATTCGGTAATACGGTAATGCCGTTTCCTTTTGTTCTATCTCCTTATTATATCTTTTCATCGCTTGGCCGTACTGTCCAATAGATTCATATAAAATACCTGCATAACAACCGTACTCACTTACTTCATTTCTTTCTTTGTGTAAAGTTCTTAAAAACGCTATACCTCGTTGTACAAATTCCGTTCCTTTAATTCGATTCACATATTCATCTAACGCACTTGCTACATTATAATCGCTTTTCTTTATACCATTTTCTAACTTAGATAGCGCTACTTTAAACCCTTCTTCATTTCCACCAAGTTCAAGTTCAGCATCCCATAAAACCATTCCTGCATTCATGAGGAAATCTTGGCTCTTTTCAATTTGCTTCTCAAGACCAAGAATGTATTCTTTTGCTTCCTTGTATTGTTCTCTTGCCATATACACTTGTGTAAGTCCGAAGTGAGAATAAACATCCTCATCGTTTTCTTCTAAAGCACGCTTATACAATACTTCTGCTTCTTCCAAGCTATCATTTTGAAAATGATAGTCACCTAATTTTACGTAAAGAGGTGCTTTATCATCACAGTTCTCAATACCGTTTAATAAAATTTCTTTCGTACTTTCCTCATCCTTCAAATCAGATTCGTATATTTCCGAAAGTTTCGTATAAATGTAAGGTGCATTACTATCCAAATGAATCGCTACTTTAAGCCCTTTTATTGCTAAATATAATTTCCCTAGTTGATGTGCACATCTCGCTCGTTCATACCATACATGTGCTTCATATTTATACTCTTTTAACAAGTCATTAAAGATTTCATATGCTTCTTCATATCTTTCTAAATCTATTAATATTAAACCGTGATTCGTTAAAGTGAACCTTTCAGGACTGCGCTCTAACGCAACTTGTGAATATTGCAATGCTTTTTCAGATTGATCAATATACATATAGGATAAAGCGAGAAAACTCCAAGCAATAGGCTGATCTGCGTCTAATTGTAACGATGAACGAAAGCTTGAAATCGCTTCTATATAACTTTCCTGCTCAAAAGCATATCTTCCGTTTATTAAATGATATAAAGCACGATTATTTTTCTTCTCAACGCTTGTCAGCATTTGCTCCGCTTTCTCTACTTCCTGAAGACGAATAAAACACTGTGCACCATGCAATTTAACAAAGTCCGAGTTCGGAAACTTTTCCTTTAACTTATCGATACAATATAAAATAAATTCTTTATCTACTTCAACATCTAAGTGCTTTATCGTATATAACCACGTATTTGGATTATCGCTCGTTTCTTTTAAAAATTGTACTAAGTTACTAATTCCCTCTTTATCCTGTTCATCTAAATGATCCGTAAGAGAAAAAATAGATTTAAAATAACGATTTTCTTCCTCACTTAGAAACGCTAGTTGCGCCTTCTTTTCTTTCGGAACAAACGTGATTGCTAAACAGCCTGTATAACGATATTTTTCTTGTAATTTACTATATTCCACAAGAACTGGTTCTATAAAGTTTGGATCTTGAACATAGAAAGCTTGCAATGTATCATCATATCCAGATAGAACTTGTACGTGTGAAGCATGCTCAATATCTATACTTAATAAAACAGGAATTCCTTCATCAATCAGTCTCTTATAATTCTCTTCATTCCCTTTAAAATAACGATATTCATAACCTAATTCTTCTAAATAAGAAACAGTATCTGAAAACTTCGATCCTGTCATATCAAAAATAAACTCTGCTATTTCATCTTGTGTACGTGTCTCTCCCCATATACGCAACATCATCTCTAAACTTGTCGGAACACAATAATTATCCTTTTGTACAATAGGAACTATCGGCAAGTGAACCTTTTTTCCATCCGGATTTTTTTCTAAATTATGATATAAAGATTCTTTTAAACTCTTTTCTTCTTTTAATAGCTTTTGTAAATCTGCAAATTTATTCATTTTGTACAGCGCTTCTGCACGTAAATGTACAAAGTAAGTGTTATAAGCATGATATGGCAGCTGAGTATTTATGTTATCTATTACCGCTAACATCTCTTCATATTGCTCTAAATCTAATAAATACTTTACCTTCTCAAAATGAAAATATGGTACTTGTGGGAACTTTACAATCGCATCATTAATTAACTGTATCGCACGTTTTTGTTCTCCTTTATTTGCATACAATTGTGATAATAAATAGGTAGATAACTCTTCACAATCTTCATGCTGCATGCCAGCAATAAATTGTTCTTCCGCTTTCTCCCATTCGCCTGTATGCATATAAACGTAGCCCCATTTATCAAACACTACGCGCGTACTGTACTCCTCTGCTTTTTGCATATACATTAGCGCTTCTTCATTTCTTTTCATTTCTAAAAGACATCGTACTAACGTAAAATATGTTTTCGCTAAAAAATCGGCATCTATTTCTTCTTTATTACTCTCTTCTAAAGTTTCTTTTAACAGCTGCTCTGCTTCAAGAATTTTCCGCTCATCAATTAACTCATCACAATATAAAGAGAGCGTTCTCATATTTGGGAATTTTTTATAAGCGTAGCGAATGAGGAATGAACTGTATTGGTGCATAAGCCCTTCATCAGTAAGACGAATTAATATGTCAAACTCCTTATGCGAAGGAATATTAGCAAGCCACTTCTTCACATAGGATAAAGTATTCGTTTCTTTTATATATGCAATTTCATTATTTATTTCCTGTAATCCGTCTACAAATCTCTTATCTTTCAAACACGCTTCTAACTGCTTAAAATCTAGCATGCATTCACCTCGAATTTATATTTAAACTGCTACTTGCTTAGATTTTACACACCATATAGTATGTATTCAACTAAAATCTCTTATAATGGATGGTATTAATTAATATTATTCAAATTTATAACAAAATATAGTAAAAATGATTGTTTTTCTCCGTATTTTGTTTAATTATATGGAATGACGTAACATGCGGTTTTTATCTTGTAGAAGCTGAAATCAGTACATAAAATTATATTGGCGATAATTCAAATATATCAGCGATTCTTTCATTTTATCGGCGATTTTCAAATTATATCGACCGATTCTTAACATATATCAGCGATTATATGTCGAATATCGATTTATCGACATTAAACAACAATTCTTATATATCATATCTTTTAACATACTATATCACCAAATGTAATTTTCATATTCGGAGCATACACTAAAGAAGAATGCACATGAAATATTTTATAAAATCGTAGTTCAGCTTCATATTGAGTTAGCGCATTATCATATGTTAATCCTCTGTCTATTAAACGTTCTATAAATTGCTGCTTATCACCTGGATTCCCTGCAATCCCCTCTTCTTTTAATGAATGATACAAACTTTGTTTATCATTATGGTGCATATTAGAATCTAAAAAGTTCACTTTATCACTTACTCTACACTCAATATTTTTCACACCTAATTCACTTAAATACATCGGTATTTTCATACCAATATTTCCATCTTTTCCACTCCTCTGCGTGTCACTTTCAAATAAATTCTGCAAAATGCCTAGCTGGATAAATTCCGATTGGTTCTCTCCATCCAAAGTGTATGAAGACATATTTGATATCCAATGTGGTTCAAAACAGATTATTTTCCCGCCACTTTTAACTGAATGAATCATTTTTTGTAGCATCGTTTTTGGTGAACTCATATGTAATAAGAAGGCATGACAAATTGCTATATCGTATGTATCGTTCAATTCAATTTCTATAGCATCTCCCTCCAGAAATTCTGACTCGTACGGAAGTAAACGAAACAACTCTCTCGCTTCAGCTAATAATGTTTCTCCACTATCAATGCCTGTATACTTTGATCCTTTTGGAAGTAAAGGCATTAATAATAAGCCTAAATAACCATACCCACAACCGTAATCAACAATATGTACGGGCTTAGTAATCTTCCAAACCATATTTACTAAAAAGCGGACATAATCGTCGTTGTAATCTAAATCTCTTGTGTTTTTTAAATACGTTAGTTTACTGTTCCAATCGTACGTTTCCAAGTTCAACGCCTCCTTTTTATATATGACATTACAATTCTCCATTTAATACGGACATTCCTACACCTGAAACAACTCTAGAAAAGTTTAGATTTAATAAAATAAAACTTCTGCTTTCACATTTTCTATGAAAATAAATAGGCATACATATCTACTACGATACGTATACCTATTTGTTTTACATCTCCTCAGGAGCATCCACCCCAAGTAGACGTAATCCTTCTTTTAATACAACTGTCACAGCATACACTAATGCCAGTCTACTGTCTTTCTCTCCGTTCTCTTCTAATATACGAACATTACCGTAATATTTATTGAACGATTGTGCTACATCTAATACATATTTCGAAATAATCGATGGCTCATTTTTATTGAAAGCTGCTTCAATTACTTGTGGGAATTTGTTTAGTAATTTTACGACACTCCAGCTATGATCGTCTTTTAAAGCAAACGTACATGTTTCAAATTCTACACTTTCTTTTCTTAAAATAGAGCAAGCACGTGCATGTGTGTACTGTACGTAAGGGCCTGTTTCTCCTTCAAATTTCAGCATGTTTTCTAATGAGAATTCAATATTGTGCATACGCTCATTTTTTAAATCGTGGAAAATAACCGCCCCTACACCGACTTGCTTTGCTACTACTTCTTTTTGTTTTAAGTTTGGATTTTTCTCTTCAATATTTTGTTTTGCAAGGTCGATTGCTTCCTCAAGTACTTCTTCAAGTAAAATAACTCTTCCTTTACGTGTCGACATTTTCTTGCCGTCTTTTAAAATGAAGCCAAATGGTACGTGTTCCATACCATCAACCCAAGTATAGCCAAGTTTTTTTAATACAGTGAAAAATTGATTGAAATGTAAGCTTTGTTCTGGACCAACAACATATAGCGCTTTATCAAATCCATAAGTGTTTTGACGATATAAAGCAGCCGTTAAGTCACGCGTTGCATAAATCGTCGCACCATCTGATTTTCTAATTAAACAAGGCGGCATTCCTTCTTCTTCTAAATTAACGACTAATGCCCCTTCTGATTCTTCAAGCAACTCATGTTCTTCTAAAATCCCAATAAAATCTTCCATTTTATCATTATAGAAAGCTTCGCCTTGAAAATTAGTAAATTCCACACCGAGAAGTTCATAAATACGAGAAAATTCTTTTAATGATTCGTGACGGAACCAATTCCAAAGTTCAACTGCTTCTTCATCGCCTTCTTCTAGCTTTTTAAACCAAGCACGTCCTTCTTCTTCTAATTCATCATTCTCTTTTACTTCTACATGAAACTGAACATATAACTTAAATAGCTCACGTATTGGATCCTCTTTCACCACTGCTTCATTTCCCCATTTTTTATAAGCCGTAATTAACTTTCCAAACTGTGTTCCCCAATCCCCTATATAATTAATTCCTACAACTTCATAGCCACATTTTTCAGCGATATGTCTCAGTGAATTTCCAATCATTGTAGAACGTAAATGCCCCATTGAAAAAGGTTTCGCGATATTAGGAGAAGAATAATCGATAACTACTGTTTTTTCACATCCAAAGTGATTTTGACCGTACTCTTCTTTCTCAGCTAAAATTTTCTTTAATACTTCATCACTTACAGTTTCACGATTATAAAATACATTTACATAAGGACCAACGGCTTCTACTTTTGTAAAGAACGGATCATTTAACTTCTCCGCCACTTCCTTTGCGATAATAGCTGGTGCTTTTTTATATTGCTTCGCTAATGAAAAACATGGGAACGCTGCATCTCCAAATTCATCTTGTTTCGGTGTTTCGATTAAATCTAAAATTTGATTTTGCGTTAATTCATTTACAAAAATATTCGATAAACTTTTCGCAAACTGTGTTTTATATTCCATACTACAACCTCCTTATTTTTTAAACACAAAAAACTCGTCTCTAAAAAAGAGACGAGTTTGAACCCGTGGTACCACCCTTGTTGTTCGTTACGAACCACTTTCCCGTTTATAACGAGGACAGGGGGCCTCGGCTTTCTCTACTATTCGTTCAAGAAGCATCTCCGAAGTGCGCTTCATCTTTTTCTTCCGTACTAGGCTCACACCATCCCTAGCTCGCTTTCCTTCTAAAAAAGATTACTCTCTTCATCACAGACAGTATATTTAATTAATTATTGCTTATTATACATCTTTTCAAACAATTAGCAAGGGCCAATTACACCAAAGTGAAACTTAGCACTTTTTCTTTTGTATACGTGAAAATTGTGTTTTTCAAATCTAGAACTACGGAAATGATCTTTTAATACGACACGCTTTCTCGCCACTCGCTTCGCCTCCGCAATTGTTTCGTCAGTAATATCATGATACAAAGCGAAATGTTTTAACCCTTTAATTCCGTCAGATTCTATGACAGTTTCTTCAAACATCGGATCAAGGTAAACGACATCGTAACTATTGTCTTTACATTGCGCTAAAAATGAAAAATGCTCCGTTTGCTTTACATTAATTCGTTGCATTGCCTCATCAATTTCAGAAACGGATGAAGACCATGTTTTCAAACCATTCCTCATGATATAAGCCATATATTCGTTGCCTTCAAGTCCTGTTACTGTTCCACTTTCACCAACAACATAACTAGCTACAATACTATCTGATGCCATGCCGAGCGTACAATCTAACACTGTCATTCCGCTCTCTAATTTAGCAGCTTGTACAAACGGATCGTGCTCTCCACGCATTAACCTTTTTACACGAAACATCGCTGAGTTCGGATGAAAGAAAAATGATTCTTCCGTACCTTTCGGATAAATAGCTAATCGGTTCTTTCCTACGACAAGTACATCTTGTTCATACTGCTCATGTAATTTATGCACTGGTATATCATTACGTGAAATGAAAGAACGATTTAATTCTTCCGCTACCTTTTTTGCATATGCTGTCATTTCTTTATTTGTTCTTCCTGCTGTTGTTACTATCATTCTTTCACCTCTATATAAAGAAAAGAGGGAGATTTACTCTCCCCCTTCTTTTAGCAATTCTTTTCGAAAGCTTGCTCTAAGTTCGTAATAATTTCGTCCATAGTTGCACCTTCAATTTCATGACGGTGAATGAAGTGAACAACTTCTTTTCCTTTTAATAATGCCATAGATGGTGAAGATGGAGGAATTTCTCCGAAGTATTCACGCATTTTTGCAGTAGCATCTTTATCTTGACCTGCAAATACAGTTACAAGATGATCAGGTTGTTTTTCAGCACGAACAACCGCTTGACCTGCTGATGGACGTGCTAAACCAGCTGCACAACCACAAACAGAGTTTACAACTACTAAAGTTGTACCTGATGTATTTTCCATAAATTCTGTTACAGCTTCTTCTGTAGTTAACTCTTCAAACCCAGAACGCACTAACTCTTGGCGCATTGGGATTACCATTTGGCGCATGTATTCTTCATAAGCATTTGACATCTTGTAATCTCTCCTTCAACTTTCATTCCAAATTCATCATATCACGCTCTATTAATAGGTGCAAAAGAAAGATAACGCTGATTTCATTTTTTTGTAGGGATTTCACAAACCCCACCGCGGCAATGTCCCACTGGAACAAGTTTTCTATTGTTAGCGATATAATCGTATACTTTACTCCCAAAACCAAGTACGATAGATAGCTTTATAAAAGGAACGGCAAACCAATAAGATGGAACGGCCTTTGCTAGTACATCTATGCTCTGAATGCCGTCATACCACTTATTATTTTTAAAAATATACAGTCTTTGTTCCATGTTACTTTGTAGTTCTTGAGAAAGCTCATACTTCTCAACTACATCTTCATCTCGAAATGAAACAAATTTCATCTTACCTTTTTTATCTAATTTTTTCGTACGTTCTGCAACCGTCGTACACATCGGACACCAACTATCATAGAAAACAATCATACATTATTCCCCTTTACGAGACTCCGTCATTTGTTTCCATACAGAACCTTTCGCTTCTTCTCCACCTTCAATACGCTCTAATGCTAGACGCGCTTGCATCGCTACTTCAAACTCTGGATCATCTTGCGCTGCTTTTAATGCTGGAATCGCACTTTCATCTCCAAGCTCAAATAAGAACATCGCTGCACGCCAGCGTACTAATTTACTTGAATCTTTCAGAGATTTAATCATAACGAACATCGCTGCTGGATCACCTACGTCTGATAAGCAATCGCCTGCTGTACGGCGAACACTTACTGAACGATCTAATAACGCTTTATATAATAATGGCAATACTCCATCACCTTTTACCATACCTAAATACGCTGTTGCTAAACGACGGATCGAAACTTTTTCATCATCTAACGCCATCTTCAACACTGGAATATCTTCTTCAGTAGGATCCATTTGTTCTAATGCAGCAAAACGTTTTTTCCAGTCAGCATCTTTCATCATCTCTTCTGTTACTTTATATGGCTCACGCTTTTGAACCGTTACTTCAACAGCACCTGCTTGATTTAATAATTCTTTAACCGTTTCATTTACACGTTCTTCTGAATAAGCAGCAACAATCTCTTCTACCACTTCTTTCCCGATTTCTTCAAAATTACCGTAACGTGTACTTTGTTCTATCCATTTACGCTCTTTTACAACGTTTGGTGCAGACATCTGTACTTTCATAATTGATTCTTTAAAACGATCTGGTAAACCAACACGTTCTTCCGTCATTCCATCTGTTAGCTTCACTTGCATCGGAATAGTAAAGAACATTTGAATAAACACTTTCACTTCTCCAAAATGAGACAGTTGTTGTTCTTCACTTTCTTCCACTACTTCTTCGCCGAAAACAGCACGAACTTGTTGTAATAAAACTTTCCAGTCATACTTTGCATTTCGCTCGACTGCTAAAAAGTCAGCTACATGATACACACCTTTAATACCTTCAATTTTCAAAATTTCTTGCACTTGCATTGGTGCTTGTTCTTTATTTTCATTTGTATAATTATTACGCGCTCCTGATGGTAATACTTCATTCAAAATAACTTTCATTGTATTTGGACTTGGCGTCGGTTCAATTGCTTTAATCTTCACGTAAAAAACTCTCCTTTATTGCATGTTCTTAGCTGTATTGTAACATGTTATCACTCTATACTCCTACTCGGATGCTTAATTTTGCTAATTCCTTTTCTACATTTCTTAGAAGTTTCATTCATTCTATTTTCACCTAATCGTTCCAAAACTAAAGTTAAAAGTCTAATTGACAATACCAGAAAAAGGCATTAACCTTAACTCACAAAATGACTATGGTCATTTTATGAGCAAAGTCACTCTAAGACGGAGGGATATCAAATGAATAATGTCATAATTATTGGTGGCGGTATTGCTGGACTTTGCGCAGCAATTTCCTTACAAAAAATAGGATTAGATGTAAAAGTATATGACAAAAATACTGAGCCTACTGTTGCTGGTGCAGGTATTATCATTGCCCCAAATGCGATGCAAGCACTTGAACCATACGGAATTTCTGAGAGAATTAAAAAAATTGGAAACGAAAGTGACGGATTTAACCTTGTATCCGAAAAAGGAACTATTTTTAATCAATTGACCATTCCAGCATGTTATCCAAAAATGTACTCCATTCATAGAAAAGATTTACATCAATTACTACTTTCTGAACTAAAAGAAGATACTGTCGAATGGGGAAAAGAATGCGTAAAAATAGAACAGAATGAAGAAAACGCCTTAAAAATATTATTTCAAGATGGTAGTGAAGCATTTGGCAATATACTCATTGCTGCTAATGGTATTCATTCTGTCGTTCGAAAACAAGTAACACAAAGCGATAATTACCGTTATGCAGGATATACGTGTTGGCGCGGTGTAACTCCTACTAATAATCTTTCTTTAACAAACGATTTTATTGAAACTTGGGGAACAAACGGTAGATTTGGTATCGTTCCTCTTCCCAACAACGAAGTATACTGGTATGCGCTCATAAACGCTAAAGCTAGAGATCCAAAATACAAAACTTACACAACAGGAGATTTATATAATCATTTCAAAACTTACCATAATCCAATTCCATCTATTTTAAAGAACGCATCGGACATTGATATGATTCATCGTGATATTATAGACATCACTCCAATGAAACAGTTTTTTGACAAACGCATCGTATTTATTGGGGATGCAGCCCATGCACTTACTCCTAATTTAGGTCAAGGAGCTTGTCAGGCAATTGAAGATGCGATTATTCTTGCTGAATGTATCAAAAATAATGCTCATTATCGTCAAGCATTTATAGAATACGAACAAAAAAGACGAGATAGAATTGAGAAAATCTCAAATACTGCATGGAAAGTTGGAAAAATAGCACAAATAGAAAGTACACCTTTAACTATAGTTAGAAACGAAGTAATGAAACGTATTCCGAAATGGATTTCTGAAAGGCAAGCACATGAACTATACAACTTTCATTTATAACAAAAATGAGAAACAGCATTCTCTACCCTTCTTTCAATTACATTAAACTTAATCATGAAGTAAGATTTCATTTGAGATTATCTATTAAACAGATATAATTGTTTGTGTTAGGAGTAGATTATATGCTTAGAGAAACGAGAAAAAAAGAGTTAAAAGAACTTATATTCCTAAAAGCAGTACAGCTCTTCCAAGAACGTGGGTATGAAAACGTTACGGTTCAAGATATTACTACTGCATGCGGGATTGCAAAAGGAACTTTCTTCAACTACTTTCCGAAAAAAGAAAACATATTATTATTTTTAGGTGATTCTCAAATTGACCTATGGAATGAAAGTTTAAAAACGTATAAAAATATGGAACATCCTAAAGAAAGAATCAAACTTGTTTTAGGAGATTTACTGGATCGATTTACTGGACATGGTGATTTAATGAAGCATGCAGTCTTTGAGATTATAAAGTCAAACTCCTTAGTAGAAAATGAATTAAAAAGTATACAACAGCTACAAGAAGGTTTGTCTTCAATTATTACAGAAGCGAAAGAGGCAGGAATATTAAACAGTCAATGGGATGTAAATATTATCACTTCTACTATTATGAGTACTTATTTTTATACACTAATGTCCCATTCCCTATTACATGCTAATGAAACAAATGCGAAAAATATACTCTATCAACAGTTGGATGTTGTTTGGGGAGGTATCACTCAAAAATAATAGAGGGCTATTAACCCCCCTCTATTATTTTTGATACTCTTTACTTCTTATCATGATGCCCCCTCCCGCCTTCTCTCCAAAAAGGTAATACTCTCAATCACAACTTCAGTTCTATATATTCTCTTGCCTTGTTCATCATCGTAATTACTCGTCTGAATACGCCCTGTAATCCCAACAAGTGATCCCTTCTTACAATATTCAGTTACATTCTCAGCCGATTTTCGCCAAACGACACAATTAATAAAATCGACTTGTTGTTCACCTAAACTATTTCGAAATCCTCTATTCACCGCAATACATATTCTTGCATAAGCGACACCTTGTTTTGTGTAGTATAATTCTGGCTCCTTTGTCAATCTACCGATTAATACAACTCGATTCATCATAAGTTATACCACCCCACATATTTTTCTTCATTGTAATGAGAAATGTTTGAATGGTAAAAAGTACAAAATGATATATCCGTAAGTAGAAAGTATTATTTTAGACCTTACAAAACAAAAAAAGAAACCATACATAGTTCAAACATGTATGGTTTCAAAATTTATTACACTTCAGTACAAGATAGGTAATATCCTCCGCGAGCCATCTTTATTTCAGCACGGTACATTACATTTTCTAAATAGAAAGTAATCGGTTTAACTTTACTCTCAAATTTTAGTCTTTCATTGCATTCAGTTGCATATCCTTCAATCGCTGAAGTAATAACTTCTGATGATGGATACGTTAAAGCTTCATCTAGTTCTATGAAAAAACTTTTAGAAAATAGTTTTTTCATAATCCCCTTCTTCTCTTTCATCATATTCCATCTCCTTCAATTCAAGTTGATAACATACATATTATACAATACGTTCAATATATCTTTGAAAATAAAAAAAACCTGCATTTTTCATGCAGGTTTTTTTATTAGTCATTTTTCGTAAAGTAAGAAACGAAACGAAGAATTTCTAAGTATAACCAAACTAATGTAAGCATTAGTCCCATTGCAGTGTACCACTCCATATATTTCGGAGCTTGACTACGTACACCATTTTCGATTAAATCGAAATCTAGTAATAAGTTTAATGCAGCAACTACAATAACAACTGCACTAATAATAATACCGATTGTACCACCTTGGTGAATGTATGGAACAGTTACACCAAACATATTTAGTAGGAATACGACTAAATACATAACCATAATTCCGAGTGTTGCTGCCATAACGCCTGTACGGAATTTATCCGTTACTTTTACTACGCGTGTTGCATATAACACTAACATTGCAAATAGAATTGAGATTGTTAGTAATACAGCATTTAAAACGATAGAATCGCCAAATTTCATTGTATAAACTGCTGAAATACTTCCTAACACAACCCCTTCTACCGCTGCATAGATTGGTGCACCAAAAGGTGAAATACGTGGGAAGAACATAGACGCAAATGCGATGATTGCCGCAACGATTAAAGCACCAATTAATACTGGCATCTTCATCGTCCCCTGCATCATCTGTATGTATGAATAGACAGACGTTGCAAGTAGCAAGATAAGCATAATGAACGTTTTGCCTACTGTTCCGCCAATCGTCATCGCAGAAGCGCTTGCTCCCTCTTTACGGAATGCCTCTTTTTTCAACATTGGATTAGATGTTCTCATTTTTTCCCTCCTAAAATAGGTTCTACCAATAGTGTAAAGTTTTTCTCTTTACTTTTCAATATATGCAGCTTGTTTTTATTTTAATCCTTCAACGATGTCTGATAGTTCACTCCATCTTTCCATCTTTTTTTCTAGCTCTTCTTCTGTTTTCTGCTGTGCTTCAGATAATTCTTGTGCCTTTGTGAAGTCAGATCCAACTTTCGCAAGTTCTTCTCCAATTGACTCAATTTTTTCTTCAAGTTCGGCAATTGTATCTTCAATCGTTTCCCATTCACGCTGCTCATTGTATGAAAGTTTACGTTTACGTTGTTGTTTTGGAGCTTCTTCTACTACTTTTTTCTCTTTTTGAACTTCCGCTTTCTCCATAAGTTCTCTCGTTTTTTCCATTTCTAAATAATCTGTATAACTACCTAGGAACTCACGCACTTCGCCTCCGCCAGTAAAGATGAACAGTTCATCTACTACTTTATCTAAGAAGTAACGGTCATGCGATACAGTTAAAACGACACCTGGGAAATCTTCTAAATAATCTTCTAGTACTGTTAATGTTTGTGTATCTAGATCATTCGTAGGTTCATCAAGTAAAAGTACGTTTGGTTCTCCCATTAAAATACGTAATAAATATAAACGTCTTCTTTCACCACCAGATAGTTTACCAAGCGGTGTACCATGTGAATGAGTCGGGAATAAGAAACGTTCTAACATTTGAGATGCACCAATTACTTTTCCATCTGTTGTATGAATAACTTCTGCAATCTCTTTAATGTATTCAATCATACGCTGATTTAAATTCATCTCTTCATTTTCTTGCGTATAATAAGCAACTTTTACAGTTTGTCCTACTTCAACTTCACCACTATCAGGAGATAACTTACCTGCAAGCATATTCAATAGGGAAGATTTCCCGCTTCCATTCGCTCCAATAATTCCAATACGATCACCCGGTTTCACAATATGATTAAAATTATGTAATACCGTCTTATCGCCAAATTTTTTCGTTACATCTTTTAACTCAAGTACTTTCTTTCCTAGACGGCTTCCACTTAGTGCAATATCAACTGACTGTTTTGCAGCTGGTCCTTCTTGTTCCTTTAGCTCATCAAAACGCTGAATACGCGCCTTTTGTTTCGTAGAACGGGCTTTTGCACCACGACGAATCCAAGCAAGTTCACGACGATATAAATTTTGGCGTTTCGATTCTTGTGCCAATTCTTGTTCTTCACGAAGTGCTTTCGCTTCTAAAAATGTACTATAGTTTCCTTCGTAGCTATATAGTTTACCATTATCTAATTCAAAAATACGGTTCGTCACACGATCTAAGAAATAACGATCATGGGTTACAAGTAATACCGCACCTGTATATCTTGCTAAATATTCTTCTAACCATTCAACTGTCTCATGGTCAAGATGGTTCGTAGGCTCGTCTAAAATTAATAAATCAGGTGTTTCAATAAAACATTGTGCCATTGCGATACGTTTTTTCTGTCCACCAGATAAATTCCCAACAATTGCAGTGAAATCTGTAATTCCTAATTTCGTTAAAAGAGATTTCGCACTTGCATTTGCTTCCCACGCACTCATTGCATCCATACGTTGCTGCACTGCAAATAATTGTTCCTGTACTTTTTCATTACTTGGATCTTTTTCGATATGTAATAGTGCTTTTTCATAATCACGAAGAAGACGAATTAAAGGTGTATCACCATGGAACACTTGCTCTAATACTGTTAGTTTTTCATCAAACTCTGGTTGCTGTGATAAATAACTAATTGTATACCCACGTGAATGCGTCATATCACCTGTATCAGGGGTTTCTAATCCTGCAATTATTTTTAATAATGTCGATTTACCCGTTCCGTTTACACCGATAATTCCAACACGTTGTCCTTCTGTAATACTACATGATAATCCATTAAATAACGGCTTTTCTCCATATGATTTTGATAAGTTCTCCACAGTTAACATTTTCATATTTGTGCATTCCACTCTTTCATAAATTGTTCAATAAACTGTTCCATATAACGATGACGAATTTCAGCCTCTTGTTTTGCTGCATTCGTATTCATTAAATCTTTTAATTTCAAAAGTTTTTCATAAAAATGATTTAAAGATGGATCGTTATTTTTTCTATATTCATCTTTCGTCATCACTTCACGCGGAGGAATAGTTGGATCATACATTAATCTCCCTTTCGCTCCACCATACGCAAATGTGCGAGCTATTCCAATTGCTCCAAGGGCGTCTAAGCGATCCGCATCTTGAACAAGCTTCCCTTCAAGTGAATCCACTTTACCGCCATGACCACCTTTATAAGACATATTGGCGATGATATGAAGAACATGTTTACTTTCCTTTTCTTCCACATGTAACTCTTCTAACCAATCAGAAACTTTTTTCATTCCTTCTTCTTCACTTTCATTTAACTTCTCATCTGCCACATCGTGAAGTAATGCTGCCATTTCAATTATAAAACGATTTCCACCTTCTTGCTCGGATAAAGAAATCGCCAGTTTATGTACGCGTTCAATATGATACCAATCATGCCCACTCGCATCTTTTTCTAAAATATGTTTTACAAAAGTAATTGTTTTTTGAATCTTTTCTTGTTTTGTCATTTTATCTTCACCCAGTTACTTATTGTAACACGCCCGCATTTTTTCATCACATATTTTCTTGTCCGCCCATACACTGAGTGGTAAGCATCATCATGAAGGAGGAATAAATATGTTCTATAATAATCAACCGCCTTATCCAAGGCAACCATTTTACCCTCAACAACAAGAACAAAGATACACAGAACAATACGAAGAACAAGAGTTACAACAGCAAGAACAACAATATGACGAAAATCCATATGAAACACGTCCAAATTATGAATATCCTCAAAATCCATATGCGGTACCACAAAACCAAGAACAACCATATCAGCAAAATCCATATGCAGCACCACAAAGCCAAGAACAACCATATCAACAAAATCCATATGCAGCACCACAAAACCAAGAACAACCATATCAACAAAATCCATATGCAGCACCACAAAACCCATACACAACTCAACCACAACAACCGCAATACCAACAACAAATGTATCAACCAAACTACGACGCACGTGTCTCACCACCTAAACCACCAACAATAGATCCAACGCAGCCACAAATTTTACCGCCTGGACCAACATTAGACATTACACAACCACAAATCTTACCACCTGGACCAATTACTGAACCAACACAACAACAAATTCAACAAGTTGTCGGTACACAGTTTTTACCTTTCAAGAAACCCGTACTAGATTTCGTAAAACCATGGGTAGATTACGGTTTAAATGAAGCAAAACATACATCACACGAACACGCATTAACAGAAGTTGCTGCGATTATGTTTTTAGTTGGTAAAGGCTTCAATCCGACGATTGCTCATTATATCGTAGAATCTTGGGAGAAGAATGAGCAGTTTTAGGGGTGTTTATTTTTAAAACATCAAAAATGCCAAATCCCTTATATCACAAAGGATTTGGCATTTTTAAGTATCTAGAACACTCGCTAAGTTTAAGGAGAACTTAACAGACATGCGTCCGGCATAATGCCATGTCCACACCCAAGGATCGGTTACATAAAATAACGTATCTAACATGGGAAGTCTATTGGTCTTTTCCCCTTATAGTAACACTCTCTTCTACTAAGACCTTTTCTTTCTAGGGCCTACAATTAATTTAATCGCTGTTCTTTCTTCATTATTGATAGAAATCTCTTGAAACGCTGGAACAAAAGCTAAGTCAATACCACTTGGAGCGACGAACCCTCTTGCAATCGCAATTGCTTTAATCGCTTGATTTATAGCTCCAGCCCCAATCGCTTGAATTTCCACATTACCACTTGTTCTTAGTACACCCGCTATTGCACCCGCGACTGAATTTGGGCTTGATTTTGAAGATACCTTTAATATATTTTCCATGTAAGTTGCTCCCTCTATTATTTAATCTCTCTTTCGTTACAATTTTAAATATTTTAGCGTATCTTTAATTACTATTCACACCAAAAACAAACGATGCTTCATATGTACATTTATTCTATATTTTCTGACTTCTTCCTGCCCAGCTACACAAATAAAATAAAAAAATAAACTAAATAATCTAATATACATACGATTAAATATCATAACTTCACCAAACGATAACATCCATTCAGCAAAAGATACTATTACTGTTTGTCAGACGAAATTAATATAGTAAAGTGAAACTTTAATGAGTGGGGTTTTGTTCATCCCCCACCTAACTTCTTTGCTTTCGCTAAACTTTGAGATGAGGGTCTTACTGCCCGGAAAATAGCGGGATAAACGTTTCCTCGTTACTTCAATCCATTTAGAAATCCCATTCATTTTTCTATCAAATTATGAACCTTATCATCTTCAAAAAGTGTTACAGGTAATACCCCAATACTATATTTCATCACTTGAGCACTTTATATTTCAAATCTATCTCCTTTTATAGTACAAGCATACACGCCAATTGTGATTCATTTTCATAAACTATTATGTGTTTTACATTTATTAAGAATAGGAGGTAATATATTGGGTTCATACTATCATTCTTCAAACTCGTATAAAAAATGCTCATGCAAATCTTCTTCCAGTTCAAATAAAAAATGTTCATGTGACCATTCACATAAACGAAGCTGTCCTGCATACGGAACTTTTTGGCAAACTGAATTTATAACTGTTCCTTTTGGCAACCCTTTTCCATTTAATCACGTTGGACCTTTAGCAGGAGGCGTTTCCTTACTAAACCCTACTACTATACAATTTAGACAAGCTGGTGATTATAGAGTTTCGTTCATTTCCAGTATTAATACTACTTTAAATCCTGTATTTCCACATATCCCAGTCATAACTATATTTTTAAATAACAATCCACTTGCTAATAGTCAAGGTGACTTCGCTATTCAAATGAATACTTCATCAAATAACGAATGTCTTCAACTCGTTGGCGAAACGATTGTTACAGTGCCAGCTAATTCAACTCTTCAACTTAGAAATAATAGTGGCTTTAATCGTCAAGGTATTGTAACTTGTGACAATGGTATAAATTCAGTTGAATTAACAGTTACAAAACTAAGTTAATATTATTTCTTCACATTCAGATGCTATTTCAGCATCTTTTTTTATTGAATAACAGTTTTCTTCGACTTTTATTATCTCTCATCACGCAAAAAAAGTGCAGAATTCTTTCTAACACAAGATTTCTGCACTTTTATATTATGCTTATTTATTCTTCCTTATTTCTCTACATAAACCGACTTAACAATCGTACGATTATATGGTTTCCCTTCTTTATTCATCCCTTTTATATCCATCGTAACGTTATATACTCCCGGTTGTTTTATATCTTTCAAAGCACCTGTAAATGTATTCGTATTAACATTTTGTAATTCATTAAATTCAGAGACTAAGTTACCATCTTTATTAACGACTCTTACGGTTATGGAAAGATCCCCTTTCATTTCAGGTGCCACTGGTGATTTTTTCAGTTTATACTCAGGTTTATTTACTTTAACTTTTGTAGGCATTTGAAGAACAAATGGCGCGCCATTCTTGTAATCGCTTACAACTAAATATGCATCTTTCGACTGCTTCGCCATCATTTTGATTTTCCATTCGCCTACTTCCAATTTATCAAACTTAAATGTTCTAATTGTCGCCCCATTAAAGAAAGATTCGCCTTCACCAGTAGTTATAGCGCTATCTTTGTTTGCATAGATTTTTCCTTTTGGAGATACCATTTGTACTTCTACATCAGAAGAAGCTGTTAGTACAGAAACTATTCCTTCAGCCTTTTTATCAACAGAAATACTTTGCTCTATCCACTGATTTTGTGGTAATTCGCCTCCTAAAATATTTTGATTTGAAGTTGTATTTAATTGTTCTAGATTTTCATTTGAACTAGTGCTGGATGCTACTAAATCTGGTAACCCCACATTTGTCGTACGTAAATATGGTTCAATTCGTGCAAAAACAGCTGATCCTTTTCTTATATTGTCATGATCAAATCTTGAATCTGTAAATAAATGTGTACCGTACGATAGCTTCGCACTCCATTCATTTACTAGTCCATCATTTGAACCGTACGATGATAAATATAACCCGCCCATAGATAATGCAGAAAATGTTGGCCCCCAGCTAGTCCCAGTAGCCGTATAGTAACGGTTTAATTTAGCTGCTGGGTTGTTATCTATTGTTGAACGAAACTTTGCCATTTCACCTATTTGTAACGAATACGTACCATCATCTTTTTGACCTAATATAGAAGCAAGCCACCCTGCCCACCAACTATATGATAAATCTGCTAAATTTGAGCCGTGATGCGGTGTAGCAAGTGTAATAACATTTCCAACAAATCGATTCGCACCATATTCAACTAATGCGGCTTGTGTATCAATACCACCTTTACTATGTGCTACAATATTAACTTTTTTACCGAAATGATTATATATTTCTTCAAGTTTTTGTGCTAACAATTTTCCGTTATCCCACTGACTAGCCGAACCTTTCCCAGCAGCATCATATAATTGTATAAACACTGTTTGATAGCCTGCTTTCAAAGCATAATCATACATATCATTTATATCATGATATACTGTCTTTCCATACCAACTATCAGCATTACCATTTCTTCCTTGTACAAAGAGAATTGGTGGTTTATTCTCATCATAATTAGCAGGTGTTTGGCCTAAAAACCATTCTCCAGGTGTGAATACTTCTGTATCAGGAAACCCCTTTCCAAGCTCTTTTACAACTTCTGCCTGTACATTTGTGCTAATCGTTGGAGCCATGATAAAAAATACAATTAGTAAGGCCACAAATCTTCTCATCAGTCGCATATTACTCCCCCTATTTTTTTGAAAGAAGGTGTTCTTTATAATATTTTATATTTTCCCTTCCTTAATAATAGCTAATCTTTTATTTTAAAAAGATGTTAGCCCTATTTTTAGAAGGTTACTAGTTGTATACCCTCTTCCTTAACTCTCGTTATTCTCTTTGTTTCTACCTCTTCCTTTTGATAGAATACGACAAAAAAGTTTCTCAATAATTGTTAACTTCGTTACATCCAGATATTTTTTAAATCATTATTGTTTATATAAAGCATACAAATCTTGAAAAAATTTTAGTGAAAAAACACTTTATTACTAGTTAGTTATTTAAAAATATAATAAAGATATGTATTTTCTTTTCATTAAATACAAACTAATTTTAAAGGAGCTTATATTATAAGACTTTCCTACGATTAAAAATTAAACTGAAATTTCCGAATAGAAAATCACATTTCCAGAAACATATATTATGATAATTTTCGCGCACTTGAATTAACTTTTTAGAAGTACTAACCTATCGGTGAGCAGAAGAAAATTCTGTAAAAAGAAAGGAGAATGCTTTATGATGACCAATTTACAAAAGGAGTTTTTTAAACGATTAAAAATTCCTGCAAAAGTAATAACATTTGATGATTTAGATGAAATCTTATTAAAAATGGGAATGATTCTCCCCTATGAAAATCTTGATATTATGGCTGGTACTATTAAAAATATTTCAAAAGATAACTTAATAGAAAAGTTACTTATTCAAAAACGAGGTGGACTGTGTTATGAATTAAACTCCTTATTGTATTATTTTTTAATTGATTGTGGGTTTCAAGTATACAAAGTAGCCGGTACTGTTTATAATCTGTACGATAATATATGGAAACCCGATGATGGTCATGTCATTATCATATTAAGTCATGAGGATAAAGATTATGTTGTGGATGCAGGTTTTGCATCTCATCTCCCTTTACATCCAGTCCCTTTTAACGGAGAAGTCATCTCCTCTCAAACAGGAGAATATCGAATTCGTAAGCGAAATACTCGAAAAGGTACGCATATTTTAGAAATGAGAAAAGGAGCTAACGGAGAATCTACAAGTTTCTTACAATCTGAACCTTCAAATGCATGGAAAATAGGCTATGCTTTCACTTTAGATCCAATAGATGAGAAAAAAGTGAATAACATTCAAAAAGTGATTGTAGAGCATAAAGAATCTCCTTTTAATAAAGGAGCTATCACTTGTAAATTAACTACTTATGGTCACATATCATTAACAAATAAAAATTATACAGAAACCTTTAAAGGCACCAAAAATAAACGACCAATAGAATCTAAAGATTATGCTCGCATTCTTCGTGACTCTTTTGGAATAACGCAAGAGAAATATGTAGGAAAAACACTAGAAAGAGGCTAGTTGACTACAAGTATTTCATAATAAAGCAGATTCTATATTTAGAATCTGCTTTATTTTATATTTTGTTATAAATTAATTTAATTTTGTTGTTACCCTTTAATTTTCAATTATATACTCATCATCATATTTATCGTATTGTAGCCCTTCCCCTATCTTTGACTCCGTAACTTGATCTCTTAAAAACGGTGCAGCATCCATTTTGCTAGTTGCAATTTCAATTCCATATTTTTTCGTTAAATGAGCTAACTCTATTAAAAACCACTCTCTTCGCAATGTAACTGGAATATCCAATGTTTTTCTTTTCATATATAATAGCACCTCTTTTATTTTCATAACTTAAAAACATCACTGGATGCACTTATTAAAACTACCTTTCACCGCTAACATCCAATGAAACATTATAGTATATGCATGTCCATTTCAAACGTGCTATCACAAATATGATATTTAAGTTTACATAATTACATTATGTAATAGTAGAAAAGAAAGGCATGTCCCTTCCTCTTCTACTATAGAGATTTAAATTAAGAACATCTTGGTACACCTAAAGCTAAAAATAAACCTGCTACTCCCGCAGTAATCGGTACTTTTAACGTAATAACATCGTCTACCTTCGTTACTAAAAAGTAAGCATTACCTTCTTGTAATATACAAGTTACCAACAATTGAAATTCCATTCAAATCTCCTCCTTTCAATCGATATACTATAATTTATGAAATCTCTTTCAAAAAGTAATAGGAAATATATCTATTTTTCCTTATATATAAAATAAATGTTTATAGGTCTAGTAAAAATATTAATTTTCTAAATTTATATAATACGTGTAATATCCAATAAGTTCCTATATAATCAATAAAGAAAATCTTACAAATGGAGGTATGAAAATGGAGGTTTTGAGTAATATTGGTGCAGCTTTATTTTTTATTGCTTTTATTCTTTTAATCTTATGTATCATTTCATTCTTTAAGAAAAATGGAAAAGCAAAACAATATGGTCGTCCTACCGTTATTCTTTTTATGATTTCAATTATATTAATAGTGACCGGTACAACAACATCTGAACACCCAGTCATCGAATTTTTTGCTATTTTAAGTTTCATTCTATTTATATTCTTCCTTGTACTTGCAATATTATCTGTTATTAAGAAGACAGGTGTAGCGAAAAAACAATTTATTATTACAGCCGTATTATTTGTCATTTTTGTTGCGCTATTAGGTATTTCAGCTCCTTCTTCTGAAAAAACGACAGCAACTAGTACAAAAGTTGCCTCTAACAATGAAGAACAAAAAAATAGCGAACAGAAAAAAGAACTAGAAAAGAAAGAGGCGGATGAAAAAACTCAAAAGCAAGAAGATGAGAAGCGTCAAGCCGAGGAACAAGCTCGTAAACAAGAAGATGAAAAACGTCTAGCCGAGGAACAAGCTCGTAAGCAACAAGATGAAAAACGTCAGGCTGATGAACAAGCTCGTAAACAACAAGAAGAACAGAAACGTCTAGCTGATGAACAGGCTCGTAAGCAACAAGAAGAACAAAAACGACAAGCTGATGAACAAGCTCGTAAACAACAAGAAGAACAAAAACGTCAGGCTGATGAACAAGCTCGTAAACAACAAGAAGAGCAAAAAGCACAGCAAACTCAAACACAACCCACTTCAGGAAATACTAGTAGTGCATACTACAAAAATTGTGCTGCAGTTAGAGCAGCTGGGAAAGCCCCTTTACATAAAGGGCAACCAGGTTATAGCTCTCATCTTGATCGTGATGGCGATGGAATTGCATGTGAAAAATAGCAATAAAAAAGAAGCTTCTACTAAGCTTCTTTTTTATTAACGCAAAATATTACCACTTATTACTTTCCCCCTTATTTTAATAACATTCTTCTTATTATTCTCAAAAACGACACAGAATAAGTGATTTCAATCACTACATAGATTTTAATTTATCGCTATTCTTAATTTAGTTATTACATTCAAACTTTATGGAGGCGTTCATATGAAACATGCATTTACTGAAACTTCTATTGTCGGTGAGATCGTTACACAATTCCCGAAAGCTAGTGATCTTTTTAAATCATATAGAATAGACTTTTGTTGTGGTGGCAATAAACCACTTATTGATGCAATTCATGAAAGAAATTTATCAGCAACAGAAGTACTTACAGAATTAAATACACTTTATAATAATACGAAACGATTAAATGAATCTGAAATTGATTGGAAAAATGCTTCTTATCGTGAATTGATTGATTATGTTATAAATAAGCATCATCGCTATTTAAATGAAGAATTACCACAGTTAAGTCCGTATGTGACAAAAGTATTACGCGTCCACGGAGCAAGTCAGCCTCACTTAGCTCAAATTCATAAGCTATTTCACGAATTAAAGATGGAATTAGAACAACATTTAATTAAAGAAGAAACAGAAGATTTCCCATTAATTTTAGAATTTGAACAAAATCCAATTGAAGAAAACTATGTGAAATTACGTAAAGTAGTAGATGAGTTGGAAAATGAACATAACCACGCAGGCAACATTATTAAAGAGCTTCGTAAAGTTACAAATGACTTTACTCCTCCAGAAGGAGCTTGCGGCACTTATCGACTTGTTTACCAACGCCTTGAAGCACTAGAGTCTGATTTATTTGAACATATTCATTTAGAAAATAACATTTTATTTCCACGTGCAATTACGAGAGTATAAATCAAGTGCAGGACATGAGTATACATACTTATGTCCTGTTTTTTCATTTGGTAAAGAATATACACATCCCTCTCGAATAAATCCGAATTTTAACAATTTGTGAATCATTATAAAAATGTGATAAATATCACATCTCCCCTTTTTTTGATTTTCTATAATAGAAATATAATCCTTTGTTCAACATTTCACAGAAAAAGGGGAAACGAAAATGAAAAAACGTTTAATTATGATCGGAAATGGTATGGCTGGCATACGCTGTATGGAAGAAATATTAAAACATAATAGTGATTCATATGAGATTACTATTTTTGGAGATGAACCGCATCCAAACTACAATCGCATTATGCTCTCTCACGTTTTACAAGGCAAAACAAATATGCAAGATATCATTATGAATGAATATAGTTGGTACGAAGAGAATGAGATAACTTTATATACAAACGAAAGAGTTCAAAGTATTGACCGAGAAGAAAAAGTCATTGTCACAGAAAAAAATCGTACTCTTACATATGACAAACTTATTATCGCAACAGGTTCTAGTGCTTTTATTTTACCTGTTGAAGGTTCTACTCTTCCTGGTGTAACAGGATTTCGAACAATTGAAGATACACAATTTATGATAGACACCGCTAAAGAAAAGAAAAAGGCCGTTGTTATTGGTGGTGGGTTACTTGGTTTAGAAGCCGCAAGAGGTCTTATTGACTTAGGGATGGACGTACATGTTGTTCATTTAATGCCAAACTTAATGGAGCAGCAACTAGATACGAAAGCAGCTTCTCTATTACGCGAAGATTTAGAAGCGCAAGGCATGAAGTTTCTAACGGAAAAGAAAACTGTAAAGATTCTTGGTACAGACCATGTTGAGGGCATTCAATTTGAAGATGGTGAAGTTGTAGATTGTGATTTAATCGTAATGGCTGTCGGAATACGCCCAAATACGCAAATAGCAAAAGATGCTGGTTTAATTGTAAATCGCGGTATTGTAGTCAATGACTATATGCTAACAAATGATGAGTCCATTTATGCAGTTGGAGAATGTGCGGAACATGACGGTATCGCATATGGACTTGTTGCTCCTCTTTATGAACAAGGTGCGATATTAGCAAAACATATAACGAATTTACAAACTGATGGATATTCGGGCAGTATCGTCGGTACGCAATTAAAAGTTGCTGGTTGTGATTTATTCTCTGCTGGTCAAATTTATGAAGATGATCAAACGAAAGCAATATCCATCTTTGATGAATGTAAACGTTCCTATAAAAAAGTATTAATTCGTGATAATAAAGTCGTCGGTATCGTTTTATATGGTGACACAGCTGACGGTACACGCCTCTTTAGCATGTTAAAGAAAGAAGAAGATATACAAGAATATACACCAGTTTCCATTCTTCACAAAGCTGGTGAAGAGAGTGAACTTGACGTTGCTACAATGAGTGCGGATGACACGATTTGTGGATGTAATGGTGTTACGAAAGGTACAATCGTTCACGCCATTTTAGAACAAGAGTTAACGACTTTTGAAGAAGTTAAAGGCTGTACGAAAGCCGCAGGGTCTTGTGGCAAATGTCGTCCGCTTGTGGAACAAGTTTTATCTCATACACTTGGAGATGCTTTTGATGCCTCAGCGCAATCTGCCGGTATGTGTGGATGTACACCTTTATCCCGTGATGAAGTCGTAGCGGCCATTCACGAGAAAGGCTTAAAATCTCCAAAAGAAGTACGAAATGTTCTTGGTTTTGCACATGAAGACGGCTGTTCGAAATGCCGCCCTGCTTTAAACTACTATTTACGTATGGCGATTCCAGAAGAATATGAAGATGATAAATCGTCCCGTTTCGTTAATGAAAGAATGAATGGTAACATCCAGCACGATGGTACATTCTCTGTTATTCCACGTATGTACGGAGGCGTTACAACAGCAGATGATTTAATGAAAATTGCTGAAGTTGCGAAGAAGTATGATGTTCCACTTGTGAAAATTACCGGTGCAAGCCGAATTGGCTTATACGGTGTCAAGAAACAAGATTTACCTAACGTATGGGCTGACTTAAATATGACTTCTGGATATGCGTATTCAAAATCTCTTCGTAATGTAAAATCATGTGTTGGCTCTCGTTTTTGCCGTTTCGGTACGAAAGATTCATTAAGACTTGGTATGTTGCTTGAACAATCATTAGAAATGGTAGATACACCTCATAAAATGAAAATGGGTGTAACCGGTTGTCCGCGTAACTGTGCGGAAGTACTGACGAAAGATTTTGGCGTTGTTTGTGTCGAAAATGGATATCAACTTTATATTGGCGGAAATGGTGGTACAGAAGTACGTGAAGCTGATTTTGTAATGATTGTCCCTACTGAAGATGATGTCCTTCGCATCGCTACAGCTTACATGCAATATTATCGTGAAACTGGTATTTACGGAGAGCGAACTGCCTACTGGACAGAACGTTTAGGCTTCGATCGCATAAAAGAAATACTGCAAGATGCAAATATGGTCACTAAGTTAAATGAACGTTTCCAAAAAGCTCGTGGCACATATAAAGAAGCATGGGGACAAGCACTAGAAACGAAATCATTAAAAGCGATGTATGAAGTAGAAACTGTGAAATAAGGAGCTGTGACCTATATGATACAAACGAAAGAAAAAATAAAAGTTATGCGTGCAGAAGACCTTCCTATTCAAATCGGTAAAGAGGTGCAAATGAAAGGTATGTCTTTCGCCCTATTCCGCCTTTCAAATGGCGATATTCGAGCTGTAGAAAATCGTTGTCCTCATAAAAACGGGCCATTAGCGGAAGGTATTGTATCTGGAGAATTCGTCTTTTGTCCACTACATGATTGGAAAATTTCACTACTAACAGGTGAAGTTCAAAAACCTGATGACGGTTGTATTCAAACGTATGAAGTAGAAGTTATTGACGGGGATATTTATATATACATGTAATTTACAAAAGGAAGCCTTCTCTGGCTTCCTTTTAAATAAAAATAGACGAGGTGCGAATATGAACGGATATGTATATTTAGTTGGTGCAGGACCAGGTGATGAAGGGCTTATTACAAAAAAAGCGATAGAGTGCTTAAATCGTGCAGATATCGTCTTATATGACCGCTTATTAAACCCTTCCTTTCTTAATTATACAAAAGAAACATGTGAACTTATTTATTGCGGAAAAATGCCAAAGAATCATACTATGCGGCAAGAAATGATTAACGCACACCTCCTTCAATTTGCGAAAGAAGGAAAAATCGTAGTCCGCTTAAAAGGCGGAGATCCATCTATTTTTGGCCGTGTTGGTGAAGAAGCAGAAACTTTAGCAGCAGCAAATATTCCATATGAAATTATACCAGGTATTACATCTAGCATCGCCGCTAGTAGCTACGCAGGTATTCCCCTCACCCACCGTGACTACAGTAATAGTGTCACTTTATTAACCGGACATGCAAAAGGTCCTTTAACCGATCATGGAAAATATAATTCATCTCACAATAGCGACACGATTGCCTACTACATGGGTATAAAAAACTTACCTACAATTTGTGAAAACTTACTACAAGCAGGAAAAAAAGAAGATACGCCAGTAGCAGTCATTGAATGGGGTACAACTGGTAAACAGCGCGTTGTCACAGGAACACTGTCTACCATTGTTTCTATTGTCAAAAACGAAAATATTTCTAATCCTTCTATGACAATTGTTGGTGATGTCGTTTCCTTACGTAATCAAATCGCTTGGAAAGAACGCAAGGCATTGCACGGCAAGAAAGTTTTATTTGCATCTGCAACAAATAAAAAAAGCGCAATAAAGCAAATGTTACAAGAGTCCGGTGCAGAAATATATCAAATTCCAACTTTCAAAAAGAAAGAATATACATTAACCTCTGAACAAATCAATAAGATTTTCAGCGTTGATCGTCTTGTATTTTGTTCTGCTGAGAGTGTAGACATCTTAATGCAATCATGCAGTAAATACCATAAAGATATTCGTTCCTTACAGGCAGAACTTCAGTATATGAACCTTTCTATTCAAGAAAAGCTCATGCAATATGGATTGTTAAGTAAACCTGCGCAATTTTCTTCGAATTCAACGATTTATTTAGGACGAAACATTAACCGAATTGCTGTTATTCAAGAAAAAATTGGTGCTGGTTCCTATATGATGACTCATGAGTACACAATTGATCATCGCTTCGATGAAATTCATTCACGTATGCTTTCTGAATTCTCATGGGATAGCATTGTATATGAAGGTCGTGCTTCTATTGATACGTTTCTAGCAGAAATAAAACGCCTTGGCTTTATCAATATTCTTACTCTCCCATTCTCGTATACCGACGTTCCAACTTTACACTATGCAAATAAAGTTGGGTTTCATAACGTAGATCATCAATTACAAGAAACTCTTGTGGAGAAAGACATGGTGAGACAATGAAAGGAATTGTATATGTTGGACATGGGAGCCGGCTACAAGAAGGTAATGAACAATTCATTCAATTTATTCAATCTGTTATGAAAGAGCGAAACGAAAGAATTCAAAAAATAGCTTTTCTAGAACTAACGACACCTACTATTTCGGATGCAGTTACAGAAACGATACTAGAGGGAGTAACTGAAATAATGATTGTACCTGTTTTATTATTTGCAGCAGCTCACTATAAACGTGATATTCCTTTTGAAATAGAGCAACTACAAAAGAAATATCCATATATCACATTTTCAGTTGTACCTCCTTTTAGTACACATCCACATATGGTGGAACTTGTAGTGAAAAGAATACGTGAAGCTATGCCAATGCAAAATAGTAGTATTTTACTCGTAGGACGAGGCAGCAGTGATCCACAACCGATACATGAATTACAACAAATCGGAGCAGCCATCGAGCGAAAACTCGGTATGCCAGTATCCTGTTCTTTTTTAACGAAAGGAACTCCCTCTTTTACTGCTGAGCTCAAGGCTATAACATCGACGGCGTCCCACGTATATGTCATGCCGTACCTTCTCTTTACCGGATTATTACTTCAAAAAATTAAATTACATGCAAAAAAATATGATCACGTTACGACTTGTAACTGTCTTCAGTTTGATACATACATGAAGTTAACATTATTAGAACGAATGGAGGAATGTGTGTATGTATAACATGTACCCTCTTATGCTTAATCTAAATAAAAAGGTGGTTGTTATCATTGGTGGAGGTAAAATCGCATATCGAAAAGCGTCTGGATTAAAAGATACAGGCGCTTTTGTCACCGTTGTCAGCCCAGAAATTTGCGAGGAAATGAAGGAGCTTCCTTATATTACTTGGAAGAAAAAAACTTTTTCTAATGATGATATTAAAGATGCCCACCTTATTTATGCAGCTACAAATCAACATACTGTAAATATGATGGTCAAACAGGCCGCCCATGATTTTCAATGGGTTAACGTTGTAAGTGATGGTACAGAATCATCATTTCACACGCCTGGTGTCATCCGAAATGATGAATATGTTGTAACGATTTCAACTTCAGGTAGGGATCCATCGTTTACGAAGCGTATGAAAAAGGAATTAACATCTATACTTCCTAAACTTATAAAAAAGCTTTCTCGTACTCACAAATTGTAATCTATCACTCAGCTAAAATAGTAATTAACTTTGAACAAACGTTTTTTAGAAACGTTTGTCCTTTTTGTTTTGATATTGTTTTTTAAAGTTTCACAAGCAAGTTACGAAGAAAATGAATGGTGCTGGCAACTTGTAAACTAATGAATTGTATGACAAATACAATATTATGAGCAACTGGTTCAATTCAGTTTTTACATTTGATATTCATCCAACCAAATTAACGCTTGTTCATAATCATCAAAAAATTTTACAGATTCTTTCGTATTAGCTTGCTGTAAATAATTCAGTATCTCTCCTTCTTCAAGAAGAAATGCAATTGCCTTACTATGATTCAAAATAGTTTCATTGAAGAACTTCTCTTTCCATACTTTTTGAACAGAAAAATGATTTGGCGTGTATCCTTTTCTATCCACCAACAATTTGTATTTCCACCCTTCGGAAATGAATTGCTGACAAACCTGCTCGAAACCATTAAACCATTCATACACATCCTCTGTTTTAATCTGGCCAATTAGATGGGTAACAATCAAATCTCCCGAAACCGTTGTGCTAATATTCTGTTCACTCAAATTAAAATCATCTCCCTTAATTACAATTATGAGGAAAAACCGCATAAAATCAATAAAGATAAAATTCTTACTTGACGCTCCCCCCATCACTATCAACCTAAGCTCATGTAACGTCAATTATAAGCGAGATTGTGTCTTTTTTCGCAAATCTATATGTAGATGCTTTAAAGATTTACATACGAAATAACCCCTAATGAGTTTCCTTTTTTTAAATTAAGCCACTTGATTATCAGACATGGTACAATTGTAAACGACACTCAATATATTTAAGACTGTTTTCTTCTCATATCGATGGGATTTCCGTCCATCATTTACCGCCTCAAATCTATTCGTTTTTGCACGTATATTCAAAACAAAATATATGACAAATAAATAACGACAGTTACTGTAATAATGCTGAAAAGTGTTGAAAATAAAACGATTTGTGCATGTAATTCAGGTTCTATTTGATACTCCATGGCAATGGTTGATGTATTTCTTGAAGTAGGAAAAGAACTTGCAATAAATAACGATTGTGCAACAATACCATCGATGTTTAGTAGGTATATCATGACAAGTGCTAATAATGGTCCCATCAGTAACCTTCCAATTAAAGCCCATGTTATGACTCGATGGAAAAAATTAAGTTTAATGTTGGATAATTGTGCCCCTAGCAATATGAGTGCTATTGCAACAAAACCATTTGCAAGCTGATTAAGAGGAATAAAGATAGAATTAGGTATTTGAATTGTAAAAGATTGAAAGAAAAGCCCTAATATGAGCGCATGAAATACAGGCAGTCTTAGAAATGATTGAATAATACTTCCGATTGTTTTTGTTGCTGATAGTAAGTTATATATCCCATATGAATAAGTTAAAAGATTCTGGAAAATCACAATGAAAATCTGAATGGAAACCCCCACTGGATTGTGACTGAAAATCAATTGACTTACTGGTAACCCATAATTACCGGAATTCATTAACGAAATGCTATTTTTTAGAGCTGCACTTTCTCCTTTTTCTAACTTTAATATTTTTGAAATGAAATGACTTACTATGATCAGACTCAGACTATAAAGCATTAAATAGTATATTATCTGGAGCAACAAACCTGTTTCTATACGAATATCATATATATTCACAAATACAGCCGCTGGCATCAAGCAATAAGTAATAAGTGTAGATAGCTGCTTTAAGTTAAATTGGAACTTTGTTTGTAAGATTGCACCAATTAGCATCAATATTAATATCGGTAATATTACGTCTAATATAATAAATACAAACATTTAAAACCTCATCCTAAATATATTTTAGTTGGATTAAACGCTTTACTAAATATGGACCACATTTAATTCGCGGAAAACACCCTTAGTTCTCAATAATTAGAAAACTGAAATCAATAATATGAAAATGCTCATCAAAAATTCTTATTTCATTTCCCTCCCCTCTCTTTTCTTTAACATATCAAATATAACTCATAAAGAAAATTATGGATTATTTATACAAATTCATAACTTTATCTTATCGAACTAAACTGTATTCTTTAGTTTAAGAGTACTTTTTTCACAATATCCGTTAGCCTTACCAAAAAATTTGGCCCTAAAAAAATCTGATACTGCAGTTACTATGCGAAGAATACTTACATCAATTCCATACTTGTCGCTTAAACCACCTCACACACCTGATACTTGTTTATCTTGAGTGGACTTATATTTTTTTGCATCTAAACATCCCGATTCAATTAAATATTTGCATTCTAAAAATGAGTTCGATCTTTAGAATAGATTTAAGATTTCCTTCACTAATCTACCCTTTAATTGAATAACTTTTGACTTCTATATTTTAAAATAAAATTCCATAAACCTTCTGTTTTTCATTTTAAAAGCACATTCTTTTAGAAAACGAGCGTTTGTTGAGATAGCAATAAAAACATGTTGAAGCCTATTACAAAAAGAACTGTCCCAAAATACTTTGGGACAGTTCTTTTTCCTTATTAATGATTCTTTAACATCACTAACAATTTCTCTTGGCTATACATCCATACTGTAATGATTAAACAAGCAAGTGCGACTTCTGATAACGCCATAAATCCAATTGCATAATGACCTGTTAATTGGAATAGTAATGTTAAAATTAGCGGTGGGAAGAATCCTCCTAGTCCACCTAAAGCTGATACGAGTCCATTTACAATTCCCGCTTGTTCAGAGAAGTACATTGGAACGAGTTTGAAGATTGTACCATTTCCGATTCCTGCACAAAATGCGACTAGTAGGCAACCAAATGTATACACGTTCATACTTGGCATAAATGATAAAATAATACCTGAAAGTGTTAAACCGATAAATACGAAGATTAATATTTTAAATGGATTAAACTTATCACCGAGCCAACCACCAATTGGGCGCATAATTGTTGCGAGTACGATGAATCCAGCTGTCCGCATACCTGCATCTACTTTCTCTAATCCGAAGTGAGATACTAAAAAGTTTGGTAAGTATACGGTAAATGCGACAAATGATCCGAATGTTAAAAAGTAAAAGATACATAAAAACCAAAGTTTTTCATTTTTATATACACCTTTTATTTGTTCCATTAATGGTGTATTCACCTTTTTCTCTTTACGATCGCCTAATAAAAAGTTCATAAGTGCAAATGCTGCAAGTAAAACTAAATAACACTGTACTGTCGCTCTCCAGCCAACTGAAGTTGCGATAACAGGCGCTAAAAATGAAGTAATTGCTGTTCCAGCATTACCTACACCGTAAATACCATTTACAAAACCGTGACTCTCTTTCGGAAAGTATTTTGGTAAAGAAGTTACCCCTACAGAGAATACAGCACCACCGATTCCGACAAATAATCCACCAATAATTAAATCCATCATAGAATTGGCAACACTAATATAAAAGACAGGAAATAATAATAAAATAAAACTAATAAAGAATAATTTTCTTGCTCCGAAACGATTTGTCCAATAACCAATTGGAATGCGAAGAACAGAACCTAAAATAACCGGTACTGCTGTTACTATAGAAATTTGTCCCGCAGTTAATGGAATATCCGCTTTAATATAAGGCATTAATGATGATAAAATGACCCATACCATAAAACCGATAACTAGATTAGAAGTTTGTAAACTTAATTGAAAATTAGGACTTTTCATCCTGTTCCCTCCTATGTATGCATAGTTATATTCATTCTCTCCAGCCTAATCACGTCCTAACATGATTAGGCTGAAAAGAATCAACCACCACTTACTGGCGGAATCATGGCTACGACATCGCCAACTTGAATGATGTCATCCTCATTTGCATACTCTTCATTTATAGCGACCATTATCTCACTTGAAATTGCTACGTTGTATTTCTTATTGAGGACTTCCTTGAGTTCCGCAACCGTAATATTTTCACAATCTATGTGTAATGCTGGCTTACTTACTTCTTCTTGCAAATGTGCAAATAATAGTACTTTAATCATATTCTCATCTCCTTTCCAGGCTCGCCATTACTATATGCTGTTTTCTCTAACTGATCGCCTATCCACGACTCTCCATCTTCCCAAAACTCTTTCTTCCAAATCGGCACCATTTGCTTTATACGCTCCATAATATATTCGTTCGCCTCATATGCAGCTTTCCGGTGTGGTGTAGAAACAGCGATGACAACAGCAAGATCCGAAATTTGTAACGTACCAATGCGATGTGTAATTGCCACATATGTCCCAGGCCACTTCTCCTCGACCTCGGTACCAATCTTCTCAAGTTGTTTTTCCGCCATTGTTTTATAAGCAACATACTCTAAATATAACGTGCGACGTCCTTTCGTAAATTCTCTGACAGTACCAATAAAAGTAGTAACCGCACCACACTCGCGCCGAATTACTTTGCTAGTAACACTTTTAATTGAAATAGGTGTATCAATTACTTCATAATACGTTTGTGTCATCTTGCACCTCTTATCTTTGTATAAATTAGCAACCTATTTTCCTATTACTTGTATGATTGAAGTGGTTCTTTCCATGGCCACTCACTTCCGACGTTTAATTCTAATAACAGTACCGAAACAGTTATTCCTGCTTCAAATCCTCTCGTTCCCCCTGGCAAAACGATAAATGCATTCGCTTCTGCAAGTGAAGAAATTGCGCTAGATTTATCTAAACCAACTGGTGTAACCTGCAATTGGCCATCTACAATTTCCACTCTCCCTCTTACAAAACGAGTAAACGGATTTGCTTTTGGAAAGTCTTTCTGTAAAATTGCTTCTACACGATATAAGTGGGGATTTTTCTTATGCAAGTATGTTTCAATGACTGGTCGAACATATAATTCACAACCGACATAACAAGCAGATGGATTACCAGATAGACCAAATAATAGTTTTCCTTCTAGCTCAGCTACAGTTGTCACACTTCCTGGTCGCATCGCTATTTTGTTGAAAAGTACATTTGCTTGTAATTCCTCATAAATAGCCGGTAAATAATCATAGTCTCCTACTGAAACGCCACCAGTTGTAATTAATATATCAACTTCTTTTATCGCTTTTTTTACAATGTTATAACACGTCTCAAAATCGTCAGCGAATTGCCCATAATACTGTACAATTCCGCCTGCTCGTTCAATTTGAGCAGCTACCATATAAGAGTTACTATTTCGAATCTTTCCTGGCTTTAATTGTTCATGTACTTCGAGCAGTTCACTTCCTGTCGTTACAATTCCAATGACTGGCTGTTTTACAACATATACCGTACTATAACCAAACGTAGCAAGAAGCGCTGCTACTCCTGGATTAATAACAGTCCCTTTTTTCACAAGGATGCTATTTTGTTTTACATCTTCTCCTTTACAAGAAATGTTATCACCAGCAGCGAAAGAGCGTTTTAATGCCATATAAGTCTTTTCGTTTTCTGCAAATGCTTCCGTTAGCTCTAACATAACAACCGCATTACACCCTGCTGGAATTGCGGCTCCTGTCATAATACGGACAGCTTGAAATGCTTTCACTTCTTCTGTAAAAACAAAACCTGCTCCAATTTCACCAATTACTTCAAACATAATCGGGTTACTGCTACTGGCTTCTTTCGTATCTTCTGCTCGAATCGCAAACCCGTCGTACGGAGAGCGATCAAAATGCGGGACATCATGATCTGCAATAACATCTTCTCCAAGCGTTCTACCGTAGCTTTCTATAAGAGAAACCTTTTCTATTTCACCTTGGTAAGCATATTCCATTACTCGTGCAACTGCTTCTGCCACTGAGATTGGTGTACGTTTTTCTAACATTCTTTTTTCACCTCGTTTTTGGAACGTGAAACTTACTTTCTAGTCAGCCTATATATTTAGCGTATAATCGTTTTGCTATTTTCACATCATTTGTTCCATGAATAAATGCCCTACCGTCTGTAAATAAAACGAAACGATATTCATCAATTAGAAATGATAGTAAGTAAGGCGTTTTTTGGACATGTACACTTTTTTGTAATCGTTTTTGAACTTCCTCTAAATGAAGAACACGTTTTATCCCTGGACGGATTTGAACCGTATTCCGTCCACATAGCACTTCCGTTTTCATCTGTGCTTCAAATGTTAAACTTGGATACGTGCGTGTATTTCCACAAGATGGACATGTATTTTTCTTCTGTCTATTTACTTTTAATGAGAGATGCTGATTGTTCCAAATATCAAATGATAACATTGTCCCTCTTAGCGCCTCGAAATCATCCACCAATATTTTCATAGCCTCTGTTACTTGATGTGCAACGACCATTTGTACAGCTGGTTGAATAATTCCTGCTGTATCGCATGTTGCACCGCCCATAGGATGATCCATTAAGCAGCGAAAACATGGTGTTTTCCCTGGAAGAATTGTATACGTTACACCGTAACTTCCAATACATCCACCGTATATCCAAGGTATATTTTCTTTTTGTGAAATATCATTTATAAGTAGGCGCGTATCAAAATTGTCAGTCGCATCTATTATGAGATCCACTTCTTTTGTTAACTCTTTTATTTCTTGCAGTGTGACATCCGTTACAACTGGTACAATTTCCACTTCAGAATTAATCTTTCTTAAATGCTCTGCCGCTGCAATTGCTTTCGGTTTGCACTGCTGTGCATCTTCTTCTGTATATAACTGTTGCCGTTGTAAATTACTACATTCGACGTAGTCACGGTCAGCAATTGTCAATTTCCCAATTCCCATCCTAACGAGCGCTTCTGCATTTGCAGCTCCTAGTGCACCCGCACCGATTAGAAGCACATGCTTTTCTCTTATTTTTCTTTGTCCCATTTCACCAATTCTAGAAAACAATACTTGCCTTGAATAACGCTCCTTCATATGGAATCCTCCTTTCGTTATCCACCAATGTAAGACATTTCAACTTTTGGACGTTTATTTGTACTTTCAGCAGTTCTTTCATCTGAATATCGATCTGTTCTAAACTCCCATGTATGTTTGAGAATTTTTAGTAGTGATGCATCCGAAATATTTTCTCTAAGAAGCGTTCGTAAGTCCGTTCCTTTTTCTCCAAATAAGCACGTAAAAAACTTGCCGTCTGCCGAAATACGAGCTCTCGTACAAGAAGAACAAAATGACTCAGATACTGAAGTAATAAATCCAACTTCTGCATCACTCCCTACATATCGATACAATTTCGCAACTTCTCCAAAGTAACGAGGTTTAACAGGCTCAATCGGATATACACGATTAATCTTCTCTATTAATTGTTCCTTCGTAATGACTTGTTCAAAGTTCCAGCCGTTTGTACTGCCCACATCCATAAACTCTATAAAACGGAGCTGAATTTCTTGTTCTTTAAAGTAACGAGCCATATGAAGAATTTGACTATCATTCATTCCTTTTTTTAAGACCATATTTACCTTTACTTCTAACCCTGCGTTCTTTGCTTCTTCAATTCCTTTTAATACAGGTTTTGTGCTTACATTTCGTCCATTAATTTTTTTGAAGACATAATCCTCTATCGCATCTAAACTAATATTTACACGTTTTAATCCCGCTTCTTTTAACGCCTTTGCTTGTTTTGCTAAATGAATACCATTTGTTGTGAGTCCAATATCTTTTAAGCCTTCTAGCTTTGCAAGTCTTACAATTAACGTCGGTAAGTCTTTACGCAATAACGGTTCACCGCCAGTAAGCCTAATTTTATTGACTCCCATACTTATAAATAATCTCGCTAATCTTTCTATTTCATCGAACGTTAGTAAAAGCTCTTCCTGTAAAAAAGCGTAATCAGGTCCGAACACTTCAGCAGGCATACAGTATGTACACCTAAAATTACAACGATCAATAACTGAAATACGTAAATCTTGAAGTGGCCGTTCTAAAGAATCTTTCATGTTCTCATGCATCTATATCCCTTCTTTTCTGCTGCAATCCTTAGTAAGCTTTCGTTTTTTATTTGCCTTCATTATAAAAAAGAAGTTACATATTCAATGTGACTTTTCTCACATTACTTTCCCCATTCAAAAATTCTTCACAAATCCGTTCGAATTTTGTTCACATCTTTACTCTCATCCGCTTTGTCTATTGCATTTTTCAAACTAAAAACTGAAAATCTCTTCCCTTTACGGTCATTGAAATTTCAATTTATTTTTAAAATAGCTCTTGCATTTTCATCATACTTACACTCAAAATAGGAAATGTATTGCTTATAAGAAGAAAGGTGATCACTGTGGCAAACAGTATGACATTATCTCAAGATTTAAAAGAATTACTTGCATCTGTTGAATATAAAATGCAAATTAAAAAAGGTAGTTTTATTTTTCAAGAGGGTATGGAGGCAACAGAGCTCTATATCATCCACTCAGGAAAAGTACAAATTAGTAAATTAAGTGCTGACGGGCAAGAATTAACACTCCGTATTTGTTCGGCATACGACATTATTGGAGAATTAACATTATTCACGGACAATGCGAAGTATTTATTAAATTCAAAATGCCTTGAAGATGTTGAAGTAGGAGTTATAAAGCGTGAAACCTTAGAAAAAGCATTACTCCAAAAACCCGCACTTGTATTTGAATTTATGAAATGGATTAGTGAACATTTAAGAAGAATGCAAACGAAGTTCCGAGATTTAGTATTACACGGCAAAAAAGGTGCCCTGTATTCTACTCTTATACGAATGACAAATAGTTACGGTGTATTAAAAGAAAATGGGATTCTCATCGATTTACCATTAACGAATCAAGAACTTGCTAATTTCTGTGCAACTTCACGTGAAAGTGTAAATCGAATGTTAAATGAATTAAAAAAGCAAGGTACAATTTCGATTCATAAAGGAAAGATTACGATCCACGATTTACAATTTTTAAAATGTGAAATTGCCTGTGAAGATTGCTCTGCTTCTGTTTGCAGCATTGATTAGCATCTTATTTAGATGCTAATCTTTTTTCAATTTAAGCTACTTATTAACGGTTATTCCCTATATAAACAAAAACGAGGCCTTCCATATTAGACCTCGTTTCGTTTTAACCATTAGCTCCTATCCGTTTACAGCAGTATTATTTTTTCAACTCATTAGGAATACGTCTTCTGTAAATTACATAACTACGGCTTACATATTTAATTGGGGCACTAAATACATGTACAAGTCTTGTAAATGGCCATACTGCGAATAGACCCATCCCTGCAAGAATGTGAATTTTAAACCAAACTGGTACTTCCATCATATATTCAACTTTCGGTTGGAAAATAAAGAGACTTCGGAACCAAGGACCAATCGTTGTACGATAATCAAATCCTTTTGAATCGATATTTAAAAATGTTGAAGAAAGTCCTGCTAGCATTACGATAAGTAATAAAATAAGCGCAATATAATCTCCCTTTGTACTCGTTGCAATGATACGTTTTACTGTTACGCGGCGGTACGTTAATATAATTAAACCGATAATAGAAGCAACACCTGCCGGAAGCCCAAAACTAATTGCTACTACATGATATATATGCTCAGAAATACCTATTGAGCGGTATACAGCTTCTGGAATTAAAATCCCCATAACATGACCGCCAATTACGAACATGATCCCAAAGTGGAATAATAGACTTCCGACCCGAAGCATTTTCTTTTCTAATAGTTCACTAGATTTTGATGTCCATCCAAATTGATCATAATTGTATCTAAAAATATGTCCACCGATAAAGATTGCAAAAATGATATAGGGAAACAATACCCATAGAAATTGATCCATCATTTTAACAACCCTCCTTTCTAATTTGTCTGTACACCCCATGCTTCGATAGCGAGTAGCACAGTCGCAAGAATTGGTTCATACATACTACCTGCTTCTTTTAATTGAACGTGTAATGCTTGTATATTCTCCGTGTATTTATTCATAATTGGTTCACTGTCTTGCTCATTTGCATTTGCAAAAAACTCAAGAAAAAGTGGTAAATAATCAGGTAGTTCTTTATCCGTTACTTCAAAACCAGATTTTTTATAATGCTGCTTTAACTCTAATAATTCAATACCTCTTTCTCTTTGTTCACCAGTGTTCATATAAGTAAGATACATATTTGTTTTCTTACCAAAATCGAATGTATATACGTAACTATCAATGAGTTGATCATTCGTTTTATCTAGCGCTTGCTTTATAAAGGCTGTAAGTAATGCTTTAACTTCTTCTTTTTCTATCGTTTCAATCTCTTCTTGCAATTCAGTTACAGCTTCTCTCCACCCTAGTTCAGGATAGGAGAGAAGAAAAGAAGAACAAGAAAAAGCAGTTTGTAAACTTTGTTTCATCATTTTCTGCCCCCTTTATTTAAGAAATTGTCATACAAGAGCCTGGACCACCTGCGAATGCTAAACCACAGCTTCCTTGTTCGCTATATAAATCTGCCACTTGTTCACGGTGAGTGCCCGGAATGACGAAGCGATCTTTATATTTCGCAATAGCAAGAAGACGATACATATCTTCTACATCCTGTTTCGTTAAACCAAGTTCTTTTAATACCGCTTCATTTGGCTCTTTATTAATTTGTAGCGCTCTCATATGCGTTCGCATAACAGCCATTTTCTTCAATGTAAGACGAATATGCGCTTCATCCCCTGCAGTGAGTAGATTCGCTAAATATTGAATTGGAATACGCATATTATCGATAGCAGGGAAAATCTCTTCTGCTTGCCAGTTACTGCCTTTCCCTTCCACCATATTCATAATTGGGCTAAGCGGCGGAATATACCAAACCATCGGCATTGTACGGTACTCTGGATGAAGAGGCAGAGCAATTTTCCAATCGATAATCATTTTATAGATTGGTGACTGTTGTGCTGCTTTAATCCATTCTTCAGGAATGCCTTGTTTTTTCGCTTCAGCTGCCACTTCTGGATCATTTGGATCTAGGAAAACAGTAAGCTGAGATTCATATAAATCTTTTTCGTCTTCAACAGAAGCCGCTTCTTTTACTTTGTCAGCGTTATATAGCATTACCCCAATATACCTGATACGTCCCACACATGTTTCTGAACAAATTGTTGGCATACCAGCCTCAATACGTGGGAAACACATTGTACATTTTTCAGCTTTATTCGTTTGCCAGTTAAAATACACTTTTTTATATGGACAAGATGATACGCAGAACCTCCAAGCACGACATGCATTTTGATCTACAAGAACAATGCCGTCTTCTTCACGTTTATACATCGCACCAGATGGACAAGATGATACGCAAGACGGATTCATACAATGTTCACATATGCGTGGTAAATACATCATAAAGACGTTTTCAAAATCTGTTTTAATTTCTTCTTCCATTTTCTTTACGTTCGGATCTTGTAATCCTGTTATATGTCCACCAGCTAAATCATCTTCCCAGTTCGGACCCCATTCAATTTTGTCTATAAATTCGCCTGTAATTGCTGATTTCGGACGAGCAACTGGTTGATGCTTACGCTGCGGGCTATTTGTTAATGTTTCATAATCATAATTCCAAGGTTCAAAGTAATCATCAATTGTTGGTTGATCTGGATTGTGGAAAATGTTCATAAGACGTTTCATTTTCGAACCTGATTTCAGCTGAATTTCACCATTTTTCAATTCCCAGCCGCCTTTATATTTCTCTTGATCTTCCCATTGTTTCGGATAACCAATTCCAGGTTTCGTTTCTACGTTATTAAAGTACATATATTCCGCACCTGGACGATTTGTCCAGGTGTTTTTGCATGTTACGCTACAAGTATGGCAGCCGATGCATTTATCTAGGTTCATTACCATTCCGACTTGTGCTTTAATCTTCAAGCCAATCTACCTCCTTCAGTTTACGGATGACAACATTTAAGTCACGCTGATTCCCAGTCGGACCATAGTAGTTAAATCCATAGCTTAATTGGCCATATCCACCAATCATATGTGTTGGTTTAACATGAATACGGGTTGGACTATTATGCGTTCCCCCGCGGGTGCTTGTTAATTTCGTACCAGGCACGTTAATGTGGCGATCTTGTGCATGGTGCATAAATGCCATTCCTCTCGGTATACGGTGCGTTACGACAGCACGTGCTACAACAACACCGTTACGGTTAAAGCACTCGATCCAATCATTATCTGCGACGCCAGCTTCATTCGCATCATCTTTATTCATCCAAACAGTTGGACCACCTCTAAATAGCGTTAACATCGGTAATGAATCGAAGTACATACTATGAATCGACCACTTATTATGCGGTGTTAAATAGTTTAGTGTAATCTCTTTCCCTTCTACTTCAGGGCGTGACTTACGGAACGGTTTATGTTGCAGAATTGGTTTAAATGTTGCCATCGTTTCACCAAATTCTTTCATCATGTCATGGTCTAAGTAGAAAGATTGTCGACCAGTTATCGTTCTCCAAGGAATAAGACGTTCCACATTTGTTGTAAACGGTGAGTAACGTCGTCCACCTTTTTCTGAACCTGTAAAGGCCGGAGAAGTAATTACTGTTTTCGGTTGTGCTGTAATTTGTTCGAATGTAAAGCATTCTTCTTCACGTTCTTCTGCTAAATCACGTAATTTTAGATCTGTTTGTTTTTCAAGTGCTTCCCATGCTTTTACTGCCATATGACCGTTTGTTGTAGAAGAAAGCGTTAATACCGCTTCAGCAGCATTGATTGCTTCTTTTATGTCTGGGCAACCTTTCGCAATAGTATCCGTTCGAACAACTCCTAATTTGCTCTTTAATTGCTCATACTCTTTTTCTGCTGACCAAGAGATCCCTTTCGTACCAATCGGTTGTTTTCCGGCATTTGGTCCAAGTGCTGTCATTTTGTCATAAATCGTTTTATAATCCCTTTCAACAACATGAATTTGCGGCATCGTTTTACCCGGGATTGGTTCACACTCACCTTTGCTCCAATCTTTAATCTTGCCAAGTGGTTGCGCTAATTCTTGCGGTGTATCGTGAAGAAGTGGTGTTGCAACAACTTCTTTCATTGGTTCAAGATCAATCTTCTTCGCTAAATCTGAAACAGCTTTAGAAAGTGAAGTGAAAATATCCCAGTCAGAGCGTGCTTCCCAAGGTGAACCGATTGCTGGATTAAATGGATGTACAAATGGATGCATATCTGTACTACTTAAATCATGTTTTTCGTACCAAGTTGAAGCAGGTAAGACGATATCAGAATACAGTGCTGTTCCAGCCATACGGAAATCTAAATTAATGAGTAAATCAAGCTTCCCTTCTGGTGCTTCTTCATGCCACTTAATTTCTTCTGGTCGTAATGAATCACTATCGTCATTCATTAATCCGTTTGTTGTACCTAATAAATGTTTTAAGAAATATTCATGCCCTTTACCAGAACTTGAAATTAAATTCGCACGCCATACGAATAAGTTGCGCGGGAAGTTGTTTTTATTATCTGGATCTTCAATCGCAAATTTCAGTTCTTTTTCTTTTAATTTTTGTGCAACATATTTTCCGATTTCTTCTTGCGTTGTTGCGCCAGCAGCAACAGCTTCTTTATATAATTCAATTCCATTTTTCTCGAATGTCGGATAAGAAGGTAACCAGCCGAGTCGTGCTGCTAATACGTTGTAATCACCGTGATGTTGATAACGTGAGTTACCTTCAATTGGTGATGCTAAATGTCCAACAGGTGTATCTTCATAGCGCCATTGATCTGTTACGAAATAGAAGAAAGATGTACCATTTTGTAATTTTGGTGGCCCTTGCCAATCTTTTGCCATCGCGATTGTTTGCCATCCTTCTGCAGGTCGTAACTTTTCTTGACCAACATAATGCGCCCATCCCCCGCCGTTTACTCCTTGTGCTCCAACTAGAAGAACAAGATTTAAAACTGCGCGATAAATCGTATCAGAATTAAACCAATGGTTAATACCAGCTCCAACAATAATCATCGAGCGACCATTTGTATCAACGGCATTTTGTGCGAACTCACGAGCGATTTGAATAATTAGTTCTCGTTTCACTCCTGTCATTTTCTCTTGCCATGCAGGTGTAAACGGTACATCATCATTGAAGTCTTTCGGCTCTTGTCCGCCAAGCCCTCGGTTCACGCCGTAATTTGCTAACGTTAAGTCGTATACAGTTGTAACGAACACTTCGCCTTCTTCTGTCATAACCTTTTTCACTGGAATTGTACGTTCTAATACTTTGTTTCCATCATCAGAGAAGTACGGAATTTGTACCGTTCCAATCGATTCTTCCATTCCAAGTAAAGAAAGACGTGGATCAATCTTTTTACCTGTTTCTTCATCTTCTAAACGCAAGTTCCATTTCTTTTCGTTATCCCAACGTGAGCCCATTGTGCCTTGAGGTGTTGCAAAATCATTCGTGTTCTCGTTCCAAAGAACAGGTTTCCATTCTCCTAACTTCGTTTCGCGTCCAATATCAGCAGCGTTTAAGAAACGATCAGCAACGAATTGATCTCCTTTTTGTTTCAATGTGACAAAGAAAGGAAAATCAGTATATTGCTTCGCATACTTTGTGAAATATTCCACTTGATTATCTACGTAAAACTCTTGTAAGATCACATGCCCCATTGCCATCGCAAGTGCACCATCTGTACCTTGTTTCACACTAATCCAATCATCCGCAAACTTTGTAGATTCAGCGAAGTCAGGACTGACAGAAACGACTTTCGTTCCTTTATATCGAACCTCTGCTAAAAAGTGAGCATCTGGTGTTCTCGTCATCGGTACATTTGAACCCCATGTCATAATGTAACCAGAGTTATACCAGTCACTACTTTCTGGTACATCTGTTTGATCGCCCCAAATTTGCGGAGAAGCTGGTGGTAAATCTGCGTACCAATCATAGAAACTAAGCATCGGCCCACCCATAAGTTGCATAAAACGACTACCAGCAGCATGACTTAACATCGACATAGCTGGAATTGGTGAAAAGCCAACATTTCGGTCTGGACCGTATTTAATTACTGTATAAAGTAGAGAAGCTGAAACGAGTTGTAACACTTCATCCCAATTCGCACGAATAAATCCACCTTTACCACGCGCCTGCTTATACGTACGTGCTTTTTCAGGGTTTTCCACAATACTTTTCCAAGCATCTAGTGGTGACTCGTTATTTTGTAGTTCCTCTTGCCACATACTCCAAAGAACACCACGTACATACGGATATTTCACACGAAGTGGACTATAAATGTACCAAGAAAAACTTGCTCCACGCGGGCATCCTCGTGGTTCAAAATCTGGCATATCAGGACCTGTAGTCGGATAGTTAAGCTCCTGCCCTTCCCAAGTTACAATTCCATCTTTCACATATATATTCCAGCTACATGAACCAGTACAGTTCACACCATGTGTAGAACGGATTACTTTATCATGCTGCCAACGCTTTCTGTACACATTCTCCCATTCGCGATCTTCATATGTTTCTTGTGTATGATTATCGTTATAACGATCTATTGGTGAAAAATATTTTAAACGTCTCATTAGTGCTGAAGGTTTCTTCTTCATACTGTTCACTCCTTTAATACGTCTCTCTTACATACCCTTACTATAAGAGAGGTTGTAAAATACAGATGTGACATTTCGCACAGTTCAAGAGATTGTCAAAAATTCAGTAGAAAATAAGGTTGTGAGAAAATCTTTTGTTCCGTTGTGAAGATTATGGTTAATCGTAATTATTAGGAGAATGGTATTTTGAGGTATCGACTATTTTGCAATAGAAAAAACGTAGGAGAAGTTCCTACGTTTTTTCTTTATAAATATATGAAAAAGAGTTTTGATATTATTTCAAAACTGCCATAAGGAAAAGAGTATAAATTGTATGTAAGAAATTTTTTCCCAATGTTATTATTTTATATTGAGTCTGATTTTACATAAAACTACAAATCATTATTTACTGTATTGCCCTTAGTTACGGAAACAATTATACTAGATGTAATCGAAATAAATAATCTGAATATTCTTAGAATTTAAGGTAGACCTTTTGCTATCTACATATAGAATTAGAAATATGTCCACTAAATTGATTAGAAAACGATAATAACATTAGGAGGATTACGATGCCCCAGCTTGATTCATTACATCCCACTGTAGAAAAAATAATCAATAATATTGAAAAACTAATGGTCGGAAAACGAAAAGAAACAATCTTAGCTTTGACAGCTCTCTTAGCTGAAGGTCATGTGCTATTAGAAGATGTTCCTGGTGTCGGGAAAACAATGCTAGTACGTGCTCTTTCTAAATCCATTGATGCTAATTATAAGCGAATTCAATTTACACCTGATTTATTGCCTTCAGATGTAACAGGAGTTTCTATTTATAATCCGAAAGAGCTCCAATTTGAGTTCAAGCCTGGACCAATTATGGGGAATTTAGTACTTGCTGATGAAATTAATCGTACATCGCCAAAGACACAATCTGCTTTACTTGAATGTATGGAAGAAGGCAATATTACAATAGATGGCATTACAAGGCCTTTACCAAAACCATTCTTTGTCATGGCTACACAAAATCCGGTCGAATATGAAGGAACATATTCTCTACCAGAAGCTCAGCTCGATCGTTTCTTATTGAAACTAAAAATGGGATATCCTACACCAGAAGAAGAATTTGAAATTTTAAACCGAATGGAAAAAATAAATCCACTCTCTCAATTACAGGCCATTACTACAATAGAAGAATTACTTTATTTACAACAAAGCGTACGGGTAGTAAGTATGGACAAAGCAATTAAGCATTACATTGTAAAGCTTGTTAATCAGACTCGTACATACAGTTCTATACAGCTAGGTGCAAGTCCACGTGGCTCAATTGCTTTAATGAAAGCTTCACAAGCTTATGCATTTATCCATGGCAGAAATTATGTTATTCCAGACGATGTTAAATTTTTAGCCCCTTACGTTTTAGCGCATAGACTCATTTTAAAAATGGAAGCAAAATTTGAAGGAATAACTGGCGAACAAGTTATCGCAAAAATCGTTGCACGAACTACCGTCCCGACTCAAAGGACGATGAACCCTTGATGAAACGAATACTGCGAGCACTATATCACGTTACGAAGTTATTGCTACTCTCTTTATGTCTAGTCTTAACATTTGTGTACGCTATGTTTCAAGGAGGGTTTGTAAGTTGGTTTTTATTTTACAGCACAATTCCCATTGCTCTTTATTCACTACTACTACCCTTCTACGCTTTACGGGACGCTGAAGTAAAGCGAATAACAAACAAAAATGGATATGTAGTAGGAGAACAATTTGTAAGCACGATTACAATAAAAAGAAAATTTCCTTTTCCCTTACTTTATTTAGTTATAGAAGATGAACTGCCACCACAATTTATAAGTTGTAAACAAACAAAGATGAATAAGGTAGTACTCTTCCCAGGATTGAAACGACATATTTCGTTTCAATATGTTATTGATACAATCTCTAGAGGCGAGCACACTTTTTCAAGCGTTCGTGTCAAAACTGGCGATTTATTCGGCATGATGGAGAAAGAAGTAACTTTTTCAGTTCCAGATACATTTTTAGTCTATCCCCACTATGTAGATATAACGTATCGACAATTGGAAAATCATTTCGAACAAGGAGCGCTTTCAGCAAATATAAATTCAGCAAAAGACTCTACAATCTCTGTCGGTGTCAGAGACTATAAACCTGGTGATCGCTTTTCATGGATTGATTGGAAAGCAACTGCACGAACAAACAATATTATGACAAAAGAGTTTGAACAACAGCGCAGCCATAATATCATGATATTCATAGACAGAACCAAGTCTCCTCTATTCGAATCAGTCGTCACATTTACTGCCTCTATCGTAAGGGCTGTCTTGAAACAAAATTCACCAGCATCATTCGTGTCTATTGGAAAAGAACAAACTATTTTCCCTTTAGACAATGGAGATACGCAGTTACAACAAATCCTTTGTCATTTAGCAAAAGTACAAGCAGACAGTGTATTCCCGCTCTCTCAGAGTGTAGACATGGAACTAAGAAAAATTTATGAGCCCGTCACGATTATACTCGTGACCAGTAATCTTTCTCCCGATATTCAAAAGGCGGCTGATTGTGCTGCTATAAGAAATAGAAAATGTATGATTTTTGTCGTGAAAGAAAAAGCGAATCAACTTTCACACCGAGAACTCAGTATACTAGAAACTCTAAAAAAACGACAAATATTTGTAAACACGGTTTATGAAAAACGGTATACAAACGTGTTTTTTGAGGTGAGCAAATGATAACATTACAAGCAAAATACAAGTGGGATACGAATAGATTCTTCATGCATACATGTGTATTTCTTCTTTTACTAGAATGGCTAAGACCTCTTATAGGTATTACAAATGTAGGTAGATTAGATATTTTCGTAACATTTATAGGAATTTGCTTCGCTCTCTCTTTTTTTCAAACGAGGTGGCAGATTCCAATAAAAATTGTCACAGTCTTATTTATCATTCATTCCCTATATTATAAAAATGCTTTTATAAATCCATCTTGGCTAACAACATTCTTTTCTGATATGTTTCGAAATTCCTCCCTGTTTTTCCAAGGGAATTTACTAGATATTTCTCCAGTTTTTCCGACAGTTTTATTTTTTCTCTCATTTTGGTTTTTGAGTTCTTTCACTTCATTTTGGATTATTTATAAAAAACGTGGGTTTCTATTTCTTGTATTGACTATTATTTATATCGCAACTTTTCATAACTTACATTTATACAATGCAAACTACGCTATTATTCGTACTGTTGTCATCGGCTCTTTTATGCTTAGTCTTCTTCAAGTAGAACGAATAAAAGAGCGCGAACACTTACAAAATTATGCTAGGGAAATCTCAAAATTACTTAGACCACTTACAATATTTATTGTATTATTAGCAACCATCGCATACTTTGCTCCAAAATTTGGCCCTCAATGGCCAAACTCAATGGATTTTTTAAAATTCAACACATCTGAAGCAAGTAAAGAACAAAAAGTTTCTACAATTGGGTATGGTTTAGATGACTCGCGATTAGGTGGTCCTTTTAAGGCGGATCCTACAATTGTTTTCACAGCACAAGCGCAAAACAAACAATATTGGAGAGTAGAAACAAAAGATTTTTATACAGGAAAAGGCTGGGAAATTTCTGAAAATCCGAAAAAGGTTTCTTTTAAAAATAAAAACGACGTCGTAAGCTGGTATGAACAAAATACAAAAACGGAAACTACTGAGGCAACAATTACCATGCAAAAAAGTTACCCTCACCTTACCTATCCAGCAGGATTAGTATCAGTTGAGGCTTCTTCTGATGTATCATACAGTGTTGACCCTTTTTCAGAAAAAATTTATACGATGAATGGAGACTCTTCTACTACTTTAAATTCGTATAAAGTAACATATGAGATCCCTGAGTTTTCCATAGAAAACTTGAAAGCTGTAAAAGCAAATGCAGGTCAAGAAACAAATCCTTATTTTATGACAAAATACACACAACTTCCCGAGTCATTACCACAGCGCGTAAAAGACTTGGCTGTTAATCTTACAAATGATAAAGACAACCGGTATGATAAAGTATTAGCTATTGAAAATTACTTCACAGACAACTCTTTTACATACGAATCAACGAATGTCTCATTCCCTGCCAAAAGCCAAGATTATGTAGATCAATTCCTTTTCGATACAAAAAGCGGCTACTGTAATAATTTTTCGACGTCTATGATTGTACTACTTCGTTCTGCCGGGATTCCTGCTCGCTGGGTAAAAGGCTATACAGAAGGAACTCTTGACAATACACTTGCCTCTGCAAAAGGTGAGGATGTTTATACAATCACGAACGATAACGCACACTCTTGGGTCGAAGTATATTTCCCAGGATACGGATGGATTCCATTCGAACCAACAAAAGGATTTACCAATCCCTATAATTTTATAAATAATACGCCTGCTCCTATTTCACAAAATAGCGAAGCAAATAATTCTAATAACGAGCAAACGCATCAACGAAATAATGAAGCAAAACTTAAAAGTTTAATAGAAAATACAGAAGAAGCTTCTACTAAAAAGGTCACAAATTCTAAAACTAATTTTTCTTGGTGGTACGTATTCCTCTCTACGATACTAATTAGTATTATGGGATACATTCTCTTCACCACTAGAATGAAATGGATAACATTTCTTATTATTCATTTCTATAAATACCGAAAAGATGATGCTGTTTATCAAAAAGCTTACGGTGCACTTTTAAAACAATTTGCGAGAATTGGCATACCACGGGGTGAAAGTCAAACATTCCGAGAATACGCTCTCCATATCGATACACTTTACAACTCGGCCGATATGCAACAACTTACTGCCAGTTATGAGAACGCTATGTATCAACAGGGGCAGGCTGCAGCAGAATGGAAGAAATCCGTACATTTATGGGAAGTGCTTATGAAAAAAGCAGCTTCTCCACCTAAATCAGATGGCTTTGATACAGTTATTTAATCTTGAAAATTTGAATTTAAAGAAAACGTCTCAAAGAACTACATTGTTCTTTGAGACGTTTTTTAATAAAGTGAAACTCCTACTTATTCCCCAAGCACCTTCTCAATCTCAACCTCTAAATCTACCGGCTTCGTTTGCGGTGCAAAACGCCCTACTACTTTCCCGTCTTTTCCAATTAGAAACTTCGTAAAATTCCATTTCACTGCTTTCATACCGAGTAAACCTGGTACTTGTTCTGTCATGTATGTATATAGAGGATGAGCCTTATCACCTTTCACATCAACCTTTGCAAACATCGGGAAGTTTACACCGTAGTTTAATTCACAAAAACTAGTAATGTCCGCTTCTGTACCTGGTTCTTGTCCCCCGAATTGGTTACAAGGAAATCCGAGTATTTCGAGTCCTTGGTCTTTATATTTATCATATACCTCTTGTAATCCTTTATATTGTGGTGTGAAACCACATTTGCTAGCTACATTGACAATAAGAAGTGCTTTTCCTTCGTAATCTTTTAACGATTTTTCTTCACCTGTAATTGTTTTAGCTGAAAAATCATAAACTGTCATTGTCTTTGCCCCTCTCTTCACTATCATTCTATGTTTATACTATACTACATTCGTGAATATACAGCTCTTATTACGTACTTATAAGTTGTAATGATAACGCTTTATTTCTGTTCGAAAATTCGACACAAACTACTAGACTTTTATGATGGAAAGTTTTACAATTGAAATGTGAACAAAATGTGACAGTTTATATTCCATTATAAAAGAAAAGGATGGTGTTCATTATGAAAACTGCACAACATGAAACGATTTCAAATCGCGAGTTTTATTTCGTACTATATATGATGTTATTGTATGTTACTGGCTGGGTAATCGATGTAAATGGTTTATTCTTAAGCTCCTACTTTAATTTAGCAGGAGAGATTATGCTTCCATTAGTAGGCGGGATTGTTGGACTGTTCATTATGTCTATTAATAAACAACAAACGAAATAATAATATTACAAAAAGGCAGAAGACGAGCTTCGTTTTCTGCCTTTTTTCTATTTTAGCGTATAATAAAAACATGCAGTATATAAGGAGTGGTAACTATGAAAAAAGTAGAGCAATTATCTTCTCACCTATATCTTATTGATGATTTCGATTTACAGCATAATGAACGAACAGGTACGTACGTTTTATTAGGTGACGATATTACTTTAATTGAAACTTGTGCAGCCCCTTCTCTTCCGTATATTTTAGACGGCTTACAACAATTACATATTGATTTAAACGATGTTAAAAACATTATCGTTACACATGTGCATTTAGATCACGCTGGAGCAGCTGGTTTAATGATGGAAAAGTGCCCAAATGCTACGTTATATGTGCATTCTCGTGGTGCTCGTCATATGATTGATCCAACAAAACTTATTTTAGGTGCAAAAGCTGTCTACAAAGAAGATTTCGATAAACTCTTTGATCCAATTCTTCCAATTGAAGAAGAACGTGTTCATATTGTACAACATGGTGATACGTTAAAAATTGCAAAAGACCGCACCCTTACATTTTATGATACACCAGGACATGCGAAGCACCATATTAGCATTCACGATTCATTAACAAACGGGATTTTTACTGGCGATACGATTGGAATTTATTATAGAGAACTCGCAGACGTTGATGTAGAGTTATATCTACCATCAACGTCCCCTTCACAATTCCAACCAGATGCGATGATTACTTCTAAAAATCACATTCAAAGTATGAATATAGATACTATTTATTTCGGTCATTACGGCGCATCCTCTCATGTTACAGAAGTATATAGTCAACTGGAATATTGGCTACCTATTTTCGTTCATACTGGTAAGGAAGTCTTTGAAAAGTATAATGATTTCGATGAAGCAACTAAAGCTTTACAAACTTTGTTAATGGATAAAATCTCTTCTCATCTTACAAAGTTAAACGTTCCATCAGATCATTCCGTTTATAATATTTTACATCTAGATATAGAAATTAGCGCAATGGGCATTATTGATTATTTCACGAAGCAAGAAAAAGCAAACTCCACTATTAACTAACAGTAAAAGAAGAGATATACAACAGTAGTTATTGTATATCTCTTCTTTTTTGAATATATTTTGAGTAAAGGATGGTGGAATATAATGCAAAAATTGATGCTATACCTCTGCTTCACATTATTTATCGTCTTATTATTATTTGTCGGAGTGAAAATTCAATTTTATTTAGATACAGACGCTCAAGTGAACTTTAACGTTTATCCAAGATTATTCTACTTTACACTCTTCCCTCTTATAGTTGGTATTTTATTACGATTCCTTCAATCTGTTAATCGCGAAACGAGTAAACAAAACTGGAGCTTTCAACCGGATAAGTTTATCGCTATTACAGTGCCTACACTATTCATTTCCTTTTCCCCTGCACTACTCTTTTCACCACTTGGCGAATACCTACCTTATTTAGCTAATGTTATTCTTATAAATACAACTTTTGTTACGATAATTAGTTTAATAGCTGGTTATTCACTTTTAGATTGTTTTATACAAAAGGACAATGCAACGATGAAAAAATATAATTGAATGCTCTATTTTCTTTTAATAAAGAAAGCTCAAAGCTAAAGCTTTGAGCTTTTTTACTTATCTCACCTTTTCATCTACATATTCCATAAACTGCTCCGCTTTAATAAATCTTTCTTTGTACGCCTCAGGTACTTCTTCTATTTTTATTGCACCAGTTGATTTTGTCTTCACTCGTACTATTTCATGTGTCATTAAAGCTTCCATATAGCGATCAAACTCTTCTTGCGTTAATACTTCTTTACTAGATTTATGACCATTTAATTTATCAAAGTATGGTTGAAGGCCCATACTTATCTTTTTCATTTCTTCTCTTTTTGCTGGTGATAATCCATCATAATCTATATTACCGTTCGAATCTCCGTACGCAAGCTTTGCATTTGTTAATTTTTTTAGTTCTTTTGTAAACTCCTCATATTCCTTCGTGCCCATTTCATCTTTCGCTTCTGATAACTTTGCATTAAAACGCATATACGCTTCTAACGTCATCGCTCCGGCGTGTTTTTTTAAATTCTCAAAAGATCCGTATATACCATCCGCCATAATAGATTGATATGCAAAACCGGTCGTAGGGATTAAAAATGCTGCTGCAAGCACTCCGGCGATAAGACGTTTCTTCACCTTACTTCCCCCGCGATTCATTTTGATTTGAACAATTACTTTTTCTTTTAACCCCGGCGGGGCAACAATCCCCTTCGCTTCTTCTCGTATAGATTCTCTAACTCTACAATCTAAACTCATTTCACATTCCCTACCTCTCCTAAAAAGATTTCTTCTACTTGCTCTTTTTGACGTAGTTTCTTTAATGCCGCATGAATTCTAGATTTCACAGTACCAATTGGAATATGTAATATTTGTGCTACTTCTTCTTGTGAATAATCGTGTAAATATCTTAAGATAATAACTTGTTTTAATTTATACGGTAATTTATGAATGAGTTCGATTAGTTTTTGGTTTGATATTTTACTTACAACATCGTTAGAAAAATCAATTTGTACTGGTTTTCTTTGCTCTTCTGCTTTTTTCATAATTCGTAGTCGCATCCACCTCTTTCTTCTATAAGAGTGAATTTGTTTAATCGCAAGCCCAATTAGCCAAGGGCGAAATGGCTTCTCACTGTCATATTTACGAAGCGATTCATATAGCTGTATGTATACTTCTTGAACGACATCATCTACATCTGTTTTATCTTCTATTAAAAAATGTGCTGTTTTATATACTTCTTGAATCGTTACATCATACAATTCGCTATATGCTTCTTTATTTCCTGATAAAGTTAATCGAATTAAATGTGCGTAATCTATTTCACCCTTCATATTCCAGCCCTCCTTTGTCTTACACTATATATTGGCAAGTAATTCATATTTCGTTCGATTTTTCCGAAATTTTTTTATATAAATTAATATAATGATCCAATGAGTTCATAAGCTTCACTTATAACCACGCATAACTATTATATAATTTTCCAATTTCTGATAAAGATTTAAAATGATTTATATAGTCAAATTTAGGAGGATATATGATGAAAGCTATCGTTGTAACGTCGTTCGGTGGTCCTGAAGTGATGAAATATACAGATGTGGATATGCCGACTATTTCAGAAGAGCAAGTTTTAATTCGTGTTGTTGCTACTAGTGTAAATTTCGCTGATATTAAATCACGTTATGGCAAAAAAGGAAATAAAGCACTACCTTTTATTCCAGGTATAGATGCCACTGGTATTGTAGAACGTGTCGGTTCTCAAGTTAAAAATATTCACCCTGGACAACGTGTCATTGCTTTTCCTCAAAATGGATCCTACGCAGAGTACGTTGTTTCAAATGAAAATCTCACTTTCGTTTTACCCCATGAAGTCGACTTTCAAACTGCAGCTGCTTGTCCGATCGTATCTTTCACAAGCTATAATTTACTTGCCAATGTAGCAAGACTTCAACAAGGTGAATCTGTTCTAATTCATGCAGCCGCTGGAGGAATTGGTACTACTGCGATTCAACTCGCAAAATTATTAGGGGCTAAAAAAGTAATCGGGACTGTAGGAAGTGTAGCAAAAAAAGAAATTGCTTTAGATGCTGGAGCTGATTATGTTATTTGTCATCAAGATGAAAATTTTGTAGAGAAAGTCAATGAGCTGACAAACGGTGAAGGGGTCGATGTAATTTTAGATTCTATTTCTGGAACTGTCTCTGAAAGAAGTTTAAACTGCCTTGCTTATTACGGTCGCCTCGTTCATTTCGGTAATGCTAGTGGTGAAATTGGTAACTTTCAAACGAAAGATTTACATGCAAGTTGCCGCTCTATACTCGGTTTTAGCTTTGGGACCACTCGAAAAAAGCGTCCTGAACTGCTCCAAGAAACTGCAAATGAAGTTTTCCGTTATTTACATGACGGACGTTTACAAATTAAGGCTACGAAATCTTTTCCACTTCAAGATGCAGGGAAAGCACATGAATGGGTCGAAAGTAGAAAAAGTACAGGGAAAGTAATACTAACTGTTCAGTCTTCTTCCTGAAATGAATACTTGAAACAGAGGTGGCATTCATGGGATCACGAATTATGCATGTTATTATCGCTAACGGTATTGCTGAGAAACTATCTATTCAAGATAAAACTTCTTTCTTACTTGGAGGGGTAGCCCCTGATGCGGTTCATTCAGCAGAAGAAAAAGGAACTTCACACTTTTACGCTGGTACGACGAAAAACTATACGAGAAGGATAGATTTCAATTCTTTTTTTCAAAAATATAAAGTTCATATGGATTCCCCTTTTCTCTTAGGTTATTACACCCATCTCATTGCCGATGATAATTGGCTAAGTGGCTTTTTTCTACCATGGCTAAAAAATAGAATAGAGAATGACGAAACCATCGCACCCCTGTACTATAACGATTTTAAACTGTTAAATGCAAAGTTGCTTCATCATTACGATCAAGAACAACAGCTCTTCTCTATTCTCAATCAAGAGGCTCACATTGTGGATATTGAAGAGGTTTCTAAAGAAAACGTTTTAGCTTTTCGAAAGTATCTTTTTGAAGATATGTTGTATCCCGAGCAACATTTGCATGAAGCCTTACAGGTGTTTACGTTTAATCAAATTGTCGGTTACATTGAAACTGCTATTGAAAAAGGTGCATTTTTTATTACACAACTCTCTCATGAAAAATCCACTTCAAAGATTTAATCCCCCTCAATATATTTGAGGGGGATTTTCACATAGCAATATTATTATTGGTTCTTCTCCATAACCGCAAAATAATTCCCTTCACTATCAGCAAAGTTAAACACTTTACCAGAAGGCATAGTTACCATTTCTCCAACAGTAACATTTTTATTTTTTAAACCTGCATATAATTGATCCAGATTTTCTGAGAAGAACATTAAGGACGGTGTACCAAGATTTAATTCTGGGCTCATTTTCGAAATAACTTCTTTATTATGTAATATAATGCTCGTTTCAGCACCGTTAGTTGGAGCAATTTCAATCCATCTCATTCCTTGCTTGTTATCTTCCTCTGCTACTACATGAAACCCTACCTTTTCCGTCCAAAAATTTACTGCCTCATCTTGATTATTTACATATAACATAATTTGTCCTACTTTATGAATCATTTGTATTCCTCCTATTGTTTTTTTACATTCTATGTAGCTTTCTACAGCTGGTATCGTTATTCCTTTTGAGTTGATATGTACTTCTTTGCAAAATTTATCGACTGACTCATCCCATCCAGTTCGTCAAAATAATTGTTTCTTTCAATCATGTTATATCCGTCGAATCCAATTTCATCTAATACTTTGAAGAATATATCGAAATCCACTTCACCATTTCCTACTGCTACTTCTATATACTTACTTGAACTATTACTTTTCACTTCTTTACAATCTTTAATATGAGTTTGTACTATATAATCTTTTAATAGTAATAAACCTTCTAACGGATTTTCATTTACATCACTTATTAAATTTGCTGGGTCAAAGTTAACAGCTAGTCCTTTCGAGTTTGCATTTTCTAAAAATCGTTTTAATACTATTGCTTTTTCAGATCCTGTCTCAATAGCAAAGACTCCCCCAAATTTGAATGCTAATTCTCCTATCTCATAACAAACCCGTATCATTTTATCATAGCACTCACTTTTTTCATCATCTGGAACTTTCCCAATATGAGCTGTTATGATCTTTGCTCCCAGCTCCAAACCTCTGTCAGTAATATATTTAATCTGATTTATTGTACTGTCAACTTCTGTTCCTGTAATTCCATTTTCTCCAAAACTAATTGCTAATGATGGAATCTTTATTCCATTAAAAGATAAGCTTTTCTTTAAAGCAGTCCATTCTACCACTGGAATATTAGCTAAGTTGAAGTTTTTATTCATAGCATATAATTGAATATATTCTAAATCCCATTCCCTTGCTTTTTGTATTCCTTCGTTTACTTCAATATGTTTCGTATTCAAAAACATTCCTAATTTCCTATCCATATATGAACCTTCTTTTTATCATTTCGCATCAGTTTAATATTCGACTTTTTTTATATTACTTCCTTGAACATATGTTGATTAAAAAAGTGATAATAGATACATTTCAATAATCATTAATAAAACTCCTTGTATTATTCAATTGCAAATAAAAAAGACGTAACTACAAATAGTTACGCCTTCTCCATCATTTATCTAGGCTTTTTCTTCCCAGTAAATGCTGGTTTCTTTTTCTTTGGTGCTGGTGGCTTCGATTCTACAAATGTTCCTTTGAACATTTCTTGCTTCGTAAATACGATGCCTAGTTTTTTCGCAAATTGTAGTAATTTGCGCTCTTCTTGTGGAGTTACAAGAGATACGACAGTTCCTTCTTTACCCATACGTCCAGTACGTCCTGAGCGGTGAATGTATTGGTCTACTGTGTCTGGTAATTCTAAGTGAATTACATGTGTTAAATCATCAATATCAATACCGCGTGCTGCAATATCAGTAGCAAGTAGGATTTCTAATTTTCCACCGCGGAAAGCACGCATCGTTGCTTCACGCTCTTGTTTACTTGCTTCTGCATGAAGAGCCGCTGCTTTCATTTTACGGAATTTCAATTTCTGAGTAATTTCATCTAAACGGAATGGATCGTTTAAGAAAGCAACTGCTTTTACATCGCCCATATGCATAATTCTTCTTACGTAATCATTTTTTTCGCGTCGCTCACAAATGATATACGTATGCTCAACTAAGCTTTTTGATTCTGCACGTGTTACACGTACTAATTGTGGTTCAACTGCTAAATCACGTGCCGCATCTTCTGCCGCTTTTGTCATTGTCGCCGAGAAGAATACTAATTGACGATCGCGCATCGTTGATTTAATTACATCTTGCACTGCACCCATCATTTTTTGCTTTACAATTTGATCAAACTCATCAAATACAATTGTTTTTACTTCATGCATTTTTAGCTTTTTCATACGAATTAATTCTAAGATACGGCCTGGTGAACCGACAATTACTCTTGGGTGTTTCTTTAATTTTTCAACTTGGCGCTTAATATCTGCACCACCAATTAAAGATGCACCTGAAATTTCAGTTCCTGCTGTAAATTTTTGAACCTCTTCATGAATTTGCATTACAAGTTCACGCGTTGGAGCTAAAATAACAACTTGTGGCTGTTTTACTTCAGGATTAATTTTATGTAAAAGGGGGAATAAGTACGCTAATGTTTTTCCTGTTCCAGTTGGAGATTCAGCTATAACGTCTTGTCCTTCTAAAATAGTTGGAATCGCTTGTTTTTGAATTTCAGTTAATTCTTTAAAACCAGCCTTCTCCCAAGCTTCTTGTAAAAATGGTTGCATATCTTTTATCATTTGTTTTTCTCCTTTATCTCTATTTTTGAAGAAAATGCTGTATTGTTCGCACCGTTTCTATCATGTGTGAAATAACAGCTATTAAATCATCAACATGGTCTTCTGTAATCGCTTTTTGAAATAGAACCTCTACCTTATTATGATATGAAATCGCTTGCTTATTATATTCGTATGAAACTTTCTGCATAATCATTCTTTCTTTTCCCCATATAGAACGCATTAAAGTTTCAATTTCTTCGCATCCTACTTCTGGTTGTTCTAACGGGAATGAAAATGCTAGCTTCATTTCACAACCTGGTGTAAACTGAGGCACTTCTAGTATTTCACCAGACAAGTTCTTTGCATCCACAGATAATGAAAATGTTGCTTCTACTAATGGTTCGAACGGTTCTGTTAATTGAAATGAGATATGATATATACGACTTAATGAGGCAAGGTCCATCATATCTTTTCGATCTGTTACAAGAATATCTCCATGTAGATCAAAATCATACACAGCACCTTCTACGATTACTTTTAAATTGTCAAAAGCAGTTGGATCAAACATAATTTCCTCCAAAAAACAGGCGCCTTTCGATGGAAAGGCGCCACTTGATGTATATATAGTTTACAGATAAACGAGATGAATTACAACCTTTTAGAATAAACCTACTGCTTTTCCATCTTCATTTACATCCATTTGAAGTGCTGCTGGTTGTTTTGGAAGACCTGGCATTGTTAACATTGTACCTGTTAACGCAACGATAAAGCCTGCACCGATAGATGGTTTTAACTCACGAATTGTAACGATAAAGTCAGATGGACGACCTAATTTTGTTGCATCGTCAGAAAGAGAGTATTGTGTTTTCGCCATACAAACTGGTAGGTTACTCCAACCTTCTCCTTCATATTGAGCTAATTGCTTACGTGCTTTCGGAGCAAATTCAATATCTTTTGCGCCATACACTTTTTGAGCAATTGTACGAATTTTTTCTTCTAATGGTAATTCTAATTCATAAAGTGGTGCGTAGTTGTTTTCACCTTTTTCGATTTCTTTTAGTACTTTTTCAGCAAGGTCAACTCCGCCTTGGCCACCCTTCTCCCAAACTTCTGTTAAGGATACTGCATAGCCACGCTCATTACACCACTCTTGTAAGTATGTAACTTCTGCATCTGTATCTGTAATGAATTTATTAATTGCAATTACGAAAGGCACACCAAAGCTTTGAATTGTTTCAACATGCTTCTGTAAGTTTTCCATACCTTTTGCTAATGCATCTACATTTTCTTCTTTTAATTGATCTTTTGCTACGCCGCCATGCATTTTAAGCGCACGAATCGTCGCAACAATAACAACTGCTTCTGGTTTAATGCCAGCTGCACGAGCTTTAATATCTAAAAACTTCTCAGCGCCTAAATCAGCACCGAATCCAGCTTCTGTAATAACATAATCACCTAATTTTGCTGCCATTGTCGTAGCGATAACACTGTTACAACCGTGAGCAATATTCGCAAATGGTCCGCCATGAATAATAGCTGGTGTATTTTCTAATGTTTGTACTAAGTTTGGTTTTAATGCGTCTTTTAATAATAGCGTTAACGCACCTTCTACACCTAAATCTTTAACCGTTACAGGTTGATTTGCAAAGTTATAAGCAACTACGATGCGAGATAGACGCGCTTTTAAGTCTTGAATATCTGTTGCAAGGCAGAATACGGCCATAATTTCAGATGCTACTGTAATGTCAAAACCGTCTTCACGTGGTACACCTTGTACAGGTCCACCAAGACCAATTACTACGTTACGAAGGGCACGATCATTTAAGTCAACACAGCGTTTCCAAACAATTTTACGCGTATCAATTCCAAGTGTGTTTCCTTGTTGGATATGATTATCAATAAACGCTGCTAATGCGTTATTGGCAGTTGTGATTGCATGGATATCTCCAGTAAAGTGAAGGTTAATGTCTTCCATTGGTACGACTTGTGAAAAACCGCCACCTGCTGCTCCACCTTTTAATCCCATCGTCGGTCCAAGAGATGGTTCACGAAGTGCAATTACTGTTTTCTTACCAATTTTGTTAAAAGCTTGACCTAAACCAACAGTTACTGTTGATTTACCTTCTCCAGCTGGAGTTGGGTTAATTGCTGTTACTAAAACAACTTTACCGTCTTTCTCATCTTGTAAGCGCTTAAAAATATCAAGAGATAACTTACCTTTATAATGCCCGTATGGCTCTAATTCATCTTCTAAAATATTTAAATCAGCTGCAATTTCTTGAATCTTCTTCATACTCGCTTCTTGTGCGATTTCAATATCGGATTTTACTGTTGTAGTAGTTGTCATATACCCTAGTCCCCCTTTAATTGGTTCTGATGATATTGTATCAGTTTTTTGTATTTTCTGCACTTATTTACCTCCTAAAAATTCTTTCATTTCTTTATACGTTTTTTAACATAAATACCCATAAGAATGTTAACGATTGTTGTAACTCTGTAGGTAGTTGACCTAACATCTTCTCATTTACTCCGCGCTTATATACGCCGATGCCATCTATAACTTTAAAACCTTGTTCTTTCGCTAACTGTTCAAATTCCCAAGGCATCATCGTATTACAAACAACGTCTTTTCCATACAAGCGAGGATAACTGTTCTCTCGTGGCTTTGCTGTCGGTCCTAAAATTGCAATACATGCATATCCATCTTTCTTTAACACACGCTTTATTTCATTTAACGCTCGTAATGGCTCTTCCGTCCATTCTAAAGAATTAATTGCCATAATTGATTCAAATTGCTCATTTTCAAATGGTAATGCAGAAAGATCTCCTTTTATAAAAGATAAATTTGGTCCTTCTCCGCGCTCCTTCCCTTTTTGAATCATTACTTCCGATAAATCTACTCCCACTGCTTTATAGCCCGCTCGACTTAATTTATATGTACCGTATCCATCACCACAACCAACATCGAGCACTTGAGCTTCCTTCTTCACATACTGTTCAAAAAACGGAATAATTGTACTCCTACTCCCGCTGTCCCACATTTCCTGACTATTTTGATTCCAAAACTCCGCACTACTATCCCATTTCTTCTCTGCTGATTCATGCCAATTAAATGTTGTCATACATTCCCCTACCTTCACGTATTATCATTCATTTCATTCTACATCATTTTCCAAAATTCCTGTTTTATCCCGCTTTCAGTAAGACACCTACCTCAAAATTCAATGGATGCGGACCAGTTAATGGGAGAGAACTGCTCATAAAAATCCAATTGTTGTTGGCTGATAATCAGTCGTGATGTAAAAAACCCACACTTTATCTTCAATAGGAGATGGATATGTTAACGATGGAATGCGTATTCTCCAATTTTTGCTTTACTTGGGTTTAACTCATACTCATGCTCTTCTCATTTTGAAAGATACTATAGATACACCCAATTGAAAGAGAGGGATGTACATGCGAAGAAAGAGAAATCATCATTTTAAAAGTGGTGAAAAAAACGAAGAGTATGCCGCTGAAATATCACCAGCTGGCATTCCAATTAGACATAAGCGTAAAGAAATTGCAAATGAGATAGAAGGTACAAATACCGGCGCAATGGTAGGCTATGTCGCTTTATTTCTTTCGTTATTCTCCATTGCTTTTTATCCAGTTACGCTCGGCTCCCTAGCAATTTTAGTTGGCTTATTAGCTGTCAATTTCGGAGCAAGAACACTTGGATATACAGCAATTGGTTTTGGTAGTTTTTCTGTTTTATTTACTTTACTTTATCCGCTTGCTTTGTCAGCGTTTTAAAAAAACACACCAAGTTATACTTGGTGTGTTCATTCATGATACAACATAATATGACCGCATCCACAACAATGTTTCGCTGTAATTTCTTGAAAAACGGGATAATTTTCTTCATCTCGATGCTCAATAAATACTTTTTCAAATCGATACATGTTTGGTGCATATGCCCAATCTTGTTTCGTACGTGCATATAACGTTGAGGAAAAAAACTCCTCACCACCGCAAACGATACATGTGTTCTTCATCGCTATCCCTCCTATGCTTGTCTTACTTCATCTATATGAACATAAGCATAAAAAAAAGACCTTCTATTACTAGAAAGTCTTCTCTGAAACAAAAAGAAATGTACCAAACATTCCTACTCCGCTATATTCTTTTGAAACGCCAGCTTCTGTTTTAAATGTTTGCTTTACAGTCATAAAGAATACACCATTTCGTGCATCTGTACTTTCAAATTGTAGTTTTTCTTTTTTACCATCTACATTTTGCGTGCATTCAAAACTACTCTCATTACAATTCAACGCATACTTATCCTCTACATACACTTTAAAATCTGATTCTTTCGGACAAGTTATAAGTAATATTGCCACGAGAATAATACTTACAATACCCACAATTGTATAATATTTCTTCATTTGTACTCCTTTCAAATGACAAGAAAACTTGACTTCATGCGCCAAGTTTTCTTAGTCAACAACCCATTGCCACTCTTGTTCTTTCTTATCAAAAATGAGCCAACCTGTTTCTGTTGCTTGTTCTTTCAATTCATCAATGTTATCTAGTACCTCATCCGTACTTTCATACGAACCAACTACATATACCGGAATTTCAAGACCTCTTCTTGACTCAATTTTTCCTGCTAGATCAATGTAAAGACCATCTTCCATTAGTGGAATAAGTCCCATGATCAATTCTTTTGAAATTGCTGGGAAAATTTTTGATTTTTGGAAGAAAGAAAAACGTTTCTTACCGAAAGCACCGAGTTTATACGGAATGACTTTACTTAACATTCCTACAAAGTCAGCAATTCTACGATAATACACTTTGTTGTACCAGCCGTCATCATGTGAAAAATAAACAAATCTATTTTTCAGTAACGGAAAGAATGTTCTTGCAAGTGGTTCTTTTTTGTGAGCCAAATATAATAATTCTGCAATTTCCTTCGGCTCTAATTCATCTAAATCGCTTGCATCATCAAAATCTACCCAACAAAATTCATCAAATTCATCAATCTCTGCTTGAATTAACTTATGTATATTTTCTTCCTCAACATATTCAAATAAAGTATGATAATGAAAATCCGTCCATTCAAAGTTATGCTTCAAAAGCAACACTTGATGAAGCGGTGAAGGGATGTTACTCGCAAACTCTTTAAACGTAATTCCTGATGTAATAAAACAATGACCTCGACGATTACCATTAATATATATCATATTCTTTACTTGGTCAGATCCTCCAGACAAAGCACCTAGCCACCTTCGTTTTATATGTTTCAATTCTATAGCATATTTTAACATGAAAAATTTTAGAAACATAGAAAAAACTTCAAAAACTATTTACAATTTCATGTGTTTTATTACATAGTGATTACAAGAAAAAACGCCTGCTCATAAGCAGGCGTTTTTAAAGGATTTCATCAGGGTTTTGAGGATGATGATTTCCCTCTTTCTTTTCTTCTTTTTGGAACATCGATTGAATTTTATCAATTGTTTGTGGAGCTAATTCAATCATTTTTTCTGCTAAATGTGTCGCATTTTGTAAATGAAGAATATTTACTCCATCTTTATTCACCACAAGAAATGCTACTGGTGTAATCGAAACACCACCCGCGCTACCGCCACCAAATGCAGGGTTACCGTTCGCTCTTTGTCCATCATTCGTTTGGAAATCAGAACCTCCTGCTCCAAAACCGAACGCTACTTTAGAAACCGTTAACACCACACCACCGTCAGCCGTTTGAACAGGCTCTCCAACAATCGTATTTACATCAACCATTTCTTTTAAATTTTCCATTGCTGCTTTCATTAACCCTTGAATTGGATGATCCACCGTTCATAACCTCCTTTGTCATATCTTTCCTAGTTTTTCCGAAAGTTTGTGAACTAAACATAAAATTTTATATTGATTTCAAAAAACTTAAGTTGTAATATTTAGAAAAATAAAAAAAGAGGTCGATTCGTTATGATGCGAAAATTAACAAAGAAAGATCATGAACAAGTATTCGCTTACCTAAAAGAAGAAGCAGCCATTAACTTGTTTATTATTGGAGATATTGAAGCTTTCGGTTATGACACAGATTTTCAAGAATTATGGGGAGTATTTAAAGAGAATGGGACATTAAAATCAATTCTACTCCGATTCCACGATTCATTTATACCATATAGTAAAGAAGACTTTGTTACCCTTGATTATGAGGCACTTCTTTCCGCATATAAACCGCTTAAACTCTCTGGCAAGTCAACTATTGTAGAAAGGTTTGAAACTTCTCCAAGTCTACAATTAGGCGCCAAAAATGAAATGTATTTTTGCGAATGTCTAAATGACAACAACTTACCTAGCACGCCTATCCAAGAAACAATTAAACTTGCCACACTAGATGATGTAGAGCGAATTATGCAATTGCGAGGTAACATTGCTGAATTTCCAGTTGCTAATGAATCAGAGAAAATATTAAGACAAGCTCTCAAAACAAATACAGGACGCACATATTATATTGAAAAAGACGGTGCTATTATTGCATCCGCCTCTACTTCCGCTGAAAATTCATTATCCGCTATGGTAGTTGGCGTATGTACACATCCGAATTATCGCGGAAGCGGATACGCTTCGCTCATATTACAAAAAATGATTCAAGACTTTATAAATGAAGGCCGAACGCTTTGTTTGTTTTATAACAATCCAGCTGCTGGGCGAATTTATAAACGATTAGGGTTTAAAGATATTGGGATGTGGACGATGTATCGATAATAAAAAGCCGATTTGAAATCGGCTTTTTATACATACTGTTCTATTCCAGCTTCAAAAGCTTTTTTATCATTATTTAGAACACCAAATAATGCTTCTTGAAGAGCAAATGTACTTTTGTAAAAATACATTCGTTCCCTTACTGCTTCTAAATTAGGATAATGTGCTGCAAATAGTTGTAAAAACTCTCCTCCATAACTAGCTAATATACCTGCAAAATCATAAGCAGGATCTCCAATGCTCGCACCACCAAAATCTATGACCCCTGAAATATCCTTTTTTGTTGCACTATATAAGATGTTTGTCATGCCAAAATCCCCATGAACAAGACTCGATGTAAAATTAAAATGGCTCTCTTCATTTAAATACGTTTCAAAAGATAATGAAACTTCTTTTTTTGCCTCTTCTCTCATGTATGGATAAACATAATCTTTTAATTGACTATATAAACTATTTGTTTCTGCATATATATCAGCACTATCATTTTGCATAATACCTTCAAATGTGGATAACGGAATTTCATGCAATTCTTTTAAAAATCCCGCCAATGTGCACGCAAGTTTCTGTAATTGCTTTTCATCATTTATTCCCGTAAAAGTATTTTTCCAAAACGGTTCCCCTTCAATCATTTCATATCCTGCAAATACTTTTCCTGGCACTTCATCTTGCAATCTTTGATAACTTGGATCAGGAATTTGGATCGTAATAAATGGTCGTATTTTCTCCAGTAACTTTGTTTCTACTCGAAGTTTTTGAATACCTTTTTCATATTTCGGAAAACGAAATACTATATTATCATTTATAATTAAAACATCATTATTTTGGCCAATTTCATTTACATGTGCCGATTTTATTTGTAGTTCAGGATACACACTTTGTAAATACGCTACATACTCATTTTCTTTTCTCATGCTTTCGCGCTTCCCTCATTCAGACTATTATACTCACTTCAAAGTCATAATTACCTGCCTTTCAACAAACCCAAACTCTTCGTACATCTCTTTTGCAAAATTCCCAGCAAATACATTCAACCGAATTTCTGAATACTTCTCCTTTAATTCCTTAATACCAGCTTCCATCAGTTCTCGCGATAATCCTCTCCCGCGATATTTTGTGAAAACGTACAATTCATATATAAACCCAAGTTTTTCACGAGAAAAATAGTCTGTATTTTCCCCTATTAATATCCATCCCATTACTTTATTTTCTTCTTTAATAATTAAATAGTATGCTCCTTTTTCTACAATCGGCTTTGTAATTTCAATCGCTTTCTCGGTACTTAATTGACAATTGCCTCTCGTCCCTTCAAAAAGCGATTGAGCCGCACATTTTAATATTTCATTGGTATCTTCTTGATTCGCCTTAATTATCATTTTTACAACTCCCCTTGAATAATAGGCATTACTATCGCTTGTTCAAGATTCTCCGCTTCCATAACAATTGCTGTTAATCCGTGTTCTGTACTTGTTTCATGGAGCTCTCCCTTTTCCCAAAACACAGCTTGTCCCGCCTCTATCTTTATCTTTTCTTTATTTACCCCACATACATATCCAGCTCCTTCCACAATAAGAAGCAGTTGAGATACAACTGCTTCATGATTACCGATGATTCCATTCTCGTGTAAATGCATAGCACCGATATGTATATTTCCTCGATGGTTTAATATTTTCGACATGATGAAATTAGATTGAAATACTGATAGGTGCTTTCCTACTTTTTCACTAAAATCAAAAATTTTCATTACTAGTTCTCCTTATACGTATAAAACCATCCTTACTGTCTGCATCATATGTCCTTCAAAGTCTTCTTCAAATTGCTCTAATTCAGCAAAACCTTTCGCTTCATAAAAGCGTTTTCCTTTTTCATTTGCTGCTTCTACATGTATGTACAATTTCCGTATCCCATTTAATGCTTTAATTCCTTTTTGTAATAAAGCACTTCCGATCCCTTTTCCTTGCTGATCTGGTAACAAATAAATCGCACCTAATTCCGCTTCATTTTGTAGTCTAACAGGTGAAAAGTTCGCAAACCCTATTACTTCTCCTTCTTCTTCCGCAACGAATAAATGCGTATTTTTAAGACGATATTTCATTTTTTCATCAGAATATGCCTCGTCTAAAAAACTGTCTTGAATTTCTCTTGGAATAATGCCTTCATATGTATCATGCCAAGCTATTTTTGCTACTGATTGTACAGCATGAATATCTTCTTGCTTCATTTCTCTAATTATATATGTCATCTCGATGTCTCCATTCTCTTTAAATTATATTCTGCTAATATACTAGAAGAAATGGCAGAACCATTTTCATAATTCACCTTAATTAATTTTAATTTCTCAATTGAAGCTGTTACAAAATCAAATTTCTCATAAATATATTCCATTACACTTAAAAACTGCTTTGTCTGTAATCTATTTGCAATTGTACAATGCGGTACCCATTTTCCCGGTACGTAATATGAATTTGGGTTGTCATGAAAAGTTTTAAAATAATCATGATAAGAATGATGAAGTTTTAACAATTCATTGGTAACAGTCGGCGCTAGAAAGACCGTTCCATTAGTAGGAAAAATTCCAACAGAAGGAAAAGTTACTACATCCATATTTTCTTGAATAGCTACAAACTCCCCTAGTTTCTCCGTATACAAATGAACAGCTACCTCATTATAATCAGCTAACATAATATGAGGTTCTACTCCAGCTAGTTGATTTGTTCCAATTACATTTGTTAATTCATTTTGCAGTTCTGTAATTTTATTAGTAAACACACGATCAAATGTAGCAATAATAGCGTACAATCTTTCTCACCCCTTCGTTACACATAGCGCTTCCCATTCTTCACGAATCATGCCCATTCGAATAGAATCATAGTATGTTCCGTTATAATAACGACACTTTCGCATTCTACCTTCTAAGCTCATTCCTATTTTCTCCGCTACTTTCATCATTCGTTCATTACCAGACCAAGTCGTGAGCCCTACTCTACCAATTTCCATCTTTTCAAATAATAAATCTCGATATAACGTTAACGCTTCTGTACCGTATCCACCATTCCAGTAAGTTGGATTATAAATAACAATTCCCATCTCCAACCAACGCGTCGGTTTATGCTCCCAATAAAATCCGACCGTCCCTATAATTTGACCGTTATTTTCTATAATTAAATTTGACAGTGGTTCTTCTTGCAAACGAGTTTGCACCTTCTCTTTATAGGAAGAGTATTCTTGCATTGAGAACGGGAAATATGGCGCATCCCATTTCTTCCATTCTGGACTTTCTTCTTTAAATATGATATTCCATAATGTTTTTATATCTGATTCTTCTATTGTACGAATTGTAACTTTCTTCCCCTTTAATACAACGTTTTGCATAATTCCCTCCTGCATTCCTCTTTATTTCATATATAATTATAATATTTTTTCAGAAAAATCAAAACTAATATCATATATTATATTGTATAATTTTGTTATTAGATACCAATTATTGATTTAGAAAGCTGGTGATTCAGTGAATAATCGATTTAGTATTGCTTTATTTCTTACTATTATTATGACAAATATTATTCTCTATTTCTTCTTACCATTAAGTATCGTTACGAAATGGGACTTTAATGGAACGCCTACATCAACAATGGATAAAAGCACTTTTGTAATCGTAAATATAATTATATGTTCCTTCTTATTCTTTGTATTTTTAGCTTTATCTAAAGCAGCGAGTAACCAGAAATTTCTCCATTGGATCGGCAACACAATGTTACTATTCTTATTTTTTGTCGATATTGTCATCGCCCTCATCGCTCTTGGCTTTTCACTTCCTCTTGATCATTTCATATTTTTAGCATTAGGGCTTTTATTTATATTAATAGGTTATTTCAGTTCCAAAATTGATACGACTAAATCAACCGTTTCATTAGAATGGAATGATAAGCACCTTGAAAAAAGAGCTTCAAATATTAGTAGTATTTCAATGATGATAGCAGGTATTTTTTTAGCGATACTTCCTTTTATCTTTTCTGCTCCCTATAGAGGTTATGCTATACTAGCAATTCTTTTAGGAATGACGCTTATCATTCTGCCGAGTACGATTTATTTACTTATTAAAGACAGCAAGCAATCTACCCCTTTAAAAAAATAGGAGGTTATATCCCTCCTATTTCAGCTTAATGTTTTATTTTTCACTTTTTCTATCTCAACTAAAATCCCTTTCTCTATCCAACCCTCTACGCCATCTTTTTTAATTAAATCATATCCTGAACAGCTATCATCAATGAGAGAAACGATATCTCCCTTCCTAACGCTTATTTGCGCACAAGAAATATCGGTTTTCACTGTATATTCACCTGACTCAAGTTGTTTCATATATTCATTTTTTACAGTGAGTAATTTATTTGTTTCCTTTTGCTTACATATTGTGTAATCTTGCATCTTCTCGATAGGCTCTATGTAATAATACGGATATGTCACTCCGCCCTGCATTTCTGAATTCGCATTAAAATCCGCTATTACTTCGTACTCTGGAAAATAGTCTACATATGTATAAGAAAACGTATCGCCGGTTTGTTTCCTCTGAATAATAAATACGTTTAATTGCCCTGCTTCTTTAATTGCATTTCCTCCATCAATTGCAATAATTTTTTTCTCCTTATCAATAACTGGATTGTTAGACGGTGCTTCTTCAGAATAGTTCACGACAGGCCAATGACCAACTATTACATACTTATTTGCTTTATGTGATTTATTAAAAAACTGTGGCATTGCTATCGCATTTTTGCGCTCTGTTTCTTTCCAATCTACTCTATCTTCTAGACCGGCATGCACAAAAATATAATCTTCTGTTTCAATCGCTGTCGGCAACTCCGTTAGCCAATGTATTTCTTGTGAAAATTCACTTAGCAATGCTTCTCTCACTTCACGAATTGAAGTGCCTTTATGAGCTGAAAAATCCAATTGCTCTAGCCATTCATTAAAAATCGAATGCTTTCTCGTACATAAATAATTAATAAGACGAGGATTTTCATTTAGAAGAGCATCAACTAAAACTTCACAATTCCCTTCAACAACGTGAACATTTGAATTGTTCTTTACAAGATTCATAACGTAGTTTACTACGCCTACGCTATCTCGTCCTTTCTCGCAAAGATCTCCATTAATAATTAAATAATCTTCATCTTTAAAGTTAACTTTATGTAGTGCTTCTTTTAAAAGATTTAATTCTCCATGAATATCAGATATGACGATAACTCTAGCATCATTAGGGATTGATAGTTTCTTTATTTTCTTCAAGTATAAGCGCTCCAATCATTCTCTTTATTAAATTAAAACAATTCGACAAAATACACTATATAACCTTTTCAAATACATATACCATAACTTACAACCTATTTACCGTTCAATAATAACTTAATAAATAAGAAGAAGCTGTTCCCAACTTTTGCGGGACAGCTTCTTCCTATTATTTATAATTCTTTATGAAAAGAATAACTCACTTTATCATACCCTTCTCTTTCATAAAAACGATGAGCATCAATTCTTGGAAATGCTGATGTGAGGACGATAGATTCACATCCGTTTTCCTTTCCCCAGTTCTCTATATACGAAAGTAATACATTTCCATGTCCTTTTGAACGATGTGCGTCTGCTGTTACAAGGTCATATACGAAAACGTGCTTCTTATTATAAAAGTTCGTACAAATCGCTACACCTGCAAGGCTAACAACTTCATCCTCCTCATTACGCAGCGAAAATAGTTTATAATTTTCTTCTTTCATATTTCGAAATAAAGAGCTTGTTTCCTCTTTTGAAAGTTTCGTTCTTAATTGCTGTAAAACAGGTAATACTTCATGTAATTGCTCTTCTGTTACTACTTCTTTAACATTCATTTTTAACTCTCCCCTAACTATTTATATAATTTTCTAAATGTTATATCATTATTATAGAAAGCAACTGCCCTTTACTTAAGTGGCAGTTTAAGAATTTTTTATAAGGTCAGCTTTAAAGGAGAGTTTTATATGGATTTTACTATCCCATTGCAATTACAAAGTAACACACCTATTTACTTGCAAATTTACGAATATATAAAAGCTGAAATTATACAAGGGCGTATTTCTGTTGGCACACGTCTACCCTCACACAGAAATTTAGCATCACAACTTAATATTAGCCGCATTACTGTTGAATCAGCTTATCAACAATTGTTAGCTGAAGGTTATGTAGAAAGTAAACCGAAACGTGGTATTTTTGTAGCAAATTTCGATATTGACGTTATCCCAAATAAAAAACGAAATGCAGCAATGAAGACGAGCAATTTAATAGACGAAAAATTCGAATATGATTGTAGCCAAGGGCTTATTGATCAAACTGCTTTTCCGATTACAAATTGGAAACGAGCATTACAAGAATCCATACTTAAATACGAAAATGCACTATTTTCCAAAGAAGATCCTCAAGGTGAATTCGCTCTTCGAGAGCATATATCAACATATTTATATCACTCTCGCGGTGTACATTCTTCACCTGATCAAATTATTATTGGTGCCGGAACGCAGCCACTTCTCTGGCTACTACTTCAACTGCTTGGCCCTACAAAAGAATACGGCATTGAAAACCCTGGATTTCACCGTATACACGCAATCATTAAAAGCTGTGATAGACAAATTCATCCCATACCATTGGATGAAAAAGGGATTGATATTTCTAGCTTATACAATACAAATTCCAATGTCGCATACGTTACACCATCACACCAATTTCCACTCGGGATTATTATGCCTTTATCTAGAAGATTAGAATTGTTAAAGTGGGCTAATGATTGCAATGGATATATTATTGAAGATGACTATGACGGAGAGTTTCGCTACGCTGGTAAGCCGATTCCTTCTTTACAAAGTCTTGATTCAAATGAACGCGTTATTTATATGGGGACTTTCTCAAAATCTTTTTTACCTTCTTTACGAATGGGATATGTTGTTTTACCACCACATCTTTTAAAAACATATCAAGAACTGCATGGAATTTTTAAACAAACAGTCGCTACAATACAACAACTTGCTTTTGCTAACTTTATACAAAGCGGGAATTGGGAACGTCATCTTAACCGGAGTCGTACACTATATAAAAGAAAACATCATGCGTTAGTAAAATCCATTATGAAAGAAATGGGGGCTAATGTTCAAATTCTTGGCGAACAGTCTGGACTTCATATTGTTTTATGTGTCCATAACAGTATGAATGAAAACGAACTGATTGAATCCGCTAAAAAACAAAGCGTTAAATTATACCCGCTTTCTCCATATGATTTCATGAATGATTTACGTAAGGAATCATACGTATTACTCGGATTTGGTAGCATTCCAGAAAATAAAATTGAAACGTTGACTATATTATTGAAAAACGCTTGGTTCCCTAGTTGCAAGGAAATTTGTTAACAGTGGGTTTAACTTGTAACATACTAACAATTCAACAAAATAAAAAAGAAGGCTGTTCCAAAATAACTTTTTGGACAGCCTTCTTCTAGTTATTCACCCGACCTAGCTTTCCTTCCCGGACGTTTCACACCAGTCGTTTCTGTTGAATAGGAAGCTTCAATTATAGCGGTTGGATCTACAGAGAGAACGAGATCTTTCATTTTCGGATAAATGAATCGGTTTGTAATACAATAAATGATTCTCTTATGCTCCCCTAAAAAACCACCTTCTCCATGTAGATACGTAACAGATAGTTGCAATTCTTTCATAAGTAAATCGCCTATTTCTTTATTCTTACCAGAAATAATCATAACGCTCTTACCTTGATTAATACCATCTAATATAAAATCAATCATCTTCGTAACAATATAGAAAATTGCTAATGAGAACATCGCTTGTTCGATTGAAAATAAAATGGCAACAAAGATGAAAATAACTGCATTTACTGCAAGTAAAAATGTACTAATCGGCACATTAAAGTGTTTGTTCATCCAAACTGCTAACATTTCCGAACCGTCAATTGCTCCACCCATTTTAACAACAATCCCAACACCAATTCCGAACAGCACTCCACCATAAAGTACAATTAATAACTCAGAAGTCGTAATTGCTGGAAATGGTTTTAAATAAATTAATCCGAGTGTTGTAACTACATTCGCATAAGATGTACGGATAAAAAATTTCTTTCCCATTACTTTTGCAGTAAATAATAAAATTGGGATATTAATTCCTAAGAAAACGCCATAAAGTGGCAATCCTGCGACTTTATTTGCCATAATAGCAATAGCCGTTACCCCGCCATCTACTAATCCATTAGGTGCTAAAATAAGCTCTAATGAACCTGCTACTATAATTGAGCCAATTGTTAATAATACGTATTCAAATACTTTCTTCATTCATTACCCCCAAAACTTATATATTTTCTTAGTATTATTTTAACGTAATTTTACTACTAATTCAAAGGTATCGATTTATATACACAAAAGTTTCACCTTTATCGCTATTTTTATGTAACACATGTAACGCGTAATACTAGAAACACACTTACAAATTAAAAGTAAGTGTGTTTTTAACATCTATTTAATCTTTACGTACGGCTTCATTTTTAATTCAAGTATTTCCTCAACTGCCCTTTGATATCCACCAGCATTTCTAAGCGACTCTCCCACTTTACGACTATTTCCCTTAAACGTCACATCATCCATTACTTTCTTTACAGTCTCACGTAACAATTCAGAAGTTAACTCGTTACGATTAAGTCTTATGCCTGCCCCTACTTCAGTCAATCGTTTTGCAACGAATGGCTGATCTCCTGTTACCGGAATTACAACTAATGGAACACCGTAATATAACGCTTCACTCGAACTATTCATACCACCATGTGTCACGAATACATCAGCATGCTGTAAAACTTCTAATTGCGGGACATAATTATACAACTTAAAGTTTTTCGGGATATTTTCAAATTGACTTATATTTATCTTCTTACCAACGACTAATACGACTGTCGCATCTACATCTTTAAACGCTTCAAAACATTTTTCATACAAAGCAGGTTGTTCATTAAAAACTGTTCCCATAGAAATGAAAATTACTTTTTCATTTTTTAAATCTTCAGTAGGAAAACTCCCCACTTCTTTTCGAGTAGTAATTGATGGACCGACAAATTTATACGATTCATCAAATACATCTGAACGCGGCTGATATTCTTTTGAAGTATATACAATCGTAATATCACCAGGATGGTTCATAATATCATACATACTATTACATTTCATTCCATACTGCTTATTCCATCTTTCCATTCCCGCTAAACAAGATTGATATAATGGATTCATTTCATCTACTTGTCTCGATTCCTGCCCATCATGAAAATTAATGTACTGATTAACAGCAAACGTTGTACAAGATGAAACGCTTGGTAATTGTAAAATATTCGCTATAATACGTCCTACTGGAAAATGATTATCATATATTAAATAATCGTATTTTTCCTCTTTTGTTTCTTCTACAATTTGAGTAACAATACGCTCTGATGCTTCAATCATATGAGATAGCATCGTCAAAGGGCTCCCGCCTTCATTTACTCGTTCCATAATATTAATTTGAGAGAGAAAATTCTCAAACACTCGGAATTCCGCACCTGTTGCTTCAATCTTCTTTCTATAATCTTCAATACAATACGAAACAACTGTTTCTCCTCGCTGGATTAACTCACTTACAATAGCTAAAGTCGGATTAATATGACCTTCCCCAGGGAAATTTATTACGAGTACATTTGCCATAATATTCTCTCCTATCCAGTTAATATAATAAAGTTAACAATTAATTACATTAATTAATTTAAGTCTATTATAAATGAATGCATTCTACTTCTTCATGCTTTTCTCTTCATTTTATTATTGAGAAATATTTTCTATAGTCTACATTATTGTGATTCACAATTTTATAAAGTAAAACTTTAATCAATAGGGGTTTTGTTCATCCCTCACTGATTATCAGCCCTCACCAATCGAGATTTTACGGACATCCCGCTCCCCCTAACTTCTTTGCTTTCACTGAATTTTGAGGTGGGGGTCTTACTGCACAGCGAATAGCGCGATAAATGAATGCTTAATTCTACTTTTACTCTTCATAGCTTTAAAGATACAAGCTTTACATTCAAATATTATCACTCTTATTTTTTGACAATTCATACAAAAATGGAGAAATATAATATTTTTAATGAGTTTTGACTATAAATATAACTATGATTTCAATCCTTTTATCTTTATCCCCATAACACATCATCTGTTATATAATAAATTTATAGAATTTACAGAAAAAGGAGTCTTTTCATGTTACAACAACTATTCAATTCCCTTATTCTATCCGTTCAAGCCTTGCACCCAGGTTATGAAGATCATGCAAGCGATGTTTTTCTCGTCCGAACAGAAGATAAAGAAGTTATCGTTCGTGCTTCTAAAATGTATGAAGAACCAAATAATGATTTTTGGTGGGGATGTAAAAATCTATTTGGAATTGATCCGAGGAATGTACATCATTTAGAAACGGTACATACATTGCTACAAGAACATACGAATCTTCCTATCCCAACAATATTAGAAAAACATATTTTAAATGACCGAGAATTCGTTGTTGCCGAAAAATTAGTAGGTAACACAGTTCAATCTTTTATCGAGCAACCAGATTCTATTTTATTCAGCCTAGGAAAAGGACTTGCAGAAATACATAAGTTTAAAGCCGATTTCATAGGAAATCCGTCAGGCACGTTCCAAATTCCACTAGATGAATTCCAATCACATATTTTAAACGTGAGTAAAGAGCTTATGAATATGTTTTATTCCGATGATGAAAGCATACAAAATGCATTTCCTACCTTTGAATCACAGCTTTCTTCCCTGTCCGTACCAAAAGAAGCTACACTCGTCTTACTTGATATGGACCCTACCCAATTTTTATATGACGGTACAACTATTACGGGTTTAGTAGATACTGAAGCTTACGCGGTTGCCCCGCGAGAGTTTGATTTTATCGGACTAGAATATGTACTTACCGAAAAAGAAGCACATGCCTTTAAAAGTGGTTACGAAACAATTATGCCTATTCCTCATCTTGAAGAATGTAGACAACCATATCGTTATTTATACCGACTGTTATCTGTGCAAGGTAGTGTGGAATTAAAGGAATGGTTAAGTCACCCATCCTATTTTTAAATACAAATGAGAGGGAGTATACAATGGATATTCAGAAAAAGCGTTCTGTAACAGAAAGTGAAATACAGCAAATGAAGGATTTAGCTTATATTTGCGGACAACAAGACAACCTTGATTACTCCTCAGATTTACATATCAACTTTTTAAAAAATCGAAATGAAGATTATATAAACGATTTTCTTCTTTATAACGGCACTCAATTAATTGGCGCTTTAAATATGTATGATTTCGAAAGACCAACAAAGCTTGAACTAATAGGCTTTGTACATCCTCATTTTAGAAAACAACGTTTCGGAACTATCCTTTTACAAACTGCAATGAAAGAAATACAAAATAGAGAGACAGATGAAGCTCTTCTTATTATTAATGGGGATTCTATTTCTGGGAATGAATTTGTAAAACATATGAAGTTACCATATTTATATAGTGAATATAGTATGGAGTTCAAAACAAACGAAATTCAAAAAACAACAGATAATAATATACAGCTTACTCTTGCAACTTCAGAATCACTTCTTGATCTTATTGAAATTTCTAGTAAAGCTTTTGGTGATTCAGTAGAAAATACGGCTACATGGTTACAAAAAATGATGACTTCACCTTCTCATAAAGTTTACAGTGCTCTTATTAACGAAAAAGCTATTGGAACAATTACAGTTACTGAGCAAGATCATTCTACTATATTATCAGGATTCGCTGTCCACCCTTCCTATCAAGGTAAAGGATATGGAAAAGATATTCTTAGTTATATGGTACATACCCTTATTACAGAAGGAGCTTCAACAATTGAATTAGACGTCGAAACGAAAAATAACCATGCTTTAAAACTATATACACAATGTGGTTTTAAAATTAAAACGAAGCATGACTATTATAATTTAATGAATAGCACTGAGAATATTTATGTCTAAAAAACTTATTTATTCTGATTATGATATTTTCGCATCTATTTATAATAAACATTGGGGACATTTTGCCGAACACTCCTATCTTGCTTTTGAAAAACTCGTTTTACAATATGCACAACCACGTTCTCATATTTTAGACCTTTGTTGTGGGACTGGTCATCTTACTAGGAAACTACTTGATAATAATTTTGTAGTAACTGGTATAGATGGTTCTACTCAAATGATTGAGTATGCACGTAAAAATGCGCCAGATGCAACCTTTATCGTCGATGACGCTCGCTATTTCAATATAAATGAGCAATTCCACTACGTCATCTCTGCCAGTGATAGTTTAAACCATATTATGAATTTAGATGAACTAAAAAGTGTGTTTCACAACGTTTACTCCGTATTACATAACGAGGGTATATTCGCATTTGATATGAATATGGAAAAAGGATTTCTTGAAAACTGGAGTGCTTCGTTTCATATTTCAGAGAAAGAATATGTTTGTACGATTGATTCTACATATAATAATGAAAATAAAAAAGCAGAAATGAACTTTATACTATTTCAACATGACATAGATAATAATTGGACAAGAAGTGACTTTTCTTTTGAAGAAGCTTGTTATTCCAATGAAGAAATAATTTCTTCATTGGAATCCATAGGTTTTAAGAACATTCAATTCCACGGTACAAATAGAGCATTTTTCACTTGCCAAAAATAAAAAAACTGAATCAAAATGATTCAGTTTTTTCTTAATATATTTACAACTGCAGTTGTTTCGTCATTTTCTTTATAGACACGCGGAATTCTTCTATCTAGCATACATGTAACTTCATAGTTTATTGTACTTAACATATCCGCTATTTCTTCTACTGCGATATTTTCTTCACCTTGTTTACCGTAGAATACTACTTCATCTCCTACTTGTACTGGCATCGCTTTTGAAACATCCAACATTAACTGATCCATACAAACACGGCCAATTACAGGTACTCGAACCCCGTTAATTAACGCATAGCCTTTATTAGATAATTGACGATTATAACCATCAGCATAACCAATTGGTACAGTCGCAATCCATTCTTCACCAGTTGTTACATACGTATTCCCATAACTTACACCACGATTTTTCTTCGCATGTTTAATATGAGCTACTTTTGACTTTAACGACAACGCAGGCTGTAAAGAAACGACTGAATGATCCACTTCTTTTGATGGATACATACCGTACACTCCTATACCAACGCGTACCATATTTTGAAATGTGTTACTTAATTCCATTGATCCTGCACTATTTGAACTATGAATATATGGTATTTGAATTCCTAATTCTTTCGCTGTATTAACAGCTTTTTCAAATAAACTTGTTTGCATATTCGTATATGATTTATCGATTTCATCTGCCGTAGAGTAATGCGTAAATATCCCTACTACTTCTATATACTCCATACGGTTTAATTCTTCTAAAAATGGTTTAACTTCTTCTTCTTGTAAACCGATACGACTCATTCCTGTATCAATTTTCACTTGAATTTGTACTTTCTTTTGAAGACGGTTTGCAATTTCATTTATACCATGTAAATCTTCTACTCTATAAACAGTCATCATAACGTCATATTGAATTACATCTTCTACAGCCGCTACTGGTGTGTATCCTAAAATTAAAATCGGCACAGTAATTCCTGCTTCTCTTAATTCTATTGCTTCATCTACAAATGCAACTGCAAGTTGATTTATTCCAGCTTCAATTGCAGCTTTGGCAACTTCAACTGCCCCATGGCCATACCCATTCGCTTTTACAGCAGCCATCATCTTAATTTCTTCATCATTTACATGTTTTTTAAATTCTTTTACATTATGTTTTACAGCATTTAAGTCAATTTCTACAATTGTATCTCTTCCATATTTCAAACTCATTGGTCTAACTCCTAACTCAATAATTGCATTCCATTCTATTTCACGTTTCATATGACCTTTTACAATATAATACTTTTCATTATGCTAGTCAAACTACTAGAATTTTCGGAATTTTGAGTATGATATAATATCCTCAATAAACTATTATATACGGAGACGAGGAGAATTACAATGTTTGTTCAATCTGCATTACATCAACTAAAAGTTGCTATTGATACTTCTATTTATATGCTTAACCAATATAGTGAAAACGATTTAAAAATACAACCGATTCACTCAAAACGATCATTATTTGAAATGTGTATACATCTTTCTCTTATTTGTCATGCTGATTTGCTCATTTTAAATGGTATTCCAGAAAAAGAATTACATACCTTTTATATAGAACATACGCCCGTAACAGTTGCTCACATGCAACAAACGATGATTGAAGGATACAACCTTCTCTCTAAAACATTTCTTTCCTACTCCCAAATAGAATTAGCAGAAGTTATGACTGCCTATTGGGGTATTTCTTATTCGCGCTTTGAATGGTTACTTGAAATCGTTGCACACTTTTATCATCATCGTGGACAAATTCATCTTTTATTATGTGAGCATATGAAAGATCCTCGCATTCCTTTATTTGAGTGATTTTCCACTCATTCATTAATTATAAATAGAGAAGCTACAAAACCAATAAAAAGTAGCATTCCTAATAAAATAAATGTTTGAGCATACCCTCCTATTTTCATAAGATAAATAGAAATGATAGGTCCTATACTAGTACCTAAAAATAAAATAAAAGTATAAATAGATACTGCTATTCCCCTCGCTTTCCCTCCTAATTGACCTACAAGAGAAACTAAAGACGGAACGGATATAGCAATACCTATTACAAAACAGACACTCATCATTACAAGTAGAGATAGATACGAAACAAAGCCCATTGAACTTAGACTGAAAATAGCGATCAACAATCCTCCCTGAAGAACTTTTCTTACTTCAAACCTCTTTGTTAAACGACCTGCAAGCGGTGACAGCAACATACCAAATAGCCCCGCTAAGCGAAAATAAAGAATTTGTTCTGCAGTTAAATTGTAAGTAGGAGAGCTCAAATAATTCCCTAAAACAGTATACATATTAACAAAAGCCATTAATAAAACAAATGCAATTATATAGCTTAATACTAAGCTTTTATTTGTAAAAACTTTACCCATCTGTTTAATTGGCCCCAAAATATCAGTATAGGATTGAGACGTCTCTCCTTTCGGAAGAGAATAATAAACCCATATAGCAGTACTTATATAGACAATGCTAAGAAGAAAGAAAACCATATGCCATCCAAAATGCTGACTAACAGCAGTACTTATTACCTGCCCTACAATTCCAGCTACTAAAAAACCAGTACTAACAAATCCTATTGTTGTAACCCTTCTTTCTACTGGGAACATTTCTACAACGTAGGCTAGCGCTACTGGAGAAAATGTAGCCGCTGCTATCCCTTGTATACCTCTAAAAATAACAAGCCAAAATAAACTATCTACAAACCCTAAGCAAAAAGAAACAATCGACAGTGCAAGCAATCCAATAAAAATCACTTTTTTTCGTCCATATTTATCAGAAATTGCCCCAAATAACAAACACCCTATAGCAAAGCCAACAGAAAATATACTTCCTGTAGCTGCCGATTGTGCTAATGACGTATTAAAAATGTTTGAAAATAGAGAGATTAAAGGTATTGTTACATATAGGCTAGACATAACTACCATACCCGACCAACATAATACTGCTGTCATTATTGTATAATTCTTTTCACTATTTACTTCCTTTCCTATTTCCATCATAAACTCTCTCCCTTATTACGATTTGTTTTTATTAGTTTAAACTCTCTAAATTACTAAAATAGCATTCCTTTAACTCTTATTTATTTTAATTACATAGCAAAAATTATCACCGTTCATAAAGTTAGTTAAGCATATAATAAGGTAAGCTAATTATATATCCAAATAAATAAGTTGATCTTCATAATCAACTTATTTACCTACCTTCTCCTAATTTCACCTGCATAGTTGTTTGCATTTTATTTAATAGCTTTTCTAAAACTTGACGCTCTTCTTGATTAAAGCCATCAACTAACGAAGCGCAAGATAACCAAAAAGTTGGTAAAGAATGTGTAACTAGTTCTTTTCCTTTCGGAGTAATTTTCACCTTTAATCTTCTTCGATCTTCAGAATGGTGGAATCTTACGATTAACTCTCGTTTCTCCATCCAATCTAATAAGCCAGTGACAGAAGCACGTGTAATCCCTAATCGACTCGCAATATCCGAAGGACTCATGTTCACCTCTTCCCCATTCGCTTCCATTTCACGCAAAATAAATAATAGTAAAAAATCTAATTTACTCTCTGAAATACCAAGCGGAGCTAAATCTACGTCAACCGCATCAAGAACATTATCAGACGTCCATAACATTAACAAACCAAGTTTTGCTGCGATTGGATCCGTTTCCGCTGATGCTGTCTTTTTGATTAACTCTGCGTACGGCTCAATCCCTAAAGGAAGAGAATCTTTTCTTGAATCCATTCATCTTCACTCTCCTTTCTCATTAAATAATTAGCTTACCTAATTACTTTCTCATTATACTCATATTTTTCCTTTTATTGCAAGCACATTGTTGAACAAAAAAATCCTATTATTAAAACAGGATTTTTCACACTGACTAGCTATTAGTTTTAAATAATGTGCAACTTCTTTAAGGCATAAGAAATTCCGCCTTCACTCGCCTTCGTTGTAACGAGATCAGCCCTTCTCTTCAGCTCCTCTCCACCATTTCCCATCGCAACTCCTAATCCTACATACTGCAACATCTCAATATCATTTCCACCATCACCAAAAGCAATGGCTTCTGATTTACTAATATTTAAATGTTCCAATACTTTTTGAATTGCAGTTAGCTTCGATACTTTACTATCTTCCAATACATTCATAACGTAACCATGAAAACGGTCAAACGTAAGTGCTGGATACCTTTCAATGAATTTTTGAGCTTCTGTTTCATCAGCATACAGACATATGCAATACTTCTCATCTGACAAGTTTCTAACTTTGTCAGGATACCGCTCTAAATTTAAAGTTTCATTTAACGCTTGTATGACACGTTCATCTTTGGAGGCAATATTATTCATTGCAAATTCTTCTGTAAAATAAGAAACACTGTGACCATGTAATTCAGCAAAATTTGAAATATCATGAACGATTCCGCTTGAAAGTACTGATTTATGTATAACTTCTTCCCTACATTTTATATGTGCACCATTTGCTGAAATAAACGTATTTATGCCTAGTTCCTTAAATTGTGAGCATAAACTATATGGTCTTCCAGTTGTAACAACTACGTGAATCCCCTTATCTATTAATCTTTGTACCGCTTCTTTTGTACTTTCGTGCATACTTCTATCAATCTCGCTTAAAAGCGTACCGTCAACATCAAAAAATGCAACTTTGTACATAAGTCTTTACATCCCGTCCAAATGATTCGTATCATTAATGAAATGTACCGTTTTTTGTTCACCCTCAATTTCAATTAAACTTATTCCCGTATCTCCCATTTTGAAATAGTAGTCCATTGAAATTGGCATATTGAAAAATGCACGTAATAGACTATTAATTACGCCTCCATGGGCAACAATCGCAATTCGATTATATGTATTCTCTGTCACAATTTTAGAAAAAATCCCTTCTATTCTCATTCGAAACTCAATAAATGACTCTCCGTTTTCAAAACGGTCATGAAGAAATTTTGGCTCTGGATATTTCTTTGCTTCTTCAAATGATAAGCCAGCTTGTATTCCATTATTAAACTCCATTAATTCCTCTTCTAATTGAATTGGACAACCAATTGCTTCTGCTAATGTTTCACCCGTTTCACGAGCGCGTTTTAATGTACTTGCCCAAATGAAATCTGGTGAAAAATCTTTTTTCACTTTCTGTACAAGTCTTTGTACTTGTTGTCTCCCTTTGTCAGTCAACTCAAAATCAGCACGGCCTTCATGTACATGTAAAATATCAGCTTCTGATTCTCCGTGGCGTATTAGTAGTATTTGCATGTTTCTCTCTCCCTTTATTTAACATTCATAAAATTCCATTATATCACATTTTAAGATTTCAAAATAAAAAAGGAACGGTCTCCCGTCCCTCATCCATTCACTTTTTCCGCATCATTCCAATAATATTTACTAAACGCTTCTGTTAACACATCAATTGTGTTATATAATTCATCTAACGTATTATCAACACCACCAACTTCAATTAACATCGCATTTTTCGATAAATCTTGGTTATAAACGCCATTTCCATCTTTTTTATACTTTGGAAAAATCCCTCTACTTAAACCGTAATAGTTTTCATCTAAATAACTATTGATGGCTCTTGCAATTTTTTCATTTTCAGCACGGCCTTCATTTTCCATCCCAATAATAAAATATAATCTTGCATACGATTTCCCGTTAATTACTTTTGTTGTTACCTTCTTACGCTGATCATCACGATGTATATCAATCGGAAACGCAATTTTATTATTTTGTGCTAATGCTCCTTTTACATATTCATGAGATGCTTTATATGACTGATACCATACCCACTTTTTACTCGCTAATAAATCACCCATATTCGTTTTATCGTGAATTACTGGAATTCCTTGCCCCTCAAGTTGTTCCTTCATACGTTTTCCTAGTAAGGACACATTTACATCTGGGCTAGATGGATCAGTTGCCCCTGGTAATAATGGAAAGAAGGATTCCCAGCTATGTGTATGATAAATATATACTGCACTTTCACCTTTTTTCGCTCCGTTCTTTTTCTGAACCGGATTATTCTTTTCCGCTTCTGTAACTTTATCTTTTGCTACTTCCCGTTCTTTCGTTACTTCTTCAATCGGTACACTAGATTCATTTGGGATATTCGTCAAGTTTGTCCCTTCCCCAGCTACGATAATATTAGAATAATACTTTGACATACCAGGTACTTCTTTACCGACGAATGTTCTTAAATCTTTAATTTTCAAATCTGTCGCAATAGAGAACATTAAATTCCCAACTGACTCTCTTTTATTCTGCTTAAAATAATCAAATCCGTAATAGCGATTCTCACTTTCTATCATTTGAACAAAACCTTGCATCGATACTTTTCCAAACCATTGATTTGCATAATTCGATTTCATTGTATGTAAAAGTGACGTCAAAATCGACGCTATTATAATTACTATTAGCGCATATAAAAGGAGTAACGAAATTAGTTTCTTCCCATGTATTCGAGTTGCATACTTTTTCACTGCATCACCTTCTTTATACATGGATATGTACAAGCTTTTCGGAATATACGCACAAAAAAGAGAAATGGTATCCCATTTCTCTTCCTCACTTTTATTGTTCTTTTTCTGTATCATTTGAAGGTAGTTTCTTCGCTTGTTTTTCTTTAAATATTTCTCCAATTGCCCCAAGAGTACCAAGTGTTTCAATTGCATTAGACGGAATAAAGACTTTATTTGCTGGTCCTTTTGCAACTTCAGCTAATGATTCGAATGATTTGTAAGCAAGTATGCGCTCATCCAAATTCGCTTCACGAAGCAATTCAATACGGTTTTGTTCTGCTTTTGCGATTTCTTCAATTGCTCGAGCTTCCCCTTGTGCCTCTAATTCTTTTGCTTCTCTTATACCTTCGGCTTCGCGAATACGCGCTTCTTTATCCCCTTCAGCCATCAAGATTTTACTTTGCTTTTCCCCTTCAGCACGAAGAACTTTATCTTGTTTTGCTGCTTCAGCTTCTAAAATAATTGCACGTTTATTACGCTCAGCCTTCATTTGTTTTTCCATTGATGCTTGCACATCTTTTGGCGGGTTAATATCAACAACTTCGACACGTTCAATACGTACGCCCCATTTTTCTGTTGCTTCATCAAGCGCTAAGCGGATTTCTGTTGAAATTTTTTCACGACCAGATAACGTTTCATCCAGTTCCATTTTACCGATGATTTGACGCATCGTTGCTGAAGTAATATTACGCACACCATATTCATAGTTTGAAATACCATATGTCGCAAGTTCTGGTTCAACAATTTGATAGAAAATAATTGTATCTATTTCTACTTGAACATTATCTTTCGTAATTACCTTTTGCGGTGGTACATTCGTTTGTTGAATACGTAAATCGTGATATACACGAACGCGATCCACAATCGGGATTAAAATATTTAATCCTGGGTGCATTATACGTTGAAACTTACCAAATCTTTCAACAACCCCAACTTTTTGCTGAGGAATAATTTTAATTGTTAATGCGATAAATGTAACTACAATTAGCGCGAATATAATCGTTAACGTTAATGCTACCATATTTATTCACTCTCCTTTTTCACTTGTAATATAGTACTATGCCTCTTTATAACAACGACTCTTTCTCCAGCATCAATTGAAGAATCTGCAATAGCTGTCCAAGTATCTCCATCCACCTTCACAATACCATTCGCTTCATTTGTAATCGCTTGCATAACAATCCCTTTTTTACCAACAAGCATATCTACTGTATCAGTAAAACCTTTTGCTTCTCGAAAGTTTTTTGAAATTCTTTTCGTAAAGAATGTCAAAGTTAAACTTACAATTGCCCCAACAGTAACTTGTAACAGTAGTGCATCAGGAGCAAACAAAGCAATAAGACCTCCGACAACAGCTCCAATTCCAAGCCAAAGCATGTAAAATGTAATCGACAACATTTCTGCAATAAATAAAATACCAGCTATTATAAACCAAATTACCCAAGCAGCCATATGCAACCCTCACTTTCTTTCTCATTTTCTATATGTATATGAAGAAAAGAATGGTTTATCCGCCCTTTCTTACACTTGGGCGTTTGCTACAAGCTATTGTACATATTCACTGTTACAATGATTATTAATATAATACTATATCAATATATTCTTCATTATACATGAAAATTCCTTTCAAAAAGTGACAAAAAATTAAATTCTTTTAAAATTTTAATTTTTAAATTACAATTATTCTAATTACTAAATACTATTTTTTTATAGAGGTGGTATTCTTATTGAAAAACCTGTCACTAACCTACTATTTAGGTTGCAAAATATGCATTACTCTCGCTGACATCGTATATGTAATGATTATTACAACTCATATTTATATAGCAACTAAATCAGCTACTATTACTGCTCTTTTTCCATTATTACAAGTTATCACAAATCTAATTGCTAACATCTCTGCACCGCTTATGATAAATCGTTTTCCACCTTATACGTTGTTATATACGCTACAATGGCTAAAAACAGTCTTTTTACTATTATTAATGATTTTGTTCCCGGTCTTATCCACAAACATTATAGCTCTATTAACTTTTATTTTTTTCATTTCATTATGTAGTGGGTGGAGTGCTCCATTATTATACGGCATTCTTCCGCGCCTTACACCGAAAGAAAAATTAGTAAAAGTAAATAGTATCTTTTCCTTTTCAACACAAATTGTGCAAACCGTTGCTTATTCATTTACGAGTGTTATCGTTCTTCTCATTGGCGCTACTTCTACACTCATGATTAATAACATTTTGATGATTTTCGGATGCATTGCATTACATTTTTCATTACGTACCATACATACTGAACGAATAGCAGATCCCCCCTCTTCCAAAAGTACTATTTTATTGGAAGGTTGGAAACTCTTATTTCAAAATCCTTCTCTCCGTACCGTTACATATATGGACTTAATTGAAACTTTCGCAGGGACAATATGGATTGGTGCTATTACGATGGCATATGTTACGACTATCCTTCATAAAGGCGAGGAATGGTGGGGATATATTAATACAAGTTATTATGTTGGCACGTTAATCGGTGGTCTATTGGCATGGAAAATGAGTTCCTATATTCAAAACAATTTAATACGCTCCATGTCGATAGGCTCTCTTATGTTTAGCATTCTTACATTTTTATATGGTATGACGAGCAGCGGATTTATTGCGCTTTTCCTATGTGTTCTAATGGGACCATGTTATCAAATTAGAGATATTTCTCAAACGACAGTTTTACAATCAAGTGTCGCCCCTTCTTTATTATCAAAAATGTATACAGCACATGGTGCCCTTCTTTCAACAGCTTCTGGTCTTTCTATGCTTAGCGTTGGCATTATTACTGATATGTTCGGTGTTCGTACAATTTATATCATCGCTTCTATTCTTATTTTATGTTCCGCTTGTTTATCTTTTAGTTTATTAAAATATCATAAAACAGAGCAGAACGATATTTCACTTTAATCACTAAAACAAAAAGGACAGGCATTCCCTGTCCTTTTTGTTTATTCTATTCATGACAAGTTTGGGATTTTTCTATGTTTTGTCGCCTGTTCAAAAGCGTAAGCTAGCTTAATTAATATCCCTTCACTAAAGGCAGTACTTGTAATCGTAATTCCAAAAGGTCTCCCGCTTTCCATATACCCAGCTGGTATTGCTATAGACGGATAACCCGCTTTCGCACATATAGTAGAACCTATATAGGAAGGAAACAGTATCGCATCAAGATTATATTTTTCCAATGCAAAATCAATGCCTTGTTCTTGAGAAAAATATATATCTTCTAATCTCGCATTTAAATATTCTGGATTTCGTAACGTATTAGGAAAATCTTTTCTTCCCTCTAACTTAGTTTGTCCATATTTTAAAGCTCTTTCTGCCATGTTTTTATTAAACTCCATTAACTCCGAAATAGAATGTACCGGAATAATAGAACGTAATTTAGAAAGATAGTTATCTAAACTATGCTTCAGTTCATAAAGCGGAACTCCCCAACTCCATTCTCTATGAAAAGAAGGAATATCAATATTTTCTACTACTGTCGCTCCTTCATTACGTAATACTTGGATCGTTTCTTTAAATAATTTTTCATCGTACTCACCATTTTCGTAATAATCTTTTGGTGCATCGTTAAACACACCAATTTTCGCTCCATTTAAACCATTAGCAGCCAGGTAAGATGTATAATCCTGATATGCCCTACCTTCACTTTTATGAGTTGCTACATCTTTCTCATCCACTCCAGTTAAGCTCCCTAGTAAAATAGTGGCATCTGTTACTGTTCTAGCAAATGGTCCAGCTGTATCTTGCGAATAAGTGAATGGAATAATTCCTCTACGACTAATTAAACCGACAGTCGGTTTAATGCCAACTACAGAGTTTTGAACAGCCGGACTCAAAATAGAAGCGTCTGTTTCTGTCCCAATAGATACTACTGTAAAGTTAGCAGCAACTGCTATCGCAGAGCCTGTGCTTGAGCCACCAACAAACATGTCATCCTTACCTGTTCCGTATGGATTGATTGTTTGACCACCTCTTGCACTATATCCAGCCCACATTTCAAAAGACATTGCATTTGCTAATTCTGTCATATTTGTTTTTCCTATTATTACTGCTCCGGCTTCTCGTAATTTTGTAACGAGAAATGCATCTTCACTACTTATATTTTGTTCTAGAGCAATCGTACCTGCACTTGTATGCATGGAGTCATTCGTTTCAATATTGTCTTTAAGCAAAACAGGTATACCATGTAATGGACCCCTTATACCTTTTGTCTTTCTTTCATAATCTAACGCTTCTGCAATAAAAATAGCATCTGGATTGATTTCTAAAATAGAATTAATTTCCGGTCCGTCTTGGTCATACTTTGCGATTCTATGAAGATAATACATCACTAATTCCTTTGAAGTTAACTGCCCAGATTCCATTTCGGTTTGTATATCATGAATTGTTAATTCTTTTTTTAATACTGGATTAAACTGAATCTCCATTTATATTCTCCCTTATAGCAACTTTTTTGCGTATACCCCTTACTTTTTCATCTTTTCACCCCCAACTATTCCAAACTAATATTCCTTTAAAGAAATTCAATTTATCTATTCAAAAAGCCTTTAATTTCCCGAAAAATAAAAAGAGTCTGAAACGAGTGAACTTTCGCTTCAGACTCTTTTATTACTTTACATATATCTCATCTAATAAGTGTAAAAACTCTCCTTGTTTCCCTGCTAATTCAGGGCATTTTGCAATATTAACCCATTCGTAGCTAAACGCTAAACCTTGATCTTTCTCACCAGCACTTACTATATGCTCCCATGTATCTTTTACATCAGTTAGTAAAGTTACATGAAAAAAGTGACGTTTTTCATATTCCTGTTTTTCCTTCACATGTATAATGTAATCTGCTAGGAAACGCTCTATGCATAAATGGCGCAATCCGGATTCTTCCTGTACTTCACGCAATATAGCAGCTTCTAGCGTTTCACCTTCATCAACCGTTCCCCCTGGCACTTGAATACCAGCTTCATGTATATCACGATGTTTAAAAACAAGTAATTGCATAACCCCCTCTTTTTCTCTTGTAATATATGCATATACTTTTTTCTTATATAACATCGTCATTGTACGTCTCTCCCCTCAATTGTTCAATCTGTTACTTCTTCAAGCGTCAGTTGATTATCATACAAATATGTAGCTTGTGGATTTCCCACATACCTTACGTGCCACGGTTCATACCGATAGCCCGTAATCGTTTCTTTCGCTTTTGTGTATCGAATCACAAAACCAAATTTATGGGCATTTTCAGAAAGCCACTGACCTTCTTTCATCTCCCCAAAAACCGTCTCTAACTGAAATTTAGCAGATTGAGACGTAATATCCATAGCTAGTCCAGTTTGATGCTCACTTGTGCCAGGAACCGCACTAGACATTGCTGTTTTTGCTTCCCCGTCTTGTTTTTTATACATCGTATTTAATGCTTTTTGTCGATCAAAAGATCTAAATCCAGAAACTGCAAAAAGGAAAATACGCTCGTTGTCAGCCTGCTGAAACATATCCTCAAGCGCCCTCGCTGCCTCTTTTCTCATCTTTTTCTTTTCTTGATCACCTTCACTAGAGTAGCGCACTTTCGGAATAACTAAATCTGGCGGTCTATACCCATCTGGTAAACGCCTACTTTTATTCACAAGTACAAGCATTGAATTCGGATTATTAATTACCGCAATATCCCCATCCATATTAGCAATCGTTTCTTTCGCTTTCGGAAATATGTTATTTACACTTACTTCTCGCGCCTGCTTATCCTTATACATTTTATAATTAATTCCTGCTACTCCAACAATAAGTATCACCGCTACGATACCAAGTAGTGCCCATCTTTTTTTCATATAACGACCTCTTATTTTAATAATTTGGCCATTTCATACTCATCGATGCCCTTTCCATCGATAATAAGAGCAGCTTTTTTGACACCTTCTTTCTCAAATCCAGCTTTTTTATATAGTGCCTGAGCTCTTGTATTGTGGGCCATTACTGTTAATTCTAAACGCCATACATCATGTAATTTTGCCCACTTCTCAACCTCTTTAAACAATCTCGTCCCAATACCTCGCCCGTTATACTCTTGCAAAATACCAATTACAATGGTTGCCACATGCCTCTTTCTTTGAATGTTATTTCCATTCACTAATATAAAACCTACTATCCTCTCATCTTCAACTGCTACAAATATTGTTGCATATTCATTTTCTATAAATCGCTGGATCATTTTTTCTTGTTGCTCAGCTGTAGTTTTCCTTTCTCCTGGTTCATATAACATAAACTTCGTTTCTTCATCTAATTGCTTACTTAATTGCAAAAATGATGCTGCATCTTCTACTTTGATCTCCCTAATCACCTAAATCACCCTATCAATTTCATATTATAAAAATTTTCCTTGTAAAAAGATTTTCTCTGCCATTTCAAAAATCCCTTTCTAATTCTCCTATTATAATTAGACAAATTTCGATATTGCTATAATAATTATTAATCATGTCCATTTTGTGACATCTTGCTATCCACATTTCAAACCAACACAAAAAACGTAAGTATTACACTTACGCTTTTCCAAGATTGAAGTGAGCTAATAATTATCGATAGATACCCTGGCTAATTCAAGTTTCACTTTATCCATTCACTTTTTCTGCCTGCCAAAAATATTCACCAAATGCTTTAGCAAGTGCATCAATTGATCGATTTAGTTCTTCCTCTGTATTATCTACACCGCCAGCTTCAATTAATATCGCTTGTCCTGATAAATCTTGATTATATATTCCATTTCCTGTTTGGAACCCTTTTTGAATGACACCACGACTTACTCCTGGATATTTCTTATTAATCGCCTCATGTAAGGCGGTTGCTAATTGTAAGTTTTTTTCATAGTTTTTGTTGCCTTTCCCTACTACAAATGCAAGCTTCGCATATGATTTATCTCCAATTGTTTTTGTCGTGACATTCTTCCGAGCACTATCACGATGCAAATCAAAAAAGTATTGAAGATCTTTATTGCCAGCCATAGCTTGCTGCACAATTTCTCGAGACATCTTATACGAACTATTACTGTTTAAACCTTTACTTATTAACTTTTGACCAACATCACTCTTATCGTTAGTAGCTCCAATTCCTTCACCTTCTAGTTGTTCACGGAAACGATCTCCTAATATAGAAATATTCGATACAGAACTTGTTGCTTTATTCGGATCTGGGTCATTCGTTAAGTTAAGTAAAGGTAAATAAGATTCCCAGCTATGTGTATGATAAATAAACGCAACTTGTCTTTTCCCGGTCGTTTGGGACGGCTGTTTTTTCTCTTTATTCGTATCTTGTTTAGGTGCTTGTCCAGTTCCACTAGTCCGTTCTTTCACTACTTCTTCAAGAGGTACACTCGATTCTATCGGTAAGTTAGAATAGTTTGTCCCCTCACCCGCAATAACAATTTCTGTATCGTACTTACCAAACCCGGGAAGCTCTTTCCCGACAAAACTGCGTACATCATTAAAGCGAATATTTGTAGCCATAGAAAAGAGAAAAGAAGAAATTGAAAAATCTTGATTCAAATTTCGATACTCCTGTGTAAAATAATGATTCTCTTTTCCAAGTACGTACATGTAACCATTCATCGATAACTCATTTAACCAATTATATAAATACGTTGACTTCGTCTCTTTCATAGAGGTTACCATCATACTAATAAGAAAAAAAGTCGCTAGCACTGTAGTAATAACAAATAAAACTAACTTACGCATACTTGTAAACTTCATAAAAAAAAAGCCCCGATTCATACTATCACCTCTCTATTTCAAGTTATGTACAAGCCCTAGAGAATAGACCGTTAAAATTTCGGCTATATTGTTAATGAGGTGAAATGAATTGAAGCTATTAATAGGAATATTACCAATCGCTCTATCATTCATTTTTTATTTGTCCGCTAAGCATCCAAAAGTCTCTATTGTGCTACATATTTCTGCGTACTTGGCACTGTATGTACTCGGTACAATTATTTCCATTAATATATACGATGTTTTAATACAAGATTTAGTTTTCATGACGAGCATTCATGGGATTTTACTGAATCCACTTTTCCTTATTGCAGGAGCGTATATAGGAACATACACGTTGTACCTACTTATGTCTCACATTATTATAAAAATAAAAAATGGAGCGTAATGAAATGCAACCACCATTTATCTGTCATACATGCAAAAAAAGAATTGTGAGAAAGAAAGATCTTATTACCGCCACATGGTACTTCCGCTTTTATTTATTTCACAGTGATTGTTTTAAACGACAGCAAGTGTTCATCTCACGATTTATCCCTGTGAATACACTTTTCAATTTCTTTCTTATTATGTATGGACTTATTTTTGGCAGCATTCTTATGATTACAGAACCATCTATTATTTGGCTGATTTTCTTATTTCCCATTTTTTATCGGTTTCTTTCTTATTATTATATTGAACGTTTTTTCTCTACATATCGTGCAGACTGACCTCTCGGAATACTTAAACATTCCCACTCATTTTCTTTTAACATCTTCCCAATGTAAATAATCTGACCAATATGCAATGCATAATGAGAAATTTGCCTTTCAATTGATTGCATGACAGTATGTGCTTCACCGCGAATGTATACCGTCTTCATTAAGTGCTCCGGCGCTAAAGTATTCATCGTATTAAAAACACATTTCCATCCTTCTTGCCAAGCTATAAGGGCTTCTTCTTTTGAATGATAGCATCCCTCAAATTCACCATCTCGATTACGATCGGTTTTTTCACCATCAGACGTTAAAAAATCCGTCCATCTAGAACGCATATTACCGTGCAGATGCTTTATAATAATCGCTATACTATTTGTTTCTTCATGAGAAGACCATTGTATTTGTTCATATGATAATTGAGAAAGTGCCCGTTCCCCTTGCTTCTTTGTTGCTTTAAAGTTCGAAATCGCACATTGTAAATATTCTCGTCCGATATCCATATTAGCCCCTACCTTCACCCTAGCTAATTTTTGTTCCATTTGGCAATTCCATATCAGGCTGAAGTAACACAACATCACCAGCTTCAGGAACGCCGCCAAGCACAAGCACTTCTGATTTGAATCCAGCTACACGCTTCGGTGGAAAGTTTACAACAGCAACAATTTGTTGACCGACTATATCTTCTAGACTATACCTTTTCGTAATTTGAGCACTTGACTGCTTTATTCCAATTTCCCCAAAATCAATTGCTAGTTTAATCGCTGGAACTCTCGCTTCTTTAAATTCCTCTGCATGTATTACAGTTCCAATTCGCAAATCCAAGTTTAAAAAATCTTCAAAATTAGCCATTTTATCATTCCTCCCAATTATTACTTAGACAAAATACAAAAATCCCCTTCAAAAAAAGAAAGGCGCCTAAGCACCTTTCTTTTGTAATTCACTTGATTCATTTGATTTATAGAAGAAGAAACCGAGAATCCCACCAATACATGATGGAATTAACCATCCAATTCCTTCGTTATATAACGGTAACATTTGTAGTACATTAGAAATCGCGTCAATTTTAATTTTCGCACTTTCTAAACCGTTAAAGAAACTAATTAACAATGCACCTAAAATAGCTCCAATATAAATTGTATTACGCTTCCCAATCCACTTATGGAAATACGAAAGTACAATTAATACAATTGCAACTGGATAAATGATCATTAACACAGGTAATGTTACTGCGATTAATTGTGTTAAACCTAGGTTAGATACAATTAAACTAAATACACATACCATTGTTACAATCGTTTTATGCGAAAGTTTTGGGAATAAGTTTGTAAAGAAACCCGCACACGCAGATGTTAACCCAACAGAAGTGGTTAAACAAGCGAGTATAATAACAAGCCCTAATAAAATTTTACCACTCGTCCCATATAGCTCATTTACAACATTCGTTAAAATAAGACCACCGTTTTCTGAGACACCAAGTGATGTACTTGTTGAACCAAGATAAGCAAGTGATAAATAGATTAACGTTAAACCAAGTACAGCAATAATACCTGATACTACTGTTATTTTTGCAATTTGGCTACTCTCTTTTATCCCTTTAGAGCGAATAACTTGTACAACGACAATTCCAAATACGAGAGCACTAATTGCATCCATCGTTAAATACCCTTGAATAAATCCACCAAAGAAAGCATTCTCTTGGTAAGCAGCTAACGGCGCAGCCGGCTCTCCAATTGGATCAATAATTGCCTTTCCGACAATAACAGCAACAATTAATACTAATAATGGAGTAAGAAACTTCCCAAACCAATCCACTAATTTAGATGGATTTAATGATAAATACCACGTTATTCCGAAGAAAACTATCGTGAAAAGAAATAGCATGTACCACTCTGAAACCATTGCGTCTGATAAAAACGGCTTCATACCCATTTCAAACGAAACAGCTCCAGTACGCGGAATCGCGAAAAATGGTCCAATTGCTAAATAACTAATCAATGGGAAAATAAACGCAAATATAGGGTGGACTCTAGAAGATAGCGCTTTCAAGTCCCCCTCTACAAACGCGACAGCTGTTACAGCTAGTAGGGGTAATCCGACTCCCGTTACAAGGAATCCTATTGTAGCAATCCAAACATTCTCTCCTGCTTGTTGACCTAAAACTGGCGGGAAAATTAAATTTCCTGCTCCTAAAAATAATGCAAATAGCATTAAACCAATTGCTACCGTATCACCTGGCCTTAAACGTCCCTTCATGCTCTTCATTTGCATAGCACTTTTTCATTGTTTATCTCTATATTTTACAATATGCTATGCATCCTCCTCTCTGCTCAAGATGATAAAATATGCCCCTTACAAAGCAGTGTCTTTCTCCATAATTTCTCCATTCCCCTTATTTTTACTCTAATCATTAATACAATTGTTATTTTTGAATTTTGAGTTTTTTGAATTTTTAAATCATTAGAGTGTTATTACGTGGAGTATAGTTGTCAGACCTCTTTGTTTTTATCACACATATAGTAACATATTTAGTTGCAAAATAAAAACATATTTTCAAATTGATTTTTTTGAAAATCGAAATTATCTACATTTTTTATTCTCTTACACAAATATTGTTATAATCTCACCTATTATCTTGTCGTTATTTTAAAATAACTTTACACACGTAACATAACAAAAGCCATCCAAGATAATTAGATGGCTTTTGTATGTTACTCTATCGTTTCAACTTCACGTGGATTTTTCATCTCTTCCACATATACAACTCTAAATCCGTGATCTTCTAAATCTTTCAATAATGTCTCTAATTCACCGTCGTTAAACTCTTCTCCTAATGTAAACATAATTCTACGAACTAATAAGGCATCATTATCAAAAGTCATCAAACTTTGAATACCAGTGTATTTCTTTAAAACTGTCGATAACTTTTGGATTGCTCCATTATAGTCTTGCGTTCCAATCATGACAGAGTATTTACTAGAGTGAACGCCCCATGCATCCTCTAATAACTCAAAAACTTTTTTATGCGTTAAAATTCCAAGGAAAACCCCTTTTTCGTCAACTACTGATAAATAAGGCAGTTTTTTTATTGTAAAAAATACTTTAAAGAAAGAAGAATCTTCTCTCACAAACCCTTCTTTATCGTTTAATAATTGCATTACACTCTCGTCAAGTGATCCTTTATATTCTAAAATATCTACTTTATATATATTTCCTAAAAATTTCTCTTTTTTTTCATCTAAAACTGGTACACAACGATACCCCGTTTTATTTAAATGCTCTAACGCTTCCCCTATCGTAATCGAACTTGAGCACAGTAAAACTTCCCTTTTCGGCACGTAATTCCCTTTAATCCTCATAAAAAGCCTCCTTATGTTAAAATACTTTCTGTGCCATAACTATATTATATTTTCAGAAAAAAATAAATGATTTATTTTATTTTTCTGAAAATTATTCATTTTCTTGTCATAATTTATTCATGAATCCTTCACTTGCACTTTCTTCAGCATCCAAAACCCTCCTTTTGAATTCTGAATCACTTCAATGTATCATTGTACGGACCTAATTGTTTTTTAGAAAAGTAATGATTTGTCTCCTTACTTTTCATTAACATATTTCCTTTTATAATTAAAAAATAGGTAGCTATTAGAAAGTAGATCCCCCCAAATAACCAATCCAAATTTGTAGCCAGATTGTGTAAAAGAATATATCTCATATATACATAACCAATTGGAACATGTAGTAATACAACCGCACCTAATCCCGGATTATATATTGTTTTAGCTTTTATATTCGCAAAAATACCATGCCATATGAATTGAAAAAATCCCATTAAAATAGGTGCCAACCCAAGCCATATTATATTTTGAAAGAAAACCGGGAGTAAATAAAAAACATACGCAATCAAAATATTTATTACCATAGCAGATTGCGTATTTAATGGATAGCGATCTGGTATATCACTTTTAAATATAACTACATTAAACAGACCAGCAAAATAACCTGGCCAACGATACTCTTCAAATTGATGCACTAAAATGGCCACAAAACTTAACCCTAACAGTACTTTTATTTCACTCATTTCTCCCAAATTCGCGACTAAACAAACAACGACAACAATAGCAACAACTAACCCTATATCACACCAATGCTTTCTAAAGAAACTAGCCACCTCTATCACCCACTATCTCAATTTTTATAAAAATAGCGTTCAAATAGGAAATCAATCTGTTTTTCTACAGATGGTACTTTTATATCTGCCCCTGATTCGAGAATTGGCATCATTAATGTAGGAAGAAAAACGGATCCAAATATTTGCACCGTCATCATCATTAAAATTTCCTGATCCGTTTCATTTGTTATCTCGCTCAAAATATTCTTCACTTTACTGAACCCTAGCCTCTTCAAAAAATCCCCATATTCGTATTGAGATATAAATACCGTAGTTCCCATTGCAATAATCTTCCTAACTAACTCCGGATATTGCCGAATTACTAGTACATAATCCAATAAAAATATTTTTAATCTTTCTTTTGCTGGCACTGTAATATTATCTAAAATAGAAAAAGTGCCTTGAAAGCTAATTAATAAAACTCTAATCGCCTCACTAATTAACTTTTCTTTTGAACCAAAATGGTAATTTACTAGCGCTATATTTACATCTGACAATGCTGCAATTTTTCTTATCGTTATCTTTTCAAAACCTTCTTTTTTAATTAATTCCAATGTTGTATTTAAAATCTTTTCTTTCGTTGATACGTTTTCATTCCCCCCCAATTTATCTCCCCCTCTAGAATTTATCAGTTAAACAACGATTTAAACATCGTTTAATTTTATGGTATCACTTTCCAATTTTAAAAATCTATTTAATCCTTTCGACATTTCCCTACATTCTCTTCATTCCATACAAAAAGCTTGAAAATGCAAAACTGTTCACGCTTTTTGTATTTGTACTGTTACATACCAGTTTCTGCTTTATATTCCACACATAAAATAGATTTCTAAATACAATTTAAAATTATCCATATGCCAATACATGAAGAAAAATATATTGTAACTTGCTCCAAAAACGGCTAAAATAAGAATAAGAATTTTCTGAATATTCCAAGAGTAGGTGGTTTATATGTCCTTATTACGCTCACATATATGTAAATTTATAATTGGTGTTATTGTTATTTTTGCCATAAGTCCTATTCCAGCTCTTTTTATTACACACAATTACTCTTATCAAAATGGATTTATTAGCATTTTTCAAAACTTCGCACAGCTTTCTTCTATATCAATTCCAAAGGTTGATTGGATGCTTGAATCTATCTTTTTCTCAGCAAATCAAATGATACATACTTCTAATCATTCAACACCATTATTCCCTTACATATGGGAAATATATTTTATATCGATTGTTCGTTTTACTTTTACCCTTGCGATCGGATTTTTCATAAGTTTGGGTATCGGCCATTTATTTTTCAAAGTACCTAACTCGTTTAAAAAGTTTACTACTGTATTGAATTGGATACCTTACTCTTTTTGCACTGTAGTATTACAATGTTCAGTCTTATTACTACTTCTATACGTCGCACAATTTATAAACCTTCCTTACTACTCATCTTTTATCATCGTATGTAGTACTTCCATGATTATCGTTATGCAAGCAGTAAAAAAATGGATTCCTTTCTTGAAAAACACAAATGAATATGAAATAAAACATGATTCTTTTCTTGTGGATACATTGTTTTTGGCGCTTACTTCGAATCATAAATCAATTTTAGGTTCCATTATTCTTTCATTCGTTTTTATGGAATGCGTTTTTCATGCAAGTGGACTGTTACAATTTATCGTTCAATTTGGCGAAAATTCACCCATAATTGTTACAATCGGCTTATTACTACTCTATATCCCATATAGCATACTTTCTTTCCTTCAAACACTATGGACCACAAACTACTCCAAGCAACAGTCATACACTTTAACGAGAAGTGTTCCAAAACCTTAATTGAAATAACCCTCTATAATCTAAAAGTAGGGGGTTATTCCTTTTGTATAGCGGACAAAATAACAGCAAATTCAAAAACTATTACAGAAACATACCAATATTTACCCTTTTCCTTTGACTATTCTTTTCATTTGGATTTATTATAAAAGTATAACATAATTGCAGGAGGTGACATCTTTATTCCAAACCTTGGAATGGAGAACACACTTGGACATATTAAATATTTTTCTCATCTTTGTACTTATTCTTATTTCTGGCTTTTTCGTTGCATCAGAATTCGCTGTTGTAAAAGTACGAAAAAGTCGAATTGACCAACTTGCAAATGAAGGTAATAAACAAGCTTTAGCTGCAAGAAGTGTCCTATCTAATTTAGATGTTTATTTATCAGCTTGTCAGCTCGGAATTACGATTACTTCTTTAGGGCTTGGTTGGCTTGGTGAACCGACTGTGGAACATATACTACGACCGCTCTTTGAAAAAATTAATATTACTGGAACAATGGCTAACACTTTATCTTTTGTTATTGCTTTTAGTGTTATTACATTTTTCCACGTTGTATTAGGTGAGTTAGTTCCAAAGTCTTTCGCAATTCAAAAAGCAGAAGCAATCACACTCAAATTTGCAAAACCACTTATTTTATTTGATAAAATTATGTATCCATTTATTTGGTTACTCAATAGTGCAGCTATATTTTTCACAAAACTACTCGGATTAGAACCTGCCAAAGAAAATGAACTTGCTCATTCTGAAGAGGAATTGCGACTCATTTTAGGTGAAAGTTTTAAAAGCGGTGAAATAAACCAAACCGAATATAAATATGTAAATAACATTTTTGAATTTGATGATCGAGTTGCGAAAGAAATTATGGTTCCTCGTACCGAAATGATTTGCTTATCTACTGAAAATACGTTAGAAGAAAATATGGATATCGTCGCAACTGAAAAATATACACGCTATCCAATCATTGAAAAAGATAAAGATGATATCATCGGGATGATCAATACGAAAGAAGTATTCCATGATCAAACGAAAGGTATTTATAAACCACTTGAATCTTATATACATCCTGTTTTAACAGTATTTGAAACAGTTCCAATTCGTAAAACGTTAGTCCATCTTCAAAAAAATCGCGTTCAGATGGCAATCGTTATGGATGAATATGGTGGCACTGCCGGACTTTTAACGATGGAAGATATTCTTGAAGAAATCATTGGAGAAATTCAAGATGAATTCGATGCGGATGAATCACCTATGATTGAAAAGCGTACACCTAAGCTTACTGTTTTAGATGGAAAGGTGCTCATTTCTGAAGTAAATGATATGTTTGGCCTACATATTGATGATAGTGATTTAGATACAATTGGAGGATGGCTTCTCTCTCAAGCAGTTGACTTAAATATTGAAGCTGGTTATTCCATTGAATATGCTGGTTTTCAATTTAAAGTATTAGAACTTGATGGACATCAAGTCAAAAAAGTTGCTGTACATAAACTAGATATTAAAAAGGAGCTATAAAGTGACTGTTTTATTAACAATTTGTATCATTGCCTGTTTCCTTGTTTCATTTCTCGCCTTTATTTATCCCATTATCCCTGGCATACTTGCTGTCTGGGCTGGATATTTAATTTACCATTTCGGTATAAATGGAGGAGAATTAACAACTTCTTTTTGGATTATTCAAGTCATTTTCACTCTTTTCATTTTCGTTGCTGATTTTATTGCAAATGGATATTTCTTAAAAAAATACGGTAGTTCTAAATGGGGCGAACGTGTCGGAATGATTTCTATCATTGTCGGATCGTTCTTCTTCCCACCATTCGGACTTATTATCATACCGTTCTTGTCAGTATTTATAACAGAACTAGTGCATAAAAAAGCGCCAAAAGATGCCTTTCTAGTTGGAGTCGCTACTGTAGTTGGTTTTTTAAGCAGTACAGTAGCGAAAGCAATTCTCCAAATCATTATGATTGTCATCTTCTTGTGTTATATCATCTTTTAACCATCCCGACTTCGGGATGGTTTTTTAATATGCAATACCTACTCGACTATTTTCATATATGTTTTTCTTACATAGATCCCATGCAAAGTGTGCTGTATCACCCACTGTAATTTTTGATCCACCTTCTGGCAATATATCTTTTTCAGTTCGATATACCTCTGTCGCCTCACCGTCTATTAAATGTGTCGGACAAACAACTGTCCAACATAAATTATTACTATTACTTAGTACCTTATATGCAGCCAAATGATCTTCTGCTGCTGTTGTCGTTTTCCTTTTTGATTCCGTTGATTGAAAACGATATAAATTTAGATCCGTTCTTGCTTGTAAAATACCAGCTGTTCCTATTGTTATGATCTTATGAATCCCTTCTTCTTCCATTTGGTTAATAATTTGTGGCATACTCTTCGCTAATGTTCCATTTTGATCCGTTCCAAGTGCACTAATTACTATATCGCTTCCTTCTATCGCTTTTTTTATATCATTTTCGTTCAGTACATTACCTTCTATCACTCGTAACCTTTCATGTTGTATTTCTATTCTATTTAAATCACGCGCTAATGCAGTCACTTCAGCTGAATCCTTTAATGCTAAATTAATTATGTTTGAACCTACTCGTCCTGTTGCTCCCAATATACATACTTTCATTTGTTTTCCCCCTCTTTCATTCTCTTTCTATTTTTCAATATTATCAATCAATTTACAACAAAAAAGCTTCCTCATATATGAGAGGAAGCTTTATTATTACTTTATTTCTTCTCTTTAGAATCAGTAGACTTCTCGGTTCCGCTTGTTTCTTTATCCTTTTTGTCCTCTTGTTGTGTTGTTGTGTCGTCTTCTTTCTTCTTGTCCTCACCTTTACTACAACCTACCATTAATAAAGAACTTGCAAGTGCCATAGCAGTTAATGATTTAACCCATTTGTTCATTTGCGTTTCCTCCCTGTGATAGAATATGTACAACCTCATATTACTCTCTATTTTTAAAGGAGAGATTGAAAAACAGTAAATATACGGTAAATTTTTGTAAATTTTCTGATAACAAAACCTAATTTAAATTTATATATTTCATTTCCAATCGATACACAATAAAACTAGTTTTTTTCTCTAAATGGACATAAAAAAACTAAGGCGCATACCATTCCGCCTTAGTTTCTCATGCAAACTTTTCATTTTCATATAGATGTGTAATCTTATATTCCTTCTTCATAACATATTGCCACACACTATAAGCGTAACGGTTCATTTTCAGGAAACAATTTTCCAAAAATGAGCGGAACTCCGGATTAGCAACTTCCACTGCAACTTGAGCAAACTTTAGAGCTAATCGTTTTAAGTGCGCAATATAACATGTTGCAATATGAATATCCCCTGTATATTTACTAACTGTTTCCTTTTCCATTTCACGCAAACCAAACTCCGTTGTTTCACAGGTTATATGCTGCACATTCTCTCCTTCTTGAAAATTTACTTGTTCATTATATGCTTGTAACATATATGGTAAATGGTGCTGTAATAGATTTTTTAATTCTTCGTCTCTGACCTTTCCAGCATACTCTCCAACCTTGTATATTAGCATATAACTATATCTCATTAATTCTTTCATACAATCCATGAAAGTGCCTCCCTTCTCTAGGGTCTATATGTTATAAATATGATGCTAAAACATTCGCTATTCTTGCTAAAAACCAATCCCATCTACTAATTTTCTCAAAATCTTCTTCAGAAAATCGTTTTGATTTATGAAAGTCTACCTTTAATCGACTCCATACTTCATCAACAACTGTTTTATCATATATGATACAGTTAGACTCACAATTTAAATAAAAACTTCTATTATCAAAATTCGCTGTCCCAATATCAACAATTTCTCCATCAATGATTGTTACTTTCCCATGAAAAAATCCATTTCGATATTGATAAATCTCCGCTCCAGCATGTAACATATCTTTCAAATATGGATAGGCAGCTTGTTTTAACAATATGGCATCACTTTTAAATGGCACGAGAATTTTCACATTAACACCACGATTTAATGCAGCTTTTAACTCTTTCACCATTTCTTTACTTGGTACAAAATATGGTGTAGCAATAATTAAAGACTTTTTAGCCTTTTTTAAAAGTGCCCCATACTTTTCCCATAAGCCTTTTCCATTTGAAAATAAATATTGATATTTTACATTCCCTAATGTCGGTATACTTTCATGTATAGGCATTTTTTCTCCTGTATCTTCTTTCCAATCTTCGGCGAACTTTCTTTCCATATCCGCTGCACCCTCACCATGGATGCGCACGTGATAATCACGCCATGGCCCAAACTTCGGATCTTGTCCAAGGTACTCCTTCCCGATATTAAAACCACCGACGTATGATACCTTTCCATCTATCGTAACAATACGTCTATGATTTCGTTGATGCAAAGAATAGAAAACATTTTTCAGTTTCGGTTTTTTACTAAATGTAAACTTCACACCGTTTTCCTTTAATCGACTAATTACCTTTTTCTTCAGCTTATATCCACCTATCCGATCGACTGACAATTTCACTTCTACTCCACTAGATGCTTTTTTCTCTAATAACTGTAAAAACTCTTGGCTTATTTCATCTTTTCCTACAATATAAAAATGGATATATATATACTTTTCTGCTTCGTTTATATCCTCAAATAATTTTCTATATAACTCTTCACCGTTCGTATATAGTTGAAATTCACCTAATCGAACTTGTCCTAATTCATATTCACTAGCCATTTCCTTCCCCATTTCCACATCGATGTTCATCCAAATGAATACACCTATTAAACAAAGAATTATAGCGAAAAAGTGCTTCATGGATAAATTCCTTTCTCCACTTACTGTTATTTCTATATCTTCCCTTTTTTATTACATTATCATTCAAGAAAATATGTCATTGCATGATATATGTCCATATCAAACAATAGCTCATTTGCATATTGTATGTTGTATCTTAAAATAAAAGGAGGAAATAACAATGGGCTTCGCACATGGTAATGGATTTGCGCTATTAGTCGTATTATTTATCCTCTTAATCATCGTCGGTGCTGCTTGCTTCTGCTAAGTAGCTACTGTCATATGATATGTGGATGAAAAAACTATAAAAGCGGACACCTATTTTTAGGTGTCCGCTTTTCATTTTAAAACCATTTCCGCCTGCTATTGTAACTTAAATGGCTAAACATTCATCTCAAAAGGTTAACAATGTAGCTACTTTCTTACTCTCTGCCTTACGTATATGACGCTGTTCTGCACGTAACACAGCAATACGATGTAATTCTTTCTCTTCTTCTGTTTCAGGGATAACACGCGGTACAGGAACTGGATTATTTTCCTTACTAAGTGCCACAAAAGTAACGAATGACGTTGCCGCTATACGCTTCTCACCTGAAATTAAATCTTCAGCCACTACCTTCACAAACACTTCCATCGAAGTTCTTCCCGTCCAAATTACGAAAGATTCATAACTTACACAATCTGAAGAACGAACAGGATGTAAGAAATCGACCCAGTCCATAGATGCTGTGACACATTCCTTTCTCGAATGTCTGGATGCTGAAATAGAAGCAACCATATCCATCTCCGCTAATATCTTCCCACCAAATAGCGTGTTATGATCATTTAAATCTGTTGGGAAGACTCGGCTCGTTTTGAACACCCTTGACTCATTGGCTGTTTTCCCCTTTACTTCTGTCATTGTTATCACCCCTTTAATGATTTATCCCTAATACTTCAATAATCACTATACTAAATGAACTACACGTTTAATATTAACAACATTCAGAACTTTTAGTCCACAAAAAAGAACCGATTTTATCAATCGGCTCCTCTAAATACATATTGTTCTTTCGGCTGTTCAACTTTATTCCATTTTGTTACTTCTAATACAGGAATATTCGCATGAAACGGCTGATAAAACTCAGTAGTTATCTCTCCTTCTACTTGAATCCAGTCATCATTATTCCACTCTACACCTTCTGGTTTTTTCACTAACATACCATACACACCAGAATCTGCTACGCAATGTATAATACCGAAACGGAATAAGAAGTATTGTTCTTTTTTAGAAGAATCATCTCTAAAAACAAACCCTTTAAAAGATAATTTTTTCCCAGTAAACTCGCCAGGATAATTATAAATTGTTTCCATACCCTTTAGGAAGTCTTCGTCTTTCAAATTAATATTATCCTTCGTAACAAACTCTTTCTTCCCTTTTTCCATTACACCGCGGTATCCTTCTTTCCCGTAATAAATGCTCGTATCAGGTCTTAGGAATTGTCTTGTCATAAATGGATCCTTACTTTCTGCTTGTGCAACAGGAAAGTGAAATCCTTTCGCTTTAACAATATCCGAATCTAACGTCGCAATTGGGAAAAATAACCCTGAGATAATTGGAAAACAAAACAATGAGTACGAAAATGCTTTTTTCCACCATGTATTCTCATCTTTTGAATGATCATGCCCACAATGGCTATGGTCACAACTACAATCATTTTTCTCTTTTTCCTTTTGATGCTCTTTTTGGAAAACGACGATAATTTGTACAATCGTCAAGAAACCTAAAATAATTGCTGCTGTTGTTGATAAATAGGCATACTTCATATTGATATACTTCGTAATGTTCCCGGAAATATGAAGCTGCGCAATTAATATTGTAAAACCTAATAATATATATGCTCGAAACATAACCTACCACCCCATCGCATAAATGAGTAGTGAGCTTGCATAAACAACAAGAGTAACTGTAACTGTAACAACAATTACAAATTTCGTTTTAAATGTCGCAAGCATCATAAACATATTTTTAATATCCACCATCGGTCCGTAAACGAGGAACGCGACAAGTGAAGCTGTTGAAAACGTACTTTGGAACGAAGAAGCGATAAATGCATCTGCCTCTGAACAAAGTGATAAAATGTAAGCAAGTCCCATCATAACAGCTGATGAAGAAAACGGACCTTGTCCAATAGCAAGAAGTGTTGAAGTTTGTACAAACGTTTGTACCGCTGCTGCAATTAACGCACCTAGTACTAAATATTTTCCCATCGAGAAAAATTCCTCAACAGCGTGTGTACATACATCCCACATTTTTTTACGTAACGGACGCTTATTATTCACTTCTGGGAAGTGATTATCTCTTAATTGATGTTCTTTAAACATAAAGGATAATATAATTCCAACGATAATTGCTACGATAATCGCTACAATAGAACGATACCATACCATGTGCATACTACTCCCAAAGGCAACGTATGTTGCAAATAAAACAACTGGATTAATGATTGGCCCAGTTAACATAAATGCAATACCCGCATATGGCGGAACCCCTTTTCCGATTAATCGTCTTACAATCGGAACAATTCCACATTCACAACCTGGAAACAACATGCCTAAAAAAGTAGCTAATAAAACAGACAGAAATCGGTTCTTCGGCATCCATTTAGCCACCATATCTTCTGTCACGAACATTTGAATGAATCCTGAAATAAATACACCAATTAGCACAAACGGAAGTGCTTCGATCAATATGGAGATAAAAATTGTATTCATTTGCAGGAATGCTTTCGGTAATTGAAACAATTCCATGATGTATTTCCTCCAACTTTTCATTAACAATATGTAATTTTAACCCCATTTCATTAATTGGACAAGGATTATATGGCATACATACCCTTTATATACATTACATTGTACAAGTTATATTCTATTCAAAATTTGAGATTTCATAGCAAAAAAGCTGCTCTAGCGTAGTTATATAACTATGCTAGAGCAGCTTTCTTATCGTTAAAAGTAACGTTTCTTCCAAAAAACAAAAGCTAACGTGAAAGATAGTGTTACACATATGATGAGTACAATTACAAAACCATGGGCTTCCCCTTCAAACGGAACCTTTACGTTCATTCCAAAGAAACTAGAAACCATCGTCGGTAAAGATAAAATGATCGTAATTGACGTTAACAATTTCATAACACTATTTAAATTATTTGATATAACGGAGCTAAAAGTATTCATCATTCCGCTTAAAATGTGACTATATATTTCCGCCATTTCAATAGCCTGTTTATTTTCAATTAATACATCTTCTAATAAATCTTGATCGTCTTCATACATTTTTAAAAATGTACTATTACGCATTAACTTTTGAATTACAATTTTATTAGCCTTTAATGACGTTGTAAAGTATACTAAACTTTTCTCAAGGCCCAATAATGTGAAAATCTCTTTATTTTTCATTGACTGATTTAATTGATGCTCTAAATCAATTGTTTTTCGATTTATTTGCTTTAAGTATCTTAAATAATAAGTAGAAATCGTATATAAGAGCTGAAGTGCAAAGCGTGTCTTCTTAAACGTATAAAATTCTTTAATACGTTGATTAATAAAACGTTCAAAAATTGGATTTTCTTCTAAGCAGATTGTAACAAAACAATCCGGCATCACAATCATACCTATTGGGATCGTGTCATAAATCGAATTTCCTTCTTCGTCATGTCTAACTGTCGGAATATCCACGATAATTAAAGTATTATTGTCTTCCTTTTCAATACGAGAGCGTTCTTCATCATCCAAAGGGTCTTTAATGAAATCTAAGTCTACATTTAAAGTTTGTACTAGATATTGAATTTCTTCTTCTGTTGGATGAAGTACATTAATCCAGCACCCCTTTTGCATTTCCTCAATCTCTTGTAGTTTTCCGTTTCGGTCTGTTAAATATATATTTAACATACTATCACCCCGATTCTTTTTACATGTAGGAATCTACCTCTCTTAAATAACAGTTTTTAAACCGCCATTCTCAGCATATGAAACATACGTTTAAATTTCAATAGAAAAATTATTTTGAAAACGTTTTTATAAGAAAAAAATTATAAAATGAAACTTTAATCAGTGGGGGCTTCATCCCCCACTGATTATCAGCCCTCATCAATCGGGCTTTTACGGGCTGCCCGACCCCGACCTAACTTATTTGCTTTCGCTGAATTTTGAAGTCGGGATCTTACTGCGCGGAAAATAGCGAGATAAACATAGAAAAAGACAGAGTGCTCTCTGCCTTAAAAGCTTATGTTGCCTTTATAACATATTTAGAAAGCATCCACAAGTTAAACCCGACTGAAATCGTATAGCCCGCGTATGTTGAAATGATAAAACTTACATAATCGAAATACGGAAGCAATACAATATTTAAAACTATCTTCACAATAATTCCAATCACTAATCCTAGTACCGTCTTCTGCTGTTGATTGATTCCTTGTAGCATAGCAGCCGTTACTGTAAAAAGAGAAAATAGTATGCAAGCAGGAGCATAATACTGTAAAATGATTCTCCCCATCTCTGGATCATTTCCAGCACCGAATAAAAGAGTATATACAGGCTTGGCTAACACCATCATTCCAATTGCCGCCGGTACCGTAATCGCTACTACTAATACATTTGTTCTCGTAAAATGTTTGTACAATAGTTTCGTATTTCCTGCTGTGTAAGCTTTCGTCATCTCTGGTACAAGAGACATACTAAAAGCTGTCGCAACGGATACCGGGATGAGCACAACCATTTGAACAAGACCAATTATCGCATTAATTTTTTCCGCTTCTCCTTGCATATACCCTATTTGTATAAGTAGCTTATTAATTGTAAATGTATCAATCGTCTGATACAACGGAATTGCTAAGCCCACCACAACAAAGGGAATAGAATATGTAAAGAGCTCCTTATACAATGAGAAAAAAGATTTTGTTGTTTGTGGTATACTTTCGATCTCTTTTTTCTTTAAGTGCCTTCTCCTTCTTATATAATACGCACTTAGAACGGTTAATCCACCTATAGCACCCATAAATGCCCCAAACGTTGAAATACCAACCGCTAGCGAGACAGAAGCTTTTAAAACATATAAAACGACAAAGCTTCCTATTAGAATAGTTAAGACTCGAAAAAATTGCTCTACAACGACACTTAATGCAGAAGGTCCCATCGACTGGAACCCTTGAAAGAAGCCCCTTAATAAACTCATTACCGGTACAAGTATCAACGCAAAACTTACAATTTGAATATTATTTGTGACCGCTACTACACTATTTCCCGTTTGATCATTTCCATCGATTACAAGTTTAGCTAAATGTGGAGCTAGCATATATAAAGCAAAACACGAAATTACTCCCATTATAAACATAAACACAATTCCACTTTTCAATACTCTCTTAACCGTATGATAGTCATTCAGTTGATCATATTTTGATACCATCTTTGAAACAGCTAGCGGTAATCCCATCGTTGCTATGCTGAGCATGATGGTATAAGGGCGATATGCATATGTGTATAGAACGTAACCACTCGTACCGACCATCGCTGTAAATGGTATAACATATATAAACCCTAACATTTTTGATATCATCGTTGCCATCGTTAAAAATATCGTTCCACGTATAAACGGTGACCCTTTCATCACATTCCTCCGCTACGCTTTATTATTACACATTATGGACAACTCCTTTTCTTTAGAACCGAAACAAACAAAAAAAGCCAATGAACTATCATTGACTTTAGCGTGTTGTTTTTTTCTTTTTCAAATATTTTAAACCGAAGTATAGAGCAATAAAAAGAACCGCTCCTATAATTATGTAATGTGTGTAATCAGATGCATACTCTTTAATTTGTCGCCAATTCCCACCAAGTTTTTCACCTAAGTATATAAATAGAATTGACCATGGAATGATCGCTACAACCGTATAAAGTGTAAATAGTTTTAATGGCATCTTAGCTAGTCCTGCTGGAATAGAGATCGCATGACGTACTACTGGGATAAAGCGCGCAGAAAATATTACGCCTGCTCCATAACGCTTAAACCAACCTTCCGCTATGTCTAAATGGTGTTTATTAATAAGTAGATATTTCCCATATTTCTCTACAACCGGACGCCCTCCGTAGTATCCAAGCCAGTATAAAAAGATTTGCGCTAAAGTACCACCAATAGTTCCGGCGATAACTGCACCAACAAAACTAATTTTACCATCCGCTACTAAAAACCCAGCATAAGAAAGTACAATTTCACTTGGGATTACTTCAATCATTAAAGCAAGAGCTACTCCAAAGTACCCTAAGCTTGCAAAAAATTGCAATAACTGATCTATTATGTTTGCTAACATGTTCTTTTTTATCTCCTTTTTTCTTCACATACCATCCCATTATTACATAAAGGCTGCAATCTGCCAATATCTTCATTTTAACAATATGTACAATTCAAGCAGGATCAATCTATTAATTTCTCTTTCTGCGGGTCTTTCATGTAGGCAAACATCTCTTTAATTTGGTCTTCTGTATTTCTAGCAATTGATAAATTAGGCAATTCATTTTCACAAAAAAACTCCACCTCTTCTGTTTCGATGCTAGTTTTCTTTTCTCCACCAATAATCTCGCATCCAATGAAAATCTTATATACATGCGTCGCCGATGGAGATGGTTGATGTTTTTCTTTATCAAATATAGATAATAACTTAAAACGATCTACTTCATATCCTGTCTCTTCTAAAACTTCTTTCGCTGCAACTTCGGTTGGCGTATAACCGACATCAGCCCATCCACCTGGCAATGCCCATTTCCCATCACTTTTTTCTTTCACGAATAATAGCTTTTCATTTTGAAAAACAACTGCTCTTATATCAACTTTAGGTGTTTGATAGCCTGTCTCACTTGCAAATAATTTCTCTACGACTTCCCAATCTGTTTTCGTGTAATGTGACATCATTGAAATAGAAATATCTCGTAATTGCTGGAAACGCTCAATATCATACACATCCTTAGAATACGTTAAACCCGCTTGAGCTATAGATTGTATTTGTTTTACCCAATCAATCCATTTAATCGTCATATATCCGCATCCCCATTCTCTATCAAAGATATTATTTCATTTTTATTGATACATCTTTATTATACAAAAAAAAGAGATTGATAACGTTTCAATCTCTTTCAAAATTAATCCAATTCATGTAAGTGGTCTTGTATATACTTTCTTCTTTTATTTATATATTCATAAATCATATCAGCCTCTTGATCAAATGTTTCTAATTTTTCTTTCATATATGGATCTTGTAGTAAATATGGACGAATCAATTCACACAACCCTTCTACTTTCGGTCTCATAAACGAAACTGTAAATTGGTCTTCTAATATTTCTTCTAAAATACTTCGATACTGCTTTCTAAATACAGGTATGTCTAACAATCTTGCACTTAACGTGTTATACCCTTGAATACGAATATATTCATGATTAAGTGGTCTCCCTTGTACATCTCGCCCCCAAGTCGCATCATAATCCCACGGTATAACTTCAAATAAATTTGTTTCATCATTATGATATAGTGCATAGTTATGAACGAAACCATCAAAGTTTTGCGTAAAAATAACTCCTGCTAACCATCGTAAATATTTATCGACATGTAGAAACTTCCCAATCTCTTTTTCATAGGCTTCCCTCGTCAAAGTATTCGCTTGAAATACAAATTCACTCAGTTGTTCTTCACTATTTTTATTCGAATATTTAAATTCATAACCCGCAAAGAGCTCTGTCTTAACATCTTTATCTCGCTCACTCATTAATGAAAAATTTGCATCATCATCTATCGCATAATAAATAGAACCACTCGGTAATCCTCTATTTTTCAAAAAGTTTTCATCAACCGATTCCAACTGTAAATATACACCTTGAATTTGACCATTAATTTTTATAAATACATGTTGTGACTTTGGTGAAAGTACACCAATGTCATGAAAAAAGTCTAGCGATAATTTATTTCGTATGAGAGACGGATCCATAAACTCAGAATTCAAATGAAACTCTTTCGCGCCTTGAAATTTTTTTGGTTTATAAAACATAACATGATAAGACTTTTTCTCAAATTCACGAATATGAGCCCCACGGTATACGATATCAATGTCATACTTCTTTTTTCCATAAGTTAATTTTGCTGGCACTGGACTATCTGACCAAATGTCTTTTTTCAATTCCACTAAGTACATTGGATGAACAAAAAAATCATATGAAGGCAGCATGTTTTCTCATCCCTTCTCAGTTCTCTTCCTTCAATGTATGCGCCTTGTCTTGTCCATACATCCGCTATCATCTATTTATAGAAAATTACACTCTTGTCCTGTTCAGAAAGACTTCATCTCTCATATCATGTTAAGGAAAAAGAATACCTTTTCAACTTAATACATGATAAGGAGGATTTCTATGAAACGTGATATTAGAAAAGCTGTTGAAGAAATCAAAAGTGCTGGGATGGAGGATTTCTTACACCAAGATCCAAGTACTTTTGAATGCGATGATGATAAATTCTCTCATCATAAATGTACTACAGACTGTAAATGTACTACAGGGCGTAAATGTCCAAGAACAAGATGTACTCGCGTGAAACATTGTACTTTCGTTACAAAATGTACGCATGTAAAAAAATGGACATTTGTTACGAAATGTACTCGTGTACGTGTTCAAAAATGGACGTTTGTTACGAAAGTGACACGTAGAAAAGAATGCGTTTTAGTTACAAAACGTACTCGCAGAAAACATTGCACTTTCGTTACAAAATGCATACGCTTTGAAAAGAAATTTTTCTGGACAAAACGAAGTTTCTGTAAAAAATGCGAATTCTTCCCTAACAGACACGGTCACTCTTGCGATGATTCATGGGATCATGGTAAAGACTGTCACGATGGCGGACACAAATTCCCATCTTGCAAAAATAAGAAATTCGATCACTTCTGGTATAAAAAACGTAACTGCTAGTTTTTATGCCACCAAAAAAGGCCGCCAAGCGGCCTTTTTTACATTCATTGAAAGTGACTTATGTCTGCAAATTGTTTCACTTTACCTTTACCATCTTCAAATTCTATTATGCTCAAACTGGCACTATGCATAAATGGATCATTCCATACATTTTCTATTTCAATTCCCGCAAAATACCCTACAAGTAATTTTGCTGCTGCCGCATGAGAAACAATCAATATATTTTGTCCTTTATGCTTTTCTAAAAGAAGCCTTATCCCTGCAATTACTCTTTCATAAACCGCCTCAAAATTTTCTCCTGATGTTGACTGAAAAAGATGTGGCTCATTCCAAAATAGATGTACTTCTTCTGGAAATTGCTTTTCTATATCCGCGATTGTTTGTCCTTCCCATATACCCATGTTGATTTCATAGAAATGCTCATCCGCTATAATGGGTATATCACGTTCCCCCTTTATTAACTCTGCCGTATGAAGTGTTCTTTCGCTCGGACTACTATAGATCGCATGGATTGGTAAATCTTTCATTCGATTCCCTAATTGTTTCGCCTGAACTATACCATTTTCAGTTAAAGCAGAATTTTTCCGTCCTTGCATTCGTTTCGCTACATTCCACTCTGTTTCACCATGCCTTGTTACATATATAGTTGTTTTCATTTCTTACTCCCCCTCACCATTTTGGTCGTAATTCCCACGGTTCAATTCTCCCTACAATCCACTCCGCTCGTTTACTTTCAATCCCTTTTATAACTCCATCAGCTATCTCTTCATGAGTAAGCCATCTTCCATATGTATCTTCTAAAATAAAACCTAGAATAATTCTACGATAACTACATCGCGTACTCCCTATTTTTTGTGCAGGCATACGTGATGCTTTACTACCTAAAATATGAAATAAACTATATGTTTTAGACGACAAATCTACTTCTTTACAAATATTTGATAGTGCATGCTTTGCACTTGTGTGTACCCATGCAACAACTAATGTGATCGGACCATTTTTCTCAATTGTACTTTTAATAGCTAGCTTTACATCTTCATCATTATGATAATCTAACGAAAGGCATGTAATATTTTCTGGTGCAGAACTCATTCGCTTAACATTTTCTAATTTCACTTCATCTCGCCCGATAATAGAAACATAAAATCCTTTCTCACAAAGCCACATAGAAACTTTCTTTAGCATTCCTGTTCCACCAATTACAAGTGCATGCAAATACTATCCCTCCCTAGTAAAATGAAACTTTAATCAGCGGGGGGGGGGTTGTTCATCCCCCACTGATTATTAGCCCTCACCAATCGGGGGCTTACTGCCCGTTAATGCGGAATAAAATGTCATATGAGGTTTCTCATCTCTATAATAATTTAAACGGTCTTGCAGTGTCCCTGAGTGAAACTCAAATTTATGACCGTCAGGATCAACAAAGTATATAGATTCACAATCTCTGATATCACGTTCTCTTCCTTGTAAAATATGAACATCATTTTCTTCTAATCGCTGTATTAAACATTCAAAGTCTTCTCGTTCAATAGAAAATGCTATGTGCGTATAGGATTGATGAATCTCATTTCTCGGAATATGCGCCTCTTCATTAAGCGCTATCCATACTCCACATATGTTAAAATAAGCTAATTTGCTTCCTTTAACTAATAATTCTCCTTCTAATACTTTTTCATAAAACATAATAGAGTTTTCTAAATTAGATACCGAAAAACAAATATGATTGATTCCCCTTAACAACTATAATTCCTCCTTATACAAATAAAAGATGAGCGAAAATTCACTCATCTTTTATTATACTATTTTTTTGTAATATATGCCCATTTATAACTGAAGTCCCCACCAAACGTATGATTAGCAATACCTTTTACAAATGGCTTCTCTAAATAAGCTGTACTTTGTTGGTACGTAGGAGAAATTGCTGCGTCTTGACCAATTAAGATTTTTTCAGCTTCCGCAAGTGCATTCCAGCGTGCTTTATCATCTTTTAATAGCTCTCCTTTTGATTTCGCTACTAAATCATCATACTTCGGATTAGAATAATCCATTTCATTAAATGAGCTTCCAGTAACAAACATATCAATATAAGTCATTGGATCCGGATAATCAGGGCTCCATGCAGATAATGAGAATTCATATTGGAATTTCTTTTCTAAATCTAGCTTCTGCTTGTATGGTTGCTGTTTCAAATTCACTTTAATACCAGGCAAGTTTTTCTCTAGTTCTTCCTTAATAAAGTCGCCCACTTTTTTACGGCTACCGTTATCATCGTTTAGTAATTCAACCGTAATTGTATCTTGACCAAGCTCTTTCTTAGCTTCTTCCCATAATTTTTTTGCTTTCTCTGCATTATCTTTACTATCACGGAAATTTTTATTTACAGTACGGAAATCTTTTCCATCCGGACCTGTCGTGAATTTTTCAGGTACTAAGAAATATGCTGGCAATGAACCATCATTTAAAATAACATCAGCAATTCCTTTTTTATCATATGCTAGATCAATTGCTTCACGTACTTTTTGGTTTTTAAATGTTGCATTTTTTTGGTTAAAACGCAAGAAATACATACGTGGATCTAACTTCGTTTTAAATTCATCTGGCTTATTCTTTTTATATTTATCAACAAATTCAGAAGTTAAAATAACTCGATCTGCTTGATCACTATCATATAAATTTACTCCCGTGCTTGTTTCCTTCACAATACTTACATTAATTTCGTCTAACTTTACAGTATCTTTATCCCAATAATTAGGGTTTTTCTTCAATTGATAATTTTGTTCATGTTTCCATTGACTCATTGTAAATGGCCCATTATATACTAATTTATCTGCTTCTAATCCGTATTTATCTCCTTGCTCTTTCACATATTTTTCATTTAATGGGAAAAATGTAGGGAATGATGTAAGCTCAAGAAAATAAGGTGCTGGTTGCTCTAATTCTACTACCAACGTTTTATCATCCTTCGCTTTAACACCCAATTGATCTGATGGTAATTCTCCTTTATTTACTTTCTGTGCATTTTTCACATCAAATAAAATGAATGCATATTCTGCCGCTGTTGCTTTATCTAATGTACGTTGCCATGCATATACAAAATCTTGTGCTCGAACTGGATCACCATTTGACCATTTCGCATCACGCAATTCAAATGTATATGTCTTTTTATCTTCACTAATCTTCACATCTTTTGCCATGCCTGGTGTTGGTTTATTATCTTTATCTAGACGATATAAACCTTCCATTGCATTTACAAATACACGGAAAGATACAGAATCCGTTGATTTAGATGTATCCATTGAAGGAATTTCAGCTGTTTCTAGTAAATTTAAAACTTGTTTATCTGCCATTCCCTTATTCGATTCTTTCTTCGTTGTCGAAGCCTTCTCACCATTCCCACATCCTGCAACCAATACACTCGTCGTTAATGCAAGTGCAGCAATTGTTGTTGTCTTTCTCTTCATTCTTCCTTCCCCCAATCTATATGTATAAGTTAAATCCTATATAATATATTTTATTATACAAAAGATTCTGATTATTTTAAATATTTATTTTGACAAACATAAAAAAAGCGGTTAGAAATTTCCTTCCAACCGCTTTTTTGAATAGCATTTACTTGTAATCCATCCTCTATATCAAATGGATTTTGAACCTTAAATATTTCGTCCATCATCTTCAAAAACTCTTCTTCAGTTTTAGATTCACCATTAACCGTAAGTGAGTATGGTTCCACTTCACCCAATTTATAATCGACAACAAATTGAATCGCCACCTTTTGCCCTGGCACCTCGGCGTTATATCCTTGGAATTCTACTAATTCTAACCCTTCCGTTCCACGATAATATATCCAACCTGAATTTTGAAAATAATTTTCGAAAGATTCACCTATTGAAAAGAAAGGATATTCATAAAGCGAGCTTGTACGAACCTTTTGAATAACGTCTCGATCAGTCGGAAAAAAGAAATGACTAAAAAATATGCTAGCAACTGCTAAAATAGTAACAATTGTCGCTCCCATTTTGCTCGTTCCGCCACTATCATGAATGAGATAGTTTTCAACTGATTTATCTTTTATTTCTCTTGCTTTTATTCGGTATATACGTCTTTCCGCAAATTGATAGTATAATCCATTTGAAAAAATCCCCATTCCAAACAGAATAAAAATGAGTAATAAAAACGTAAGAGGCACCATATTAACGATTGGCAATGCTACATTAAATCCCATATAATACGAAAATGCATCACACGCTATTAATAACAACATAAATAAAGCAGCTGGTACATAATACTTACGATATCCTAGCCAGCCTATATTGAAAATAGTAGCCCAACCATTCCAGCTCCACCTAGCAATCCGCTTATTCTCAAGCTCCCATTTCCTTTTGTAATACGGATATTGTCTCCCTACATATACTTCTAGTTCTTTATCTATTAACGAGCTACCTTCATCTTGTTCATTATCCAAGTTTCGCTGACAACTTGCACAATTTAACTGTTCCTCCTCGCAAGGTTGCCCACAATTTATACATTTCAAAACAATCCCTCTTCCCATCCATACGTCATTTCAAAATACCTTCGTGTTTTAATAACCACTCTTTCCTCCATAAACCACCGGCATATCCAACAAGCTTTCCACTCTTTCCTATTACACGATGACATGGAACGATTATTGAAATTGGATTCCGACTATTTGCCCCTCCTATTGCCCGTACAGCTTTTGTATTTCCAACCTTCTCTGCAATATCCAAATATGAAGCACTTACGCCGTATGGAATAGTATAAAGTGCATCCCATACATTTTTTTGAAATGCTGTCCCCTCAGCAGACAGCGAAACCGTAAACTCTTTTCTTTTCCCTTTAAAATATTCATCTAACTCATTTATACATTGTTCTATCATTTCATTTTTATTTTCTTCTTGTCGTTCATCAACAAATATAACAGACGTAATTCCTTCTTGATTCGCTGTAATTTCAAGCAAACCTACTTCGCTTTCATAATAAGCCTGGTACATATGTCATCCTCCAATTCGGTTCATATTAGTCATTGTAACACGAATAAACAAAATTTTTCGTATAAGCGTTTTATTAGAGAAACAAAAAAGAGAATGGTAAAATATAAGAAAATTCAATCAAGGAGGCTATTTGATGAATTCCAAGCTTTTTTCACCTTATACAATTAAGAACGTTACACTAAAAAATCGTATCGTTATGTCACCTATGTGTATGTATTCATCGGGGAATGAGGATGGTAGCGTTACGAATTTTCATCTCATTCATTATGGAACTCGCGCTGCTGGCCAAGTAGGTTTAGTTATGGTTGAAGCAACTGCGGTGTTAGCTGAAGGACGAATTTCTAACAAAGACTTAGGCATTTGGGATGACAACCTAATTGAAGGCTTACATAAAACGACTACTTTTATACATGATAACGGTGCGAAAGTTGCCATTCAACTCGCTCACGCCGGAAGAAAAGCTGAATTAGATACGAATGCTTTCGCTCCTTCTGCAATTCCTTTTAATGATACGATGAAAATACCAGTAGAAATGAATATACAGCAAATCAAAGAGACTATATTAGCTTTTCAGAAGGCCGCGTTACGTTCAAAACAAGCCGGATTTGATGTTATCGAACTACATGGTGCTCACGGTTACCTTATTAATGAATTCCTATCACCACTTACTAATAAACGAACGGATGAATACGGCGGCTCACCTGAAAACCGATATCGTTTCTTACGCGAAATCATCGACTCTGTAAATGAAGTTTGGGACGGACCAATATTCGTTCGTATTTCAGCAAATGATTATCATCCTGACGGGCTTACAGTTCAAGATTATGTTCAGTATACAAAGTGGATGAAAGAACAGGGAATAGATTTAATCGATTGTAGTTCTGGTGCAGTTGTACCAGCACATATTGATGTGTATCCTGGTTACCAAGTACAATACGCCAAACATATTAAAGAGCATACTAAGATTGCAACTGGTGCAGTCGGATTGATTACGACTGGGTCACAAGCAGAGCAAATTTTAAATAATAACGAAGCAGATTTAATTTTCATCGGACGTGAATTACTTCGCAATCCGTACTTCCCAAGAATAGCGGCCAATGAACTTGGCTTTGAATTGCAAGAACCTCACCAATATAAGCGAGCACCAGGAAAAATTCATACGAATAAATAAAACCGAGAAGTCATTCTTCTCGGTTTTATTTATTCTATCGTTGTAATTTCATTTGAATTATAAGTATGGATACCCGATTCTTCTCGCAGCGCGGTTATATACATCCCTTTCGCCACATCTTTAGCTGAAATTGGTTTATACTTTTTGAAAGCCCCTTTAAAAATAAAAGGAATAATACGAGATAACTTTTCAGCCATTCGTTCGCCGAAACGAAATTCTTGTCGGTTTCCTACTAATAATGATGGTCTAAAAATGTGAATACCACCGATCACTAACTTTTGCAATTCTTCTTCCATTTTTCCTTTCACTTGTGAATAAAAGAAAAATGATTTAGGATTCGCTCCCATAGAAGACACAACAAGGAAATTTTGCACCCCTTGTTTTTCAGCTAAACAAGCAGCTCGTAACGTATATTCATAATCTACTTTTTTAAAATTTGCTTTTGTTTTTGCTTTTTTTATTGTTGTTCCTAAGCAACTAAAAACATCATCCACAGCAAAGAACTCTTTATATTCCTCTAATACCGAAAAATCAACTTGTTTCTGCTGTAACTTCTCATGTTGCAATTGCATTGGCTCTCTTACAAAAATAGTAACCGAATCGTAGTAATCTGATTCAAGTAATAGACGCGTTATCTCTTGTCCAACTAAACCACTTGCACCAAGTATTAACGCTGTTCGCTTATTCATATATGCATATACCTCTTATTTTACTTTTCTCTCCTTCAGTAAAATACAACCTTTAGGAGTTTCCTGCTCTTATTTTACCACAAGTAAAACACTATGCGTACGCATAGTGTTTTACTCACTCTTTTTTCTCATCTCTCTCTTGTAATTTCGTTATTGTTGTAGCGTCCCCTAAATTACTTATTAATCTTCTTAAAAAAATTAATACGAAAGATAATGGCAATACTACCGCTAATATTAATAAAATAGCTTCCATTAAGTAACCCAAGCGCTCATCCCCCTCTTTAACCTCCTTTTCAATATATGAAAACAGCGTTGTCACATATGCATGCATTTGCAAAAATAATACACTTATATTTGACAACTTTATAACAAAAACAAATCGGAATGATTATTATTTATTGCAACTTTATTAAAGATGTATTATACTAAGTTCGCAAACTAAAACGTAATTATTCCGTTTTGTATTAAAATGATATTTTTCTTCTATAATTGGGGAAAATATATCCGTAAAAAAGAAAAGAGGAGAACTTCATGCCTAAAAGATTGACTATATTTTCATTCTTACTTATTTTTACCTTAATTTTCGCTGGCTGCTCAAATAAAAAAGAAAGTAATGCCAAGAAAGATGGAAAGCTAACAGTTTATACAACAATTTTCCCACTTGCTGATTTCGCAAAGAAAATCGGTGGCGCCTATGTAAATGTTGAAGCAATTTACCCACCTGGTGCAGATTCACATACATTTGAACCAAGTCAAAAACAAACAGTACAAGTTGCAAAAGCCGATTTATTCGTTTATAACGGCGCTGAATTAGAACCATTTGCTGAAAAAATGGAAAAAACATTACAAAAAGAAAATGTTAAAATTGTAAATGCATCTAAAGGTATTGAGCTTCGTGCTTCTACTGAAGAAGAGCATCATGATCATGGAGATGGCCATAAAGAAGATGAACACCATCACGATAAAGACCCGCATATTTGGTTAGACCCTACTCTAGCAATGAAACAGGCAGAAAAAATTAAAAATGCACTTGTAGAATTACAACCTGAACATAAACAAGAATTCGAAAAAAACTTCGCAGCACTTCAAACTAAATTTACTGATTTAGACGATCAATTTAAGGCAGCTGTAGCGAACGCAAAAACGAAAGAAATTTTAGTTTCTCATGCTGCCTATGGTTACTGGGAACAACGATACGGCCTAAAACAAATTCCTATCGCTGGAATTTCAGCTTCTGATGAACCATCTCAAAAACAGCTTGCTGATATTACAAAAACAGTAAAAGAACATAATCTAAAATATATTTTATTCGAAACTTTCTCTACTCCAAAAGTAGCATCTGTTATTCAAAAAGAAACTGGTACAAAAGTTTTACGCTTAAATCACTTAGCTACTGTTTCTGAAGATGATGCAAAAAATAATAAAGATTACTTCACTTTAATGGAAGAAAACGTAAACACATTGAAAGAAGCAACAAACTAATACATTATATTTTCTAGGCAGCTGAATCTAGTATTCAGCTGCCTTTTTATGTATTTATCCTTGACTTGACCAAAATAACAAGTAAAATTATCCATATTAGCTTTAAAGCTATATTAATTTAGAAGGCGAGTTGGAATTATGAATCTTCACATTTGTGAAGTAACAGCAAAAAATTGGCGTTCAGTAGTTGCTTTAGACGTCGCAAAAGATCAGCAACAATTTATTGAAAGTAACGCGTTTTCTTTAGCAGAATCATTATATGAAGGAAACGGAACGTCAGTAGGTTTATATGATGGAGAAACACTTGTAGGTTATGCAATGTATGGATGGTATTCAGTAAAACATAAAAGTGTATGGCTCGATCGCTTTATGATTGACCAACAATATCAAGGAAAAGGATACGCAAAACGTTTCCTTCGCTTACTCATTCAATTCTTACAAGAAAAATTTGAATGCAAAATAATTTACTTAAGTTTACATCCAGCCAACAAACTTGCAATGGGACTTTATGAATCATTTGGTTTCCGATTAAATGGTGATATTGATGATGAAGGTCCAGTTGTAGGTGTTGTAATGGAGTTACTAATAGACGAAAATACAAGCCTGTGAAAACAGGCTTTTTATTATACATGTATCAATTTTTAGTTTCTTTCCCTTATTTAATTCTGTTTTGTAATCTAATAGAATGCTCATAAAAAATAAGCCTGCAATTTACGCAGACTTATTTCACACACTCTTCAAAATGTTCTTGGAACCACTCTTTATTAATATCTCTTCCGATGAAAACTACTTCACTTATACGCTTTTCGCCCTCTTGCCACTCTCTATCGTACGAAGCGGCAAATAACGTATGTACACCTTGGAAAACGATACGTTTATCTACTCCGTCTATCGATAAAATTCCTTTGTAACGATATAAATATTCTCCTAGCTCTTGAACGACAGCTGACATCCACTCATTAAGCTTTTGTAAATCCAGCGGACGTTCTTCACGTAATACAAATGATTTCACACCTTCTAAGTGGTTATGTTCTTTATGAGGGTAAATTTGCAACGTATCTTTCGTTTTAAACGTTTGGATTTGTAATAAAGATGGTATATCTACCTCACAGTTAGTCGCCTCAATTAACTTTACAGTCGGGTTAATTCCTTGAATTTCATGCAAGAGATTTTCTTTCTCACTCTCTTCAATTAAGTCTAATTTATTTACTAAAACGACATCAGCAAACGCAATTTGCTCTTTTGCTTCTAATCCTTTTTCAAAATGTTTATGTATATGATAACTATCTACCACCGTTACAACACCATTAATTTGGTATGCAGATTGAATGACTGGATCTAAAAAGAATGTTTGAATAATCGGCCCTGGATTTGCAAGGCCAGTCGTTTCAATTACTAAACCATCAAAATCCATTTTCCCTTCCGCTTTTACGTCCAGTAACTGTTTTAAAGCAACGAGTAAATCTTCACGTACAGTACAGCATAAACAGCCATTTGTCATTTCCATAATTTCTTCTTCTACATTCATAATCAACTGATTATCAATGCCAATTTGCCCTATTTCATTTACAATCACCGCTAATTTCTTACCGTGATTTTCTGATAAAATACGATTTAATAAAGTCGTTTTCCCTGATCCAAGAAAACCAGTTAATATTGTTACTGGAATCATTTCGTACATCTCCTTCTAGCTATATGTTTCTACATTATAGCATATGAACACTCCCCCACTTAGCAAATCTTGAAGTGGGGGTTTCTAACGTTTCGACCTAACGGACGATTAACGTCAGGGGAGTTAACACATTAGCGAGCTGTTTCACGCCTAACCCCTCTATCCCATTTGTCCATGCATTTGGGATTACCTTTCGTAAAATGTTAGCCGCAGCATTTACATCTGCATTAATTAAAGTTTTATTTGCTGAACGATATATGCCGCGCTCTATTCGTTTTCCTGAAAAAGTTGTATTTTGGTCATTTTCTCCATACGTTGGAATGAAGTCTTTATCCAGAAAACTTGCTTTCGATGTATATGATTCTTCAGTTACAACAACTTGAATGCCTACAGCATTTGCTTTGTATGTAATCATTTGAATCAATAAACTATGTGGGATATGACAAAACGTTTGGTTATTTCTTTTTCCCATATTCGTTTCTTGTTTCCAACTTTTGTTTTGACCAATAACAATTTTACAAACTTCTTCTTGAGCTAGTTTTACGATATGGTGACTAACTTTATGGAAGACGTCTTTTATTTTCAAGTAACGTTTTTGATGAAGTTTTTCTATCCTTTTAGAAGTAAAAGGCCCTTCATTCGTTTGTTTTCCATTTCTAAGAACGCTTGTAAAATGACTCTTCATTTTGTTGTAATATTGATTTATGCTTTTGACATGTTTGCCCTTAACAAGGACAGGTTTCATACCTGTGTTTGTTACGATGATTGCAAGGTTATCAATCCCTAAATCAATACTCATATAACGAGCATTCTCTTCAATCATTTGTTGTTCAGAAGGAACATCAATTACCAATTCCACTACATATTCATTGTATTTTGGAATCACACGAACTTGTTTCAGTTTACCCTCAGTGAAACCTAGTTTCCCAATATTTAATTGCAATTTCGTCTTTGGAAACTTTAAAAATCTATCGTTTTTAATGATGCAATCTTGGTTTGTATACAGAATCTCTTTTTCAGAAGAACGAATATACTTTGGAATTCTAGGCGGTCCAGCATATTTGTTTGGATTCTTTTTATAGTCTTTTAAACTAGCAAAAAAAGATTTCCAATTTTGGAACAAACCTTTCATGATTGACTGGCTACATTGCGTAGGCAAAGCTCGATAATCATTTTGAATCATAGCCTTAAATAGTGCATCTAGAAAGTTGTAATCTACATAAGGTTTTTCAAAATTAGGTTTTGAAAACAAATTACATGTAATCTCTTTCTGTTCTTCTTTAGGCTTTAATTTCTCTTTTTCCAATTTCTTCTGATAGGCAAGACGTTGTGTGTCATTCATCTTACCAATATTTTTATGAATATGATCCAGAACTTCTTTTTGCAAAGGCTGCAACTCTTTTTCTTGCGTTAATCCAGTGTACACCTGGCGTATATAAAAGTTTGTGGTGTTGTACATGTTCTTAGCGTTATGACAACATTCTTGAAAATAAGAATACATACGATGCCCTTTTTTAATCCAGATTTGAAGAGTTTTATAGTTTGATGGATTTTCCTTTGTCATTTTATTCACCTCCTGTTAAGGATATTATAGCAAAAACGGAACATACGTTTCTGTTTTTGCTTGAAAATAAAATATTTCTTTCGATTCACCTCACCACCTTCATTTACGTTTAGAGGTGGGAGTCCTCTCGAAAGGCATGATAGAAAAAATCGTTTTTATAGCAAAACATATTTATTGTATGTACACCCCCAAAACTATATAATAATACGTAGTAAGAAAGCCTTTTCAAAATAATAATTATTCATCAAGGGGGTACTTATAATGGAACGAGTTCAAATGAATGAAACGCTAGAATTCTCTCGTATTATTCAAGGATTTTGGCGTTTAGCAGAATGGAATATGACGAAACAAGAATTACTTTCTTTCATTGAAGATTGTATGGATATGGGAATTACTACTTTTGATCACGCTGACATTTACGGCGGATATACGTGTGAAGGATTGTTTGGAGAAGCTTTACAATTAAAGCCTTCCTTACGAGACAACATGCAAATTATTACAAAGTGTGGAATCGCTCCCCCATCACCGAAATTTCCAGAGCGATATGTTGCTCACTACAATACTAGTGCAGAGCACATTATTCAAAGTGCAGAAGCATCACTAAAAAATTTACATACAGATTATATTGACGTATTACTTATTCATCGTCCCGATCCTTTTATGGATCCAAATGAAGTGGCAAAGGCATTTTCACAATTAAAACAAGAAGGAAAAGTTCGTCACTTCGGTGTATCTAACTTCTTACCTTCACAATTTAATATGTTAAGTTCGTACTTAGATTTCCCGCTTATTACGAACCAAATTGAAGTTTCTGCATTGCAGCTTGAGCATTTTGAAAAAGGGACAATTGATTTATGCCAAGAAAAACGAATCAATCCAATGATTTGGTCACCTCTTGCTGGTGGGGAAATTTTTACTGGTCAATCCGAACGTGCCGTACGTGTACGCGAAACTATGCAAAAAGTTGCTACTGAGCTAGGTGTTTCTAGTATCGATACGGTTATGTATGCTTGGTTACTTGCTCATCCAGCTAATATGATGCCAATCGTTGGCTCTGGTAAATTAGATCGCGTAAAAACGGCCGCTCTTGCTACAAACGTTAACTTAGATCGTCAACAATGGTTTACAATTTTCGAAAGCTCTAATGGACATCCTGTACCATAATACACAAAAAGAAGAGCTGTTTCTGAAGTGACCCCTAAAAGTTAGACACGGTTATTTCATTAGGCAGCTTGATAAAAGTGAGTCCGGTATTGTACCGGGCTCATTTTTAATTTTGCCTTAATCCGTTTCGTATTATAATAATCTATATATTTTTCTAATTCTATTTTAAAGTGCTCTACATTTTCAAATTCTTTTATGTAGAGGAACTCCGACTTCATAATCCCAAAGAAATTTTCTATTACTGCGTTGTCGTAACAGTTTCCTTTTCGAGACATACTCTGGACGATAGCTCTTGATTCAAGTGTCCGGACGTACTGTCTCATTTGATAATGCCATCCTTGATCCGAATGCATCAGTAGCTGGTGGGTTTCGGGTAAACGTTCCAATGCTTTCTCTAACATGTCTGAAACAAGCGAATACGTCGGTCTAGAACCAATTGTATAGGTAATAATTTCACCATTATACAAATCTAATACAGGTGATACATACAGTTTTTCTCCAAACAATTTAAACTCTGTGATGTCTGTTATCCACTTTTGATTCGGTGCATCTGTATGAAAATTACGCTCTAAAATATTAGGTGCAATTCTACCGACTTTTCCTTTATAGGATTTATATTTCTTCATACGCACAACACACTTTAACCCAAGCTCTTTCATAATGCGCTGAACCTTCTTGTGGTTCACTTTCTGGCCACGATTCGTTAATTCATCACGAATGCGACGGTAACCATAACGACCTTCATTTTCCTCATAAATCGCTTTAATCTCAGCTTTCAAATCGGCATCTACATCTGGACGATTCATTTTCTTTACTAAATCATAATACGTGCTTCGAGGAATAGTAGCTAGCTCCACGAGTGCCTTGACCGAATATTTATGCCTTAATTCATAGACTACTTGCGCTTTGTCTTGTTTTGTGATTTTTCCTTGTTTTGAACTAAGGCATTTAACTTTTTTAAGTACTCATTTTCCATCTCAAGCTGTTTAATGCGTGCTTCAAGTGCTTCGACTGATCCTTCAGCTAAAGGTTGTTTCAATTGTTTATTTGAATCTTTTTTCATGGATGGACGCCCCTTTTTCTTAGATTGAAGGGCATCAATTCCTTGTGTTTCGAGCTGTTTTTTCCAAACAGAAATCGTTGAAGGGGCAGGAATATTAAAGATAGCTGCCGTCTCAAATAAGGACATACCGTTTTCAATCATAAAGTTTAGTACGTCTAGTTTAAATTGTTGTGTGTAATTTGTACATCGTTTTAGAAAAGCTTCCAGACCATTCTGTTTATATTGGTTTACCCAATTCAAAATGATTGTGTCACTTATACCGAGCGATCTACCCAGTTCTCGATAACTTTCATTTCCGTTCAAATAACGTAGAACGATTTGTATTTTTTCATCAGCTGTAAATTTAGCCATAGAAAAACTGCACCTCCAATTGTTAGACTGTGTCTAACAATTGGGGTGCAGTTCATTTCTTTACAGCTCTTCTTTTTTATATGTATTTCTCGTCATTGCAAATACACACATATCCCTTAATCCATTTCCATCTACCGCAACACTCGCACTTTCTAACGTACCTTCTAACTTAAAGCCTAATTTCTCAGGTATCGCTCTACTCTTCTTATTTAAAGAATCACAACGAATTTCTACACGGTTTGCTTTCAATTCAGAAAAAGCGTAATCCGTTATACCTTTCGCAGCCTCTACCATATAGCCTTTTCCGCTAAACCTTGTATCAATCCAATATCCGATTTCAAATTGAGGTATATCCCAATTAATACGATGTAATCCGGCTGAAGCAATAAATTCACCTGTTTCTTTCGAAAATACTAGTAATCTTAAATCCTCACGTTGCAAAAATTGAATATGCGATTTTCTAATACTCTCTTCTATTTCTTCCTCTGTTTGCTCTTTTTGTGCAAAAACCATCCAAGGTTTTAGTTCTTGTATTGAAGCTTGAATTGCATCATATACAACTTTACCATCTCTTGGTTTCGGCATTCGAATAAAAAGCCTGTCAGTATAAAATTCAGAAGGAAAATCGAATAATAACGGATTCACTGTAAACACTCCCTATAATTCTTTTATATATAATAATATCCATCTCAAGTTATATAGTAAAGAATTTTCTGAATTAAACACATTTTACTCATTCACTTCCATCGCTACACGAATTCCAGATTCAATCGCACCTTGAATCCATCCGTGATATAGCGTTGTATGATCTCCAGCGAAGAATATTCTCCCCTCTGGTTTGACAATCACTGGTTGTAGCTCAGATTCTTGACCTGCTTGAAAAAGCGCAAATCCTCCAAGCGCATACGGATCCAATGTCCAGCTTTTTGATATTCCAGATATGAACTCATCATACACTTGACCACCTAATATTGTTGCTAAGTTGTGTAAGGCGTAATAAATACGATCGCCTTTTGATAAACCATCCCATAACAATGCGTCATAAGACCATGTATAGCTACCTAACATCATAGCAGGTCCTTTTTCTCCAATTCCATAACTTGGATAATAGGCATAACGAATTGGCAAATCTGTTATAATTCTGCCACCTAATTGTCCTTGTTCTTCCCAAAATCGGCTTTTAAATTGAATTCCTATTTTCGTCGCAGGCATGTAATGCAATTCACGAATTGCTTTCCATTTTTCATGAGATATAGAATCAAACGGATCTACTTCTACAAAACGCATTGTCGAAAACGGGATAGTAACAATAACTAAATCTCCTGTAATACTACTATATTCAAAAGTTTCCTCGTTCCGATAGAAAGCTGTCACACCATTATCGTGTTGATGTAACTTCATTAATTTTTGATTATATATAATATTTTCTTCTAATTGCGGTAAAAATGACTTTGGTAATCTATCATTCCCGCCCACAATTTCACAAAATCCGCTCTCCTCTTGCATAATGTATAGAAAGCGTAAAGTCTCTACAAACGACCGTTCTAAAAAACCTTCTAGATCTAATAGAACACCGATCATCTCAATTGTTACTGGCGAAAAGTAAGTATTATACTGATAAGGATGATACTTCAAAAATTGTCCTGTGGAATATCTCCCAAAATCCTTCACTACAACATCCCAATTTTTCTCTGGATTTCTTTTAATAAAATTTATTATCGGCTGTACTGCTAGTAACAATAGTTCTTCAGACGTTTTTCCCACTTCGTTCATTTCCACAGGATACCTTAAAATACTCGGATCCTTTTCATATTGTTTCAACGTCGTTTTCCGTCCATTTACATAGATAATATCCGTCTCATTCCTATTAATAAAAGGACTCACCTGTAGCCCAAACTTTCTTATATATGCCATCGTTAATGTATGTGTATACGGAATTCTCATTGCTCCGACATCTAAATATAATCCGGTATCTTCCATTCTAACTGTCTCTATACGGCCACCTACCCGGTTGTTTGCTTCAAAAATTTTCACATCATGTCCTGCAGCCTTTAATAAAGATGCTGAAACTAATCCAGCCATACCAGCTCCCACTACAATAATTTGTTTTGGACTTATCGTCTTCTTCAATCCTTTATCTATAACTTTTAACGCTTCATCCATTTCAGTGTTATACATTATATCTTTCTGCACAATTCCACCCCTTACTTCATCAAATAGACGTTAGTGGTTTAGTGCATTTTATTCATAGATCCCCATAAACATAACACTATTGAAATTTGAATATTCACTAAAAGTACATAAGAGACAGATTTCATATTTCTTTATGCCTCGTATAATATAACAACCGCAACGAAGGAGTAACTAAAAAATGAAACATACTTATGATTACCACGCTACAAAAAAGCATTTAGAATTAAAGAAACAAAACTTATGTAAAAAACTTAGCAATATGACACTATCTGAAAAAGAACGTGAACAGCTAAAATGTGAAATTGACAACTATGAATATATTTTAAATCTGGTCGAAATGAATCATTATGAACGCGGATTTTCTCGTTAAAAGCGGAAATAGGATTATCCACTTTTCATTTTGAGCATTTCACTACGCATTTTTCATAAGTAAATATATAATAGGATGTACATTAAGATTGAGAGGTATATTCTATGATCAAGTTAAGTGTATTAGACCAATCACCTATTTCAGATGGTAGCACAGCAGCCCAAGCTTTTTCACATACAGTTACGCTTGCACAAGAAGTTGAAAAACTCGGATTCACACGTTTTTGGGTATCCGAACATCATAATTCCGTAAGCTTAGCTGGTTCAAGTCCAGAAATACTTATTTCTCATATTGCCGCGAAAACGGACCGTATTAGAGTCGGTTCAGGTGGTGTTATGTTACCGCATTATAGCCCATATAAAGTCGCTGAGAATTTCCGCGTTTTAGAAGCACTGTATCCAAATCGTATCGATCTCGGTGTTGGTAGAGCTCCTGGTGGTATGCCAATAGCAACTCGCGCACTTCAAGAAGGGAAAATGGTATCACTTGATCAATATCCAGAACAAATTGCAGACGTTGCAATGTACATACATGATCAAGTACCAGAAAACCATCACTATGCAAACTTAAAAGCCACTCCAGTTATCCCAACATCTCCTGAAATGTGGATGCTCGGTTCTAGCGGAGAGAGCGCTAAAATTGCCGCAAACAACGGAGCTTCTTTCGCATTTGCGCAATTTATTAATGGATTCGGAGGTCCTGAAGTTATGAAGGCTTACCAAGAACAATATCAGCCTTCATTTTTAGGAGATAAACCAAAGTCAATCGTTTCTATTTTTGTTATATGCGGAGAAACAAATGAAGAAGCGGAAAAAATTGCTTCTAGTTTAGATTTATCAATCTTATTATTAGAGCAAGGAAAACGAACTACTGGTACACCTTCTATCGAAACTGCTCAAAATTATTCATACAGTGCTTATGATTTATTCCGTATAAAAGAAAATCGTCAACGTATGATTGTTGGTGATCCGTATTCTGTAAAAGAAAAAATAATAAACTTAAGCAAAGCATACAATACTGACGAATTTATGATTGTCACGATTACCCATCAATTTGAACATAAATTAAAGTCTTATCGCCTACTTGCAAATGCTTTTAATTTATAACTCTAAAAAGAGATGCATCACATATGATGCATCTCTTTTTCTTACTACTTATTGTTTTTATTTCCTATATATTCAATAGCTTCTTTTAATAGTTCATCAAAGTTAATAGGATAATCATGATCTAAGTTAGGCACAACTTTATACTTATGTTTTATATTCTTATCTCTTAATAATTGTACAAATTGCTGCGTGGACTCGAAACAATCTTCATCTTGATCCCCGCATACTATATATCCTTTTATATGTTTATCCTGCAGCACTCTTAGCAACTCATCCCATTCTTCAATCTCAGGAAGCCATGGTGCCATAAAAATAAAACCATCCACATCTATATCTTTTTGTAAAATCGTATATAAAGCTACTCTTGCCCCTGCAGAAAAACCACCAATGATTACATTTTCTACTGTATGATTTTCTATAAACTTATTGTAATGCTCTTTTAATTCCCCTTTCCCTCTCTCAAGATCATCCCAAACAAATCCATCTGAAAACTGAATTTGTGAAGACTGTGGTAAAGCTAACGTGTAATCTTGTGTCAAAACTGATTTCCAATATGGCTCTGCTATTTGAATATTTTCTTGGTCACCGTGTAATGTAAGTAGTAGATTTCCCTCTTTCTTGCTGTATATATATTTCACGTCTGGTCTTTCCGATTTATGTGCTAATTCTTCTCTTTCTTTACATAATTGAACCATTGTATGAAATTCTTCAAATTTATGTAGTGATTTTAAATCATCGTCCGAAATTAAATACTCATTTCCATACCAGAACCCCTTTTCTATAATGGCCTCTCTCATTAAATGTAATGCTTCTTTTTCAAGTCCCGATGCACTTGCGAGCGCATACTTAAAATTATATATTTGCGCCTCATTCCCTATTACACCTGTAGCATTTTCCATTATATAATTGTACGCTTCAAAACTTCCTTTATTTGCATAACAGCGTAACGTTTCATTTAATAATTGAATGTAAGTCATACTATTTTTCATATACCAATTCCCCCGAAACCTATTATAATATTTATTTTTCAAATCTTTATACCATTTTGTATAGCCCACGCTAACAATACCTTATTCTCAGAATGTTGCTTAATAGTTACTCTTCCCTTTCCAATATATTTAGTATAAATAAGAATAAACTGAAAAATCAATATTTTAACAAACAAAAAAAGACAACAATATATGTATTGTTGTTTTCATTACGTCTACCCGCTCTTTTGTTTTTTTCTATCTGGTTTACTTGAAACTAAATAATGTTTTTCTGAAATATATAAGTCTCTTTTTAAGCTACGATTTAAGTAAGGTCCTAGTTTCATTCCGCATATGAGGCGATCTTCGCTACCTTCAACAATTGGGAACATTTCTTTTTCTGTTACGTATTGATCTACTGCCTTTTGTACGACATCAATTTCTTTCACTAGGTTTAAATTTTCTGCTGTATGTTCAAATACCTCAAGCGTTTCCTTCGTTATGAGAAAATCATTTGTTGGAAATGCAGGTAAATACGGTTTTAACAAATCATAATTTACTGTATAGTCTTCATTTACTAATACTGTATAAACGATATTAGCATTCGTTTCTAAAAACTGAGCCATCGCTTGTTCTAATTCATCTTTCGTAATTTCCCGCTCTTCTTTTCCAGTTCTGAAAAAGCGAAACATCGCATCGCCTCCTTTTTACTATATTATAGCATAAAAGAAAACTGAAAAATCATAAAAAAACCCATTGAAATAATTTTTCAATGGGTTTTATATTTTTTATCGTTATTTTAAGAATGCACTTAGCATCCATACATGTTGTTCTAATGTTGTATGAATTGCTAACAGCATGTCAGCTGATGTTTCATCGCCAGCTTCACCCGCAACTTCCATACCTTCTTTTAATTCTTGAATAAGTGCAGAATAATCATTCACTAATGTTTGCACCATTTCTTCTGCAGATTCTTTGCTTGTCCCTTCGCTGACACTAGATGTTGCAAGATATTCTTTCATTGTCGCTAACGGTTTACCTTCTAAAGCTAAAATACGTTCTGCTAACTCATCAATATACGTTCCAGCTTCATTATAAAACTCTTCAAATTTCTCATGTAATGTAAAGAAGTGTGGCCCTGTCACATACCAGTGATAATTATGTAGTTTCACATATAACACATTCCAGTTTGCTACCTGCTTGTTTAATACTTCAACAACATTTGTTTTCGTACTCATACAATCCACTCCTCTTATCATTTTGTAATGTTTATCTTTTAATAACCTAATTACATTTTACCATACATTCCCTTTCCTTTCGAACAATCGGCTTATATGTAACAAAGTTTTAACACCTTTAATACTTCCCTAATATCATTTAATTCATGTATTTTTTCAAACACTTCATACGTCTAATTGTCCAAGCTCATACATATGCATAATAGTACATCAAGCTCATCATAGTAGAAAGAGGGATAACATGGACAATCAACAATGGCAAGTAGCAAAGAAAGTAGCTGCTAC